>CAWJOB010000001.1:0-1367500 GCA_963844445.1 uncultured Gemmatimonadales bacterium
CGCCGTAGACGACCTTGGTCTCGCTTGGCGCGGCGACCGTGGTCGTGGCGACCGTGTCGGTGGCCTGGCTGGGCGCGGCGATCGCGATCGGCGTGAGGCCGAGCAGTCCTGCGGTGACCGTGCCGGCCACGAGTCGAGTGATGCGCATGTTCCCCGTTGTTCCTCTCGAGATGAAGTCTGGGCAGACCGACGTCGGGCGCCGGCCGTCGTAATGGTGCTACCCCGTGACGCGTGGGACAAACCCCCACCCCCGTAGACTTCCAACCTCCCCCATCTCTTCACGACGGGGTCCTTCTGCATGCTCCGAGAAGGGAACCCCGGTGTCGTCCACGCCGCTCCTCGCCGTCGCCGAGCGCGTCGTCTCCGCGCCCACGCTCGCCGGCGCGCTGGCCGACGCCGCGGTGCGCAACGCCCTCGACCTGACCGGCCCGGGGCGCGTCCGGCCGTTCGTGGTGCACGGCCTCGTCGAGCGCGGGCGCACGGTCCTCGCGGTCACCGCGACCTCGCGGGAGGCCGAGGACCTGGTCGAGGAGCTCGCCGACCTCGTCGACCCCGACACCGTCGCCTACTACCCGAGCTGGGAGACGCTGCCGCACGAGCGGCTCAGCCCCCGCAGCGACACCGTCGGCCGCCGCCTCGCGGTGCTGCGCCGGCTGCGCCACCCCGGCACCGACGCGGCCAACGGCCCGCTCAAGGTGGTCGTCGCGCCGATCCGCAGCCTGCTCCAGCCGCAGGTCCCGGGGCTCGCCGACATCGAGCCGGTCGAGCTGGCGCCGGGCGACGCCCAGGCGCTGGAGGACGTCGTCCGCGGCCTCGCCGACGCGGCGTACACCCGCGTCGACATGGTCGAGCGGCGCGGCGAGTTCGCGGTGCGCGGCGGCATCGTCGACGTCTTCCCGCCGACCGAGGAGCACCCGCTGCGCGTGGAGTTCTGGGGCGACGACGTCGAGGAGATCCGCGCCTTCTCCGTCGCCGACCAGCGCACGCTCGAGACGGTGCAGCGGCTGTGGGCGCCGCCGTGCCGCGAGCTGCTGCTCACCGAGGACGTACGCCGCCGCGCCGCCGAGCTCGGCCGGGCGCACCCGCAGCTGCTCGAGCTCACCGACAAGATGGCCGCCGGCATCGCGGTCGAGGGCATGGAGTCGCTCGCGCCGGTGCTCGTCGACGAGATGGAGCTGCTCGTCGACCTGATGCCCGCCGACACGACCGTGCTGGTGCTCGACCCCGAGCGCGCCCGCAGCCGCGCGCACGACCTGGTCGCGACGAGCGAGGAGTTCCTCGGTGCGTCGTGGGCCGCGGCCGCCGGCGGCGGCACCGCGCCGATCGACCTCGGCGCCGCGTCCGTACCGCGAGATCGCCGACGTGCGCCTCCACGCCCTCGGTCTCGGGCACGCGTGGTGGACGGTGAGTCCGTTCGGGCTCGACGAGGTCGACGACGAGTCGCTCACCCTGCCGCTGCACCCGGCCGAGGCCTACCGCGGCGACCTCGAGCAGGCGGTCACCGACATCCGCGAGTGGGTGGACCGCGGCCTCGACGTCGTCGTCGTGCACGCCGGCCACGGCCCCGCGCAGCGCTTCGTCGAGCTGCTCGGCGAGCACGACATCGCGGCGAGGCTGGTCGAGGAGGGCGGCACCGCCGGCACCGGCGTCGTGACGGTCACCTGCGGCCACGTCGTCCACGGCCTCGTCGACGACCAGGCCAAGGTCGCGATCGTCACCGGCGACGACCTGTCGGGCCAGAAGACCTCGACGCGCGACATGCGCCGGATGCCGACGCGCCGCAAGAAGCAGATCGACCCGCTCGAGCTCAAGGCCGGCGACTACGTCGTGCACGAGCAGCACGGCGTGGGCCGCTTCGTGGAGATGAGGCAGCGCGAGATCGGCGGCGCGGTCCGCGAGTACCTCGTCCTGGAGTACGGCGCCAGCAAGCGCGGCGGGCCCAACGACATGCTCTACGTCCCGGCCGACACCCTCGACCAGGTCACCCGCTACGTCGGCGGCGAGAACCCCAGCCTCGACCGGCTCGGCGGCGGCGACTGGACCAAGCGCAAGAACAAGGCGCGCCGCGCGGTCCGCGAGATCGCGGCCGAGCTGATCAAGCTCTACGCCGCCCGGCAGGCGACCAAGGGCTTCGCCTACGGCCCCGACACCCCGTGGCAGCGCGAGCTCGAGGACGCCTTCCCGTTCACCGAGACCGTCGACCAGCTCACCACCGTCGACGAGGTCAAGGCCGACATGCGCCAGGTCGTGCCGATGGACCGGCTGGTGTGCGGCGACGTCGGCTACGGCAAGACCGAGATCGCGGTGCGGGCGGCGTTCAAGGCCGTGCAGGACGGCAAGCAGGTCGCCGTGCTCGTGCCGACGACGCTGCTCGTCACCCAGCACCTGTCGACGTTCTCCGAGCGGATGACCGGCTTCCCGGTCGTCATCAAGGGGCTCTCGCGCTTCCAGACCGACAAGGAGGCCAAGGAGGTCATCGCCGGCCTCGGCCGACGGCTCGGTCGACATCGTGGTCGGCACCCACCGCCTGCTCAACCCCGACATCAAGGTCAAGGACCTCGGCCTGATCATCGTCGACGAGGAGCAGCGCTTCGGCGTCGAGCACAAGGAGCAGATGAAGCGGATGCGCACCTCCGTCGACGTGCTGTCGATGAGCGCGACGCCGATCCCGCGCACCCTGGAGATGGCGGTCACCGGCATCCGCGAGATGTCGACGATCACCACCCCGCCCGAGGAGCGGCACCCGGTCCTGACCTACGTCGGCGCCTACGAGGACCGCCAGGTCGTCGCCGCCGTACGCCGCGAGCTGCTGCGCGAGGGCCAGGTCTTCTACATCCACAACCGGGTGCAGTCGATCGAGAAGGCCGCCGCGCGGATCCGCGAGCTGGTGCCCGAGGCGCGCGTCGCCACCGCCCACGGCCAGATGGGCGAGCACGCCCTCGAGCAGGTCATGCTCGACTTCTGGGAGAAGCGCTTCGACGTGCTGGTCTGCACGACCATCGTCGAGAGCGGCCTCGACGTCTCCAACGCCAACACGATGATCATCGAGCGCTCCGACACCCTCGGCCTCTCCCAGCTGCACCAGCTGCGCGGTCGCGTCGGCCGCTCGCGCGAGCGCGCCTACGCCTACTTCCTCTACCCGGCCGAGAAGCCGCTCACCGAGACCGCGCACGAGCGCCTCGCCACGCTGGCCCAGCACTCCGACCTCGGCGGCGGCATGGCGATCGCGATGAAGGACCTCGAGATCCGCGGCGCGGGCAACCTGCTCGGCGGCGAGCAGTCCGGCCACATCGCCGACGTCGGCTTCGACCTCTACGTCCGCCTGGTCGGCGAGGCGGTCGCCGAGTTCAAGGGCGGCGACGAGGAGGAGCTCGCCGAGGTCCGCATCGAGCTGCCCGTCGACGCCCACCTGCCGCACGACTACATCCCCAGCGAGCGGCTGCGCCTCGAGATCTACAAGCGCCTCGCCGAGGTGCGCACCGACGCCGACGTCGACGAGGTGCGCGCCGAGCTGGTCGACCGCTACGGCGAACCGCCCGAGGTCGTGCAGTCGCTGCTCTTCGTCGCGCTGCTTCCGTGCCCGGTGCCGCCAGGTCGGCGTGAAGGAGGTCGACGCTGTCCGGCAAGTACGTCCGGTTCGCGCCGGTCGACCTCCCCGACTCCCGCGTCGTACGCCTCCAGCGGCTGCATCCGCGCAGCGTCGTCAAGGCGCCGGTGCGTACGATCCTCGTGCCGCGCCCCCAGGCCCGCGGGTTCCCCGTGCGTCCGGTGGCCGGCGTGGCCCTGCTTGAATGGGCCCGCGGCGTGATCGACGAGATCATCGCGCCGCCAGCACCGCCCGCACCGACCCCCGCAGAAACCTCGAGGAGCGACTCGTGAGCAAGACCCGCCTGATGACGGCCGCGACGACTGCTGACGTGGGTGTCGCCGGGCTGCTGCTCACCGGGTGCGGCAGTGCCGTCCCCGGGCGTCGCGGCGAAGGTCGGCGACGAGGCGATCACCGTCCGGGACATCGACGCGGCGACCGTCGCACTACTGCACGTCGGTCGGCGACCAGTTCGAGTCGCCGGTGCCGATGAGCTTCGTGCGCCAGTACGTCGTCCAGCTGCTCACGCTGCGCTCGCAGGCCGACCAGCTCGCCGACGACTACGGCATGACGGCCGGCTCGACGCTACCAGAACGACGTCTCGCAGCGGCAGGGCACCGCCGGGACGATGCCCGAGGAGGTGCGCGACGACTACGTCACGCTCACCTCGACGCCCGCCTACGCGCAGGACATCGTCGACCAGATCGGCACGATCGTCCTCGACGACCAGGGCATCGCCGACCCGACCACCGACCAGGTCACCCAGGCCGGGCTCGACGTCTTCAACCAGTGGCCCGACGCCAACGGCGTCGACATCGACCCGCGCTACGGCCTGACCAACGTCGACGGCATCCTGAAGCCGGTGGACACCAACACCTCCGTGGCCGTCGGCGAGACCGCGAAGGCAGGCCTGGCGGACACGCCGGACCCCGAGTTCGCCGAGACCCTGCCGTCGACGCACCGCTGCGGCTGACCGCGCCGATGTCGGCCGCGTCCAGAGATCGGGGAGGGCTCGCAGCTGGAGGCGTTCGCCGACCAGATGCGGGTGCTGCAGCGTGAGTGCGCGTGGAAGCGCGAGCAGACCCACACCTCGCTGATCCCCTACGTGCGCGAGGAGGCCGAGGAGGTCGTCGAGGCGATCGAGTCGGGCGACCCGGCCGCGCTGTGCGACGAGCTCGGCGACCTGCTGCTCCAGGTGGTGATCCACGCCGTGATCGCCGAGGAGGCCGGTGAGTTCACCCTCGACGACGTCGCCCGCGGTGTGCGCGCCAAGATGGAGCGCCGCAACCCGCACGTCTTCGGCGACGCCGTCGCGACCACGGTCGACGAGGTGATGGCGCTCTACAACGCGGCCAAGGCGGCCGAGAAGGCGGATCGGACGCGTAGCCCCGTCTGTCAGGGCTCGCCGAGCGACACCGCGTCGGAGCCCGGCGAGAACGCGCGGACGTAGGCTGCCGTGACCGAGGGGCGCTCGTCGTACGAGGCGCGGGCCGGCAGCCAGATCCCGTCGGGCGGGTGGAAGTGCGCCTCGCCCGGAGCGTCGATCTCCCACGTCGTCGGCTCGGCACGCCACTGGGACGGCGAGGCGCCGAGCTCGCGACGGAACGCCCGGACGAAGACGTCGTACCCCCGGAAGCCGCAGTCGGCAGCGATGTCCTGGAGCCGGAGGTCGGTCTCCCGTGTCAGCCACGCCGCGCGCTCGAGCAGGAGCCGGTCGCGGAACCTCGCCGGCGACTCACCGGCCATCGCGGCCCGCAGCCGTGTCGCGTCCGGGTCCGTCGCGGGGTCGGCACCCGTGGCGCGTGCGCGGTCGACGAAGGCGGTGAAGTGGTCGGCGGCGGTGGGCACGGCGGCCTCCCTCAGCGGCGTACGACGAGGCGGGCGCGGTGCGTCGGGCGGCTGGAAGCCGAGCATGGCGAGGCCCTCGGGCGTGACGAACCCGCCGATCGGCGGACCGAGGTCGACCGTGGGGAGGCGCGTCGTCCGGCCGTCGGGTCGGATCCGGCGTACGCGCGTGACGATGGGGCCCTCGGGCTCGCCGGCCGTCCCGGTGTCGACCGGCCGGTGGCCCCACGCGACGATCCCGCGACCCTGCGTCGTCGACCCACGAGTACGGGCCGTGGATCCACGTCACGTAGTTGTCGTCCCAGGCCACGTCCCCGAAGTCCTGCACCGGACCGAGGCGGCCCCGACGGTCCCACGCGCGTCCGAAGCCCTCGTAGTCGATCCCGTCGATCGAGATCCAGGTGACGTAGGAGTCTCCCTGCGTGTCGGTGGCGATCGAGGTGTAGCCGTAGGGCCCGGCTCGGACCACCGTCTCGCGGCTCGCGGAGCCGTTCGCCCGCCACACCCGGGCGACGAGCTCGTTGCCTCCGTTGACGCTGTCGTAGCGGATCCAGAGGACGCGCGCGTCCTGTCGGCCGTCGAGGGTCAGCGTGGGGGAGTAGCTCTCGAGGCCGGGCTGCACCGCGTCGAGGATGCGGCGGTCCTCGACCCGACCGCGGCGGTCGATCCGCACGACACTGATGGCGCCCTCCGTGCCTGACCCGTCGAGCGGCTCGGCGACCCCGGACACCCAGAACGCCTTCTCGCCGGCGACGACGTCGGCGGTGAGGCCCGTCATGCCGACGTCGGTGACGCCGGACAGCGACCCGTCGTCGAGCACCCGGCGCAGCAGCATCTGCGGGGGAGCCGTGGCGCCGGTGGCGTCGAGCCGCGGCTGCAGCCACGCGACGACCGCGGTGCCGTCGGGGGTCATGGCGACACTGTTGAGGTGGGTCTCGGAGCCCTCACCCCACACCAGCTGGGCGGGGGCAGGGGACCCCGTCGGGGCACCCTCCGCACCCACGGGCGGTAGCCGGCGGTCTCCACGCGGTACTCGGTCCAGCCCACGACCAGGTCGCCGGTGGCGTCCACCGCCACCTTGACGGTCGACACGTCGTCGAGGGAGGAGTACACCGTGCGGATCGGTCCCAGCCGCCCGTCGCCCGCGATGCGCCGCACCCGGATGTCCGCGCGGACGACCGGGTCGTCCCCCGGCAGCGCGGCCGGCTGCAGCACGGTCTGCGCGACCCAGGCGAGCACCGTCCGGCCCCTGCCGTTGGTGGCGTACGACGGCGGGTGGGACGTCGTGCCCTCGCGCGGGTCGACCACCCGGGGTCGCGACCAGCCGTCGTCCCGCACGGCCGAGGTGGGGCCGGCGACGACGGCCGCCGGCCCGAGCAGCAGGAGCGCGGCACCGAGCCGTGCGACGTACCGAGCCTGCATGGGTCCCCCTTCGCCGATCCGTGCACCCTAGGGACAGCGGGCGCGGCCGACCACCCCCTCGCGGACACCCCGGCGACGTAGGGCCGCGACGTGGCTAGGCTGGCGGCCGTCCCACGAACGCGTCCCCACAGGAGCACTTCATGTCGATCATCGCCGCAGTCGGCGCCCGCGAGATCCTCGACTCGCGCGGCAACCCCACCGTCGAGGTGGAGGTCCTCCTCGAGGACGGCGCGTTCGGTCGCGCGGCCGTGCCCAGCGGCGCGTCCACCGGCGCCTTCGAGGCGGTCGAGCTGCGCGACGGGGGCAAGCGCTACCTCGGCAAGGGCGTGCAGAAGGCCGTCGCCGGCGTGGTCGACAAGATCTCCGGCGCGGTCATCGGGCTCGACGCCGACGACCAGCGCCTCGTCGACCAGGCGATGCTCGACCTCGACGGCACCGCCAACAAGGCCAAGCTCGGCGCCAACGCGATCCTCGGCGTCTCGCTCGCCACCGCGAAGGCCGCCGCCGAGTCGTCGGGCCTGCCGCTGTTCCGCTACGTCGGCGGCCCCAACGCCCACCTGCTGCCCGTGCCGATGATGAACATCGTCAACGGCGGCTCGCACGCCGACTCCAACGTCGACGTGCAGGAGTTCATGATCGCGCCGATCGGCGCCGCGACCTTCCGCGAGGCGCTCCAGCAGGGCGCCGAGGTCTACCACGCGCTCAAGTCGGTGCTGAAGAAGAAGGGCCTCTCGACCGGCCTCGGCGACGAGGGCGGCTTCGCTCCCAACCTCGACAGCAACCGCGCCGCGCTCGACCTGATCGCCGAGGCCGTCAAGGCCGCCGGCTTCGCGCTCGGCAAGGACATCGCGCTCGCGATGGACGTCGCGGCCAGCGAGTTCCACGACAAGAAGAAGTACATCTTCGAGGGCAAGAAGCAGACGACCGACCAGATGGTCGACTACTACGCCGACCTCGTCGCGTCCTACCCGATCGTCTCGATCGAGGACCCGCTCGACGAGGAGGACTGGGCCGGCTGGAAGGCCATGACCGACACCCTCGGCGACAAGATCCAGATCGTCGGCGACGACCTCTTCGTCACCAACGTCGAGCGCCTCCAGCGCGGCATCGACGGCGGCCAGGCCAACGCGATGCTCGTCAAGGTCAACCAGATCGGCTCGCTCACCGAGACCCTCGACGCGGTCGAGCTCGCCCACCGCGCCGGCTTCCGCAACATGATGAGCCACCGCTCCGGCGAGACCGAGGACACCACGATCGCCGACCTCGCCGTCGCCACCAACTGCGGCCAGATCAAGACCGGCGCGCCGGCCCGCTCCGACCGCGTCGCGAAGTACAACCAGCTGCTCCGCATCGAGGACGAGCTCGGTGACGCGGCTCGCTATGCCGGTCGGGGTGCCTTCCCGCGATTCGGCGGCTGAACGGGGCAGACTGTCCCGCATGCCTTCCCAGCGTCGTACGTCACGCGGTGGGCCCAGCGGCACCGGACAACGCGGACCGAGGCAGGGCAGCACCACGCGCCCCGGCGACCGCGCCACCCGGCCGCGCACGACCGCGACGCGTACGCCGGTGGCGACGGCCGCGGACACGGGCAGCACCCGGGCCGTGCAGCCGGTCGCGCAGCGCAGCGCCCGCCGCCCGCGCTTCACCGGGCGCGCGGCCGTGCTGGTCCTGGTGCTCGCCGTGCTGACGGTGTCCTACGCGTCGTCGCTGCGCGCCTACCTCCAGCAGCGCGCGCACATCGGCGACCTCAAGTCGCAGATCGCGGAGCGCGAGGCCAGCATCGACGACCTCGAGCGCGAGAAGCAGCGCTGGGACGACCCGGCCTACGTCAAGGCGCAGGCGCGCGCCCGCTTCGGCTACCTGATGCCCGGTGAGTCCGGCTTCGAGGTCATCGGCGTCGACGGCAAGCCGCTCGAGGCGCAGGCCTCCCTCAACGACCCGTCCGACGTGATCAAGACCGTGCCGAAGGCGTGGTGGACCGCCGCGTGGGAGTCGATGGAGCTCGCCGGCAACCCGCCGCCGCCGGGGGAGGAGCCGGTCGACCTCGTCGACGGGACGCAAGCAGTGAGCGACGCCATCGACCCCGCGGACGTCGAGGCGATCCGCGCCCAGCTCGAGCGCAGGCCGCGCGGCATCGACTCCATCGGCCACCGCTGCCCCTGCGGCAACCCCGACGTGGTCACGACCGAGCCGCGGCTGCCCGACGGCTCGCCGTTCCCGACGACCTTCTACCTCACCTGCCCGCGCGCGGCCTCGCGCATCGGCACGCTCGAGGGCTCGCACGTGATGAAGGAGATGGAGGCGCGGCTCGGCACCGACGAGGAGCTCGCCGCGGCCTACCGCGCCGCCCACGAGCGCTACCTCGCCTTCCGCGCCGAGGTGGGGGAGCGGGCCGGGCTCGACGTCCCCGAGATCGAGGGCATCTCCGCCGGCGGGATGCCCGACCGCGTGAAGTGCCTCCACGTCCTCGCCGCCCAGTCGCTCGCGATGGGCCGTGGCGTGAACCCGCTCGGCGACGAGGTCCTCGACGCCCTCGGCGAGTGGTGGGACTCCGGGCCCTGCGTGACCGTCGACCGCTCGGCAGAATGACGGCATGAGCACCCCACGGAGTTCTTCTCCTCCGCTTCGCTCCCCGAACAACTCCGTGGGGACCCCGCATGACCCACCTCGTCGCGGCCATCGACTGCGGCACCAACTCCATCAAGGTGCTGATCGGCAGCCGCCGCGGCGACGGCACGCTCGACGTCGTGCTCCGCGACTCGCGGGTCGTCCGGCTCGGCCAGGGGGTCGACCAGACCGGGCGGCTCGCCGACGAGGCGCTGGAGCGGACGTTCGCCGCGATCGACGAGCTCGGCGCGACGATCCGCGACCACGGCGTCGACCCCGCCCGTACCCGCTTCTGCGCCACCTCCGCGACCCGCGACGCGAGCAACGCCGCGGTCTTCGCCGAGGGCGTACGCCGTCGCCTGGGCGTCGAGCCCGAGGTGCTGTCCGGCGACGAGGAGGCCGCGCTCGTCTTCGCCGGCGCCATCGCGGCCCAGTCGCCGATGCCGCCCGAGCCGGTCCTCGTCGTCGACATCGGCGGCGGCTCGACCGAGCTCGTGCTCGGCGAGGCGGCGACCGGCCGGCATCGATCTCCCACTCGATCTCCCACTCGATCTCCCTGGACATCGGATCCGTGCGCCTCCACGAGCGCCACCTCCACAGCGACCCGCCGACGGCCGCCGAGGTCGCCGCGTGCGTCGCCGACATCGACCAGCACCTCGACGGGTCCGGCATCCCGCTCGACCGGGTGCGGACGGTGGTCGGCACCTCCGGCACCATCAAGACCCTCGCCTGCGGCGTCCTCGACCTCGGCAGCTACGACCGTGACGCCTTCGACCGGGCCGAGCTGCCCAACGCCGACACCGCCGCCTTCGTCGAACGGCCTCGTCGCGATGACGGTCGACGAGCGGCGCGCCCTGCCCTACATGCACCCCGGCCGCGCGGACGTCATCGGCGCGGGAGCCCTGATCTGGAGCGGGATCCTGGCCCGCGTGCCCGTGCCGGACCACCTCGTCTCGGAGGCCGACATCCTCCACGGCATCGCCGCGGCCATCTGATGGGGCCAGCGTCATGACCCTCCTGCCGCACCCGGTGGTCGGCGGGGCGTTCACCAGCCCGGTCGCACCCGGCACCGGCTGGCCGGACGACCCGGCCGCCCCGGACACGCCCGTCGCGCGCGACCCCGACGACGTACGCCGTCTCGCGACCGCCGACACCCTCGCCGAGCTCGACGCCCGGGTGAGCGTCTGCTCGGCGTGCCCGCGGCTGGTCGCCTGGCGCGAGGACGTGGCGGTCGAGAAGCGGGCGTCGTTCGCCGACCAGCCCTACTGGGGCCGGCCGATCAACGGCTGGGGCGACCCCGAGCCGTCGCTGCTCATCGTCGGGCTCGCGCCGGCGGCCAACGGCGGCAACCGGACCGGGCGGATCTTCACCGGCGACCCGAGCGCCGACTGGCTCTTCGCCAGCCTGCACCGCACCGGCTGGGCGGGCCAGCCGACGAGCGAGCACGCCGGCGACGGCCAGCGGCTGCTCGACGCCCGGATGGTCGCGACCGTGCGCTGCGCGCCGCCGGAGAACAAGCCGACCGCGACGGAGCGCGACGCCTGCGCGCCGTGGATCGCCGCCGAGCTCACCCTCCTCCCGACGGTGCGCGCCGTCGTCGCGCTCGGAGCCTTCGGCTGGGACGGTGCCGTCCGCTCGCTGGTGGCGGCCGGGGCAGCGTCCCCGGCGACGCGCCCGAAGTTCGGCCACGGCGTCGAGGTCGTGCTCGGCGACGTCACCCTCATCGGCTGCTACCACCCGTCGCCGCACAACACCTACACCGGCCGGCTGACCCGCGAGATGACCGACGCCGTCTTCGAGCGGGCGCGCGCGCTGACAGACTGAGGGACACGCCCCGGTATCCCAACCGGTAGAGGAAGCGGTCTTAAAAACCGCACAGTCTGGGTTCGAACCCCAGCCGGGGCACGACGGCCCGGCGCTAGCGGAGGTTCGCCTCCTCCACGAGCTCCTGCGCCACGGCGCGGAGCTTGATGTTGCGGTGCGAGGAGGCCCGGACGAGGAAGGCGAACGCACGGTCGTCACTCATCTCGTAGCGCTCCATCAGCAGACCGAGCGCCTGGCCGATGATCCGCCGGCTCTGCATGCCCGTGGTGAGGGTCTCGCGTTCCTGCGCGTGCCCGAGGGCGATCGCGGCGTGGGTGGCGAAGAGCCCGGCGAGCGACTGGGCGTCGGCGCTCACCTCGTCCGAGATCGTGGAGTAGAAGTTGATCCCGCCCAGGGTGTCCTCGTCGAGGTACAGCTTCACCGCCAGCTGGGACCGGACGCCCAGGCCACGGGCCTGCGGCACGTAGTCGGGCCACCTCGGCTCGTCCTGCAGGCTCGACACCGACACCGCCGCGGTGCCCTGCAGCACCTCCGAGCAGGGGCCCTGGCGCTGGGTGTACTGCACCCTGTCGAGCGGGAGGACGACGTCCCCGGTGAACGCCCGGGTCTCGACCTCACCCTTCGACTCCATGGTCGCGATGCCGACGTGGTCGAAGCCCGGCACGGAGTTGCACGCGACCTCGACGATCGTCTGCAGGGTGTCGTCGAGGCTGCGGGGTCGGTAGAGCGTGCGGGCCGCCTCGGCGATGGACAGGGCGTAGTCGGTGGGAGCGGACATCGGGGCTCTCTCACGGTGCACTGGAAGCGAGGCACACAGAGAGGCGCTCATCACGAGACGCTGCAGACCAGCCGTGGACCCGAAGGCGAGCCACGCGGTGAGCACAGTGTAGCCGTCCAGGGCGGGTCGTCACCGGCGTCGCACCGGCCCCCGCCCCCGCACCGGCTGGTAGCCGTCGAACCGGGACTCCAGCACGCCCTCACCGCCGGTCAGGTCCGGCAGCTGGTGCTGCAGGCGGTGCAGCCGGGCCGCCACCAGCCGGGCGTCGATCCGGGTGAGGTCGCCCGTCGCGGTCTGCCCGGTGACCTCGGTGCCCCAGCGGCCGAGCAGCTTCAACAGCTGCGGGGCGTCGCGGGTCGGCACCTCGAGGTCGACGCGCAGCACCGGCTCGCACACCTGGGTGCCGGCTGCCGCCACCGCCTGGCGTACGACGATCGGCGTGAGCTTGCGGTAGTCGAGGGCAGTCGGGAGCTCTCCGCGCTGGGACGGCGGCCCGTCCCACGAGGTGTAGCCGACCTCGGTGAGGGTCACCCGGCAGTCCGTGACCTCCCAGCCCGACGGCCCGCGCGACAAGGTTCGCGCGACGTGCCGCTCCATCACCGAGGTGAAGTGCTCGACGGACTTGAAGAGGAAGAGCGGCAGGTCGCGCAGCGGGACGGCGAGGTCGAGGACGACCCCGGTCCCCGGGTCGCCGGGTGCCAGCCGGAAGCCGAGCGTCGCGCCGTAGGGGTTGCTCGGGGTGTTGAACCGCTCGACCGCCTGACCGACCCGGCGCAAGCCGCTCGACGTGCAGCACGCTCGCCTCGCTGAACTCGACCTCGATGCCGTGCTCCTCGGCCAGCGTCGAGGCGATCACCTCCTGCTGCACGCGACCGTAGAGCGACACGGTCGGTCGGCCGTCCTCGTCGGTGCGGGCCGCGATCAGCGGGTCCTGGTCCGCGAGCTGGGCCAGCGCCACCCGCAGCGCCGGTCGCTGCGCCGGGTCGCACGCCTCGACGGAGGCCTCCAGCGTCGGCGGCGGGAAGTGGTGCGCCTCCGCCCGCGCCGACGCGCCGAAGCCGTCGCCGACCCGGACCGCGCCGAGCCCGAACAGCCGCGCGACCTGGCCGGATCGCGCCTCGGCGGCGCGGCCCCACTGGCCGTCGCGGAAGACCTCGATCGCTGAGACCTTCCCGGTGCGGCCGCCGGTGAGCTCGAGGCGCTGCCGTGCCTGCAGCGCGCCTGCGAACATCCGCACGTAGGCGACCTTCTCGCCGGCCGCGCCCCGGTCGACCTTGAACACCCGTCCCGAGGCGGCAGCGTGGCCGTCCCCGGCGGCGGGCTCGGGACGGGGGAGCAGGCGCCCGATCCCGGCGACCAGCTCGGCGACGCCGGCACCGGTGGCGGCCGACCCGGCGAAGACCGGGTGCAGGTCGCCCGACCGGGTCTGCTCGGCGACCAGCGACATCAGCTGGTCCGGCGTACGGTCCTCGCCGTCGACGTACGCCGCGAGCAGCGCGTCGTCGTGCTCGGCCAGCGCGACCGTCTCCCGTTCGCGGAAGGCGCGGTCGTCGTCGGCGTACGCCGTGAAGGCGGCGGTCCGCGGCCCGAGCCCGGCCGCGACGCCCATCGGCAGGATCGCCGGCGTGAGCCTGGACCGGATGGCGTCGAGCACCGCGTCGACGTCGGCGCCGACCCGGTCGATCTTGTTGACGAACAGCAGCGTCGGCACGCCGAGCCGCTGCAGCGCGCGCATCAGGATCCGGGTCTGCGGCTGCACGCCCTCGACCGCGGACAGCACGAGGACGCAGCCGTCGAGCACACCGAGGACGCGCTCGACCTCGGCGATGAAGTCGGGGTGCCCGGGGGTGTCGATGACGTTGACGACGAGGTCGTCGAGGGGGAACGCCACGACGGCGGACTTGATGGTGATGCCGCGACGGCGCTCGAGCGCGAGGCTGTCGGTCCGGGTGGTGCCGGCGTCGACGGAGCCGGGCTCGTCGATCACCCCGGCCAGGTGGAGCAGCCGTTCGGTGAGGGTGGTCTTACCGGCGTCGACGTGGGCGAGGATGCCCAGGTTGAGCGACCGGCCGGTCCGGAGGTGGATGTGCGCGGTGCACGCGAGGTCCCTTCGAGGAGGTGGATGCGGACGGGTGCGTGCGTTGCTCGCATCTCGGGGCCTCCTCGTGGGACGTCGCGCGGCGTTCGCCGGCCCGGCCACCGTAGGCAGCCCGGCCGAGCGTCGCGGCAACGGGTTATGTTCGGGGTGCCGCACGCACGAGGGGGACGACATGGACGTACGACGACTGGCCGGGCGTCGCCTGCCTCGTGGCGCGGTGTGCTCGTGTCGGCACCGGCGCCCGTGACGGCGGCGGCCGCGACCTGCGCGGGTGTGCCGGCCACGATCGTCGGCACCACCGGCGACGACGAGCTGACCGGCACGCCCGGCGACGACGTGATCGCCGCGCTCGAGGGCAACGACGTCATCGACGGCGGGGCCGGCAACGACCTCGTCTGCGGTGACGCGGGCGCCGACCGGCTCACCGGCGGGGACGGCAACGACCGGCTCTACGGCGGCGACAACGGCCTGGTGCCCCTGTTCGAGAGCGAGCCCGAGCCGGGCGGCGACACGCTCGTGCCCGGCCCCGGCGACGACCTCGTCGACGTCGGCGTCAACACGGTGCTGCGCGGCGACGGCTACAACAGCCCCGACACCATCGACTACTCCGCGTCAGCCACCGGCGTCACCGTCGACCTGGTCAGCGGCGTCGCGACCAGGCGAGGGCAGCGACACCGTCGTGGTCGCCCAACCCACGCCCGGTCCGGTGCCGTCATCGAGCTGATCGGCTCCAACCACGCCGACCACCTGCTCGGCACCGAGGGCCCCGACCAGCTCGTCGGCAACGGCGGCGGCGACCGGATCGAGGCCCGCGGGGGCGACGACCTGGTGATGAACGCCTGGGACGAGTACGCCCCCGCGCCCGGCGAGAACGCCGACGACTACTTCGACGGCGGCGCCGGCGACGACTACCTCGACTCCACCGGCGGCGCTGACGTCCTGCTGGGCGGCGACGGCCCGGACCACATCCGCAAGGAGGGTGGGCCCGACCACGCTCGACGGCGGGACGGGGCGCGACGTGCTCGAGGTCTACCTCAGCGCCGGACGCCACGGCCTCACCGGCGGCGCGGGCCGCGACGACGTGTCGCTCGCCGTCCTCAACACCGGGACGGCGCACCCGAGGGGTGATGGACCACGCCAGCGAGCGGTTCGTCGTCCGTCTGGCCCACCGCCCGCCGGTGCGCGCCGCGCGTGGTCGAGGTGGAGCGGGTGCGGATGCCGCACAACCGCGGCCGCTGGACCTACCTCGGCACCCCGGGCGACGACCGCGTCGGCGGCGGATGCGGCGTACACCGCGAAGGGGCGAGGCGGCGACGACGTGCTCATCGGGTCGTACGTCGACGACGTGCTGCTCGGCGGCCCCGGACGCGACCGCGTCGTCGGCGGCCGCGGCGACGACCGGTGCCGCGGGGAGGACCTGACGGGCTGCGAGACGGTGCTCCGGGTTCCTGAGAAGTTGCTGTGACGGGAACAGCGCCCCCTGCGTGCGCGTTTGAACAGGTGTCACCCCGGCTAGAGTGGAGTGACGACAGGCGCCGTCACCGCGACGGCGTCGCACCTCCGGAAGCTCCGGGGGCGGCCTCCAAGGAGAGACCATGAGAAGCAACAATCCCGTGTTCAGCACGTTCCGAGGAGTTCAACCGCGCCTCGTCGAACGCCTACGGCAACCAGACCTACGCCGGCGGTGGCCAGGACTACCCCGGCTACGGCGAGACCGAGCACCGGCACGCCCGGCCAGGTCGACCAGGGCCGGATGACGGTCGACTCGGTCGTCCAGAAGACCGCGATCTCGATCGCGCTGGTCTTCGCCGCGCGCGTTCGCCACGTGGTGGTGGATCGGTGACGTCACCGAGAACGCCGACCTCGGCCAGATCGGCGCTGCTGGCGATGCTCGGCGCCGGTGGCGCGTTCCTGCTGTCGCTGGTCAACTCGTTCAAGCGAGTGATCAGCCCCGCGCTGGTGCATGGCTGTTCGCCGCTCGCCGAGGGTGTGGCCCTCGGTGCGATCAGCAAGGTGTTCGAGGCGCAGTACCCCGGCATCGTCATCCAGCGCCGTGCTCGGCACCTTCGCCGCGTTCGCCGGCACGCTGGCCGCCTACAAGTTCCTCAACATCAAGGTCGGCGACAAGTTCCGCACGCGGCGTCGTCGCCGGCATGTTCGGCATGGTGGGCCTCGGCCTGCTGTCGCTGGTGCTGAGCCTCTTCGGCATCAAGCACCGGCCTCTACGGCAACGGCGCCGTGGGCTTCGTGTTCGCCCTCGCCGGCCTGGTGCTCGGTGTGTTCATGCTGATCCTCGACTTCGACTTCGTCGAGAACGGCGTCGCCGCCGGTCTCCCGGAGCGCGAGTCGTGGCGCGCGGCCTTCGGCCTGACCGTCAGCCTGGTGTGGATCTACACCAACCTGCTGCGCATCCTCGCGATCCTCCGCGGCGACTGATCACCCGCTGATCACCGCTGCGCAAGCTCCGCCGGCCCGCCCGAGCACGCCTCGGGCGGGCCGGCGTCATTTCTGCTCCGCCGCTGCCTGAGCGGTGGTCCACCGAGATTCCGGCCCTCGGAATGTGCGCTCGGCCACCGCTCGGGTGATCGGGGGTGGCGGATCCTCGAGGTCGTGCTCCTCGTGCTCGCCCGGCGACTCGGCGTCGGTCGTGGGACGACGGCGGCGGTGGCGCAGCTCGACCCAGCGGCCGCGGAGGCCGCGCTGGTTGCCGCCGACCTCGGTGCCGTCGACCTCGGTGCCGGGCGTACGCGCTGCGCGCACCGCGGCGGCCGCGACCGGGAGGATCCCCTCGCGCCGCAGCGGCTCGGGCAGGGCCTCGTCCTCGGGGAGCAGGTCGAGGGCGGCCAGGCACGACGGGATCAGCACCGACGCCAGCTGGCGGTAGCCGTCGGCCGACGGGTGGAACCGGTCGGGTCCGAACAGCAGCGGCCGGTGCGGCGTCGAACTCCGGGCCGAGGATGTCGCCCAGCGACACCGAGCGGCCGCCGTTCTCGACGACGGTGATCGTCTGCGCCGCCGCGAGACGGCGTGACCACTCCCGCGCCACCTGCTTCAGCGGCGGCGGGATCGGCCGGATCGTGCCGAGGTCGGGACACGTGCCGACGACCACGGCGATGCCGGCCTCGCGCAGGCGTCGTACGCCCTCGGCGAGGTGGCGCACCGATGCGGACGGCAGGACGGTGTGGGTGACGTCGTTGGCCCCGATCAGGATGACGGCGAGGTCGGGGTGGGTGCCGATCGCGGCCTCGGCCTGGTCCGGCGAGGGCGCTGGACATGCGCGCCGACCACGGCGAAGGAGCGCAGGTGGACGCGGCGGTCGGCCTGGGCGGCGACGCCGGTGGCGAGGTGGGCGCCGGTGGTGTCCTCGACGCGCTCGACGCCGTAGCCGGC
This sequence comes from uncultured Gemmatimonadales bacterium, assembly GCA_963844445.1. Classification (GTDB taxonomy): domain Bacteria; phylum Gemmatimonadota; class Gemmatimonadetes; order Gemmatimonadales; family GWC2-71-9; genus CAVVWJ01. The sequence goes on from CAWJOB010000001.1 coordinate 17,551, forward strand.
GGCGCTGGAGTCGCCGAGCAGCGCGATCCGGATCGCCGGGCCGGGCCGCCCGCGGCCGTACCAGCCGGTCGAGTCGAGCGCGGCCTCGGTCGCGTTGCCGATGATCTTGCGCGCGATCTTCGCCTCGAGCACCAGGACGCCGTAGAGCCCTGCGCCGAGCACGGAGAGTCCGCCGCCGCCCAGGGCCGCGGCTGATGCCAGCTTTCGTGCTGCTCCGGTTGCCCCCACGGTCCCGAGCTACGCAGATCCGGCGGTTCGGGAAAGGGCGAGGGACGACGCAGTGCATGTTACGGGCGGTAGGTCGTAGATTGGCCCGGTGCAGTACGTGAACTCGCTCCTCGACCTCATCGGCAACACTCCGCTCGTCCGGCTCGGCCGGACCCTCGACCTCGAGGGGGGCGCCGAGTGCACGAGGCGGCCCGCTGGTCCTCGCCAAGGTGGAGTACCTCAACCCCGGCGGGTCCGTGAAGGACCGCATCGCCACCCGGATGATCGAGGCGGCGGAGGCGTCCGGCGAGCTCCAGCCCGGCGGCACGATCGTCGAGCCGACCTCCGGCAACACCGGTGTCGGGCTGGCGATGGTGGCCCAGCAGAAGGGCTACAAGTGCGTCTTCGTGTGCCCCGACAAGGTCAGCGAGGACAAGCGCAACGTGCTCAAGGCCTACGGCGCCGAGGTCGTGGTCTGCCCGACCGCCGTCGCGCCGGAGCACCCCGACTCCTACTACAACGTCAGCGACCGGCTCGCCTCCGAGCCCGGCGCGTGGAAGCCCGACCAGTACTCCAACCCGCACAACCCGCGCTCCCACTACGAGACCACCGGTCCCGAGATCTGGGAGCAGACGGACGGCAGGATCACCCACTTCGTTGCCGGCATGGGCACCGGCGGCACGATCAGCGGCGTCGGGCGCTACCTCAAGGAGCAGAACCCTGGGGGACGACGTCCAGGTCATCGGCGCCGACCCGGCGGGCTCGGTCTACTCCGGCGGCACCGGCCGCCCCTACCTCGTCGAGGGCGTGGGCGAGGACTTCTGGCCCGAGACCTACGACCGCACGATCGCCGACCGCGTCATCGAGGTCTCCGACGCCGACTCCTTCGCCTTCACCCGTCGCCTCGCGCGCGAGGAGGCGATGCTGGTCGGTGGCTCCTGCGGCATGGCCGCCTTCGCCGCCCGCCAGCTCGCCCAGGAGCTCGCCGCCGAGGGCCGCACCGACGCGGTCATCGTGGTGCTGCTGCCCGACTCCGGTCGCGGCTACCTCACCAAGGTCTTCAACGACGACTGGCTCGCGCCAGTACGGCTTCGCCACCGGCGCGGAGGCCGACCACCGCACCGTCGGCGAGGTGCTGCGCGGCAAGTCCGGCCGGCTGCCCGACCTGGTGCACACGCACCCCGGCGAGACGATCGCCGAGGCGGTCCACATCCTCCAGGAGTACGGCGTCAGCCAGATGCCCGTCGTCCGCGCCGAGCCGCCGATCGTGGCCGCGGAGGTCGCGGGCTCGGTGTCGGAGCGCACGCTCCTCGACGCGCTGTTCACCGGCGCGGCCAAGATGACCGACCGCGTCGAGGACCACATGTCCGCGGCGCTGCCGACGATCGGCTCGACCGAGGCGGCCACCGACGCGGTCGCGCTCCTCGGGAAGGCCGACGCCGTGCTGGTGCAGGAGGACGGCAAGCCCATCGGCGTCCTGACCCGTCAGGACCTCCTCACCTTCTGTGGCGTCGTGAGGCGCGCCTGGGCGACGGCCCTCGCCTCGCCTGCCTGGGGCGCCGGCTGCCTGCAGCGACGACGTCGGCACGGCACCGACCCGGTCGAGGTCGAGGTCGGCAAGGCCTTCGAGTGGAACGGCTTCGCGTCGAGGACGGCTGGGAGCTCAACGGCATCGAGCGCTCCGCCGGCATCGAGGAGGTCACCACCCCGGAGGTCCGGGCACGATCATCAACAAGTCCGACGAGGAGCGCGCTGCGATCTTCCAGATGGTCTTCTCGCCGACGGCGAGCCGGTCGCGACCGTCAACTGCTCGGCCGCGAAGATGGCCACGACCAGTCGAAGCACTTCGTCTGCCCCGGCCTGAGCGCCACGATGCCCGAGGACTACGACGCCGTGGTCGTGCAGGAGTTCACCCGCGACCGTCGGGAGACTCCGGTACCCGCTCGAGGTCGTCCTCTTCCTGGTCCTCGCGGCCCTGGTCGCGGGCTTCGTCGACGCGGTCGTCGGCGGCGGCGGGCTGGTCCAGCTGCCGGCCCTGCTCGTCGGGCTGCCGGGCGCGTCGGTCGTGCAGATCGCGGCCACCAACAAGCTCGCGTCCTTCTGCGGCACCTCCATCAGCGCGGCGACGTACGTCCGTCGCATCCGCCCCGACCCGCGGACGTTCCTGCCGCTGATGCTCGCCGCGTTCGTCGGGTCCGCCGGCGGCGCGCTGGTGGCGTCGCTGCTGCCGCGCAGCGCGTTCGACCCGATCATCCTGGTCGTCCTGGTGCTCGTCGGCGGCTACGTCTGGTTCAAGCCCGAGCGTCGGCGAGCTGACCAGCCTGCGGTTCAGCGGCGGCCGGCACGTCGTCGATGGTCGCTGCTCACCGGGCTCATGATCGGCTTCTACGACGGCGCGATCGGCCCGGGCACCGGGTCGTTCCTCGTCTTCGCCCTCGTCGGGCTGCTCGGCTACAACTTCCTCGAGGCCTCGGCCAAGGCCAAGCTCGCCAACTGGGCGACCAACCTGGCCGCGCTCGTCGTCTTCGTCCCGCAGGGTGCGGTCATCTGGGAGCTGGCGCTGCCGATGGCGGCGGCCAACATCGTCGGCGGCTACCTCGGCGCGCGGCTCGCGATGGCGCGGGGCGCGAGGTTCGTGCGCGTGTTCTTCCTGGTGGTGGTGTCCGGCTTCGTCGTCCGACTCGGCGGTGACGTGCTCGGCTGGTGGTGACCGGTAGCCTCCCCCACGTGGGAGCGGTCTCGTCAGTCGATGCGTTCCAGCGCCGCCATCCCGTCCTCGGCTTCCCGCTGGCGGTCGTCTACAAGTACTTCGACGACCAGGGCCCCTACCTCGCCGTCGGCGCTGACCTACTACGCCTTCATCGCGATCTTCCCGCTGATGCTGCTCGGCACCTCGATCCTCGGGATCATCCTGCGCGGCGAGCCCAACTGGCAGGAGGCGATCCTCGACTCCGCGCTCGCCCAGTTCCCGATCATCGGCGACGAGCTCGGCCGGCCCGAGGGGCTCCAGGGCTCGTTCGCCGGTGTCGCGGTCGGTGCGCATCGCCGCGCTCTACGGCGCGATGGGCCTGGGCCAGGCGCTGCAGAACACCCAGCACGTCGCCTGGTCGGTGCCGCGCAACAGCCGCCCCAACCCGTTCTACGCCCGCCTCAAGACCCTCGTCCTGCTGGTCACGGCCGGCTTCTCGCTGCTCGCGGTGTCGGTCGTGTCCACCATCGCGAGCACCACCGACGTGTTCACCGAGGTCCTCGGGCAGGGCATGAAGGTGCTCCTCCCGGTGCTGACGATCGTCGTCGTCGGCACCTTCCTCACCGCTGCTCTTCCGCTACGCCGCGACCGGCCAGCACTCGTTCCGCCGCGCGGCGCCCGGCGGCTTCACGCCTCGCGGTGATGTGGCAGGTGCTCCAGATCGCCGGAGCGGCGTACGTCGACCGGGTGCTGGTCGACACCACCTCGATGACCAAGACCTTCGGCCTCGTCCTCGGCCTCATCGGCTTCCTCTGGATCGGCGCGGTGATGGCGGTCCTCGCGATGGAGATCAACGTGGTCCTGGCGCGGCGGCTCTGGCCGCGCGCGCTGCTGACGCCCTTCACCGACAACGTCGACCTCACCGAGGCCGACCGCTGGGCGTACGCGCTCTATGCCCGCATGCAGCGGCACAAGGGCTTCGAGAAGGTGTCGGTACGTGGGACGCGGACGGGAGTGGCGGAGGAGAAGACCGAGGAGGCGTAGCGACCTGCCCACGACGCCGAGGGTGCGGGAGGATGTGCCGCATGCGGATCCTTGTCGTCTCGGACCTGCACTACCGGCTCCCTCACTACGACTGGCTCGTCACTGCCTCCGAACAGGTCGACGCCGTGGCGATCGTCGGCGACCTCGCCGACGTCGTGAGCGCGGTGCCGCACGAGATGCAGACGGTCGTGCTCGCGAAGTACCTCGGTCTGCTCGCGGACCGGACCACCGTGCTCGCGGCCTCGGGCAACCACGACCTCGACGGTCCGGGCAGCCACGGCGAGCAGGTGGCCGCCTGGCTCCGGAGGCCGGTGCACGAGTCGCTGCACGTCGACGGAGCGAGTGTCGACATCGGGGACACGAGGTTCACCGTGTGCCCGTGGTGGGACGGGCCGGTCACCCGCGAGGAGGTCTCCGCCCAGCTTGCCGCCGCGCGGTGGACCGGCCCGCGCGCTGGGTGTGGCTCTACCACGCACCTCCGGCGGGAACACCGTTGTGCGACGACGGGCGACGGACCTTCCCCGACCAGGAGCTCGCCTCGTGGATCGCCGAGCACCAGCCCGACATCGTGCTCTGCGGCCACATCCACCAGGCACCGTGGATCGCCGGCGGGACCTGGCACGCCCGGCTGGGCAGGACACGGGTGTTCAACGCCGGCAAGCAGATCGGCAAGGTGCCGGCGCACATCACCCTGGACACCGACGCGATGACCGCCGCGTGGTTCGGGGTCTTCGAGTCCGAGACGATCAGCCTGGCCTGAGCGACCAGCGCCCGGCCGGCTGCTCAGTGGGAGTGGTGGTCGCCCTCGGGGTCGCGCGACGACCCCGTCCGTGCCCGCGGGGCCTGGTGGTGCACGAGCGTGTCGAGGATCTGGTCGACCATGCCGAGGTGGTCGCCGGCGTCGGCGTACTGCCGCTTGACGTCGACGAGGTAGTGCGTCAGGCCGTCCAGTCGCGTCGCTGTCGTCCGCAGCACGGCCAGGGCCGCACCCGGCCGGTCGGAGAGGAAGGCCAGCGGGTCGTCCACGACGTGCACCCGGACGTCGCCGACAGCCCGCACGGTGGCCGTGGCGGGGACGGCGAGGACCGCAGACATCTCACCGAAGACGGCACCGGGGGTGTCGATCCTCGCGAAGGCGACGCCGTCGTGCTCCACGACGACCTCACCGGCGGCGAGCACCAGCATCCGCCCGGGTGTGCGACCCCTCCTCGATCAGCACGGCACCGCCGGGAACGGTCTCGAGGCGCAGATCGTCGGCGAAGGAGAGGAGGTCGGTCACTCGACCAGTGTGGTGGACGTGGCCGCCGAGCGACAGAGTCGATCAGATCGGTCAGGTCGGGCGTTGGACGCCGTCGACGTAGACCCAGCGCCCGGCCCGCTGCTCGAAGCGGCTGACCTCGTGCATCCGCCCGGTCTCCGAGGTCGCCACGAACTCGACCGTGTCGCCCTCGGCGGCCACGATCCGGAGCCCGGTCCACCGGGTGGTCGGGTCCAGGGCGATGTCGTCCGGGCGGGTGCGCGGGTGCCACGTGCGGAACAGGTGGTCGGCGTCGCCGGTCGCGTGCGCGGTGTAGCGCGACCGCATCAGCTGCTCCGGCGTCGACGCCTGCGCGGTGTTGGCCAGCAGCGGCCCGCAGCACGCGTCGTACGTCGCTCCGGTGCCGCACGGGCAGCTCGACTGGAGGGGAGGCACGGGCCACAGCCTAGGGCGGGAACAATGTCCTTGAGTGCTTCGTTGTAAGGGTGTAATCATGTAAGCACTGCAAGAAGGAGAAAGACACATGATGACCCGAGATGACTACGACGAGAGCCGCGGACGCGGCGAAGGACGAGGCCGCGGACGACGCGGCGAGCGCGGTGGCCCCGGGGGCCCCGAGGGCCGTGGCCGACGCGGAGGGTGGCAGGTCGCCGACCTCCCGCCCGCCGGCGACGCCGCCGACTGGTTCCGCGGGCGGCTGCCCGAGGGCTGGTTCAGCGAGATCGACGTGCGCACCGACCGTGAGGAGATCACGGTGATGGGCACGCTGAGCGACGAGCAGGCCGAGGGTGCCGACGGCGCCGCGGCGGAGGGCCGGATCGGCCGGTTCCGCTCCGAGACCAAGGCCGAGCGCATCGAGATCGCGCTCGAGGCCCAGGCGCGCTACCAGCGCAAGGTGTCGTGGGGGGTGCGGCTCGGCGACACCGAGGCGCTGTTCACCCACGTCGCCGCTCCGGTGATGACCCGGCTGCGCCAGCCCGAGCGGCAGGTGCTCGACACCCTCGTCGACGCCGGCGTCGCCCGGTCGCGGTCCGACGCGCTCGCGTGGTCGGTCCGGCTGGTCGGCGAGCACGCCGACGAGTGGCTGGGCCAGCTGCGCGACGCGATGGCCGAGGTCGACAAGCTGCGTGGCGAGGGCCCTGCCGTCTGATCCACGCATCCCCGCCTGCGAGACACGCAGGCAATGCGTCCGGCCGCCGCGCTCACCCGAGCGTGGCGGCCGGGCGCATTCGCCGGTGCCGATGCCTGGCGCGTCTACGACTAGGTTCGCGGCCATGACGATCGAGCGGCCCGAGCCGACCTTCAGCAACACCGAGGTCGGGATGCTGCGCTCCTACCTCGACCACTTCCGCGGCACCATCCGGCTCCAGGCGAGCGGTCTCACCGACGAGCAGCTCGACCAGCCGCTGCCGCCCAGCGACCTGACCCTCGGCGGGATGCTCAAGCACCTCGCCTTCGTCGAGGACTACTGGTTCTCCTACAACCTGATGGCCCGCGAGCCGTCCCCGCCGTGGGACACCGCGCCGTGGGACGACGACCCCGACTGGGACTGGCACAGCGCCGCCGGCGCGCCGCACGCCGAGCTCGACGCCCTGCTCGCCGCGGCCATCGCCCGCTCCGACGCCTGCCTCGACGAGGCGCTCGCCGACGACCCCGAGCTCGACCGGCCGGTGGCGCGCCCGCGCGACCCGGCGAAGGGCGACACCGCGACCGTGCGCTGGGTGCTGGTGCACATGGTCGAGGAGTACGCCCGTCACGCCGGGCACGCCGACCTCATCCGCCAGTCGATCGACGGCGCGACCGACGTCTGAGCGCCGCGGTCTGGTCCAATGGGTCCATGCCCGACCCGATCCGCGTCTACCTGCTCGACGACCACGACGTCGTGCGGGAGGGACTGCGGTTCCTGCTCGAGCAGCAGGACGACATCGAGGTGGTCGGCGAGTCCGCCAGCGCCGTCGAGGCGACGGCCCGGATCCCTGCCCTGCGCCCGGACGTCGCGGTCCTCGACGCCCGCCTGCCCGACGGCTCGGGCATCGAGGTGTGCCGTCAGGTCCGGGCGTCGACCCGTCGATCAACGCGCTGATCCTGACGTCGTACGACGACGACGAGGCGCTGTTCGCCGCGATCATGGCCGGCGCGTCGGGCTACGTCCTCAAGGAGATCCGCAGCTCCGACCTGGTCACCGCGGTGCGCCACGTCGCGGCCGGCAAGTCGCTCATCGACCCGGCGATGACCGCCACCGTGCTGGAGCGGATCCGCAACGGCCCCGGCACCCCTGACGAGCTGTCCTCCCTCACCGACCAGGAGCGGATCCTGCTCGGCCACATCGCCGAGGGCCTCACCAACCGGCAGATCGCCGAGCAGATGTTCCTCGCCGAGAAGACGGTCAAGAACTACGTCTCCAGCATCCTGTCCAAGCTCGGGCTCGAGCGGCGCACGCAGGCGGCCGTGCTGGCCTCCAAGCTCCTCGGGCACTCGAGGGGGACCTTGGTCCCCCCGACGGGGACCGGCGGCCCTGATGGCCGCCGGCGATCCGCGCGACTCTGGTGGTGACCCAGAAAACACACCACAGAAGGAGGGGATGACGATGAGCGTCATCCACCGTCACCACGACGAGACCGATGCAGTGCAGGCTCCGATCGACCACGACCGAGGCACCTGGTTCGCCCGGGCCCTGGCCACCCTGCGGATCGCCTTCGGGATCACCTTCCTGTGGGCCTTCCTCGACAAGACCCTCGCGCTGGGCTTCCACACCGGCTACGACCAGGAGGGCGCCCTGGACCGCTTCGGTCCCGCGGCCTGGATCAACGGCGCCAGCCCGACCGAGGGCTTCCTGTCCTTCGGCGTCCCCGAGGGCAACCCGTTCAAGGGCTTCTTCAACGGCCTGGCCGGAAGCGCCGCGATCGACTGGCTGTTCATGCTCGGCCTGCTCGGCATCGGCGTGACCCTGCTGCTCGGGGTGGCCATGCGGTTCGGCACCGCGGCAGGCGCGCTGATGTACGCGTTCATGTACGCCGCGTCGCTGCCGCTCGAGAACAACCCCGTCGTCGACGACCACCTCGTCGGCATCATCGTGATGGCGGTCCTCGCCCTGGGCGCGGCCGGCACCACGTGGGGGCTGGGTCACTGGTGGAACCGCATGGACGTGGTGGAGGAACACCCCGTCCTGCGCTGATCAGCAGGCCCCGGAAGCCCGACGCCTCCACGGCGTCGGGCTTTCCTGCGTGCGCGGGCGCCGGGTCAGCGCAGCGGTACGCGCCAGACCAGCACCGTGCCGCGCTCGCCCACCGGCGAGACCGCCAGCGTGCCGCCGAGGTCGTCGGCGCGGCGCCGCGCGTTGCGCAGCCCGCTCTCGCTGACCGAGGCGGGCAGGCCCACGCCGTCGTCGGCGACGCGCAGCTCGAGCAGGTCGGCGCTGACGGTGACGTCCACCTCGGCGCTGTCGGCGAGGGCGTGCCGGGCGACGTTGGAGACCGCCTCGCGCAGCACCGCGAGCAGCTGCGACCCGAGCGCCGGCGGCACGACGGTGTCGATCGGGCCGGAGGTGCGGACGACCGGGCGTGAAGCCCAGCACCGGGACGTACTCCTTGACCAGGCTGCGGATGCCGGCGCGCAGCGAGTCGCCGCGGCGGTCCTGCAGCTCGAAGATCGTGCCGCGGATCGCCTTGATCGTGTCGTCCAGGTCGGCCACCGACCGGTCGAGGCGGTCGGCGACGGCGCCGTCGCCGGCCATCGCCGCGACGCCCTGGAGCTGGAGGCCGGTGGCGAAGAGCCGCTGGATGACGATGTCGTGGAGGTCGCGGGCGATCCGCTCGCGGTCGGAGATCAGGGCGAGCTCCTGGCGGTCGGCGAGCGCCTGGGTGCGGTCGAGCGACAGCGCGACCTGGTCGGCGAAGCCGGCGAAGAGGTCGCGGTCCTGCACGTCGAGCAGGTCCGGACGCCGGGTGGGCCACGGCGACCAGCGCGGTCACCGGCGCGAGGTGGGATCGCAGCGGCACCACGACGAGGGTCACGCCGTCGACGGTCGACGTGGTCGACGGCGCTGCCGGTCCGGCGCTCCACGGTCGCGTCGTGCCGCGGCGAGGACGGCGAGCACCTGGTCGTCGTCGGCGTCGGGCGCGATGCTCACGGTGTCGTGCTCCGGCCCGAGGGACGACCACAGCGCCACCGCGCGCGCCCGGGAGACCTGCCGCGCGGTCGACACGATCTGGTGCAGCGCGGTCGGCAGCTCGACGGGCGGCTGGAGCAGCTCCGCGAGCTCCGCCGACGCCTCGAGCCACTGCCGCCGCCGCTCGCTGAGCGCGAACGACCGGGCGTTGCTGATGACGTACCCGGCGGTGCGGGCCAGCTCCTCGACGAGGCCCTCGTCGGCCTCGGTGAAGGGTCCGCCGCCGGCCTTCTCGGTGAGGTAGAGGTTGCCGAAGACCGTGCCGCGGATCCGCACCGGCATGCCGAGGAACGACGTCATCGGCGGGTGGTTCGGCGGGAAGCCCACCGACGACGGGTGTGCCGACAGGTCGGCGAGCCGGAGGCCCGACGGGTCGTCGATGATCAGGCCGAGGATCCCGCGCCCGCGCGGCAGCTCGCCGATCAGGGCCCGCGTCCGCTCGTCGAGGCCGGTGGTGACGAACTCGACGAGCTCGTCACCGTCGCTGCCGAGCACCCCCAGCGCGCCGTAGCGGGCACCGGTCAGCTCCGTCGCCGCCTCGACGATGCGGGTCAGCACGCTGGCGAGGTCGAGGTCGCTGGAGATCGCGGTCACCGCCTCGAGCAGCGAGCGTGCCTCGGCTCCGAGGGCGGTTGAGGTGGGGGTCACCCGCACAGTCTGTCCCTACGCCGGGCGGCGCACCGGCAGGTGCTCCCACGGGTCCCAGCCGCCACCCAGCTGCCGCCCGCTGACCTCGGTCCACGGGATGCGTACGACGAGGTTGCGCTGGCCCGCCGCCCAGGGACGCGGTGCCAGGACCGGGCGATCTCGGAGAGCTCCTCGTGGTCGTCGACGAAGGACGCCCGACCCCGCACCACGACGCTCCAGCCGCGCTCGAGCTCGTAGTCGAACTGGTCGACCTCGAAGCACACCTGGGCGTCGCGGCCGTAGGTGCCCAGCAGGCTGTAGGCGGTGGTGCGGACGAGGATCGAGTCGCCGTCCACGGCGTAGTTCACCGGGACGATGTGGGTGCCGGTGGGCGTGCCGAGCGCCACCCGCCCGGCCATGCCGGCGCCGAGCAGTCGTGTGCAGTCCTCGTGGGAGAGGTCGTGGGTGGTGAGCATGGGAGCCTCCTTCGGCCGGACTCCCAGCCTCCCTGCCCGGTGGCGTCGCGGGCAGGGTCGAAGGTCCCGAACGGCTAGGGCGTCGGAGTCGGTGATCAGCCCGCCGGTCGTCGGCTGGTAGGGGTTGAGCCCGTGGTCGATGGCGTACTGCTTGAGGTAGCCCTCCTGGCCCAGGACCTTGATCCGCTCGGCGATCTTCGCGGCCTCGGCCTTCTCCACCTCGATCTGCGCCTGCGCGGCCTTCACCTGGGCGGCGGCCTCGGCCTCCTTGGCCTTGGCGCGGGCGACGGCCTCCTGCTGGGCGACGAGCGCGGCCTTCACCTCCTCCGGCGGGACAGGCTTCTGCAGGGTGATGGCGAAGTCGGTGAAGAACTCCTCGTCGCCGTCGATCTGGCGGCCGACCAGCTCGGGCATCTGCTCGAGCACCTCCTGCTCCCACTGCGCCTTGACGGCCGGGTCGGTGTAGAGCTCGGTGTAGGTGTAGTTCTGGCTGGCGCGGTCGATCGCGGTCTCCAGCGGCCGGCTGATGTAGACGCTCAGCATCTGCAGCCACCCGGCCGAGCCGTTGCCGTCGGTGGAGTCCATGTAGGCGGCGTAGCGGTTGCCGATCAGGTCGTGGAACTTCTGCAGCGTCTTGCAGTCGGTGTTGAGCAGGAACGCCGCGACCCCGTCGACCGACATCTCGATGCCGTCCTTGCTGACGAAGGTCACCATCGGCCGGTCGCCGCCCTCGCCGAAGACGTAGTTGCGCTGGCTCTTGGGGTAGGAGTAGTGCTTGTCGCCGGGGCCGTCCCAGGCGCGCGTCGAGCTCGACACGCAGTCCTTGAAGCTGCGCGGCGTGAAGGCGCCGTCGCTGTAGTGCAGGGCCACCTGGTCGGGGCCGGTCGAGACGGTGGTCGGCCGGACGAAGATCAGCGTCCCGACCCCGAGGACCAGCAGCAGGATGACTCCGCCCGACGCCTTGCGCAGTGCGCCGGCCCGGCTGGCGATCTTGTTCGTCGTGGTCGACATCGGGTCCTCAGGCGTCGGGGCCGCTGGAGAGGCGGCGGTGGTGGGTCGTGATCTCGTCGATGATGATCGTGGAGAGCTCGGGGGAGACGTCGCGGTGCTGCCACGCCGTCTCGCGCAGCTGCTCGATGAAGGCGTCGCGCTCGGCGAGCTCGCGCGGAGCAGCGGGCGGGGCGACCGCGGGCGCCGACCCGGCGCCGACGGACATGCGCCCGGCCCAGAAGGCCGACGCCGATCAGCACGACGCACGAGGAGGAGCAGCAGCGCGGTCATGCGCGCATCCTGCCCTGTCCGGGGTCGTCGAACCCTGATTTCCCCACTGGTCCAGAGCATCTTCGAGCGCACTCGACGTTGACGGCCCGGTCTAGCGTGGAGACGTGACTGACCCGAACACCCAGCACCCCGCAGCAAGCACCCTCGGCCAGCTCCGCGCCAGCGGCCACGAGCTGAAGACGCTCCGCGAGGAGCTCCGCGACAACCTGCTCGCCCGGTTGCGCAGCGGCGAGGATCCGTGGCCCGGCCTGCACGGCTTCTCCGAGACCGTCGTCCCGCAGGTCGAGCGCGCCCTGCTCGCCGGCCACGACATCGTGCTGCTCGGCGAGCGCGGCCAGGGCAAGACCCGGCTGCTGCGCTCGCTGGTCGGCCTCCTCGACGAGTGGTCACCGGTGATCTCCGGCTCCGAGCTCGGCGAGCACCCCTACGAGCCGATCACCGTCACGTCCCAGCAGGCGGCGGCGACGTACGGCGACGACCTGCGGATCTCGTGGCGGCACCGCGACGAGAGGTACGCCGAGAAGCTGGCGACGCCGGACACGTCGGTCGCCGACCTGATCGGCGACGTCGACCCGATGAAGGTGGCGGAGGGCCGTCACCTCGGCGACCCGGAGACCATCCACTTCGGGCTGATCCCGCGCAGCCACCGCGGCATCGTCGCGATCAACGAGCTGCCCGACCTCGCCGAGCGGATCCAGGTCGCGATGCTCAACGTGATGGAGGAGCGCGACATCCAGATCCGCGGCTACATCCTCCGGCTGCCGCTCGACGTGCTCGTCGTCGCCAGCGCCAACCCCGAGGACTACACCAACCGCGGCCGGATCATCACCCCGCTCAAGGACCGCTTCGGCGCCGAGATCCGCACCCACTACCCGCGCGAGGTCGACGAGGAGATCGCCGTCATCGAGCAGGAGGCCGACCTCGTCGCCGAGGTGCCGGCGTACCTCGCTCGAGGTGCTCGCCCGGTTCACCCGCAACCTCCGCGAGTCCCAGGCCGTCGACCAGCGCTCGGGCGTCAGCGCCCGCTTCGCGATCGCCGGCGCCGAGACCATCGCCGCCGCCGCGCTGCACCGGGCGACCACGCAGGGCGAGGACGAGGCCGTGGCCCGCGTCGTCGACCTCGAGACGGCGGTCGACGTGCTCGGCGGCAAGATCGAGTTCGAGACCGGCGAGGAGGGTCGCGAGGCCGAGGTGCTCACCCACCTGCTCCGCACCGCCGTCGCCGAGACCGTCCGCGCCCACCTCGCCGGCATCGACCTGCGGCTGCTGGTCGAGGCGATCGAGGAGGGTGCGATGGTCAGCACCGGTGCCCGCGTCGGTGCGCGCGACTTCCTCGCCGGCCTGCCGGTGCTGGGCGAGTCGGACCTCTACGACGCGGTGTGCGACCGGCTCGGCGCGACCAACGACGGCGAGCGCGCGGCCGCGATCGAGCTCGCGCTCGAGGGCCTCTACCTCGCCCGCAAGATCGGCAAGGACACCGACGCCGGGGAGACCGTCTATGGCTGACGCCTGCCTGACGCCGCCCTCGTCACGCTCCGCGCCGGCACCGTCGACGACATCCCGGCGCTCGTCGCGCTCGGCCGCGCCGTCGTGCCGCCGACCTACGGCCCGATCGACGCGGCGTACGCCCAGCGGATGATCGACGAGTGGTGGACGCCCGAGGTGTTCACCCGGTCGATGCAGACCAACGCGCACGTCGTCGCCGAGGTCGACGGGGAGGTCGTCGCGCTCGCCAACGATCGGCCGGCTGTCGCGGTCCTACCGCGACTTCCCGCACGTCAGCGGCGACCGCGAGGTGATGTGGAAGCTCTACGTCCACCCCGACCACCACGGCCGCGGCATCGGCAGCCGGCTGCTGGCCGAGGTCGAGTCGCGCGTCGAGGGCGACGAGCTGTGGCTCGAGGTCGTCGACGGCAACGAGCAGGCCTTCGCGTTCTACCGCGCGCCGCGGCTTCGAGCGAGGTCGAGCGCGACCCCGGACGCGGCCGTGGCCCGACGACGTGTGGATGAGGAAGGTGCTGCCGGTGAGCCGCTTCACGAAGTACGCCGGCGGCGACCCGCTCGCGCCGCCGGTCGACCTCGCCGACGCGCTCGACGCGATCGGCCAGGACGTGATGGCCGGCTACTCGCCCGAGCACGCGATGCGCGAGTACCTCCGGCGCGGCGGCACCGACCAGACCGGGCTCGACGAGCTGCAGCGCCAGGTCGCCCAGCGGCGGCGCGACATCCTCCAGCGCAACAACCTCGACGGCACCATGCAGGAGGTGCGCGAGCTCCTCGACAAGGCGGTGCTGGCCGAGCGCGGCCAGCTCGCCCGCGACATCACGATGTCGGACGAGGACCGCGACTTCCGCGAGATGGTGCTGGACAACCTGCTCGCCGTCCACCGCGGCCGCGGTGAGCGAGCTGGCGTCGTACGACTGGCAGTCCGCCGAGGCGCGCGAGGCCTACGAGCAGATCAAGGACCTGCTCGGCCGCGAGCTGCTCGACCAGCGGTTCGCCGGGATGAAGCAGGCGCTCGAGGGCGCGACCGACGAGGACCGGGCGGCCGTCGCCGAGATGCTGTCCGACCTCAACGACCTGCTCGAGAAGCACGCCGCGGGTGGAGGACACCGACGAGGAGTTCGCCGACTTCATGGAGAAGCACGGCGACTTCTTCCCCGAGAACCCGCAGGACATCGACGAGCTGCTCGACTCGCTCGCCCAGCGCGCCGCGGCGGCCCAGCGGATGCTCAACTCGATGACCGAGGAGCAGCGCCAGGAGCTGATGGAGCTCTCGCAGCAGGCGTTCGGCTCGCCGCAGCTGATGGAGCAGCTGGCCCGGATGGACGCCAACCTCCAGGCGCTGCGGCCGGGCGAGGACTGGTCGGGGTCGGAGAGCTTCGAGGGGGACCAGGGGATGGGGCTCGGCGACGGCACGGGCGCGCTCCAGGACCTCGCCCAGCTCGACCAGCTGTCCGACCAGCTCGCCCAGTCCTACCAGGGCGCCCGGCTCGACGACGTCGACCTCGACGCGCTCGCCGGCCAGCTCGGCCCCGAGGCGGCCGTCGCCGCGAAGACCCTGCAGGAGCTCGAGCAGGCGCTGCGCGACAGCGGCTACCTCAAGCGCGGGTCCGACGGCGAGCTCCGGCTCTCGCCGAAGGCGATGCGCCAGCTCGGCAAGGCGCTGCTGCGCGACGTGGCCGACCGGATGAGCGGTCGCTCCGGCGGCCAGCGCGAGACGCGTACGACGGGCCTGGCGGGCGAGCCGTCCGGCGCCACCCGGCGGTGGGAGTTCGGCGACACCGAGCCGTGGGACGTGCCGCGCACGATCACCAACGCGGTGCTGCGCGAGGGCGGCGCCTCACCGGTGCGGATCCAGGTCGACGACATCGAGGTCGTCGAGACCGAGGCCCGCACCCAGGCGGCCGTCGCGCTGCTGGTCGACACGTCGTTCTCGATGGCGATGGACGGGCGGTGGGTGCCGATGAAGCGCACCGCCCTCGCCCTGCACCAGCTCGTCCGCTCGCGCTTCCGCGGCGACGACCTCCAGCTGATCGCGTTCGGCCGGCACGCCCAGGTGATGGAGATCGAGCAGCTCACCGGGCCTCGACGCGCCGCTGGGACAAGGGCACCAACCTCCACCACGGCCTGCTGCTCGCGAACCGGTTCTTCCGCAAGCACCCCAACGCCCAGCCGGTGCTGCTGGTCGTCACCGACGGCGAGCCGACCGCGCACCTCGAGCCCGACGGCGAGGTGTGGTTCTCCTACCCGCCGCACCCGCTGACGATCGCCCACTCGGTGCGCGAGCTCGACGCGGCCGCGCGGCTCGGGGCGCAGGTGACGTTCTTCCGGCTCGGCGAGGACCCCGGCCTGGCGCGCTTCATCGACTCGATGGCCCGTCGGGTCGACGGCCGGATGGTCAGCCCCGAGCTCGACGACCTCGGCGCCGCGGTGGTCGGGTCCTACCTCGGCTCGCGCGGCCCCGGCACGTCGTACCGCGAGCACTTCGGCGACTTCTACGGCGGTCGGCCGGGGCTTCTGGGTCTAGCCGGGATGCATCACGGGCGGAGCCGGCCGCCTCGAGCATCCGCAGCAGCTCGGCGCCCATGTGCTCGATGACGGCCTGGAGCGCCTTGGCGGGCCGGACCATCACCGTGAAGTCGACGATCTGGCCGTCGTCGTCCCACGTGATCATGTCGATCCCCGGAGACGTCGAGGCCGCCGACCTCCGTACGGAACTGCAGCACCGCCGAGTCCTCGCCGAGCCACTCGCGCTCGTAGGTCAGCGCCGGTCCGAGCACCGTGAACGCGGCCGTCAGGTAGCCGACCACCGTGTCGCGGCCGACCTGCGGCGTGTGCACGGCCGGGCTGCGGAAGACCGCGTCCTCGGCGACCAGCCCGGGCAGGCCGGCGGGGTCGCGGCTCTCGACGACGGCGTGCCAGCGGGCGAGGCTGCGGCGTGCATGGACGTCCATGGCGTCATCGTGCCACCCGACGCGCGGTCTGGCAGGGTCTGGGCCGTGGAGCTGCGAGACCTGCCGCGCGTCGTCTGGGCGCTGGCGGTGGCGAGGTTCGTCTCGTCGGCCGCGTCGTTCACGATGCTCTTCCTCACGCTCTACCTCACCGGTCCGCGCGAGATGTCCACCTTGACGGCCGGCCTCCTCGCCGGCACGGTCGGGATCGGCTTCCTGGTCGGGCAACTTCACCGGCGGCCGGTGGGGCGACCGCTACGGCCACCGCCGGGTCCTGCTCACCGCGAGCTCGACCGGCGGCCTCATGCTCGTCGTCGTACCCCTCGTGCCGCTGTGGGTGCTCGTCGGGCTGCTGCCCGTGCAGGCCTACCTGATGGCGACGGGGTCGGTGTCGTCCGGTGCGCTGTCGGCGCTCGCGGTCCCGCGCGGCCAGCGGCGTACGTCGGTCGCGGTCGGGCGGGCCGCCTCCAACGCCGGGTTCGTGCTCGGGCCGCCGCTGGGTGCGCTGCTCGTCGCGTGGAGCTATGACGCGATGTTCGTCGTCGACGGGCTGGCCGTGATCGTCGTGCGGTTCGCGCTGAGCCGGGTGCTGCCGCGCGACGCGCCCGACGTCGGCGACGCCCGCGCGCCCGGCCACGGCCTGCTGCAGGCGCTGCGGCTCGACCGCCCGCTGGTGGTGCTGCTGGTCGGCGTCGTGCTGGTCGACCTGGTCTACCGCCAGCTCTACTCGACCCTGCCGCTCCACCTGCGCGACTCCGGCCAGCCGGTCTGGCTCTACGCCACGGTGATCGCCGTCGGCTCCGCGCTGATCCTCGTGCTGGAGATCCCGGTGACGCAGTGGCTGCAGGGGCAGGGCGCGTACGGCGTCATCGCCCTCGGCTACGCACTCGTGGGTGTCGGCACCGCGATGTTCGCGCTGCCGGTCTCGGTCGCGTCGGTGGTGCTGGCGATGGTGCGTGCTCACCGCCGGCGAGATCCTCTACAAGACCACCGCCACCGCACACGTGCTCGACCAGGCGCCCGACCACCTCGTCGGCCAGTACCAGGGCCTCTACACCGGCGCCGCCACCAGCGGGACGCTGCTCTCCGCGCCGATCGGCACGGCGGTCTACGCCGCCGCGCCCGACCTGCTCTGGCCGCTGATGGCGGCGCTGGCGCTCGCCGCGGCCGGGTTCGTCCTGCTGGCGCGGCGGGTGTCGGCGGGCTAGGCCGTCGGCGAACCCCGGCAGCGACTCCTCGAGGATCTCGCGGAAGGGCGCGGTCGCGTTGAGCTGGCTCAGCATGCCGATCGCGCCGATCCAGGTGCGGTGGATGAGGAGGTAGGACGTCGGGAGGTTGAGCTTGAGCGCGAGGGTGAACGCCTCCGACTTCGGGTCGTTGACCCGCTCGAACTGCTCGCGCATCCACTCGCGCGTGAAGGTGAAGCGGTCCTGCGCGGCGGGCTCGACGAACGGGGCGAGGTAGGACAGGACCATGGCCGGGTCGACCTCGATCTTGTCCTTGATGAACCCCTCCTCGCGCAGCCCGGCGACGAGCGACTGCTCGTCGGCCTCGAGGGCGATGCGCAGCAGGCGGCCGGTCGCCGGCGGCATGGTGCCGCCCTCGAGGCGGGCGACCGCGCCGAAGTCCAGCACCCCCATCCGGCCGAGGCCGCCGTCGGGCGCCGGGAGGATGCGGAAGTTGCCGGGGTGCGGGTCGGCGTGGAGCATGCCGGTCAGCCGGGGGCCCTCGAACAGGAACCGCACGAAGAGCTCGCCGTAGTGGTCGCGCTCCTCCTGCGTCCCCTCGCGGATCACGTGGGCCAGCGAGTACGGGGAGTCCAGCCACTCGGTCACGAGCACCTGCTCGCCCACCGACACCACGGCGGGCACCACGATGTCGGGGTGGTCGGCGAAGGCCTCGGCGTACGCCGCCTGCGCCTCGGCCTCCAGCGCGTAGTCGAGCTCGTCGGCCGCACGCGCCTGCAGCTCGGCCACCAGGGGCTTGATGTCGAGCCCGGGGAAGACCGGCGCGACGCTGCGGGCGACCCGGGCGATCTGGCGCAGGTCGGACATCAGCGCCTCGCCGGCGCCGGGGTACTGCACCTTGACCGCGACGTCGCGCTCGGCGCCGTCGTCCAGCGCGTGGTCGAGCCACCGGCCCCGGTGGACCTGGCCGATCGAGGCGGCCGCCGTCGGCGCGCCGTCGAGCCAGACCAGCCGCTCGCGCCAGTCGGCGCCGAGGTGGGTCGTCAGCTGCTGGCGCACGGTCGAGGTGGGCATCGGGGGAGCGGAGTCCTGGAGCGCGGTGAGGTGCTCGCGGTAGGGAGCGGCGAGCTCCTCGGGCAGCGCCGACTCCAGCACGCTGAGGGCCTGGCCGAACTTCATCGCCCCGCCCTTGAGCTCGCCCAGCGTGCGGAACAGCTGCTCGGCCGTGCGCTGCTGGACCTCGCTCAGCACCACGTCGGCGTTGCGTCCGCCGAGGCGCTTGCCGAACCCGATCGCGGTGCGACCGGCGTACCCCAGGGGCAGCGCCGCGAGGCGTGCCGTGCGGGCGGCGGCCTTGCGTGGGAGCTCGGTCATGGACCCATCATCCCCTCGACGCGCAATCCGGATGCGGCCGGGCACCGAACGGGAGTACGCGCACGGGCGTGACCTGGCGCACGCTGCGTCGTTGAGCGGGGCAACACCTCACACCCTCGGGAGGGACCACGTGCGACTCACGACCACGCTCGCCTGCACGGCGAGCATCCTCGCCGCCACGGCGGCCTTCGGCGCCGGCGGCACCGCCACGGCAGCCGTGTCCGGCGCCCCGCAGCCGGCCAACGTCTCCGACTTCCTCGCCGGCCAGCTCACCGGCCTGACCGGGAGGACCACCGTGCTCGTCCACGGGACGAGCATCACCGCGGCCCGCCAGGCGGTCGCCGCGACGGGCATGGCGAAGAAGGGCGAGTACAAGGGCATCGGCGTCGTGATCGCCAACGCGACGAAGTCGCAGATCTCGGCGGTCCGCACGCAGAGCGGGGTGACGTACGTCGAGGGCGGCGCGCAGCCCATCGAGTTCTTCCAGGAGACGTCCAACACCGCGACCCGCGGTGCGGAGGCGGCCTCGACCCTGACCGGTGCCAACGGCAGCCCGCTCACCGGCAAGGGCGTCAGCGTCGCGGTCATCGACTCCGGCGTCGACCCGACCCACCCCTACTTCAAGGAGGCCGACGGCTCGTCCGCCGTCGTCGCCAACCTCAAGGCGCTCTGCGAGCCGCTGACCGAGACCTGCTCGGTCCAGAAGCTCCCGAACATCGTCGACACCGACACGCTGTCGCTCGGCGGCCACGGCACCCACGTCAACGGCATCGTGGCCGGTCGCCCGACCACGCTGACCGACGGCGGCAAGCTCCAGGGTGCCGCCCCCGGCGCCAAGCTGGTCTCGATCTCGACCGGTGCCGGCATCGTGATCCTCGGCGCCGACTCCGCGCTCAACTGGGTGCTCGAGAACCACGCCGCTCCGTGCGGCGCCGGCGTCCCGGCCTCGACCTGCCCGCCGATCAAGGTCACCAACAACTCCTACGGCCCGACCGGTGGCGGCGAGTTCGACCCCGAGTCGGCCACCGTCAAGCTCCAGCGGGCGCTCGCCGCCGCAGGGCGTGGTGACCGTCTGGGCGGCCGGCAACGACGGCGGCGACGGCTCCGAGAGCCTCACCAACCCGCCCGGCCAGGACCCGACCGGCGGCATCCTCTCGGTGGCGTCGTTCTACGACCAGGACACCGGCACCCGCGACGGCATGGTCTCCGACTACAGCTCGCGCGGCCTGTCCTCGGACGCCTCGACCTGGCCGGACATCTCGGCGCCCGGTGAGAACATCACCTCGTCGTGCCGTCTCTACCTGGCGATCTGCGCGACCGGCCTCGACCCGCGCAACGGTCCCGGCCTGCTGGACATCGGCACCTTCAACACGATCAGCGGCACGTCGATGGCTGCCCCGCACATCGCGGGCATCGTCGCGCAGCTGTTCCAGGCCAAGCCCTCCGCGACCCCCGCCGACATCGAGCGGGCGCTGAAGGTCTCCGCCTACAAGTACACCGACGGGGCCGGCTACCAGTCCGGTCCGCTGGGCACCACGTCGTACGACAAGGGCTACGGCCTCGTCGACGTCGTCGCCGCCGTCGCGGCACTGGGGTGACCACCCAGGGCTGACACAGACCCTCCAGGGGGGAGCCACCGCGCAACAGGGGCGCGGTGGAAGGAGCGGGCGGGAGCGAGAGCTCCCGCCCGCTCTCCTGTTTGCGAGACTGCCCGCATGGAGCTGGAGTTCAGCGGTGACGTGGTCGAGTGGCGCGGCCCCGCGCCCTACTACTTCGTGCCGCTCCCGCTCGACGCCGCCGACCTCGTCGACGAGGTCAAGGCGGAGGTCGTCTACTGGGGCGTCGTGCCGGTGCGGGCGTGGATCGGCGGCACCGAGTTCACCACCTCGATGTTCCCGCGCGAGGAGACCTGGTTCCTGCCGGTGAAGGACGCCGTGCGCAGGGCCGAGGCGATCGGCCTCGGCGACGTGGTCGACGTACGCCTCCAGGTCGGGCGGTAGGCCTCAGCCGACGGCGGCGCGGGCGGCGCGGGCGCGACGAGCCGTCAGGTAGAGGCTCAGCACGACGTAGTAGGCGACGTAGGCCACCGAGATCGCGAGCCAGACGACGCTCGGGTCGGGCGCCTGCACGAGCAGCACCGCGTAGCTGACCAGCCAGAGGCAGGTCAGGACGAGCGTGGGCGCCTGCAGGGTGGTGGTGCGCGAGGGGTAGACGTAGCCGATGGGCACGAAGACGAGCACCGCGCACACCAGCAGCACGGCCGCGGCGGCCGTCGGCGACAGGTCGAGCACGTAGATGTAGAACGCGGCGATGTTCCAGTAGCTCGGGAAGCCGAGGAACAGGTGGTCGTCGGTCTTCGCGTCGACCCGGCAGAACTGGTACGCCGACGCCAGCAGCGGCACCACCGCGAGCACCTTCGCCGAGGCCCCGTCGCCGAGCAGCCCGGTGCTCCACAGCAGCACCATCGGGAGGAACGCGTAGGTGAGGTAGTCGACGATGTTGTCGAGCAGCGCCCCGTCGAACCACGGCACGTGGCGCTTCACCTGCACCCAGCGCGCGAGCATGCCGTCCGTGCCGTCGACGACCATGGTGGCGAGGAAGAGCCAGAGGCACCGGGTGGTGTCGCCCTCCATCACCGCGACGACGGCGAGGAACGCCAGCACGAAGCCCGAGGCCGTGTAGGCGTGCACGAGCCAGGAGGCGATCGTCGGGAAGGTGCTGCCGTGGGGAGGCCACGTCCCTCCTCGGTCGTTGGTGTGTGCCGTCGAGAGGGGGATCATGTCAGACGGAGCCGCCGGAGATGCAACCTTCGCCGGTGCGTTCCGCGTCCTCAAGGTGCATCGGGACGATCCGGTGCACGACACGAGAAACGGAAAGCACCATGCGTACGACCATCCTGAGCGCCGCGACCCTGACGATCGCCGCCCTCGCCCTGACCCAGCTCGCCCCGGCCAACGCCGACGGCATCGGCGTCGAGGACCCGCAGGACCTCGACCACGGCGTCGACCTGCGCTCCGTGGAGGTCCAGCACGGCGGCCGCAACGTGGTCGTCACCACGACGCACACCGACCTGGTGGAGTCCTTCCGCAGTCCGGCTCGTCGGGCGCGGTCTTCATCGACACCGACCCGACCGACGCCGGCCCGGAGTACGTCTTCGCCGGCGGCTACTTCGTCGGCACCGACTACACGCTGCTCCACACCGACGGCTTCGCCACCGCCGCGTGGGGCGAGCCCGGTCGAGGGGTCCTACCGGATGCGGATCGACTACGACGCCGACCAGGTGCGGATGCGGATCTCCCGCGACGCGATCGGCTCGCCGGACGAGGTCCGGGTCGCCGTACGCGTCGCCGGCTCCCGCCCCGAACGGCAGCAACACGCAAGCGCGACTGGCTCGGCGAGCCGCGCAGCTTCACCGACTGGGTGGCCCAGTAGGGCCTACTTGACCTCGCGGACCTCCTGCGGCCACCCGCAGCCCTCGGCGATCCTGGCGGCCCACTCCCGGGCCTCCTCGATCGTCTCGACCTCGATGATCGTGATGCCGCCGAGGTACTCGGTCACCTCGGTGTAGGGGCCGTCGGTCACCAGCATCTCCCCGCTGGTGCCGTCGGCGCTGAAGGCCAGCGACATGTCCTCGACGAGGCCGCCGGCGAACACCAGGACGCCTGCCTTCTCCATGTCGCGGACGACGGCCGTGGACGGCTCGACGCGGGTCTGGTACCACTCCGCGGGGTGGTCACCGACCCACTGCTGCATGAAGTAGATGGCGTACTGGGTCATGGCTGCTCCTCGGTCCCGGGGCCGCCCGTGCGGCCCTCCGACACTCTGACGGACGAGCCCGGCCGAAATCGACAGGCCGGCTCGGCGAAGGGCTTCAATCCGTGCCGGCCGCGTCGAGCACGGAGGTGACGGCCTCGCACGACGACGTCGGGTTCCTCGCGGGGCACCTCGTGGCCGCTGTGCTCGGCGATGACGCGGCGCCCGTCGGGGACCGACCGGGCCAGGTCCTGCTGCAGCTCGTCGCGCAGCCGGTCGAACAGCTCGCGTCGTAGCCGGGAGGCCATCCCGAGGCGATGCCCGCCGAGACGACGACCAGCGGCACGGCCGGAAGGGGTCCGGCCTCCGCGATCTCCGCGACGCTGGCGAACGGGTCCATGCCCTCGGGGTTGCCGAGCGCCGAGGCGCGGTCCTCCTCGATCTGGCGGCGCGTCAGGTGCTCCTCGAAGATCGGGATCTCCTCCGGGTGGAGGGACTCCACGAGCACGAGCCCGGCGACCTCGTCGGGGAAGGTGGACGCGTACTGCTGGGTGATGAGCCCTCCGAACGAGAAGCCGACGATGACGTACGGCCCCGGCAGCTCGGCGGCCTCGACGAGGGCGTGCAGGTCCTCGACAGCCTGGGTGGTCGTCCGGGGCGCGGACGCGGGCACGCTCCCGCCGGTGCCCGCACGGTCGTAGGAGCAGACCCGGGTCCTCTCCGCCAGGGCGGGCTGGACGTCGCTCCCACGTGCGCAGGTCGCCACCGAGGCCCGCCTCGAGGATCACCGTGGGCGAGCCGGTGCCGGTGCAGCTGAGCTGCAATGAGCGACCGCCGATGTCCACCTGCCTGGGCCCTTCCGCGCTCGGGGTGGTGACGGCCGGCGTGGCCGTGTCCTGCTCGTCCGGCTCCGCCGGGGTGGCGCAGGCGGCCAGCGCGATCGCGAGGGTGGATGCCGCGAGGATCGCGACGATGGAGCGCCGCGTGCTCATGACAGCGGCCGGAGGTCGAAGTCGTCGTCGGACATCCGGAGCAGGACGACCGAGACGTAGGTCATCGCCACTGCCGTCATGGTCCACGACAGGGCGGGCTGGACGTTGCCGAGGCTGCAGCGGTGCGAACTCCACGAACGGGCTGGCCATCATCAGCACCGCCAGCCAGCGCGGCGCCAGGTCCGCCTCTCCAGAACAGCACGCCCACGGCGATCCGCCCGAGGGTGATGAAGAGCAGGAAGGGATCAGGTACGGCGTCGTCCACGGACCGCCCGACACGAGGCTCACGTACTCGCTGATCCGGCTCGGGTCGAGGCCTGCTCGAGGCCGGCCACGACGAGGAGGTCGGAGCCGGGGTTGGCCGCGGCCAGCAGCCCGGCGAGCCCCATCCACGAGCCGAGCACGGCGGCGAGCACCGGCCGGGACCGCCTCAGCGCCACCACCAGGGCGACGGCGCCCGGGACGAACGTGAGCGGGAACAGCAGCTGGGGCACGAGGAGCGCCTCCACGAGCCCCCGGTGCGCGGTGACCTCGGCGACGGCCTGGCCGACGGTTCCGGTCAGGGGCACCGGGGTGAGCCAGTTCGTGAGGCCGATCAGGGCCGCCCCGCAGGGGGCGAGCACGGCGAGCAGGACCCGCCAGTACGTGCGCGCATCTCTCGACGATGTCGGGGACGCAGTGACGACGACCGGCGTGGGTCGTCGGGGTCGGGGTGGTCATGGGTGGCTCCTTCGAGCACGGTGGATGGATTCCTCCACCGTGGTTCCGGAGTCGTCCCGCCTCCCAGAGGAGCCGTTCCCTGACCGGCGGGAACGCGTTCCCTTCCTCCGCGGGACCGGAGTCGTCAGGATGAGCGCATGACACGCCCCGGGAGCCGGCTGCTGGCCGCGGCGATGCTTGTCGGGGCGTTCGCCCTGACCGTCGCCTCGGTGGTGTTCGCCGTCCTGGGCGGCGCTGGGCCTGCAGTGGGCGGTGGACAACTTCGTCGTGTCGAACACCCTGATCGGCGCGTCCATGGCGGCCGCGGGCTGGCCCGTCGCGACCTACCGCCCGAGGAACCCGGTGGGCTGGCTGCTGCTGGTCGGCGGGGTGGCGTACCTCGCGTCGGCTGCCGGACTGGTGGTGCTGGTGTGGGCGGGCCCCGACCCGTCGCACGGGTGGGTGCGGGTGGTGGCGACGCTGGTGAACGCCGGGTTCCCGATCCCGGTCGCACTGTCCCTCCCGGTGTCGCTGCTGCTGCTGCCGGACGGCCGGCTGCCGTCCGCTCGGTGGCGACTCGTGGCCCTGCCCGCGGCCGTCGGCGCGGTCGGCTTCCTGGCGTCGTCCCTGGTGGATCCCGCCGGTGGACTGTCGGCCGAGGCCGGTGCCCGTGACCTCGTCGCGGACGTCGACATGGGAGCGCTGGGAGGTGTGGCCGCGGCCTGCATGGTGATCACCTACCTCAGCGCCATCGCCGCCCTCGTGCTGCGCTACGTCCGCGGGGACCAGCAGCTCCGGCGCCAGCTCCTGTGGATCGTCCTGGCCGCGGCTCCTGCTGCTGGCCGGGGTGGGGGTCGACTCCTTCCTGACCGAGGGAGACACCCTGTGGGGGGTCCTGCCGCTCGTCTTCCTGCCCGTGTCGATGACCATCGCCGTGCTGCGTCACCGTCTCCTCGACATCGAGGTCGTGGTCTCCAGGTCGTTGCTCTACCTGGCCCTGACCGGCCTGGTCCTGGCGTCGTACTCGGCCGTCGTCGTCATGCTCGACTCCGTCTTCCGGACCCGGGTCGCCGCGACGCCCGCCATCGCCGCGCTCGCGATCGCCATCGCCTTCAACCCGGTGCGGAGCGTGCTCCAGCGCGGCATCGAGCGTGCCGTCTTCGGGGCGCGACGCGACCCCGTCCGGGCCCTGTCCGCCGTGGGTGAGCAGCTCGGGAGCGGCTCCGGGCTGCCGGAGATGCTCGCGGTGGTGTGCGAGGTCCTGCGTCTCCCCGCCGCGGCGATCGTCGTGCACGACCGGGTCGAGGCTGCCCACGGGGAGCTGCCGGCGACGTGCCACCGCACGGAGCTACGGCACGGCGACCAGGTGCTCGGCGAGCTCGTCGTCGGCCTGCGACGCGGCGAGTCCCGGGTCAGTGCGGCCGACGCGCAGGTCCTGTCGCTGCTGTCGGCGCCGGTGGCCGCCGCGGTGCACGCGGCGGCACTGGCGGAGGAGGTGCACCGTTCCCGGGCCAGGATCGTGAGCGGGCGCGAGGAGGAACGACTGCCGCCTGCGACGGGACCTGCACGACGGGCTGGGCCCGGTCCTCACCGGTGTCGTGCTGAACGCGGATGCCGCCCGGCACCTGCTGGCGAGCGACCCGTCGCGCAGCGCCGACCTCCTGGACCAGCCTCCGCGACCAGACCGTCGGCGCGGTCGCCGACATCCGGCGCCTGGTGCACGAGCTGAGGCCGCCGGTGCTCGACGGTCTCGGACTGGTCGGGGCGCTGCGTGAGCACGCCGTCGGCATCAACCGTCGACTGGACGGCCATCCGCTCCGGGTCGAGATCACTGCTGACGGTGGGATCGACACCGTCGGAGCCGCCGCGGAGGTCGCGGCGTACCGCATCGTCACCGAGGCGCTGACCAACGTCGTCCGCCACTCCACCGCCACCACCGTCACGGTCCACCTGGCGACGTCGACCGGGGTCGCTCCGCCTCGAGGTGCACGACGACGGCCACAACGACCAGGACTGGGCGCCCGGGATCGGGCTGACCTCGATGCAGGAGCGCGTCGACGAGCTCGGCGGCACGAGTGAGGCGCACGGCGACCCGTCAGGGGGAGTCGTCGTCGTCGAGCTCCCGCTGGCGGCGGTGTCGTCGTGAGCCTGCGGATCGTCGTCGCCGACGACCACGGCGTCGTGCGCGACGGGATCGCGGCACTGTTGTCGGCCATCGACGGGTTCGAGCTCGTGGGAACGGCCGCCACCGGGGAGGAAGCCGTCCGGGCTGCCGTCGAGCTGCGGCCCGACGTGCTGGTCATGGACATCGAGATGCCGGGCGGCAACGGCATCGACGCCACCGCCAGGCTGCAGACCCTGGCGCCCGAGGTCGCGGTGCTCGTGCTCACCATGTTCGACGACGACGCCTCGGTGTTCGCCGCCATCCGGGCCGGCGCGCTCGGCTACGTGCTGAAGGGCTCCGAGTCAGGCTCGATGATCAGGGCCATCGAGGCGGTCGCGGCCGGTGAGGCGATCCTCGGGCCGGGACTCGCACGGCGGACCTTGTCCTTCCTGTCGGCCCCTCGCCCGGACAGTCCCTTCCCCGAGCTGTCCGAGCGCGAGCGAGCGGTCCTCGACCTCCTTGCAGCGGGCCGTTCGAACCACGAGATAGCCGCGCGTCTCTCCGTCTCGGTCAAGACGGTGAACAACCACGTGAGCAGCGTCTACGCCAAGCTGCGGGTCGCGGGCCGACCTGAGGCCATCGTCCGTGCCCGCGAGGCCGGACTGGGGCAGGCCGACCCGGGCTGACCTCAGCGGTTCGCGTCGTCGCGCACCAGCCGGAGCCACCCGAGGAGCCAGCGCGCCGACCGCCCACACGGCCATGGTGACGATCGCCGAGGTCCGGGTCATGTCCTCGCCGATCGACTCGCCCGTCAGCAGGAAGATCGCGCCGGTGCCGGGCAGGACCGAGGCCAGGTCGAGCATCCACTCGTAGGGGAACTGCGGCAGCGCGAGCGGCAGGAGCAGCACGAGCAGGAAGACGGTGATGAGGGCGCCGGCCGTGCTCCGGAGCGCGAACCCCAGCCCGGCGGCGAGGGCCGTGCCGGCGCCGAAGACGATCCCGGTCGTGCCGACCACGTCGAGGCCCTCGTCGAGCGGCATGCGTGAGGATGTCCGCCGCCATCGCGTGGGCTGCGGCCGCGCAGGCGACCGCGAGGAGCATCCCGACGAGGGTCGCCGTCCCGACGACGACGAGTGCGCGTGCCGCGAAGAGGGTCGTACGACGCGGCGTCCACTGCAGCGTCGGCACGATGCCGGCGGTGCCGTAGTCCGCGGTGACGGCGAGCAGCGCGAGCGCCAGCAGGACGAGCTGGGTCGGGCAGCGCGGCGATGGACGGGGCGACCCAGGCGGGCTCGCCGACGGGCGGGACCACGTCGCCCGCGGCGTCGTTGCCGGCGATCAGGCCGAGCCCGACCATGGCGACGGTCGCCGCCGCCACGAGCCACCACGTGGCCTTCACGGTCCACAGTCGCGTCCACTCGGCGCGGCAGGTCCGTCCCAGGACGAGGGCCGGGGAGGTCGTCGCGGCGCTCATCGGGCCGCCTCCGCCGCGGCGCCGTGGAACTCGACGCTGTCGCTGGTGAGCTCGAGGAACGCCTGCTCGAGCGACTGCTCGACGTCGGAGAGGTGGTGCAGCGGCAGGCCCCAGGCGAGGGCGAGGTCGCCGATCTCGGCGGCGGTGCCGCCCTCGACGTGCGCCTCGGACTCGTCCACGCGGGTGACCCCGAGCCCGCGCTGCTCGAGCCGCGGGACGAGCGCGCCGAGCTGCGTGCTGCGGACGCGTACCCGCCGACCGCCGAGCCCCTGCAGGATCTCCGCCGTGGTGGCGTCGGCCACCAGGCGGCCGCGTCCGATCACGACGAGCCGGTCGGCGGTCTGCTGCATCTCGCTCATCAGGTGGCTCGAGACCAGCACGGTGCGCCCCTCGTCGGCGAGCCGTCGCAGCAGCTCGCGGATCCAGCGGACCCCGTCGAGGTCGAGCCCGTTGATCGGCTCGTCGAAGAGCACGACCCTCGGGTCCCCGAGCAGGGCGGCGGCGATGCCGAGCCGCTGCCGCATGCCGAGCGAGTAGCCCTTCACGCGGCGCCTGGCCGCCCCACCGAGGCCGACCTGGTCGATGACCTCGTCGACGCGGCGGTCGCCGATGCCGTTGGTCCGGGCGGCCACGCGCAGGTGGTTGCGCCCGGTCCGCCCCGGGTGGACCGCACCCGCGTCGAGCAGCGCGCCGACCTCGCGCAGCGGCTCGGCGTACGACGCGAACGGGCGCCCGTGCACCAGCGCCCGCCCGGCGGTCGGCCGGTCCAGCCCGAGCACCATCCGCATCGTGGTGGACTTCCCGGCCCCGTTGGGGCCGAGGAACCCGGTCACCAGCCCCGCCTCGACGTCGAAGCTCAGGTCGTCGACGGCGACCACGTCGCCGTACCTCTTCGTCAGTCCCCGGACCTCGATCACAGCTGCCTCCGCACCCTCGTCCGACCTGTTCGGACTCGTCGCGACGACGCTAGGAGCCGGACTGGTCGGGAGTGGTGGAGACGATGTGGAGATCGTGCGGAGGTTGGCGCCCCTCCGCCGGCGTCAGGCGGTCTCGGGGAACTTCACGCCCGTGTTGGCGTGGCAGCGGTAGCCGAAGGGGTTCTTGGCGAGGTACTGCTGGTGCGGCGTCCTCGGCGTAGAAGTACGGCGTCTCGCTGGCGGGGCGGATCTCGGTGGTGATCTCGCCGAGGCCGCGGCGGGCCAGCTCGTCGCCGTACGCCTTGGTCAGCTCGCGCGCGGTCTGCTCCTGCTCCGGGGTCGTCCAGTAGATCGCGGAGCGGTACTGGGTGCCGACGTCGTTGCCCTGGCGCATGCCCTGGGTCGGGTCGTGGATCTCGAAGAACCTCTTGAGCAGGTCGGCGTAGGACACCACGGAGGGGTCGAAGACGACACGGATCGCCTCGGTGTGGCCGGTGTGGCCGCTGCAGACCTCTTCGTAGGTCGGGTTCGGCGTGCTGCCACCGGCGTAGCCCACGGACGTCGACCAGACGCCCGGCAGCTGCCAGTAGATCTCCTCGGCGCCCCAGAAGCAGCCGAGGCCGAGGACGGCGACCTCGTGGCCGGCCGGGACCTCGTCGGTGACGACGGGGGTGTGGAGGACCACGTGCTCCCCGAGGGTCCACATCGCCTGCGTACGGCCGGGCAGGGCCTGGTCGGGCGTGGGCAGGGTGGCGGGCTTGCCGAATCCGAACATGCCCCCATCATCCCCGGTCGGACAAGCCCGGCCCACGGTGTCTACGTGGAATTACGTGGTCTAGACGTCGTGCTGCCACCGATGTGCCACGTCGACGGTCGGGGCAGAGTCGGCCGCACGCATCCGTACGAACACATCGTGGAAGGTCTCGCTCAATGCAGATTCGAAAAGGCTCCTACGCCAACGTTGCATCCACCCTCGCTCTCGTCGTCGCGCTCGGGGGCCGCAGCTTTGCCGCGGTCGCCATCGCCAAGAACTCGGTCGGCTCGCCGCAGATCATCAACTCCTCCATCAAGAGCGCCGACGTCAAGAACGGCGGGCCCAAGGCGGTCGACTTCAAGGCCGGTGAGCTCACGGGCGGCGCTGTCGGCCCCGCCGGTCCTGCCGGTCCATGCCGGACCTGCGGGCGCAACTGGACCTGCGGGCGCAACTGGACCTGCGGGCGCAACTGGCCCGGCCGGGCCGAAGGGCGAGCCCGGCGCGGCGATCGCAGTGGCCAGCTACGCCGCCGACGGCACCAAGCTCATGTCGAAGGTCGACGGGGTCAACCTCGCGTGCTCCGGGTTCTGCCTGACGCCCTCCCGGCGGATCCGGGTCGCCAAGCTCGCGACGGGTCGCTACTGCCTCCACGTCGAGAAGAACGTCGGGACGATCTTCGCTCCTAACTACCAGCCCTATGTGTCGGCCGCCGATCGACTACGTCGCCAACGTGACGCTCAACGGCAGCGCGCCGGGCTTCGCCCAGCAGTGGGGCTCATCGTGAGACCAGCGGTTTCGACCTGTACACCTTCACCAGCGCCGGCGCCGCTGCGGACCGCGCTTTCAACGTCATCATCAACTGACGTCGGCTCCTGAGCGACGATCACTCCGACGCCAACTCGGCGGCGATCCTCGCGCCTGCTCGATCCGATCGAGGAGGAACGGCCGCCACCCGTGGGGTGGCGGCCGTTCCGCTGTCCGGCTCCGAGCGCTGGGTCTACGCTCGACCGGTGACCCAGGAACGTGCCAACAAGACCGGTTTCGAGACGCGTGCGATCCACGCCGGCTACGAGCCCGACCCGATGACCGGGGCGGTCAACCCGCCCATCTACGCCAGCAGCACCTACAAGCAGGACGGCGTCGGCGGCCTGCGCGGCGGCTACGAGTACAGCCGCTCCGCCAACCCCACGCGTACGGCGCTCGAGGGCGCGCTCGCGGCCGTCGAGGACGGCGAGAAGGGGTTCGCCTTCGCCTCCGGCCTGGCCGCCGAGGACGCGATCATCCGGGCGCTCACCGCGCCCCGGCGACCACGTGGTCATCCCCGACGACGCCTACGGCGGCACGTTCCGCCTCTTCGACAAGGTCGCGAAGCTCTGGGGCACTCGCCTACAGCGCCGGCGCCCGTCGCCGACACAGACGCCGTGGCCGCGGCGATCGAGCCGGGCCGCACCAAGCTGGTCTGGGTCGAGACGCCCACCAACCCGATGCTCACGATCGGCGACATCGAGGCGCTCGCCACGATCGCCCACGACGCCGGCGCCCTGCTCGTCGTCGACAACACCTTCGCCTCGCCCTACCTCCAGCAGCCGCTCACCCTCGGCGCGGACGTGGTCGTGCACTCGACCACGAAGTACGTCGGCGGGCACAGCGACGTCGTCGGGGGAGCGGTCGTCGTGCGCGACCTCGACCTCGCCGACAAGATCGGCTTCCACCAGAACGCCATGGGCGCAGTGGCCAGTAGCAATACGGAGATG
This sequence comes from uncultured Gemmatimonadales bacterium, assembly GCA_963844445.1. Taxonomy (GTDB): domain Bacteria; phylum Gemmatimonadota; class Gemmatimonadetes; order Gemmatimonadales; family GWC2-71-9; genus CAVVWJ01. Next base: position 48,763 of record CAWJOB010000001.1, read on the forward strand.
TTCTGCTGCGTGCCTTCGTTCAGTTCTACGTATTGCTCAGGCAGGCTCAGGCCAGCGCTTAAAGTAAAATTTGCGCCACTGAACTCGTTAAGCACACCATTGCGATCCGGAACAACAGCGAACTTTGCATACCAAGACGTCCACCAGTCGTAGTTATTCTCATAGAGCAGCGCAAAAGAATACGTCAGCTTGTTGGCGCCGTCGGTCAAGTCAGACGTTAACAAGCCAGCCTGTATTTCCAAGAATCCAGGCATGTAAACTGGAATACTTGGGTGCGGTACAATGAATCCGATGTGACCCTGAACGGCTTCATGGGGCCAAGCTGTAAACCCCCAAGTAAGCAACCGAGACATGGAAGACCCATCAAAGAACGTGTCCTTCCAAGCAGGACGCACCAGATGGTCCTTAGTTATCGCCACCGCTTGTCCGGTAAATAGTGAGTGACGCCAGATCTCTCGCTTTGCGCGACCGCGACCGTGCTCATTTCCGTTATGGTCCACGTGCGACAAGTCTTTTGTGTATAGGAGCAGAATGCCCTTCTGGTAGCCATTCGAGGTGTATGGTGAAGGGCTTGCACCAAGCCTTGTGCTGTCTACCAGAGCGCCAAGTGCAGAATCGATGGTCGCTGACTGCTTAAGGTAAAAAACTCTATGGCCAGCATTGTTAACTAGGCACCTAGGTCGGACTGCGTATCCGAGAAGCTCACCTTCCCTCTCGATACGGTGGGATTCCAACTTACGACACAGAATGTTCAAACTGTCCACCGCATCGACCAGCTTTTGGAGGGTACTAACAGGGATCAACGCATACAGAAATTCTTGTGGCTCACTGTAATCCATCCCCGGTGGCTTTGGATCGAGCCGCAGGGTTGTCGCCGCAATGGTATCTCGAACGACCTGCATGTCACTAGTGAAAGTCCCACGCCAACCAAACCCAGAGAGCGCCTGAACGTCGCGAGTCCCCCAGCCATGATGCAAATTCCAGTTTGCATCAACGCCGGGTGTAAATTTCCCGAATGGGGGCATGTCCGGGGCACTGGAGTGTCCACCCAATTCCACCAATACGTGCGTTTGTAAGCTCTTGGCAGCTTGGCGACCGCCTAACACTAGGACGTTGTTAGGCGTACGCCCGGAGTGGCCAGCCCCCACCACTATGCGGAAATCACAGGCTAGCTGCGCTCGCTGCGGGATAAAGACAAACACCATTTCTATGTCTTCTGGGTGCCCTACCAATCCCTTGTCTCGAACGAAGTAGTAGTAGTACTCCAGCACTTGGAGCGGCGCCGCGCGGATTGTGTCAGCGAGATCGCGAGTCCGCCACTGTGTGCCACGCCAGAAGCGGTTCCACTGGAGCGGGTCATCCTTCAAGAAACGCCAAATCCTGCCATGCTCGTCCGCCGAGAGTTGGCGCACCTGGTAGAAAACGGCTGCGGCCGGTGGCTTTATCCTTCGAGCACCTCTCGCGTCTAATGCTCCCGCGCGTTGATAGACCGTGTCCAACCAATTGAGACTCAGTTGTTCATTCGTATTGAGCGTGACAAGTGGAGTGTCCACTTGCGAGTTGATCGCGCGCGCTCCAGAGGAATCCATGCGCGCCAGGGCTGGGAGGTACGGGACGGTCGGATAATGTTCCTCCCCAGGCGCAAAATGGAGCACCGGAGCGAATAGTCGCGCCAGCTCGGGTGCCTCGGCGCCCTCGGGTATGGAGCAGACCTGGGTCCGCTGACTGGTGAGGGAGTCACTTTGCTGGGCGAGAGCTGTTTCGCATAATAGGGCGGAAGAACAGAGTCCTGCTGAAGCACACAGAAGGCGCATTGGTGACCTCCGCTAAGATGCCCACGACGGGCCCTCGATTGGTTAGCGACTACGCCGCTGCCACCATGCCGACGGAGGGGCTGTCCTCCTACCCGCAATCCACCGGTGATCTGGATGAATGGCAGATCGCGGGAGCTGTCTTCGGGAATGATGCCGTCCGGCCCGAACACGTACTTTATGCCGGGCCGGACTCCGAAGAAGAGATCGGCGTCGAGGGCGGTGGCGCTGCCACCGTTCTGAATGAGCCCGAGCAGATTGCTCGGAAGCGGTCGTGCAGCCCTCGGTAGTCAGCGAAGTGTCCTCCGGCTGGGTCGTGTAGGTGTCATCGCATTCTACGCCTGGCCGCCCCCTCAACGCGGGCGTCTTTCTCGGAGCGGAGACTGGTTGCCGCTCACGCCTTCTGCTTCGCCGTCTCGATCCCAAGCAGCGCCAGGATCGCGGTGAAAAGCACCTCGAAGCCGCGAAGCAGCGTCTTGCTCGACTCCGCATGCCCCTGCTTGCCCTCCAGGTAGAGAGCGACGCCGAAGACCCCGGCGGCAAGGAGGAAGGCCACAGCCACGCGGCCCCACCGCGGGCTAGGAGTCGGGCCGCTTTCCTACCGCCGGCGCCCCGCACCATGCCCGACGCCTCACGCTTCCGCGTGGCCGGGTCGGCGATGCTTTCCCTCCCCAAAGCCTGCTCCAGGAGATCCTCAACTTCGAATTCGGTGCGTGGACTCCCGCCTCGGCCGGCGCGTAGAAGATGCCCATGCGGCCTCCTATTGTTGTACGGCTTTCCGGGTCGTGTCGGGCGCCGGCAGGAGGGTCTTCGAGAACTTTTGCGGTAGCCCCAGCCGCACCTCTCCCGCCGGACAATCGGACTCGGCCCAGGTCTCGGCGAAGCGTGTTCTGCTCACCTGGAAAGAGTCCACCAGTTTCGGGACCTCGAGGGCGATCAGCTCACGTTCCGCCAGCTTGGCGCACAGGGGCTGAGGGTGGCATCCTCCTCGTGCCGGAACTTGGCGTTCAGCGCCGTGAGCAGGCCTCCCCCGGCCGCGAGAATTCCGGTGATGGTCGCCTTCTCGCCGTCCTCGATGCCCGTGGCGGCGACGCCCAGCGACCCCGCGCTGAGGAGCAGCGCTCCGAACACGTACCAGTCGCGGTCGCGGCGCTGCGCCAGCGACGCCTCGATGTCCAGCAGGCGGAGCTCGTCAGCCCATCGATGTAAGGGGGCATGATCGCCCTGATCGTGGTGTCGGGACTCTTCAGCGCCGCGGCTTTCAGCGACTCCACCAGCGGACGCATATTGTCCCGCACTGCCGCACCCCCGCAGCCCGCCGCGAACAAGACGAGGAGGACGCAACCGATCGCGCGAGGAAGCATGGTTCGTACGCTCCCTTCTAGGTAAGCTGTCTCGGCGGCGGCCGGCGTGACTCCAGCAGTAACCTCACCATCCCCAGCGGACACTATGCGGGTAGGGAAAGCCAACGCACGCCTATCACCTGACGCCTCCCGTCATGCGGTTCACAACTGGAGACGGGTTCTGGTCGAAGCTTGACGCCGAGCGCTTCGCGACTATGTCTATCGAGATCAGGCTTGATACTGGGCGGCATTGCAGAGCTGCTGGATTGCCCAGCATGTGGGATAATGCGTCTTGTTGTCGCCGGTTCGACTCTACTAAGCAAAAGCCCGGGCCCGGCGGAAAGGGCTAAATTGCGAACAAATAGGGCCCCAAATGCGACATGATCGGTGGGAGGGCGGAGGCGCTGGCGAGCGAGGAGCCGGCGGTGCTGGCGCGGGTGGAGCAGAACCTGGGGATGCTGGCGGCGGACCGGGGGGAGCCGGGGCAGGCGGCGGCCCACTATGATGCCTGCGAGCGGCTGGCGGAAGCCAGTAAGGACGCGCACCTCTTAGCCCTGTGCCTGCTCAACCGGGCGGAGGTGCTGGTGGCGCTGGGCCGGAGCGGTGAGGGGCGGCGGGACGTGGAGGCGGCGGACGTGCACCGGGTGCTGGGACTCTGCGACCGGGCGGAGGGACTACTGGGCCAGGCGGAGGTGCGGCTGGCGCAAGGCGCGGGAGCTGGCCGGAGATCACCCGGCTCGCGGCTGACGGAAGCGGAGGCGGCGCGGGACCATGACCCCACCCTATTCCCATTCCGCCGCACGCTATATAGCGAAGGCAAACGCGTAGCGACCGTCTGGAAATCTGACCTGTGGCCACCAAGCGTCGTTTGTCCCGCGGCCATCGTTCACTCTAAGAAGAAAGAGTGTGATCTTGTCGTCGGGGACCCTCCCCGCCTCTCCTCCGTCCAGAATGCCTTGGGTTTCGCGACGGTCCTCTTTTAGCCCTCGATCGCGAGCGACGTACAGGTAACCTGTCTTGTGCTCGTGCAGCTTCGCGAATTGCGCAATAGACTCTCCAACTGCCACAGGATTCCATACCCGCTCCGACTTCCGCTGATCAGGTACTGTAAGGGCGATCAATACCTGCAAGTCCTCGATTGGCGCTTCGACATACTGTTTGTCCACGACATGGCCGTTGAGCCTCTTGTTGATCTTTTCCGTGGACGCGCGCGGGCCGGCGCTTGCCGGTGGTGCAGGATCCGCCATTCTTCGTAGGACTGGACCGACAATCCGTTTCGCTAATAGTGCACCTCTCGACGTCGAGGGGCCGATCGCGTCGGATCCGGTTGTCCAATCAAGGAAGGTCAAGGAAGGTCGGGGATGGGGTTCTACAATCAGTGACGGGCGGGAGAGAATGCGTGGCTGACACCAACACTCATGGGCTTTCGCGGCACATCCCGACCGAGATCAAGCGCCAGGTCCGACGCCGGTCGAGGTTCGGCTGTGTCGTCTGCCGTCGGGGCTTCTACCAGTACGAGCATATCGACCCGCTCTTCGAGGATGCCCGCGAGCACGACCCGGCGCGGATCTGCTGTCTCTGTGGAGGCTGTCACGATGACGTGACACGGGGGCGCATCTCGAAGGCGTTGGTTGCCGTGAGATATACCGAGGTGCAGCAGAGCTCTCCGGAATCCGTGCAGCCACCCATTGGACCACTCGACTTTCACGACGGTCGCGCTGAGCTCGCAATCGGCCGGCTGTTATATAGCCCAGCCGTCGAATCGGTGCTCCAATACCACGGTCGCAACATTATCCGGGTGCAGCCGAGCAAGCGACTCGATGAGCCAGGCAAGATCACGGCATCCTTCACTGATCACCGGGGAGAAGAGATCCTGCGGTTGGAGGAGAACGAGTGGGTAGGCTCCCTGAACGCATGGGATATCGACGTGGTCGGACCGAAGCTCACCGTGCGGCATGCTGGCGGCTCGGTCGCCCTCCAACTACGTCTTGATCCGCCGGACGGATCGTCGTCGAATGGCTGGATATGCGCATCGGCAACGGACACGTCCTGGCAACGGAGGAGACCTATGCGATCGGTCGATACACTGGTCGCGGAGATGAGGTGCATTGGGTCCACGCCCATCTCAGAATCGCTCGAAGCACACCCGCGGGTATCGCTCTGGACTTCGCAACCCCCGGCATTCTTGAGGTGCGGGATGCACGATGGACCGGCAGGGGAGGGTCGGAGATGGCTACCAAGGATCGGCGTACGGTCCTCCACGCGACGGCTGGAATTATGGTGAAGCCGCTCGACATCGCGATCGCCAGCTACTGCGGGACGTTCGAGTTGGCAGAACTGGCGATGGGGCCCGCCACTCTGACTCGCCTCCGGCAGGTCATTGTGAGCCATCCGGATCAGATGCCCCGTTTCATCAGCACAGGACGGCTATCCCCAGACACCCCGTGATGCGGGATCGACAGTGGGCTTCCTGACGCGGCTGGCCTGCCGATCGAGCCGGAGTTCCTGGAGGCGGAGTCGGAGGGCCCGGCCTGGTGGGCCAGGCCCGGGAACAGCTCCTAGCGAGCGGTACGGGTGGCAACTTGGATCTCGATCAGGCCCGGCGTGAGGCGGCCCACCGGGTCGTCGTTTCGAAGGTGCGTCAGAGCCTCGACACCTCAAGCGGCAGTCCGGCGGACTTGGCTCGCAGTAACGTTTCCCAGTAACAAACGAGCCGGCGCGGGCTGGCGCCGGCTGGCGGTAAAGGGCACCTAAGTCCTTGAGTTACGCCGGCGGGCGCTACTCGTCGCCGGGCTTAGGCGGTTGATGAGCGTGAGGTCGGTAGTATTGGGAGGACAACCTGCAAGAAGGGCTCGGAAGCTGAGAACCTATATCCGCCCTGCCTTCCATATTCCGCCCCCTGGCCAGCTCACTCTCTTGGACCGCGCAGGTCCGATTTGAACCGTAGATTCTAGATGCCCTGTATCACTAATCAAGCGTCGAACAGCAACTGAGGAAACGGTCACCTCAACAAGCGAAGGGTCGAACTGAGTGCCTTTGCATTTCTGAAGCTCCGCAATTACGACATCCAGGCCAAGACGCTTACGGTAAGGTCTGTCGGTGGTCATTGCATCGATCGTGTCCGAGATCAGGATGATTCTGGCCGCCAGTGGGATGGTCTTGCCCGAAAGACCGTCAGGATAGCCTTGACCGTCCCATCGTTCGTGATGATGACGCACTGAGTCCTGAATGAACCCGCGAAACTTGGAAATGATCCCGACTAGATCCGCACTTTTAACGGAATGAGTCTGCATAAGGGCAGTCTCTTCGGGGGTAAGGCGGGCCTCTTTACGAAGCAACGGTGCAAACTCTTCGTGAATCTTTCCGACGTCGTGGAGCAAGGCCGCTGTTTCCACCTGCTCGATTTCCCGTGCAGGGAGGCCCAATTCGACAGCGATCGCCCTGGACATTTCACTGACACGAAGCGAGTGCCCAGACGTGTATGGATCACGAGCCTCGATGGCTTTCACCATAACCTGCAGGAGCTCTTGCCCACTGTCTTGCAGCTGGTGGTACAACCCGTAGACATGGCGCACCGCAACAATGGGAAGTATGACCCCGATCAAGCCGAGTGAGCCGAAACCGACCCAAACCTCGAACCTTGTGTAAAGCCAAGCAACCATGACTGCCAAGGCGCTGGCCCCGAGATCGTAAACGAGCACGCCCCGGGTATTCAAGTTCCATACCTCGCGGAACGCTCGCCCTGAACTCAGCACGACCACACTGTTGACCGCAGTCGCATTCACAATGAAATAGACGGCCGCAAAGACGAAGAACAGACCTAGGTCTCGTTGCACTGCCTCAGAGGCTAGAACACCGCCTGTCATCAGGTATGCTGGTGGAAACTGGCCGCCCAAGGCCTGATATACGAGCGCTGCAAGCGCGACGGTCAAAATCCGCTGTGATACATTGAAAACAACCTTGATTACCGGATTACCTCGCGCTAACTCCCCTAGAAAGGTGGAAACAGCAGCTACTATCGCTGCCCACCAGCCCCCGAAGAGGAGAGCGGCGGACATGTGCATGATGAAGGAGAGGGAACCCTTGGCGGAGAGACGAGCTTGGGTGTGAAGGCCTTCAAGTAAGCTTGCTACAAAGACAAACGTTGCGATGGGCCACCAGCCTGGGAAATCAAGGCCAATCTCCCTGAGAGTGGCGCCCACGGCAACGCTTGCGGCAGCAATGCCACCAACGAAAAGCCGGATTCGCACGTCGGTGGACATAGAGTACAGGGTCAGGAAATCCCGGTCTTACAATTGACCTTAGCTCCAGGTCAGGCCTTCAACCTTGCACAGATTAGCAAGAGCGTTGGCCAGGAACGCGAGCCACTGAATCTTCAACATGAGCGTCACCCCCGTGTAGGAAATCATTAACTCGGGAAGTGGCAACCTCGCTACGGCCGCCAGACGCTCCGCTCAAACAATTTTTCCGCTAGCACTCCGCTGGGCTCGTTTGCTACGTACTACCGTGACCGGGATCCCCTAACCTTGTGTTCCTTTCAATGATGGGTGGGCCTGCCGGCTCCCCCACAACCGCCCCTGATCGCTGTCGATAGTATGAATCCAGAAACGCTGGTCCGTAAGACCAGTCCACCCGCTCACTGCCGCCCGGCCCCCTAGGGCCGCCGGGCCTCGGTCCACCGGTTGGTCGCGTCCAGCACCGCGAACACCGCCGCCCGCTCCGCGCTCTCCTTGATCTCCGCCGAGCCGGTCAGCAGCGAGCGTCTCCCGCCCCCCCAGCCCCTGCACCGCCACGAACGCGAACTCCCGGTCGAACGCCTCCACGATCTTGGCGCCCTCGAGCGCGATGGAGAAATCCGTCAGCAGGCGGTCGATCACCACCACCGACGCCTTCGCCGCCGCCTCCACCCGGTTCCGCGGCGTGTCCGAGGTCTCCTCCTCCGCCGTCTCGGTCTGCCCCCGGAACGACAGCGTCACCGTGATCACCAGCCGGTGCGGCCGCTTGGCCGGCGCCACCGACATGGTCTCGAACAGGAGCGCCCGCTGGAGCATCTTGTCCCGCACCACGTCCCGCTCCAGCAGCTCGATCGGCCGCACCTCCGCCGTCTGCGCGATGCTGATCTTGCGGTGGTCCACCTTGAGCCCGAGCTGCGCCAGCAGCGCCGACTCGATGTTCCGCACCAGCTGCTTCGGCCTGGAGCCCGGCATGGGCCAGGATGTGGATCTCGCTCACCTCGCCCAGCGGCGTGGTCACCACCCGCGCCGAAAGGATGCCCTCGAGGCTGGTGAGCAGGTTCTCCGCCCGCCTGACGCCCCAGGGATCCGGAATGGACTCGGCCGACCCGCTGGCCCGCGGCTGACCCGGCTGCGGCGGCTGGTCCACGTTCACTGGCCCGCTTGGTCTCGGACTGAATCCCGTCACGGCCATATACCCCGCTTCCAGGTTTCATGCGTTCAGGTAGGCGAAGGGGGTCGCCTTCATGCCACCGCTCATGCTACCGCGTTCCGTCCCGCGGCCTTGGCGCGGTACAGCGCGCGGTCGGCCGACACCAGCAGGTCCACCTCCGCCGGCTCCTTCGGATCGAACTCCGCCAGCCCGATGCTCACCGTGATCAGCCCCGGCGGATAGCCCATCCGGCGGCCGGTGCCCTCGATCCCCGCGCGCAGCGCCTCCGCCACCCGCGCCCCGCCCTCCAGGTCGGTGCGGGTGAGGATCACCACGAACTCGTCGCCGCCGTACCGGGCCGCCACGTCCGAGGCGCGGACCGCGTTCCGGATCTCGCCCGCCACCGCGCGGAGAATGTCGTTCCCCGCCTCGTGGCCGTACTGGTCGTTCACTTCCTTGAAGCGGTCCAGGTCGAGGAAGAGGACCGCGAACCCCTCGTCGCTGCGCTTGCTGCGCTCGATCTCGAACGCCAGCTGGTCCCGCAGCACCCGGTAGGTGCTCAAGCCCGGTCATGGGCGTCCACCGCCGCCGCCCGCTGCGCCTCGTCCGCCCGGCGCTCCTGGAACGGGGTGCACTGCCGCATGCTCGCCCGGCCCAGCGCCGCCGCCTCCGCGAACCGCTGGCAGGTGTCGAAGCCGCAGGCCCGGCAGTCCCAGGCCCGGCCGTTGGGACCCTTGCCGATCTGCTCCAGGACCGCCGCCACCGCCTCGGGCTCCGCCTTCACCCGCCGCGGCTTGATGGCGAAGGTGGCCCCGATGCTCGCCACCACCGAGGCGTCCACCACCGGGAACCGGCTCCGGGGCGGCTCGGTGCTCGCCACCAGCTCCCGCCGCCAGTACAGCTCCTCGTGCGGGCCCGACAGCGGATGGTCCAGCGCCCCCTCCGTCGAGAGGATGTCCACGAAGCCGAGGTCCATCCGGTCCACCGCGACCGCCCGGGACAGCGCCTGGAGCGCGTCGAGGCCCCGGATCTTCCGGAACCGCCGGCTGGAGTACCGCGACTCGTCCAGCAGCGCCAGCGGCAGCCCGCCCGCCGTGCTCAGGTGCCGCCGCCGCTCCTCCGGCACCCGCTCGAAGAAGGTCGGCTGGGCCAGGAGGCCCACCCCACGGATCCGGAAGAGCTGCTCCAGGTCGCCGAAGGTGATCGCCGCGTCCAGGTCGCTGGTGTCCACCGGGGGACAGATCCCGGCATACGCGATTCTGAGTCCCGGTGCGGTACAGCGCTCGCAGGTATCGCGCCTCGGCCACCGCGGGCACCGTCACCGGCGCCAGATAGGGCACCAGCTCGGGGTACTGGGTCCGCACCGTCTCCACCACCACCGGGTCGGTGGAGCGGATCAGGGTGCCCCACGGCTCCTCTTCCAACAGCTTAAGATATTCCGCGGCAACGAGTTCGTCGCCGATGACGCCCCGGGTCACCGCCCGGAAGCCGGCGGCGTAGCAGGCGTTGATGAGCTGTTCGGGGGTGGCCGGATAGAAGTGGGCCACCGACTCCGGGCTCAGGATCAGGATCCCGTCGCCCTGCGAGGCAATGGCGAGAGCCTTGCCGATTTCGCCATTTACCTTGACCGCCCCGTGCGGACAGGCCGGGAGGCACTGGCCGCAGCGAATGCACGCTTCGTCCACCACCTGCAATAGCAGCGGCTCGTCGCCGGCCACCGCAATCGCATCGGTGGGGCACACGCGCACGCATGCCAAGCATGCGACACAGAGCTCCGCGTCGATCGCGAAATTCAAGGGTACCCTGGACAGGGGGAGTCGGGAGACCTTGGCAATTTGACGGGCCGGGCACCCGACTGTCAAGACCACGGATGGTGTAAAACAGTGATACAGTAGAACTTAGCCGACCGGACCCCATGCCTCTTAGACAGCTAAGCTATTCCAGCCGATAGGCTTTGATCTTCCGGTACAGGGTCCGCTCCCCTATCCCCAACACCTCGGCGGCCTTGCGGCGGTTCCCCCGGTACTCCCGGAGGGCCGCCTCGATGGCCGCCTTCTCCACCTCGGCCATGGTCATCCCCGCCCGGTACACCACCGGCCGGTCGCCGTCCCCGTCCCCGTCGCCCTCGGTCAGGACCTCCGAGACGGTGGCGTGGTCCCCCAGCTCGATCACCTGGACCCGCTGGGGCTGGTCGTCCAGCCGCCGGCGCAGCTCCTCCACCTGGAGCTTCAGCTCCACCAGGCTCCGGAGGATGAACTCCAGCTCGTGCCCCCCGGCCGGCTGGTCCCGGTTGAGCACCCGGACCGGCAGCAGCGACCCCGGCCCCTCCAGGATGTCGGCCGGGATGTCGCTGGCCCGGATCTCCGCGCCCGGCGCCAGCACCACCATGCTCTCGATCAGGTTCCGGAGCTGGCGCACGTTGCCCGGCCAGGGCGCGTTCACCAGCCGCTGCAACGCCTCCGGGGTGATGCCCCGGAAGGTGCGGTCGTGGGCCTTGGCGAACTCCCGGATGAACCGGCGGACCAGGAGCGGGATGTCCTCCCGCCGCTCCCGCAGCGGCGGCAGGTAGATGTTGAGGACGTTGAGCCGGTAGTAGAGGTCGTCGCGGAACTCGCCCAGCGCCACCGCCTCGCGCAGCGAGCGGTTGGTGGCCGCGATCACCTTGACGTTCACCTTGATCGGCTGGACGCCCCCCACCCGGAAGAAGGTCCGGCTCTCCAGCACCCGGAGCAGCTTCACCTGGGTCGAGGGCGCGGTCTCGCCGATCTCGTCCAGGAAGATGGTGCCGGTGTCGGCCAGCTCGAACCGGCCCAGCCGCCGCTCGGCCGCGCCGGTGAAGGCGCCCTTCTCGTGCCCGAACAGCTCCGACTCCAGCAGCGTCTCCGGCAGCGCGGCGCAGTTCACCGTGATGAACGGCTTCCCCCGCCGGGGCGAGAGGTCGTGCAGCGCCTTGGCCACCAGCTCCTTGCCGGTGCCGCTCTCGCCCTGGATCAGCACGGTGCTGGAGACCGGCGCCATCTGCTCGATCTTGACCAGCACCTCCTGGATCGCCGCGCTCTCCCCGATGATCCCGGTCCGCTCCTGGAGCTTGCGCCGCTCGATCAGCCGGCGCGCGGTCTCCACGATCTCGTCGGGCCGGGCCGGCTTCATCATGGTCTCGGTGACGCCGAGCCGGCCGACCCGCTCCGCGCGCTCGGAGTCGGTGGGCTCCAGCAGCGCGAGGGTCGAGATCTCGGCGTCGCGGGCCAGCGCCGCGAGCTGGATCGCGTGGGGCTCGTGCACCGCGCCGGTCAGCACCACGAGATCCGGGTTCTCCCGGCGGACCGCGCCGCGGGCGTCGTCGAGGGAGGAGAACATCGCGGTGGAGAACCCGGACGCCTCCAGCGCGGCGTTGAGGGGGACCGCGGTCTCGAGATCGTCCATGGTGATGAGGATCTGGGACGGCATGGGGGGAAAATAAGCGAGCGGACAGGCGGGCGGGCGAGGCCTTGGCCTTCGGGGCGGCGGCGCTGTAAGCCCTGGCGACAATGCCGGGGGGCAGCACATTGATTGCGACGACGTGATCGAGCTGCTGACGAACCGAAGGCGCCCTTTCGCGATGAAAGGCAGACGATGGTTACGCCAATCGACGAAGAGCCGGTCGCTCCGGAGACGGAGGAGGGCTTTCCGACAGTTCGTGACGCGTTGATCGGCCTGGCACTCGGCCTCGGGCTACTCTATCTGGGTACCTGGTTTTCGTCCTGGTGGCTTCGGTGGCCGACCATCGGCCTCGGGGTCCTGTTCGTGCTGGTGATGACCGCATACATCGTTGCGGCCAGCTGGGAGAGGATATCGGGTCCCGCGAAGCGGGTGGTGAGCCGGGTACGCGGCCACGTCCGAACCGATCCGCAGCTTGGGACGCTGTTCCGCGACGTCAAGTCCGAGTCGTGGGAGGGTGCCTTCGCATCTGCGAACGGAACCATCGAGCTCCTCATTTCCGGCCAGGACGAGCCCGAGCCGGCGCTGGTCGCCCGCGCGCGTGAGGTCGTCGCGGAGTTTCCGGCTCTCCAGCGTCGAGTCGATGAGTACCTCACCGGCGCGGCGGCGGAAGACGCTGAGCTCGCGGCAGAGATCAGCGCACTGCGGGTTTCGAGCCTGCATTTCTATTGGCCCGAGCGGCCCGACGAGGTCGAGATCGAGTTCGAGATGGGGCCGGACGAAAAGTACTGGACCTGCATCTACGCGGGCGGCGAGCTGAAGGATCTGAACTTCGACTGATACCGTCCGATGCGGAACGCGCTGCTCGGGGTGACCGCGCCTTGCTGGCGTCGGGCCGGAGATCGACGCAGATTCACAGCACCTCCTCCGCCGCGGTACGAGTGACCGCACCACCGTCGCAGATCACCGATGCACTCCGGGACCGCTACGTGCTCGAGCGCGAGCTCGGCGCGGGCGGGATGGCGACCGTCTACCTGGCCCAGGACGTCAAGCACCATCGCAAAGTGGCACTCAAGGTGCTCCGCGCGGAGCTCGCCGCGGTGATCGGGGCCAAGCGCTTCCTTCAGGAGATCGAGACCACCGCCAACCTCCAGCATCCCCACATCCTCCCCCTGCACGACTCGGGGGAGGTCGGTGGCACCGCATTCTACGTCATGCCCTACGTGGAAGGCGAGTCGCTCCGCGACGGTCTGAGGCGGGACAAGCAGCTCCCCATCGAGGTGGCGGTCCGGATCGCCACGGAGGTGGCGAGCGCGCTCGACTATGCACACCGGAAGGGCGTGATCCACCGCGACATCAAGCCGGAGAACATCCTGCTGCACGAGGGGCAGGCGCTGGTGGCCGACTTCGGTATCGCGCTCGCCCTGAGCACCGCCGGCGGCACTCGGATGACCGAGACCGGCCTCAGTCTTGGCACCCCGCACTACATGAGCCCGGAACAGGCCATGGGCGAGCGGGAGATCACCGGGCGCTCGGATGTCTACGCCCTGGGCTGCGTGCTCTACGAGATGCTCACCGGGGACCCGCCGTTCATCGGCTCGACCGCCCAGGCGATCGTGGCCCAGGTGGTGACGGAGGCGCCCCGGCGGCTCATTCCCCGGCGGCACACCATTCCGCCTCACCTCGAGGCGGCGGTGCTGCGGGCGTTGGAGAAGCTCCCGGCCGATCGGTTCGCGTCTCCGGCCGACTTCGCGCGGGCGCTCCAGGTGCCGGGAGAGCCCACTCAGGTGGCCGCATCCCGAGCCCGCCGGCGGGTCCCCCGGGCAGCCCTCACCTGGATCGCGGGCGCCGCCGTGGCACTGCTCCTGATGGGTGGGGCGATCTGGTATCTCACGGGTTCGCGCGGTGGCACACGGCCCCTGGTCGCGAGCCTTCTGCCGCCGGCCGGCTGCGTGTTCGGTGAGGTGACCACCAGAAATCTGGTCCAGCTCTCACCCGATGGCCGCACGCTGGCCTTCATCGCCGCCTGCGGCGAGGACCAGTCCATCTGGATCCGCTCGCTCGACACCGGTGAGAGCCGCCGGCTCGCCGGCACGGCGGGAGCGCTCTATCCGTTCTGGGCACCGGACGGCCGCAGCCTCGGCTTCTTCGCGGCGGAACGGCTGAAGCGGATCGACCTCGAGGGAGGGGCAATCCGTGACCTGGCGCCTGCCCCGGACGGCCGGGGCGGGAGCTGGAGCCGCTCCGGGACGATCCTGTATGCGCCGGACGTGTCCGGCGCGCTCTACCAGGTATCGGCCGCGGGCGGGAATCCGGAGCCTGCCACGCGCCTCCCGGAAGACACGGACACCGTGACCCACCGGCTGCCTCATTTCTTGCCTGATGGCAAGCACTTCCTGTTCAGTCGCGGGTCGGGGGTCGGGGCGAAGGGCGAGCTGATGGGAGGCACGCTGGGTTCCTCGGAAACCCGCCAGCTACTCGATCATGCGTCCAACGTCACCTACGCCGATGGCTTCCTCTTCTACGCCCACGATGGCGTACTCCTCTCCCAACCGTTCGACCCGGACGCTTTGCAGTTCAGAGGAACTGCGATCGCCTTGGCGCCAGCCATCGAATCCTGGCCTTTCCGATTTCTGGGCAACTATTCGTATGCCCGCGGACGGCTGGTGTACCGGGAGGCGGCCCTGCCCGAAGCCCGCCTCGAGTGGTTGGATCCGAGCACCGGCGCCAGGACCACGCTGCTGGAACGGGGGCCCTACACCGCGATGCGCCTCTCGCCCGACGGACGGCGGCTCCTGGTGGCGCGGCCCGAAGGCCGGAGCTCCCTGGAAAACGTCTGGTTGTACGAGCCGGTCCAGGGTGGCTGGAGCCGGCTCTCCCGAGAGGCCCAAGTCCAGTACCACTTCGCCTGGTGGCCGGGCGGTCGCCGGGTCGTCCTCCAGGCAGAGAACGACTCGTCCGTCCGATTCCTCTCCCTCGATGGCGGGGAGCTGGAGACCGCCACCCCGGCTCGCAGCGATGCTCCAATCCTGGCCGATTGGGCGCCTGATGGGTCCTATGCCCTCGGTCACCGCCAGGCTCGGGAGACCGGCTTCGATCTCATTCGATGGAGCGGGGTGCGGGACAGTATGCGCATCCAAGTGCTCTACGCCACCCCGGCGAACGAGCAGTTTCCGCGGGTCTCTCCGGATGGCCGGTATGTCGCGTATCTCTCGGACCAGAGTGGCCGCAACGAGGTGTACCTCGCCCAACTGCCGGCCGCGACCACCCAGCTCCAGGTGTCCCTTGCCGGTGTCGAGGGAGGTGCGCGCGGTCCGCTGGCCTGGAGCCGGCAAGGGCGAGCGCTGTATTTTCTCGGCCCCGGCGGCACCCTGCTCTCGGTACCGGTGGTCACCTCGCCGGAGCTTCGCATTGGCAAACCCACCCCGGTCCCGGGCGCCCCGGCGCATATCGGCGCCCTCGAGGCCGCCTCCGACGGCCGACTCCTGCTGCTGTACGATGACCAGTCTGCGGCGGCGCCGCTGACCCTGGTCGAGAACTGGACGGCCCGGCTGCAGACTCGCTGAGAGGGCGGCTCCGGCTAGTTGTGGGGATCACGTTTTGGATGGAGGAGGTTCCCATGCTGGGTAGAACCATCATCGTGCTGCTCGTGGGTCTGGCCGGCGTCGCAAGCGCGCAGGAAACACCGGTACGGGTGTATCCAAGAGAGCGCCTGATGTCGCTCACCGCCGGGGTGGGCAACGCCATGGGCTGGTTCGGTGCACAGGGCGAACGCTATTTCCTGGACGAGCGGCTCTCGATCTTCCTGGGCGTGGGGTACACCCCGCAGATCGACCCGGGCGATCCCACCGGCCCCACCTTCGCGGCAGGACTTCGCAGCTTCACGTCGGGCCTGAAGCACCGCCTCTTCCTGGAGGCCTCGGCCTCTCAAGTGCAGGTGGAAACCGAGGGCGCCGACGGCGGCAGGCGGCTCTACGGGCCGGGGCTTCAGGCGGGTTACCAGTTCGTCTCCGTCGGCGGGTTCACGGCGATGGTGTCGGTCGGCGCGGGGTATGCCCTGGGAGTCCCTCGCGGCGGAGACCCGTGGGCGACGCAGGTCGGATTGGGCCTGGGCTATACCTGGCGCCGGCCGGCGAAGGCGTCAGGGCCGTTCGACCGGCGGCGGATGTAGGCAGAAGGATGACCACCGACCCCGAGAAGCATTGGGAAACCATCTATCGAACGCAGGCCCCCACCGAAGTAAGCTGGTACCAGCCCGAGCCTCGCGTCTCATTGGACCTGATCCGCCGCGTCGCATCCGACCTCGACGCCCCGATCATCGACGTGGGCGGCGGCGCCTCGCTGCTGGTGGATGGTCTGTTGGACGCGGGCTACCGCGATGTCACGGTCCTCGACCTCGCCCCGACCGCGCTCGCCCTCGCCCGGCAGCGGCTCGGTGAACGGGCCGACCGGGTGACGTGGATGGCGGCGAACGTGATCACGACATCGCTCCCCGCCGCGAGGTATGCGGTGTGGCATGACCGGGCCGTGTTTCACTTTCTTCTCGACCCTGCCGATCGCTCGCGCTACGTCGCCCAGACGCGCCGCTCGGTACGCTCGGGCGGTCACGCCATCGTGGCGAGCTTCAGCCCCGAGGGGCCGCCGAGGTGCAGCGGCCTCGAGGTGGTGCGCTACTCGCCTGACGCGATGCACGCCGAGTTCGGGAATGGCTTTCGTCTGCTGGACACCGTACGGGAGGACCACCAGACGCCCTCCGGCGCGACCCAGGCGTTCGTCTACTGCCTCTGCCGTGTGGACGGCTGAGGAGTAGTTGGAACGCTTGCGACCACCCACCCTCACGGGTATTGTTCCGCCGCTTCCCTAGCAGAGCCCACACCCCGGAAGACCCGTCTCAGGGTCGTCCACCAAGTCTCTCGGGCAACGAGCTCCGACGTCACGACCGGATCTTTTCAGTCGCCGCCTTTCCGGGCAGCCGCATGCTCATGCGCGCCCGGAACGGGCAGCCGGCGATTCGCTCTCTTGCAGCTCATGCCTTTGGTAAGTCCCCCGGACTTGGAGACCCGCATGTCACACCGTCCCTGGCTCGCTCCCGTGGTACTCTTGTGTCTCACCTCAGCGCCGGCCGTTGCCGCCGCGCAGGAGGCCTCCCCTGACCTGTCCCCGCCGAAGGTGCTCCAGATCTTCGTGGAGTCGGTGAAGCCCGGAAAGGGCGCCGCCCACGAAAAAGTCGAGACCGGCTGGCCCGCGGCCTTCCGCAAGGCCAAATGGCCGACCCGCTACCTGGGCATGACCTCGATGAGCGGATCGGGTGAGGCGTGGTTCCTGTCGGGCTACGATTCCTTCGCCGCCCTGGAGGCCGACAACGCGAACGTGGAGAAGAACCCGGTATTGGCGCGGGAGCTCGAGCGCCTCTCGCAGGCGGACGGGGACATGCTCTCGGCCACCCGCGGCGTCCTCGCCAGCTACCGCCCGGACCTGAGCTACCGGCCCGACATCGACGTGGGCTCGATGCGCTACTTCGCCCTCACCATCATCACCCTGAAGCCGGGGTACGACAGCGCCTACGCGGACGTCAGGAAGCTGGTCAACGCCGCGCACGACAAGGCGAGCATGGACGAGCACTGGGCCATGTACCAGGTCGCGTCCGGCATGCCCGGGTCCACCTACCTGCTGCTGATTCCGATGAAGTCGCTGCAAGAGGCGGATGCGGCCAAGGAGAGCCACGGCAAGGCCTACGGTGACGCGCTCGGCGAATCGGGCCGGTCGCAGCTTCGGGAGTTCGCCCGCACCGGCATCGAGTCCACCGACTCGAAGCTCTTCGCCTTCAGCCCCAAGATGAGCTATCCCAGGGACGAATGGGTGGCGAAGGACCCGAAGTTCTGGGCGCCCAAGGCGGTGACGGCAGCGAAGTAGCAGGGGGGTAACGGTTCCGGGGGCCCGCGGCGTGCTACATTGGAGCCGTGGCCGTGGATCTCCGGGACCAGCTCCAGCACTCGCTCGGCGATGCCTACCGGATCGAGCGCGAGCTCGGCGGCGGCGGGATGTCCCGCGTCTTCCTGGCGCTGGAGACGTCGCTCGAGCGCCAGGTCGTCGTCAAGGTATTGCTGCCCGAGCTGGCGGCCGGGGTGAGCGTCGAACGGTTCCGCCGCGAGATCTACCTCGCCGCCCAGCTCCAGCATCCCCACATCGTTCCCCTCCTCGCCGCCGGCGAGTCGGTCGGCCTGCCCTACTTCACCATGCCGTACGTGGACGGCGAGTCGCTGCGCGCCCGCCTGCTCCGCGACGGTGACCTACCGGTGGCCGAATCGATCCGGGTGCTGCGCGACGTCGCCTCCGCGCTGGGCTACGCCCACACCCGGGGCGTGGTGCACCGCGACATCAAGCCCGACAACGTGCTGCTCTCCCACGGCGTGGCCGTGGTCACCGACTTCGGCGTGGCCAAGGCGCTCACCGTCAGCAGCGAGCCGGAATCGCCCCTCAAGAGCCACAGGATCACCTCGATGGGCGTGACCCTCGGCACCCCGGCCTACATGGCGCCGGAGCAGGGCGCGGCCGACCCGGCGATGGACCACCGGGTGGACCTCTACTCCTTCGGGGTCATGGGGTACGAGATCCTGACGGGCCAGACGCCCTTCACCGGGCGGAGCCCGCAGGCGATGCTCGGCGCCCACATCGTGGCGCTGCCGGAGCCGGTGGCGTCCCGCCGCCCCGGCATGCCGCCGCTGCTGGCCAACCTGATCATGAAGTGCCTGGAGAAGCGCCCGTCCGACCGGCCGCAGACCGCGGGCGAGATCATGAACGCGCTCGACATGCTGTCCACGCCGAGCGGCGGCACGGTGCCGATCACCGCGGTGCGGAGCTCGCAGTCCGGAGCGCTGTGGACGGAAGCCGCGGCCCCCACCCGGCGCAGCCTCGGGCTTCTGGCGGCGGCGCTGGTCGTGCTGGGTGGCGCGGCGCTGTGGGCCTGGCCCCGGTGGGCCGAGCCGCCGGCGCCGCCGGCCGAACCGGAGACCGCGATCGCGACGCCCACGCCGGCGCCCGCGCCGGCCGCGGAGCCTCCGGTGGCACTGCCCGCGCCGCCGCGCACGCCTTCGCCACGAGTCGAGCGGCGGCGCCCCCTGCCCGCCCCTCCGTCCGCATCGACCTCATCGGCCAGGGAGGACTCCGCGCTGGTGGTCCGGCTCCGGGAGCAGGCGGCGGGCGCCCGCACGCGCGCCGTCGCCGGAGGTGTCGGCGACACGGTGATCGCACGGGGCGACTCGAGCGTCGCGCGGGCCGAGTCGCTCGCGGCCCAGGGGCACGCCGCAGAGGCGGCGGCGCAGCTCTCCAGCGCCACGACGCTCTGGTCGAGCGCCGCGGAGGCGGCGCGGCAACCGCCGGCGCGCTTCCAGTCGCCCGAGACCACCTCGGCTCCTACTCCGGCCCCGGCACCGGCACCGGCCAAGGACACCACCCCTCTCCCCGCTCCGGACCCGGCGATGCAGATCCGGGTCCTGTTCGAGGAGTACGGGGCCGGGATCGAGGCGCGGAGCGTCGAGGCGATTCGGCGGGCCTACCCCGGCCTGTCGCCGGAGCGGGCCCGCGAGTGGGAGGAGTTCTTCAAGGGAGTGACCGACGTCCGGGTGGACCTGAACGTGGCCGGCCTGAAGGTGAACGGCGACGCGGCCGAGGCGCGGCTCACCGGGGTCTACGTCTTCGACAACCCGAGCACCCATCGAACCCAGCGCGAGCCCGTGGACTTCCAGGCGTCGCTGCGGCGGGTGGGCAATCGGTGGCGCATCACGTCGCTGCGCTGATCCGCCCTCAGAAGGTGTACTCGAACCCCAGGGTATAGAGCACGTCGGGGCGCATGCCCCCGCGATTCAGCGGGAAGGCGCCATTCGCCACCACGGTGACGGCCCGGGGGATGGTGAGCTTGAGCCCCAGCGACGCGTTGATGATGTCGTCCCGGCGGTCGGGGATGCTGGAGGTGCGGATGGTACGCCGGAACGGCTCCTCCAGCACCACGTCTCCCGGCACCGGGATCTCGCTGGACCCGACCGGAAACTCCGAGATGAGGTCGGCCGCGAGGGTGGCCCACGACGCGAGGAGCTGGTCGAAGCCGGCGGTCAGGAGGAACACGTCGGGCTCGAGCTCGCGCCCGCGGTACTGGTAGCCGACGTTGGCGTGGGGCGAGAAGTCGCCCAGCCGGGCGGAGATGATGCCGAGCCCGCGAAGCGCCACCGCGCCCGATCCCCGCAAGTCCTCCTCGCTGCCGGTGGGGAACCGCCCTTCGGCGAGCAGCGCCAGCGAGACCGGCGAGGCCTCGCGCAGGTTCACCTTGAGCCTGGCCGACACGTCGCCCAGGCCGGACGAGGAGCCTTCGACGAAGCGGGTGGCGGTGAGGACCGGGTCGTCCTCGGTGCCGGCGAAGAAGTGGGGCGGCGGACCGGTGGCGCCGAACGGAACGATGGTGGCGGTGCTGGTGCCGCGGAGCGAGGTCCGGACCACGGGCAGCACGACACCGAGATCGATCCGGTCGTTGACCCCATAGGTGAGCGCGAACGCCGTCACGTCCACGTTCACGTCGAGGCCGAGGGTGAAGTCGATCACCTCGTTCTCGAAGGTGGGAACGCCGTAGAGGCTGCAATCCCCCCCGAAGATGGCGTCGCAGGAGGGGAAGTCCACGTTGGAGTGGGTGAAGACCAGCGGCACGGCGTCGAGCGGCACGCCGCGCAGCGTCTCGTAGTGGAGCCCGGTGCGCGCGAGGCTCACGAACAGCCTGCCCGAGCCGAGCGTCTGGGCCCGCTCGGCATAGATGGGGCCGGCCGAGATGGAGGTGCGGACCGGGGTGGCGCCCTCGAACCGGAAGGTCTCGCCCCCGCTCGACGCGCTGACCGGAACGTTGGCGACGTTGCTGCCGATCGAGTTGGTGAGGAACGAGATGATGGTCGCATTGCCCTCGACGGCGGCGGGAATGAAGTGATCGCCGTGGGGCTGAATGCCGGGGTTGTCCGACCCGCCGGACCCGCCGAGGAAGAGGACCTCGTCGCCCTGGCCGAAGATGAAGAGGTCGGTGAGACGATCCTCCAGCGCCTGGGCGCGGAGCGGAGAGGCCGCGAGGAGGAGGAGCAGACAACAGGGCAGGGAACGCATGAGTACCCAACCTCCGATTTTCGATTTGTCGCGCGGAACCTAATGCCCGGCGCTCTCACCTCTCACCAGCTGCACCGCGTGCTCCACCAGCTCCTCCAGCACGGCGAGTCCGTCGCGGACGCCGCCGGGGCTGCCGGGGAGGTTGACGATGAGGGTGCGGCCGCGGACGCCGGCGGTTCCCCGGGAGAGCGCCGCCCGGGGGAATCGCGGTAGCACGGTCACCCGGAGCGCCTCGGCGATGCCCGGCGCCTCTTTTTCGAGAATGGCCCGGGTGGCCTCGGGAGTGACGTCGCGGGAAGTGAGCCCGGTGCCGCCGGTGGTGAGCACCAGGTCGGCCTGGTCGCCGTCGGCCCAAGCGGCCAGCGCGCCGGCGATGGGACCGGTCTCGTCGGGCACCAGCGCGCGCGCGGCGAGGGTGTAGCCCTTGCCCGCGGCCCAGCTCGCGATCGCGTCGCCCGAGGTGTCGGCCCGCTCGCCGCGGCTGCCGGCGTCGGAGATGGTGAGGATGGCAAGGCGCAGGGGCATAGTCGGAACAGCGGGAACGGTGAACAGTGAAAGGTGAACGGGATCGACTTTCCCGTTCACCTTTTACTGTTCACTGTTCACGTTTTTCTGGCGGTTCCTTTGGTGTAGAACGGCCGTTTCACCACCTCCGCCGGAATCTTCTCGCCCCGGCACTCCACCTCGAACTTGGTGCCCACCTTCGCGGCGTCGGCCGGGAGGTACGTGGTGCCGATGGCCTGGCCGAGGGAGGGGCTCATGGTGCCGCTCCGGACGACGTCCACGTCGCGCCCGGCGTGGTAGACCGGGTAGCCGTGGCGGGGGAAGCCGCGGCCGTCGAGCCGGAACCCGACCAGCTTCCGGGTGACGCCGCGCTGCTTCTGTTCCCGGAGCGCCTTGTCGCCCATGAACGGGGAGCCCTTGTCGAGCTTGACGATCCAGCCGAGCCCGGCCTCGAGCGGCGTGATGGTGTCGTCGATGTCGTTGCCGTAGAGGGCGTAGCCCATCTCCAGCCGGAGCGAGTCGCGGGCGCCGAGGCCGATCGGCTTGGCGCCGGCGTCGGTGAGCGCCTTCCACAGGGCGACGGTGTCGCGGTCGCGGCAGTAGAGCTCGAAGCCGTCCTCGCCGGTGTAGCCGGTGCGGGAGATGAAGCACTGGGCGCCGGCCACCTTGCCGACGTCGAAGTGGTAGTAGCCGATGTCGTCGAGCCGGGTGTCGGTGAGCGGCTGGAGCAGCGCCTGCGCCGTGGGGCCCTGGACCGCGAGCAGGCCCACCTCGTGGCGAGATGTCCTTGAGGCGGACGTTGGCGCCGCCCTTCTGCTTCACGATGTGCTCCCACGCCCGGGCGACGTTCGACGCGTTGACCACGATCATCAGCTTGTCGTCGAACCGGTAGACGGTGCAGTCGTCCACGAACGTCCCCTCGGGCGTGAGGATCGCGGAGTACTGCACCCCGCCCGCCTCCAGCGCCGAGACGTCGTTGCAGGTGACCCGGTTGACGAGGGCGTTCCGGTCGGGGCCGGTGATCTCGAACTCGCCCATGTGGGACACGTCGAAGACGCCCGCCGAGGTGCGCACCGCGTGGTGCTCGGCCAGGATGCCGCCGGCGTACTGCACCGGCATATCCATCCGGCGAAGGGGACCAGCTTGGCGCCCAGCGCCTTGTGGGTGTCGTACAGGGCCGTTCGGCGCAGGCCCGTCGTGGAGGTCATGCGAGATACCCGTTGAGGGAAAAGCGGGAACAGTGAAAAGTGAACAGTAAAAGGGAGAAGCGAATCAGTCCGTCCCGTTCACTTTTCACTGTTCACCGTTCACGCTGTCAGGGTTCATGAGTGTCGCCATCAGCGCTTTCTGGGCATGCAGGCGGTTCTCGGCCTGGTTCCAGACCCTGGACTGCGGGCCCTCGATCACCGCTTCCGAGACCTCCTCGCCGCGGTGGGCGGGGAGGCAATGAAGGAAGATGGCGCTCTTGTCGGCGGTGTCCATGAGCGCCTGGTCCACGATGTAGCCCTGGAAGGCGCGGACCCGCTCCTCCTGCTCCTGCTCCTGCCCCATCGAGGCCCACACGTCGGTGTTGACCACGTGGGCGCCGCGGACGGCCTCGCGCGGGTCGGTGGTGAGGGTGACCTCGGTGAGCTTCCGGTTGCGCTCCAGGATCTCGGGGTTCGGCGTGTAGCCGTCGGGACAGGCCAGCCGCAGCTCGAAGCCCAGGGTGCCCGCGGCGTTGAGCCAGCTGTTCGCCATGTTGTTGCCGTCGCCGATCCAGGCCACGGTCTTCCCCTCCCAGCCGCCGATGCTCTCGCGGATGGTCAGCAGGTCGGCCAGCACCTGGCAGGGATGGAGCAGGTCGGTGAGGCCGTTGATCACCGGGATGGAGGCGAAGCGGGCCAGCTCCTCGACGTCCGCATGGTCGAAGGTGCGGATCATGATCCCGTCGAGATAGCGGGACAGCACCCGCGCGGTGTCGCGGATCGGCTCGCCGCGGCCGAGCTGGATGTCGCGGGAGGAGAGGAAGAGCGCGTGTCCGCCGAGCTGGAAGGCGCCGACCTCGAAGGAGACCCGGGTGCGGGTGCTGCTCTTGGCGAAGATCATCCCCAGCGTCTTCCCGGCGAGCGGCTTCCCGGCGTAGTCGCGCCGCTTCATGCGGGCGGCGAGATCGAACAGGGAGAGCAGCTCGGGGCGAGTGAGATCGGGAATGGCGAGGAAGTGGCGGGTGGAACTCATGGCGTGCCTATTGTAGTCGCCACCCCCCGGCCTATGGAAGCCCGACGCTGCGCTGGATCCGGGCGAACCGCCGGTCGCCGCGCAGCCGGTCGAGGCGGGGGTCCAGGCTCAGGTACACCAGCTGTCCCGCGCGGTCGGCCACCGCTTCCTCCAGCCAGGCGAAGGCCCGCCGGGTATCGCCCCGCGCCTCGGCGATGCCGGCGAGCAGGTAGGGCGACACGTACCGGTCGGCCGAGAGGGAGTCGAGCTTGGCCAGCACCGCGGCGGCGTCCTCCGGCCGGCCGTCGAGCGCGTGGGCGCGGCCCAGCGACGCGAGCAGCTCGAGGTCACCCGGCGCGCGGTCGAGCGCGGCGCGGTAGTGGGACTCGGCCAGCTCGTGGTCGCCCAGCATCTCGGCCAGGAGGCCGAGCTGATACCGCGGGCCGGCGAGCGATGTATCCGCCGCCAGCGCCCGCTCGAGGCTCTCCCGGGCGTCGGCGTACCGCCGGGTGTACAGGTAGAGCCGGCCGAAGTGCGCGATCGTCTCCGGATCGAGCGGGCTCAGGTCCAGGGCCCGGCGCGCGTGCACCTTGGCCTCATCCCGGCGGCCGAGGGCCATGAGGAGCAGCGAGTACCAGCGGTGCACCTCGGGGCTGCTGGGGTCGATGACCAGCGCGCGCTGGAAGGCCGAGTCGGCGCCGTTCCATTCCCAATCGTAGAGGAAGCGGACCAGGCCGACCGTCCCGTGGGCGACGGCGAGCGTGCTGTCGAGCGCGAGCGCGCGGATCGCGGCGGTCCGGGCGGCCGGCATCGCGTCGGCCGGCCGGGCGCCCTCGGCGGTGGCCCGCAGCGCGTGCGCGGCGCCGAGGCCGGCCCAGGCGAGCGCGAAGTTGGAGTCGAACTGGATCGCTTCCTGGAACAGCATGGTCGCGCGGGTCGGATCGGCCGCGCCGGGCCGCGCCATGGCGTGCCGGCCCCGGAGGTAGGCCGTGTAGGCGTCGAGGCTCGAGGTCGGCGCCGCGGCGGCAGGAAGGGGACCGGCGCCCCGTATCCGGAGCGCCGCCACCACCGACCGGGCGATCTCCTGCTCCACCGCGAAGACCTCGCCGGGGAGCCGCTCGTAGGTTTCCGACCACAGGTCGAAGCCCTCGCGCACGCTCACCAGGTGCGCGGTGACGCGGAGGCGGTCGCCTGCCAGCCGCACGCTGCCCTCGAGCACCGTGGCGACGTCGAGCCGGCGGCCGGCCTCGCGGGGGTCCTCGCTCCGGCGCCTGACCGCGAACGCGGAGGAAGGCGCGGCGACCCGGAGGCCGGGCATCCGGCCGAGCGCGGCGGTCAGCTCCTCCGTCATGCCGTCGCTGAAGTACTCGTTGGCGGAGTCGGGACTCGCGTTGACCAGCGGGAGCACGGCGATGGAGCTGGGCCTCGGCTCGGTCACGATGGCGGCGGGCGCGGGCCGCGGCGCGCTGTAGCGGAGCCAGAGGGTGACGCCGAAGAGGGCCAGGACGGCGAAGGAGAAGAAGGCCCAACGGGGCGAGACGCGCAGGAACGCGATCCGCTCGGTGGTATCGAGCGCGGGGGGAGGCTGCTGCGCGGACGGATCGGTCGGGTGAGTCACCCGTAACTATAGGCCCGCGGATGGCGGCCTGGCCAGCGGGACAGCGGGGTGTAGGTTACCCCGGCATGACGATTCCTGCCCGTGGTATCCTCACCGCATTGCTGCTCTGCCCCGCCCCGCTCGCCGCGCAGGACACGACGGTCGTGGTCGTCCGGGCGGCGCGCATGCTCGACGTCTCGACCGGCCGGATGGTGAGCCCCGCGGCGGTCACCGTGAAGGCCGGGCGGATCGAAGCCGTCGGCGGCGCCGCTCCAGCCGGGGCTCGCACCGTGGATCTGGGCGACGTGACCCTGCTGCCGGGCCTGATCGACCTGCACACCCATCTCACCGGCGACCTCTCCACCGCCGACTGGATCGCGGAGCCGGTGCGGGGCACGCCGTCGAGCTGGGCGCTCCGCGGCGCGATGAACGCGCGGATCACGCTCCGGGCCGGGTTCACCACGGTGCGCGACATCGGCGCCGGCGGGTTCTCCGACGTGGCGCTGATGCGGGCGATCGACGCCGGGTTCATCCCGGGTCCGCGCGTGGTGCCCTCGGGGCACGCCGTCGGGATCACCGGCGGGCACTGCGACGACACCGGCTGGGCGCCGGGGGTCGCGGAGAAGGGACCCGAGGGCGGCGTGGCCGACGGGCCGGAGGCCGTCACCCGCGCGGTGCGCTACCAGATCAAGCACGGCGCCAAGGTCATCAAGCTCTGCGCCACCGCGGGGGTGCTCTCCTTCGAGGGCTCGGTCGGGGCGCAGCAGATGGGCGACGACGAGCTCGCGGCCGCCGTCAGGGAGGCGGCGCGGCACGGCGTGCCCGTCGCCGCGCACGCGCACGGCCCCGAGGGGATCCTCGCCGCGGTGCGCGCCGGCGTGACGTCCATCGAGCACGGGACCATCCTGACGCCGCAGGTGCTCGCCGCGATGCGGGAGCGAGGCACCTGGCTGGTGCCGACGCTCTACGTGCGCGACGCGATCCGCCGCGACCTGCTGCCCGCGCCGATCCGGGCCAAGATGGACCAGGTCACCCCGCTGATGGACCAGAGCTTCCGGCTGGCGCTCAAGTCGCGGGTGAAGATCGCGTTCGGCACCGACGCCAGCGTGTATCCCCACGGGCAGAACGCGCGGGAGTTCGCCGTGCGGGTCAGGCTGGGGCAGACTCCGCTGGAGGCGGTGCGCGGCGCCACGGTGTACGCCGCCCAGGTGCTCGGCGTAGACGACCGCGGTGTGATCGGCGTGGGGAAGCTGGCAGACCTCGTCGCCGTGAGCGGGGATCCGCTGCGCGACATCGGTGCGCTGGAGCGGGTGGTCTTCGTGATGAAGGGCGGCGTGGTGAGCCTGGCCCAGGCTGAGCGAGGGGGCGTCGCGCCGGCGCCCGCCGCCACGGCCTCCGCGGTCGTGGTGCGGGCGGCGCGGATGGTGGACGTGGAGCGCGGCGTGGTGGTGAGCCCGGGCGTGGTGGTGGTGGACAGCGGGCGGATCACGTCGGTCGGGGCGTCGGGGATTCCGGCGGGCGCCCCGACCATCGATCTCGGCGACCTGACCCTGCTGCCCGGGCTGATCGACGCGCACACCCATCTCACCGGCGACACCGATCGCGGGTGGCCGCTGCGGGCCGCGCAGGAGACGCCGGGCGATCGCGCGCTGCGCGGCGCGCGGAACGCCGGCCTGACGCTTCGCGCCGGCTTCACCACGGTGCGGGACCTCGGCGCGTCCGACTTCGCCGACGTCGCGCTGATGCGCGCGATCGACGACGGCTGGGTGCCGGGACCGCGGGTGATCCCGGCCGGTCACGCCATCGGCATCACCGGCGGGCATTGCGACGAGACCGGCTGGGCGCCGGGCGTGCTCCGTCGCGGGGTCGAGCAGGGCATCGCGGACGGGCCGGACGGGGTGACGGCCGCGGTCCGGCACCAGGCCAAGTACGGCGCCAAGGTGATCAAGATCTGCGCGACGGCCGGGGTGCTCTCGCACGACGCGACCGTGGGCGCCCAGCAGCTCTCCGACGCCGAGATGGAGGCGGTGGTGGAGGAGGCGGTGCGGCACGGGCTCCGGGTGGCCGCGCACGCGCACGGGGCCGAGGGGACCGTGGCCGCGATCTCGGCGGGGGTGAACTCGATCGAGCACGGCTCCATGCTCAACGACGAGGCACTGGCGCTGATGAAGGAGCGCGGCACCTGGCTGGTTCCGACCACGGGGCTGCGCGACATCGAGCTGCCGGATCTGCCGCCGGCGATCCTGGCCAAGCGGCGCTCGATCGCCACGGTGGCGAAGGAGAGTCTCCGCCGGGCGATCAAGGCGGGGGTGAAGATCGCGCTGGGGACCGACGCGGGCGTGCTGCCGCACGGCACCAACGGGCGCGAGGTGGCGGCGATGGTGGACCGGGGCATGACGCCGGTGGACGCGCTCCGGGCGGGCACCCTGGGCGCGGCCGAGCTGCTCGGAGTGAGCGACCGCGGGGTGATCGCGGCGGGTAAGCTGGCGGACCTGATCGCGGTGGAGGGGAACCCGCTGGAGGATCCGACGGCGGTGCAGCGGGTGGGGTGGGTGATGAAGGGAGGGGTGGTGGAGCGGAGTGTTCGATGAGGGAGAGGAGGGGTGTTACGGTGGGTTTGTCTATCCCAAAGCCTAGTGGCTACCCCGGCGAGCGCATTTCTTCGCCTTCCCTGGAATTAGGGGGAGAAGTTTACCAGGATGCTCGGCCGGAAGTGTCGGAATCGCGAAGCTCCGAGATCCTCTTGCCAGTATTCACTGATGCCCCTCACTTGCAGGTTCTACTTGCCCCCGGTGATCTCATGGACCCATGTGGTATGGTGCGCGAACTATCGCTCGATCAGCCTCTGATAGGTGTCAGTGCCCAGGTCGTCACGGTCTTCTTTGACCTCCCACTGCAGCAGGCATATGTTAACCCCTGCCTACCATCAATCATCACGCAGTCCCCGCGTCGCCCCTAACACGGGAGGGTATGATGCCACGCTTCGCCTTTCTTTGCTGCGCGGCCGTCCTCGTTGGCTGCACCAAGTCCGAGGACCGAGCCGTCGACGACCAAACTGCGATGGATACGGCGGCGGCACCCGAAACGCCGGCAGTGCCCGCCACGATCTCACTCGCCGATGTTGCTGGCAAGTGGAAGGTTCGTTCGACCGATGAGGCCGGAGGGAACGTGGTCGAGACGGAGTTGGTCGCTACCGCCGACACCTCGGGTTGGACTATGACCTTCCGAAACCGGAAACCCGTTCCGGTGCACGTCGTCGCGGTAGCGGGTGATAGCATCGTCACCGAGGCAGGTCCGTACGAGAGTTTTATAAGCAAGGGCGTCCAGGTCACAACACGCACCGTGAATCGCCTTCAGGATGGCAAGCTCGTGGGCACAATCGAGGCTCGGTATGCGACGAAAGCCGGAGACTCGGTAGCCATTCGGCCGACTGAGGGAACGCGCGCCCCATAACGGCGACGCCGGGATGCCTCCCGGCACTTGCAGGGTTCTTCCGCGGCCGGACCGTCGTAAAGCTCACCATCCGCGGCTCGCTGGAATTCGACACAGAAGCTCGCACGCCTTGAAGGGTTAGAAATGAGCAGGATGTTCAGGGAAGGTTGGTGCTGAACGGCCGAGCCGGTGTGCGGTCCAGAGGATTACCGGTCATCGCGGCCCCGTTTGGCACACGCCGCCAAGAAGGGGCCGCGGTACCTCTCGAGGCCTGCGACCGGAAACTCTGCTGTCGTCTTGGAGGATCCTGCTCCGTCGGCATACTCGATAACTGCGCGCTGGCGACCGCTGAGGATCGCGAGCATGGAGTCTTGGGGAATAGTGAGGACCACCTGCCCACCTGACGCGGTTGTTCCGGCGAAGCCGGGAATGCGGCGAGGTGGATCCGCGTCCAGCTTCAGCCGTGTCTCCACACTGCCCTGCCGGAGCGCTTGGCCCGTCATGATCGTGCTGCTCGTCTGGCCTCGGAGACAATCGAAGCTCAGCATGACGGTGTCCGTCCGCGCCGCGCCTTGGGGCCCCTCCTTGCCGACGGCTCTAAGCCACGAGGTCTGGCGCATGCCGCCGTCAATCTCGGACCGGATCGTGTCCACCTTGAATTGCCATGCGTCCGTGCCGGAGCGAGGATCGTGACCACCGCAGCCCGCCACTAGCACGATGGCTGAAAGAGTCGCTCGCAGGCTCAGTCCGGGAGCAGGCGCCATAGTGACCACATCACCTCGCCGTCGACCAGAACTAGACCTTGCCCGACTGGTGTGCGACCAAATCTCTGACCTTCTCAAGAAGTTGATCTGGGGTAAAGGGCTGCCGTATGGTGGGCACATCATCGAGCAAACCGTCGGGGTTTGGCATTGGGTCGCCGACATGCAGGATTGGCAATTCCGGTCTCTTGCTTCGGACTCCCTTGATGAGCTCTCGGTTGGTCACGACGCCCCACCGAGTATTGGTGACCAAAAGATCCAACTCGGGGATCAGGAGGGCCAACTCGCAGGCCGACTCACCATCGTAGGCGGCGAAAACGCAGTGCCCAGCGTCGCGGAGTGTGGTGACCAGGAAGGCCATGAGCGCGGGATCGTCGTCGGTGACGACGATTCGCCAGGGCCGGGAGGACACGACTGTCACGGGAAATCCTTCGCCCGGCAAGGACGGCCGGGAGCGGCAGATCAGTGGAGCGAGTGATCCCTAAAGCCTACCGCCTGGGACGCGTGAGCGGCAGGTCAGGTATGCGTCCTCCCTGCCGGGTGCCTCATCGCGGCGGCGCATCGGCTCCGTCTCACACCCGCCTCCTCGCCCTGGCCGACCGCCGTACTGCGCTATATCGTGTATTCGCCGCACCGCCTGCCGTGCGGGATTCGCCCGCGCGTCCCGGGCTCCGCGGCGTCTTCGGAGGGACGCATCATGCGCAGCACGTTCATACCGTTGGCCGCCCTCGGCCTGCTCCTCGGGTGTGGGGGCGGTGCCGACCGAACCGCCGATCGCGAGCCTGGCGCAGCGGCCGACCAGTCCCAGGCCGACACAATGGCGTCGGCGTCCACGGCGGACACCGCGAGCGATGGCGGGCTCACTTGGGGGCCGGCGCCGCCCGGTCTCCCCGCTGGAGCCCAAGCGGCGGTGGTCTCGGGCGACCCGACCAAGGCCGGCCCCTTCACTGTTCGGCTCGACATGCCGCCGGACTACGTGATTCGCCCGCACCATCACCCCACGAGCGAGGAGCTCCGCCTGGTCGAGGGCACAGTTCATGTAGGCCATGGGGCAAAGTGGGATGAGCAGGCCATGAAGGCGATTGCCACGGACAAGCCAGTGACGATGGGCGCCAAGGAGCCTCACTTCCTGCACGCTGCCAGCCGCGTCGTCCTGGAGGTCCAGAGCACAGGCCCCTTCGCGATCACCTACGTCGACCCGAAGGACGATCCGCGGACCGGCTCAACGCCTTGAGCCGGCGATCGTGCCTTCCTCGCGGCGGCCGACCCTCGGCCTGCGGACGCGGGATAGGCTGATGCACAGCGCAAGGGGTCAGCCTTCACAGACTGACCCCTTTGTGTTTACCCCTCTGGTGCGCGATGGCTAAGATCGTCGAGCTGCGTCTGGCAGAGGTCGCATGGCCCCGTCTTCCGTCACCTCGATGCGGCGCACGTCCAGCGGTCCCACTGCCGCGTCCCATTCCTCGTAGGTGAACCCGAGCCCCGATTCACCGGGATGTATCGTCTCCTCGAAGTCACCCTTAGTGTGGCCGATTTCGCTGCGCGTCTGCAAGATGAGCCTGGCGCCGGTCTTGGTCCTCCTGACAGAGATCATCATAAAGCACGACACTTTCCTCAGGCGAGGTCCGCGGCGGTCGCCGGCCCCCCGCGGAACACGAAATCTTGGTCTGAGAGAACCCGATTCACGCGATTCACGGCCGCGGCGGGGATTCCCCGGTACTCTGCCACCAGCGCCGCGAGGCGACCGGCAGCCGTCCACATACGTGCTGGTAGGTATGGGTACGACTCGACCGCGGTGGGCTTAAGTGCAGCTTCACGAACAGGTTGCGCCATGACAACTCCCACGATTCGGCGGTGGGCAATTCCACCTCCGCCTTCGTGATACACACTACGCGAGCGTTGCACCTGATGATGTGAGCCGGCCCACCATCCTCAGCGCTCCATAGAACGCGGGCGACCCTCGCCGAGCGGGCGATAGGTGCTGAACGGTTTGTAGAGGTTGGGTAGGTCTTCCGGCGGACCCCTTCGCTTCGCTGAATGGGGATTGACGCTTCCGCCGACCTCTCTTCGTCAGGCTGCCCCGCGCTCTTGCTGGTCCACGTCTTCCGCCGTCCGTTCGTGCTCGCGGTACCACTCCTCCGACTGCTCATCGGCCGCGCCTCCGGCGGCACAGATGGCGCAGATCGCGATGATGAGGCAAGCCCAGACGAAGGCGAGCACCCCAAGCACTGAGAGCATACAATCAGGCGCCGCAACCGGGATGCCGTACTGCGAGGATTGGGCAGCTCTCAGGCAAGCAACGGGTTAGCCCGGACAGCTGCACGGAGCGCCGGAGCGCGGCTCTCTCATCCTGCAGTGACACCTCATGCAGTGGCTGCAATGCGCTGCAGACGACTGCGATCACAACGGCAGCTGTTTCGTGAACCCCAGCTCGTGCTCCGCTCAGGCCGCCGGCCCACCCTGGTCAATGTGGTCCGAGGATCCGCCGGCGCGTTCGCTCTCTACGCGCTGTGACCGAGTGGAGCGTGGGAATGGGACGAACTGGCCCCAGGAGTGCCATCAGCGCGCCGAACAGGTCGGCGAGCCGGATGGGTTTGAGCAGGTGCGGGAGGTCCCGGTAGCCGCCGAGGAGCTCGGCGCTGCGGGGCTCCTGGAGGTCCGCTATGAGAATCACGCGCATGGTGTGGTCGAGCTCCAGAACGCGCTCCAGCAGCTCGCCACCATCCCTCTCTGTCATCCCCAGGTCGGCAATCAAGACGCTCACCCCTCGGGGATGACTCTGGACGAACCGGAGCGCGTCGGCTCCCCGCCGGCAACTGCGGGTCGGGTAGCCCAAGCCTCGAATCATGCGGCTGATCCCGAGGCGTTCAGCATGGTCGGCGTCCACGACGAGAACTAGAGGACCGGGGTGCAGAGGGGCGATGGCGGCGCCAGCAGAGTCGGACATGAGGACCCCGAGGACATCGAGAGCTATCCGGTATCTGGGTCCTCGCCACGTCGAGGACTGATACGATGAGCCGCGAGGCACCCCGAATGCCCGCCGGTGCAGGATAGCCCGGCCGTCCCGCCAGAGGCTGTGACGTAGACCACCAGAGCCGGCCCCCCCTAGGGAGTGGCGGGAGTCCGACTCTCCCGCTTGGGCCTGCCTGGCATTTCAAGCGCAATCTCGATGAGCTCCTCGACTTGGCCACTCGCGAAAGGCTTCTGAAGGAGCGGCACCTTCCGGCCCTTCGCGCCCACTGGCATCAGCCCGGCAGGGGAGTAGGCAGACATGAGGATCACGGGGAGACCAGGATACTCTTCGGCAATGACGGCTGCGAACTCGGTGCCGTTCATGTCCGGCATTACGATGTCCGACAGCACCAGATCCAGGCTGCCGCGCCGCATTCGGACCACCTCGAGCGCTTCGCGGCCATGGCTGGCCTCGAGGACGGTATGGCCCCGAGCGATCAGCTGACTCCGGAGTGTGACGCGAACGCCGTCTTCGTCATCCACGATGAGGATCGTGCCGGTACGATGGGGATGAGACATGACGCCTCCAAGCACAAGGGCATGGATCGGCGCCTCTCCCCACGAGAAGAGACTGTTGCGGTGGACAGTTGCCCGAGAAGCTAGTCTAGCGCACTGACTAGGGCTCGCAAGAGTAAGCGTCGAGCGGGTCCCGAATACCATCCTCCTCGCCGGTCTAGCGTGAGCCGTTCGCGGCCTTCCCGTTAAGGATCGGCGCAACAGCCTCCCGTAGGTTCCTGACCGTGAAGGGTTCGCGCAGTATCGGCACGTCTTCGGGAAGCTGGGCTTCTGCCTCCGGAGAGGACCGACCGAGGTTGGCGAGATAGATGATGGGCAGGGTGGGCAGCCGCTTGCGGAGATACAGGATCAGCTCAACGCCGTCCGAGCCCTCGACCTTGGTATTACAAATGACTAGATCGCAGGTGCCCAGGCCCATGGCCAGCTGCGTAGCGGAGAGTACATCGTAGGCGTGGAACACGGCGTGGCCATCGTCCCGCAGCGTCTGGAGTATCATGTCGACTATGCGGCGGTCCTCGTCGGCGACGACAATGTGCCGGCCGGTGAAAGCCGGTGGAATCCGGGCACACATTGTAAGCCTTAGGACCCGGGAGACATCCGGGAGTGGCAGGCAGCGGAGGGACTGCAACTACCCTTAAGATACCGCCGTGTACCGGTGAAAGGGTCGGTGAGGCACTACGAGGCATCCTCCCGGCGGCGCGGGCCGGCGGGTGGCCTGAACTCACTGCCCCGAAACTCGAAGTGATCTGGGTCGAGCGCCCGCTCTCTGCTGATGAACCTGCCGTCCGGGCGACCCAGGATGTTGGCTACCACCCGTTCGGACAGCACCGCCGCCGATTCCCAGATCCCCGGTACCAGGTAGGGGTACTGGCCGGTAAACTCGGGCCGGAGCCGTGCCTCCCGCGAGCCTGACTTGGCGCGGGAGGGTTCCAATTCTGGTCCAGGAGTGATCAGCATCGGCGTCTCCTGTTGCGAAGGAGGATTCTGGCCTGGCTCATTTGATGAAGACCACCGCCACCTCATTGGCCACCAGGGCGGTGCGCCCATCCGCGGTAAACACCACGTTGCGGGGCGTGCCACCGACGAGGAGGGTTTTCAGCGGTGCGCGCGACGCTCGGTCGAGTATTCGGACTTCACCGACTTGGGCCAGAAGCAGATAGATCTGAGCGCCATCCGGCGTGAGCCCGAGGCCATACCCCGCCGTGCCGAAGCTGAGCTGGGTGACGTCACCGGAGGCTACATTCACGATGTCCAATCCGTGCACCTCGTTGGCCACGTACAGCTCACCTCCGTCCGGGGCGACAGCCAGCCGCTGCGGCATTCCACCGAGAGGGTAGGTGCGGGTGATCGTGTTCGTGGCCGGATCGATGGCCACTACGGTCCCCGCGTCCCGGGAGCTCACGTAGAGGACATCGCCGTCGGGACTGAAGGCCAGCCCATTCGCGGCCGCCCCGACGGGGAGTGTGGTGACGACCTCATAGGTGCCAGCATTGACGACGTAGAGGGTACCGTCGGCGGTGGTCACGTAGACGCGCTGGCCATCCGGCGCGACCAGGAGGTTGAACCCATCACTGGTCAGGGGGACGGCAGTGACGAGGGTGTTCGTGATAGCGTCCACCACCGCCAGACCGCGACCGGTTTGGAGCGTCGCGAAGACCGCGGTGCCGGCAGGATTGAACGCCACGTGCGGCGGCGTGAGACCGACTTCCACCGGCGAGTCGAAGGTCATGGTCGCCACGTCGCCCCTGATCAACGAACTGCTGCCGATGAGCGCGGCATAGGCAACGCCACTCGAGGCCACAGCCACACCGTAGGGACCTCCGCTCAAGAGGATCGTGCGCGCAACCACCCCGGCGGGATGTGCAACCGGCAGCACCGTGCACGCGACGGTGAGTATCACCTCGATCGTCTGATTGACTGCCAAGGTGACCGGGCGCGGGTTGTCACCGGTGAGGCTGCAATTCTGGGCAAGGCCAGTCAGCTGGAGTGAGTGCTCGCCCTGAGCAAGGCCGGTCAGAGTGAGACTCTCGCTGACGCCTATGCTGCTGGATGGGTTCCCGTCGAGGGAGAAGCTGTAGCCGTCGGGATCAGCATCTGGACCGGTGGTGGACGTGGTGAGTCGGAGCGCCGCTGAACCAAGTTCATCGGGTGGCTCGGTGTTCCCGCCGCACGCGATCGTGGCTGCCGCAAGGACGCACCAGAGCCGCCGGCCGAGCAGGCGGTTGGCGCGGGCTGCAGCACCCAGCGAAGCGTCGTCGAGGGTTTCCGGGCTCATGGAAATCCTGACCTGGAAGCCTGGGCGCGGGTGCCCATGGGCGGTGGTTTATGGAGGATGCGACCAATGTACGTGAGCGCGCGAGCCCGAGGAAGATGATGAGAATTGCACCAACATCGTTGTGAGCAAGTCCGACGATGCGACCCACACCGCAATCGAGAAACCGGCATTCCTGACCGGTGTGTTTCTGATCACCTTCTCGATCCTGGTGTTCCAGATCGCCCAGACCCGCATTCTGTCGGTCATTGCCTGGTATGCCCTGGCCTTCTTCGCTATCAGCGTGGCCATGCTGGGCATGACCGTCGGCGCGGTATGGGTCTATCTGCGGCCCGAACGGTTCCAGCCGCAGAGCTTGCCCGCGAACCTGACGAACCACGCATTGGCCTGCGCGGTCAGCATTCCCGCCTCCCTCATGGTCCAGTTCTCCCTGATCACCAGCATCTCGCTTTCGGCTTCGACGGTGATTTCCTGGGGCCTGCTGACGGCGGCAATGGCCGTGCCCTATGTCTTCGCCGGCATCGTGGTGAGCCTGGCGCTGACGCGCGGGCCTTTCCCGGTGGCCGAGGTCTATGGCGTCGACCTGTTGGGGGCGGCGCTGGGCTGCGTGGCGGTGGTGTTGCTCCTGAATGTGTTGGATGCTCCGACGACCGTCATGTGCACCGGCGTTGTCGCTGCTCTTTCTGCCTGGTATTTCGACGCCTCGGCGCGCGAGTCGGGCCGGGAGAAGCAGCGCCTCCGCCCATGGTGGCAGCGTCCGGGGTTGGTTCTGTCGGCTCTGCTGGTGCTGACCTTGCTCAACGCCCTGACTCCGGTGGGCCTGCGTCCCATCCTGGTGAAGGGCACCGTGGAGTTCTCCGGGTTGGACCGCTTCGAGAAGTGGAACTCCTATTCGCGCGTCGTGGCGACGCGGCCGGCCACGGTTCGGCCGCATCTCTGGGGCCCCTCGCCGAAGTTGCCCAGGGATCTCGTCACCCAGCAGGCGATGCTGACCATCGACGGCATGGCCAGCTCGGCGATGTATCACTACGACGGCACGCGCGAGACTCTTGATTTCCTGCACTACGACCTGGTGAATCTGGCGTACAATCTGCCGGGCATATCCAAAGCCGCGATCATCGGCGTCGGCGGCGGTCGCGACATCCTATCGGCGCACGCGTATGGAGTGCCGCAGATCACCGGCGTGGAGCTCAATCCCATTTTCATCGACCTGCATACCCGCGATGGCTTCTACAAGAGCTTTTCCAACTTGACGGCGCTGCCCAACCTGAAGCTGTACGTCGACGACGCCCGCAGCTGGTTCGCCAGCACCGAGCAGAGATTCGACCTGATCCAGATGAGCATGATCGACACCTGGGCGGCGACCGGTGCGGGAGCGTTCAGCCTCAGCGAGAACGGGCTCTACACACTGGAGGGCTGGCGAGCTTTCCTGGAGACGCTCGAGGATGACGGTGTCTTTACCGTCAGCCGGTGGTACGATCCCGGTGACGTCAACGAGACAGGTCGCATGATCGGCCTGGCCACGGCGACCCTGCTGGATGCCGGTGTGGCGGACGCGCGGCCCTATCTGTTCGTCGCCCGCGCCGATCATATCGCGACCCTGCTGCTGTCCAAGCGTCCGTTTACCGCTGATCAGCTGCATGTCCTGCACGGCGCGATCGACCGGCTCGGTTTCCGCGTGCTGTTGGCACCCGACCGTCCTGCCACGTCCGAGCTCCTGGCCGCGATGGTCGGCAGCAAGGACATAGCCAGCCTGAACGACATCTCGTCGCGCGCCTATCTCGATCTCACCGTGCCCACCGACGACCGGCCCTTTTTCTTCAACCAGCTGCGCTTCTCCGACATTCCGAACGCGGTCATGCGTTGGCTCCGCGGCGACTACTTCGCGGGTGTGATCAGAGGCAATCTGCTGGCGTCAGCGGTTCTGATCCTGATCCTGTTCATCTCCATTGTCGCGGTGAGCGGCACCATTCTCGTGCCGCTGTTGGGTGCAGTGCGGCATCGACCCCTACCCCTGATGGTCGCTGGGAGCGCCTATTTTTCGTTGATCGGTATGGGATTCATGCTGGCGGAGATCGCGCTGCTGCAGTACTTCAGCATCTATCTCGGACATCCCATCTACGCGCTCGGGGTGTGTCTGTTCAGTCTGATCCTGGCGACCGGCCTGGGAAGCCTCGCTTCGAGCCGGGTCGATGTCGGCTCGCCGCGCGGCATGTTGATGTGGAGCGCCGCAGTTGTGGTGTATCTGGTAGGCGTTCAGCAATGGCTGGCGGACGTGTTCCATGCGACGACCGACCGCGATCTCCCGGTGCGCATCGCGGTATCCCTTCTGGTGGTGATGCCCCTAGGCTTCCTGCTTGGATTCGCCTTTCCCACGGGCATGAAGCTGGTCGAAGCGGTGGACAAGGAGCCGGCGCCTTGGTTCTGGGGCATCAACGGCGCTACCGGCGTCCTCGCCTCGGTGCTGGCGGTGATGCTGAGTATGGCGTTCGGTATCCGGGTGACACTCTTGGTGTCGAGCCTGTGCTACCTCGGCTTGATCCCGGCCGGCTATGCGCTGAGGAGCCTGCAACAGCCAGGCCGAGCGCCACTCGCGTCGCCTCGATCGCCGCGTTTACCCGCTCCCAGTCCGCCATGACCAGCCGCCGGCGATCACGATCTCGGTAAGTCTTAGCCCGATGCACGCGCGACTAAATAGGCGTACAGCTGGCGGAGCTCCTGGTCGGTAAAATGGCTGAACCGCTGGCGTGCCACCGAGCTCATCAGGGGCAATTCACGGTTGCCAATCGCCGTGCCCGTCTGCATGAAACGCCTGAAGGTCTCCAACGAGTAGCCCGCGGCGATTTGCAGGTTGGGAGCAGGGCCACTCCCGCCAAGGTCGAGTCCGTGGCATTCGGTGCAGCTGGTCCGTGCCAGGTACCCTCCTGGCGCAGTGGAGTCGTCCTTCTGGGGCCACATGCCGTCAAGCCGGGCGGCGCGACGCACCAGCTCAGCCGCGGGCCGCAACTGTCCCGCGACGAAGGCGATCCGGGCAACCGGACCCAGACGCCGCTCGGGTGCCAGCCCTGGACGGGGTGATACGCTGCGGAGATAAGCGAGGATCCGGCCGAGATCCTCGTCGGTCAACCCGCTGAACATCTCCGAGGGCATGCCGATGACGCTGGAGCCATCGGGGAGTACTCCACGCCGGATGATGCGCGCGAGGTCGGCATTGGAATACCTGCGCACGGCGGCGGTCAGGCTCGGCGCGATCAGGCGGGCGAGAAGCAGGTTGTCGATGAACACCCCACCCTCAATCTGCATCCCGTGGCAACCGCCGGAGCAACCGCGAATCAGGGCGAGCCGTCGGCCCTCGAGTACCGATTGTGAGTCGCTGGGCACAGAGATGTCTACTCGCGGCTCTAC
This sequence comes from uncultured Gemmatimonadales bacterium, assembly GCA_963844445.1. Taxonomy (GTDB): domain Bacteria; phylum Gemmatimonadota; class Gemmatimonadetes; order Gemmatimonadales; family GWC2-71-9; genus CAVVWJ01. The sequence continues at coordinate 87,552 of CAWJOB010000001.1, forward strand.
ATAGGTCCTGCGGAGAAGCCGCTCAGACAGGAGGTACACGATCGCACTGCCCACAACCAGCAGGAGCAGGCTCGAGAGGAGCCCGACGCGCAACCAGTGGTAGATGGCCTTCATGGCTCCGTCCGAACTGTGGGCGGATCGCGGCTCGATCGCCCTCTCGCCGCTGTCGCAGCGATTCTGGGGAGCCGCGGTCCGGCGACTTCGAGCTTAGAACAGACTGAGTTCAGGGTCCCACTGGACTGGGACCGCTGTCCCCGGGATCACCGTCCTCCAGCTCCTTGGTACCGAGATAGGTCCCTTTCTGGGCATCGTAGAGATTGATCCGAATGACCACCCCGGCCCGCTGCGGGTGCGTGACGCGGACGTGCACCACCCGCGTGTCATCCTTCGGCCGATAGAGCACCCAGGTACCGGGTGGCGCGCTCGCGCCGGCTTTCCCGCACTCCTGCGGCGGCGGCTGTGCGCCTGCCTCACGGTCGGGATACCACACTCGACATTCTCCGGGTCGGGGAAGCTGCGCCTCCGGAATACCGAGTGGTCCGACCTTATCACGGTCCCCTTGGGCTTGGCGTTCCTCGATCTCGATCACCTCCGCATCGGGCGCGGGCGGCGTGGACCGTGGAGCGCAGGCCGACAGGGCCAAGACAATCAGTGCAGTGGACACCAGGGCTATCGACGGACAGGCGCAGGCTCGCAATGGGCTTCCACAGGTCATGGGGCCATCCCTAGATATGCCGTTATTGCCGGAACTCCTCCACCACGAGCGCGATCGCGTCAGGACCCCAGCTCCAGCATGAACCCCACCCGGGCCAGCATGTCTGCCTGAAAACCGGAATCAAAGGTGGGCCCTCCTTCCTGGCGCAAGCGGAGCGAGTACAAGTAGCTCTGGAAGCCGAGCGTCAGGTGCGCGTGCCGTACCAGGGCGAAATCGCTGCCCAGACCGAGGACGCCCGCGACATTGCTCGGCCGTTCATAGGCCTCGTAGAAGTCGCCGCTGCGCCGAACTACCCCCACTCCCGCGCCCACGTGTACCCGCCCCTGAAGCGAGGGAACATCGAGGGGGACAAGGAGCTGTAAGGCGCCGGCACTGACCCGCGCGGACTGCTCCGCATCCTGTGACCCGAACTGCTCTCGGGTCCGCACCACACTGGAGGTGGTCCCCCACTGGACGGAGAGCCCAATACGCGAGACGAACCAAACCGTCCCCTGCGCACCGACCGCGACCGCTGTGCCCTGGCGGCTCCTCGCGGGCGGCAGCTCGAACGGACCCGGAAAGGGGGCGCTGGGAAACGAACCTATGGGGGCGTAGAAGCCCACATAGGGTCCAACGTCGAACCGCACCTGGGCGGCGATTGCGCCTGGAGTGAGATGGCCGAGCAGCACGGCGCCGAGGCTCAGCCACTGATGGCGGCAGAGGTGGGGTGACGTCACCCTGGCTTCTTCTCCGGTGTGGAAGCAAAGCGGAAACCTACACGCGCCGGTGCAGGGATCGTCAGGGCGGGCACGCCGGTGTCCTGCCGCACGGCAGCAACAAGCGGGAGGTGCCATCCTTCGGTGGACCGGAACGATGGAATGTGAATCCGCTGGAGGGGGATGTCCATTAGAAAGGGACGGCGATGAGGGAGGAGCTGCAGAGCCTGCAAGAAGCTTTGGGGAACCGCTATCAGTTGTCTCGAGAAATCGGTCATGGCGGGATGGCGACCGTGTTCCTGGCGGAAGATACCGCACGCGGGATGCTCGTAGCGATCAAGGTGCTCCGGCGCGAGCTGACTGCGATTCTCGGGTCCACCCGGTTTCAGCGGGAGATCGAGATTCTCTCCCGGCTCGAGCACCCGAACATCGTGCCGGTGCTCGATTCGAGGCAGGCCGGAGCGCGGCTCTACTTTGTCATGCCCTACATTTCCGGCGACAGCGTTCGCGGACGGCTCGTGCAACAAGGGCCGTTCCCTTTGGAGGAGGTAATTCGGATCGCTACCGACGTCGCCGGAGCGATCGACTACGCACACGCCCAGGGGGTGCTGCACCGCGACATCAAGCCGGAAAACGTCCTGCTCGAGGGGCCCCGGGCGCTGGTGTGCGATTTCGGCGTCGCTCGTGCCATCGAGGTGGCCGGTGCCGAGTCGAGCTCGTCGAGTGGACTCGTGGTCGGCACTCCAGCGTACATGAGCCCGGAGCAGGCCACCGGGGGCGAGGTGGACGGACGGTCGGACATCTACTCCCTGGGGTGCGTGATCTACGAGATGCTGGTGGGTGACCCGCCCTTTGCCGGCGCGACGGCCCAGGCCATTCTCGCACGGAAGCTGGGTGAGAGGCCGCGAAACCTTCGCACGGGACGGCCGGATGTGCCCCGCGACGTCGAGGCAGCCGTGTTCCACGCACTGGATAAGGATCCGACCAGGAGACCGGCGAGCGCCGGCCTGCTGGTCGAAATGATGACCTGAGGTGCGTGGAGGCGCTACCCCCAGCTTGATGACAATGCCCCACCATCGCGGAAACACATTCCGGCCAGAACCTCCAGCATCGCTCCGAGTCCGTACGCGATGAAGAACGATCCGAGAACCCAGATCGGATGCACATGCTCGACGTCCGCAGGGCCGAGGCGCTCGAATTCGCCGGACGTGCCGCCCGCGGTCGAGGCGGCCATCCGGCGCGCACTGGCGAAGCTCCCCGAGCGGCGCCCTGCCAGCGCGATGGAGTTCGTAGACCTACTTCGGTGAGCACCAGCGGGGGCGCGGCAGCGCCAGATCAGCGCTGCCACGTCCGGGGAGCGACCGACCTTCGCCAGGTTGCGCTCAGGGCTTGTAAGGTGGCTTCGGCGGGGGTGATACCCCGGTCGGCGTACCACCCGCGAGATCATCTAGCGCTTCTATCACTTCCAGTCCCCACGCTTCCCAGGCCGCGGCCCAAGCGTTCAGGGTTTCGCATTGCTGTTTCGGTCCGCCGCCGGGACAGTCGACAGGCTCATAGGGATCGGGCTTGGCTCTCGTCGCCTTCCCATGAGGTCCCTTTGCTTTTTCGCTCTTCATGTGCAGCCCCCTTTTCGGCTAGTGAGAGTGGACTCCGACCGCCACCGGTCGCGGCGCGTCCAGCCGCTTCAACCTCGACCGGTAGCGAGCGGCGAGATCGGCCCGCCCCATTGCCTCGGCAGCCCTAGCGCGCACCTCGAGGCTCCGCCGCAGATGCAGCAGATATACCAGTGGCTGAGGCGAGTCTATTTGCGATGCCACGCGGAGCGCGTCAGCGAAGCGCCGTTTAGCGAGGAGCAGTTCCGCCAACACCATGCGCTCCTCGCCGAGCGACTCCTCGAGCTGCCACTCGATGTCCGTTCCGGGTGCGGTGGCCCTCAGCTTCTCCAACATTCTGAGCGCCTCGTTGGAGTCCCCCGCCAAGAGGGGCAGGCGGGCGGCCAAGGTCGCGGCCGCCAACGAGTCTATCCTCCCCTGAGATGAATCGCGCTTAGTCTCGAGGGCTCCGACAATCGCCGCCAACGCGGCCGAATCACCGATACGCGCGGACCACCCACCCAGCAGCCATAGCCTTGGCGTGTCCAATCGCTGGTACTCGCGACCCAAGGCCGCCGCCTGAGTCCGGGCCTCAGCGTGAAATCCAGCCCCGGAGGCGGCGTCGAGCAGGAACAGAAGTCGGCCGGGAAGGCCGGCCGCTGACTCAGAGGTGAGGAGGGCGGAGACCTCCCGGCTCCGTCCCAGGGCGATCCAGAGACTCTGCAAGCCCACGAGCGCACCCCAGCGCTCGCCCACCAGGGTAGGGTCGACCTGCAGGACCGCGTGGAACGCCGCTTCGCCGCATTCGGGCTGGGATGCGCCGACAGCGAGGAGCTTCCCGGCCGCAAGCACGTCCAGGGCGTTGTGCCGAGTCGCGCCGGCCCAATCGACCGACCGGGTTCCGCCCCGGACGCATTGGACCATGAGACCCAACGGGTTCCCCAGCCCGCTGTCCGCGCCCGCCTTTCGTACGACCGCCAGCAATGTCTCCGCCCGGCCTACCTCGCCTCGCCGGATCGCGATCTCAGCCAGGTGCAGCAGCGGCGGAGTAAAGCTCGAATCGGCAAGCCTGGCGCGCCCGAAGGCCGCCTCGGCGAGCGAGTCGAGCGGCGCCGCATCGGGCAGCAGGTGGAAATAGACCTCGCCCAGGGCCATCCAAGGTTCGCTCCAGAGCGAGTCGAGCTGAATCACGCTGGTCAGTCGCCGAACGGCGGAGTCGGCGGCTCCGGTGAAGTAGTCGCGGAGACCGCGCGCAAAGAGCGCCTGTTTGCGCGGGAGAAGAGATTCGCGCTGCAAGGCCACCTCGACGAGCTGCTGGTCCTCCGTGGACCCCTGTGGCCAGTTGGCCGCCTGAGCACCCTTCAGGGCGGCCAGCGCGAGCGCCGAATCGTCCCGCACGGCGGCGCGGTAGTAGTCCAGCGCCCGCGTGAAGCGCATGCGACGGTACTCCCGCTCACCCTGGAGAAAATTGGCAACCGCCGCCGGCTTGCGTTCGCTGAGGGCGCTCAGGTCGACCCGTTGCCCCGGTGCAAGCAGTGCCGGTAGGAGATCGCTCACCGCCCGAAGGCCGAGCTGGGGCAGCGACGCGCCGCGGCTCGCCGCGGAGGCGCCGGTGCGCTTGATGATCGAGTCTCCCTGCACATCGTGCAGCCGAAGCACCACGGTGACGGTGTCCGGGCCGCCGAGGATCGCGCCGTCCAGGAAATAGCGGGCACGCCGGGCTTGGCTGATCTGTCGCGCCACGGCCGGCAGCACCAGATCCACTTCGGCGCGTTGCCGGTCGTCCAGGAAGTCCCATCCGTCCAGCCAGCTCAACGGCTGGGTGCCTTCGAGCGCGTACCCGATGAGCGTGGCGAGGTTCTCTCCGGCTCCGCGGTCCTCGGGCTCGAGGCCGGCCTCACGCAGCGGGAAGACCACGACGCGATTGGGATCGAGGCGCGGGCCCGTTGGCCGCCAGAGCCGGATCCCGGCTAGTGCCACCACCGCGAGGCCGATCGCGGCCAGGCCTTTCCTCCAGAGCTTCCGGGCATGCCGCCGCGACGATCGGCTCCCCGTTCGTCGAGCCGAATCCAGCGAGGCGACGAATTCGCCCACATTCGCGAACCGGTCGGCGGGCACCTTCGCGAGTGCGATCTCTATCGCGTCCTCCACCGAGTCCGGGACGTTGGGCCGCACGACGCGAAGGGAGGGCGGGGCGTCGCTTCGTTGCCGCGCCAGCACTGCCTGCGCCGTCCGGCCCCGGAAGGGCGGCTCGCCCGCGAGCATCTCGTACAGGACGCAGGCGAGCGCATATACGTCGCTCCGCCCGTCGATGGAGGAGTCGCCGCTGGCCTGCTCGGGACTCATGTACTCCGGCGTCCCGATGGCGAGCCCGCTCTCCGTCAATTGCTCTCCCCCCGCGGCCGCGATCGCGCGAGCGATGCCGAAATCAGCGACCATCGCGTGATTCTGCGACAGCAGGATGTTGCCCGGCTTGATGTCCCGGTGCACGATGCCGCGCTCATGGGCGTAGCCGAGCGCATCGCCCACCTCGCGCGTGATCCGGAGCGCCTCCTCGAGAGGAAGCTGCCTCTCCCGGGTGATCCGCTCCCGGAGCGTCTCGCCCGCGACGAAGGGCATCACGCAGTAGAGGAAGTCACCGGCCGATCCGGAATCGTGGACCGGCAGGATATGGGGATGTTGGAGTCGAGCCTCGATCTGGATCTCGCGAAGGAACCGCTCATCCGCGAGGGAGCTGACCAGCTCCGGCCTCAGGATCTTTATCGCGACGTCCCGGTCGTGTCGGAGATCGCGGGCCAGATAGACCTGCGCCATCCCGCCCCGGCCAAGTTCTCGTCCGAGGGTATACCGATCGGCCAGCGCCGCCCGGAGACGATCCAGGTGATGGTTTACGCTCGCGGGCATGCTCTGCATCCCCGCATTCTCACCTGAAGCTCCAGGTAACCTGTCCGACCGGGACGCGCCGATAGATTTGTCGGATCGCGACGTAGTTCTCGTCCTTGATCCGTCCGTCTGGGATCTGAAGATGAAGCAGACACTGATGATCCGCTCCCGCCTCCAGCTCGATCTCTGCAAACCTCATCTGCTCGAACCCGCTCAGCACGAAGCGAACGCCATTAGTTGAAGCCTCACCCTTGGGCAGGCGCTTCCCAGCCGATCGCTCGATCAGCGTTGCGAGCTTCGGGGGAGCCTCCCAGACCAGCCGGGAGCCCTCCGGCAGGACGGCGATGAGCACGAGGTCGAATCTTCGAGGCTCGTCCCAGCCGCCGCGGATGCGGAAAGGCAGGGGGCCGGCGCTGCTCGCGGCGGCGGCAAGGACCGTAAAGTTCCGCCAGGCGACGTTGTTGTTGGCGCCGACGTAGTCGAGGAACTCGTCCCAGCCGAGCGCCTGGGTGCCCACGGCGGCCGGAAGGGAGGGAGGCTGGGGGTCCAGCGCGTGGTCGAGGACGGCTATCAGGCAGCCGTGGCCCGATACCGGCAACTTGTTCGGTACGGGGTGCCATTGGTACGGGCCCGCTACGTGCAGCGCCCCGCCTCCGTGGATGGTGCCGGCGTTGATCTGGCCGATCCGATTCCAGTGGATCGGCGCTACCAGGGAGCTGGCTTCGCTCCAATAGAGGTCCGCGGTCACCCCGATCGCGTCGACCGCGCTGCGATTGCGGATTCGCACGTAGACGTAGTTGTCGGCGTTGGCGAGGACCTGATGATTCACGGGAACCTGATTGGCGAGCGGACTGGCCTCGCCGAAGTCCTGGTCCGGATACTGGCTTGCGGTGTGCCTCAGGATGATGTCGGGGCTCTGAAAGACCATTGTATTCGGCACCACGCCGGTATCCCCCACCTGATCCCGAACGTACACATCCGGATAGGTGCCCAGCTTCGTAGCGATCTGGCCCAGGTCCGGCATTACTCCGATCTGGTCGGCCCCCATCGGGTGGACGATCTTCGTGCCGGTACTCCGATTGCCCAGAGCGTGCCTCATCTGGGTCGGAGAAAGGCGCCGAGACCAGACCTTCTCGTACATCGATTGCACCAGCAGAGCGGCACCAGCGATGATGGCCGAGGCCGCGCTGGTTCCGTCGAATGCGTCGGTGTAGGCGTCGTTGATGGTCGGATTCAGCCCTTCCTTTAGTGGGCCGTATCCCGCCGTGTATACCGACTCCCCCCACGCATAGCAGTTGACCCGCTCGCCGAAGTTCAGCCAGGACACCCGCTCATGGGCCCCCGGCGGAGCGATCGCTGCCATGCAGCCCGAGACCATGATGGCGCCGGAATCCGAGTTGCGGTCCCCGACCTTCAAGGTTCTTCCGGTATCGACACCTTCCCAGTGCCCGTCCCAAAGGTCAAGATTCCGGCCCGCGTTGGCCGAGTCACCGTTCCCCGCCGGTTCGATCACTATGATGCCGTTCCCGGCCGCCAGCCGGATCGCGTCGAACCACTCGGGAGCCACCTCGATCGGATGTTTCCTGATCGCCGCATCGCCTAGGGTCTGGACTTCGATCAGCAGCACATCTCCCCATACGAGACCGCCCGCCGACAGCGCGTCGAGGATGGCAGCGGTGATCGCCCAGTTGTCCATGTCGCCTGGAAACAGGCCGGGTCGGATGTGGGAGCCGAGCTTTTTCAGCGTGGCGCCCGGAGCGATGCCCACGATCCCCCGCTGGTTGTATTGGCCCACCACCAGACCCAGCACGGCGGCGCCGTGCTGCCTCCCCGCCAGGAGATTGTTGTTGAAGACCGCGGGCGCCGGGTTGGGGAGATCGACATGGGCAAGATTCCAGCCCGACTCGATGTCTCCGAATCCAACCCCCTGTCCGTCGTACTGACCCCACACGGTCGGTGCGACCGCGTTGATCCCAACGGAGGAGCCAGAGAAGTGGCCCTGGTAGCTGGCGGGATAGATCGTTTCGTTCCCAGGATTGATCGGCGGTGCCGCGTTTTCCACCTCGGTTTCCCAGTAGGCCATTTCAACCTCGGCGGGGATCAAGGCCAGCCGGTTCAACAGCGTCTCGGTGCGCACGGAGCCAAGCCCCCGAGCGTCCAGCACGAAGTAACCGATCAGGCTGTGCAGAGGTGGGAACTCGCTATGTTGGGCAGTGTTTTCCAGGCCGCGCACATAGGGCACCGAGAACGGCGCGATGACCTCGCGGGAGGGCGCATCGGGAAAGTCCTGCAGCACGGCACGAAGACCGGTAAGTGAATCGGGCAGCAACTCCGTGATCTGGAGCAGCCGGTTAGGGTTGGGAGGGTAGGCCCCAGTCACTTGTCGGGCGAGTTGCGCGACGATCGGCTCCGCCAGCCGCACGACGATCCGGCCGGTACGAGGCCCGCTAGTCTGCTGTGGCATCTGAGGCTTCGGGGATGGCGAAGGAGTAACCGCACCCGGCGCGTCGCCCGAGAGAGGGAACAGTCGGACGGTCGAGCGGTTGTGCAGCGAGCGGAAGGAATTCCACCCGAATCACGGGTTGCTCCACTGACGGGCCTGGTACCCGGCTCGGGGCCGGGGGCCTTGGGCGCAGATCTTTCTGGGGTGCCTGCGGCTAACTTACGCCAACCTTTGGCGGCTGGCCAGACCTAGAGGATGTACCGCCACAAATCCTCGTCGTTCACGATGGCCAGCCACTCCCGGACCCCCGGCGCGTCGAGAGGGAACTACTTGGCCAGCTTCTCCAGCGCCTTGGCCCCTGCCCAGAACACCTTGGCCGCGACCAGGATGCCTACGACTTTGCCGATCCAAGTGGTCCATGCCTCGAGGGCTGGAGAGGGCATCGGGATTAGGCCGACCACGTGAGCGGCTGCCAGGATGAGGATGGCTCCCACTACCGAACCGAAAATGAGCTGGCCAGGCATGACCATATCACCCTCCATGTCCGATCGGGAAATTGACTGACAAGTAATAGCCCTACAGCAGCTACAGGATGTACCTCCTTAGGTCGTCGTCGTTCACGATCTTGGCCAGCCGCTCCTTGACCCCCGGCGCATCGAACCGGATGCTCTTCTCGGGAAGCTCCGGCAGCTCGAACAGCACGTCCTCCATCAGCGCCGCCATGACCGTGTGGAGCCGGCGGGCGCCGATGTTCTCCATCCGGTCGTTGGCCATGAACGCCACCCGGGCCACCTCGGCGATCCCCTCGGGCGTGAACTCCAGCGTCGCCCCCTCCGCGGCCACCAGCGCCTGGTACTGCCGGGTGAGCGCGTTCTCCGGCTCGGTCATGATCCGGACGAAGTCCTGCTCGGTCAGCGACTGGAGCTCGACCCGGATGGGGAAACGGCCCTGGAGCTCGGGGATGAGGTCGGACGGCTTGGACACGTTGAACGCGCCGGCCGCGATGAAGAGGATGTGATCGCTCCGCACGTAGCCGTAGCGGGTCTGGATGGTGGAGCCCTCGACGATCGGCAGCAGGTCGCGCTGCACGCCCTCGCGGGACACGTCGGGACCGCCGGTCTGGCCCCGCTCGCCCGCGATCTTGTCGATCTCGTCGATGAAGATGATGCCGTGGTTCTCGACCCGGTCGAGCGCCTCGTTCACCACGTCGTCCATGTCCACCAGCTTCTTGAGCTCCTCGTCCACCAGCACCCGCCGGGCCTCGGGCACCTTCACCGTGCGCCGCTTCTTCCGCTGCGGCAGCATGTCCTGGAGCATCTCGGTGAAGTTGATGTCGGTGCCCTCCATCCCCTGCGGGGGCTGGATCAGCTCCATCATCGGGAAGCTCTGCGGGGTGACCTCGATCTCGACCTCGCGGTCGTCGAGCTCCCCCTCGTGCAGCATCTGCCGCAGCTTCTCGCGCGAGCGGCTCCGCCGCTCGTCCTCCGCGGCGGCCGCCTTCTCCTCCCGTGCCTGGCCCGCCGAGCCGACCACGAAGACCGACGCCGCGTCCGTCGTGCCCCCGCCGTCGTGCCCGTCGACCCGCCTGCCCTGGGCCGGCGGCGGGGGAGGCGCGCGGCAGGAGCAGGTCGAGCAGCCGCTCGTCCGCGCGCTGCTCCGCCTGGGGATAGACCTCGTCCTCCCGCTCGGTCCGGACCATGTTGATCGCGGCGTCCACCAGGTCGCGCACCATGGACTCGGCGTCCCGGCCCACGTAGCCCACCTCGGTGAACTTCGAGGCCTCCACCTTGATGAACGGCGCGCCCGCGAGCCGGGCCAGCCGGCGCGCGACCTCGGTCTTCCCGACCCCGGTGGGCCCGATCATGATGATGTTGTACGGGGTGATCTCGTCCCGGATGTCGTCCGGGGCCTGGGCCCGGCGCCAGCGGTTCCGCACCGCGATGGCGACCGCCTTCTTGGCGGCGTCCTGGCCGACGATGTAGCGGTCCAGCTCGGCGACGATCTGGCGTGGCGGCATCTCCTCCAGCCAGGGGGCCGGAGGGGGAGCGGCTGCTTCGTCGGTAGGTTGAACGGCGGTGTCGGTCATAACTGCGTGAAAGGTAAACAGTAAACAGTGAACAGGGGGATCGGTCCACCCCGTTCACTGTTTACTGTTTACTGTTCACGCCTTTCTCCGGCAGCTCCAGAATGCTGATCTGTCGATTGGTGAAGACGCAGATGTCGGCGGCGATCTCGAGCGAGCGCTGCACGATCTCGCGAGCGCCCTGCCCTGTCACCGGGAGCAGCGCGCGCGCGGCGGCGAGAGCGAAGTTGCCCCCCGATCCGATAGCGATGATCCCGTCGTCCGGCTCGATCAGCTCGCCCGACCCGCTCAGCAGAAAGCTGTGGTCCACGTCGGCCACGACCAGCAGGGCCTCGAGGCGGCGGAGGATCCGGTCGCTCCGCCAGTCCTTGGCCAGCTCGACCGCGGCCCGCGGCAGGTTCCCCGGGTAGCGGTCGAGCTTCTCCTCGAACTTCTCGTACAGGGTCAGCGCGTCGGCCACCGACCCCGCGAACCCCGCCAGCACCTTGCCGCCCTTGAGCGTGCGCACCTTGGTCGAGTTCGACTTGACGACGGTGTCGCCGATGCTCACCTGCCCGTCGCCGCCCAGGGCGACGCGGCCGTCCTTGCGGACGGCAAGGATGGTGGTTCCGTGGAAGGTCATGATCTGGTCCGTCGGCGGAACGGCGTTGGGGCGGAACGGCGGAACGGCGGAACGGCGGAACGTTCGCCTGAAGAGCCGGCGCCAGTTGATGAGGCGCGGCCCCATTCCGCCGTTCCGCCGTTCCGCCGTTCCGCCGTTAGTCCGTTCCGCCGTTCCGCCATGTTCAAGCCCTCGGGTGCGCCTGCTGGTAGACCTTCTTCAGCCGCTCCACGCTGGTGTGGGTGTAGATCTGGGTGGTGCTGAGCGACGCGTGGCCCAGCAGCTCCTGCACCGCCCGCAGGTCCGCGCCGGCATCGAGCATGTGGGTGGCGAAGGTGTGCCGCAGCGAGTGCACCCGGAGCCCGTCGCCGCCCACGGCGTCGAACATCGCGTGGACCGCCCGCTGGATGCCCGCGCGGCGCCAGCCGGCGGCCTCGGCGGGTCACGAACACCGCGCGTCGGTCGCCCCGGACCCGGGAGACCAGCTCCTCCCGGAGGTTAAGATAGCGCCGCAGCGCGAGCACGGCGCGCGAGCCCACCGGCACGATCCGCTCCTTCCGGCCCTTGCCCCGGACCTTCGCCTGGTCCGATAGCAGGTCGAGGTCCTCCAGGTTCATCCCGCTCAGCTCCGAGAGCCGGATCCCGGTGGAGTAGAACAGCTCCAGGATCGCCAGGTCGCGGGTCGGGCCGAACTCGTCGCCGGCCGCGCGGCCCTCCGCCCACTGGAAGAGGGTCTCGGTCTGTCGCCCGGTCGAGATAGGTCGGGAGCCGCTTGTCGATCTTGGGGACCTTGGCGGCGCGGGCGGCCGGGTTCGGGATGCCGTGATGCAGCTGGAGATAGCGGTAGAGGCTCCGCACCGCCGAGAGCGACCGGGCGGCGGTGCGCTTGGAGAGTCCCCGGCGCTCCAGCTCGCCGAGGAAGCCCCGCAGCCCGAGCCGGTCCACCGAGGCCCAGCTCCAGCGGCCGCCGTAGTGGCGGTCGCAGAACTCGGTGAACGCCTCGAGGTCGCGGCGGTAGGCCTTCACCGTGTGGGGCGACTGGTCGCGCTCCTTCTCCAGATGGGTCAGGAACTCCGCGACCTCGCGGCGGCTCACCGCAGCCTCCGCGAGCCACGACGCCAGCTCGGCCTGTGCCCGCTCCACCAGCAGCTCCTTCTTCTTGTCCTTGGCGATTCGGCCCGCCGCCGCCAGCGGCTCGAGCAGGCCGAAGTTCGCGTTCATCGGCTGGAAGTGCTTCGGATCGGCGTCGCGCAGGTAGCGGTAGAGGCCGCCGAGCATCGTGGTCGGCGGCGGCACGGTCGAACGGCTGGCCGCGCGAGCCTGCGCGCCAGGTTGATGCCGGCCAGGAGGCCGGTGCCGAGCGACTCGGTGTAGCCCTCGACGCCGGTGAGCTGTCCGGCGAAGAACAGCGGCATCGTCGTCTCGGGCGGTGAGCGCCGGCCCCAGCGTCGCCGGGCTGTTGAGATAGGCGTTCCGGTGGATGCTGCCGTAGCGCAGGAACTCCGCCTCGCCCAGCCCCGGGAGCATCCGGAACACCCGCTGCTGCTCCGGGATCCGGAGCCGGGTCTGGAAGCCGACCATGTTCCACATCTGCCCCGCGCGGTCCTCCCGCCGGAGCTGCACCACCGCGTATGGCTCGCGGCCGGTGCGCGGATCGGGCAGTCCCACCGGCTTCATCGGCCCGAACCGCAGCGTCTCCCGGCCGCGGCGCGCCATCTCCTCGACCGGCAGGCAGCCCTCGAAGTAGGGCACCTCGTCGAAGTCGTGCCCCTGGTGCTGGTCGGCGGCGATGAGCGCGTCGAGGAAGCGCCTCGTAGCCGTCGCGGTCGAGCGGCAGCGTTGAGATAGTCGTCGCCGCCGCCCTTGCCGTAGCGGGAGAGCGCGTAGAGCCGCTCGTGGTCGAGCGAGTCGTCGGCGACGACCGGCGCGATCGCATCGTAGAACGCGAGCGACGCCGACGCCCAGCCGCGCGGCGATGGCCTCGGCCAGCCGCTCCGAGGTGAGCGGGCCGGTGGCCACGACGCCCGGCGACGGCAGCTCGGCCACCTCTTCGCGCACCACGGTGATGTTCGGGATGGCCGGTCACCCGGTCGTGCACCGCGCGGGAGAAGATCTCCCGGTCCACCGCGAGCGCGGTACCGCCCGGGCACCCGCGCCGCGTCGGCGCACGGCAGCAGCAGGCTGCCGAGCGCGCGCAGCTCGGCCTTGAGCAGGCCGTGCGCGTTGGTCAGGTCCACCGACTTGAAGGAGTTGCTGCAGACCAGCTCGGCGAGGCGGTCGGTGTGGTGCGCCGGGGTCGGCACCACCGGCCGCATCTCGTACAGCGTCACCCGGACGCCGCGCTCGGCGAGCGCCCAGGCCGCCTCCGAGCCGGCGAGCCCGCCGCCGACGACGGTGGCGATCACGCCAGCGCCACCTCCTCGGGCTCGGCGAGAACGATCTTGTGCTTGCACTTGAGGCAGGTGCGGGTCTCCCCTTCGGCCTTGCTCACCTTCTTCTCCATCCCGACCCAGCCGCACTCGGGGCAGGTCTCCGCCACCGGGCGGTTCCAGGTGGAGAAGTCGCACGCCGGGTAGCGGCACGCAGCCCCAGAACGACTTGCCGCGCTTGGTGCGCCGCTCGGCGAGGTCGCCCTCGAGGCACTTGGGGCACTTGATGCCGAGCGGGATCGCCCGGGTGCCCTTGCACGCGGGGTAGGTGGTGCAGGCCAGGAACTCGCCGAACCGCCCGGTCTTGATCACCATCGGCGAGCCGCAGAGCTGGCACTTCTCGTCGGTGGGCCGGTCCGGCGCCCGCGCCTTCCGGAGCGACTTCACGTAGTCGCAGGTGTCCTTGTACTTCACGCACGCGAGGTAGGGCCCGAACCGGCCGGTCTTGAGCTCGATCGCCGACGCCGCACTTGGGGCAGCGCTCCTTGGCCAGGTCCTCCGGATTGAGCCCGTGCGCGTCGGCCACCAGCGCGTTCATGTCCACCGCGTCGAGCGCCTTGGTGAACGGCCCGTAGAACTCGCGTGAGCACGTCCTGCCAGCCGAGCTCGCCGTCCTCGATCCGGTCGAGCTCGTTCTCCATTCCGGAGGTGAACTCGACGTTGAAGATCTCGGGGAACTTGCCGACCATGATCTTCTCCACCAGCTCGCCCAGCTCGGTGGGGAAGAACCGCCGCTGCTCCACCTTGACGTACTCCCGGGCGGAGAGGGTCGAGATGATGGCGCTGTAGGTGGACGGCCGGCCGATGCCGAGCCGCTCCAGCTCCTTCACCAGGCTGGCCTCGGAGAAGCGGGGCGGCGGCTCGGTGAAGTGCTGCGACGGCGTGATCTCCCGGACCTCCGACGCGGTCGCCCTGGGCCAGCGGCGGAATCGGCGGAAGGTCCTCCACCGTGCTTGCCCTCCTCCTTCTCCCGCCCCTCGGTGTAGAGGACGTGGTACCCGTCGAAGATCATGCACCGACCCGGTGGCGCGGAACAGGTAGCGGCCGAGGTCGAACTCCACGACCGTCATGTCGTAGACCGCCGGCATCATCTGCGAGGCGACGAAGCGCTGCCAGATGAGCTGGTAGAGCCGGAACTGGTCGGGCTCGAGGTACGCGCTGGACCTGCTCGGGGCGGCGGCGCACGTCGGTCGGGCGGATCGCCTCGTGGGCGTCCTGCACCCGGGCGTTCTTCCGGTCGCTGTAGGTGTTGGGCTGCGCCGGGAGGTAGGGCTTGCCGTAGCTGCTCGCCGATGAGGTCGCGCACCGCCGCGATCGCCGCTGTCCGACACCCGCACCGAGTCGGTCCGCATGTAGGTGATGAGGCCGACCGGGCCCTCCTCGCCCACGTCGATGCCCTCGTAGAGGTCCTGCGCCGCGCGCATGGTCCGCCGGGAGGAGAAGCCGAGCTTCTTGGCCGCCTCCTGCTGCAGCGTGCTGGTGGTGAAGGGCGCGGCGGGCCGCTTGTTGCGGCGGCGCTTCTCGACCTTGGTGACGACGAACGGCATGCGTGCCGCACCGCGTCCACCACCGCCCGGGCGTCTCGGCCTCGTTGTGGAGCTGCGGCTTGTGCCCGTCCACCTTGGCCAGCGAGGCCTCGAAGGTCTGGCCCGTCCCTTGCGCAGCAGCGCCTCGATGGTCCAGTACTCCTGCGGCTTGAAGGCGCGGATCTCCCGCTCGCGCTCGACGATGAGCCGGAGGGCCACGGTCTGGACCCGGCCGGCGGAGAGGCCGGTCTTGATCGTCCGCCAGAGGATCGGGCTGGCCTTGTAGCCCACCAGCCGGTCGAGGATCCGGCGGGCCTGCTGCGCGTCCACCTTGCGCTCGTCGATCTTCCTCGGCGCGTCCATGGCGGCGAGCACGGCGTCCTTGGTGATCTCCTCGAACAGCACCCGGTGCACCGGCGACCTGGGAGTCGATCTGGTCGGCCACGTGCCAGGCGATCGCCTCGCCCTCGCGGTCGGGGTCGGTGGCCAGGTAGATCGTGGCGGCGCGTCTTGGCCGCCTTCTTCAGCTCCGAGAGGGTCTTGGTCTTTCCTTTGATGGTGACGTACTTGGGCTCGAAGCCGCGCTCCACGTCCACCCCGAGCTCCCGGGTGGGCAGGTCGCGCAGGTGGCCGACGGTGGCCTTCACGTCGTAGCCGGCGCCCGAGGTACTTCCCGATGGTCTTGGCCTTGGTGGGCGACTCGACGATGACGAGCGCACCCCGCCCCCGGCTCGACCGCCGCCTTGGCCTTCTTGCCCCGGGCTGGGGGCGGCCTTCGCGGCGCCGTCGCCGGCGGCCGGTTTGGCCGCCTTGCTCCGGCTCGGGGCAGGCTTTTTCACCACTCGCTTCGCGGGTGTCGCCATGTCTGGAGTGTAATCTCCGGTCTCACCATCGGGTCAATTTCAGGATCAGCAAAAAAGGGGTGGCGATGGCGGGCGCAAGGCGATAAAACGTAAGCTGTTGTGGATCAACGCATTACAGATTGACGGAAAACCCCTCACCACCCGCCGCGCTTCCGCGCCAGGTCCACCACCTCGCCGCCACCGCCGGCCTTGTCCCCGTCCGCCGCCACCTCAAAATCAGCGAGCTTGTAAAACGGTTCCCGGGCCTCGAGGAGCTTCCGCATCCGCTCCACTGGGTCCGGGCGGCCCACTAGGAGGGGCCTGACCTCGCTTGATTCCGCCCGCTGGGCGGCGGTGCGCGGCTTGCAGCTCAGATAGATCAGGAGGGCGAACTCCCGGGCCCCGTGCATCTGGCCGGGCTGGGCCGCCCAGCCGCCCCCCGGCACGATCACCGCCGGCTCCTCGGCCGCCACCGCGGCCAGGACCGCCTTCTGCTCCATCTCGCGGAAGCGCTGCTCCCCCACCATCCCGAAGATCTGCTCCACCGGCATCCCCATCTCCCGCACCAGCAGCGAGTCGATGTCGAACAGGGGAGCGCCGAGGTCCTCGGCCACCTGGTGGCCGACGGTGCTCTTCCCGCAGCCGGGCAGACCCGACCAGCACCAGATGGCGCCGCATCATGCCTCCACCGACTCCGGCGCGGCGACTCGGTCCAGCGGGCGCCCAGCGCCGGCCACGTAGGCCTGGTAGTTCCGGCGCATCTCGCCGAGCGAGTCGCCGCCGAACTTCTCCAGCATCGCGTCCGCCAGCGCCAGCGCGACCATCGCCTCCGCGATCACGCCGATCGCGGGCACCGCGGTCACGTCGGACCGCTCGCTCTGGGCGTTGGCCGGCTCGCCCGATGGCGAGGTCCACGGTCGGCAGCGGCGACATCAGGGTGGAGATCGGCTTCATCGCCACCCGGACGACCAGCGGCTCGCCGGTGGTGATCCCGCCCTCGAGCCCGCCGGCGTTGTTGCTGGCGCGCCGGAACCCGCCGCGGCGGTCGCCGCGGTGGCGGCGCGCCTCGGTCATCGCGGCGTCGATCGGATCGTGCACCTCCGAGCCCGGCCGGCGCGCGGCCTCGAAGCCCAGCCCGATCTCGACCCCCTTCACCGCCGGGATCGACATCAGCATCCCGGCCAGCCGGCCGTCGAGCTTGCGGTCCCAGCTCACGTGGCTGCCGAGCCCCACCACCACGCCGCGGGCCACGACCTCGACCTCGCCGCCCAGGGTGTCGCCGGCCTTCTTGGCCTCGTCGATCCGGCGGACGATCTCGGCCTCGACCGAGGGGTCGAGCACCCGCACCTCGGAGCGGTCGGCGGCGTCGTTGAGGGGGACGGGAAGCTCGGCGGGACGGGCGGCGATGACGCCGCCCAAGCGAGACGACGTGGCTCCCGATCTCGACGCCGAACTCGTCGAGCAGCCGCTTGGCCAGCGCGCCGGCCGCGACCCGGGCCGCGGTCTCCCGCGCGCTGGCGCGCTCCAGGATGTCGCGGGCGTCGAGCCGGTCGTACTTGAGGACGCCGGCCAGGTCGGCGTGGCCCGGGACGGGGGCGGGAGACCCGGCGGCGGCGCAGCTCGCCCGGCTCGGCGGCCTCGTGGGCCATGACGTCCTCCCAGTTGGCCCAGTCGCGGTTGGCGATCAGCATCGCCACCGGCGAGCCGAGCGTCTCGCCGGCGCGCACGCCGGAGAGCCACTCGATGCGGTCGCGCTCGATCTTCATCCGCGCGCCGCGGCCGTAGCCCTGCATCCGGCGGCCGAGATCGCGGTCCACCGCGTCGGCCGCGACCGGCAGTCCGGCGGGCAGGCCCTCGACGATGGTGACGAGGGCCTTCCCGTGGGACTCCCCGGCCGTGGTGAAGCGGAGGTGCATGACTCCTCGCTGCCGTGAGCGGAACGACGGAACGGCGGAAGGATAACCATTCCGCCGTTCCGCCGTTCCGCCGTTCCGCCGTGTCCGCCTCGGCCCTGCGAGGCGGGTTACTCCTGGGACACTCCGTCGTCCGTGATCCGCGGCGTCACCAAGATAATCAGGTCGCGCCGGTTCTCCTGCTCCTTGGTGAAGCTGAACAGCTTGCCGACGATCGGCAGGCCGCCGAGCAGCGGGATGCCGGAGCGGTTCTTGGTCACCTCGGTGACGGTCAGGCCGCCGATGACCGCGGTCTCGCCGTCGTTCACCAGGAGCTGGTTGTCGGCCTTCTGCTTCTGGAAGATGAAGCCGAGGTCCGCCGCCGGCGAGCGGCTGAATCGCCGAGCGCTCGGTGTGCAGCTTCATCAGGATCTGCCGGTTGTTGGTGACGTGCGGGGTGACCGTGAGACGGATACCGGTCTCCTTGAACTGCACGTTGGCGCGAGCCGTGCCGCCGTTACCGGAGCTCGAGGCGTCGATGACGCGGACCGGAGTTTCCTCACCCACGAGGATGTCGGCCTCGCGGTTGTCGAGGGTCGAGATGACCGGCTCGGCCTGGATGTCGGCCAGCTCGGTGCGCTCCAGCGCGCTCAGGAACGTGGTCAGCGAGAAGCCGCCGATGCTGGTGGAGTAGATCAGGTCCAGCGCCGAGCCGGTGATGGTGGCGTCGGCGTTTCCGATGGCGGAGACGCTGTTGCCGCCCAGGTTGATCACGTTCACGTTCCGGTCGAACGATTCGCCCGTCCACCGGGTTCCGGCGCTGCACCAGCTTGTTGAAGAACTGGTTCCGGTCGCCCAGGTCGTACTTGATGCCCAGCTGCTCGATGTCGGTCCGGTCCACGAAGATGATCTTGGCCTGGATCGAGAGCTGCGGCGTCCGGATGTCGAGGCCGCGGACGAAGTCGGTGACGTTCGCCACCCGGCTCCGGGTGTCGGTGATGATGAGGCTGTTGGAGCCGGTATCGGCCACCACGCGGCCCCGGCCCTTGGTCAGGATGCTCTCGATCGTCTTCTCCAGCGAGCCGGCGTGGGCGTAGTTGATCCGGACGACGCTGGTCTCCAGCGGCTCGAGCGAGTCGAGCGCGGACAGCACGCCCGGCGCGTCCACCCGGATGATCCCGCCCGACATCTCCTGGGCGGACAGGCCCTGGCTCGCCAGGACCGCCTGGAACGCCATCGGCCAGGGCTGGTTCTTCACCTCGGCGGTGACTTCGCCCTTGACGTCCTTGCCGATGATGATGGTGCGCCCGCTGAAGGCGGCGAAGCCGGCGACCACGTCGGCGATGCTGGCGCGGTCCCAGGTCACGGTGATCCGGGGCTCCTCGCGGCCGACCGTCACCGCGCGGGCACGGGTCAGCGACGGCCTGGACCTCGGCCGGCGCCTTGGCCGGCTTCTCTTCGACCAGCTCGGCGTGGGCCACGACCGACGACCAGGCCTGGAAGCCCTTGTCGGAGCCGAAGGCGATCTTGATCGACTCCCCCTGACGCGATCACTTCATACGTCTTGGCGGAGTCGAGGTCGATCACGATCCGGACGACGTCGGGCCGGAACTGGGAATAGCGGAGGTTGAGCACGCCGCCACGCTTCACCCCGTCGTACACCGCCGGGGCGGCGTCGCTCAGCTTGGCGCCGACGACGTCGAGCACCAGCCGGTCGGGAGAGGCGAGCACGAAGTCGCGCACGTCCACCGCGCCGCGGACGGAGATCACCACTTCCGCCTTGCCGGCGGAAGGCGCCAGGCTGACCGCCGTGACCTCCCCGCTGCCGGGACCTTCGCCCCGGTCGGGGGACGCCACTGCGAGACTCGCTCCGAAGATCAGCGAGTGGGCGGTGGCGATAAGGATCTTGCGATACAATCCGGTCATGGCGTCTCGACCTCCTGCTTCCGCAGCGAGAGAGTTTCCTGGCGTTCGAACCCGAAGTCGCGAATGGTGAATACGGCATCACGCGGCCGGATCTGTACCAGCCTCGCGCGTCCCAGCTGGTCACCGACCCGCATCTTGTGACGCTTGGCGGTGGCCTTCTCCCGCAGCACGACGATGCTGTTGTCGCGGGTGCGGAGGTCCTGATAGATCCCGACCAGGTCCAGGTCGGCGATCTCGGGCCCGGTCGAGGCGCCGTTGATCAGTGAGGCGAACGGATCCCGGGTCCCGCCGGCGTAGGCGAAGGTCTCGCGCATCACTTCGATCTCGCGGGCCTTCTGGATCGAGTCCGCCAGCGCCGCTTCTGCGACGGTGACGGTATCGGTCCGGACGCTGTCCGTTCCCGGCGTGGTGGCGGCCAGGCTGCTGCTGGCTCCGGAGTCCGCCGCGACGGCCGGCGCGGCTTCGGCCGCGCGGCGCATCTGCCGAAGACTGTCGTTGTGCGCTCGCAGCGCGGCCAACTGCGCATCGGCCGCCTGCGCTTCCGCCTCGTCACCGGACGGCGAGCAGCCGGCCAGCGCGGCGAGCAGGGCGAACCCGAGCAGAGCGTTACGAGCCACTGGCCTGTCCCTCCGAAGTAGGAGACTTGACGAACGTGCGGACCTGGAACTTGGCCTCCAGCAGCGCGCCGGTGGTGTCGCCCAGCGCCTTGGCCGCGGTCGTGTTGGCCTGGTCGAGCGTCAGGTCGTAGGGCACGATGATCCGCTGGAGGCTCGCGACGTCCGCGAGGAACTGGCCGATCTGATCGTAGCGCCCGATGACCGACATGTTGTACTTGTAGGTATCGAACGGCGCCGGACCCGCCTCCACCGGCATCGGCACCACCTGCGACAGCGTGACGCCGCGGATCCGGCTCCGGCTCGAGATGTCGTCGAGCAGGTTGGGGACCTCGTTCCGCTCGGGGACCAGCCGGCGCAGCAGCGCCAGGCTCCCGCGGTAGGTGTCCAGCCGCTGGCGCAGGTCCTCCACCGTGCCGCGCGCGAGCTCGCGCTTGGCGCTGTCGGTGCCGGCCTGGAGCTGGGCGATGGTGTCGCGCAACGCGACCACCCGCTCCTCGCGCGCGGCCAGCCCGCTCAGGCCGGCGCTGTCGATCAAGGCACCCGTGTAGGCGATGTATCCGGTCAGGCCGGCGAGCATGATCACCAGCAGCGGGGTGGCCTTCTGCGACAGACGTTGCCATGGCGGCTACCTCACCGACTCGCTGAGGGGAACCGTCCGGATGTACGCCGAATCGGCCTGGCGGTACGTGGCCCGGATGGTGAACGCGGTGACCGGACGCTCCTTCTCGACCACGGTCTGCGCCGACACCGGCGTGACGTCGGTGATCCAGGGCGAGGCCTCCAACTGGCGGAGGAACCGGGTGTACGCCTGGATGTCCACCGTGCGGCCGTTCAGGTTGAAGGCCACCGGCGGATTCACCACCGGCGTGGAGGCCGCCGTGTCCGCCGGGGTGGTCGCCGGGGTGGCCGCCGCGGTGCTCGCCGGGGCGGTCCCGGGCTGCGCGGCTCCCGCCGGCGGGGCGGCCGGAGTGGCGAAGCCCATGTCCACCAGCCAGGTGTACGCCGGCAACGCCTTGGTCACTTCATCGAGCAGGTGCGGCCAGACGTAGCGGTCGCCGTCCACGGTGCGGATCACGCCGATCTGGGCGACCAGCGAGTCGCGGATGGTCTCCTGATGCCGCTTCTCGGCCAGGAACGCCTTGAAGCGCTTGTGCTCGGCGCGGGTCTGCTCCAGCTGCGGCTCCAGCGCGCTGAGCTCGCGTGGCGGTGCCGACCACGACGTAGCCCAGCCAGCCCAGCACGGCCACCCAGCTCACGACGGAGGCGAGCAGGAGCGGGTCCTTTACCTTGCCGCCCAGGCCGCGCACGCCTTCCAGCGGCTCCCCGGAAGGGGGAGCCGCGCCCGCTTGCGCTTGAGGTCCGGACGAAGATTGACGGTGATCATCGGGTATCGAGTCCGTTGGTCGGGGTCACGCCGCGCTGCGAAGCGCGAGGCCGATCGGGAGCATCAGCAGGGGCGCCACTTCGTCCACCGGCATGGAGTCGAACACGCCGTCGGCCACCTGGAGCTTCTCGATCGGGTTGGCCAGCTGCACCGGAATCCTGAGCCGGTCGGACAGCACCTTGTTGAGCCGCGGGATGCGGGCGCCGCCGCCGGTGGTGAAGATCCGGGAGATCCCGCCGGCCGAGCGGCTGGCCGACTGGAGGAACGCCGCCGCGCGCTCGATGCCCACGGCGAGCTCCTCGCCACGGCCCTCGAGCAGCGGCTCGAGCGCGTCGCTGCGTCGTGGCGCCGCGCAGCACGCGGTCGGCCTCGTCGGCCGAAAGCCCGCGCTCGCGCTGGAGATCTTCCTTGAACCGGCGGGTGCCGATCGGGATGTCGCGGGTGAGCATCGGGACCCCGTCGTCCAGGATGTTGATGTTGGTGGTCTCGTGCCCGATGTTGACCAGGCCGACCACACCGACCATCGCCTCGGGGTAGTTGATCTCGAAGGCGTTGTGGAGCGCGAACGCGTCCACGTCGATCACGCTGGCGTCGAGCCCGACGTCGGAGAGGAGGGCCACCTTGTGCTCGACCAGCTCGCGCTTGGCGGCGACCAGGAGCACGGTCATCTGCAGGCCTTCGCCCTCGGGATCGAGGATCTGGAAGTCGAGCTCGACGTTGTCCATGTCGAACGGCACGTGCTGCTCCGCTTCCCAGCGGATCACCTCGCGCGCCTCGGCCTCCTTCATCCGGTCCATGGTGATCTTCTTGATGATCACGTCGCGGCCGCCCACGGCGACCACGATCTTCTTCGCCTTGATGCCGGCGGACGCCATGAGGCTCTTGATGGCCTCGGCGACGATGCCCGGGTCCATGACCTCGCCCTCGACGATGGCGTCGTTCACCACGGAGGTGAACGCCACCTTGGTCAGGACCGGCCCGCCCGAGGCGTGTGAAATGGCGACGAGCTTGATGAGGCCGCTCCCGATGTCGAGACCGACCGTCGTCGCGTTGCGCCCGAAGAGTCCCATACGTATCCGCTGGTTAAGGTCCCGAAGCCGAGGCGTGGGTATAGTCTGCCCGGATGAGGGCAACCGATGTGCCACACAAATTGCAGCCAGCTAAGTAGATGGGCCGTGCGGTGTTAATTCCGGGCCGACGGGCCCGCTGCAAGCGATGTAGCGGCTCCCATCTTCTCTTTCGCAAGCCATCTCTCGGGATGCACTACCTCGCCCGGCCCCCGTGGCCGGCGTGCAATCCCTGTCACTGGAGCCATGCCCGGTTGCGGAGCGGCCATACCGGCGGCGCGCCGATAGCGGCGCTGTCGGCTACGCGGACCAGGAGTCCGACTTCCCGCCGCGCCAGTGACCCGCCATCCGCGTCGTCGCGCATCCCGGCGACTCGCACCAGGTACAGCTCCCGGTTGAGCCGGACGACCGTCGGCGCGTAGGCGGCAAGCCCGGGCAGCGGCACCGTCGGCAGCACCGCGCTGTCGCCGGGGGCCAGAAGCCCGAGGCCGAATCCCTCCCACCCGCCCACTACTGCCGCGGCGCCGGCCTCCGCCGCACCCGCCGCCTGGACCGCATAGACGGTATTCCGCCCGATGCGCTGCTCCAGATGCGCCGAGGCGAATCCGGCGGCTACCATCGCGGCGATGAGCACCAGCGCGAACAGCGCGAGCGGCAGCGCCATTCCCCGCTCCGCGCGGGTCACGGGCGAAGCCCGTTGCGGGGCGCCACCCGGGTGACAAGAGCGAGGCTATCCACCAGCGCGCGGCCCGGGAGACGGCCGTGAATCGCCTGGCTGGTGACGCCGAGCAGGGCGATCTCGACGGCCCGCACCGCCGCGGGATCCCAGGTCGGGCCGTCGGCGGCGTCGCGATAGGCCAGCGTGAGCCCGCGGACGCCCGACGTGCTGTCGGCGAGGGGCCCGGCGACGGGGGCGATCGCCTCGCCGGTGGACACCGACCGCATGCCGAACCAGGATCGGCCGCCCGACTCGTAGTACCGCATCTGCATCACCTCGGCGAGGCGTGCCGGCGATCCGGATGTGACCCGGGCCAGCGCCGCGGGGTCCAGCGGCGCCGGGACGGCAACCTGAACGACTACGCCCGCCGCGCCGCCCGGACAGCTCCCCGCGCCGACGGACACGATGCCGAGGTGGATCCAGGCGTCGTCGGAGCCCGTGGCTGGATCGCTCTCGGTGAAGACCAGGAGGGAGTCGGTGGCCCGCGGGGCGCGCGGCGACTCCCAGGACGATTCCGCCACGACGACTTGAGCCGCCGGGCCGGGAAGGACACCGCACACGTATCCCCCGCCCCGCGCGGCGAGATAGGTGACGGCGCCCGGCGCGACGGCGAGGAGATCGCTCCGGACCGTCTCCGCGTAGCCGAGAGCGGCCGAGGCTTCGGGAGTGATCTCGTCGTACCCGGTGCCGCCCAGCTCGCCCGCCAGCACCAGCGCCGCCACCCGTACGTTCTCGTTCAGGGCCAGGCGCTCGAACTGCGCCCGGGCGAGGCGCTGCCCCTGGAGCAGCGTCCGGTGGATGATGGCGCCGACCAGGAGGCCAAGCACCAGGGCTACCGCGAGCTCGGCCAGGGTGAACCCTCGGCGTGAGCTCATGGTGGGCCGCAGAGCATCCCGGTGACCACGGTGTCGGTGGTGATCCCGGTGGGATGTCGGGAGTGCAGCACTAGGATCACGCGCCGGGCGGGTCCCGCCGGATCGAGAATCTGCCAGCTCTCGATGAGACCCGGACGGCTCTCGCTGCCGCTACGCCATTCCGCACCGCTGCACCGGGGAGCCGTGGAGAGCGCGATCTGGCGCAGCCGCTCGATCCGCATTGCCGCGACTTGGCCGACGCGAGTGGCATGGCGCCCTCGCCCCAGCATGCGGCTCGTGAGCGCCGCTGACCCGACCACGGCCAGGATCCCGACCGACAGCACCATCACCGCGACCATCGCTTCGGCGATGGTCAATGCCTTTCTGCCCCCGACGCGCACTGTCCCGTCCTCCCACTGAAGGGGTGACGGGACAGCTTACTCGCGTGGAGCATCCGCCGGCGTACCCGAATCCTTCGAGCGGCGCCGCCGCCCCGCGGCGGGCTTACTGGTAGAGCTGCACCCAGCTCCGCTCGGACAGAATCCCGATCGTGGCCGAGTTCTGGAGCGCACGATGGATGGCGCAGGACGAGTACGAGACCAGCGCGCCACCGGCAAGCTTCGAGAGGTCGTCCAGGGCGACGTTGCCGGCAATGACGCCGCCGAAGAACTTGGCGCCCTGACCGCTATTGCCGCTGGTCGAGAGCGTGCCGGTGACCATGACGGGACCGTAGAACACCATGCCACCCGTCGCTTCGAGGTCACCCTCGACCAGTAGGATGCCCTGGCCGCGGCCGCCTTGAAGCTTCAGGTTGCCGTTCCGGTAGATGATCGGGAAATAGTCGAAGCATGGGTCCGTGGGCAGCATCGGCTCGCCCCAATTGGTCTCGACCTTGGTGTCGCACCGTGGGGGCACCGACGCGGTATACGCGGGAGCCATCGCGGGCGGGTTGGGGAAGCTGATATGCAGCGTCGCCAAGGCCTTGAGCTTGTCGAAGTCCTCTTTCATGTCGGCCGGATTCAGGGTCGCATCCAGGGTGCTGTCGGGGTACCCGGCAACGTCACCCTGACCAGTGATCGTCAATTTGCCGTCGTTGTATTTCACGCCGGTGACGTCTCCCAGCGGCGGACACGCCACACTGGGGTCGACCCATGTCGGCGGGACGCCGTCGAGGCCGGTGACCTCCGCTCCACCGGTGATCGTCACGTCGCCCAGCGCGGTGAGACCGGCGCCCACTTCGATGTCGGCTTGCACCAGCCGGATCAGCTGACCGAGCGAGCGCGCAGCCAGTTCCCCGCCGGCAGCATTGGTCCGCCTGCCGAGGGAGCGCACCAGGAACACATTCTCGGTGAGCCGGTTGATCCTCCGCGTGGCCGTGACGTGGTTACCCACCGCAAGGTCCGGGAGGAGGGTTCCCCCGAGGGGACTGGAGTTGATCTGCATGTCGAGCATGCCCGTAGCCGTCTGCAGCGTGATCGCGCTGTTCAGGCCCGCTTCCGCCGCCTCGGCCGCCTGCGCCGCCATGAAGGTGTTCCGGCCGGTCTGCTGCTCGAGGCGCCCGGCGAAGAACGTCCCCGCCACGAGCGCGCCGATCACCACCAGGGCGAACACCGCTACCGCCAGCGCGATGCCGCGTTCGTCGGACAGCCGTCGAGCTCGCATGCCAGTCTCCTTGTGGATGATCTACTCAGGCCGGATCGAGTTGCGCAGCAGCACCTGAGTCACCAGCTGTTCCTGGTGGTAACCCACCGCGCCGGAGCCGCCGGTCCGCACCCCAACGTCGGTCACCCCGCGCACCGTCAGCCGGATGCTCTTGATGGCCGCCTTGTCCGCGGTCGCGTTCCCGTTGGCGTCGAGGTACACCAGCCCGAAGCCGGCGGCGGTCAAGGGGCCGAGCACCGGCTGGGGGTTCGGCTCCGTGAGGACCGAGCGGGCACCCAGCCACCATTCGCCGTCCTGCGCGTAGAGCTCGAGCTCCATGAGCTCGAAGAGCCGCACTGGGGTGTTGGCCGGCATGACCTCCGCGGGAATCGGAGCCACGGTCAACACGTAGCCGGGGGCTGCACCGTTGCAGGCGGTGGGCGAAAAGGTCACGAGGGTGAGGTCCACTAAGGTCCACGTGTCGTCGTCGTCGTCGTACGGGTCGCCGTCGGTGAACAGGTACAGATCATCTCGCGTCACATCGGGCGCGCGGAGGCCGGTCCAATTGGACTGCGCCAGGCGCAGCTCGGTGGCGCCGGCGGCGGCCGGCTGGCAGAGGAATCCGAGCCCCCGCATGGCCCGATAGGTGATCGCGTCCGGGTCCGCAGCGATGATGTCGTTCCGGGGCCCGACCCCGGCCCCGATGACCGTGTTCAGCTCGCGCAGCTCGTTGGGGACGACCAGTGAGCCGGTGCGCACGTTGGACTGCAGCGTCACCTGCTCGGCCTGGGCCACACTGAGGCGCTGGTTGGTGTTGAGCAGGTTGTAGATCGCGCCGGTCACGAGGCCCATGATGACCAGGGCGATCATGACCTCGATGAGGGAGAAGCCGTGGCGTTGGCGCATGGGAGTCAGCACTCGATGTAAGTGGTGAGCAGCTCGGTGTGCGTGCCCCGCCCGGTACCGTAGGTCGCGCTGACGGTCACGTTCCGACCGGTGCCGTTCACCGCCACGGTCCAGCTGAGGGTGACATGGTCGGTGGTCGCCGGACCGCCGGTGGCCAGGTTGGTACAGCGCGGTGTCGTGGAGTAGGCGGCCAGACGCAGCGCCTCCACCCGCAGGCTGGCGAGCTGGGCCGCGCGGGTGTCGCTCTTGCCGCGGCCGATCATCCGGGTGACTGTCGCCGACGAGCCGGCCAGGGCGACGACGCCGACGGCCATGATCGTGACCGCGACCAGTACCTCGATCAGGGTGAACCCCGAGCGTGCCTGTCTCACTTGCGGACCCTCCCCACGCCGTCGATCGTGATGGTCGAGCTGTGCCCGCCCTTGGAAAGGACGATGGTCTTGGTGCCGCCGAACGCCGTGCCGAAGCCGCGGGGGTCGAATTGGATCGAGTCCGTGGCCACGACGGTGACTCCGTACTGGGTCGACAGGTCTCGGACCGCTCCCACTGTGTCCGCGCCGGTCGGCCAGCCCACACCGTCCACTCGAGGCCGGGCCAGCACGTGCGCAGTGTTGCCCTGGAACTTGACCCAGGTGAGCCGATTGCCCTGCACCGACGCGGCGCGGGCCGCCGCCACCATATTGATCATGGTGGTGCGGGCGCCCCGGAGGTCGCTCCGGCCCAGCGCCGCGCTCATCTTGGGGAATCCGATCAGAACGATCAGCCCCAGAAGCACCACGACGATGAGCGTCTCGACCAGTGTGAAGCCATCCCGACGCGGCACGGTGTTCTCCCCTCTGCGCGGCATCGCGCGGTTCTAGCCCTGATTCACTGCTCCGGTTCAATGGCAGGAGCTGTACCAGGAACTAACAGCAGCGCCGGTAATGGCTTGTGATTCCAGGCCACCGCCAGGCGCTGCATTTGATGGCAGCCGAACGCGATTCCCTGCACCAGCCTAGTGGACCGGGAGCCGCCGCATCTTGTAGAAGAGAGTTCGCAGGCTGATGCCGAGCAGGCTCGCGGCCTGCCGACGGTTGCCGCCCGAGGCCTCGAGGGCCTTGAGAATGGCATGTCGCTCGATCGCTTCCACCTGGGTCTTGAGGTCGAGCGTGCCGTTGCCGTTCTGCTGGCTCGCCGCCATTGCCGTTCCCGTTGGCCACGGCGAAGTCCTTGACGTCGAGCGGCCGGTCGCCGGCCAGCACGGCGCCGCGCTCGATCGCGTTGCGGAGCTCGCGCACGTTGCCCGGCCAGGAGTGATGGGTCAGCCAATCCAGCGCGGCCGGGGTGACGCTCACGGCGTGGCCGAGTCGCTGGGCCGCCTGGCGGGCGAAGTGGGTCAGGAGCGCGGGGACGTCGTCGGGGCGCTCGCGCAGCGGCGGCAGATGAAGCCGGACGACGTTGAGCCGGTAGAACAGGTCGGCCCGGAACTCGGAGCGCTCGACCGCCTGCTCCAGCGGCTTGGCCGTCGCGGCGATCACCCGGACGTCCACCTTGCGGGGCTCGCGGCCGCCCACCCGGCGGATCTCGCCCTCCTCCAGCACGCGGAGCAGCTTGGCCTGGAGCTCGAGCGGCAGGTCGCCGATCTCGTCCAGCAGCAGCGTCCCCTCGTGGGCCAGCTCGAACAGCCCAGCCCGGTCGCCGTTGGCGCCGGTGAAGGCGCCCTTCGCGTGCCCGAAGAGCTCCGATTCCAGAAGGTGCTCCGGAATGGCCGCGCAGTTGATGGCGATGAAGCTCCGCTCGCTCCGCGGACTCATCCGGTGGATGGCGCGGGCGAGCACTTCCTTCCCGGTGCCGCTCTCGCCGGTGATGAGGACCGTGGTGCTGTGCCGGGCGACCCGGGTGGCGAGATCGAGCAGGTCGCGCATCGCTTGGCTCTCGCAGACCACCAGGTCGTTCGCCACGCCGGCGCCGAGGCTGGAGCGCAGGGTCTCCACCTCGCGGCGGAGCTTCTCGCGCTCCTCCGCCTTGCGCAGCGTCATGGTGACTTCGTCGGGACGGAAGGGCTTGTGCAGGTAGTCGTACGCGCCCTCGCGCATGGCGGCGAGCGCGCTGTCCTCGGTGCCGTAGGCGCTCATCATGATGAGCAGCGCCGACCCGCCGTCCGCCCGGTAGCGCCGGAGGAAGGAGACGCCGTCCATCTTGGGCATCCGGACGTCGCAGAGGATCAGATCGAACGCCTCCGCCTTGGCGCGCCGGAGCGCCTGTTCTGGATCGCCTTCCGCGACAGCCGCGTATCCCGACTCCTGAAGCAGGAGCGAGAGCGACTGTCGGAGGCCGGCATCGTCGTCAACGATCAGCACATGCATCGGTCACACCCACCAGAGGCAGGAAGACTTTGAACACCGCGCCGCCCTCGCGGGCGCGGTCCACCCACACCACCCCACCGGCGTCGTGCACGGTCCGCGCCACGATCGCCAACCCCAGGCCGGTGCCCTCGCCGGGTTCCTTGGTAGTGAAGAACGGATCGAAGATCCGCTCCCGGTCGGCCTCGGGCACACCGGGCCCGTCGTCCGCAACGATAGAGCAGCGCGCCCGGCGTACCCGAAGCCAGGTCCTGCCGACTCGGGCGTGGCCGACCAATCACCGGCGCGGCCGGCGCGGGATCCACCGTTCCTGGTGGCCGCTGCCGTGACGCCGCTGGAAGCGCCTCGCCACCGTGCCCACGTCGGATCCGCCCCCGCGGGGCGGCCTGGACGGCGTTCACCAGCAGGTTGATGACCATCTGCTCCAGCGCGTGCCGGTCGCCGCGTACCGCTCCCAGCGACGGATCGAGCTCCACGGTGAGCGCGTCGGCGGCGAGCATGCCCTGCGCGCTCAGGAATTCGACCGCGGTTCGGGCGGCGCCATTCAGGTCCGCCGAAACCGAGTGGGACGCTCTGGCCGCCGCCTGCGGCGGGTTCGGGCCGGGCGTAGTCCAGCAGTCCCTCGACAATGCGATCGACCCGATCGATGGCGGTATGCATCTCCGCCACCACCGCCGGATCGCTGACCCCCGCCGCCCCAGGACCTCGGTATAGGTCCCCAGCGCGCCGAGCGGATTGCGAATCTCGTGCGCCACTCCCGCGGCGAGCCGGCCGATCCCGGCCAGCTTCTCCACCCGCACCACGTGGCTCTGCGCGTCCAGCAGTTCTTCCGCCATGGCCCGGTAGCGGCCGGCCAGCTCGTCGAGCTCCCGGGTCGCGTAGTCGGGCGGGCTCGCCGGGACCTCGCCGCGGGCCAGGGCGTCGGCTTCGTCGGCCAGCAGGCTCAGGGGCTGGATCACCAGCCGATGAACCTGCGAAGCGCCGAACAGCACGAACACCAGCGTGCTGCCGATCCAGACCGCGAGCAGCGGCATCCACGCTTCGCGCAGATCGCCGCCGAGCAAGAGCACCGTGTTCAGCCCTACCAGGATCACCGCCGTCGAGGTCACGAATCCCAGGCTGACCAGTAGCTCAAGCCGCAGGGATCGGCGGGCCACACTGCCTCAGGCGGGTGCAGGCGACTGACACCTTCGACCGATGACGGCGGAGGCGGAGGCGCGGTGCCGATGAAGATCGCGCAGGTCCGCGACGAGGTCGGGGCGCCTGGCGACGGCCGCCCAGCCGTTGGCGGTCACGCCGGACAGGGTGATCGTGATGTTCCCGGACGGGTCGTACGCGAGTACCCCGGACGGGATCGGCCCGTTGTAGTAGGTCAAGGCGTCGCTGATGAACGCCTCCTGCGCGGTCACCATGTTGCGCAGGTCGCTTCGCATCTGGCTGACGATCGCCTTTTCCTTGCTGTTGGCGAACTTCGGGATCGCGATCGTGGCCAGGATGCCGATGATCACGACGACGATGAGGAGCTCGATCAGCGTGAAGCCACGCCGGGAGCGTCTCGCAATCGAAGGGATGGTCGGCATAGGGTCACCAAGGTCTTGGTTTCAGGTGAATAGGAACCGGCGGTTGAGCAATGGGGCGGTGACCCTCGGCCACCGCCCCATCTTGCTCAGCCAACCGTCAGGCTTACCAGCAAGCCGGGGCGCCTTCCTGGACCACGGCCGCATTCGGCGCGACCGCGTTGCCACCGTACACGCCGCAGGTCTTGGGCGTGGCGAGGCTGGCGTTGGTGGCGGTGGCGTTGAAGCCGCCAGCGGTCGCGACGCCAGGGGTGAACGTGTTGCCGATCGTCGGCGCGAAACAGACGGTCGCGGCCGCCGGGACGCACCCGTTCGTAATGTCGATCGCGCCGGCGTAGGTCGCGAAGTCGGCGAAGTGGCCTTCCTGCGCCGAGACGAAATTGCGCAGGTCCGACTTCATCGAGGCGATCTTCGCCTTGTCCTTCGTGTTGGCGAACTTCGGAATGGCGATCGCGGCCAGGATGCCGATGATCACGACCACGATCAACAGCTCGATCAGGGTAAAGCCCTTACGATTCTGCATACTTCCTCCGAGTGAGTGAGCGGCGACGTGGCCGAGCCGACAACCTGGGACGGGTCGGACTGGCCCCGGGTAGGGCAACACATGTGCCACCCCCCGGGTCTGGCCTTGTATCGTGATGTATGCGATGCGCTTATCGTTGGCTGGACAATCTTTGCGCGCGGCGGGCAAGACCACACGGAACAGGATTTTGCAAGAGCCGGGTCACGGCATGGCCCAGACCCGCACCGAGTGGCGCTATCGCGGGGACCAAGGTAGATCGGCGGGGTGCGGACTTGGGGATCGAATCGTGGCAAGCCGGCGCTCGCGCGGGCCGCACGCGTGGCGGCGCTCGGGGATCCGGAATCGAGCTATACTCTACCCTTACCGAGAGCGTCCGATGCGTGCGCGACCTCTTCGACGGTACCTGGTGCTGGGCCTCCCAGCGCTCATCTCCTGCACCAGCCCCGGCACCAAAGCCGAGCTTACCCGTCTGGCGGCTCGGGTGGACAGTCTCGCCGCCACCGTAGCGGCGATGAAGACGGCAAGCGAACGGGGTGCTCCGCCTGCCCGGCCCGAGACCGCGACCGTCGCCACCACCGGCGCCGCGGTGCTCGGCCTCGAGTCCGCACCGGTTACCATCGTAGAGTTCACCGACTACCAGTGCCCGTTTTGCGCCCGCCACGCCCGCAGCACGCTGCCCAGCCTCATTAGCGAATTCGTCAACCGGGGAACGGTGCGCTACGTCCTGCGCGACTTGCCCCTCGACCAGCATCCCCTGGCTAGGCCTTCGGCCAAGGCAGCACGCTGCGCCAGCGGGCAGGGTGCCGAGCGGTACTGGCAGTACCACGACGCGCTCTTCGAGGCACAGCCACACCTCGCCGACAGCAGCTTCGGGGGAATCGCCCGGGAGCTCGGGCTGAACCTGCCGCGGTTCGAGGCCTGCCTGAAGTCCCCCGATATCGCGGCGATGGTGGAGCGCGACGCCGCGGCAGCGGCCGAAGCGGGCCTATCCGCGACACCTTCCTTTGTGATCGGCCGGGCGGCGGGTGGGACGGTGACGGGCGTCGTGGTCGGGGGAGCCTACCCTCTGGAGCACTTTCGAAAAATCATTGAAGGGGCCCTTAGGCCTTGACCTCGACCTGCTCCTCGTACCGGCTCAGCTTCCGGTAGAGCGTCGACGGATCGATCCCCAGCACCTCCGCCGCCCGGGTCTTGTTCCCGCCTTCGGCCTGGAGCACCCACATGATGTAGGCCCGCTCGATCACCTCGAGCGTCGGGTTTCGGTACGACCGCTCGGCCACCAGCGGCTCCTTGCGACGCTTGGTGATCCGCTCCGGCAGCGATCCGCCCTCGATCAGGCTGCCGCGGCTCAGCACCACGGCGTGCTCCAGGGCGTTCTCCAGCTCCCGGACGTTGCCGGGCCACTCGTACACCATCACCGCGTCGAGCGCGTCCGACGAGAGCGCCTTGGGCTCGGTGCCGCCCTCCTGCGCCATCGTCTGGAGGAAGGCCTCGATCAGCAGCAGCAGGTCGTCCCGCCGCTCCCGGAGCGGCGGGAGATTGAGCGCGATGACGTTGAGCCGGTAGAAGAGGTCGGACCGGAAGTTTCCCCGGCGGATCTCCTCCTCGAGGTCCCGGTTGGTGGCCGCGATGATGCGGACGTCCACCGGGATCGCCTCGGTGGCGCCGACCGGGATCGCCTCCCGCTCCTGGAGCACCCGGAGCAGCTTCACCTGGAGCGACGGGGGCATCTCGCCGACCTCGTCGAGGAAGAAGCTGCCGCCCCGTGCCGCCGCGAAGAGCCCCTGCTTGTCCCGCACCGCGCCGGTGAACGACCCCTTCACGTGGCCGAACAGCTCGCTCTCCAGCAGGTTCTCCGGCAGCGCGCCGCAGTTGATGGAGAGGAAGGGCCCGTCGGCCCGGGTCGAGAGGTTGTGGATGTAGCGGGCGACGACCTCCTTGCCGGTGCCGCTCTCCCCCTGGATCAGCACCGTGGACTCGGTCGGCGCCACGTGCTCGGCCAGCTTCAGCAGCTCCATGAACCGCTTCGACTTCCCGATCGGCCGGGCGACCGCGGTCTTGTCGCGGCGCCGGATCTCCTGCTTGAGCTGCTTGTTCTCCACCCGGACCGCGCGGAACTCGCAGGCGCGGCGGAGGATGGCCACCAGCTCGTCGTTGGAGAACGGCTTCTGGATATAGTAGAAGGCGCCGGAGTTCACCGCGCTGATGGCGCTCTGGAGCGAGGCCTGCGCGGTCATCAGGATCACCGGGGTCATCGGGTCCTGCTCGCGGGCCGCGTTCAGGATGTCGAGGCCGGAGACCTGCGGCATCCGCACGTCGGAGAGGATCAGGTCGTGGACGCCGGACCGGATCTGCTCCAGGCCCGCCTTCCCGCCCTGGGCCGTCGTGACCTCGAACCCTTCGTTCCGGAGCAGGATCCGGAGGGTGTCGAGAATGCCCGACTCGTCGTCGACCACCAGGACCGAAGGCTTCTGACTCATGCGGCGTCCTCCGCCAGCATCTTGGCGGGCAGAAAGATGGTGAACGTGGTTCCCGTCCCTGGCCCGGATTCTACCAGCACCAGCCCCCGGTGCGCCTCGACCGCGCGCTGGACGATGGCGAGCCCGAGCCCGCTGCCGCCCTCCCGGCCGGAGACGAAGGGGTCGAACAGCCGCTCCGGATCTCGTCCGGGATGCCGGGCCCGTTGTCGCGCACCTGGAGCCGGACGGCATGCTCCAGGTTGGTGCCGTGGGGAATGTCCGCCGCCGACACCGCCGCGATGCTCACGGCGATCCGGATCGGTCCCCGGGCCGCCTGCACCGCGTTGAGCACCAGGTTGGCGATGACCCGGTGCAGCAGGTCCTCGTCGCCCTCCATGATCGTGTGCCCGCCTTCGATCATGATCTCGGCGTCGGGCCGGCAGTCCGGGTGGGCCTTGATGAGCCGGACCACCGCGGTGATCACCGAGTGCAGGTCGATCGGCACGAACTGCGTCGCCCGCACCCGCGCGAAGTCCAGGAACTCGCTCAGCAGCCGGCTCAGCCGGTCGCTCTCCCGGACGATGAGGCCGGCCAGGAAGCGCTCGTCCTCGTCGGCGTAGCGGGAGCGGGCGAGCTGCTCGACCGAGCTCCGGATGGAGGCCAGCGGGTTCCGGATCTCGTGCGCCAGCGACGCGCTCAGGGCGGCCACCGACTCCAGCCGCTCGGCGCGGGCGTGGAGCTCCTGCACTTCCTTCAGGTCCGAGATGTCGGTGAAGATCGCGGTCACCGACGGCGCCTCCTGGGTCTCCTGACGGAATGTGGTGGTACTGAGCCCGATGGGGAAGATCCGCCCCCCCTGGTGGGAGACGATCCCCTCGCCCCGGCTGATCTTGCGGCCGTTGCGGATTCCCGCGACGACCGCCGCCCACAGCTCGGTCGACCGGACCTTGAGCTGGTCCAGTACCGGGAGGGCCGATCAGCGCCTCGCCCTCCAGATCCAGCAGCTTCTCGGCCGGTCGGATTGATGAACGCCAGCCGGCCGAGCCCGTCCACCGTCAGCACCCCGGAGCGGATGTTCCGCAGGATGTCGTCCGCCTCGAGCCGAACCCGCTGCAGCTCGGTGGCGAGGGTCTCCTGCTCCATCCCCGCCTCGCGCAGCCGGTGCCCCAGCACCGCCACGATGGCGAACACCAGGTTGAACACCAGCATCTGGGCCCAGAACGCCGCGTCGGGCGCCTCCGCCCGGGTCCAGAGGGTGTCGCCGAGGAAGAGCGCCGACGCGAGGACGGCCGTGAGGGCGCCGGTCGCCGGCGGCATCAGCAGGGCGTACGCCGCCACCACCAGGACGTAGAGCGCGGGGAACGCCGACTGCGGCTGCCCCGCGAAGTGCACCACCGTCGTGACCACGCCCAGGTCCACCAGCGCCTGGATCAGCAGGAACGAGTTGCCGGGCCGGCGGCGGCGAAGGTGAACCGTGTAGAAGCCGTAGGCGGTGAACGTCAGCGCGATCACCACGGCGATGCTGACCAGGAACGACTCCTGGGGCCGCTCGGTCCACACCAGGCCCGCGCCCATCAGGATGCCGACCGCGAGTATCAGCCGACCGATGAACAGCCAGGACAGAAGCGTGCGCTGGTCGGGAAGCGAGCTGCGGCCGGCTCGCTGGTCGGATGGCATCGTACCTCGGACGCTCGGACTGGACTTGGGGAGTCAGTCGAAGATAGAAAGGGGAACCTATCATTACAATCTATATGGCCTGGTTCGTCTACGTCGCCCGATGCGGCGACGGCACCCTCTATACCGGTGTCACCACCGACCCCGCGGCCCGGGAGCAGGCGCACAATTCGGGTCGGGGAGCGGCCTACACCAGGTCGCGCCGGCCGGTCAGCCTGGTGCACGTCGAGCCCGCGGCCGGGCGCGGCGCCGCGCTGCGCCGGGAGCTGGCGATCAAACGGCTCACGAGAATGGAGAAGGAGGCGATGGTGGTGAGTCACACGGCCGCGGCACGATTCGCAGGCTTCCGACCGGAAGCGCTCGCGATTTCTGCGTCGGCTGAAGCGAAACAACCGGCGGGAATGGTTCGAGCGCAACCGGGCCGTGTACGAGACCGAGGTCCGCGATCCGATGCGGGCGCTGGTGGAAGAGATGGATGTGCGGCTGGCGCGCATGGTCCCCGAGCTGACCGGCGACCCCAGGCACTCGATCTTCCGCATCCATCGGGACGTCCGCTTCTCGGCCGACAAGTCGCCGTACAAGACCAACGCCGCCTGCCAGTTCTACCATCAGGACGCGGGGCGCGGCGCGGGGCAGGACGCCCAGGGCGCCGGCGCAGGACTCTACTTCCAGCTCGCCGATGGCGAATGCTTCGTGGCCGGCGGGATGTGGATGCCGGCCCGCCCGGCGCTGGAGAAGATACGGGAGGCGGTGGCGGAGTCGCCGGAGGCCATGGAACGGCTCGCCCGAGCGCCCGCGTTTCGGCGACGATTCCGGGCGCTGGACACCGAGGCGATGCTCACCCGCATGCCCCGGGGCTACCTAGAAACTCATCCTGCTGCCGAGTGGTTGCGCTACCGCTCGTTCACAGCGACCCGGACGATGAGCGAGGAAGAGGTACGGAGCCCCCGGCTTCCCGACATCCTGGCGCGGGACTTCGCGGCATTGGTTCCTCTCGTCCGGTGGCTCAACCGCGCGATCGGATATCGAGCCTGGGACCGACGCTATTGAGTTCCCTGGCGCCAGCCTCGCTATCGCAGCTCGGCTTTCGACACGTGCCGCTCCTCCCCCACCTCGAGCCGCGTCCCCGTCGCCATCGCCTTGGCCACCTCGAAAAGCACGATCGGCATGGGCTTGTCCACCTTCATGTAGGTCACCGAGTGGACCTCCACCAGGATCAGCGCCAGGCGGGGGTCATCGGGTCCGCCGTCGCGCGCGCCCCCTAGGTCGCCGAACCAGGCCTTCCAGTCGGGCCGGTACAGCTCGTGGATTGCCCGCCGGTCCTGGCTCACCGACGCGGTGCCGCTCACCGAGACCCATTCCCGGGTCCGATCGCGGTAGTACGCCAGATTCACGTGCGGATCGTGGTCCAGCTCGTCCAGCTTGTGGGATTCGATGTCGGTCACGAACCAGAGATCCGTGCCCTGGGCCTGCGTCTGGGTCGCCATCGGGCGGGACACCAGATGCCCGTCGGAGCGCCTGGTGGTGAACATGGCGATCTCCATCCCCTCGATGAGGTCGTAGAGATCCTTCAGCTTCTTCTTGAGAGGGGCCCGGTCCTGGTTGCGATCGGCTGTTGAGGTCATGCGAATCACTCGTCGTTTGGGAATGGCTCGGGGGAGCGGCGGTCGCCGCAGCCCGGGCAAGGCTAGGCCGGACGTTGCCGGCGCTCAATGCCGGTGTACGGCGGCTG
This sequence comes from uncultured Gemmatimonadales bacterium, assembly GCA_963844445.1. Taxonomy (GTDB): domain Bacteria; phylum Gemmatimonadota; class Gemmatimonadetes; order Gemmatimonadales; family GWC2-71-9; genus CAVVWJ01. The sequence goes on from CAWJOB010000001.1 coordinate 124,673, forward strand.
TGGGAAGTGGCGCCGCTCGCGGCCGGCCCGGCCGTGCGACATCCCGGCGCGGAACTCTGCGCCCGCCGCCGCCGCCGCGGGCATCCGGGTGAGCGAACTCGGGGCGTCGAGATGCGCGCCGTCGTCCACGCCCACGCCGAGCCGGTCCACCAACTCTCCGCCCAGCCATGCGGTGACGATCGACAGGCCGGCCCCGAGCAGGCCGGCGACCACCGCTTCGGTGGGAGGCGCCGCCGGGTCGTCCCGCCGCATGACCCAGCTCAACGCGAAAAGCGCCACCACGATGACATTCCCCACGCCGTGGATCAAACCGATCCGCTTGGCGCGCGTGCCGCGGGGTATGGCGAGCCAATCGACCGCGCCCGGGACCGCGGCGGCAAGGCCGGTGAGGACCCCGGCGCCGATCATGTAGAAGGCCGCCATGGTCCAGGCCGGGTTGTCGGCGACGAGAAAGATCACATCGAAAACCACCGCGGTCGCCAGGAGTCCGAGCGGAAAGACGATCAGCATCTGGTGCACGGGATGGCCGGCGAGCTTTACTCTGCTTTCCATGGGTAGCCTCTGCCGCGCATGAGGTGACCCCAAACATGGGCTGGAGGTGGCGGAAGGGATGTGATCCAGGTACCGCAGACAAGTAGGCGGAACGGCGGAACGGCGGAACGGCGGAAGACTCCGATGCACTAGACCCTCCGATGTCCTGGGACACCGGAGGGTCTTCTTCTTCGGAGATACCGTCCGCCGTTCCGCCGTACCGCCGTTCCGCCCTCTTACGACTCCTCCGGCCAGGCGTAGAGCGACCGGTACAGCTCCTGATTCCGGTGGATGATCCTCACGTACCCCCGGGTCTCCACGAACGGAATCCGCTCGGCGAACACCTCAGGATCGTCCACCCCGGTGCGCTTGGCCCAGCGCTCCACTCGGCTCGCACCCGCGTTGTACGCCGCGAGAATGTGACCCGGCTCGGTGTACCGCACCGCGAGCTCCTGAAGGTGGTAGGAGCCGAGCTGGAGGCTCACGTCCGGCTGGTAGAGCAGCACCGGGTCCCACACCGGGTAACCGAGCGAGCCCGCGAGCTTGCCCCCCAGGTCCGGCATCACCTGCATGAGGCCGCGGGCCCCTGCCGGCGAGGTCGCCGAGGGGTTGAACATGGATTCCTGCCGGATGAGCGCGGCCACGAAGCTGGGGTCGAGCCGCTGCTCCGCCGCCTCCGCCAACAGCGCGTCCTGATGTACCACCGGATACACGAGGCGATAGGTGCGGGCATCGGCGGGCGCTCCCTTGGCAAGGGCCTTTCGGGCAAGTTGGATCGCCTGCGAGGCGAGCCCCTGCGTGCGCAGGGCGTTGGCGACGGCGAGCATGCGTTCGGTGCTTTCCTCGGACCCCCGAGCCAGGCGGTCGTACTCCCAGCGCGATTCCGCGGTCATGCCGAGCCGGGCCAGCAGCGCCGCGCGCAGCACGACCGAGTCCGCGTCGGGCACCGGCAGGAACGTGTCCACTGCCTCGGCCGGGACCCACACCGTCAGGCCCAACCGCCGCGCGGCGAGGCTGGCGTAGTAGGACGTCGGATCGCCCACGGTGGCCTTCCGCCAGCGGGCGTGCGCCTTCACGCTGTCGCCCGCGATGGCCCAGGCACGGCCGGCCCAGTAGACCGAGGCGGGAGCCTCGTCGCTCCGGGGATACCGGCGAGCCAGCTCGTCGAACTCGCGCCCCGCCATGCCGGCGTCACCCGTCAGCAGCTCGACCATCGCGGCGCGGAACCGGGCGGCCGGGGCGAACCGGCTGCTGGGATACCGGAGCGCGGCCCGGCGGTAGTACGTCCGGGCGAGGCGATCGGCTTGATCGTCGGATGCGAGGTCACCCAGCAGGAACAGCGCGGAGGACGCCGCGGTGGTGTCGCGGGGGAACCTGACGCCGATGCCGACCAGCGCCGCACGTCCCTCGACCAACTGGCCGTCGCGCACCAGCGACCGGGCGCGCAGGTAGGCGGCGGAGGCGGCCATCCAGGTGGGTGACAGCACCAGCTTGAACTGGGCCGCGGCTTCGGCGTGACGGCCGATCCCGGCGAGCGCGGTGGCGTAGCCGTACCGCTCGGGCTGGCCGCCCAGCCCGGCGGAGAGGGCCTTGGCGTATCCGGCCGCGGCCCGGGCGTCGAGCCCGGCCTCGTCGGCCGCCCGGGCGACGAGCAGCTCCTCTTGGACGGTCAGCGGTGCGTACACGCTGTCCAGCAGTCCGATCGCCCCCCGCACCTCCGCCGCCGCGCCGCCCGCCGTCACCAGGTCGAGCAGCTCCCGCCGCACGGCCGCCCTCGGCGCGCTGTCGGCGGTCAGCTCGAGGCGGAGCCGGATGGCGGTGAGCCGCGCGCCGAGGGCACGGTAGCGCCGGCCGGCGCCGTCGCGATCGCCGATGCGCTGATGTGCGGCGGCCTCGGTCCATCCGATGCGCCCACGGGGCTGCGCCCCGGCGATCCGCTGGTAGATCAGAGCCCGGCCCGCGCTGTCCGCGGTCACGGCGGCCGCCCGGAGCAGGATCCAGTCCGACACCATCGGAAGAGCCTTCGCGGCCCGCCGGTAGCTGGCGGCGGCGCTGTCGCGCGCGTCCATCCGGTCGAGCGCGGAGGCGAGCAGGAAGAGCCGCTCGCCCTCGGACTCGGGGTCGCGTCCCCGGGGAGCGGCGAGCGCGTGCGCCAGCGCCGCGGAGTCGGCGCCACGCTCCAGCGCCGAGCGGGCCAGCAGGATCCGCCCGCGGCCCTCGAACAGCGAATCGAGCCAGACCTCTCCCGCCAGCAGGCGCTCCACCTCGGGCCAGCCGCCCCACCGGCTCGCCGCGGTCGCCGCCAGGAACACGGCCGGCGGCGTCCGCTGCAAGGAATCCTCGACCACCGGCGTGATCAGCCGGCTGGCCTGCCAGGGGCGTCCCCGTCCCAAGGCGCTGCGGGCGGACTCCAGCACCGAGTCGGCCCGGGAGACGGCGCCGAGGATCAGCGTCGTGTCCGGCACCTCGGGCAGGAATTGGAGCGGCGCCATGGCGAACGCCAGCAGCAGCGAGAGCTGTGTCAGGGGCATCAGACCGGTTCGTTCGGGTGGGAGTGAGCCCGTCGAGACCGCAAATGTCGCGCCTCCCCCGACCGGCTCTCGTTGCCGGTCGAACCAGGCCTGAAAGCCCTACTGGCCCTCTATTTGTGCGCCAGGTCTTGCACTTTGGGGTGTACTATTAGGAAATGATCGACCACGAAGAGGGGCGAATCCGGCTGGACAAGTGGCTGTGGGCGGCGCGCTTCTTCAAGACGCGAGCGCTCGCGGCGGAGGCCGTGGAAGGCGGCAAGGTGCAGGTGAACGGCGACCGGCCCAAGCGCGCCCGGCCGGTGCAGGTGGGCGACGAGGTCCGGGTCCGGCTGGGTCCTTACGAGCACACCGTGTCGGTCAGGGCGCTCTCCGGCCGCCGGGGTCCGGCCTCCGAGGCGGCGGGGCTCTACGAAGAGACGGTGGAGAGCCGCACGAAGCGCGAGGCGCTGGCGATCCAGCTCAAGTCGCTGCACGCCGTCTTCGGTCCCGACAAGGGGCGGCCGACGAAGAAGGACCGGAGAGAGATCCAGAGATTGAAGGGGAGACGCTGAGAAATGCGTGAAAAGTGAACAGTAAAAAGTAAAAGGGGTCGACCATCCCTTTTACTTTTCACCTTTCACTGTTCACGCTTTTCATCCCATGTTATCGACCATGGCCTCCCCGAACTCCGACGTCTTCAGGAGAGTCGCTCCCGGCATCAGCCGCTCGAAGTCGTAGGTCACCCGCTTCTGCCCGATGGTCCGCTCCAGCGAGCTGATGATGAGATCGGCGGCCTCGTTCCAGCCGATGTAGCGGAACATCATCTCGCCGGACAGGATGACCGAGCCCGGGTTGACCTTGTCCTGGCCGGCGTACTTCGGGGCGGTGCCGTGGGTGGCCTCGAAGACCGCGTGGCCGGTCTGGTAGTTGATGTTGGCGCCCGGCGCGATGCCGATCCCCCCGACCTGGGCGGCGAGTGCGTCGGAGATGTAGTCGCCGTTGAGGTTCAGGGTGGCGATGACCGAGTACTCCTTCGGCCGGGTAAGGATCTGCTGAAGGAAGGCGTCGGCGATCACGTCCTTGATGACCACGCCGCTGGGGAGCCGGCACCACGGCCCGCCGTCGATCTCGACGGCCCCGTACTCCTCGACGGCCAGCTGGTAGCCCCAGTCGCGGAAGCCGCCCTCGGTGAACTTCATGATGTTGCCCTTGTGCACCAGCGTCACGCTGGGCTGCTTCTGGGCGACGGCATACTCGATCGCCGAGCGGATCAGCCGCTTGGAGCCCTCCTCCGACACCGGCTTGATGCCGATCGCGCTGGTGGCGGGAAACCGGATGGACTGGGCGCCCATCTGGCCCTGGAGGAAGTCGATGACGCGCCGCGCCTCGTCGGTCTTGGCCTTGTACTCGATTCCGGCGTAGATATCCTCCGTGTTCTCGCGGAAGATCACCATGTTCACGTCCTGCGGCGCCTTCACCGGCGAGGGCACGCCCTGGAACCAGCGCACCGGCCGCACGCAGGCGTACAGGTCGAGCTTCTGCCGCAAGGCCACGTTGAGCGACCGGAACCCCCCGCCCACCGGCGTGGTGAGCGGCCCCTTGATGGCTACGAGGTTGCGCTCGATGGCGGCCAGTGTCTCGTCGGGTAGCCAGCTGTCCAGCCGGTCCTTCGCCTTCTCGCCGGCGAGCACTTCGAGCCACGCGATCCGGCGGCCGGCCCCGTACGCCCGCTCCACCGCGGCGTCGAACACCCGCCGGGAGGCGCGCCAGATGTCGGGACCGGTGCCGTCGCCCTCGATGAACGGGATGACGGGTTTGGCGGGAACACGAAGCCGCCCGGCCTTCATGGAGATCGGCTCGCCGTCGGCGGGAGCCTGCGGGGTGGCGGAGGTCGGGGCGGTGGCGGGCATGGCTCGGATTCCTTCCAGGCCGGTGGAATGACGCAATCCGGACGAGAAACGACGCTCAATCTGCCCGGGTCGCCCGGCCCGGGCAACCGAGCCGCGGCGGCCGCCGCCGCCGCGGCGATCCACACCGCGCACGAGCACTGGATCCGCGGATTCGAGGAGATCACCGGCCGCGCCCGCCAGCGGTTCGAGCAGCGCAACTGGCGGGGCGCACAGGCCGACGCGACCGCGCGGCTGGCGCTCTACCGGATCCACCTGGACGGGGCGGTCGCGGACGTGCGGGACATCCTGGAGGACGCCGTTCTGGAGCGTACCCTCTGGGCCGCGGTGAAGGCCCGCCACTTCGAGGGCCTCGCGGGACGCGCCGACACGGAGGTGGCGCAGACCTTCTTCAACTCGGTGACCCGCCGGATCTTCAGCACGGTGGGCGCCGATCCCGCCATCGAGTACCTCGATCCCTCGACGCCTCCCGCCGCGTCGGTGGATCTCGAGCTGGTCGACCGCCACGTCACCCCCGTGGTGGACGCCGCCGCCGTCCGGAGAATGCTGGAGGCCTACCGCTGGGCGGTCCCCTACGCCCAGCTCGACCGGGATGCCGAGCAGGTGGCCGCGATCATCCGCGACAGCCTCGCCGCGAGCGCCGGGACGGGCCCGGTGACGATCGACATGCTCCGCCCCGCCTTCTTCCGGAACAAGGGCGCGTACCTGGTCGGCCGGGTCCTGCAAGGCGACCTGGTGCTGCCCATCGTGCTCCCGCTCATCCACGCCGAGCGCGGCATCGTGGTGGACGCGGTGCTCATGACCGAGAACGAGGCCAGCGTGGTCTTCGGCTTCAGCTGGTCGTACTTCCGGGTGGCGGCGCCGCGGCCGCGCGCGATGGTGGAGTTCCTCCGATCGATCATGCCGCTCAAGCGGGTGGACGAGCTCTACACCGCCATCGGGTTCAACAAGCACGGGAAGACCGAGCTGTACCGGAGCCTCATGCAGGACCTCGAGCGCCCCGAGGCCCGCTTCGCCTTCGCCGAAGGCGACGAGGGGATGGTGATGGCGGTCTTCACGCTGCCGTCCTTCAACGCCGTCTTCAAGATCATCAAGGACAGCTTCGGCGCGCCCAAGAACACCACCCGCCAGGCGGTGATGGACAAGTACCACTTCGTGTTCGTGCGCGACCGGGTCGGCCGGCTGGCCGACGCCCAGGAGTTCGAGCACCTGGAGTTCCCCCGCCGCTGCTTTCCCGACGACCTGCTCGACTACCTGCTCTCGGTCGCGGGCGCGACGGTGCGGGTCGAGGGCGACCAGGTGATCATCCGCCAGCTCTACACCGAGCGCCGGGTCACCCCGCTCAACCTCTTCCTCCGCGACGCCGACGAGGCCGCCGCCTGCGAGGCGGTGCTCGACTACGGCAACGCGATCAAGGATCTCGCCGCCGCCGATATTTTCACCGGGGACATGCTGCTCAAGAACTTCGGCGTGACCCGGCACGGCCGGGTGATCTGCTACGACTACGACGAGCTCTGCCTGCTCTCCGAGTGCCGCTTCCGCCGGCTGCCCCAGCCCTCATCCATCGAGGAGGAGTTCGCCGCGGAGCCGTGGTTCCACGTCGGCGAGATGGACGTGTTCCCCGAGGAGTTCCGCGCCTTCCTGGTCCCTCCAGGCCCGGCGCGCGACGCGTTCCTCGCCGCGCACGGCGACCTGCTCGACGTGGAGCTGTGGCAGGGCGTGCAGCGGCGGCTGGCCGGCGGCGAGGTGTTCGACGTGTTTCCCTACCGCCGCTCCGCGCGACTCAGGCGCCACCGCGACCACTGATCCGCCGGAGGAATCGCTCGGCCAGCTGCTCCAGCCGCTCGTTCCCGCTCTCGCGCGCTTCTCCCAGGACCTGCTCGACCTCGCCTCGCAGCGCCGGATCGCCGAAATAGTAGCCGGTCGCGGTCTCCGCACCGGGGGTGTCGCCCTGGTCCGCCCCGCGCAGCAGCGCCCGCGCCGCGGCGAGGGGATAGCCGGGATCGTCGCGCGGTGGGAGCGGATACCGCTCGGGCGCGGCGCCGGCGTCTTCGTTCACGAATGCTCGCGACATGGAAGAAGTATAGGGAAGCGGCGGGCGGAAGGGCGGAAAAAGCGTGAAAGGTGAACGGTGAACAGTGAATGGGATCGACCGCCCCTTTCACTTCGCTCACCGTTCACCTTTCACGTGGTTGTCGCAACTTCCCCCTAGATTGTCAGTCCGGACTGAAGCGTCAGCTGTACCCGGGAGCCGGCCGGCACCACGACGTCGCGGTCCTGGGTCTCGACGGCGCGCTGGGTCCCGACCGCGCCGCCGATGACGCCGCCGATCACCGCACCCTTGGTGTTGCCGCCGATCACGCGCCCGGCGAGGGCCCCGATCGCGGCGCCGGCGCCGACCTTCGCCACGTCGCCCGCGTTGGTCTTGCGGTCCTTGAGGTGGCGGTCGAGCGCCTCCGCCGACGCCATGAGCGGATAGCTCCGGCCGGCGATGGCGACCTCGGTCGGCGTGAGCGTCAGCTTGCCGGTCTGGTCGCCCTTGTTCTCCGACTCGCGGATCTCGGTAATCGTCATCGTCACCTTGGAGCCCGCCGGAATGATGATCCGGCCCTGCGAGTCGGTCACGTCGGAGCTGACGGTCGTGGTGACGACCTCGCCCTTCTTGTTGCTCCGGGAGTTGATCTCCTGGTCGGCCGCGGTCGGGATGATCGTGCCCGAGGCGAGGACCAGGGGTGCGGGCGCCGGCTGGGCCGCAGGCTGGGGCTTGGGCCGCGGCTTCGACTTCGGCTTCGCCGTCACCGGCTTGACCGGGGCCGCCTCGGGGTAGTCGCCGATCGTCGCGGAGGAGTCCGCCGGAGCGAGTTGCAGATCGCGGCTCAGGCTGTCCGCCGCAATACTCTCGCGGCTCTCGCCGCCACACGCCACAAGAACCGCCACTGCCAAGATTGCCAGTCGCTTAGCCGCCATATCGCCTCCGGTACCGTGGAAAAAATCCTGCGAATCGAGGGGGGATCGGCGTGCTGAAGGGCAAGAGCGGGGCCAGCGACCAGGTGAAGCGAGACACAGTAAACAGTAAACGGTAAACAGGGCTGGAGGCGCTGACACGCCTGTTTACTGCATACTATTGCTGTTAACGCTATTCGCGGACAGAAGCCCGATCGCCTCCCGGGCAAGAGTGGCCATCTGCTGTCCCCACACCCTACTGTCGTTCGTGGTATTGAACACGAGGACGATGCCGCTCGATGCCGCGGGATCGAGGTAGACGGACGACCGATAGCCCGCCTGGTCGCCAGTGTGTCCCACGATCCGGCGCCCGCCCACCTCCACTGAGAAAAACCCGAGCCCGACAGCCGCGAGCTCGGGGAGCGTTGCTCCCGTCTCGACCGCCGGTGCCCACATCTCCTGAAGCGTCCGGCGAGAGAGCACGGCCTCATGGCGTGCCCGCGTCGCGGGATCAGCGGGGAAGCCGGTGAGGAACCCGATGTACCGCGCCACGTCGTCCACCGGCGCGTTCCATCCGCCATTGGGGATGGTGATGCCCGGATCGAAGTCCGCCCCCACGTCGGTGAGGCTGTCGCCCTCGACCCGATAGCCATGCGAGCGGTCCGCGGCCAGGTGGTAGGGTGTGGTGCCCACGTAACTCCGGTCCATGCGGAGCGGCGTCCACAGGTTCTTCTGGACGTACACCGCCCATGGATCGCCGGTGAGCTTCTCGATCACCCGGGCGAGATAGATGTACCCGGGATTGGAATAGCCATAGCGCGAGCCGGGACGGAAGTGGAGCCGCTGGTAGGGCATCATCGCCACGAGCTGGTCCCACGCCGTCGGCTCGAACGGCTCCCAGGCTTCGCCGCTCGACCAGGGCCAGGTCGGATTCTGCAGGCCGGATGAATGGGAGAGCAGCATGCGGATGGTGATGCTGTCCACCAGACCGTCGGGGTCGTGGATCTCGCGAAGCTCGGGCACCCAGCGCGTGATCGGGTCGTCGAGCGCAAGGAGGCCCCGGTCGCGCAGCTGGAGCACGGCGATCGCCGTCAACGTCTTGGTGACCGAGGCCCAGTGGTAGATCGTCCGGTCGGTGACCCTTCGCCTGGCCGCCAGGTCGGCGAACCCGTAGTGGTGGCGCCCCACGATCGCGCCCTTCCGCACCAGCACCGCGCTGCCGCCGACCACGCCGGCCGCCTCCGCGAAGGCGTCGAATCGGCGGCCCAGATCGGCCCAGCCGCGCTGCGCCTCCGCGGGCAGAGTAACCGCGGCGAGGAGAACAGCGAGATTGAAGAAGGTGACGCGAACGGCGGGGCCCGTCACGAACGGAAGCGGCCCCCAACCGTCATTCGGATGGGGGCCCGGCGATCAGCGGGAGTAGTACTCGACGACGAGCGAGATCTCGCAGATGACGGGGATCTGCTCGCGCTCGGGGATCTCGTTCACCCGGACGCTACGCTTCTCGCGATCCAGCGCGAGATGGGCGGACGGGCGGGCATTCTCCAGCGGACCGAGGAAGGCCGCGAGCTCCCGGCTCTTGGGCGTGAGGGCAACGACATCGCCGGGCTGAAGCCGGTGCGACGGGATCGTGCTGCGCTTACCGTTCACCGTGAAGTGCCCGTGCGAGACCGCCTGGCGCGCGGCGAAGATGGTTCGGGCAAATCCGGCCCGGAGCACCACGGCATCGAGCCGCATCTCGAGCAGCTGGAGCAGGGCGACGCCGGTGTGGCCTTCCTTCCGGGTGGCCTCGGCGAAGGTGTTCTGCAGCTGGCGCTCGCTCACGTTGTACTGGGCGCGGAGCCGCTGCTTCTCGACCAGTTGCTTCTTGTACTCGCTGACCTTGCGCCGGGGCGTCGCGCCATGCTGGCCGGGCGGCTCCGGGCGGCGCTCCATGATGCGGGTCGCCTTGGGGGTGAGCGGAATCCCGAGCTGTCGGGCGATCCTGACTTTGGGTCCACGCAGATTCACGGGCGGTCTCGTCGAACGATGTCAAAGGTAAACGTTGAAAGTCGTTCTCAAGTGCGAAAATACAGAGATCGGAAATATCCCGCCGCGAAGGGCTTGGGTCAACCCCTTGCGAACCGTATTCTTCGCGAGCTGGCGCTTCCCGTCTCCGGAAAGGTTCCGTATGACCCTGCTGACCCGCCAGTTCGATCTCACGGCCGCCGCCCTCATCGCCGTCTCGGCCGGCTCCCTCGCGTGCGGCGGGTCCGACCGCGCCCCGGGGGACGCGCGCGCCGCGGACACCGCGACCGCCGGCGCCCCTGCGGATGCCATAACGGTTCCCGCCGGGTTCCATGCCACCGTCTTCGCCGACACGCTGGGCCAGGCTCGCCACCTCACCACCCGGCCCAACGGTGACGTCTACGTCAACACCTGGCGCTCCCCCGACGATAGCGCTCGGCAGGTCCCGGCCGGCGGATTCCTGGTGGCGCTGCGCGACACCAACCGGGACGGCAAGGCCGACCAGATCCAGCGCTTCGGCGGCGAGAGCGGCAACGGGGGAACCGGAATCGCGTTCTTCAAGGACGCGCTCTACGTGGAGGCCGGCCCCACCATCCTGCGCTATCGGCTCGAGTCCGGCGAGCTGGCCCCCGGCGGCGCGCCCGACACGATGGTGTCAGGCCTCTCCATCGAGGGCGGCCACACGATGCATCCGCTCACCATCGATCCCGACGGCAACCTGTTCGTGAACAGCGGCTCCAGCACCAACTCCTGCCAGGTGGAGGACCGCAAGCCCGGCTCGCCGGGAGAGCGGTCCTGCAAGGAGCTGGCGACCCGCGCGGGCATCTGGCGCTTCAGCGCCACCAAGACCGGTCAGCGGTTCGCCCCCGGTGCCCGCTACGCCACCGGGATCCGGAACGCCGGCGGGCTGGCGATCAACCCCGCCGATGGCGCGCTCTACGCCACCCAACACGGCCGCGATCAGCTGGCCGAGAACTGGCCCAAGCTCTACGACCGGAAACAGAGCGCGGAGCTGCCCGCCGAGGAGCTGCTCCAGGTGGTCAGCGGAGGCGACTACGGGTGGCCCTACTGCTACTACGACCCGGCCAAGGAGAAGCTGGTGCTGGCCCCGGAGTACGGTGGCGATGGCGACAAGGTCGGAGAGTGCGCCCAGAAGCTCGGCCCGGCGGCGGCGTTCCCCGCCCACTGGGCGCCCAACGCGCTCACCTTCTACGGCGGCGAGGCCTTTCCCGAGGCCTATCGCGGCGGCGCCTTCATCGGCTTCCACGGCTCCTGGAACCGGGCCCCCGAGCCGCAGCAGGGGTACAACGTCGTCTTCCAGCCATTCTCCAACGGCAAGCCTTCCGGGGAGTATCAGGTCTTCGCCGACGGGTTCGCCGGGCCGAGAAAGAATCCCGGCACCGCCAAGCACCGGCCTTCCGGGGTAGCGGTGGGACCGGACGGGGCGCTCTACATCAGTGACGACAGCGGCGGGCGCATCTGGCGGGTGGTCCACGGCGGCGGGTGAGCCGGCTCGAACCGGCCGACTGAAGGCCCTGCGACCGCCTGGGTCGCGGGGCCTCTTTTTGGGGGCCTCGAGGGCTGGCGGTGGGTTGGCTTGGCGTCCATATGGATGCGCATGTTCGGCGCCGATTTCACTGCGAGTCCGGGATTTGGAGTGTATTTGCGCGGCACTGCTAGCCCATTTCTGCATTTTTCGTTCAATTTTGGTGACAGTTGGTATTGCGCATCCCGGGACGAGGCGGTACAATCTCGTGGGGGCGCAACCGGGCGCCCCAGAACCCTCATGCCTCAGGATCCGACAGGTGATGACCAGACCCCCCCTCCTGCTCGCGCTCCAGGACGCGGCGCCGGCCGTCGTGCCGGCCGATACCGCCTGGATGCTGGTGGCCACCGCGCTGGTGCTGCTGATGACACCGGCCCTCGCGTTCTTTTACGGCGGTCTGGTCCGGTCCAAGAACTCGCTCAATACGATGATGATGAGCTTCGCCGCGCTCGGGGCGGTGGGCATCGTGTGGGCGCTCGGAGCGTACAGCTTCGCGTTCGCCGAGGGCGGCCCGCTGATCGGCGGCACGGCGCACCTGTTCCTGAACGGCATCGGGCTCGAGGCCCAGGGGACGATTCCGCGTCTGCTGTTCCTGATCTATCAGGGCACCTTCGCGATCATCACCGCGGCGCTCATCTCGGGGGCCGTGGTCGAGCGGATGCGGTTTGGCCCCTACCTCGCCTTCATCGTGCTCTGGACGCTGCTGGTGTACGCGCCCATGGCGCACTGGGTGTGGGGCGGCGGCTGGCTCATGACCCGCGGCGTGCTCGACTTCGCCGGCGGAACCGTGGTGCACATCAACGCCGGCGTCTCGGCCCTGGTGGCGGCCTTGGTGCTCGGGGTCCGCAAGGACTACGGCCGGCAGGCGATCCTGCCCCACAACGTGCCCTTCGTGCTGCTCGGTGCGGGCCTCCTCTGGTTCGGCTGGTTCGGCTTCAACGGCGGCAGCGCGCTCGCCGCCAACGAGCTGGCGGCACTCGCGTTCAGCAACACCGCCCTCGCGCCGATGGCCACCCTGGTGGTGTGGGTGCTGCTCGACTACTTCCGCACCGGACGGGCAACCGCGGTCGGCGGGGCCACCGCGATCGTGGTGGGCCTTGTCGCCATCACGCCCGCGGCCGGGTTCGTGAGCCCGAGCGCCGCGTTGCTGCTCGGCGGCATCGCCGCGTTCCCCAGCTACTTCGTCATCGTGGCCCGCTCGCGCACCCGGCTCGACGACTCGCTCGACGTCTTCGCCGGACACGGGGTCGGGGGCATCACCGGCGCGCTGCTCACGGGCGTGTTCGCCCAAAAGGCGTGGAACGCGGCCGGCGCCGACGGGCTGCTCGCCGGCAACCCCGGGCAGCTCGTCACCCAGGCGCTCGGCGTGGGCAGCGCCATCCTCTACTCCGCCGCCGCCACGTTCGTGCTGCTCAAGGTGCTGGGCTTCGTCACCGCGCTCCGGACCGCCCCAAAGAGCGAGGGCATGGGCCTGGACGTGACCCAGCACGGCGAAGAGGCTTACAGCAGCGGCGAGGGCTCGATTCTGGTGATCCACGAGCCCGGTCCGGCCACGCTGCCGGCCCCCGTCCTCAACCCGCAGACCGCGGCGCGCTGACGCCGGGAGACGCCCATGAAGCTCATCGTGGCCATCATTCGTCCCGACCGCCTGAACGAAGTCCTCGAGGCGCTCTACCGCGCCGAGGTGACGGGACTGACCGTGTCCCGGGTCATGGGGCATGGAGGCGAGACCGACCGGGTCGAGACGTACCGGGGCACCACCGTCAAGATGGAGCTGCAGGAAAAGGTGCGACTGGAGATCGGGGTCTCCGATCCCTTCGTGAACATCACCATCCGGGCCATCGTCAACTCCGCCCACACGGGGGAGGTTGGCGACGGCAAGGTGTTCGTGCTCGACGTCGAGCAGGTCCACCGGATCCGCACTGGCGAGCGGGACGAGCGGGCGGTAACGCCGGCGGCGGCCGTCGGACTCTAGGGTGGCGGGTTGGACCCCGATAGTGAAAAGCGGGGCGTGAAAGGTGAAAGGGGGCTGGAGGTTAAGCCCCTTTTCACCTTTCACTGTTCACTGTTCCCGTAGTTCTCTCTTGACTGTGGCTGCGTTATTTCGTACGATATATCGTACATCATGTCGTACGGAATAGCGGAGGTTAAACTCGCATGTGCAAAGACGATTGGGGTTTCGGGCACGGGTTCACGTTTCGGGGATTCCCGTTCGGCACCGGCCGGCAGGGCTCCTGGAGCGGCTCGGCGCGCGGGGGTCGCCGCCGGACCCAGATGTTCGAGTCGGGGGAGATGAAGTTCGTGATCCTCCGGCTGCTCAAGGAAAAGCCACGCCATGGCTACGAGGTGATCAAGGCGCTGGAGGAGAAGCTGGCGGGGTACTACACGCCGTCGGCCGGTACAGTCTACCCCACCCTTCAGCTGCTGGAAGACGAGGGCTACGTCCGGGTGGTCGAGACCGACGGCAAGAAGGTCTACCACGTCACGCCCGAAGGTGAGCGCTACCTCGAGGAGCATCGCGACCTGCTCGACGAGATCATCGACCGGGTAAGGGAGACGGTCCGTGACTTCGCCGGCGGTGGCATCGGCGAGGTGCAGAGCGCTTTCGCCCGGCTCGCCGGCACCACTTTCAAGCGGGCGTGGCGCCGGGGGCCCGACGATCCGGCCCTCAAGCGTGTGGCGGAGATCCTGAGGAAGGCGGCCGACGAAGTCGAACAGGCCTGGCAGACCGGAGCGGTCTGACCGGCGAGAACGAGGAGAGACGACGATGTGGGGCTTCGCTTGGATGTTCTGGCTGATGCCGTTCCTGTTCTTCGTGGCGATGACCCGGCGCTGGCGGCGGGAACGGTGGGCAATGTCGGGCGGCGGATCGCCCCGGCTCGAGCGGGAGTTGGACGAGCATCGGGTGTACGTGGACGGGCTCGAGCGCCGGGTCGCTGAGCTGGAGGAGCGGCTAGATTTCACCGAGCGGCTGCTGGCCGGGAAGCAGGCGAGCCAGAGCTGATACGGGCGCGGTCATGTCGGCTGCCGCAAAACACATCGCCCCACCCTGGATCCGAGGGTGGGGCGATTCTCGTTGCACTCGAGAAACGATTCGGGTGGGGCGCTTCAGCGTCCGGTGACGATGGGGAGCCGGGAGCGTGGCGTCACACTCACCACCCGGGGATGAAGCGACGCAAGTAGCCGTGCGAGCATACGATGCTCCATGTTGAGAGGCCTGCCGGCGATGGGCCGACAGGTTGGACTGGAGACTACCATGCCACCCATGGCGGCACAACTCGGCTGGTGGCATCGCCCCGGCAGCCGTCAGGTATCTTTATACTGGACAATGGGATCGCATGGAAACCGGCGAGCCCCAAGCCGCGTATGCCTGAGGCGGACGCCTTCAGGAGACACATGATGAGACGCATGCTGACCGTCGCCATTCTCGCGCTCGCCACGCCGTCCATCGCGCAAGCGCAGGCGGACGCCTGGTGGGGTCACGTCACCGCCCTCGCCGACGATTCGATGCGGGGGCGCGAGACCGGCAGCGCCGAGCATCGCCGGGCGGCGGAGTACGTCGCCGCGGCCGGCTGCACCCTCAGATGCGCATCGCCTCCGATTCCACGCAGGCGGGCGGATCGGCGATCACGGTCGTGCTCAACTCGGCAAGAGCGGAAGGACTCTTTGCCGGCTCCCGCCGAAGCTACGCCTCGATCCAGGCCCTCGCCGACAGTGGCGCACCCCTTCCCCGGTTCGAGCTCCCCTTCCGGCTTCGCGCCACCGTGGCGGTGGACGAGAGCGAGGCGGTATCCGACAACGTCGTGGGTCTGCTTCCAGGCCGGGATCAGGCGCTCAAGACCGAATACGTGGCCCTGACGGCCCACCTCGACCATCTCGGCGTGGGCCAGCCGGTGGCGGGAGACAGCATCTTCAACGGGGCGATGGACAACGCGTCCGGCATCGCGACCCTGATCGAGACAGCCGGCGCGCTCGGCGCCCGGAAGCCGAGCCCGCGGCGCTCGGTGCTGTTCGTCGCCGTCACCGGGGAAGAGAAGGGGCTGCTCGGCTCGGATTATTTCGCGGAGCAGCCTGCGGTTCCGGCGGGCGGCGCCCTCGTGGCCAATCTCAACACCGACATGTTCCTCCCCATCAACCCGCTGCGGCGGCTGCTGGTAAACGGCCTGGAGGAATCGGATCTCGCGGACGACGTCCGCCGCGCCGCCGCGCGCCTCGGGATCGAGGTGATCACCGATCCCGAGCCGGAGCGGAACGCCTTCGTCCGGAGCGACCAGTTCAGCTTCATCCGCCGCGGGATTCCGGCGCTGTCCCTGAAGGTTGGCTTCGCCGTTGGATCACCGGAGCACGACCGGGTGCTCCGCTGGCGGCAGGAGCGCTACCACGGGGTCGAGGACGAGGCGACCCAGCCGGTGGACCGGCAGGCCGCGGCGGATTTCAACCGGCTCTATCCGGAGGTCGTCACCGAGGTGGCGAACCGGCCGTCGCGGCCGGCCTGGTATCCCACCAGCGCGTTCCGGCCGGAGGCGACCGGAGCCCACTGAGCTCCGAGCGCCAAGGTCGCCGGCGCACTCTTGGCCGACCTGGGAGGCCGTGCGGGAGCGGTATGGCGACGTCGTCTGCCCGGTCCTGTTACTCTATGGGGATCACGACTGGTCACGCCCCGACGAGCGGGCGCAGACCGCGCGGCTGATTCCCGGTGGTGGAATTCATGGAGCGGAGGTCCCATTCCTGATGCCGTCGTCGTCGGCTCCGGACCGAACGGGCTCGCGGCCGCGATCACCTTGGCGCAGGCCGGGCTCAAGACCGTGCTGCGCGAGGCGGAGGCGACGGTGGGAGGCGGGCTCCGGTCGTCGGAGCTCACTCTGCCCGGCTTCATCCACGACGTCTGCTCCGCGGTCCACCCTCTCGCGCTGACCTCGCCGTTCTTCCGCGCCTTGCCGCTTGCCGACTTCGGCCTGGAGTGGATTCAGCCGTCCGCCCCGCTGGCCCACCCGCTCGACGACGGGTCCGCCGCGCTGCTCGAGCAGTCGCTGGACGCCACCGCCGAGGGCCTCGGAGAGGGCGGGGGGACTGGCGGCGGCTGCACGCGCCGTTCGTCCGGATCTGGGACCAGCTCTCAGACGATATCCTGGCGCCACCGCTCCGGTTCCCCCGCCATCCATTCATGATGGCGCGATTCGGGCTCAAGGCCGCTTCGCTCCGGCACCAGCCTGGTGCGCGTGCTCCGCGGGACTCGAGCCAAAGCGCTCTTCGCCGGCAACCTGGCTCACTCCTTCCTCCCGCTCGAGGCACCCGGCACCGCCGCGTTCGGCCTGCTTCTGTCTCTCTCGGCGCACGCGGCCGGGTGGCCGATCCCGCGGGGCGGCTCGCAGCGCCTCGCCGACGCCCTCGCGGCGTACTTCCGCTCGCTCGGCGGCGAGATCGTGACCGCCGCGCCGGTGCGAGCACTTGGCCGAGCTCGAATCGGCGCGGCTGGTGCTGCTCGACCTCTCGCCGCGCCAGCTGCTGCAGCTCGCGGGCGACAAGTTGCCCCACCGCTACCGGAGAGCGCTCGAGGGCTATCGCTACGGTTCGGCGGCGTTCAAGCTGGATTGGGCGTTGGATGGGCCGGTGCCGTGGACCGCCCCGGAGTGCGCCCGCGCGGCGACGGTTCATCTGGCCGGCACGCTGGAGGAGGTGGTGGCATCCGAGGCGGCCCACCCCCGAGGTACGGTGCACGAGCGTCCGTTCGTGCTCTTCGTGCAGCCGACGCTGTTCGACGCCTCGCGTGCCCCGGCCGGCAAGCACACGGCCTGGGCCTACTGTCACGTGCCCAATGGATACGACCAGGATGTCTCGGGCAAGATCGAGCGGCAGGTGGAGCGCTTCGCGCCTGGCTTCCGCGAGCGCGATCCTGGCCCGGAGCGTCCTCACCCCGGCCGACTTCGAGCTGCGGAACGCGAACCTGATCGGCGGGGCGATCAACGGCGGGGAGATGGACCTGCGCCAGGTGTTCGCCCGGCCGGTGGCGCGGCCCACGCCGTACCGGACGCCGCTCCGGGGCGTGTATCTCTGCTCCGCGTCGACGCCCCCCGGGGGCGGCGTGCACGGCATGTCCGGGTATCACGCCGCGCGGGCGGCTCTCGCTGAGGTGCTGCGGTAGGCTATCCGGTTGGCGGACGGGTTCGATGTCCGGTCTCGGGAGGTTCCTGCGCTTCTCGTGACAACTCACCCACGAGGAAAGTCACGGTGCGTCACTTGGTACTGCTCGCCTGCCTGTTCAGTCTCGCGTCGTGCTCCCGACCTGCCGGAGCCAGCCCCGCCGTCGCCCGGTGCGCCGTCGGCGACACCGCGCTCGTCCGGGACATGCTCTACTTCGGGCGCAACACGCCGGGCGGCACCGAGCTGAGCGACAGTGCCTGGCAGCAGTTCGTGGACGAGGTGGTGACGCCGAGGTTCCCGGCCGGGCTCACGATCTGGGACGCCGCCGGTCAGTGGCGGGGTGCGAGCGGCCGGGTCGAGCGCGAGCGCTCGAAAGTGCTGACCCTGCTTCACGCCGGGGACATATCGGCGGAACACGCGGTGGCCGAAGCGATCGCCGAGTACAAGCAGCGGTTCTCGCAGGAGGCCGTCCTGCGGGAGAGGACCACCACCTGCTCGAGGCTCTAGGTCGGCGGGGTCCGCACTAGACCACGATCAGCTCGCGCTGGTAGTCACCGGGCGTCACGTCGAGACCGTCCGCCCGGGCGTGCGCGTTTACTTCGCTCCTGAGCCCGACCTGGCCCGGGATGTAGATGCCGGGCTCCACGGAGAATCCCACGCCCGGGATGATGCGCCGCGAGTCGAAGGTTTCGGTGTCGTCGATCGTCGGGCCGAGACCGTGCAGGCCCACGCGGTCGATCGAGTGACCCGTGCGGCAGACGATGCGGTCGCCATAGCCGGCGGCGACGATGACCTCGTACGCCGCCCGGTCGGCTTCGGCGCCGGCGACGGGCTCGCCGGCCTCGAGCCGGGCGCGCAGCAGGTCGAGCGCCGCGTCTCGGGCTCCGCGCACGGCGGTCCACAGCTCGGCGGCAAGCGGTGTTGGGGCGCCGATCGCGGCCATCCAGGTTTGGTCGGCGTAGATCCCGCCGGGCTCCTTGGCCCACAGGTCGAGCAGCAGCAGCTGACCCGGAACTATCGGCGAGGAGCCCTCGGCCGGGGCGTCGTAGTGCGGGCGCGCGGCATGGGCGCCGTACGACACGCTCGGCGGGCTCTCGGTGACCAGGCCCGCCCGGTCGAACGCCTCCAGCACCCAGCGGGTGACCTCGTGCTCGTCCACCGGGTCTCCCCCGCGGGCGCGCTCGCCGATGCGGGCGATGGCGGCGCGGGCGATGCCCGAGAGGATCCCCGCCGCGCGCAGGTGGCCGGCGAGGTCCGCCGCGGTCCACACCGAGCAGTAGCGCGACACCAGCTCGGCGGACGAGACCGGCTTGGCGCCGGCGGAGCGCACCAGCTCGAGCGTGCCGGCCGGCACGTAGTCGCCGTAGGGTATCGCGCCGCCCGGGGAGTACTCCATGGCGACCGTCCGCCCGCCTACCAGCGATGTCAGTCCGGGAGAAAGCTCCTCCCGCCGCACCCATACCACTCGCTTCCACTCCGCCGGCCACTCCCGCCACAGCTCCGCGTCCACCGCGTGCACCAGCGCCGTCGGCGTGCCGGTGCGCGGCAGGTACATGTAGGCGCGGCGCGAGCCCACGATCTCCTTGCCGACCACCGCGGCCATGATGGGGTTGATGCCGCGGAAGTCGAAGATCAGCCAGCCGTCGACCGGGTCGGCCAGCGCGGCGAGGGCGGCGTGGAGAGCGGGAAGCGCGTCGGGTTTCAGCATGGAGTGGAGTCTACGGCAGGCGGCACGCGGGGCAAGGGTGGACGGCGGCGCCGATGGTCGGGTAGAGTTCCGCTCTCGAGGAGAGACCATGAGTCTGCTCTCGGCCGCCGTCCTGTTGTTCTTCGTCATGGATCCGCTCGGCAACGTGCCGCTGTTCCTCTCAGCGCTGCGGCACGTCGATCCGGCGCGCTATCGCTTCGTCATCGTGCGCGAGCTGCTGATCGCGCTCGCGATCCTGGTCGGATTTCTCTTTGCCGGCCGCTATCTCCTCCAGATGCTCCGCGTGTCCGGGGCCGCGCTCACGGCGGGCGGCGGGATCATCCTGCTGTTGATCGCCCTGAGAATGATCTTTCCCACCCGCGAGCGGTCGCTGCGGGAGGAAGTCCGCGAGGAGCCGTTCGTGGTCCCCCTCGCGGTGCCGTACACGGCGGGGCCGGGCATGCTGGCCACGGAGCTCCTGTTCATGAGCCAGGAGCCGCACCGGTGGCCGGTCTGGCTGGGCGCCGTCACGCTGGCATGGCTGGCGTCGGCCGTCATTCTGTACTTCGCCAGCAATCTGCGGAGGCTCCTGGGTGACCGCGGGCTCACGGCGGTCGAGCGGCTGATGGGAATGCTGCTGGTGATCGTGGCGGTGGAGATGCTGATGAAGGGAATGGCGGAGTACTTTCGAGGGGCCGCGGGCTGAGGGCGGGGTTAGGTTTAGGAGATCGACCTGAGAGAGGTTTCCATGTGCCGGAACATCAAGACATTGGCCAACTTCGCGCCACCCGCCACGGATGACGAGGTCCGAGCCTCGGCGCTCCAGTTCGTGAGAAAGCTGAGTGGAACGACCCGACCGTCGATGGCCAACCAGGCGGCCTTCGACCGGGCGGTGGACGAAGTGACCGCTGCCGCCCGGCGCCTGGTCGATTCGCTCGAATCCAAGGCGTCGCCGCGGGACCGGGAGGAGGAAGCTCGGAAGGCGCGGGAGCGAAGCCGGAAGCGCTTCGGGCAGGAGCAGACCCACCGCAGTGAGGTGGGCTGAGGTTACCCGCCGACCACGCTCACCCCACACCCACGACATTCGGCGGCGCCTTCCCGATAGCTCTGTCCGCACCGTGGGCAGTACGGGCCGGACACGCCCGGCGGCCGTGCGCCTACCACGGCGGCGAGCGGCTCGCCCATCAGCTCGGTGCCGAGCATGGGATCGAGATCGCCCCGCAAGGCGTCGTATGCCCGCGGGCGGAGCCAGGCGTCGAAAGCGGCATCGGATAACAAGGCTCGAAGGACGGCGACCGGCTGGAGCCCCTCGGCCGCCGCTTCGAGGACCAGTTCCCCGCCACGCGGGGCGGTGAACGGAGAGAGCAGCACCGCGGCGCGGCGGGCCGCGACCGGACGGGGGAAGTGCAACCGGCGCAGCGCCAGGAATCCGACGACGGCAGAGGCCACGGCCGAGAGTACCGCGATCGCCGCGGCGCCCACGAAGCCCCAGCCGCCGAAGCGTGCGGCCGCGACTGGAATGCCCAGGATCAGGGCACCGAGGCTCAGCCATCCCAGCGCCGCGAGCACCGGACCCGCCCAGCCAAGGGCGTGAAGGCGGCTGACGCCGCCCGGCGGCTTCGGCGCACCGGCGGGTGCCGACAGCACGATGTTCCGGCTGATCGGCGGCCAGAGCGACACGAATCGCCAGCCGGGCCGGTTGCCGGAGGACGCCGCGGGGTGCCACGGCCCGCCGAGCACGGAGCGGAGGATCAGCGCGCCCGCCGGCACCTTGCGCAGACCGTCGAGCAGAAGCACCAGGACCAGGACGCCGACCGTGGACCAGTCCACACCCGCGAGGAGCCCCATGAGCGGCTCAGGCGGCCGAAGCGCCGTCCTGCTTCCGCTTGAAGAGCGATCGTAGGCCGGCGATCGCGGCCAACAGGCCCACGACGATGGCCTTGCCGCCGGCCGCCAGCAGCTTGCCCAGCTTGGCGAACAGGCCCGCCTTGGCCGCCGCAGCGCCGACCCCGCCGGCGACCAGCGCCGTCAGCCCGATGGCCGCCACCTTGTCGCCGTCCCGCCACTCCGCGTAGCGGTTGCCCGGCAGGTAGCCGAAGCCCTGGATGACGCCGTTGAACGCCGGCATCGCCGATTCGAGGGCCTCGGGGTCGATGACCAGGTCGGCGTTCATCACGCCGCCCCGGCCCAGCAGCCGCACCGAGTGATTGACCGAGCGGTCGCCGCTCGCCGTCGAGATCATAGTGGCCCAGGTCAGGTTGTTGGTGCTCGGATCGTAGTACGGCTCGCGGACCCACCCGTCGAGCGATATCGTCTCCCAACCTCGCTCCCGGCGCTCCTCGTTGCCGGCCTCGTTCCCTTCGCGGAGCGAGGCCAGGATCTTCGACGCGTCGAGCTTGTCCTTCTCCTCGTCCTTGACCAGTCCGATATCGTCGAACGCGAAGATCACGAACCAGGACCGCTGGTCTCCCTGGCCGCGGCACAGCAACACCCCGCGCTCGTTGCCGGAGACCGGGTTCTCGGTGAACTCGAGAAACTCCCTGGTGCCCGCCGCCTCGGCGAAGCGGCACCCCTCCGGCACGCGGACCTGGGCCTCGGTGAGCGCTCCGTCGGTCGGGCCTTCCTTCCACGGGATGGCGTGGAACTTGGCCATCGCGGCGCTGTCCTGGGCGGCCAGCTCGCCGGCCGCCAGCGCCAGCCCGATCACCACACTCAACACCCCTTGAATCGCGCGACCCATGACGGCTCCTAAAGAGGTCTGGTAAGCCGACGGGCTCGAGGTACCCCCCGAGCCCGTCGAATGAGACTTCGTGGATAGCTGAGCTACTGCACCGCGTTCATCATGTCGAAGATCGGCAGGTACATCGCGATCACCATGCCGCCGACGATCACGCCGAGGACCACGATCATCACCGGCTCCATGAGCGAGAGCAGCGCGCTCACCGCCACGTCCACCTCTTCGTCGTAGAAGTCCGCGATCTTGGTCAGCATCTCGTCCAGGCCGCCGGTCTGCTCGCCGACCGCGATCATGCTGATCACCATGGGCGGGAAGACCTTCGACTTCTCCAGCGGCGCGGCGATCGTCTCGCCGCCCGCGATCGACTGGCGCGACTCCATCACTGCGTCGTGGATCACGCGGTTGCCCGCGGTCTTGGCCGTGATCTCGAGGCCGTCGAGGATCGACACGCCGGAGCTGACCAGGGTGCCCAGGGTCCGGGTGAAGCGCGACACCGCCGACTTCCGGAGCATGTCGCCCAGCACCGGCGCCCTGAGCAGCATGCCGTCGATCTGCTTGCGGCCGGTGGGCGTGGCGTAGTACGACCGGATGGCGAAGACCGCGGCCCCGATCAGCCAGCAGGATGGCCCACCAGTAGCCGATCAGGAGGCTCGGACATCCCGATGACGATCCGGGTGGGCAGCGGCAGCTCCATCCCGGCCGAGGAGAACATGCTCTCGAACGTCGGGATCACGAAGACGAGCAGGACCGCGATGGCGATCGCCGCGACGCTGATGATGACGCCCGGGTAGACCATGGCGCCCTTCACCTTGCGGACCAGGGCGTCGTTCTTCTCGAGGAAGGTGGCCAGCCGGAGCAGGATGGTATCGAGGATACCGCCCGCCTCGCCCGCCGCGACCATGTTGACGTAGAGATCGGTGAACGCCTTGGGGTGCTTGGAAAACGCGTCGGCCAGCGTGTGGCCCGACTCGACGTCGTACACCACCGCCCTGGTGACGTCCCGCAGCGACTTGTTCTCGGTCTGCTGGGCCAGGATGTTGAGCGACTGCACCAGCGGCAGGCCCGCGTTGATCATCGTCGCGAACTGCCGGGTGAAGATGACGATGTCGCGCGTCTTGATGCGGCCGCCGCCGAAGCTGAGGTTGATCTGCTTGGGCTGCTCGCGCACGCTGACCAGGATCAGGCGGTTCTTGCGCAGGTACGCGCTGACCTCGTCCTTGCTGGGCGCGTCGAGCTGGCCCTTCTGGATCTGGCCGCTCGGTGCCCGGGCGGTGTATTCGAACATCGGCATGCGTTGGTTCTCCTGAAAACGGGCGGCGGAACGTCGGAACCCTGGAAACCTTACCGCCGCATCGCTCCGCTTGCCTTCCCCTTCTCTCCGGCCCCGTTAGTCCCGAACTCCTGCTCCTCCATCGGCGTCACCCCGATCATCCGGAGGAATTCCTTGGGATCGTGCGACACCCGCTCGCACTCCTCCTGGGCGACTTCGCGATTGGTGTAGAGCTGGTACAGCGCGTCGTTCATCGTCTGCATGCCGTGCTTCTTGCCGGACTGCATCGCAGAATAGATCTGGTGGATCTTGTCGTCGCGGATGAGGGCCCGGATCGCCGGGGTGGCCACCATGATCTCGCACGCCATGACCCGGCCGCGGCCGCGCGCCTTGGGAAGCAGCGTCTGGGTGATCACGCCCTCGAGCACGAAGGCGAGCTGCGCCCGAACCTGCGACTGCTGGTTGGACGGGAAGACGTCGATGATACGGTTGATCGACTCCGCCGCCGAGTTGGTGTGCAGCGTGGCGAGCGCCAGGTGGCCGGTCTCCGCGATCGTCAGCGCCGAGGCGATGGTCTCCAGATCTCGCATCTCGCCGACCAGGATCACGTCGGGATCCTCTCGCAGCGCGTACTTGAGCGCGGTGGCGAAGCTCTTGGTGTCGGTGCCGATCTCGCGCTGGTTGACGATGCAGGACTGGTGGCGGTGGATGAACTCGATCGGGTCTTCGACCGTGATGATGTGGCCCTTCCGCTCCTTGTTGATCTTGTCGATGATCGCCGCGAGCGTGGTGCTCTTGCCCGAGCCGGTCGGCCCGGTGACCAGGATCAGGCCCCGGGGCCGCTCGGCCAGCTTGGCCATGATCGGGGGCAGCCCCAACTCCTGGAAAGTCCGCACGTTGAAAGGAATCATGCGGATTGCCATGGAGACGCAGCCCCGCTGCTTGAAAACGTTGCCGCGGAAGCGGGCTAAGTTCTGGATTCCGAAGGAGAAGTCCAGCTCGTCCTCGGTCTCGAAGCGCTTCTTCTGGTTCTCGGTCAGGACCGAGTAGGCCAGATGGAGCGTGTCCTTGGGCGTGAGGACTTCGGTCACCGAGCTGTCGGTGATGTCTCCATCGACACGTAGCTTAGGCCGCTCGCCCGTGGTGATGTGCAGGTCCGAGGCCTCCTTCTCGATCATCTCCTCCAGCAGCGCCCGCAGATTGAAGCTCATCCGGCTGTCTCCTTGACGACTTCTTCGAGGGTGGTGATACCGCGCTCGATCTTTTTCATGCCGTCCATGCGCAGGGTGAGCATGCCGTCGGCGACCGCCTGGTCCTGTAACTCCGCGACCGAGGCCCCCCGAAGGATCATCCGGCGCAACTCCGGGGTCAGGGCCATGACCTCATAGAGGCCGGCCCGGCCCTTGTAGCCGGTGCCGCTGCAGGTCTCGCAACCCGAGCCCTTCATGAACTGTAGGGCCCGAAGACTCTCAAGATCTGTGCCCAGGGACTGCAATTCGACGTCGGTGTACTTGTGCGGACCCTTGCAGTCCTTGCAGATACGCCGTACCAACCGCTGGGCCACCACCAGGTTGACGGCGCTCGCCACGTTGAACGCCTCGATGCCCATGTCGATCATACGGGTGATCGTGCTGGGCGCGTCGTTGGTGTGCAGGGTGGAGAGCACGAGGTGGCCGGTGAGCGCGGCCTTGATCGCGATGCCGCCGGTTTCCAGGTCCCGGATCTCGCCGATCATGATGATGTTCGGGTCCTGCCGCAGGAACGCCTTGAGCGCCGCCGCGAAGGTGAGCCCGATCTCGGTCCGCACCAGCACCTGGTTGATGCCCATCAGGTTGTACTCGACCGGGTCTTCCGCGGTCATGATGTTCACTTCGGTGGTGTTGACCCGGGAGAGCGCGGAGTAGAGCGTCGTCGTCTTGCCCGAGCCGGTCGGGCCGGTGACCAGCACCATGCCGTACGGGTTCAGGATCGCCCTCATCAGGTCCTTCTCCGCCTTGGGCTCGAACCCGAACTTGGTGAGGTCGAGCGTCAGGTTGCCCTTGTCGAGGATTCGGAGCACGATCTTCTCGCCGAAGAGCACCGGCAGCGTGGAGACCCGGAAGTCGATGACCCGGTTGCCCATCTTGAGCTTGAGCCGGCCGTCCTGCGGCACCCGCCGCTCGGCGATGTTGAGCTGAGAGAGAATCTTGATGCGGGAGGTGAGCGCCGCCTTCATCTTGAGCGGCGGCCGCATGATCTCCAGCAGCGCGCCGTCCATCCGGTAGCGCACCCGGATCTCGTGCTCGAACGGCTCGATGTGGATGTCGCTGGCGCCCCGCTTGACCGCGTCGATCAGGAGGCCGTTGATCAGCTTGACCACCGGCGCATCTTCGATCTGCGCCTGGGTGACCGTCTCCTCTTCCTGCTCCTCGACGACTTCGACGTCTTCGCCCGACGCCTCCATGTCCTTGAGGAGGCTCTGCAGCTCCTGCTGGTCGTTGGCGTAGTGCTTTTCGATCAGGGCGCGGAGGGTGTACTCGCCGGCGAGGACCGGGAACAGATCGAACCGGGTGATGAACTTGAGGTCTTCCAGCAGGCCGAGGTCGGTGGGATCGGCCATCGCGACGGTGAGGGTGCGCCCCTCCCGCTTGAGCGGCAGGACTATGCCTTTGGTGGCCATGTCGGCCGGGACCAGCTTCAGAATCCGGGGATCGACCTCGAAGCGGGTGAGATCCACGGCGGGCATCCGATACTGCCGGGCCAGCACCTTGGTGATTTCCAGCTCGGGTA
The DNA here is from genome assembly GCA_963844445.1 of uncultured Gemmatimonadales bacterium. GTDB lineage: Bacteria > Gemmatimonadota > Gemmatimonadetes > Gemmatimonadales > GWC2-71-9 > CAVVWJ01. The sequence goes on from CAWJOB010000001.1 coordinate 150,721, forward strand.
TCATCCCCAGCTTCGCCAGGACGTAGCCCAGGCGATGCTTGCTGGTCTTCTGGTCGGCGACGGCCGCGGAGAGCTGCTCGCGTGTCAGGAGGCCTTCACGCAGCAGGACTTCACCGAGCCGATCGCCGTTGCCGCCGGCCGCTCTGGTCGCCATGGTCTCGTAGCTGGAGGAGAAGTTCCGAGTCAACTGGGGGCATCACCGCACCACGACCCGGTCGCGCAGCCGGGCGATGGCCGATGGCCCCAGGCCCGGTACGCGGGTCAGGTCGTCGACCGACACAAACGGCCCCCGCGCCCCGCGCTCCTGCAAGATCGCCGCCGCGCGCGCCGGACCGATTCCCGGCAGCCGATCCAGCTCGGAAACTGACGCCGAATTGAGATTTAGCGGCACGGGTGCGACCACCGGTGGGGGGATGCCTGGCACCCCCGCCACCGGGGCCTCCGGTCGTGCGAACTGCCCGGATGCTCGCGCTCCCGGCCCCCCGGAGAAACTGACGTGCGGGCCGATGGCGGCCAGGAGCCCGGGCCCGATTCCGGGCACCCGGTCGAGCCCCTCCAAGGCCCCGAAGGGCCCCTGGCCTTCCCGGTTTGCCACGATCGTCTTGGCCAGCGCCAGCCCGACCCGGGGCAGCCGGGCGAGCTCGGGGGCGGTGGCCCGGTCGGCATCGATCCGCTCGCCCGGACCCAGCGGGCGGGACAGCGCGACGATGCTGTCCCGGTGGGCCAGCGGCGACTTGGGCGGCAGCGCCGCGAGCAGCTCGACCTGTCCCGGCGCCTCACCCGGCCGTGCGATCCACCAGCGCACGCCCTGGCCCGCGAGCCCGAGGGACAGGAGGAGCAGGAGCGCGCGACGCTCGGTGGCTGACATGGCATGACGGTAAGCCGCGCCATCGGACGGAAGGGCCGCGGAAACGCGCGAGCCGGAGCGATTCGACCGGGCTCGATTCCACGTCCGAATCCGGCGAGGCAAAGGCGCTTCGCCGGCTAGATTCCACTCATGCTCCAGGCCGACATCTGCCAGCGCGCGGTACACGCACGCGACGCCCGGTTCGACGGCATCTTCTTCGTCGGGATCACCACGACCAGGGTCTATTGCCGGCCGGTATGCCCGGCGCGGGTCTCGTATCCCGACCGCCGGAGATTCTTCGACTCCGCCGCTTCCGCGGAGCGGGCGGGCTACCGGCCCTGCCTCCGCTGCCGGCCTGAGCTGGCGCCGGGGCGGGCGCTGATGGATGCGGTCCCGCGTCTGGCGCGTCTCGCGGCGCAGCGCATCGGCGCCGGCGCGCTGAACGGCAACAGCGTGGCCGATCTGGCCCGCGAGCTCGGGGTGAGCGAGCGGCACCTCCGGCGCGCACTGGAGCGCGAGCTCGGGGTTTCTCCCGCGGAGCTGGCCCAGACCCATCGCCTGCTGTTGGCCAAGCGGCTGCTCGCCGAGACCTCGCTGCCGGTCACCCGCATCGCGTTCGCCAGCGGCTTCCAGAGCCTGCGCCGGTTCAACTCGGTGTTCCGGGAGCGGTACCGGCTGAGTCCGAGCGCCCTGCGGCGAGCGGCGCCGTCGACCGCCGCGGCGCCGGCCTCACCCACCGGGGATTTCGTGACCCTGACGCTGGCGTATCGCGCGCCGCTCGATTGGGCCCTGCTCACCGGGCTCCTCGCGCGCGACGCGATCCCGGGCGTGATCGCGGTTGAGGGCGATCACTACGCCCGCACGGTCAGCCTCGACGGGCGGAGTGGCGTGGTGCTGGCGAAGAACGTCGCGGCGAAGGCGCAGCTCGACGTCGCCGTCTCCCTGTCGCTGCTTCCGGTGCTGATGCCGCTGCTCGTCCGGCTGCGCCACCTGTTCGACCTCGACGCGGAGCCCGCGGTGGTGGATGCGTACCTCGATCAGAACGGGCTCGCTCCGCTGGTGCGCCGGCGGCCCGGCATCCGGATCCCCGGCGCCCTCGAGGGGTTCGAGGTCGCGCTCCGCTCCCTGCTGCTCGGCGCCAACGGCAGCGGACCGGCCGGCAGCGACCTCCTGCGGCGGGTCGTGGGTGCCCTGGGCGAGGAGATCGACACGGGCGTCCCCACGCTCACCCGGCTCGCGCCCAGTCCGGCGCGGGTGGCCGATGTGGGGCCGGCGGGCCTTGCGGCCCTCGGCGTGCCCCGCCGCAGCGCCGAGGTCATCGCCGCCGTAGCGCGCGCGCTGGCCGGCGGGGAGATCCGGTTGGAGCCGGGCCGCGACGCGGGCGCGACGCACCGCGCGCTGATGGGAGTCGAAGGGGTGGGCGAGCGGCTGGCGACGATGGTCGTGATGCGCGCGCTCTACTGGCCGGACGCCTTCCCGGCCTCGGATCCCGCCTTGCAGCGCGCCGCGGGCGCGGGGAGCCGGAGCGAGCTGCGCGCGCTGGCCGAGCGCTGGCGGCCCTGGCGGGCATATGCCGCCCAGCACCTGTGGCTGCACGACGAGGAGCGGCGGTGACGCCGTTCTCTGCCCGCTACTGGCCGCCTTCTCTCCGCACCAGCCCGATCGCCACGTCCCCCACAACCTGAAGACTCTCCCCGCTCACCTTGTCGATCGTATCGAACGGGGTGTGCCACGCGGGATAGTCGAAATCCACTACGTCGATCGCGCGGATCCCGGCCTTCTGGAGCTCGAGATGGTCGTCGATGAGGAGGTGTTTGGGGGTGTCCACGAAGATCTTGCCGTAGCCCAGGTCGCGCGCCAAATCCCAGACCAGGCTCACCACCTCCGGGGCTCCCGTCACCGAATTGCCCTCCTGGTAGATCTGTAGGTCCCGGTCGGCGACCAGATCGAACAGCACCGCGTAGAGCGGCTTCGGGCCCGGTGGCTGGTTCGCCGCGTAGTAGCGGGACCCGATCAGGACGTCGTTCGGCGTCTCGGTGAAGTCGTCGTAGTCCTCGCCGTCGGTGAACAGCAGGTCCACGCCGAGATCGCTCGCCGGCGGAGCGATCGCCAGCACGTCCGCCACACCGAGCAACAGCCCCACGCCGGAGGCGCCGTCGTTGGCCCCCGTCACCGCCGCCGTGGAGTCGGTCGACCGCGGACCGTCGGCCGTGGGCCGGGTGTCCCAGTGCGCCAGGAACAGGATCCGCTTCTCGGCGCCGGGATTGAACCGCGCGATGACGTTCTGGAGCGCCAGCGAATCGCCCTTCCCCGTGACGTGGGTCCACCGCTGGGTGATCACCGAGTCCGCCTTCGCCCGCACCGTGCTGTCGAGCCACGCCGCCATCCGCCGGTGGCCCTCCGTCCCCGGGATCCGATAGCCGAACTCCAGCTGGCGCTCGATGTACTTGAACGCAGAGGGGCCGTCGAATTCACGAGCCGGCACCTTGTCGCGGCAGGCCAAGAGCAGGAGGGCGACGAGAAGCACGCCCCGGGGTCCGCGGATCGAGCGATCGCTCATGGTCTTCATCGGTAGTCGCCCGCGAACAGGGAGAGCTGGAACGAGACGAGAAGGAAGATCTGCGAGGTGCGGCCGTCCAGGTGGCGCACGTCGTTGATGGAATACCCGAACTGCAGCCCGCCGGTCAGAATCTGCATGAGATCGGTGTCGAGGCCGCCCCGAACCTCGCGCCGGCGGATGTCGGATATGATGGAGCACGGCGCCTGCGCCGCCAGGAGACAGGTCTGCGAGGTCGAGGTGAACAGGGTGAGCGACGAGCGGACCAGCTTTCGGGTACGGCTGATGGCCAGCGGCAGGCGGAACGCGTAACTGAACGAGCCGGTCAGGTCGTCCTGATCCAGCACCGTCGCGTTCCCGTTGCTCTCGGACCGCTGGTTCCGGCTGGAGAGTGCCGCCGAAAGGGTGATCCCGTTCCGGAACGTCATCTGGACGTCGGGATTCAGTGACGACGAGAGGGTGGCGCTGAGCGCGCCGGGCCCGGTCCGGTTCAACTGCTGCGAGGTCCCCTCCCGCCGGCGAACGGCCATGCTCGCGCTCAGGGTCACGAAGGGCCCTCCGGTAAAGAAGCGGTTCCACCGCAGTGACGCCGCCGGCCACTCACGCTGGCGGATGATGGTCTCCGCGAATCCCTCGCCGACCCGGCGGAACTGTTCGGTTCGGGTGAGTGAGTAGGAGAGCGTGGTGGAGAAGCCGAACGGCAGATCGCCGCCCGAGGCCAGCGTCGCCGTCCTCGTCTCGGACGCGTTGACCGCGCTCGCGCCCTCCTGGAAGAGGAAGCTCTCGCGGCCACCGAGCCCCAGCTGGTACTTCAGGCTGGGGTCGAAGGCGGCCAGGTCGTAGGTGGATGTCCGGGTCAGCTGGGAGCTCAGATCCAGCGGACGGATCCGGCCCAACGCGTCGCCGAGCCCGCCGCTGTCGCTGAAGAGTTGCTTGAATGCCCGGCCCAGGTCGAGCGAGAGGCCCAGCTCGCGGGTCCGCCGGTTGTTGAGCGTCTGCGGCAGGATGAAGGCCCCGCTGTCCTCGAACTCGCGCACGGGCGCGCGGGTATTCAGCGTCCGGGAGAGGATGAACTGGCTCGCGGTCGTGAATCTCGGCCGGAGCCAGGAGCTCAGGGCCGGGGTGAGCGTCAGCGCGGTGGTGAGGTTGCGGTCGCGCTCGACGCCCACCGGAACGCCCAGGAAAAACTTCCGCTCTGCGTAGAGCAGCCGTCCGAGCGTGCTGGCGTCGGGATAGATCCGGAGGTCACGGGTACTGCCGAGGTCCGCGTTCATCGACAGCATCCCAAGCGGCTGCCAGGTGAGCCCGCCGGAGTTCTGCCAGAGGTGAGTGAGCGAAAGGGTGGGTCGCACTAGGGAGTCCACTGGCCGCGCGATCGGCGCCCCGAAGGAGAAGTAGTCCGCCTGGCTCCGGCTGAGCCCGCTGCTCAGGCGGACGATCGACGGCACTAAGCTGAGCTTCGCGCTACGCAGCCCCTTGCCCGCGTCGCTCTCCCGGATCCAACGCGGGAGACCTCCGATCAGCCCGCCGAACGGCAGATTGATCCCCCGCCGCTGCATTTGCAGGTTGTAGTTCGCCGAAAGGGCGTGCGCATCGGAGCTGGCGCTGGAGAACTCCTTTCCGACCCGGCCGCGGACCAACGACGCCCGCAGGGAAAGCGGATCCGCCAGGGCCTGGGTGAGGAAATCAGTGCCCTTCCTGCTCCGGCGGACAGTGAGGCTGTAGTTCTGCGTGCTCGAGCTCGGCTGGCGCGCGCCGGGAAGCGCGTCCCCCGGCAGATCGGTGCCGGTGAGCAGCTCGGGTTGCACCGCGGCACGGGTGTAACTCACGTTGAGCGGCACCGACAGGCCGAGCGAGTTGGGCAGGAATCGGTCGAGCTGCCAGCCGGTGCTGAGCTGGAGCGTCCCGGTGCCTTGGTAGGTCGGGTCCTGGTTGATCTGCCGGAACTGGCCGTTCTGCTGCACGTAGGAGACCGAGAGATTCCCGACGTCGCTCGCCACCAGCCTGGCGTCGAGCGACAGTGCGGTCCCCAGCTCGGCGACCGGATTGCCCAGCCGGATGTCGTCGACCCACAGCTCGGCCTCCCCCAACACCACCGATCCGCCCGTCCGAAGGATGCCGGCGGAGATCTCCTGGATCGCCGCGAGGTTCGGAGGATTGACGCCGGGATCGGCGCTGTACACCAGATAGGGACCCTCGCAGGCCACGTAGACCGCGGGGTCGGGCACTCCGCAGGTAGGGTCCACCACCGGCGGCCCGTTGAGCCGTTCGACCTCCAACCGCCCGCGCAGCCGGCGCCACACCTCGAGGTCGATCACGAACTCGGGCTCCCACGTCGTGGACCGCGCCGGCGCTCGATACATGTAGAAGTTCCGGTCGTCGCTGCCGACCTTGATAAAGGCCTGGAGGTCGCCCTGCTCCCAGCCCGGGCCCCGCCCTCGCATCCAGACTCGCAGCTGCCGGTAGCCGAGCGCGGTCTGGGGTGCCACCGGGAACCGGAGGTACGCCTCGGCCCGGTCACCGACCTCGATGCCGCGGGCGATCAGGCGCAGCGACTTCTCGTTGATCTGGGTACCGAGAGACTGCTGGTCTCCATCCCTCCGCTGCACCGACTCGCCCACTCCCGGCGGCGACGTGTAGCCGAGGTCGATCAGGTTCTCGGTGGAGACGACCGAGGCGATGATCTCGCCGGTGGGATTCGCGATGGCGCCGGCGAGGCCGGCGATGGGGCGCTCGGCCCGGCGAGTCCAGGAGGAGCCCACCAACCGCATCCGCGCGAAAGCGAACTGGGCCACCACGTCGGGCTCGCCCTGGTCGGGCGCGGCTACGGTGAGCCGCAGGTGCTGGATCAGCCGCAGGTTGGGATTCCCGAGGACGGCGTCCGGCGTGCGGATCGGGATCCGGTACAGCTCCCAGCCCGATACCCGACCCAGAGTGTCGGTGAACTGAATGCCGGGTCGCACGAAGTACTTGTCGCCCGGCCGGAGCTGCACGACATAGCGGAAGACGTCCTCCGAGGCGCCTTGAGCGTTCAGGACGTTGTCCGTGTCCAGGTCCTCGGTGTCGAGCACGCCGTTCCCGTTGGTGCACCGCCCGCTCAGGTCTCCCCAAGGAAAGACCGGAACCGCACTGGTCAGAATCCGCACGCAGAGCGGGAGGTCGTTGATCACCTCGCCGCCGGCGCCAGCCAGCACCGGCGGCCGGTCGCCCAGGATGCCGATGTCGTCGATCTGGGCGTTGAAGATGTCGGTGGCGCTGCGCTCCGTGTCCAAGCTGCCGACGCCGACCAGCTGGCGGCCGATGAAGACGGTGTCCGCGCCGACCACCGCCAGACTCTCCGGCGCGACCGCGACCGCGTCCTCGTCCACCGTCCCGAGGTCGAAGACCAGCACCGCGCCGGCGGACTCGGCGCTCCGGGCGGCCGGGTGAAAGACCCAGAACTCCAGGAATTCGTCGCGGGTGAGGTCGACGCCGGTGGAGCTCAGCGCGCTCACCATCGAGCGCCAGCGCGGGCGCGCCGGGCGCGCGGGCAGCGACCACCGCGACCGGTTGTTGCGCTGCACCACGCCGCCGGCGGTATCGGCATGCAGCGTCATAAACAGTGCGGTCTCCAGGCGTTCGCTGCGGCCGGCGATGCGGATGAGCGTGTCGATGTTCTCGGGCCGTATCTCGAACGCCTGGTTGGTACCCGGGACCCGCACCAGGTTTTGCCAGGTGAGCGCCACCGCGTCGCCCGGATCGAAACCGCCGGCGAAGCCGAACTCGGCGACGCCCGTGCCGTCTCGCGGCGCGCTGCCGAACTCCCACGCGGTCTCCGCCAGCGGAATCGGAGCCCCGGCCTCGGCCTCGAATTCCTCGATGTAGGCCTGGCCGGAGCGATTGGGGTCCGGCTTGGTCAGCGCGAACTCCGCGTTGAGCGCCAGGGTGGAAGGTGCTGTCGCGGGTCGCGAGGTGATGCCGCTCAGCAGCCGGCTCAACCCCTGGGACCGGAACCGCAGCTCGGTGTTGATTCCGGTGATCAGGTTCGCCGTCGCCTCGAACCCGAGCGGCGGCCGGTTGAACGCGCTCGACTCCCGCTGGTACATCCCGATGAGGTTGACCGCGCCGACCTCACCGAGCGAGTACCGGGTCGAGAGCCCGAAGATCTGGGTCGGCGCTACCGCGAAGATGCCTTGCTCCTCGAAGCGCACCGACACCTGGGTGGCGCCCCCGGCGAAGAGCGCCTCGGGATTGAGGAAGGTGAGCTGCCCGAGCTCGTAGGAGATGGAGTAGTCGATGTCCCGCTCGAGCCGCCGGCCCTGCACCGAGACCTGTTCGCTTCCCTCCCGAATCTGGAGCGCGCCGAGCGTCAGGGTGGACCGGTCGCCCCGGCCGGTCGAGTTGTATCTCAGCAGGAGCTGAAATTTCGCCGCCGGCCCCTGGTTGAGCAGAAAGAGCGGCTTCTGATAGAGCGAGTCGTTGCGTTCCGCCGAAGTGAGGCGGGTGGCGTCGGCAAACGGCCGGAGGTGAGGATAGACCACGTACGACTCGTTGAGGATCGGGCCGGCCTGGGGCTCCTGCGCCCGGGGGAAGAGCCGGTTGTCGCGGTCGAAGATGTTGGGATCAGTCGGGATCGCCAACCGCAGCGCGGCCAGGTAGGTGCTGCCGCCGCCCAGAGGCAGCTCCGACTGGTTCACCGAGAGGCCCACCTGGAGCGACGAAGCGTCGAGGTCGGAACCCGCCACCCGATAGATTTGACGCATCTCATGGTTGAAAGTGACCATCGTCGGGTCTTGCTGTGGCTTGACGATGAGTCGGAGGCTGTCGCCGGCCGCCGGGCGGTCTTGGGCCGGAAAGCTTCCCACCTGCGTGCCGCTGGTGGTGAGATAGCTGACTGCGAGGAAATCGTTCTGGTCCAGCTTCGTCCCCAGCGCCAGCCAGAGGCCCGAGCCGTCGAGATGGTAGTCGGTCCCCTGGATCAGCAGTTCCCACCGGACCGGCCCAAAAGTCTGGAGCCCGTCGCTACTCCGCGCCAGCGCCCGGATGCCCCCCAAATTGGTCTCCGTGGCACTCTGATTGAGCGCCGCGCGGTAGCGATAGACCCGGACCTGGTCTGGGCGCTGGCTCGGTTGCACCTGGGTCGGATCGAGATTGAGGATGTCGATATCCGGATATCCGGGAAGTCCGGTCGGGTCGATCACCCAAAAGAAGCGGCCGGTCTCGAAGTCGAGGTCCCGCACCCGCCTGTTCTGCGGCTGACTGGTGGTCTGGCCCACGGAGTAGAGCCGCTCGGCCACCTGGCTTCCCTTTTGGGTGGCGGCCAGGGCCTGGACCTCGACCCGGCCCACTTCGAATCTGGCATTGACCCCGAAGTTGTTGGTCGGAATAGCCGCAGTGATGAAGCGGGAGGGGGGAGGCTGAAACTGGACGGTGCCGACCTCGATGCGGCGGATGACCTCGTCTTCCAATCCCTCGTAGTACACCTGGACATCGTTGTTGGCAGCGAAGTCTCGCTCGGAGTCGTAGTCGATGTTGAGGTGGACTCTTTGGCCGAGGATCCCGGTTGACCTCAGGTTCACCTGGTTGTCGAGGCGGGGCGGTCTGAACCCTCCGGTGCATCCCGAATTAGGATCCAGCAGGAGCGCGGGAGTACAGCGTTCGTTGCGGACCCGGTCGCTGCGGATCTCGAGGCGGACCTGGCCGTCCATCGCGACGTCGGCGTAGTTCCGTCCGAGCCCGAGCATGCCGCGGCGCGGTGCCTCGGGCGACTGCTCCACCGGGGCGACGCCGTAGATGTTGAGCAACCGGTACCCCAACGAGCGCGTCTGCCGGAGGGAGTCCTGGACCATGGCGAGCGTACTGTCCCACCGCGCCCCACGGCCCACCGGGCCGAGGCGCGGGGCGCTCATCCAGGGCGAGCGCAGTACGGCCGGCTCGAGCAACCGGAACGGCTCCACGGGGAGGCGCACGCGAAAGCCGGTTTCGGTCGTGTCGGCATCGGTTACCGGAGTCTGGCCGGCCAGAGGGGCCGCAACCAGCAGGCCCAGCCAGACAAGCGAGAGTAGAGCGCGCGCCACTCGTTGAGAGCTGAGGGAGAAGGCTTGAGAATGGTGTACAACGCCAATATAATAGAGCAAACAACTCCTTACAATTCTATAACTTAACTCACGTGAGCCTGCTCAGCCGCTACCTCCTGCGCCAGTTGGTGGCCCCGTTCCTGTTCGCGCTCTCCGCGCTCACCAGCCTCATGCTGCTGAGCCAGATCGCGAAGAAGTTCGGGTCGCTGGTGGGCAAAGGCCTCCCCTGGATGGTGATCGTGGAGGTCTTCGCCCTCAGCGTCCCGTTCATCGTGGCCATGACGCTGCCGATGGCCGTGCTGTTGGCGGTGCTCTATGCCTTCAGCCACCTGGCCGCCGACAACGAGATCACGGCGATGCGGGCCAGCGGGATCAGCGTCTACCAGATCCTGATCCCCGTCCTGGCCTGGGGGGTGTTCATGTCGGCCTTCAACTTCGCCTTCGTGGACCAGGTCCTGCCCCGAAGCAACGCCCGGCTCAGGAATCTGCTCATAGACATCGGCCGGAAGAAGCCGACCTTCGAGCTCCAGGAGCAGGTGATCAACGAGGTCCCACCGTCCCAATATTTTCTGCGGGCCAACCGGATCGATGCGGCCACCGGGCGGCTGCGTGAAGTCACCATCTACGACGTCGGCGGCGACGCCAGCCGGCGGATCATTTACGCCGACAGCGGCCTCATGGCGTACGCGGAGGGCCAGACGGACCTCAGCCTCCGGCTCTTCGACGGCAGCATCCATCAGTACCGGCCCGTGGACCCCAGCGGGTTCCAGCTGACCTACTTCAGGGTCAACGACATCCGGGTGAAGAACGTCTTCGACGAGCTCGAAGCGGAACACCAGCGAGTCGGTTCGGGGCGACCGGGAGATGAGCACATGTGAGATGCTCGACGTCATCCGTGACGCAGATCGGGAGGAGACCGAGGCGCTCCGAGACCGTCGCCATCTCCTTTTGGGCGATCTCCGCGCGCTGCTGGCCCTCCCCCCGCTCCGCGAGGCCGACGACGACGCCTCGCCTCCCCTCGGGCGGAGTCCGGCCTACTGTGGCTGGATCCAGGCCGTACAGGAGCTCGCTCTTCCCAAGACGGCGGAGGCTCAGAGCGCCGCACAGGCCAAGGGAAAGCCCCCAATCCCACGCCCGCCTCACCCCCGTCCTGGAAGACTCCGGGAGCCGTCGCTTTCCAACTGGTCGCTCACCGCCACGGCGCTGGAGCGGGCCCGGGACGCCGAGCGGCGGGCAGCCCGGTACGCGGTGGAAGTGCATAAGAAGTGGGCCATCAGCATGGCCTGTATCTCCTTTGTAATCATAGGGATAGTCATGGCGCTCCGGTTCCCGAGGGGCGGGATCGGCCTGGTCATCGGCGGAGGCCTGCTGGTCTTTTCGATCCACTACGTGGGCTTGACCGCGGGGGAGAGTCTGGCGGACCGGGCGTTCGTGACCCCCTGGGCGGCGATGTGGACCCCGAACATCGTGCTCACGGTCGTGGGCGTGCTGGGCCTCCTCCGAGTCAACCGCGAGTCGGGCTCCACCCGAGGTGGCGACTTCCAGGAGGTGATGGACGCGGTCCGCCACCTCTGGCGACGGCTCCGGCGGCGCCGGGTGGAGGCGAAGGGGACAGGATGAAGGCGCTGAGTACTCTCGACCGGTACGTGCTGGCGACCTGGGTACGGATCTTCGTCCTGACCGCGCTCGGTTTTCCGATCGTCTCCATCCTCATCAATCTCACCGACACCCTGAACCGGCTCCTCGATCGGGGACTGACCATGCGCGAGATCGCATGGAGCTACGTCTACTCGATCCCGGAGAACATGTTCCTGGTGATGCCCGCGGCGGTGCTCTTCGCCACCGTGTTCACCGTCGGGGCGATGGGGCGCCACTCCGAGCTCACCGCGGCGAAGGCGGGAGGACAGAGCTTTCACCGGCTCATGGTGCCGATCTTCGTCGCCGCGGCGCTCGCCTCGGTGCTGGCGTTCATCGTGGGCGAGCTCGCCCCCGGCGCCACCGCGAAGCAGCTCGAGCTCCAGAAGGCGAGGGCGGCGCGGCCTACCCGCGCCCGCTACAACTTCGTGTACCGCGGCGACGCCGGCTGGGTCTACACCATCCGCTCGCTGGACGTGGCCAACCGGCAGCTGAAGCAGCTGCTGTTCGAGCGCCAGGGAACCGGGCTCGACTACCCGGGCCTCGTCATCACCGCCGACAGCGCCAGCTGGGACGATTCGGTGCGCAACTGGCGGGTGCGCAACGGCGCGAGCCGCGTGATCGTGGGCCCGGGAAAGCAGGCGATGTTCACCTTCACCAGCATGCGGCTTCGGGCCCTCACCCAGTCGCCCGCCGACCTGTTGGCGGAGGCGAAGGCCCCGGACGAGATGCGCTACGCGGAGCTGGGCCGCTACATAGAGGCCCTGCGGCGCTCGGGGAACGACGCCAACAAGCTGATGGTGGAGCGCGCGCTCAAGGTGGCCATCCCGGTGACCTGTTTCATCATCGCGCTCTTCGGAGCCCCCCTGGCCGTCTCCTCGCCGCGGGCCGGCGCCGCGATCGGCATCGCGATCAGCCTGGGCACGACCGTGCTTTTCCTTCTCATCACCCAGATCATGAAGGCGGTGGGCGCGGGCGGCGTGGTGGATCCCATCCTGGCGGCGTGGATCCCCAACATCGTCTTCGCGTTCGCGGCGGCAGCGCTGCTCGCGAGGGTACGGACGTAGCCTATATTTCCCACCATGAACCCTCCCCGACCCGTCATCATCGGCACGGGCATCGCAGGCCTCTGGACGGCATGGCGGCTTGCTTCGGAGGGGCATGCGGCGGTAGTGCTTACCAAAGAAACCCTGGCCGACAGCGCGAGTAGCTGGGCGCAAGGAGGCATTGCAGTCGCCCTCGGCCCGGGTGACAGCCCCAGTCAGCACGCCGCGGACACCCTGGCCGCCAGCGACGGCCTGGCCGACCCCGAAGCCGTACGCATACTTACAAGTGAAGGTCCGGGAAGGATTTACGAGCTTCTGGCTCTCGGTGCCCGATTCGATCGCGGGCCCGACGGGCGACTCCGTTTCGGGCTCGAGGCGGCCCATACCCGGCCCCGGATCATCCACGCCGGCGGCGACCGGACCGGCGCCGCGCTGATCGGCTGCCTGGCGCAGGTGGTGCGGTCGCATCCCCTCATCGAGCTGATGGAGCACACCGAGGTGACGGCCATCCTCGGCGCCGAGGGCCGAGCGGTCGGCGTGGCGGCCCTCTGCGCCGGCGGCGTGAGCCGGACCATCGGCGCCTCCGCGGTGGTGCTCGCCACCGGTGGGGTCGGGCAGCTCTACGCGATCACCACCAACCCCCGGGTCGCGACCGCGGATGGCTGGGCGCTGGCCCACCGCGCCGGCGCCCAGCTCCGCGACATCGAGTTCCTCCAGTTCCATCCCACCGCGCTCAAGCTCCCGGGCATCAACCCCGCTCCGCTCATTTCCGAAGCGGTCCGCGGCGCGGGAGCCGTGCTGATCGACCGCGACGGGCACCGCTTCGCACTGGACGCCGATCCACGCGGCGAGCTCGCCCCGCGGGACGTCGTCGCCCGGGCGGTGGCGGTGGCCAATTCCGCCGGCGGCGCGTGGCTCGATGCGCGGGAGATCGAGGACTTCCCCACCCGGTTCCCGGGCATCACGGCGATCCTGCGCGAGCACGGCCTCGACGCCTCGCGCGACGTTCTGCCGGTGGCCCCCGCGCTGCACTACGCGATGGGCGGTGTCCGCACCGATCTCGAGGGGCGGTCCACCCTTCCCGGGCTCTGGGCGGTGGGCGAGGTCGCCTCCACCGGCGTGCACGGCGCGAACCGGCTGGCTTCCAACTCACTGCTCGAGGGTCTGGTGTTCGCGGATCGGGCCGGGCACGCGCTGGCCGACGAGACCGCCGGCGCGGAGCCTCCGGCGCCGCTGCCCGACGTCCCGGTCCAGGAGGAAACCGGCGCCGACTCGGCGTGCGAGGAAATCCGCCGGGCGATGCGCGAGCTCATGACGGCGAACGTCGGCGTCCAGCGGACCGAGGCGTCGCTGCTCCAGGCCGAGCAGGAGCTGGCGCGGCTCACCCGGGAGACCGCCGCCGCCGCCTGGCGCACCCACAACCAGCTCCTGGTCGCCACGCTCATCACCCAGGCCGCGCGGCGGCGGCGGGAGAGCCGGGGCGGACACCGCCGGCTGGATTACCCGCCGGCCGCGCTCCGCCGGGAGACCGCGTGATCCTCCGGAATCCTCCCGACGGCGCGGTACCGCCGCCTCGCAAGCTCGACCTTCCCGTCATCGAGCCCACCACCGAGACCCCGGAACAGATCGCGGCGCTCCAGCGCGAGATCCGCCGGCTCGCCCGGCAGCGCGACGCGGTGGTGCTGGCACACAACTACCAGCGGCCCGAGGTCCAGGACGTCGCCGACTACGTGGGCGACTCCCTGGGGCTCTCCCGCCAGGCGGCCAAGACGCCGGCGAGCGTCATCGTCTTCGCCGGCGTGCACTTCATGGCGGAGACGGCCGCGATCCTCTCGCCCGCCAAGCGGGTGCTCCTGCCGGATCTCCGGGCCGGCTGCTCGCTCGCGGCCACGATCACCGCCGAGGAGGTCCGCCGCTGGAAGGCGGAGTTCCCCGGCTACATCGCGGTGGGTTACGTCAACACCACGGCCGAGGTCAAGGCCGAGCTCGACTACTGCTGCACCAGCGGCAACGTGCTCGACGTCATCGACGCGATTCCGGCCGATCAGGGCATCCTCTTTCTCCCCGACTTCTTCCTCGGCGCCCACGCGCGGCGGATGCGGCCCGACCGCCGGATCGAGGTGTGGATGGGTGAGTGCCACGTGCACAGGGGGATCCGCGCCGAAACCCTCAACGAGGCCCGCCGCCGGCATCCCAAGGCCGACGTCCTGGTGCACCCGGAATGCGGCTGCGCGGGGCAGCTGATCTACGAGATGGGCCAGGGCGACGTGGACCCCAAGGGTCTGCACATCACCTCCACCGAGGGGATGATCCGGGCGGCCACCGAGAACGCCGCCCCCGAATTCATCGTCGCCACCGAGACCGGCATCATGCACCGGATGCGGCAGATGGCGCCGACGAAACAGTTCATCGCCGCCGACCCCGAGGCAGTGTGCGCCTACATGAAGGCGATCACCATCACCGGCGTGCGCGACTCGCTGGCGCTCGACCAGCACCACGTGACGGTGCCGCCCGAGATCGCCGAGCGCGCGCGGGGGGCGATCGACCGGATGGTGGCGCTGGGGCGGTGACGTCCGACGTGGAGCGCATCGCCGCGGTCGCGCTGGCGGAGGACGGCGAGACCGACGTCACGACCAGCGTCACGGTGCCCGGCGGGCTCGAGGCCGAGGGCCGGATCGAATATCGGAGCGGCGGCGTGGTGGCGGGCGCGGCGTATGCCGACGCGGTCGCGCGCGCGTGCGAGTGCCGGATCGACTGGCGTGCACCGGACGGCCGGGTGGTTCCGCCGGGAACGGTCATCGGTCTCGTCCGCGGCTTCCTCAACCGAATCCTCAGGGCCGAGCGCCCGATGCTGAACCTGCTGCAGCGCGCCTGCGGCATCGCCTCGGCGACGCGGGCGTACGTGCAGGCCGTCGAAGGCACCGGCTGCAGGATCCTCCACACCCGAAAGACCGCGCCGGGTCTCCGGTCGCTCGACATCTCCGCCGTGCTCTCCGGCGGGGGCGCCCGCCATCGGTTGGATCTCAGCCACGAAGTGATGGTGAAGGACAACCACTGGCAGGCGCTGCATCGGGGGACCAACGATCTCGCCGCCGCGCTGGCGGAGGCGCGAGCCAAGGGAATCACGTCGCTTCAGGTGGAGGTCGAGTCGATGGAGCAGCTGGAGGAGGCCTGCGCGGCGGGCGCGACTCGGCTGCTGGTGGACAATCAGCCGGCCGAGACGGTTCGCGGGTGGGCGGCGCGGGCGAGGGAGCTGGCACCCGGCATCGAGATCGAGGCGACCGGTGGGATCACGCTGGCCAACGTCCGGAGTTACGCGGAGGCTGGAGCGGATTTCATCTCGATCGGGGCTTTGACGCACAGCGTGATCGCTGCGGACCTGGGGATTGAAGTTGGGCTTGGGGGTCCACGCTCGGGCCGGGGTTAAACGCTGTCAGCGGGAACAAACGCTGTCAGTGGGAATAAGCGCTGTCAGTGGGAATAAACGCTGTCATTCCGAGCGAAGCGAGGGATCTTGGCGGCAGGTCCGGAAACGCGTCGGCAAGATCTCTCGCTTCGCTCGGGATGACATGATGCCAAGATGACCTGATGCCAAGGAAAACCTACGCCGCCTCTTCCCCCGCAACGCCTCTCGTCGTCAACACCCGCCACGCGTAGTACACCGGCACTCCCACCACGATGATCCCCAGCGTGATCCCGGTATTCACCGGATCGGTCACCAGCGCGTTCACCACCATGCCGACCGATGCGAGCAGGAAGAGCAGCGGGACCACCGGATAGCCCCAGGTCCGGTAGGGCCGCTCGAGGTCCGGCCGGGTGCGGCGCAGCACGAACACCGCCGCCACCGCCAGCGCGTAGAACGGCCAGATCCCCAGGATGAACTTGTCGGCCAGCTGCTGGAAGTCGTTGAGCAGGACGTAGATCACGCCGAGCGCGGTGGCCAGCCAGATCGCGGTGGACGGGCTGTGGTACTTGGGCGAGACCCGGGCGATGGCCCGGAAGAAGAGCCCGCGGTCCGCCATCGCGAAGAAGATCCGCGGCCCGGTCATCATGGACCCGGTGAGCGCCCCGAGACAGGAGACCATCACGACGCCGGAGATCACGGCGCCGCCCGCCGTCCCGAAGAGGGTGATCCGCTCCGCCGCGGTCGCCGCGATCAGGGGCGAGGCCGCCATACTCGGCCAGCGGCACCAGGTAGATGTAGGCCAGATTGAGCAGCAGGTAGACCACCACGATCGCCGAGGTGCCGAGGATCAGCGCGAGCGGCAGGGTACGGCCGGGGTCCTTCACCTCGCCCCCCATGAACGAGAGGTCCGCCCAGCCGTCGTAGGTCCACATGATCGAGATGAGGGCGGTGGCCAGGAGGGACAGCTGGAGGCCGCCGGAGACCGCGGGCGAGAAGTGATCCCAGCTTCCCTCTCCCGCCGTAAAGGCGAGCAGCGCCAGCCCCGCGAGCGACCCGAACTTGAGCGCCGTGATGAGATTCATGAAGGCGGCGGCGCTCTTGACCCCGACGTAGTTGAGGAAGCCCATCACCACGATGGCCACCGCGGCGACGTAGCGCACCTGGGACGGCGTGAACGAAAGGAAGTAGCCGAGGTACTCGGCGAAGATGGTGGCGATGGCGCCGAGCGCCGACGCCCGGATGACCGTGAGCTCCGACCACCCGAAGAGAAACGCGGGGAGCGGGCCGAACCCCTCCAGCAGGTAGGCGAACACCCCGCCGGACCGGGGCATCGCCGCCGCCAGCTCGGCCAGCGTCAGGGCCCCGAACAGAGCCAGGATGCCGCCCAGCACCCAGGCCACCATGACGGGCCCCGGCTCCTGAAGTCGCTCGGCGACGCTGGCGGGAACCCGGAAGATCCCGCTGCCTATGGTGGAACCGACGAGAACCGCGATGGCGCTCCAGAGTCCCAGGTGCCTGGGGAGGCGCTCACCCCAGGCGTCGGCCGGCTGTGAGTGCATAGCTAAATGTAACCTTGACAAGGGCCTGCCGCGCGTCGTTCTTTCCCGCCTGAATC
The DNA here is from genome assembly GCA_963844445.1 of uncultured Gemmatimonadales bacterium. Taxonomy (GTDB): domain Bacteria; phylum Gemmatimonadota; class Gemmatimonadetes; order Gemmatimonadales; family GWC2-71-9; genus CAVVWJ01. The sequence goes on from CAWJOB010000001.1 coordinate 167,883, forward strand.
TGCGGGGGCAGCGCTCCAGTGAATACATCGACTGATCAGGACCGGACCGGACTGCTCCGGAGTCTGGCCTGGGCCGGCAGCGCGTTCGCCCTCGGCCTCATCGTTCTCGGCGGGATCGTCCGGATCACCGGGTCCGGCATGGGGTGCGGCGACCACTGGCCCCGGTGTAATGGAGAGTGGTTCCCTCCGCTCGACCTTCCCACCCTCATCGAGATCAGCCACCGATGGGCCGCGGCGCTGGTGAGCGTGCTCGTCCTCGCGGTGGCGCTGGTGGCCTTGAAACGCCACCGAGGCGAGCCCGAGCTCCGCAATCCGGCCCTGCTCGCTGCGGTGATCCTGGTGATCCAGGTCCTGCTCGGGGCCGTCACCGTCAAGCTGGTCCTCCCCCCGTCGATCGTCATCACCCATTTCGCCAACGCGATGCTGCTGTTGGCTGCCCTGCTCGTGGTCGCGCTGCGCGCCTCCTCGCCGGTCCGGCTGCCGCTGCCCAAGAACCAACGGCATGGGTCGCACGGTCTGGTGATGGCCACGGTGGGTCTGGGTTTCGTCGTGATCCTGTTCGGCGCCCAGGTGGCCAACTTCGACGCCGGGCTCCTCTGTCTCGGCTTCCCCCTCTGCAATGGGAGCGCGCTGCCGCCGGAAGGCGCGCTTGCCACGCTGCACTGGACCCACCGCCTTCTCGCCTTCGGGTTCCTGGCGCTGCTCGGTGTGCTGGTCACCCGAACGGCGGAACGGCGGAACGGCGGAACGGCGGAAGGTGACGGGCGGCTGCGCCTGTGGACCCTGGTGGTGCTGGGAGCCACGCTGGTGCAGGTCGGAGTAGCCGGCGGCGATGATCCTTCAACTCTTGCCGGCCGGCCTACGCGCGCTGCACCTGCTGATGGGGACTCTGATCTGGGCGGCGCTCGTCATTCTGACGTTTCACTCGGGGCGGACCCCGGCTGCCGCCGTTCCGCCGTTCCGCCGTTCCGTCGTTCCGTCAGGAACCGGCGAGCGCCGCGAGCCCTCCCTGCTCGCCGACCTGGTGACCCTGACCAAGCCGCGGATCATCTCGCTCCTCCTGGTCACGACCGTGGCCCCGATGTTCATCACCCCGGCGGGACTTCCCGCGCCGATCCTGGTCTTCTGGGTGGTGATCGGCGGCTATCTGATGGCCGGCGGGGCGAACGCGATCAACATGTGGTTCGACCGGGACATCGACACCCGGATGACCCGGACGAGGCTGCGGCCGATTCCCTCCGGCAGGATCACGCCCGCCGTCGGGATTGGCCTTCGGTATCGGGCTCGCGGCCATCGCCTTTGCCGTCTTCTGGTACCAGGTCAATCCGCTGAGCGCCTGGCTCGCCCTCGGCGGGCTGCTCTTCTACGTCTTCGTGTACACCATCTGGCTGAAGCGGTCGAGCCCGCAGAACATCGTGATCGGCGGCGCGGCGGGCGCGTTCCCGCCCCTGGTGGGGTGGGCCGCGATGACCGGACGGGCTGGACCTCGCCGCGGTCTACCTGTTCGCCATCATCTTCTACTGGACTCCCCCGCACTTCTGGGCCCTCGCCTTGATCAAGCAGGCCGACTACGCGCGCGGCGGGCATTCCGATGATGCCGGTGGTGCGGGGCGAGGCCCGCACCAAGTACGAGATGCTGGTCTATACCTTGATCCTGCTGCCGCTCACGATCCTGCCGTTCTTCTTCGGCGCGCTGGGGCCGTTCTACGGCGTGGCCGCCGCTCTGCTCGGCGCCAGGCTCCTGTGGTACTGCATTCGGGTCCTTCGCGAGCGGCCGGTGGCCCCGGTGGCGTGGGGGATGTACCGCTACTCCCTGCTGTACCTGGCGCTTCTCTTCGTCGCCATGGGCGTGGACCGGGCGCTGCCGTTCAGCCGTCCGGCGGCGCCGCGGGAGGTCATCATTCTCGACCACACGTCGCGTGAGGCGAGCTTCTCGGTGAACAGGCATCTCGAGCATTGACGGAATCCATCACCGCGACCGCGACGCGCCGCCTCCCTCCGCCCGGACGGCTCGTCCGGCTCTGGCCGAGGGTCAGGCCGTACCGTGGGATGCTGGCGCTCGCCACCCTGGCGCTGGTGGCGAGCGGGGCTCTCGCGCTCGCCTTCCCCATGGCGGTCCGCTACCTCCTCGACGCCGCGTTCGTGGATCGCGACCGGGCGCTTGCTGGACCGCATCGCCCTGGGACTGGTTCTGCTGTTCTGCGTGCAGGCCGTACTCAACTACATCCAGGCCTACCTGCTGAGCGCCGTGGGCGAGCAGTCGGTCGCCGGGCTTCGCAAGGAGCTCTTCGCCCGGCTGCTGGAAATGCCGCCCGGCTTCTTCGCCGAGCGGCGCACCGGCGAGCTGACCAGCCGGCTCACCGCGGACATCGGGCTGCTGCAGGGCGTGCTGAGCCACCAGATCTCGGAGTTCGCCCGGCAGATCCTCTCGCTGGTGGGCGGCGTCGTGTTGCTCACCTATCTCCAGCCGAGACTGACCCTCACCGCGCTCGCGGTGTCGCCCCTGGTCGTCGGGTCGGCCATCTTCTTCGGGAAGCGGCTCCGGCTGATCACCACGGGGGTGCAGGACCGCCTCGCCGAGGCCACCGGCGTGGCGGAGGAGGCGTTCTCCCAGATTCGCACGGTGCAGAGCTTCGTCCAGGAGCCGACCGAGCGCGCGCGCTACGGCGAGCGGGTGACGGCGAGCGTCCAGACCGCGCTGAAGCGGGCGCGGGTGCGCGGGGTGTTCTTCGGAATGCTCACGCTCTCCACCTTCGCCGGCATCACGTTCGTGTTGTGGCAGGGCGGGCTGTTGGTGCTGGAGGGCCAGCTCACCGCCGGGGCCCTGGTCTCCTTTCTCCTGTACACCATCACGATCGCGGCCTCCATCGGGGCGCTCGCCTCCAGCTTCAGCTCCTACCAGGAGGCGGTGGGCGCGGCGGAGCGCGTCTTCGAGATTCTGGAGATGGATCCCGCGATCGCCGATCCGCCATTCCCTACGCCGCTGCTGGCGCCGGTCGCGCGGCCGGGTCGCGTTCGAGGGAGTCTTCTTCCGCTATCTCGAGGACCCTCGACACCCGTGGACACTGGAGAAGATCGACCTGGAGGTGGCGCCAGGTGAGGTCGTGGCGCTGGTGGGGCCGTCGGGGTCCGGCAAGACGACGCTGGTCTCCCTGCTGCCGCGATTCTGGGACGTGGACCGGGGGCACGTGCGGCTCGACGGGCACGACGTGCGCTCGCTCCGCCTGGCCGACCTGAGGGGCGCGATCGGCGTCGTGCCGCAGGAGCCCGCGCTTTTCAGCGGTACCATCCGGGACAACATCGCCTATGCCCGGCCGGGCGCGTCCGACGCCGACGTGGAGGATGCCGCGCGGGCGGCGCACGCGCACGAGTTCGTCGAGCGGCTGCCGCTGGGCTACGACACGCTGGTCGGCGAGCGCGGGGTCAAGCTCTCCGGCGGCCAGCGCCAGCGGGTCGCGATCGCGCGCGCCATCCTCAAGGATCCGGCGGTGCTGGTGCTGGACGAGGCCACCAGCAACCTGGACACCGAGAGCGAGCGGCTGATCGAGGACGCGCTCGAGCCGGCTGCTGGTGGGGCGGACGACGCTGATCATCGCCCACCGGCTGAGCACGGTGCGCGGGCGGACCGGCTGGTGGTGCTCGACCGGGGGCGGATCGTGGAGGAAGGGACCCACGCCGAGCTGCTGGCGCGGGGCGGGCTCTACGCCCGGCTGTATCAGCGGCAGTTTCGGGATGACGAGCCGGTGGCAGCCATGCAAGGAGGAGGTGAGGAGGAGTAGAAGGCCTGCAGCAAGGCGTTGTTAAGCGCCTGAGAAATCCCACCAACGAACTGCGGCTGACCATGCCGCGTCCCTTCGACCGGCGACGATACCTGTCGCAAAACCGACCCTCCGTGGCGCAAACCCGGCCTTACGCCGGAGCACCGGCTGCTCAAGATTAGGCCGCGGCACGTCCCCCCAACCCTGTCCCCCGAAGCCGTCCGCTCCTTCCTCTCTTGCAGCAGGAGGCGATATGCGGTCGAATACCTTCCGGTTCGTCGTTCTCTCGGCAGTTTTCGTGGGTGCGTGTCTGTCCAACGAGACGGTGGCGCCGGACCCGGAGGTGACGGTGCCGTCATTGAGCCTCACCGGAGGGGGTAGCGGCGAGTGCAGGACATTCTCGCCCAGCCTGCCGGCCGACGTCTTCCCGGTTTGGCCCTGTGCCGCCGAGATTCAGGTGGTGACGACCGGCTCGGGAAACGTCGCGGCCCTGCAGGGCGCGACCAACCTGTGGAATGCCTCGTTCCCGGTGGCTCTCCGAATGCCGCGCTTCGTCACCACGACCGAAACCCGGCGCATCTCGATCACGGGCGCGGGTCCTACCATCTCACCGGTCACCGGGCAATGGAACGGTACCGAGGGGGTAACGTCGGCATCAGCCTCGCGTCGGCCTTAGCGGATCGGGCTCCGGCGTGCCACGGGCGATCACGCTGCACGAGCTCGTAGACATCATGGCGTTGGGAAGACATGGGACGGCACCGGCCGCTACACTCCGGGCGTCAGCAGCCATTGTATCTCGACCGCCAGCGGGTCCCGGAGGGACGTACATCGACACCGGGCTATGCCAGCACCTCGTCGAGCTTTTCCTCTTTCTCTACGGTGCCCGCAGCACCGAGCCCGACTGGGACAAGCACATCGTGACGTCGCTTGGTGTGCCCGCCTCCATGACCCTAACTCTGGGCACCAACGGATCGGTGAGCGTTCCCTTGCTCTCCTTTATCGGGGCGCATCCCGACTTCTGTGGATCCTCCGACGATTGCGACAAGCCCACGCCGGCATCGACCATCACCTGGCGGTCGACCGCACCCCAGGTCCTCTCCGTTACCCCATCGGGTAACGGCGCCATCCTGGTACCCCAGCAGGCCGGCTCGGCTACGGTCTACGCGGCCATGTCGTCGGCGATCTACGAGCTCTCCTCCCAGGTGCGAGACATTGCGGTGACGGTCATCGGGCCGCCGAATCCGCCGTCCAACATCGCCGCCAACTCCGTGACCCACAATTCCGCTACAGTGACGTGGACCACCGGCGATCCGCAAGCCTCGACCGTGGTCGAGTATCAGCCTTCCGGCCAAGCCACCTGGACCACTACCACGGCTTCGGTGGGAGCGACCTCGCGCCAGCTGACGGCCCTCACGGCCAGCTCCACCTACTCCGTGCGTGTCTTCCACCAGAAGGCGGGACTCAACAGCTCCGTCGTGCTGAAGCCGAACCTGTTCCAGACTGCCGCTCCTCCCCCACCGCTGCCGCCGATCGCGACGTTCTCCGTCACCGACTGCGCCGGAACGACGTCCGGTGGCAAGCAGTACAACAACTTTACCCTGACCTGGAGCTCGAGTACCCCACCGTCGAGCCTGGCATCTTATGAGGTACTGCAATCCTCAACCAACAGCACAAGCGCGGGTAGTGTGATCAGATCGGGCAAGGCTACGGTGTTCTCGACGATCGTCGGACCGTACCTTGTCTCCGCCACGCCGAGACCGCGCTATTTCTGGGTGCGTTACACGCTGGGCACGGGGGCTACGGCCTGGTATGCCCTGACCGGCAACCCGGTGAACACGGCGGGGCCGTGCTGAGATAGCCGGCAGGGAATTTCACAACGCTCCACATGCGGCGGGCCCCTGCTGAATAATTCAGCAGGGGCCCGTTTCATCCGCGATTTGATCGAGCTCGGTCACTCCCCCGTCGCCGGCGGCACCGTGGTGAACTCAATCGAGAAGAACCCGGGATTGTCGGGAGAGACGAAATTGACCACCGCCATCAGGTACGTCCCGGCGGTGAAGGTCGACGTGGACGTTTCCGGGTTGACGTCAGCGGTCGCACCGTCCGCCGCCACGCCGGTCTCGGTCGTACCATCCGGCAAGAAGTAATACACTCCGAAGTCCTGAGTGCCGTTCCAACCCAGCGTGACCGTGAAGTCTCCATCCGCCGGCACCGTGAACTGGTACAGCCGCGCGGGGAACGTCCCGAATGCACCTCCGAACAGCGGCGCCGGATAGTCGTACGTCCCGCCATCGAACAACGTCGTCGTTGCTCCCGGCGCGGCCACGGTGAGCACCGGCGCCGTTCCCGGGGTGCCCGTCCCGGCTATGGGCACGAGATCGGCGACCGTCATTTCCGCCGTCGTCGGGAGCGCCAACGGGGTCCCCGGGATGAAGTTGATGGCGACGTTCTCAACCAGCGCGGGGCCGGTGGTGCCAGGCGGGGGCAGGAACGTCATCGAGGTGCCGTCCTCGGCGACGCCCAGGACGAGTGCCGAGTCGCCGGCGAAACTGATCACGGCGTCCGGCAGGAAGGTGAAACCTTCCGCGGTGACGGTGACCGGCTCGTTCACCGCCGGGTTCGCGTTCGAGAACACAGCCGTCTGGATCACCGTCGGCGTGACCTTGACGGGGATTTCCAGCGACAAGCCCCCGGCCGTCAGCGTGAACGCCGTCGCGAGCGGTGCGTCGCCGGCGGTGACGATGAACTGGGCCTGCGACTCGAGCGGGAAACCGGAGTTCGTACCCAGAAAGTCCGGGTTCCGCTCGATCGTGATCCCCGTGCCTGGGGCCGAGATCGCGAAGTCGCCCACGAGCGGGTCGCCGGCTTCGTCGACCAGGGTCACGATGACCGCCTCATTGGTGCCTTGATCGAGGAAAATCGACGACGGCTCGGCGAGGATCTGGGTAGGAGTGCCCTGAAAGTCGCTCGTCGGGTCGCCGCTGCAGGACAGGAGGCCGAGCGAGGTGGCGAGTACAACCGAACCACATAGCAAGAGCTTCATAGGTGAACACCTCATGGCGTAGAGCTGTGAATGTCCGATCCGTCAGTCTAGAACCGTTGTAGGGTGCCGGAGTCCTCGGCGCGGACTACGCTGAATAGATCGACGCCAAGGAAGTTGCCGGCTTCGGCCACGCCGCGGCGGCCGATCACGCTGCTCCAAGCCGGGGTATCGGACTCGGAGATGTCGTTCGAGTAGATCAGCTGAAACGCCCCGAACCCGGTGCGGTCGGCGAAGATGTAGTAGCGAGCCTTACCGCGGGTGTACTTCCAGACCTCGTAGGCCGCGCCGTACGCTTCCTTGGGTCGCTGGAGCATGTCGTCGGGCGTTCCGTTCTTGGCGTAGACCCGTCCGCGGTCGGTGCGCCAGCCGTCCGCCGCCTTCCTGCCCGGCTCCTTGTACTTGGCATCGGCGTAGGCGATAGACTGATAGAACTGCTCCCGCTGCTCGTTGCGGGGGGTGCCCGTCGTCGGATCCCGTCGCTTCCAGAACTCGGCGAGGAAGCGGCGCTTGGCGCCGAGGCTCATCTTCTTGTCCCAGGTGGACAACTCCCTGCCCTCGGCGATGTACCCTAGCGGCGCCTTGGAATGGTCGAGCTCCTCTTCCGACATCTCGGCGAAGTAGCCCTCGTCGGTGATCCTGGCCTCGTCACGCGCCATCGAGTCACGCACCAGCGTCTCGGTCATGGCGGCCATGGTGAGCGCGGCGGACCGCTCGATCGTCTCGCCGCCCAGCCGGAGACGCGAGGAGATCGTGTAGTCGCCGGGGGGCAGTCCGGTCAGGTCGATCTGGCCCTTCAGCATGCTCCCGCCGGGTGCGACTGTCACGTCGAGCGGCGGCGTCTCCACCAGGGCCCGGCCGGCCGAGTCGCGGATCGAGACGCCCATCGTGCCCGCCTGCTCCGCCGCAGTGTAGGCCTCCATCAGGTAGTACACCGTCGGCCGCAGCGGGGTGAGGAGCACTTGGGCCGCCGCAGTCACCAGATTGTTCCCGGCCCGGAACTCACCGGGCTTGGGCACGGTGTCGTTGGGGGCAGCCACGCGGATCCCGGGCGAAACCAGCAGGTCGGACGCCTTGGCCGTGCTGCTCAGCGCCTCCAGGTTCACCGCCAGGTTCGCCTGACGTCCGCTGGTCGAGTCGCCCACCGCCACCTCGAGCCGGTAGCTGCCCGGCGCCAGGGTGAAATCGACGATCTCGACCGCGTAGGCGTCCTCGGGGGCGCCGGCCGACCCCACCTTCGTCTGCCAGGCCTGCCGGTACAGCGTGAGACCGCTGGCGTCTACTACGCGGATCGACACGGTGTAGGCCCCGGCTTCGCCGCTCTGACGGATCAGCGAGAATGGGATCTGCACGATGCCCTTGACCCGGGTGAGATCCTGATCGGCGCGGTAGAAGCGCACGGCGCGGAGCACCAATTCCGGATCACCCTGCATCGCCGCCGCGGCGACCGGCAGGCCGGCCACCGCGACGGCTGACATCACACTGAACAAGCGACGCACACTACCAGCCGAGATTGACGGTGAAAAAGTTCGTGCCGCCGAGCACGCCCATGTATCTCCAGGCGTAGTCGAAGCCCAGGAGGAACCCGTCCGACGCATAATTGAGACCGCCACCGATGGAGAGCCCCTGGAGGTTCTCCTCGTCCTTGAGCGCGGTGTCGTCCGGATTCAGCGGCTGGAGGTTGTTCGCCGCGGAATAGTTGTAGCTTCCCCTGAGGGCAAACCCGAAGTTCGACCCACCCAGTTGCTGGGACATCCACTCGCCGCCCGCCGAGAAGCCGGCGCTGTTGTTGTTCGGCTGATTGAAGTCCGAGATGACGGTCAGCCGATTGTTCTCCCCGGCTATGACGTCGTACGCAAGGCCCACGCGGAAGGTGGTCGGCAGCGGGAAGTCCTTGGTTCGGAACTCGCCCGGCTGCGGGTTGCTCGGGACCGGATCCTGACCGGGAATGGAGTCCCGCGGTGCGTCGATCTCGAGCGCGTTACCGCTATAGGACAGGTTGGTTCCGAGATTGGTGACGGTAAAGGCGAACCGGATCGGATGCCCGCTGAGCTGGGCGTGGAAGTTGGTGCCGAAGTCGACCGCAAAGGCATTGCCGGACGCCTGGCCGAGATTATCGAACACCCCCTTGGCCGTGACGCCGGCCGCGAAGCGGTCCGAGAAGTTTTGCGCGAACGTGAGGCCAGCGAAGGTCTGGCTCACCGAATAGACTGAGCCGGTTCCGTCGGGCTGCTCCGGGGTGTACACCGGCTGGTCCTTGAACCCGAAGGTTCCCACCTGCAGCCCCACGGAGCGGGTGCCGCCCGAGAACGGGAAGGCGACGCCGCCCCAGCTGTATCGGGTCTCCGCGACGTAATCGTAGGTGCTGATCGTGGCCCCCGGGCGCGCCATGAGCGCGATGCCGGCGGGATTGTAGTAGAGGGCGCTGGCGTCCATCGCCAGGGCCGCGAAGGCGCCACCGAGCGCCGTACCGCGCGCGCCGGCGCCGAAGAGCAGGAATTCGCCCGAGGTGGTGCCATACGGGGTATTGTCTTCCCCCTGAGCCACGGCGAGCGTGGGAAGGCCGCCGACGAGTGTCGCGACCACTGCCAGGCTCGGTACCAATGGAAAGCGCATGTTCATCCTTCTCCTGGTTATGGAGGAGCGGGCGACGTGCCCGCTCCCCCCAGTGGGCGACTACTGCGCGAAGTTCACCACCGTGAACCTGCCGACGCGTCGCGCGTCGCCGGCTTCGATGTGATAGAAGTACACCCCGCTCGCGACGACCTGATTGTTGCGGTTACGGACGTTCCAGTCCACGCTGCCGCCAAAGGTGGCGGAGTTGTGCTCCAGCAGGGAGACCAGGACGCCGCTCGACGAGTAGATGCGAACGATCGCCTTGGCGGGTAGGTTCACGAACTTGATGATCTTGCTGTCCGTGGTCTGCTCGAAGGCGCTGGTGACGTAGTACGGGTCCGGGACGGTATGGACCCGGGACAGATCGCTGCTGGTGGCCGCAGCGAGCTGGTTGACGACCTCGAAGTTCAGCATGACCTCCGCGCCCACAGCCGAGAATGGCCGAGTTGCCCCGAAGAATGCGTAGGCGCCCTGATTGCCTCCCTGGCCCTGGCCGCCGGTGATGGCACCGGTGTAGGTGCGCAGCGTCCAGACGGTTCCGTCGGCCGGCAGCGTGCCGCCCGGCGGAAGCTCGATGGTCGAGAAGTGGCCCGGCAGGTAGAGGATGAAGCCCTGGCCGGCCCCGGGCACCAGCGTAAAGCCGGTCACCATGTAACCTACCGGGCCCAGCACGGCCGTCTGGCTCAGCTGGTACGCGGCGTCGGTGCAGGGAATGATGCCCTGCACGGCGACCGAGCTGAGCAGCGGCTCCACGCACCCCATGTCCATCGCGCTGAGCGTGGCGACGGCATCCGCCGAGCCGGTGCCGGTCGCCGACGCGTTGAGAATACCCCAGCTCGCGCCCACGTTCGGGCCGAACGCCACGGGAACGTTATGGGTGACGTCGATGACCGAATCGATGGTCCCGCCCTCACCCCAATAGACGTTATAGTCCGCTGCCCGCGACGCGCCGCCGAGGAGGCCCTCGATGTTGCGCCAGACATTGTTGACCGTCTGGTAGGAGATGTCCTGGTGGATGACCGCCACGCCGGGCAGGGCGCCCGCGTTGTTGAAGTCGGTCGGCACCGTCGGCCCACCGGAGTTGGCCTGGTTGCCCGCGTTCGGGTGATCCTGGGTCTCGTTGGGTCCGGAGAACCAGCGGGCGCCGTTGTAATTGCATGAGAGGCCGTCACCAAATCCTTCGGCCGCGTTGATGCAGCCACGGCCCCAGGCGTTGGTGTAGTAGTTCCCGGCCAGGCGTTGGGCGTGCTCCGCCCGAAGCGCGAACGTCGCGTTTCCGCCATACCGGGCGGCGAGCGCCGCGTCCACCGGCACCCCTTCGAAGAATGCCACGCCGTTGTGTTCCGTCTCGAACTGGTCTTGCGTGACCGGGATGCTGAACTCGAAGGTCGCCCCGCTCCCGCCGGTCGCCGTCATGTGGTAGACGTTGGGGGTGACGTCGTACGCCGAGCCCAGCGTCAGGCTGTCCAGCCGCACCGATATGGCGCCCGGCGCCGCGAGCACCTGCCGCGCCAGCTCGCCGGCGAAGTGGAGATCGCCGCCGTCGGCGGGCTGCTGGGGACCGCTGAACTTGCCGGTCGCGGCATCCAGCGTCGGCTCCGGCCGGTCCTGCACCACGTCACGCCCGGACGACGCTCAGGGTGAGGGAAGCGGTGTTCTCGTAGTTCGACGCTCCGGCTACGGGCGTCACCGGCTTCGCCGTCCTGGGCGACTCGAGGGCGGAGGGAGCCGACTGCAGCGAGTTGACGTCGAATGCCGTGACCGCATAGAAGTAGCGCAAATTGTTCCGTGCGCCTTGATCCACGAAGGTGAACGGCACGCCGGTGTCTCGCAGGGTGCAGGTCTCCAGGCTGCCGCCCGCCTGCAAGCAGCCGCCGGTTGCGCCGGCGGACAGCGTATCAAGCTTGAGTATCACCGCCTCGCGTGTTGGCGAGTTTCTGTCGCTCGCCGAAGTCGCGGCGGAGCTGGGTGATCTGGCCGACCAGCGGGACGTCGACGCTTGGACCGTCGGCCGCCACGCCGGGCACCAGCGAGTCGAAGGGCACCGGGCAGCCGAAGGTGGTGTCGGTGACCGTCGGGTCGTCCGGATTCGGCGCCGTGGTGATCGTGTTGACGCCGATCTCGGGAGCGCAGCCCGCGGTGGGGTTCACCTGGCTGGTGAAGTCGGTGAAGACCGTGCCCGCGTAGTCGAACTGCGCGATCAGCCGGAGGGAGTTCGGGGAGTCCACCCGGCCGCGATAGACTCGGTATCCCTCGACGTCGAACTGGCGGTAGTTCGGGTCATAGAGCGTGTTCGGCACCGGGTCGGTGCTGCCCTCCGGTATCACCGTCGGGACATTCGCCACCGTGAAGTACGGATCCCCTGTCGTCTCGCTCGCGGTCGGCTGCCAGATCACCGTCACCGAGTTGTCGCCCGGGATGAGGAAGAAGCCGGGCGCGTCCGGGGCGAACGGAGTGAGGAACTTGGCGTCGAAGACACTCTGCGCGACGAGCGCCTTGTTGAGCAGTGAGCCGGTAACGGTCTGGACCTCATCCTGCTGCACCTCCCCGTCTCCGTTCACGTCCTCGAACCCGTTGAACCCCGTCACCGAGTCGACCGGGTTGGCGCCAGTGCTGGCGAGTCCGGCGGCATCGCTCAACAGGGTGGGATCGCCAGGGGGCAGGTCGCAGGTGCCGGGGCCGGTGCAGGCGCCGACCGCGACCGGGGCCGCAAAGATGTACGCGACCACGATCGAGGCCGAATTGGCCCGGAGCGAGCTCCAGCGGCCCGGAGGCCTGGAAGAACCGCATGTCCTGCGGCTGGGCATTGTTGATGTAGCAGATCTTGGTCACCTGCGGATCGCCCGTGTTGCACGCGGCGTCGCCGGCGGCCGTGCTGATGTTGTTGGACAGGTACCGGTAGAGCTGGACGGCGTTCTGGGCATCGTCGAACGCACCGCTGTTGATGGTGTTGCTGAACAGCGTGAGCCCGACCTCCTCGCCCGCTACCACGGGGCTCTTCAGGTACTTCACACCGACGAAACCCGAGCCGGGGAAGAACGGCGCGCCGAAGATGGTGGGGTCGAAGGTCCAGCCGCGAGGCCCCGCTGAAGGTGTTGTCGTAGGTATAACCCAGGGAGAACGGCACGTTCACCGACGCGTAGTTCGTTGGGGCATTGGCCACGTCCATGTCGGCCCCGAAGGCGGCGAACAAACTGGAGATTGTGTATCCGCCGTCCGGGATGTTGATGCCGAAGCTGGCCTCGTTCAGCGTCTGGAAGCGCGCGCCGGCCTCCGCCACGATGTCTACCATGCCGGGCCGGATCCCGGCGGCGGCATAGACCGCCGGGTCGCTCGCAGTGGCGTTGTAAAAGGTGTAGACGAAGTAGAGGATGTCCTCGTTGCCGGCGGGGAAGTTGTAGCCGAGACCGCGCTGCTCCACCAGGATGCCGAGCGGGTGCTGGCGGCCGGCCCCGAACGCCGGGTTGCCTTCCGACGACACGAACCAGACGTCACCCTGCGAGGCGGAGACGCGGCCCTGCAGCAGCGGATTGTACAGATCGGCCGTGGCGTCGCCTTGGGGCACCAGAGCGGCTTGCGGCCACGAGGCGACGTCGTCCGGGTCAGAGGAGTTGTAGACCGGCTGGACCTCCTCCCCGTGGTCGTCGCCACGAGGGCTGAACAGCTGGCCGCCGGTGGTGTCGCCGGCCCACTCCGGATTGGCGTCGTCCCCGATGATGCCCGCCACCTGGATCCCGGAGTTGAACACGTACTGGTCGGCGGTGCCCTTGGGCCAGAAACCGCCTCCGATGGTGGACGAGTTGGTGGAGTCGACGCAGACCTGCCCGTTCGACTGCAGGCCGCAGTAGATCCGGTTGATGGTGAGCGCGCCCACCCGCCCTGGCGAAGAGCCGGAAGCCTTTCTTCACGCCGGGCCTGGGCTTGGCTTCGGCGGTCTCGGGAACCAGGGCGCCCAGCATCAGCGCCGCCAGCCCGAGTACCAGAACGCTTCTCATACGCGAAAAGCAGTGCATCGCAGCCTCGTGGGAAAGAGTACGGGGCCGCCGGCCGGCCCCGAGTATCCGGGACCGACCGGCCGCCGTTCGACCTGAAGGTTAGAAGTTCAACTCGAAGCCGACCCGCATCCGGCGCGGCTCGCCAGTGAAATTGTGGGTGCCGCGGATCAGGTTGTAGAGCGCGTTCGAGGCCGTCTCCTGCTCGGCCGGCGTGTAGAAGCCGTTCCCATCGCCGTACCGCTGCTCGGCCCGGATCAGGTACACGCAGTTCGGCGCCGCGGGATCACCGTCCGCGGTCACCCAGTTGGTGCACGCGGTCCGCGGATCGTCGATGCCGCCGAACGTGAGGTCGATGGTACCGTCGGTCGCAACCGGGACCCCATTCTCCTCTGCCTCGTCGCGATTGTCGTTGGCGTTGCCCAGGAACTCCGACTGCCGCTCGCCCTCGTTCACGATGTCGTCGGTCTGGGTGAAGACCTGGATGATGTTGCGGAAGTTGAGAGCGTTGCGGGCATCGAGGTAGGCGGTGAGGTCCAGCCCGCCCAGCGCGAAGCCCTTGGTGAAGCGCAGGTTGAGCTGCCGGAAGGCGGGCAGCCGCGAGCCGTTGAGCCCCTCGGGGAACCTCACGGTCGCAGTTGTCGCCCGACACCACGTCCTCGTCGCTGACGCCCGGGTCGCAGCGGGTGTACGGCGTGCCGCTGGCGTACCGGAAGGTGGCGAACAGGCCGACGTTCTCCAGAATGGTGCCGATCCCGGTTCCCTGGTTCCAGTCGTTCGGGAAGTTGATCGAGGCGGCCGCCGCGAGGGTGTGCGGCCGGCTGAAGTCGGTCGGCAGGATGGCCTGCGGCGGCGGCTGGTTGCCGCCCGACAGCGCGTTCAGCACCCGGGAGCCGAAGTCGATGTAGGTCTCCGGGTCCGAGCCGGTGTTCTTGGCTTCCTGGAAGGTGTAGGCCAGGGTGCCGTTGAACAGGTTGCCGAACCGGCGGTCGAGGCGTACGTCGATGCCTCGGGTGTTGCCGAAGTCGGCGTTGGTGATCATCCGGGCATTGGCGTTCGATCCCGAGGTCGGATCGAAGAAGGACACCAGGCGGCCCGCGGCGTTGGACAGGTTGTCCTTGTTGTACGCGGCGAGGTCGAGCACCATGTCGTCGCTGAAGGCGTGTCGGATGCCGAACTCGAAGGTGATCGTCTTGCCGAAGTCGAGGTCGGAGCCGAACACGGTGTTGGTGTTGCTCAAGTTTACGTCGGTGTTCTTGCTGTTGAGCACCAGGGCGAAGTCGGGCACCTGCACCTGGTGGGCGTAGCTGAGCCGGAAATTGGTCCGATCCGTCACCGGGAACGACACCTGGACGTGCGGGCTGATGTAGTCGTGGCTCTGGTCTCGCCGCCAAAGATTCGGATCGTTGAAGAACGAGTCGGCCCCGAACTGCACGAATACCGGATGGCTGCTGATGACGGGGAAGCCCGCGGGCCGGCTCGCCCGGCTGTCATAATAATCATACCGAACCCCGCCAACGAGCACGACGTCACCCAGGTCGAGCCGGTCTTCGACGAAGGCGTTCCAGCGGACCGGCTTCTCCAGGTACGCCTCGGCGAAGATCTGCTGATCCAGCAGGTGGGAATAGGCTCCGATCTCGTAGCGGGTGAATTCGCCGCCGATCTTCACGCGGTTGAACCGGTCGACCTGCCAATCCAGGTTCGCCTTTCCGATGTACCGCCGCTCCTTGTACATGCTCAACCGGGTGCCGGTGTTACCCGCCATGCCATTCTCGAAGAACTGCAAGTCACCGCCGGAGGAGCCGCGGTTGTACAGGGCGTACGGGTTGTTCCGGAACACGTCATCCGCCGCATACTGGGCCGGGTTCTCCAGGTTCAGCGGCGTCCGCCGGCTTCCGGCGGTGTTCAGAAGGAAGTTGTTGATCAGCTCATCGTTGAGCGGGAAGTTGTCGAAATCGAACAGGTGGTCGATCGGGCCGATCAGGAACCCGCCGAAGGGGTCGCGGGTACTCTGCTCGCTCTCCCGTGTCATCGGGCCCTGAAGCGTCCGATCTTCCTGATACGAAAGGTACGTCTCCAGTGCCAGCGCCCGTTCGGCCGACTTGCTGAGGTTTTGGGTCCAATTGAGCGTCAGGTTCCGGCTCCAGTTCCGGAACGCCAGCAGCCCGTCCGGATTGTACAGATTGGCCAGCGTCACGATGGTGCCGGTCGTGGGACGGTTCTGCTGGAAGGTGCGGCCCTGGAACTGGCTGGCGAGGGCCGTCAGCGCGAGCCGGGAGCCGGTCCCGTAGGTGTAGCTCAGCTTACTCTGGAGGTTGTAAGTGGTCCGAGCCGACCAGGGCGACCGGATGCCCTGGCAGTCGACACCGTAATTGTTCGCGATGTCCTCGTTGGTGCTGCTGGAGAACGCATCGCAGTCGCCGCGGAACATGGCGTGGTTGAAGACCGGGACCTCGGTGGTGTCGGAGGTGGGGTCGCCGATCGCCGACGGCACCGAGACCACGGTGTCCACGCCGGCCTGTACGAAGAGCGGCGCCTGGTCCGCGTCGAACCCGGTGGCGATCGACTTCTGGCCTTCCAGCGCCCCGGAGACGAAGAACGACAGATTCCGCCAGAGCGGACCGCCTACGCTGCCCTGGAACCGGTTGAACCCGTAGCCGCCGGTGACGCCAAAGGGCTCGTCGGTTTCGTAGCCGAGGTTGCCGGTGTACTCGGCGCCGCCGGCTCGGGTCTGGAGCGCGACGATGCCGGACTGGGCGTTGCCGAATTCCGCCGACGACGACCCGGTCGTCACCGACGCCTCTTCCAGCGCGTTGGTGCCGACCCCGATCTCGGTGCCGGCGGAGGTGACGAATCCGAAACCCCGGAATCCGGGGGACACTGGCACGCCGTCCACGTAGGTGACCGCCTCATCGGTGCGGCCACCACGGATCGAGATGGTGTTCGCCGTCGGGCTGGCCACCACGCCCGGCTGCAGCGCGAGCACGCCGTTCAGCCGGTCCACCGGCAGGTTGTCGGTGAATACGCCGTCGATGCGCTGCTTGGAGGTCACTTCATCGCGCGGCACCAGCGGCTGGGTCTGGGTGACGACGGTGATCTCTTCGATCTCTACCGGCGTCTGCTCCAGCTGGATGTCCACCGTGCCGGTCTGTCCGCCGAGCACCCTGACGCCGTCGACCTGGGTCGACTTGTACCCGATGAAGGCGGCGCGAACCGAGATGGTGCCTGCCGGAACGTTGTTGATGAAGTAATAGCCCTGCGGGTTGGTCTCAGAGTTGAATGCGGTTCCGACGATGAGGATCTGGGCATTGACGATGGGTGCACCTGCCTGATCTCGCACCCTACCTTCGATCTTACCAGTCCCCTGGGCCAGGAGCGGTACCGCTCCCACTCCCAATGTGACTGCCGCGAGCGCGAGGATCCGCGCAGCGCGGCCGAAGGCGCTGACATGGCTTACCTTCATGTGGTCGTCCTCCAGAGGCGTGAACCTACGGTACTGCCGAATTGAAACGGGGAGCGCACGCGCGTCCCCCCAGGGCTCAGAGCCCTCCTGCGGGATGCGACTGCTGTGGGATGTTCATCTGCATCGATGGGACAGGGACGTCCGACGACACTCGAGAAAAGAGGCGACCGCGGCCCGGTCGGCTGACTAATATGGAGCGCGCAAAAACGAGTGTCAAGCAATCCCCGGCGGCGGCGGCGCGGCGCTGTGTCTCACGTAACTGCCTGAAACCGAGATAGTTGCCCGATGAAACACTTCCGAGGTCAGCACCAGCTGTCTTACCACCGGATCTAGCCGCCGCGATGTTAAGGGGAATGGTTGCGGCTAGTCAATAGCGAAATGCTTCCGCTCACTCATAGATCTCCGCCGCGGCGCTCTGCCAGATACAGGCGTCGTGCCCTCGCGCCCGGCATCGCTGGTGGAGCATCGCGCCCTCGAAACCGGTGAGCCGGCGGAGCAGCTCGCCGTATGCCGCGCCATAGAAGTCGCACGCCGACCCGTCGGGGAACGCCTTGAAGGAGAGGGGATCGGCCATCCGGACCTCGACCCCGTCGGGCGCGGGGCGCAGCTCGCCGCCGAACGCCCGCCGAGCCAGGTGGGTGGCGGAGCGCTGGGCGATCCGCCGGGTCAGCCCGCCCGCCGCGACCCGCGACAGAGTCCACGCGGGCCGCGCGTGCGCCCGGGCGGCGTAGCGCGCCGCCCGCCGGCCCGCGTCGGCGAAGACCAGCGGGGCGTCGGCCCGGCGGCCCACCAGCCGGAGCACCGAGATGGCCTCGTCGGTGTCCACCCCCCCGTCGCGATCGGCGGTCTGCTTGTAGCGCTGGATCTGCGCCGCCACCGTGGGGCTCAGCCCCAGCCGGCGCACGGCGATCTCCTCCGCCAGCTCGTCCAGCCCGTCCTCGACCGGTGTGTCGAGATTGCGGATGGCCTCGAGCAGGCTGAGCGGTATGAGCGCGGGGACGGCGGGTGACGTGGTCACGGGTGGTCGGCGGGAACTTAGTGAGGCCCCAAACTGCTAACCAGGGGTCCTTGCGTCGGGGTGGAGGGACCGGAACATTCCCGTATGGCCGAGCCCACCACCGCGTCCGTGCGCTCCTTCGATGACGAGGCGCTGCCCCATCTCGATGCGCTCTATCGGGTGGCGCTCCGTCTCACCGGCGACCCGGCGCAGGCGGAGGACCTGGTGCAGGACACGATGTTGAAGGCCTACCGCTCCTGGCGGCAGTATCGCACCGGCACCAACGCCAAGGGCTGGCTCCTCACCATCCTCCGGAACACCTTCATCAACTCCTACCGGCGCCGCAAGCTCGAGCCGGTGGCGATGGATCTGGAGGCGATCGAGCCCCACGCCTTGTACCGCGCGGTGGAGACGGCGGACCCCGAAGGCAGCTTCTTCGGCCGCCTGGTGGACGAAAAAGTGCTCGAGGCGGTGGACGCGCTCCCGTCCGAGTTCCGCGAGGTGCTGGTGCTGAGCGACATGGAGGGAATGCGCTATGCCGAGATCGCGGAGACGCTCCAGGTGCCGGTGGGTACCGTGAAGTCGCGGCTGTTCCGCGCACGGCGGCTGCTGCAAGCCCAACTGTACTCCTACGCCGTCGAGATGGGCTACATCAAGCCGAGGGAAAGCAAGGATGGGTGACCCGATAGACTGCGGAGAAGCGGAAGCGCGCCTCCAGGACTATCTGAAGCGCGAGCTGACCCCGGAGCTCGCCGCCGAGGTCCGGGACCACCTGATCCGCTGCCGCGGGTGCTTCGGCCACGCGCAGTTCGAGGAGACTCTGCTCCAGTTGCTGGAAGCGCGCGCGCAGCGGGAAACCTGTCCCGGCGCCCTGCGGGAGCGGATTCGCGCCCTGCTTCGCGCCGAGGCGGAACGGAGCTGAGTCCGGTCGCCCTTCCGGTCGCGGCCGGCGTCGCGGCCGCGGCCGCGGCGCTGGCGTACCGGGCCGGAACACTCACCGGATCGGGCGCAGTGGCGGCGTGGCTGGTGGGCACACTGGTGCTCCACGGCACCGGTTGGGAAGGCGGCGGGGTACTCGCCGCCTTCTTCGTGTCCAGCAGCGTCGTCTCCCGCGGAGTGCCGCCTCCGCCGGGGCTCGATCCCAAGGGCGACCGCCGCGACCACCGCCAGGTCCTCGCCAACGGCGGCGTCGCGGCCGCCGGCGCGCTGCTCGGGCTGCGAGATCCCGAGCTCGGCATCTGGATCCTGACCTCGGCGCTCGCCGCGTCCGCGGCCGACAGCTGGGCCACGGCCTTCGGCGCGAGGAGCGCAGTCCCGCCCCGACTGATCGTCGACGGACGCGCGGTGCCTCGGGGCACCAGCGGAGGCGTCACCCCCCTGGGCTCCGCGGGCGGCGCCGCGGGCGCCGTGCTGGTGGCCGGCACCGGGGCGCTCGCCGCCGGTGTGCCGGCACTGCTTCCGGTCGCGGCCCTGGTAGGTTTCGGCGGGATGCTGCTCGACTCCGCGCTCGGCGCTGCGGCGCAGGGTCGATTCCGCTGCCTGGAGTGTGCCGAGCGAAGCGAGTGGCGGGTGCACCGCTGCGGGAGACCGACGACCCAGGAGGGAGGTCTCGCATGGCTGGACAACGATGGAGTGAACCTGACGGCCGGCCTGGGCGCGGCCGTCGCCGCCTGGGCGGCCTGGGCCTGGCTCTGTCCCTGCTCCTGATGCTGGTGCCGGCCTGTGGCGACGGCGGCCCCACCGGCAGCGATCGGCCGAACGACAACGGCGGCGTCTCCGGCGGCAACGGGCCCCTGGAGAACCTGGTCGGCACCTGGCGTACCGTGGTCGTGGTCGAGGTCCCCGGTGACATCCAGACCTGGACGACCACCTGGCGCTTCGAGCCCGACGGCACCTGTCTCCAGACGGTGCAGACCGAATCGCTGGCCGAGGGATTTCCCCGGGTCACCGAGCGGCCCTGCACCTTCGTGGCCGGCGACTTCGAGGTGATCGTCGCGTTCGCGGGCGGCGGCACGTTGGAGTTTGCCTACTGCTTCGCCGATTTCTCCCCCGACCGGCTGATCCTAGATGGATTCGAGTACGAGCGCCTGGCCTGAGATCGCCCGGGCCGACGTGCTGGTGGTCGGCGCCGGTCCGGCGGGGAGCGCGACCGCCCTCTTACTGGCGAGCTCAGGCCACTCCGTAGTAATGGTGGACCGGGCGTCGTTTCCCCGGGACAAAGCCTGCTCCGAATACATGAGCCCCGAGGCGGTCCGCATCCTCGACCGCCTCGGCGTCGTCGCGGCGCTGGAGCAAGCGGGAGCGGTGCCGCTCGCTGGAAGCTCGGTCACCGCGGCGGATGGAGCACGGCTGCAGGGCCGGTTCGCTCTCGCCGGCCACCGACCCTTCCGTCCAACCGGTCTCTCGGTCTCGCGCCGCATCCTGGACCATCGCCTGCTCGAAGCGGCACGCGCGGCGGGCGTTCGGGTGCTGGAGCGCACCGCAGTGGAGACCCTGCTGCACGATGCCGGCGGGATCGCGGGCGCGTTGGTCCGGATGCCTGGGGGCGACCGGGGTTCGATCGTCGCCCGCCTCACCGTAGGCGCGGACGGCCTCAGATCGGTGGTCGGACGCCGGCTCGGCCGGCGGCGCCAGGGCGGCCTCCGCCGAGTCGCGTTCGTCGCCCACGTGGATGGCGTCGAGGCCATGGGCGACTCGGCCGAGATGTTCGTGGGCCGGCGAGGGTATGTGGGACTCAACCCGATCGGCGGAGGCCGCACCAACGTGGCCCTGGTGGTGCCGGCCGGACGCGCGGTCGGCGCCCGAGGGCGAGCGGACGAGTTCCTGATGGAGGCACTCGCCGAGTTCCCGGGCGTGAGCGAGCGGGTGCGCCGCGGGACTCTGGTCCGGGAGGTGCTCGCCACCGGGCCGTTCGCCGCCTGGTCCGGCCGGGTGGTGGCCGAGGGCGCCGTCCTGGTGGGCGACGCGGCCGACTTCTTCGATCCGTTCACCGGCGAAGGGATCTACAGCGCGCTCCGTGGCGCCGAGCTGCTGGCGGAGACCGTCCGGCCGGCATTGGCGCACCGCGGCCGCGTCACCGCCGCCGCGCTCGCACCCTATCGCAGCGCCCGCCGGCGCGAGTTCGGGGGGAAGTGGGCGGTCGAGCGGCTGATCGGCTACGGGATGAACTTCCCCGCCCTCTTCGATCGCGCGGTCGGCCGGATCGGCCGCCGGGGCATGGCCCACACCCTGATCGGCGTGACGGCCGACTTCGTGCCCGCGCGAGCGGTGCTGAATCCAGTCTTTCTCGCCAGGATGCTGCTCTGAGCCCCACCGCCGTCGATCCCGCCCGGTTTCGCGAGCTCATGGGGCGCTTCGCCACCGGGGTCACGATTCTCACCGTGAACGGTCCCGACTCCCGCCCGTGGGGGATGACCGCCAGCAGCCTCGCGTCGGTCTCGCTGGTGCCGCCGCTCGTCTCGGTGTGCGTGGACCACAAGGCCGAGCTGCACGACGCGATCCTCGCCGCGCCGGTCTTCGTGGTGAACATTCTGGAGAGCGGGCAGGAGGTGCTCTCGCGCCGGTTCGCCGACCAGCACGAAGACCGCTTCGACGGGGTGGGCTATCACCGCAGCCCGGAGGGGCTGGTGCTGCTCGACGGCACCCTGGCGCATCTCGAGTGCGACCGCTTCGCCAGCTACCCCGCGGGCGACCACACCCTCATCATCGGGCGGGTGATCGGCGGCGCGACCGGTGAAGGCCGGCCGCTGCTCTACTACCGCGGGGGCTACAGCTCACTCGAATGAAAGACGGACGCCTGAGAATCACCCCGCTTGGGGTCGAGCTGCTCGACGACCCCGCCGCCGACCCCGAAACCGTCAGGCGGTCGCTGGGAAATGTCGCGCGCGCCAACCGCTGGTTCGGCGGCGGCGCGGCCGTGCATCACGGGCTGGAACGAGTGCTGCGGGGCGTGCCGCGAGGCCGGCCGCTCACCATGCTCGACCTGGGCACCGGCGCGGGCGACCTGCCTCAGCGGGCGGTGCGCTGGGCCCGCCGGGTGGGATACACGCTGCGCCCCGTCGGTCTTGAGCTCAACCGGACCGCGGCCGCGATGGCCCGGCTGGCCGGTGTCCCCTGCGCGGTCGCCTGCGCCGGGGCGCCGCCGATGCGCGAGAAGTCGGTGGACATAGTGCTGGTGAGCCAGGTGGCTCACCACCTCACCGGCGACTCCACCGTACGGCTGCTCCGCACCTGCGACGCGCTCGCGCGGGTTGGCGTTGTCATCGCGGACCTCCGGCGCGGACGCATGGCCCCATTGGCGTTCTGGGTCGGCGCCCGAGCCCTCCGCTTCGACCCGTCCACCGTGGCCGACGGCATCACCTCCATCCGCCGCGGCTACACTCCCGGCGAGTTCCGCGCCCTGCTCGCGGAGGCGGGCGTGCGCGCGCGGGTATCGAGCCGGCCCGGTTACCGCCTGGTGGCCACCTGGCGCACTGGTGACGCGACGGGGATGGGCGATTGGGGGGCGTCATGAGCGGGGTGGCCCGCGAGCTGTCATGCTCGCATCTGTCATCCCGAGCGCAGCGAGGGATCTTGCTTGCATGCTCCGACAATCGCCGGGCGAGATCCCTCGCTGCGCTCGGGATGACATACGCATCCGACTCGTCGCCATGAGGACCGTGGACCGGACCCGAATGCGGGCCCCGGTCGCCCGGGTGCTCGAGGCCGCGGCGGACGTGGAGCGGTGGCCGGAGCTGCTGAGCCACTACCGCTGGGTGCGGCTGCTCGAGCGGCGCCCCGACGGCGGCATCGTGGAGATGGCAGCATGGCGGCCGTTCGGCCCGATCGGCTACCCCACCTGGTGGGTGTCCGAGATGCGGGTGGACCGCTCGACACCCGCGGTGCATTACCGCCATGTCCGCGGCATCACCGCCGGAATGGACGTGGTCTGGCGGTTCGTGCCCGACGGCGGCGGCACCGACGTCACCATCGTGCACGAGTGGCGGGGTCCCCGCTGGCCGCTCATCGGCCGGGCCGCCGCGGGGCTGGTCATCGGCCCGGTATTCATCCACGGTATCGCGTCCCGCACGCTGGCGGGCATCAAGCGGCACGTCGAGGCCGACGGGCAGGAGGGGTAGAAAGATGGAGTCCGCGCGTCGCGTCGTCATCACGGGGATCGGGGCGGTCACTCCGATCGGGCTCGGGGTCGAGGGGCTGTGGGCCGGGCTCCGCCGCCGGCGCTCGGCGATCCGGTCGATCACCCGGTTCGACCCTTCGGTGTTCAAGTCCCGGATCGCCGGCGAGGTGGACGAGTTCCACCCGACGGATCACATCGAGGAGCGCCGCGCGCGCCGGCTCGATCGCTACTCCCAGTTCAGCATCGCCGCCACCCGGATGGCGCTGGGCGACGCCGGCCTCGACCTGCGGCGCGAGGACGTGGATCGGGTCGGGGCCATGATGGGCACTGCGCTCGGCGGCGTGGCGCACGGGGAGCAGCAGTATCACAATTTCCTCACCCAGGGGCCTCGGGCGGTGGATCCGTCGCTCGCCCTCACCGTCTTCGCCGGGGCGGCGAGCTGCAACATCGCGATCGAGTTCGGCTGCACCGGGCCAAACTCGACCAACGGGATGAGCTGCGCCTCCGGCGCGATCGCGATCGGCGAGGGGTTCCGCGCGATCGCGCGGGGCGAGGCCGACGTGATGATCGCCGGCGGCGCGGAGGCCCCGCTGGCGCCGCTCTGCTTCGGCGCCTTCGCCATCATCCGCGCCATGTCCACCCGCAACGACGACCCCGAGCACGCCAGCCGGCCGTTCGATGCCGCCCGGGACGGCTTCGTCATGGCGGAGGGCTCCGCCGTGCTGGTGCTCGAGGAGCGGGGCCGGGCGCTGGCGCGCGGTGCACAGGTCTACGCCGAGGTGTGCGGCTACGGGCTCACCAACGACGCGTACCACATGACCGCGCCCCGGCCCGACGGCAGCCAGGCGGCGCGCTGCATCCGGAACGCCCTGGCGGAGGCGCGGGTGTCGCCGGGCGAGGTGGGATACATCAACGCGCACGGCTCGTCCACCCCGCTCAACGATCCCACCGAGACCTCCTCGATCAAGCAGGTCTTCGCGGAACACGCCGACCACCTGGCCTTGAGCGGGACCAAGGGCTACTACGGGCACGCCCTGGGCGCGAGCGGCGCGATCGAGGCGGCCATCTGCGCCCTGGCGAGCCGGCGGGGCTGGTTTCCCCCGACGCTGAATCTCGAGACCCCCGATCCCGCCTGCGATCTCGACCACGTCACCGGCGAGGGCCGCCAGCTGGATCCCGACTACCTGGTGAGCAACTCCTTCGGCTTCGGCGGGATCAACGCCGCGCTGGTGTTTCGCAAGGCGGACGCCTAGATTCGCCGCCCATTCGCGCCCTCACACGGAGATCTTTGATGCCTTCGCTGTTACGCCGCTCGGTCGCGGAGCTCCTGGGTACCTTCGCGCTGGTCTTCTTCGGAGTCGGCTCGGTGGCGACCAAGGTCTTTCCCGACGCGAATTACGGCATTCTCGGTATCGCGGTGGCTCACGGCCTGGTGCTCGCGGTCATGGTCACCGCGATCATGGGGATCTCCGGCGGGCACCTGAATCCGGCGGTCACCCTCGGGCTCCTCGCCGCGCGCCGAACCGACGCGCGAAGCGCCGCCGCCTACATAGTGGCCCAACTCCTCGGCGCGGTGCTCGCGGCGCTGATGATCAAGATGGCCTACCCGGTCAGCGCCATCCGGTCGATCTCCCTTGCCACACCGGCCCTCGCCAACACCGTCCAGTTCCACGAGGCCATGATCCTGGAAGGGGTCATGACGTTCTTCCTGGTGTCCGCGGTGTTCGGTACGATGATAAATCCGGTCGCACCCAATCTGGGCGGCCTGGGCGTCGGTCTCACCCTGCTGGTCGACGTCCTGGTGGGCGGACCGCTCACCGGGGCGGCGGTGAACCCCGCCCGCGCCTTCGGCCCGGCGTTGGTCTCCGGACAGTGGGTGGCACACGCGGTCTACTGGGTGGGGCCGATCGTGGGCGGAGTGCTGGCGGCGCTGCTGTGGGAGCATGTCCTGCTGAGACCCGAAAAGCGGAAGGCGTAGCCTCACAAGCGTGAAAAGTGAACGGTGAAAAGTAAAAGGGGGAGCTGAAGTCGGTTCCCCCTTTTACTTTTCACCGTTCACTTTTCACGCTTTTCTTTCCAAGGGTCCCCGCCGTTTCGCCCGATGGCCTGCCTGGCTCGTCGCCACAGCCCGAGGGCGTACCCGACGAGAATCACCGCGGTGACCACGTATGCCGCCACCATGTAGCCCGCGTTCTCAGGCGGCATCGAGGCTTCCCTCCCGCTCGTCCTCCGCCAGGGCCAGCCCGTAGCGGATCGTGACCAGCCCGACGTAGAGCAGCATGAACACCAGCGCCGAGATCAGCAGCGTGCGCAGCATCACCGGCGGCAGCGACGGCGCGTCCGGCTTGAGCACTATGGGCCGGGGATGCAAGGTGCGGAAGAGATAGACGCTGAGATGGATGAAGGGGACCAGCAGCAGGCCGAGGATGCCGACGACTGCGCTGAACCGGGCCCGCTCCGAGGGGTCGTGCAGCGCCGCGCGCAGCGCGAGATAGCCGACGAAGAGGAAAAAGAGGAAAAGCGTCAGCGTGAGCCGCGCGTCCCAGGTCCACCAGGTGCCCCAGATCGGCTTGGCCCAGATCGGGCCGGTGGTCAGCATCACGACGCCGAACGCCACGCCCACCTCGGCCGACGAGGCCGCGAAGCGGTCCAGCCGCCGGTCGTTCAGCCAGAGATAGAGTCCCCCGCAGAGTCCCACCAGGGAGTAGGCGAGCAGCGCGCTCCACGCGGCCGGCACGTGCAGATAGAAGATCTTCTGGGCGGCCCCCTGCCGCGCCTCGATCGGAGTGAACCCGAGGGCGAGCACGTACACCCCCGCCAGGCCGAGGAGCGCCAGCACGGTCACCGCGGTCCCGCGTCGCACGAGCGCGCGTGCCGAGGCCGCCGTCCCGCTCATTCGTCCACCACCGCGGGGAAGATCATGGTACAGAGCGTCACGAATACCACATCATAGAGGGCGAGTAACCTAAGCCATCCCAGCATCTCGCTCAACGGACGCCCGTCGAGCAGCCGCGCGGTGACCTGCACCGCGCCGATGAGCGGCGGGACCATGAAGGGCAGCAGCAGCACCGGGAGCATCAGCTCGGCGAATCGGGTCCGGACCGCCATGGCGCTGAAGATCGTCCCCACCGCCACGAATCCTAGCGTGGCGAGCGCGGTCACGCCCAGGATGCCCGGGAGGGCGTGACCGAGGTCCACGTTGAAGAACAGCACGAACAGCGGCAGCGTGACGGCCTCGACGGTGCCCACGAACGCGAGGTTCGCCAGCAGCTTGCCGAGGAACACCGCACCGCGGGGCACCGGCGCCAGCAGCAAGCCGTCCAGCGCGCCGTTCTCCCGCTCGATGGTGAACGCCCGGTTGAGCGCCACCATCGCGGCCAGCGCGAAGGTCACCCAGAGAACGCTGGGCGCCAGATCCACGGCGGCAAGAGCCGTGGGGTCGCGGGCGAAGTTGAAGACCACGAGCACCAGCGCGGCAAAGACCACCGCGGAGAGCAGGGCTGTCCGGCTCCGCAGCTCTGCGCGGACGTCCTTCCCCGCGATCGCGAGCGCCAGCCGGATCGCATCAGGCACCGACCACCTCCTGGTAGCGCGGGAGGAACGCCTCGAGGCTGCCGCTGCGCGGCTCGTCGCAGGCCCACCGCCCCTCGGCCAGCACCGCGACACGGGTCGCCAAGTCCCACACTTCGCTCAGCCGGTGGGTCACCACCACCAGCCCGAGGCCGGTCGCGATCCGGCCGGCCAGCTCCGCGCAGAGCCGGTCCGCGGCAGCCGCGTCGAGCGCGGTGAACGGCTCATCCAGCAGCAGGATTCGAGGCTGGTGCAGGAGCGCCCGGGCGATCGACGGCGCGCTGAGTGAGACCCCGACTCAGTCGCCGCGGGGAGTCGTCCGCGCGGGAGGAGAGACCCGCGGCTTCGAGGGCCTTCCGCGCGACGTCGGCGGGCCGCGCCAGCGAGTACAGCCGCGCGGTGAAGGTGAGATTCTGCGCCAGGGTGAGGTCGTCGTAGAGCAGCGACTGGTGGGACACGAAGCCGATCGCGCGCCGTGCGCCCTCGCTGTCTCCTCTCAAGGGCCGGCCGAGGACATGGACCTCGCCCGACTCCGGGCGCATGAGTCCGGCGAGGATGCGGAGCAGCGTGGTCTTGCCCGCCCCGTTGGGGCCGGCGACCACCACGGCCTCCCCGGCACGCACGGTGAGGTCCACACCACGCAGCACCCTCAGCCCGCCGAACGACCGCCTGACTCCGCGCGCTTCCAGCAGCGCGGGGGGCCCGGCGGCGTCAGACGACGGCATCGATGCGCGCGCCGAGCTCGTCGAGTCGGAAGGGTTTGACGATGTATCCCGAGTGCGGCAGGTCGAGCACCTTGAGCTGCGGCTCGATGCTCAGATAGGCGGTGGTGATGATGACCGGCAGGTGGGGATACGAGACCCGGATGCGGCGGAGCAGCTCGATGCCGTCGGTATCGGGCAGGCGCATGTCGAGCACCGCGACGTCGGGGCGATGCTGCTCCAGCTGCTCCATCGCCTCGGCACCGTTGGTGGCGAACGCCAGATCATACCTGGGCCGGAACGCCCGATCGTAACTGAGCCGCAGCGCCGGCTCGTCCTCGACGATGAGCACCCGCCGGCGGCGCGTCGCCTGGGTCATGCCTCGCACCCCGCGAACCGGTGCCGGTGGGCACCGCAGTTAAGGAGAGGGTCGCCAGGGGGGTACACTAATGGATCGTGGCGGACGCGTCCATAGCCGCGCGCCCGCCGATGCGGAGCGCTCGCTCAGTCATCTCCCAGATCGATCTGAAAGAGGTCGTAGAGCTTGGTGAGGATGAGGAGGAAACGGATCTCCTCGTTCGGATTGCGGAGAATCACCCTCTGGCGGCGCTCGGCGGCCGCGCGCTGGATCAGCATCAGCGCGCCCAGTCCGGCGGAATCCACGTGCCGGGTGCGGCCCAGGTCGATGACCAGCCGTCCGGCTCCTTCGGGCATCCCCTCGAGCAGCTGAATCGCCGCCTTGCGGATCGCGACTCGGGATTCCAACCCGAGTGTATCGGGCGCGGCCAGGCCGCGCTCCACCTCCTGCGGGGTCCTCATCCATCCTCCTTCGGCACCGAGCTATCTCACCGTCGTCAGGTGAGACCTCTAGTTTTGCGGCCCCGGATCACTCCGGGTGTGCTCTTATCGGGCGGATCGACGCCTCGCCGGACGGTCGTGTCGCGGCTGCCCCGAGGGAAAGGCGAGTCCGATGCCAGTGGTTGTAACTACATTTTTGTCAATTGCTTACAGGAGGGCTTCACACCGGGAGTGCGACCGCTTGCGGTGCACTCCGCGAGAGTCTACCGCAAAGGACGAAGCGGCGATAGATCGCGTCGCTAGAACTGGATCTGCGCGCCCAGCTCGACCACGCGGTTCGGAGGGAGACCGAAGAACGCCGTGGCCGAGCGCGCGTTCCTGGTCATGAGAATGAAGAGCCGCTTCCGCCACATGGACATCCGGCCGATGGTGTCCGGCGTCGGCACGTGCGCGGGCGTGTTCCGGGTGGCGATGAGCGTCTCGCGGCCGAGGAAGAAGCTGGTCTCGAGCGGCTTGATCGCCACAGGACGGCCGTTCCCGGAGCGGGTCCCCAGCTGGGCCAACGCCCGGGGGATGTCGGGCGATTCCATGAAGCCGTAGCGGACGATCACCTTGAAGAAGCCCTCGCCCAGCTCCGTGCACTCCACCTGCTCGTCCTCGTCCACCGACGGGATCTCCTCCGTCACCACCGAGATGAGAATGACTTTCTCGTGCAGGACCTTGTTGTGCTTGAGGTGATGCAGCAGCACCGGCGGCGCGCCGCCGATGTTGGAGGTGAGGAAGACCGCGGTCCCGGGCACCCGCGGTGGATTCCGCCGGCCCACGTCCGAGAGGAAGAGGTCCATCCCGAGCGTATTCTCCTGGACGATGGCCTGGAGCCGGGCCCGGCCCCGGTTCCACGTGGTCATGAGCACGTAGACCCCGATCCCGACGATGATGGGGAACCAGCCGCCCTCCTGGATCTTGATCAGGTTGGCGCTGAAGAAGGTGGCGTCCACCGCCAGGAAGAGCGAAGTGAGCGCCCGCGCCCGCCACACCGGCCATTTCCACCGGTCGCAGAGTACGGTGTGAAAGAGCAGTGTCGTCGTCAGCATCGTGCCGGTGACGGCGATGCCGTACGCCGCCGCGAGATTGCTGGAGCCCCGGTAGACCACGACGAGGAAGAGGCAGCCGAGCCAGAGCGCCCAGTTGACTTCGGGAATGTAGATCTGGCCGATCTGGGTGCTCGAGGTATGAACGATGGTCACCCGGGGGATGTATCCCAGCTGGACGGCCTGCCGGGTGAGCGAGAAGGCCCCCGAGATGAGCGCCTGAGACGCGACGATGGCCGCCGCGGTCGCGATGCCGACCATCGGATACAGTGCCCAGTCCGGCGCCAGGGAGAAGAACGGGTTGACGCGGGCTTCCGGGGAGATCAACAGCAGGGCCGACTGCCCGAAGTAATTGATCAGGAGACAGGGCAGCACCACCGCGAACCAGCTCAGCCGGATCGGCCGCCGTCCGAAGTGGCCCATGTCGGCATAGAGCGCTTCCGCGCCGGTCACCACCAGGACCACCGAGCCCAAGATGAGGAACGCCTGGATTCCATCCCGAATGAAGAAGTCCACGGCGTACCAGGGGTTCACCGCCTTCAGCACTTCCGGCGCCATCGCGATTCCCCGGACTCCGAGCACCGCGATCGAGGCGAACCACACGGCCATCACCGGCCCGAACATCCCGCCGATCTTCGCCGTCCCATGCTTCTGCACCGCGAACACCGCCGTCAGGACCACCGCCGCGATCGGCCACACCCAGCCGCTGACCGCCGGTGCGGCGAGGGTCACCCCCTCGATCGCGCCCAGCACCGAGATCGCCGGGGTGATCACGCCGTCGCCATACAACAGCGCGGCGCCGAACAGGCCGAGCGCCACCAGCACCATGCGGCCGCCGCTCGTCCGGGTCAGCGGCCGCACCTGCGCCAGCAGAGCGAACGTACCGCCCTCTCCCCGGTTGTCGGCCATGAGGACGAAGATGATGTACTTGAAGGAGACGATGAAATTGATGGACCAGAAGATCAGCGAGAGCACGCCGATCACGTTCGCCGGGGTGGGATCGATGCTATGGTGGCCGCTGAAGCACTCCTTGATGGCGTAGAGCGGACTCGTTCCGATGTCGCCGTACACCACTCCCAGGGCGGTGAACGCCAGCCCGGCCAACGCCTTGCCGGAAGGGGGCGCCTTCGAATGACCGGACGACACTCAGTGGTTCCCGCGCCGCGCCGCCGCGTCCCCCTCGAGGCTCATGGAGTGGCGGGGGTCAGCGAATCCACCAGCTTCCGGATCGCGTCCGAATCGATCCGTCCCTGATAGAGGCGACCCCCCACGAGCAGCGTCGGCGTGGACCCGACGCCCGCCCGCGCACCCTCCTCCTGGCTGGCCTGGATTCTGCCAGCGTACTTGCCCGATCCCATGCACTCGTCGTAGCGCGGGACATCCAGCCCGGCGGCGCGCGCGTAGTTCCGGAAGTGGTCGCCGGCGTCCCGCGCCGCGGACCAGTCGCCTTGGCCCTCGTAGATGCGATCGTGCATTTCCCAGTACTTGCCCTGCTCGTCCCCACAGGCCGCCGAGTGGGCCGCCAACCGGGCGAACGGGTGCTGCTGCAATGGGAAGTCGCGATAGCGCCAGCGCAATCTGCCGGTCTTGATCAGCCGCTCCTCGATCGTCGGCATCTGCAGCGTCGCGAACGTCTGGCAAAAGGGGCATTGATAGTCGGCGTACTCGGTGATCTCCACCGGGGCGTCCGCCGAGCCCTTGAGGTACCCGCGAAAGCCCGCGGTGTCCGCCGGCTGGATCGTCACGTTGGCCGGGATGCTCGCCAGGCGGGGCCGAGACATGAGGAAGCCCAGCGCGCCGAGCCCCACGACGGCGACGCCGGCGAGAATGGCGTAGAAGCGCTTCATTCCGACTGGCGTCGCCGCCATGGCTCGTCATCCTCCGGATCGTCGTGGAACGGGTCCTGCCGTTGGGCATCTTCCACGATGCGACGGCGGTCAGCCACTTCGGGGGAATCGTAGGTGCTGCGGACCTCGTAATGGAACAGCTCGCTGCGCGCGTCACCCATCAGGCGGAGGAGCTCCGGCGCCCCCCGCAGCAGGTTGCCCGCCTGGTCGAGCTCCTGGATCCGCTGGGCCAGCCCTCGGAGAAGGGCGGCCAGCCGGTCCGCTCTGGCTTCGTCGTACACTTCGTCGTGGTCGGCCATGC
This sequence comes from uncultured Gemmatimonadales bacterium, assembly GCA_963844445.1. Lineage (GTDB taxonomy): Bacteria > Gemmatimonadota > Gemmatimonadetes > Gemmatimonadales > GWC2-71-9 > CAVVWJ01. Next base: position 199,173 of record CAWJOB010000001.1, read on the forward strand.
TGGGGGAATGATAATAGAAGGGCCAGTGTGGGTGGCATCACGGGCCGGCGCGGTTCGGGTCCCGATATTGCAGGTCGAGGAGGCAGCGCAAGACCCTGGCACTGACGAAAATGGACCCTTTGCACCAAAAGGTGCAATCAGTTTATATTGAGGCTGACCCCAACCCCCGAACACGCGGCCACTTGGCCGTGAGAAGGAAGGTAGATGACGACGAAGAAACTCCGGCGTGACCCCGAAGCGGTGTCATTCTCCCAGGCCCGTGACGAGATGTTCAGTCACATTCTCCGCTGTGGCGTCATCGATGCCCTTCCGGAGCACCAGAAGGACTGGTTCGACGACACCATGCTGTACCTGGCCGATCGGTACGAGGACCTGACCAAGGAAGAGCTCGACCAGCTTCGCGTATTGGGCGAACGGTTCAGCCAGCCGGTCCAGCGTAAGCCCGAGGCCATGGCGACGGGCGCCGTCTGAGCCCTCCTGCAAGGACGCAGCGCCCCGGAGCGTACCGCCCCGGGGCGCTTTTTCATGACCGCAATCGCCACCAGTCGGGAAACCATCGCCAGCGGTACCCGGCGGAGAGACGAGGGCCACCCCCCACCCCGGCTTCGGCGAACCATCCCGACGGGCCGCCCGGCCGGCCCTCGATTCCGACCGCCAGCACGAGGTACCCGCGGTCGATGGGGCCGACGACGACCGCCACGCCACCCGCCAAGTAGACCCCAGGGCCCCGTTTCCTGTTCGGCGCGAGGAGAAAGTGACCCAGCAGCTCGCCCCGCCAGGCCGTCGCGCCGCCGGATCCGCCCAGGCCCGCCGCCGCCGAGATCCGGCCCCGCGACGACGGGCGCCAGGCGCCATAGACTCCGCCGACGGCGAGCGCCGGGTCCGAGAGGGTGCCGGTAGCCTGGAGACCGAGTTCCTTGACCTGCTGCGCGCCCGCCGGTGCGGCGGCGGCGAGCGCCGCCACCGCGCTAAGCCAGCGCAAGGCCATACGTGATCGTGATGTCGGGCGCGAGCGAGGCGACCACGGAGCAGTACTTGTCGAGCGACAGGTCGATGGCGCGGCGGGCGCGGGGCTCGTCCAGTCCGTCTCCGGCAAGATGAAAATCGAAGTGGATGGAAGTGTAGCGCCTCGGCTCCTGCTCCCGCCGCACGCCGCTGACCTCGATCCGGACCTGCCGCAGCAGGACCCGCATTTTTTCCAGGATGACGACGACGTCGGAGCCGGTGCACGCCGCCGCCGCCAGCAGCAGGCTGAGCATCGGCCCGGGGCCGGCCGCGTTGTCGCCGTCGATCACGACCTCCGGGCCGCCGGGAGCCCCGCCGCGGAAGACCAGCCCCGACTCCCAGGTCAGCGCAACCCGTTTCGTCTCCGCTGTCATCCCTCCGTCCCTCCCACCCGCCGCTCCGAGGCCGGTGCCACCCGGTAGTAGTCCCAGATGGCGTAGATCGCGATCGCGGTAGTGGCCCACGCCATCGGCTGGAGCAGCGGCGAGCCGGTGAGAAACGCCACCAGCGTGAGCGCCTGTGCCACCGTCACCGCCTTGCCGCCGGCCCGGGCCGGGATGGCACGCGGCCGGTGGGAGAGGAACGTGGCCGCGAAGGCGACGGTCGCCACGATGTCCCGCAACAGAACGCCCACGATCTCGAACGGGGCCAGGCGGCCGGAGACCGCCACCACACCGAATGCCGAGGCCATAAACAGCTTGTCCGCCACCGGGTCGATCACGCTTCCGATCGCCGACGCGCCGAACCGCCGGGCGAGGGGTCCGTCGAGCAGATCCGTGGCCGCGGCGATCGCCAGGATCACCATCCGCCAGCGGTTCGAGACCAGGGGAAACGCCACCGCCAGCGGGATCCGCACGACGCTCACGAGGTCCGCCATCGTCCACCCTGACCGGCCTTGATCCCCCATCTGCCGAGGACTAGTTTCGGACACCTTGCTCCTTTCGCTGGCCGGATGCCGGGACCTGCGGCACCAGGCGTACAAGATACTCGTCGCCAAGTGAGAGAGGCGAGGTTCTTCGCGTGAACCCCACCTTCAATCAGTCCATCCTCGAATTGACCGACCTGGTGTCCGCTCGGCTGGCGGACGTCGACGGCTTGTCGGCCGTGGTGGTGGCGGCTGCCGGCGCGGTGGGCATGTCGGCCCTCGGCCCGCCGGTCGTGCGCGAGGGGCCCCGTGGAATCTCGGTCGGTATGCTCTGCCAGTTTGGGCACGTCGTGATTCACACGGTGCCCGAGGAAGGGATCTGCCTGGTGGACGTCGTGGCGCGCGAGCCGGCGGACGCGTCGCGTGGTGCCGAGGTGATCGCGCGGAGGTTCGGTGCCTCGGCCTGACTAGCGGGGCACCGCCGCCGGGTGCGCGCCGGCGCCGGTTCCGCGCACCACCCCTTCGGCCTTGCGCGCCGGATCGAGCGACGCGGCCGCGACCCGCAGCACGTCCTCCGCGCCAACCGCTCGGAACGGCGCGGCCGGGTCGGCCAGCTCCGCGAGACCGCTCCCGGCCACCCAGGCCTCGAGAATCTCCCCGGCCACCGCACCACCGCTCTGCCGGTTCACTTCCGCCTGCCCCGCCAAATAGCTGACCGCCTGCTGCAGCTCGGCCTCGGCGACCGGCTCGCGGGTGAACCGGGACAGCTCCACCAGCATCTGCTCGCGGGCTTCGTCCTCCCGCTCCGGCGACGTCGCGATGTAGGTGAGCAGGGCGCCGCCTCGCGACTTCTGCCACGCGGTGGCGACGACGGTGTAGGCCAGCGACCGGCGGTCCCGCAACGCCTCGAACAGCCGGCCCCCCAGGCCGCTCGCGACCGCTCCCCACACCTGCGCCGCGGCTCGGTCCCGGTCGCGCCGCGGCGGGCCGGGAAACGCCATCGCGAGCGCCGCCTGCGCCTTGTCCCGCGATACCACCCGGACCGGGGGCTCCGCGCTCGTGCCGGGCACCCACTCGACAGTCTCGGACGGCTCGGAGGCCGCGATCGCAGGGCGCGCGGCGAAGACGCCGGCCAGGTCGTCCGAGGCACGCGCCGGCTCCACGTCTCCCACCGCGATCACCACCGGCCGCACGCCACCGACCTCAGTGGCGTGCCAGGCCCGCACGTCAGTCGGCCCGATCGCCGCCAGCGTCTCCGGCAGCCCGCCGACCGGCAGGCCATACCCTCGATCCCCGAAGGCCGCGGAGAACGCGAGCTGAAAGGGATAGCGGAACATGTCGTCGGCCACCCGCTCGGCCTCGGCGATCATCAGCCCGCGCTCGGCCGCGATGTCAGCGTCGCGGAGGTGCGGACGGGAGAAGACGGACTCCAGCAGCGCGGCGGCCTCCGGCAGGTTCTCCGACAACACCGAGGCGCCGAAGCCCAGCCAGTCGGAGGCGGAGCTGGTGGCGAGCGTCCCGCCCAGACGCTCGAACGCGAAGGCGAGCACGGCCGCGTCCAGCTCGCCGGCCCCGCGGACCGCCGCGCGCACCAGCAGCGAGCCGAGACCCGCCTGGGCCGGGGGGTCGAATCGCTGGCGAGGCACGTAGATGCCGAGATTGACCAGCGGCACACCGGTCTTGCGGTACACCAGCAGATCGGCGCCCGGCAGCCGGGTGACCCAGACGCCGTACTCCTGCCTGGGGTGCGCCGGCACCGCGGGCCGGCGCGCCTGCTTCGGAGCGACGCCGTTCGCTCCGGCGCGCAGCTCGGTGACCGCGAAGGTGCGCGCCAGGGCGTCGGCGGTGAGATCCCGAGCTCCACCCCGCGGCAGGTACGCCACTCCTGCCACCGCGTCCGGTGCCAGGTGGCGCGCCGCCACCTCTCGTACCTCGGCCGGTCCGATCTCCGCCAGCAGGGCGTACTCCCGGTCGAGCAACCCGACCTCGTCCAGCGCCTCTGCGGCTGCGAGCGCGCTCGCCCGGCCCTCCATGGGCTCGAGCCGGCGCGCCCACCGCGCGCGGACCAGCGTGCGGGCCCGATCCAGCTCCTCGACGCTGGGTCCGACGAGTGCCAGTCTGGAGATCGCTTCGGCGATCCCGGTGACGGCCGCATCCAGGCGCTCGGGCCGCAGCTCGGCGCTCACGCTGAAGACGCCCAGCTCGGTGGGCGCGTGATGGTGGGCTGCCACCCAGGTCACCAGCCCCGGCTCGCGCAGCGAGCGGTACAGCCAGCTTCCCCGCCCGGAGCCGAGGACCGCGGCCGCGAGGTCGAGCGCGGTGGCGTCGGGATGCAGCGGCGGTACGGCACGCCAGCCGAGCACCAGCTCGGCCTGGGTGACGTCACCGCGGATCGTGCGGGCCCGAACCTCCCTGCGCTCGGGCTCCTCGGGCGAGGGGTCGACCGCGCCGGGAGACGCCGGCCAGTCGCCGTACGCCTCCCGCGCCAACCCCAGGGCCCGGTCCGGGTCCACCGCGCCCACGATCGTCACGATGGTGCGCTCCGGCACGTAGCGCGAGCGGTAGTACGCCCACAGATCGTCCCGCGTGAGCCGCGCGAGCTGCTCCTCGCGTCCGATCCGCCACCGGCGAATGCGGTGGCGATCGAACATCACCTCGTGCAGCGTCTCGTAGGCCACCGCCGAAGACGAGTCGAGCTTCCGGTTCGCCTCCTGGATGATGACCTGGAGCTCGCGCGACAGCTCGCCCGGGTCCAGGACGGAGTTGCGCAGCGCGTCGGACTGGATGTCGAGCGCGGCCTCCAGCCCGGAGGCGGGGAGGACGGTGAAATAGGTGGTGTGGTCGTAGGTCGTGCTGGCGTTGAGGTAGCCGCCGGCGCTCTTGGTCTCCCGCGCGATCGCGCCCACCCCGCGGCGCCGCGTGCCCTTGAAGAACATGTGCTCGAGGACGTGGGAGATGCCGGTCCACCGGTCGGGCTCGTCGAAGAACCCAGCCTCGACGTGGGTGACCACCGCGACGACCGGCGCCGAGTGGTCGGGCTGGACCAGGAGGGTCAGGCCGTTGGGAAGGATTTCTTTTCTGACACCGTCGGTCCAGATGCGTGAAAGGTGAAAAGTCAAAGGTGAACGGGCCGCCCCACCCTCGCCCATCGCGACCCCCTTTTCACTTTTCACTTTTCACCTTTCACGCTGTTTCGATCACTGAACGATTCGCAACACGCCGGCTTCCGCGCTGCCGCGGATGAATGCCTCCGCATCGGTTGTGGGGATCACCACGCCGGTCTCGGCGTGCCCGCGCCGGGCCAGGCTGATCATGAAGTCGCTCAGCGAGCCGTGCGCCCACTCCCGGTCGGCGGCCTTCATCTGGAGGAGAATCTCGTCCCAGTCGCCCCGGATGGGCTGTCCCGAGAGGGTGACGACGAGGTGGGATTCCCCCTGGCCCGGCTTCTTCTGCATCGCGTGCAGCTCGCTCAGCAGGGTGCCGAAGAGCTCCAGCTGGTGGGGGTCGCGGATGCCGCCGTCGGCCTGGGAGGCTTCGACCTCCGCGAGCAGCATGTCGATCGGGTCCGGGTCACCGGCGACTTCCGCGAGGCGGGTGAGCCACGGCTTCAGCTCGGGATCCTCGTCCGGCAGGCGGTACACCGACTTCTTGAGCTCGATGTGGCGCCAGATGCCCAGCTCGTCGAAATGATCCTCGGGCTGAGTCCGCTCGAGATGGTGCAGCGCCGCCTCGGTCTCCCCCCGGTCGTACAGCAGGTTGGCCAGGTAGATCCGCGCCTCGGCGAAGCTCGGCTCCAGCTCCAGAGCCCGGCGCAGCCAGTAGAGCGAGCCGGCGTCGTTGCCCAGCCGGTGCGCCGCGTAGCCCAGACAGGCGGCCGCGTCGGGCGAGTCGGGATGGGCCCCCGCGGCCAGATCGAAGAAGCGATGCGCCGGGCCGATCAGGCCCTCGCGGAACAGCGCGCGGCCGACCTGAAGCATCAGCTCGTGATCGTCCTGGAAGCCGAGCTGGAGGATCCGCTCGAAGACTTTGATCGCCCCGTCGCGGTCGCCCAGCTTGAGCAGCGTCTCGCCGATGCCCGCGAGGCCGTCCTCGTGATCCGGGTCGAGGCCCAGGGCATTGTCGAAGCTCCGCCGCGACCAGGCGAATTCCTCCCTGGCGAGATGGGCGTATGCCTTTCCAATGTGGAGTTCGACGGCGTGCGGGTAGAGCGCGATCCCTTCCTTCAGAACGATCAGGGCGTCATCGTAGCGGCCTTCGTTGTAGAGTTGATGGGCTTGTTCGTCGAAGTCGTCGGAGCTGAGAAAGGCATCCGACATCGGCCCCCTCCCCCGGGTAGGTTGGTCTAACCTATGAAGTTCCGTGGAGTCAGGCAATAGAACGATCGGGCCATATGGCGGGTGGGGCGCGGCTGCTTGCGGTGGCTCGGAGTTGGCTCGATAATAGGTCGAAGTACCCCTCCCCCCTGGAACCGGCGCATGGACGCGGTGGACGCGGGGATCTTCGAGGCCTGGCTCGCCTCGACCGACGACGGCGTGGTGGCCGTCGACGCCGAGGGACGGGTCGTACTGCACAATCCGGCGGCCAGCAGGGTCACCGGCCTCGCTCCCTCCGCCGCGCACCGCCGCCCCTGGCGGGAAGTCCTCCGGCTTGACGCCACCGTCAGCGAGCTCCTCTGGGCAGCCAAGACCTCCGGCCAGCCCACCAGCGCCCTCGCCAGCGTGCTCTGCGCGCAGGGCAATGTCCGCACCGCCGAAGCCCTCGCCCAGCCTTGGACCGACGCCGGGGGACGGACCGGCGTCCTGATCCTCATCCGCGACCTCACGGTCCTATGCCGCACCCGCAGCGGGCCCGGCGGACGGACCGGCTACGGCGGCCTGGTCGGCGCCGATCCCGCGATGACGGCGCTGTATGACCTCATCGAGGCCATTGCCCCCAGCGATGCCCCCGTGGTCATCGAGGGCGAGCCGGGCGTGGGGAAGGAGCTGGTCGCACAGGCCATCCACGCACGTAGCCACCGATGCGAGCGCCCGCTCGTCGTGGTGGACTGCGGCGCGGTCTCGCCCTCGCTTCTCGAGGCCGAGTTGTTCGGTCGGGTCCGCCCGGGAGCGCACGGCACTGCCTCGCTCGGTCGGGCCGAGCTGGCGCACAGCGGGACGCTCCTGCTCGACCGGGTGCATGCGGCGTCGCTTCCGGCCCAGGCGCGCCTCCTCCGGCTGCTGGAGACCGGCATGGTCGAGCGCGACGGTGAGGGGGCGCCCCGTCGAGTCGACGTCCGGGTCATCGCCGCCACGACCCAGGCGCTGAATCTCGAGGTGCGCGAAGGCCGGTTTCGCGACGATCTGCTGCGCAGGCTTCAGGTGGTGCGGATCCGGATCCCCGCCTTGCGCGAGCGCCGTGGTGACATCGTGCTGCTCGGCGAGCATTTCCTGGCCCGCCACGGTGCGCCGCGCGCCGTTCTCACGGCCGCGGCGGCGTCCGTGCTTCAGGCCTGCGATTGGCCCGGGAACGTCCGGCAGCTCGAGAAGGTGATGCGCGAGGTTGCCGCCGGCCTGCCGCCCGGCGTGGAGTCGTCGATCGAGCCCCACCAGCTGCCCGAGGTCTTCCTCGCGAATCGCAACGGGCCCTCCCTCTCACCGCTGGTTACGCCTCGGAAGACCGCCGCACCATCCTGTTGCGGGCGCTGTCGTCTCACGGGGGCAACCGCACCGCCGCCGCGCGGGCCCTCGGCATCGGCCGCGCGACATTCTACCGCTGGTGGCGCGAGGCCGGCCTCGGCGCCTGATCGCAAGGGTTGGGCGGGCCGGCATGGTCCGCTCTCCTTTTTTCCGCGTATGTTTGAGCCGTGACCTTCCAGCGCAAGCTCCTGCTCGGCTTCTCCCTCATGGTCCTTCCAGCGCTCCTGGTGGGCGCGGAGGCGATTCGGAGCAACCGCCTGGAGCGCCGCGCTTTGGACGCGCTGGGCGAGAGCATGGCCCGGACCCGCACCTACGCGGAGCTGGAGACCGCGATGTTCGACCAGGGCGAGATCGTCTGGCGATACTTGAGCGGCCTCGACCCGGGGGCTCGACGCGAGTTCGAGCTCGCCGGCGATGTGATCCGCTACTGGGAGGATCGCTGGCGGGCCGAGCTGGGGCCCGACGAGTCACAGCTTGCCGACGGTGTGTCCCGGATCCAGAGCGAGATCCGCCTGGTCACGGACAGCGTCTTCACCCTGGCAGACGCCGGCCACCGCGGCGAGGCGTTTACCCTCGCCCAGCGGGAGCTGAAAGGCCGGCTCCAGCCCGCGCTGACCCAGATGAATCGCGAGGTATATCGCAAGGCGCGCGAGTCGAGCGTCCGCGGCGCTTACGCCGGCCTGGAGCAGATCCTCGCGGGCGAAGGACGCACGCTGCTGGTGATCATCGCGCTCACTCTAGCGGGGGGCCTCTTCGCCTCCTGGCTCATCTCCCGCGGCCTCGCCCGCCCGATCCGGGAGCTGACCGGGGCCATGGCGGTGGTGGGCTCGGGCCGGCTGGACCATCCGGTGCACGCTACGACGCGCGACGAGATCGGAGAGCTCGCCCAGGCCTTCGGCCGGATGACGGAGAGTCTGCGACAGAACGTCGCGGAGCTGGACCGCGCTCAAGCACAGCTGGTCCAGTCGGAAAAGCTCGCCTCGATCGGAGAGACGGCAGCGGCGGTGGCCCACGGCCTCAGGAACCCCCTCGCGAGCCTGCGCGCGGCCGCACAACTGGTTCGCCGCCACCCGGACGCACCGTCCTCGCGCGAGCATCTGGATGCCATCATCGAGGAAGTGGACCGGCTCGACCGTCGGATCAGTCATCTGTTGAGCTTCAGCCGGCCTGCGCCCTACCATCCCGCTCACGGAGCGGCTCGACCGGCTGGTGGAGAGTCTTCTCCCCGCCTTCGCCGAGCCGATGCGGGAGCGCAAGGTCGAGCTCCAGGTGGAGGTGCCCCACGACCTGCCCGAGGTGCGGGTGGATCCGATGCAGCTCGAACAGGCGCTCCTCGAGCTGGTCTCCAACGCGCTCGACGCGATGCCCGGCGGCGGACGCCTCCGGCTCGGCGCCCGGGCGATGAACGGGGGCCCCGGCGTAGGCGAGATCCTGATCGAAGTGTCCGACACCGGCGCCGGCATTCCCGCCGGTCTCCTCGGCTCGGTGTGCGAGCCGTTCTTCACCACCCGGCAGGAAGGCACCGGGCTGGGCCTCGCCATCGCCAAACGCTACGTGGAGCAGAACGGAGGACGACTGGAGATCGACAGCTCGCCCGATGCGGGCACCACGGTGCGGATTCGCCTCCCGGCGGCAGGCGCGGCGTGAGCGGCACCGTGCTCATCGTGGACGACGAGCGGACGCTCGCCCGCGCCGTGAAGGCGTTTCTGCTCGAGTCCGGCTACGAGGCCGAGGTCGCGACCGACGGGGAGCAGGCGATCGGACTGCTGGAGACGCTCCGGCCCGACGTGGTCTTCTCGGACGTTCGCCTGCCCGGCATGGACGGCATCGAGCTGCTGCGCCGGATCCGGGAGTTCGACCCGTCGGTTCCCGTCGTCATCATGACCGCCTACGGCACCATCGAGGGAGCCGTCGAGGCGGTGAAGCTCGGCGCGTTCGACTACCTCAAGAAGCCGGTCGACCTCGAGGAGCTGAAGCTCCTGGCCGACCGTGCCCGCGAGCACTCCCAGCTGCGGCAGGAGCTCTCCTACTACCGGCGCCAGGCTGCGGGCGACGTCCCGTTCGCCGGCGTGGTCGGTCAATCTCCGTCGATGCGCGCGGTGCTCGACCAGGCGCGGCAGATCGCGGCGCTGGACGAGACCCCTCCGGTCCTCATCATCGGCGAGACCGGGACCGGCAAGGGGCTCGTCGCCCGAACCATCCACGCCGGCAGCGGGCGCGCGTCCAAGCCCTTCATCGAGGTCAACTGCACTGCCCTGCCGGCGACCCTGATGGAGGCGGAGCTGTTCGGGCACGAGCGCGGCGCCTTCACCGACGCCAAGGAATCGCGGATGGGGCTCTTCGAGGCGGCGGAGGGCGGCTTCCTGCTGCTCGACGAGGTGGGGGACGTCGAGTTGTCGCTTCAGGGGAAGCTGCTCAAGGCGGTGGAGGATCGCACCGTGCGGCGGGTCGGCGGGATCCGCGACCGGAAGATCGATGTCCGCCTCCTGGCCGCCACCAACCGCGACCTCGAGCGCGAGTCCCAGCGGGAGCGATTCCGGCGGGACCTCTACTTCCGACTCGCCGTGATTCTCCTGCGCCTGCCGCCGCTTCGGGAACGCGGCGACGACGTGCTGACGCTGGCCGAGCACTTTCTTCACCGGTTCAGCGCGAAGTACGGCAAGCCGGTCGAGCGGATCGATCCCCGCTCCCACGACCTGCTCCTGGGCTATCCCTGGCCGGGGAACGTGCGCGAGCTGAGCCATGTGATCGAGCGGGCGGTGTTGTGGAGCCGCGGCCCGACACTCCAGATCGAGCATTTGGCGCTGGAGGTTCCCTCCGATGAACCGCCCGCGACATCGGCACCGTCGCGGCCGGCCGGGATGGACCTCGAGCAGTGGGAGCGGTCCCTCATCGAGCAGGCGCTGCGCGAAACTGCCGGCAACCAGACCCGGGCCGCCCAGCGGCTGGGCATCTCCCGTGACACGCTGCGGTATCGGCTGAAGAAGTACGGGTTCCAGACGTGAGCTAGCAAATCATTGGGGGGTTTGGATGGGTGATATCACCCAACCTGGGTCATCTCACCCACTTGAACTGGCCCACCACCTCTGCCTTCACCCGTTACCAATCATCATAAGCTGGTCTAGAGAATTGGCTTGTAAGCCAAGTACAGGTTTGTCTCACCTGCGGCATGCCGTCTGCGATAACGAGGGCAGCGTCGGGCCACCGGGTCCGGCTGGGCAGTACAACCCAATCAGCTGTTCCGGGTCCCCAGGGCCCACCAACTCAACTCCGGAGGGTGCTAATGACGTGGACCAAACCCGAGGCCGAGGTCGTGGCCGTCACGATGGAAGTCACCGCCTACGTCGCGACGCTTTAAGGCGCACTGCCATCGGTGAGGGGCTCGCGAAAGCGAGCCCCTTACTTTTTCTAGGTGCAAGTCATTCTTCTCGGGACCGCCGCGGGCGGTGGCTTCCCTCAGTGGAACTGCTGGTGCCCCAGCTGCCGGGTCGCGCGACGCGAGCCGGAGCGGGCGCGACCTCGCAGCCAGTCGTCGGCCGCCGTCAGTGCCGACGGCCGGCGGTGGTTCCTGCTCAACGCCTCGCCGGACATCCACGCCCAGCTCACCCGGCTGCCGGTGCGGGAGCCGTCCGGCATGCGCCAGGTGCCGGTCGAGGGTGTCGTCCTCACCGACGCCGAGCTGGACCATACGATCGGGGTCCTGCTCCTCCGGGAGGGACGCTACCTCCAGATCTACGCGACTGCGGCGGTGCGGAGCATCCTGGAGCATGACTCACGGATCGTTCCCGTCACCCGGGCATTCGCGGAGATGCGGCTGGAAGATCTGCCGGCCGGTGGCTCGACGACGCCCCTCACCTATCGCGACGGATGCCCGAGCGGTCTGACCGTGTCGAGCTTTCCGGTCCTGGCGGGCCCGCCCCGGTTCGCCAGCGGCAACCACCCGGGTCACACCGTCGGCCTCCTGATCCGCGACGAGGCGAGTGGCGGCGCCTGCGCTTTCGTCCCCGGCTCGGGCGGACTCGACGAGACGCTGCTCCACACGCTCGGTCAGGCCGAGCTGGTGCTGTTCGACGGCACCTTCTGGAAGGATGACGAGCTGATCGCGCTGGGCATCGGCGAGCGCACCGCGAGGGAGATGGACCACCTGCCGGTCTCCGGGCCCGATGGCAGTCTGGACCGGCTTGCCTCGCTGGGGAGCGCGCACCGGGTGTACACCCACATCAACAACACCAATCCGATGCTGATCGAGGACTCGCCCGAGCGTCTCCTGGTGGAGCGCCGGGGCCTGGCGGTCGGCGCCGACGGCATGCGGTTCACCCTCTGACCACCGGCTAGCTTGCTACCATGCCCGCGACCCTCGCCTCGTCCCAGCTCACCGCACCGCCCCGGCCGCCGGTCCCCGCGCTCGAGCGCCCTCTCACGCCCGCCGAGCTGGAGAGCGCGCTGCGCTCGTTCAGCGGCTCGTACTACGTCGAGCACCCGTTCCATCGGCTGATGTACGCCGGCCGGCTTTCTCCCCGGCAGTTCCAGGGATGGGTGGCGAACCGGCTCGCGTATCAGCGGGTAGTACCGCGGAAGGACGCCGCCATTCTCTCCAACTGCCCCGACCCCGAGGTCCGGCGGGAGTGGATCCAGCGGATCGTGGACCACGACGGGACCGGCCCAGGCACTGGAGGGATCGAACTCTGGATCCGGCTCGGCATCGCGCTCGGGGTGCCTCGCGAGGAGATGGAGGACGAGCGGCACGTGCTCCCGGCGGCCCGGCTCATCTGCGAGTCCTACGTCACGTTCTGCCGGACCCGGCCGTGGGTCGAGGCGGTGGCGTCGTCGCTCACCGAGCTGTTTGCGCCCAAGATTCATCAGCAGCGCATCGAGGCGTTTCCCAAGCACTATCCCTGGATCCCGCCGGAGGCGCTCGACTACTTCAAGAGCCGGTTGGTCCAGGCCCCGCGCGACGTGAGCCACGGTCTGGCGATCGTGCAGCGGCACTGCACCACGGTGGACACCCAGCGCGGCGCGTTTCTGGCGCTCGCCTTCAAGCTGGAGATGCTGTGGGCGCTGATCGACACCATTCATCATGCCTACCCTGAGTAGCCTCTCGGTGCCCTCGCTCTGGAAGCTCGCGCGGATCGATTTCGACCCGGTGCGCAACCGGCCGGTGCTGCTCTACCCCGAGGGTGCCGTACTGCTCAACGACACCGGCAAGGCCATCCTCGAGCTGGTGGACGGCCGCCGAACCGTCGGGGAGATCGCCGGCATCCTCGGTGAGCGCTACCAGGCCGACGTCGCCGCCGACGTCACCGAGTATCTGTCGCATCTGGCGGAAAGGGAGTTGATCCGTGACGAGTGAGCGACCGACCACCTTGCTGGCCGAGCTGACCCATCGCTGTCCGCTGCACTGCCCGTACTGCTCCAATCCGCTGGAGATGATCCGGGCCGAGGGCGAGCTGGCCACCGAGGAGTGGAAGCGGGTCTTCACCCAGGCGCGCGCCCTCGGCGTGCTGCAGCTGGGCCTCTCGGGCGGCGAGCCGATGATCCGGAAGGACCTCGAGGAGCTGGCCGCGCACGCCCGCGGTCTCGGGCTCTACAGCACGCTGGTGACATCAGGCCTCGGCCTCACCCGGGCGCGGGCGGAGCGGCTGCGGGAGGCGGGCCTGGAGCACATTCAGGTCTCGATCCAGGACGCCGACCCGGAGACCGCCGAGCGGATCGCCGGTGTGAGCTCGGTGAAGCAGAAGCGGGCGGCGGTGGCCATCGTGAAGGAGCTCGGCTTCGCGCTCTCGATCAACGTGGTGCTCCACCGCGCCAACCTCGACCGCATCGGCACGATCATCGATCTGGCCGCCGAGATGGGCGCGGATCGGATCGAGCTGGCGAACACCCAGTACTACGGCTGGGCCCTGGAGAACCGCGCCTCGCTGATGCCGACCCGCGAGCAGGTCGCGCGGGCCCGGGCGACGGCAGAAGAAGCCACCCGGCGCTACCGGGGCCGCATGCAGGTCCTCTTCGTGTTGCCCGACTACTTCGAGCAATACCCCAAGCCCTGCTACGGCGGATGGGGCAAGCTCTACCTCGTCGTGGCGCCCGACGGCAAAGTCCTGCCGTGCCACGGAGCTACCCAGATCACCACGCTCTCGTTCGACAACGTGCGCGACCGGTCGCTCGAGTGGATCTGGCAGCAGTCGCCCGCGTTTCAGGCGTATCGGGGCGACGAGTGGATGCGGGAGCCGTGTCGCAGCTGTCCTCGGAAGACGGTGGATTTCGGCGGCTGTCGCTGCCAGGCGTTCGCCCTCACGGGGGCCGCCGAGAACACCGATCCGGTCTGTACCCTCTCGCCCAACCGCGGCGTGATCGACACCGCCGTCGCCACGCCGTCCGACTCGCTGGAGTACCGCTACCGCGTGATCGCCGAGCCGCAGCGGGCGTGAGCCTCGCCATCGAGACCGAGGGGCTCGGCCGCGACTACGGCGACGTACGCGCGCTCGACGCCCTCGAGCTCGAGGTGCCCCGCGGCGCGATGGTCGGCCTCCTCGGCCCCAACGGCGCCGGCAAGACCACCGCGATGCTGCTCCTGGGCACGCTCCTGTCGCCCACCCGGGGCGGCGCCCGCATCTTCGGCCACGGCATCGTCGAGGACCGCACGGCGGTGCGGCGGCGCCTCGGTCTCCTCTTCCAGGAGACCACCGTGGACGGGCTCCTCACGCCCGAAGAGAACCTCCTGTTCGCCGCGCGACTCGCCGGGTTGGGCGGGCGCCTCGCCCGGGCGGCGGTGGCCGACACGATCGAGCGCATCGGCCTCGGGCCCAGGGCGCGGCGGCTGGCGCGCGAGCTGTCCGGCGGCTGGCGCCGCCTGCTCGACATCGGCCGGGCCACGCTGCACCAGCCCGACCTCCTCATCCTCGACGAGCCGACCGTCGGCCTCGACCCCGAGCATCGCGACACGATCTGGTCCCTCCTCGAGGGCCAGCGCCGGATCCACGGCACCACCGTCCTTTTCTCCACCCATTACTTGGTCGAGGCCGAGCCCGCGGATCGGGTGCTGCTGCTGGCTCACGGAAAAGTGGTGGCGGACGGCACGCCCGCCGCGCTCCGGGCCGAGCTGGGTGAAGGGATCGCCGAGATCGAGGGCCCGGGCGCCGAGCGACTGGCGCGGGCGCTCCGCGGCCTGGGCGCCACCCGGGTGGTGCTCCGCACCGGGCGCGGGTATCGGGTGGGGATCGCGGGAGAGCGCGAGCCCGTGGCCGAGCTAGCGGCGAAAGCCCCGGGTATCGATCGCTTCGCGCTGCGGCCCACGTCCCTGGAGGACGTCTACTTCGCGCGCACCCAGGCCGGCCCGCCATGAACGGCTGGAGCGCCATCCACGGCATCGTCGCCCGCGATCTGGCCCGCGCCACCCGGCAGACCGGCCGCCTGATCGGCGGAGTGGCGCGCCCGTTCATGTGGCTGCTGCTGATCGGCACCGGGTACGGGGCCATCGCCCGGCTGGAGAGCGGCCTCTCCTATCAGGCGTTCGTCCTTCCGGGCATCGTGGTGATGGCGGCACTGTTCGGCGGGATGCTCACCGCGGCCTCGACCGTCTACGATCGGGAGTTCGGCATGCTGCGGCTGATGCTGGCGAGTCCGGCGGGCGTCGGCGCCGTGCTCGGCGGCCGGGCGGCGGCGGCCGCGCTGGTGGGGATCTTCCAGGCGGGGATCGTCCTCGCGGTGGCGCCGCTGGTGCTCGACGCTGCCCCGGCGCGCTACCTGTTCGCCGCCGGTGCGGTCGTCGCGATCGCCGCGATGAGCGCGACGCTCGGCCTGCTGGTGGCCGCGCGCCTGCGCTCGGTGGAGAACTTCGCCGGGATCATCAACGTGATTCTCTTTCCTTTGCTCTTCTTGAGCGGCGCCCTGTATCCCACCGCCGGCATGCCGCCGCTCTTCCGCGCGCTGGCCCGCGCCAATCCGGTCACCTACGCGGTGGACCTCGTACGCCACGCCCTCGGCCAGCCGGCGGAGACGCGGCTGCCGGTCGCGGCCGGCGCCGTGCTCGGAGCCACCGTCCTCGCCTTCGTGCTGACGGCGTTGCTCTTCGATCCCGAGCAACGCTTTAACGGAACGCGGCGGAAGCGGGGGGCGCCCCCCATCACTCCACGCTGATCTGGCGGACCATGCCGTGCGCGACATGGGGGCGGCCATCACCCGAGTCCGGGACGAAGCAGAGCAGCACATACTCCCCGCGGGAGAAATCCGCGGTGACGAAGTTGACCTGGCCCGCCTGCAGCGCCACCGTGCCGCCGTAGGTCTCGCCCGGCATGGGCCCTTCGCGATGCTTGAGCCAACTCATCGCGTCCACCAATGTCTTGCCCGGTGCCAGGCGGGCGAGGACGACCTCGTGCGGCTGGGGACCGACGTTCTCGACACGTATCGTGCGGCGCCCGGCTTTCAGTCCGGGCCTCAGCTCGAAGCCGAAGTCGTTGAGCGTAAGACGCGCGTCTGCCCGCGGCTCGGGTTGGTGCCTGGCCGGCGGCGCCGGCGTGACCTCCAGGTTCCGGATCATCCCCTTGGCCAGGTGAGGCACGCCGTCGGCAGACGGGATGAAGCAGAGCATCGCGTAGGAGCCCGGCACCAGGGAAACGACGACTTCGCTCGGGGCGCCGGGCGCCGGGTCGTTGGGGCCCCCGACGAAGGTGACCCAAGATGGGAGATCGGCGCCCGCGGTGAGGCTGTCGCGGAGCTCCCCAATGGTGCGGCCGTCATCCAGCCGTGCGAGCTGCACGTGGTGAGGCTCGCTGCCCTTGTTGAAAAGGCGGATTCTTGTCAAGCCCGCAGGGATCGTGTCCGGAGCGCTGAAGGAGAATTCGGTGGTGGTGACTACGACCTCGTGCGGCGCTCCGGGCCGGGCACCGGCGGTCAGATCAGCGCAGGCACCGACCAGCATGGGGAGCAACGCGGGCAGGCCCAGCACCGCAGAGGTCGTCCGTTGGGGAATCATCGCCTTTCCTGTTGATTGGAGTGTTTCTTTGTTGAGGGCGCATGACCTCGCGGTCCGGGGAGCAGGCCGCTCCCCGGATCGCGTCACCCTTAGGAAGGGGCGGGCGCCTGAGGCTGCGGCTCGCCGAACACGAAGTCGTCCGTCACCACCAGGTCGTCCGCTCCGCCCGAGCTCACATCGTCTCTACCCGCCGCGAGCGGTGCTTCCCCTGACGTCACCTCCACCCGGCCGATGATCTCCTGGTCGAAGACCACACCGACGAACGAGTGGCCGGCCGCGTCGTTCCGCACCGGTGCGACGTATCTCCCGAGGTTGGTGCCGTCGAGCGCGTACAGGGTGATCTGCGCCGAGCCGACCCGATCCACGTCAGAGAACACGATGCCGAATCCGCCGACGATGCCCTCGGTATCGGTCCCGGGCACCCGGAACCGCAGCGTCAACCGCGCGCTGCCTGACGCCATGAAGGTCTTCACCTTGCTGAAGCTCTCGAACTGGTCGGCGTAGCTCGGATTGATGTCGGCGAAGTCGTTGTCGCTCACTCGAGTCCCGATGCCGTCGGTGGTGGAGATCAGCCCCGCGCCCTTGAAGAAATCGGCCGGGAAGCCGTCGCTGTTCGTTTGCACCGCCGGCACGGCGTCCCAGCGGATCTCGCGCCGTCCACCCGGCTGCGGTCCGACCCCGCCACCGTTGGCCGGATCACCCACCGCCGCGCGGAAGTCGGTGAGTGCCGAGGTGAGGTCGCCGTTGGCCTGGATCACCAGCAGCGGTTCGATGCCGAGGTCACCGCCCGGTCCGGCCGAGTCGTCGCAAGCCGTCAGCGCCACGGACAAACCCACGAGCGCCATGATGCTCCTACCGTACCGCATGTCTTCCTCCCGAAGATGTGATCGTCGCTGCTCTCGTCCTCCGATCTAGGTTGCGCGCTGCCCGGCTGGGTTCGGACACGGGGAGACGCACTTCACGCTTCGGGTGAAGGCAGCGGCGGATCACTGGTGTCGTTGGAGTGCGTTGCGTTCCAGAATGCGCTACGCCAGGCCGGCCATGCCCGGGAGAGCAGGCCTTACTTGCAGCCCGGCGCAGAGGGCAGGCGGGTGAGCTCGATGCGCTGAGTGACGCGAGAGCGAACCGGCTGCCGGATCCGGCCGCCGGACGGGATGGTCGCCTCGATGGCGATGTCGCGGGTCCGCCGCACGAGGCCCGAGGAGGGCGACCAGTACACTTCGCCCCGCTCGGTCATGGTCTGCCGGATCGGGATGGGGACGGTGTCGCCGCGGGGGATCCCTTCGCGGGTCTCGGCTCGTGCGGCGAGGCGAAAGTGAAGCAGGGCGCGTCCTGCCACCATCGTGTCGGCAAGGCGTGAGAGCTCGAGCCCGGCATCGCTCCACGACTCTTCGTGCCCGAGCGGGCGAGGCGGCAACGGCGGGAAGAGGTCCTGCGCTGCGGCGGAGAGATCGGCGACCTCGCCCACATCGTCGGGAAGAAACGGACGGGCGATCTCGACATAGCCGCCCGCCGGCCGCAACAGGCCCCGGTAGCGCCCTCCGATCAACCCATCGGTGTCGACGGAGAGTTCACCTTCGGCCGTCCGCCGCCGCAGCGACAGCGAATCGTACCACCCTTCCACCGCGACGCCGCCGGTGCTGTCGCGAGCGCGGAAGCTCCAGACGCCGTCGCGGTCCGCCGTAGCTTTCACCGATCCTCGGGCCGTCTCGGTTTCGACCTCGCTGCGGGAGGTCTCGGCGAAGCGCGCGCAGTGCAGTTGGCTGGCCGTGTACGCGGGAGGCGGAGCGGCGATGGCCTGGGCCTGGATCGACTCCTGGCCCAGGATCGCCAGCCCGAGAAGCGTCAGCTCGAGCAACTCGATCTCACCGCTCCGCCATGAACGGATATCGATAGTCCTTCGGCGGCGCGAAAGTCTCCTTGATCGCCCGCGGCGACGTCCAGCGAAGCAGGTTCAGTACCGACCCCGCCTTGTCGTTGGTGCCGCTGGCCCGGCCGCCGCCGAACGGCTGCTGGCCCACGACCGCGCCGGTGGGCTTGTCGTTGACGTAGTAGTTGCCCGCCGCAAAGCGCAGGGCACGGTCCGCCTCCGCGACCGCCTTGCGGTCCCGCGCGAAGATCGCGCCGGTGAGGGCGTACGGCCCGGTCCGGTCCACCAGCGCGAGGGTCTCGGACCATTTGGCGGCGGGATAGACATGGACCGTCAGGACCGGCCCGAAGATCTCTTCGCACATCGTCTGGTACATCGGGTCTTCCGCCTGCAACAGCGTCGGCTCCACGAACCAGCCGACCGAGTCGTCGGTGCCGCCCCCGGCGATGATCCGGACGGCGGGGTCCGTCTTGGCCCGCTCCAGGTGGCCCTTGATCCGGGTGAAGGCGCGCCGGTCGATCACCGCGCCCATGAAATTGCGGAAGTCCGCGACGTCGCCCATGCGGATGTCCCCGATCATGGCGGTCACCCGGTCGCGTACCTCGGGCCAGAGCGTGTCGGGGATGTACGCCCGCGACGCCGCGCTGCACTTCTGCCCCTGGTATTCGTACGCACCCCGGACCATGCCGACCGCCAGCGCCTCGACGTCGGCGCTGGCGTGCGCGACGATGAAGTCCTTGCCGCCGGTCTCCCCCACGATTCTGGGGTATCCCGCATACTGGCCGAGATTCTCGCCGACTGTCCGCCAGAGACTCTGGAAGACCGCCGTCGAGCCGGTGAAATGGATCCCCGCGAGGTGCCGGTCCGCGAGCAGCGTCCGGCTCACCGCGATGGAATCGCCCGGCAGGAAGTTGATCACTCCGGGCGGCAGTCCTGCCTCCTCGAGCAGCCGGAAGAAATGCCAGTTGCTGAGCGTGGCAGTGGCCGAAGGCTTCCACACCACCGCGTTGCCCATGAGCGCGGGCGCGGTGGGGAGATTGCCGCCGATCGCGGTGAAGTTGAACGGCGTGATGGCGTAGACGAATCCTTCGAGCGGGCGGTAGTCCATCCGGTTCCACATTCCCGGCGATGACTCCGGCTGCTCCCGGTAGATCCGCTCGGCGAAATGCACGTTGAACCGGAGGAAGTCGATCAGCTCGCAGGCGCTGTCGATCTCGGCCTGGAAGGCGGTCTTGCTCTGCCCCAGCATGGTGGAAGCATTGAGCAGCTGCCGGTGGACCGTGGCGAGCAGGTCGGCCGCCTTGAGAAAGACCGCCGCCCGGTCCTCGAAGCGCCAGTGGCCCCAGTCGCGCTGCGCCTCGACCGCGGCCTTGGTCGCCGCTTGGATGGTGGCACCGTCGGCCTGATGTACCTTGGCGAGCACCCGGTGGTGGCAGTGCGGCGAGACCACGTCGTGAGTGTCACCGGTCCGGACCTCGCGCCCCGCCACCACCGCAGGGATCTCGATCTGCTGCGCGCCCACGGCGCCCAGCGCGGCCTTCAGCGCCGCCCGCTCGGGCGTCTCGGGCGCGTAGCCGAGCACCGGCTCGTTGCGGGGATGGGGGATGTTGGAAAGTCCGCTCATGGGAAGCCCCGAGAAGGAAAAAGCGTAAGCTAACCCGTCGCCGCCGGGGCCGCCCGGCATTACTTTCGGCGAAGCTTTCCGACTTCCACCTCGAGGCCCGCGATGACCCGTAGCACTCCCGCGTTGCTGCTGGCACTGGCGCTCGTTTCCTGCCGGTCCTACGACTATCACCCTCGCGTCTCCGACCAGGATGGGCTGGTGCCTGACGCCCAGTTCGCGCGCTATGGCCGGGAGCAGGCGCAGGCGGCCGAGATCGCGCGGGAGTTCGCCAAGGCGCATCAGGGCATCTCGCCCGAGGCACTGGCCGCCCAGGCGAACAGCGCAGTGGCCTTCGCCCGGAGGCAACCCGATGTCGCCAGCGTCGTGGCGGACCCGCTGAGCCCTCGGCTCACGGTGCAGTTTAAGAGCGGATGGCGGGTGGGAATCGTTCCGCTGGCCGACTGAGGAGCTTCGATCGGAGGTACCGCGCCCCGTGCCCGAATGCCGCCAGGTGACGACCACGCTTCCCGATCGGGAGGCGGCCCTCCGACTCGGCACGCGGCTGGTGGAGGAGCGGCTCGCGGCATGCGCCCAGGTGGTCGGTCCGGTGTCGAGCGTCTACCGGTGGCACGGAGAGGTGGAGACGGCGGCGGAGTGGTACTGCCATCTGAAGACCACGGCCGCGCGAGTGCCCACCCTGCTGGCCCGCCTTCGCGAGCTGCACCCCTACGAGACTCCGGAGATCGTCGCGCTGCCGGTCGCCGAAGGGGACGCGGGGTACCTCAGATGGATCGAGGAGTCGGTGTCCGGCTGAGGTGACTGCGATGCCCGGCCTTCCGCCCCGCCGATTCCCCTCAGATATTCCGAAGCCGTCCCCTGGCGTCACCGCCGTCTTCCCCCATCTGGTTCGTGCTCCATGGCCAGTCGCGCGCGACTCGTGACCGTGCTGGTGATAGTCGGATTCATTGCCTTCCTGGTCTACTTGACGCTGGAGGTTCAGCGGGTCGAGTGCGCCGTCACCGTGACCTTCCAGGGCCAGAAGCGCACCGCGACCGCCTCCGGCGCGACCGAGGAATCGGCGACCGAGCAGGCTCAGACCGCCGCGTGCGGCCCTTTGGTGCAGGGCATGGACGAGAGTATCGCCTGCTCCAGCCGCCAGCCTGACGCCCGCCAGTGCCGACCGCTCTGAGCGGCGGGTGACGGCTTCTCGGTTTCCGCATCCGCTGACGCTGCTCGTCGGGTGCATACTGATCGCCGCCGCGCTCACCTGGGTGCTTCCGGCCGGGGAGTACCAGCGGCGTGAGGACTCCGCCACCGGGCGCAGCGTCGTGGTCCCCGGCACCTACGCCCCGGTCGAGGCTTCCCCGGTCGGGCCGTTCCAGGCGCTGGTCGCCATCCCGAGAGGGATGATCGAGGCCGCGTCGGTCATCTTTTACGTCTTCCTGGTCGGAGGTGGATTCGCCGTCGTCGAGCGCACCGGCGCTCTTACCCGGCTGGTGAATTCGTTGGTCGCCGCGCTGTCGGGGCGTGGACTGCTGGTCATTCCCGTGGCGGGGCTGGTTTTCGGAACCGGCGGCGTACTGCTCCAGATGCAGGAGGAGCTGATCGCCTTCGTCCCCGTGTTGCTCCTGCTGACGTCCCGTCTAGGGTTCAGCCCCGTCACGGCCGTCGCCATGAGCCTGGGTGCTTCGGCCGTCGGCGCCTCGTTCAGCTTCATCAACCCGTTTCAGGTCGGCATCGCCCAGAAGGTCGCCGAACTGGACCTGCTGTCCGGCTGGCAGTTCCGAGTCGCGTTCATGATTCCCGCCCTGGCGATCTGGATCGGCGGCACCATGCTGCACGCGCGCCGGACCCGGGTCCCGGTCGGGCCATTGGATCCTGGAGAAGGGGTTGGACCCGTCGCCGGCTGGCGCCATGCCGCGGTGCTGCTCACGGTGGTGGCGAGCTTCGTCGCGTTCGTGGTCGGCGTGCTGGAGTATCACTGGGACTTCGACCAGCTGTCGGCCGTCTTTTTCCTGATGGGCGTCGCGGCCGGCCTGTTCGGCGGCTTAAGAATCGGCGGGACCGCGGACGCGTTCGTGGATGGGCTACGGTCCATGGCGTACGCGGCGCTTCTGATCGGATTCGCCCGGGGGATCTACGTCGTGCTGAATGAGGGCCGGGTGGTGGACACCATCGTGCAGGGATTGTTCACGCCGATCGCCGATCTCCCGGTCACCGCGTCGGCGCTGGCTATGATGGCCGCCCACACCCTGATTCACGTGCCGGTGCCAAGCACCAGCGGCCAGGCGGTACTCACCATGCCGCTTCTGGTCCCGCTCTCCGACCTGATCGGCCTGTCCCGGCAGGTGACCGTGCTCGCCTACCAATACGGCGCCGGGCTGTGCGAGTTGATCACCCCGACCAACGGCGCACTCATGGCGATGCTGGCCGCGGCCGGCGTCCGATATGAGGCATGGCTCGGATTCGCGGGGACGCTCTTCGGCGCCCTGGTCGTGCTCGCCGCGGTAGCCATCGGCGTTGCCGTCGCCGTGGGGGTGTGAGCGGGGTAGGACTACGCCGCGGAACCCTCGAGTCCCGCCAGCTTCTCCAGCTCCGGCAGCTGGGAGGCGCCCACATGGCGCCGGCTCTCGCGGCCGTGCTCGAATACGATCAGGGTGGGTATGCCACGGATGCCCAGGCGGGCGGGAGTCACCGGGTTGGCGTCGGTGTCCAGCTTCAGCACCAGCACCTCGCCCAGGTGACGCCTGGCGAAGTCGTCGAGCACCGGTGCCATCATCTTGCAGGGGCCACACCAGTCGGCGTGGAAGTCCACCACCACCGGGACGCTTGAGCCCATGATTGTCTTCTCGAAGTCGGCGTCGGTCACCACGAGGGGACGATCCAGCCGGATCGGACGCCGGCACTGGCCGCATCTGGGACCGTCCGGGAGCCGGGCTAGATCGACTCGGTTGGCCGTGTCGCAGAACACGCACTTCACCACCACCGGTCGGCTGGTCTGCGTCGCATTCGCCATCGGGTCCACCTCCTTCGCGCAACGGGCTGGCTGACAACTCCGGTCAAGCTAACCGAAAAAAGCCGGGGCGAAGCGAAGTAATCGGCTTCACGGGCGGAACCCTCGAAGTGGCATCACTGTTGCGTAAGCTGGAGACTGTCTTCCTATCAGGCAGGGAATCATGGGCGAGATCATCATCCGGGAAATGGAACAGGACGACGATTTTGCGGCCTGGTACTCCGAGCTCATCGAGCAGGAGGAGGAGTCCGCCGGTAGGACCGGTGGGCCCGAGGAGCGTTACCTCATGCTCAGCAATGAGATCGGCGACTGGATCGGGGGCCTGCGCTACTGGTTGCGCGGCGGAGTCGCCCATCTGGTGGATGTCGTAGTCCTGCCGCAGGAGCGGCACCGCGGCCACGCCCACCGGCTCCTCGCCGCCTTCGAAGAGCGGGCCGTCGACGGCGGAGCCCACCTGGCGGAGTTCTGGACCGATGACGAGCGGTCCGAGGGGCTCCTGGCAGCCCTGGGGTGGAACCCGATCTTCCGCCGGGAGAGCTACATCGGCCAACGGACCTGGTCACTCATGGAGAAGCGACTAGCGGCTTTAGGCTAGGCTTTACCCCCCGCCCGTTGGCGTTCCCCGGACCAGCCGCACTATCTTACAAGGCTGGTCCGGTCTGCATTTTGAGGGCTAACCGCCGTCCTGGGACATTCATGGGCACCATCACCGACCCCGCGCACGAACTCCAGTCCAAAATGGAAGTCCTCCGGGACCTTGAGGGTCGAGTCGGCGAGCTCATGGAGCTGCACGAGCGGAAGCGGGACCTGTGGTACCCCTCCGATCTCCTGGGCCCCGCCCCCGACACCGATCCCGACGCGTTCCAGGCTCAGCTCCGGAGCCAGGCCCAGGGGATTCCCGATCACGCACGGGCAGCCTTGGCGCTCAACCTCCTGACCGAGGAGGGGCTGCCGCATTTCCACCGCCTTCTGGCGGTTTTTCTGGGCGACGAGAGCCATTGGCGCCTGTGGAACAATCTCTGGACCGCCGAGGAGGACCGGCATGGCCAGGTCCTCCACGATTATGCCCGCGACACCCGCCTCTTCGATCAGCGGAAGATCGAGGAGATGCAGTTCGAGTACCTGCGCCGGGGCTTCCACCCGGAGTGGGACCGGGACCCCTATCGCGTTTTCGCGTATACCACGGTGCAGGAGCGCGCGACCCAGTTCTCGCACGCGGAGACGGGCAAGGTCATTGGCGAGTACGAGCCGCGCCTCGCCGAGGTGTTGAGCCAGGTGGCCAAGGACGAGGCCAGGCACTACGCCTTCTACCGCACGGTCTTCGAGGAGATTCTCAAGCGCGACCCCGACCAGGCGCTGCACTCGGCGTCGTTCATCCTGCCGGCGATCGACATGCCCGGGATCACGATCCCCGGATTCAAGGATCTCGCGGAAGTGATTCGCCGCTCCGGGATTTACGGCCCCAGGGACTACCTGCGCATCGTGCAGGAGCAGATCCGCTACTGGAAGATCGAGAGTCAGGAGGGGCTGGGCGAGCTGGGCCGGAAGGCGCAAGAGAAGATCATGGGGATCCCCAGCCGCCTCCGGCGTATCGCGGAGCTGATGGAGACCCGGACCCGCGCCAAGACCTTCAGCTTCGAGGTCGTGTTCAACCGCGAATTCGCAATGGAATGAAGCGGCTCCGCGTGTGGCCGGTGATGGCGCTCGTGTGTCTGGCCGCGGCGTGCGGCGACAAGGATGGCTCGCGAAGCGGAGCCCAGCAGCCGAAGTCGGACCTGCCTCCCGAGCAGCTGGATGTCGAGACGCTGGGCCGGGAAGTGTTGGAACTGGTGGACCGCGCGGTGGACTACAAGGGATCCCATCGCGGCCGGCCGGCCGCCTCCCTTCGTCAGATGGGTGTCGACAGCCTCACTCCCACCACCGCGCGTCATCTCTTCAACGTCAACCGAGAGCCCGTGGTCACCGTGCAGTTTCGTAAAGTCGAGGGTCGCGAGATCGTCTCCTGCCGGGGGGACAGCCACCTCCTCGAGGAAGCCGCCATCAACGGGGGCCGGTTCACCCTGATGTGCACCTCCCGCTCCGGCGCCCAGCGACCCGCCAAGGTCGGGGGCCTGGGGCGATAGTCTCGGCCTCCCATCCCCGCCGTGGTCGCCTTCGTGCTCGATACCGTGGCTCGCAGCATCGTCGTCCTGGCCTTGGCCTACGCCTCGATCGTCGCCCTGACGCACTGGGCGGTGCGGCGTCGGAAGATCGGCCCGTTCGGCGCCTGGCCCAAGCTGGTCCGGCGGCTGAGCGATCCGGTGCTTCTCCCGGTGGAGCGCCGGGTGATCCGGTTCGGCGGCAGCCCGCAGGACGCGCCGCTCTGGCTGCTCGGGGCCGTGATCCTCGGCGGCCTGATCCTGCTGAGCCTCGTCAGCTGGCTGCTCGGCCTGGCGGGAAGTCTCACCGCCCTGGCGAGCGCGCAGCCCCGGGATTGGATCAGAGTGCTAGCGGGCTGGGCGTTCACGGTCGTCATGGCCTCGATCTTCATCCGCGTGATCGCGTCGTGGTTCGGCATCTCCGAGTACCGCCGTTGGATGCGCCCGCTGGTGCTCCTCACCGATTGGATCATCCGGCCGATCCGCCGTCTGATCCCGCCCACCGGCATGATCGACTTCAGCCCGATGCTGGCCTGGCTGGCACTCTGGGTAGCCAGAGGGCTGGTGCTCGGCATGCTGTGAGATGTCCGCGCCGATCTCGCCCACCGCCACCGGAGTGCGGCTCCGGGTTCGGGTCCAGCCCCGAGCATCGCGCGAGGAGGTCGCCGGCGCGGCCGGGGGCGCGATCCGGATCCGGCTCACTGCGCCGCCGGTGGATGGCATGGCCAACGACGCGTTGGTTCGATTCCTGGCCGTCCTGCTGAAGGTGCCCCGGTCGAGCGTCGAGCTGGTATCTGGGCGGACCGGGCGAGCCAAGCTGGTGGCCGTGACCGGGGTATCGGTGCAGGAGACGGCACGGCGGCTGGGCCTCGGGTGAGCTGACAAACTCCTTGCCCTAGTCGGCAATCCCGCTAACTTTCGACGACAATCGAATTCGTGGCGATTTGCGCTGCTTGCGGCCACGTAAAACAATCCGCTAAAACGCTTGCCCCGTGGCGTTTTAGCCCCCGGGGATTTTTCGTAGGGAGGACCCCCTTGCCGGTCGCCTCGTCACCCGCTGTTTCCGCCAACGGATCCGGCCGGACCCGTGCCGAGCGGCTCGACCTGCTCGAGCCGCTCCTGGCGCGCCGTATCCTGCTGCTCGATGGCGCCATGGGGACGATGATCCAGACCTACCACCTGGAGGAGAGGGACTACCGGGGCGACCGCTTCGCCGGATCGTCCCGCGAGCTCAAGGGAAACAGCGACCTCCTCTCGATCACCCAGCCCAAGGTGATCCGCGCCATTCACGCCGCCTACCTCGACGCCGGCGCGGACATCATCGAGACCAACTCGTTCACCAGCACGGCCAGCTCGCAGGCGGACTACGGCCTGGAGGACCTGGTCTACGAGCTGAACCACGCGTCGGCCGCGCTGGCGCGGTCGGTGGCCGACGAATTCGAGCGCAAGGACCCCGAGCGCCCCCGGTACGTGGCCGGCGTGCTCGGCCCCACCAACCGCACGGCCTCGATCTCACCCGACGTCAACGATCCCGGCTTCCGCAACATCGAGTTCGACGATCTGGTGGCGACTTACACCGAGGCCGCGCGCGGCCTGATCGACGGCGGGGCGGATCTGCTCCTGATCGAGACCATCTTCGACACCCTCAACGCCAAGGCGGCGATCTTCGCTGTCGAGTCGGCGTTCGACGCGCTCGGGACCAGCGTGCCGGTGATGATCTCGGGGACGATCACCGACGCCTCCGGTCGGACCCTCTCCGGCCAGACCACCGAGGCGTTCTGGAACTCGGTGGCACACGCCAGGCCGCTCAGCGTCGGCTTCAACTGTGCGCTGGGCCCCGCGGCGCTGCGGCAGTATGTGCAGGAGCTCTCACGGGTGGCTCCGGTCCTCGTGAGCACGCATCCGAACGCCGGGCTGCCCAACGAGTTCGGCCAATACGACGAGACCCCGGAGAAGATGGCGGAGGTGCTTCGGGAGTTCGCCGAGCACGGCCTGCTGAACCTGGTGGGCGGATGCTGCGGTACCACGCCCGCGCACATCCGCGCGTTCGCGGACGCGGTGCGCGGCCTGGCGCCGCGCCGCCCCGCCGAGCCGGAGTCCCACCTCCGGCTCAGCGGGCTGGAGCCGATCACCGTCCGGCCGGACAGCATCTTCGTGAACGTGGGCGAGCGGACCAACGTCACCGGGTCCCGCAAGTTCGCGAAGCTGATCCTCGCGGGTGAATACGACGCGGGCCTGGTGATCGCCCGCCAGCAGGTGGAGAGCGGCGCGCAGATGCTCGACGTCAACATGGACGAGGGAATGCTCGAAAGCCGCGAGGCCATGAAGACCTTCCTCCAGCTCATGGCCTCCGAGCCGGACATCAGCCGGGTGCCGGTGGTGATCGACTCATCCAAGTGGTCGGTGATCGAGGCCGGGCTCAAGTGCGTCCAGGGGAAGGGCGTGGTCAACTCGATCAGTCTCAAGGAGGGCGAGGAGGAGTTCGTCCGTCAGGCGACGCTGGTGCGCCGGTACGGCGCGGCCGTGATCGTGATGGCGTTCGACGAGGAGGGCCAGGCCGACACGGTCGAGCGCAAGGTGGACATCTGCCGGCGCGCCTACCGCATCCTCACCGAGCGGGTGGGCTTCCCGCCGGAGGACATCATCTTCGACCCGAACATCTTCGCGATCGCCACCGGGATCGAGGAGCACGGCGACTACGCCCTCGCGTACATCGAGGCCACCCGCCGGATCAAGGCCGAGCTGCCGCACGTCCAGGTGAGCGGCGGAGTGAGCAACGTCTCCTTCTCGTTCCGGGGAAACGACCCGGTCCGCGAGGCGATCCACGCCGTGTTCCTGTACCATGCCATCGAGGCCGGGATGGACATGGGGATCGTGAACGCCGGCGCGCTGCCGATCTACGCCGACATCCCGCCGGAGCTGCTCGAGCGGGTGGAAGACGTGGTGTTGAACCGGCGCCCCGACGCGACCGACCGCCTGCTCGAGATCGCCGACTCGGTCAAGGGCCAGGCGGCCACTCGGACGACCGATCTCTCGTGGCGCGAGAAGCCGGTCGCGGAGCGGCTGGCCCACGCGCTGGTGGAAGGGATCGCCGACTACGTCGTGGAGGATGCGGAGGAGGCCCGGCTCCAGGCGGCGCGCCCGATCGAGGTGATCGAGGGGCCGCTGATGGCCGGGATGAACATCGTCGGCGACCTGTTCGGAGCGGGGAAGATGTTCCTGCCGCAGGTGGTGAAGAGCGCCCGGGTGATGAAGCGGGCGGTGGCGCACCTGGTGCCGTACATCGAGGCCGAGCGCGACAAGACGACTGAGGCCCGCCCCAAGGGCAAGGTGCTGCTCGCGACCGTGAAGGGCGACGTGCACGACATCGGCAAGAACATCGTGGGCGTCGTGCTCCAGTGCAACAACTACGAGGTGATCGATCTCGGCGTCATGGTGCCCTCGGCCCGGATCCTGGAGACGGCGCGGCGCGAGGGCGTGGACCTGATCGGTTTGAGCGGGCTCATCACGCCGTCGCTGGAGGAGATGAGCTTCGTCGCCAGCGAGATGGAGCGCGAGGGATTCAAGCTGCCGCTCCTGATCGGCGGCGCCACGACCTCCCGGGCGCACACGGCGGTGAAGATCGAGCCGAACTACCACGGCACCACCGTCCACGTGCTCGACGCCTCGCGCGCGGTCGGCGTGGCGAGCAGCCTGCTGAGCCACGGTCTCACGGAGGCCTTCGCGCGCGATGTCCGCAGCGAGTACCAGCGGATCCGCGAAGAGCGGGCGGGTCGCGGGCCGACTGAGCGCCACGTGCCCCTGGCCGCCGCCCGCGCGAACCGCCTCGCGCTCGACTGGTCGGCGGCCGCCCCGCCCGCGCCCTGCGTGCTCGGCGTGCAGGTGCTCGACGACTACCCGCTGGCGGAGCTGGTGGAGCGGATCGATTGGACGCCGTTCTTCCAGACCTGGGAGCTGGCGGGACACTACCCCGCGATTCTCGATGACCCGAAGGTGGGTCCGGCGGCGCGGAGCCTGTTCGACGATGCCCGCGCCCTGCTCGACCGGATCGTCCGGGAGCGGCTGCTGACGGCGCGGGGTGTCTTCGGCCTCTTCCCGGCCGCGGCGGTGGGCGACGACATCGAGATCTATCGCACCGCGGACCGCACCGAACGCATCGCCACGATCCACACGCTGCGGCAGCAGATGGCCAAGCCGCCGGGGCGGCCGAACCTGGCGCTCGCCGACTACGTGGCTCCCCGGGAAAGCGGCGTGCTCGACTACGTGGGCGCCTTCGCGGTGACCGCCGGAGTCGGCGTGGACCAGATGGTGGCGGAGTTCGAGGCCGGCCACGACGACTACAACGCCATCCTGGCGAAGGCGCTGGCCGACCGGCTGGCGGAGGCGTTCGCCGAGCGGCTGCACGAGCGGGTCCGGCGTGAGTTCTGGGGCTATGCGCGGTCCGAGGCGCTGGAGAACACCGATCTGATCCGGGAGGCGTACCAGGGCATCCGTCCTGCTCCGGGCTACCCCGCCTGCCCCGACCACACCGAGAAAGGCGCCCTCTTCGACCTGCTCGACGTCGAGCAGCGGACGGGCATCGCCCTGACCGAGAGCTTCGCCATGACCCCGACGGCGGCCGTGAGCGGATGGTATTTCTGGCACCCGGAGGCGCGCTACTTCGGCGTGGGCAAGATCGGCCGCGACCAGGTGGAGGACTACGCGACGCGGAAGGGCATGACGGTGAAGGAGGCGGAGCGGTGGCTGGCACCAAACCTGAGCTACGAACGATGACACGAGGGGCGGAACGGCGGAACGGCGGAACGGCGGAACGGGAGACTCCGGATCGATTGGCGCCTCGACATCGGGCAACCTTCCGCCGTTCCGCCGTTCCGCCGTTCCGCCGTTAGAGCTACCATGCGCACCTTTCGAGATCTCCTGGCAGACGGCGGTGTCCACGTCCTCGACGGGGCGATGGGCACCATGCTCTACAGCCGGGGAGTGTTCGTCAACGTGTGCTACGACGAGCTCACCCTCAAGCAGCCCGGTCTGGTGCAGGAGGTCCACGACACCTACGTCCGCGCCGGCGCCGAGATCCTGGAGACCAACACCTTCGGCGCGAACCCCGTGAAGCTGTCGGGATTCGGGCTGGACGACCGCACCGAAGAGATCAACCGCGCGGCCGCAGCGCTGGCCCATCGCGCGGCCCGCGGCCGCGCCCTGGTGCTCGGCGCGGTCGGCCCGCTCGGCATTCGGATCGAGCCCTGGGGGCCGACGGCCAGGACCGAGGCCGTCGCCCATTTCACCCGCCAGACCACCGGCCTGGCCGAGGGTGGGGTGGATGGCTTCATCCTGGAGACCTTCAGCGATCTGGAGGAGATCCATGCGGCGCTGGAAGCCGCGCGGACGGCGGCTCCGGACCTGCCGGTCATCGCGCAGATGACCGTGGGCGAGGATGGGACGACCTCCTACGGCACTCCGGTCGAAACGATCGCCGCCCGCCTCATCGAGTGGGGGGCCGACGTGGTCGGTCTCAACTGCTCGGTCGGACCGGCGCCGATGCTCGAGGCGATCGAGCGCATGGCCGACGTCTCGACCGTGCCGCTGTCGGCTCAGCCGAACGCGGGCCTGCCGCGCGCGGTAGGCGACCGGCGGATCTATCTCGCGAGCCCGGATTACATGGCCCAGTACGCCCGGCGCCTCACGGCGGCGGGGGTGCGGTTCATCGGTGGCTGCTGCGGGACCACGCCAGAGCACATCCGCCGGATCAGGGAGTGCGTCGCGGACGCCCGGCCCAGGCGGTTATCCGTCGGAGTACCGGCGACCCCGCCGTCCGAAGCGACGGGCGCGCAGCCGGTGCCACTCGCGGCGCGCTCGGAGTGGGCGCGGAAGCTCGCCGGCGGGGCGTTCGTCCGAAGCGTGGAGGTCGTGCCCCCTCGCGGCTGGGACCCGGCGGGCATGCTGAAGCAATGCCGTGCCCTTCGCGAGGCGGGAGTGGACGCGGTCAACCTGGTGGACGGGTCGCGCGCGCAGAGCCGCATGGGGGTCGTGCCCGCGGCACTCCTGGTGGAGCGCGAGGTCGGACTGGAGACGGTGTTCCACTACACCTGCCGCGACCGAAACATGCTCGGCATGCTGAGCGACCTGCTGGGGGCGGCCGCCGGCGGCCTTCGGAACGTGCTCATCGTGACCGGCGATCCGCCGACCGCCGGGCCCTACCCCGACGCCACCGCCGTCTTCGACATCGACAGCATCGGACTCACCAACGTGGTGCGCCGACTGAACCAGGGACTCGATCCCGGCGGCACCTCGATCGGCGAGCCGACCCGGTTCGTGATCGGCGTGGCGGCCAACCAGGGCGCCATCGACCGGGAGCGAGAGCTCGAGCGATTCCATTGGAAGGTCGAGGCGGGTGCGGAGTTCGCGGTCACCCAGCCGGTGTTCGACCCGGCGGAGCTGGCGGGCTTCCTGGAGCGGATCGCGCCGTGGCGCATTCCGGTCATTGCCGGGATCTGGCCGCTCACCTCCCTCCGCAACGCCGAGTTCCTGGCCAACGAGGTGCCGGGCGCGCAGGTGCCCGAAGCCGTGCTGGAGCGGATGCGGGAAGCGGAAGGCCGCGGGGCGGAGGCCGCCCACGCCGAAGGAATCCGGATCGCGCAGGAGGTTCTGGACGCGGTGCGCGGAATGGTCCAGGGCGTCCAGGTGAGCACGCCGGGCGGCCGGGTCGAGGTGGCGCTGGAGGCCCTGGGCCAGTTGACCGTCTAATCCGCCACCGAGCTCTCCGATGGCGAAAGAGGACCGGCTCCGGAACCAGGCCTGCCGCCCAGGATCTCGTAGAATGCGCCGAAGGCGTTCGCAGGCCAACGCCACACCAGCGCCACCGGCCTGCCGCTGATCCAGCCGTCGTTCCCGCCCGGCGGTGCACGTTGACCGGAAAGGCCCCTCCTACAGGAATTGCAGGATTTTCCGGTAACGTACGTCTGGCCGGTCGAACCCCAGGTTGCTGACGTACACTTTGTCGACGCCCACCTCCCGCAGCTCCCTGATGCTGCGGGCGCAGATCTCCTCGGGAGACAGGCCCTCTTCGAAATCCCGAGCAATCCCCTCGGCCGGCACCGGGAAAAAATTCCCGAGCAGCTGCAAGGTCCGCGGGTTCGCACTCCGATACAGGAAGACTCCGAACACACCGGGGTAGGTCACCCCTCGCCGCCGCGCCTCGGCAAGGAAGTGCTCGACCTTGTCGATCGAATGGTGCGAGACGATCTGGGTGAGAAAGAACTCCGCCTCGAGCTCGGGACTCAGCAGGAAGTCCACCTGCTCCACCGGATCCCGGAGCGGATTGACCCACCCACCCAGATCGAGCGAGGGCACCCGCTGGCGCAGCCATCGACGGAGCTGGTAGGCGTGGGGGAAGCACCGGGGCAACCCGCCGGTCGCGTCGCCCCCCACCACGGTGAGCGCTTCGAACCCGAAGGACGCCGCCCGCGCGGCGTACAGCTGGATGTACTCCAGGGAGTGCTTCGCGGTCAGGAACGGGACGATGCGGGCCGGCGCCAGCTCGCCCGCCAGGTTGGCGGTCAGGTGAGCGAGGTTCTCCTCCTCGGCCTGGCCGATCGCGTTGTCGGTGAGAAAGATCAGGGTGTCCTGCCGGGCCAGCCGCCGGATCGAGTGGTACATGTCGATCCAGGCGTCGACACTGGCGTCATAGGACATGCCGCTCCGCGGCGGGCGAAGCTCGACCGCGACGAGAGGGCGGTCCTCGCGAAGACGGCTGACGACGGAGGTCTGGCCGGGAGACGAGGCGGTAAACATCGGAGGCGAAACGTAAGCCCTTTGTCCCTTCGCCGCCGCGCCCGTATCTTGGGTGCGATTCCCTCACCCACCCCGAGCCAGCCGATGACCGATACCGTGTCCGCGACACCCCCAGCGCTGACGACCCTTGCCGAAGAAGAGGGGATGTTCCGCGACGCAGTTCGCGAGTTCGCCGAGTCCGAGGTGAGGCCGCTGGTCCAGACAATGGACGAGGCGGCCCAGTTCGAGCCGTCGCTGATTCCGAGGTTCTTCGAGCTGGGCTTGATGGGCATCGAGGTGCCCGAGTCCTACGGCGGCGCCGGCGGCTCCATTTTCATGGCGGTGCTCGCCATCGAGGAGCTGGCCCGGGTGGACGCCTCGGCGGCCATCTACGTGGATGTCCACAACACGCTGGTGAACACCGCTCTGTTGCGCTGGGGCAGCGCCGAGCAGCAGGCCCGCCTCTTCCCCCGGCTCACTTCCGGCCTGCTCGGCGCGTTCGCGCTCTCCGAACCCGGCAGCGGCAGCGACGCGTTCGCGCTCGCCACCAAGGCCGATCGTCGGGGTGACCACTGGGAGCTGACCGGCCGGAAGTTCTGGATCACCAACGGCGCCGAGGCCGGCGCCTTCATCGTGTTCGCCAATACCGATTTCGCGAAAGGTTACAAGGGGATCACCGGCTTCGTCGTGGAGCGCGACTTCCCGGGCTTCGCGGTGGGCAAGAAGGAGAACAAGCTCGGCATCCGGGCTTCCAGTACCACCGAGCTGATCCTGGAGCAATGCGTGGTGCCCGACGCGAATGTGCTCGGGCCGGTGGGCCAGGGCTACAAGATCGCGATCGAGACGTTGAACGAAGGGAGGATCGGGATCGGCGCCCAGATGATCGGCGTGGCCAGCGGCGCGCTCGAGGCGGCCACCGCCTACGTGAAAGAGCGGAAGCAATTCGGCAAGGCGATCGCGGAGTTCCAGGGCGTGCAGTTCCAACTGGCCCAGATGGCGACCGACCTGGAGGCCGCCCGCCTCATGGTGTACAACGCAGCCCGGCTCAAGGACGCCGGCCAGCCGTTCCAGCAGCAGGCCGCGATGGCCAAGCTCTTCAGCTCCCAGGTCGCCGACCGGACCACCTCCAACTGCCTCGAGCTGTTCGGCGGGTACGGCTACTCGAAGGAGTACCCCGCCGAGAAGTACTATCGGGACGCCAAGATCGGGACGATCTACGAGGGCACCAGCAACATGCAGCTCCAGACCATCGCGAAGGGCATGCTGCGGTAGCCCATCCGGCTACTGTTGGCCGGTCGTATCCGTGCTGGTCTGCCCGGTGGTGTCGCTCATGCCGGACATGCCGGTTTTTGGTGTCGCTCATGCCGGACATACCCGAGGTGTCCACCCCTGTAGCACCGGTCGTGTCGGTCCAACCCGCCCCACTGGTATCCTGGACAGCGGCACCGCTGGTGTCGGGCCGCTCGAGACCTGAGTAGCCGGCGGTGTCCTGCGGCGTGCCGGTCCCCTGCTCCTGCAGGAATGTATCGGCCGGCGTCGGCTGGCTGTCCGTCGGCACCTGTGTCGTGTCTCGCTCCATGCCGCGGTAGCCCGCCGGGTTCTGGGCCTCGGTGGTGTCCCGGGCGGCCGCAGTGTCCTCCTCGCGGGCCATGCCTCCGGCGCACGCCAGCGTGCCGACCAGCATCGTCACCGTGGTCAACCCTGCCATCGATCGTTTCGTCATGGGACCCTCCTGGAGTCGTCATCGCCGCAGCCGGCGAAGTTTTGCTTTTCCACCATCACCCGTTTTGAGGGTACCGGGCAGCCCCATGCACAGCCGTGACTTGGCTCACCCAGATCGGACAGCCAACGGGGCCTGGTACTTGCTCCAGGATGGCCTATAGCGGCCGGCTCGCCGCCGACCGGGTTCGACGGACCCTGACGCTGTGTCATAACCCTCTGTAGGGTCCGGTCTTAAGCTTGACATCGAGTGCTGGCCTGAGAGATTCCTGCGGGGATTCTTCGTGGCTTGGCCGCAATAGCCGGCCGGACCGCCCCACATTTTCGCACGCTGCCAAAATCGCGTTCATGAGATTGGGATTGCACTTGCCGAGTCTTCTGTTGAGTCGTTCCGCCGCGGCCCTGGCCTTGGCTTCCGCATTGCTCGCTCCGAGCGGCCGGGTGGCCGCGCAGAGCCCCGTGGCTCTCGCTCCTGCCGGCGGGCTCGCCGGCCGACTGGCTGCGTGGTACGAGACCACCTCGCGTCGCGCGCCCGGCCAGTGGGGCATCGCCGTCGCGGATGGGACCGGCCGGATGCTCTGGAGCGTGAACCCGGACGAGCCGATGGTGCCGGCCTCGACGGTCAAGCTGTTCACCACCGGGTTCGCGCGAAGCGTGCTGGGTGGATCGGCGCGACGCTCGACCCGAGTCGTGGGAATCGGCGGCGTGGATCCGGAGACGGGTGCCTGGGTGGGGAGCTGGGCGCTGGAGCTGAACGGGGACCCGACCCTCGAGCGGGCGCAGGGCTCCGGGCCGACCCTGTACGATCTGGCGCTCCAGCTGGCGAGCGGCGGCATCAGAAAGCTGACCGGACCTCTTCAGGTCCAGAGCGCCGACGGACCGGCCAACGCCGTCTATCCCGCCGCGTGGTCCAACCGCCACCGCGGCCGTCTGTTCGCGCCGCCCGTCGGCCCGCTCACGCTGCACGAGAACATCGTCTGGATCACCGTGCGCCCCGGAACCAAGGTCGGGCGCAAAGCCGTTCTGGTCGAGACCGCTCCCGAGGCCATCACCTCGCTGGTGACCGTCACCGCCACCACCAAGGCGGGCCGGCGATCGCGCCTCGGTCTCAGCCGGCGGAAGGACGGGGGCTGGATCGTGAGCGGGACCATCGGCGTGCGCGCCTCCCGGCGCCGGCTCACCGCGGTGGCGTCCGATCCCAAGGTGGTCCTCAACGCGGTCTGGGGCTCGGCCCTGGCGCGGGCTGGCATCTCGTGGAACCGGGCGCCCTACATCGGCGCGCCGCCCGAGGGGCGCCCGCAGATCCTCGCCGAGGTGGCATCCGCGTCGCTCGATTCGCTGGCGAGCGAGATCAACCGCCGGAGCCTCAATCTGGGGGCCGAGCTACTGCTCCAGTGGGCCGGCGGTCGGGAACGGGCGCCCGAGCGGCTCACCCAGCATGTCCGCGAGGTCATCGGATCGAGCGCCGGTGTCTACCTGACCGACGGCAGCGGTCTCTCCTACGACGACCGGGTCGCGCCCGCGGCCTTCATCTCGTACCTCGCCAAGTTCCCGGGCACCGCCGCCGGCCTGAACTTCCCCCAGCTGCTGCCGGCCAACGGCACCGGCACCCTGCGGCGCCTCAATACCGGCTTCCCCGGTGCGGGTGTCGTTCGGGCTAAAACCGGGACGCTGGGACAGGTCTCCACCGTGGTAGGGTATCTGGGCGGGGCCGACGGCGTCCTGCTGGTGTCGCTGATGTACAACGGACGGCGCCCCTGGGCCGCGCGCCAGGCGCAATGGCAGCTCTTCCGCGATCTCGGCGCCGACGGCGTCGTCATTCCGACCGACAGCACCCCGCCACCGCCGGTGCAGATGGGCGGCGACGAGGAAGGTCGCCCGGCGTGGGCGGGAGATGCCCCAGCGGTGGCGGACAGCATCGCGGAGCGCTGAGCGCTGGTCGACGGGAAAGCGTACGGCAGGCCGCGGGGATGACCGCGGCCTTTTTGTTGAGCCTTGCTATGCCTTGCGGGCGCTGACGGCCACGAGCACGACACCGCTCACCAGCGCGAGGCCGGCGAGCAACGGAGGAATCGGGACCGACTTCTTCTCGTCGGCGGTCGCCTCGATCGGGCCCACGTCGAGCACCTTTTCCTTCTTGGTGAAGGAGAAGCCGCCCATGGCGAATCCCACGAGACCGATCACGATCAGGATGATCCCGAGAATCGACCCCGGCTTCATATTGGGCGGCGTCCTTGGATCACCCGAATGAGGACGATCGCCAGCGCGACGACGAGCAGGATGTGAATGAATCCGCCCATCGTGTAGGACGACACCATTCCCAGCAGCCACAGCACCAGCAAGATCACGAAGATCGTCCAGAGCATACCGGCCTCCCAGGCGGGTGAAATGACTGTGAGTCGCTTGAACCGGCACGAGCCGGTCGTAACACCTTAGCGGGAAACCCGTTGCCCTGCGGTGATCACCCTCACCCGCCGGGCGAGACTCCGACCCGTTTCACCGGGTGACGGCCTCCGGGCGCCTTCCCGCCTGCCCTCGATGGCCGTACTATCCTGACACCTTCCACCCACCGGAACGCATGGCGACCGCATCCGTCTCCCGCCCCAAGCCCGAGGCACCGGGATTCCAGCCGTTCGTCCCCGCCAGCCAGTCCCCGGCCGAGCTGACCGTCAGAGCCGTGGCGCTGGGGGCCATCCTTGGCATCGTCTTCGCCGCCTCGAGCGTGTACCTGGCGCTCAAGATCGGCCTCACGGTGTCGGCCTCCATCCCGATCGCCGTCCTCGCGGTGGCCTTCTTCAGGACGCTGGGCAAGTCCACCATCCTCGAGAACAACATCGTCCAGACCACCGGCTCGGCCGGCGAATCGATCGCCGCCGGCATCGTCTTCACCCTGCCCGCCATCCTGCTCCTGGGCTACGACCTGACGGTCGGCAAGGTGGCGATCGTGGCGGTGGTCGGCGGCGTCCTGGGCGTCCTACTGATGATCCCGCTGCGGCGCGCGCTCATCGTGAAGGAGCACGGCCGGCTCACCTACCCGGAAGGCACGGCCTGCGCCGAAGTGCTGGTGGCGGGGGAGAAGGGTGGGCTCCAGGCCCGGCGGCTGTTCCAGGCGTTCGGAATCGCGTTCGCCTACAAGTTCCTGATGGCGGGGCTCCGGGGGTGGAAGGAGTATCCGGGATGGATCTCCCGGTCGTACCAAGGCGCGTCCATTTCGGCGGAGGTCTCTCCCGAGCTCATGGGAGTCGGGTACATCATCGGTCCACGAATCGCCGGGTACCTCTTCGCCGGCGGCTTCATGGCGTACATGGTGCTGATCCCGGCGATCAAGCTTTTCGGATCCGGTCTCACCGAGCCCATCTTCGCCGAGCCCAAGCTCATCGGCGAAATGAGTCCCGGCGAGGTGAGGGCCTACTTCGTCTTCTACATCGGGGCCGGCGCGGTCGCCACCGCCGGGATCATCGCGCTGGTGCGCTCGCTTCCGACCATCGTGTCGGCGTTTCGCTCCGGGTTTGAGGACCTGCGGGGCAGCGTGGGCGAGGCCGCGACCCGCCTCCGCACCGACACCGACCTCCCCATCTGGGTGACCCCGGTCGGCGCCGTGGTGTTGGCGCTGATCCTCACCATGCTGCCCCAGCTTGCGGTGAACCTGCTGGGCGCCGTGTTGATCGTGATCTTCGGCTTCTTCTTCGTCGTGGTCTCGTCCCGGATCACCGGTGAGATCGGCGTCAGCGCCAATCCGATCTCCGGGATGACCATCGCCGCCCTAATCGGGACGGCGGCCATCTTCCTGCTCATCGGCTGGACCGGTGTGGATCACCGGGTCGGAGCCATCACCATCGCCGGCGTCATCGCGGTCGCGGCGGCCAACGCCGGAGCGACCAGCCAGGACCTCAAGACCGGGTTCCTGGTCGGCGCCACGCCGCGCCGGCAGCAGATCGCGATCCTGGTGGGCGCGGTCACCTCGGCCCTCGCGATCGGCTGGACCCTCGCGCTGCTCAACAACACCTACACCACCATCGTCCCCGAGCGGCATCCCGGGGTGACCTTCGCCGCGGCGGCACCCGGCGCCGCGTGACCGCTCGGTCACCACCCTCGGCGAGACGGTGCGGCACGACGGCCAGGAATGGGAAGTCGTGCGGGTCAACCTGCCGACCGACGGCGTTCAGCCCGGGAAGTATCTGCTCGACCCCGCCACCAAGGAGGTCGCGTACCTGGTGGATCCCGGCATCGGCGGACGGATCCGGGAGATCGACGGCCGCCCCATCACCAAGCTCGATTCTCCCAAGGCGACGATCATGGCCCTGGTGACCGACGGCATCCTCACCCAGAAGCTGCCCTGGGGCCTGGTGCTGATCGGCGTCTGCCTCACCATCGCGATCGAGCTGATGGGCCTCCAGTCGCTGCCGATCGCCGTCGGGGTCTACCTCCCGATCTCGACTTCGGCCTCGATGTTCGCCGGGGGGATCATCCGCTGGCTGGTCGAGCGCCGGCGAGCCGGCGTCGGCGAGTCCATCGCCCAGGTCGAGTCGGGACCGGGAGTGCTCTTCTCCAGCGGTCTCATCGCGGGCGGCGCGATCGCGGGCATCACGATCGCGGGCATCGCCGCGGCGCTGGTGGCCAAGGCGGACGCGGCGCAGGTCCCGGCGGCGGAATACCTGGCTCATATCGTCGGACTCCAGACAACGCTGGGCCCGTTTGCCCAGAGCGACCTGATCGCGCTGGCGATATTCGCCGGGCTCGGCTTCGTGCTCTATCGCGTCGCGAGCCGCTGAGATGGCGCCACGCGCGCCCGTCTCGCCCAGGATCAACGCCAGGATCATTCACGCGGCCTTGGTGATCGGCGTCCTGATGTTCTGTCTCGTCGCGTGGTCCCTGGGCCGGGCTTCGGCGATGCCGGTGTACGCGCTGCCGGACCGCCGGGTGCTCTATATCGCGCTGTTCCTGGTAAGCGCGACGCTCTTCGGCGCCGCGATGTTCACCGCCAACCGGCTCGGCCCTCCGGCGCCGGGGATGTCGCAAGACGAGTGGTGGCGGGTGAACCTGGGCAAGGCCGTAGTGGTCTGGGCCCTGGTCGAGGCCCCGACACTCCTCGGGCTGGTCGCCTATACCCTGACTCAGGACTTCCGGGCGTTACTTGCCACACTCACGGGACTGCTTCTCTTCGGAAACCTCCGGCCGAGCCGACTGATCGAGCGTTGAATGCGGGTGGTGACTCTGTTGCCCGCCGCCACCGAAATCGTGGCGGCGTTGGGCGGCGCCGGCAGCCTGGTCGGGATCTCCCACCAGTGCGATCATCCCGCTTCGGTCCTCGGCCTGCCGCGGGTCACGGCCACTCCGATCGATCTAGACGCCGCCGGAGGCGCCATCGATGCCGCGGTCCGGCGGCTGCACGGTGCCGGCATGCCGGTCATAGGGGTCGACGCCGACATGCTCCGCCGGCTGGCTCCCGACCTGCTCGTCACCCAGGATCTCTGCGAGGTTTGCGCGGTGGCCGATGGAGAAGTCCACCGGCTCGCGGCGGCGGTGCGGCCGGCGCCTGCCGTGCTGGCGCTCAGCGGTCGCACGATCGAAGGGATCTGGGCCGATATACGGTCCGTGGCGAAGGCGCTCGATCTCGCGCCTGATGGAGACGAGCTGGTCGCCGGGCTCGAGAGCCGCCTCGCGCGACTGCGTGCCCGCCGCCGTGGCCGCCCCCCGCGAGTGGTGTGCATCGAATGGCTGGAGCCGCTCTACCTGGCCGGCCATTGGGTGCCCGAGATGGTGGAGGCTGCCGGCGGCCAGGACGTGGGGGCGGACGCGGGGACCCATTCCGCCCGGCGGGAGTGGTCCGAGCTTCCCAAACTCCGGGCCGACTGTTTCGTGATCATGCTCTGCGGCTTCGGCGTGGAGCGCGCCCTCGCGGAGCTCTCCGCGCTCGATTCGCCCGCGGCCCGCTCCACCTTGGGGTCGACGCCGGTATGGGTCCTCGACGGTAACGCCTACACCTCCCGAGCGGGCCCGCGGGTGGTGGACGGTGCCGAGCTCCTCCAGGGAGCCTTCGAGGGACGAGAATCGCCCGGGATGGTGCGGTGGACTGGCGATGGAAAGTAGAATCGTGGAGGCGGAGGGTGCCGAGGCGCTGGCATTGGTCCGGCGGCTGTTCCTGGAGTACGCGGCCTCGCTCGAGCTGGACCTGTCGTTTCAGGGCTTCGAGGAAGAGCTGGCCGGACTGCCCGGTGCCTACGCTCGACCGGCCGGCGGCCTGTTGCTCGGCTTCCAAGGCCAGGAGCCGGCCGGGTGCGTTGCATTCCGGCCACTGGAGCCGGGAGTCTCGGAGATGAAGCGGCTGTACGTCCGGCCCTCGGTCCGAGGAGGCGGTTGGGGTCGGCGTCTGGCCGAGCGGGTCGTGCAGGAGGCACGGGCGGCGGGATACGAGCGCATGCGGCTCGACACCCTCCCGGCCATGCGCGCCGCGCAGGGCCTCTACGTCGCCATGGGGTTTCGGGAGATCCCGGCGTACCGGCACAACCCGGTCGTCGGTTCCCGGTTCCTGGAGCTCGATCTCCGCTCTCCGCGGGGGTAGACAAGGCGCACGACTCGCGCGACCTTTGGCGTTCGCCATCGTACAGGCCATGACCCCCGAATCCCTCGCCTTTCTCAAGTCCCTGCTCGACACCCCGGGCCCGTCCTCCTTCGAAGCCGCGCCGGCGCGCGCCTGGCGGAAGGAGGCGCAATCCTTCGCCGACGAGGTTCGGGCGGACGTGGGGGGTAACTCCTACGCGACCGTCAATCCCGGCGGCCGGCCGCGTGTGATGCTGGCGGGTCACATCGACGAGATCGGGGTGATGGTCACCCATATCGACGACGACGGCTTCCTCAGCTTCGACACCATCGGTGGCTGGGATCACCAGGTGTTCGTCGGGCAGCGAGTACACCTGCTCGGGCGCGGCGGCCCGGTGGCCGGCGTGGTCGGCAAGAAGGCGATCCACATCATGGACAAGGACGACCGGGAGAAGGTCTCCAAGGTCGAGGACCTGTGGATCGACATCGGCGCCGCGAACCGGGCCGAAGCGGAGGGGCGGCTTCGCATCGGCGATCCCGGCGTCCTCGCGGCGGGCGTGCTGGAGTTTCCCAACGGCCGGCTGGTCAGCCGGAGCATCGACAACCGGATCGGCGCCTTCGTGGTCCTGGAGGCGGTGCGGATGCTCGCCGGCGGTCGGCCGGCGGCGGCCGTGAGCGCCGTGGCGACGACGAGGGAGGAGATCGCGGCGACCGGCGGCGGGGCCCGGAGCTCGGCGGTGGCGCTCGAGGCCGACGTCGCCATCGTGGTGGACGTCACCCACGCCACCGATTATCCCGGGGTGGAGAAGCGGCGCCACGGTGATTATCGGCTGGGCGGCGGGCCGGTGCTCTCCCGAGGGGCATCGGTCAGCGAGGTCGTCTTCGAGCTCCTTGCGGCCACGGCGGAGGCCGAGGGGATTCCCTACACCATCGAGGCGGCGTCGCGCGACACCCACACCGATGCCGAGGCGATCTTCAACGCCCACCGCGGCGTGGCCACGGCGCTGGTCTCCGTGCCGAATCGCTACATGCATAGCCCGAACGAGATGGTGGCGCTGGAAGACCTCGACCGCACGGCGAAGCTGCTCGCCGCCTTCGCCCGGCGCCTCACAGCCGATACCGATTTCGTGCCCCGCTGAGCGGGGTATTTTCCCATATGACCCGACAGAGGTTTCCGATCGCTCTTGGCGTGGCTGGCGCTGGCCGCATTCCCCGCCGCGCTGCCTGCCCAGTTCGGCACTCAGCAGCACCCGGTGGAGCGGCCGCCGCCACCGCCGATCACGGCGCTCGACGACATCCGCTATCTCAGCGACGACCGGCTGGGCGGCCGGATGACGGGATCGTCAGGCGCCGATTCCGCGGCGGCATACCTGGCCCGGCGCTTCGAGCAGGTCGGGCTCCAGCCCGCCGTCGGCGGCTGGTACCAGTCGTTCACCGTTCCCAAGGAAGCGCCGGTGGCGCAGTCGGCCAGGGTGGGAGGCCTGGTCGGCAAGAACGTGATCGGACTCCTTCCCGGCCACGATCCCGTGCTCCGCAACGAGACCGTG
Organism: uncultured Gemmatimonadales bacterium; assembly: GCA_963844445.1. Lineage (GTDB taxonomy): Bacteria > Gemmatimonadota > Gemmatimonadetes > Gemmatimonadales > GWC2-71-9 > CAVVWJ01. The sequence continues at coordinate 241,889 of CAWJOB010000001.1, forward strand.
ATCGTCGGGGCGCACTACGACCACCTCGGTCTCGGCGGCTTCGGCAGCCTCGATCCCGACAGCGCCGGCAAGGTGCACAACGGCGCGGACGACAACGCCTCGGGCGCCGCGATGCTGATCCAGATCGCCGCCCGGCTGGCGCACTCCCCGCCGGCGCGCACCGTGCTCTTCATCGCCTTCAGCGGCGAGGAGCTGGGCCTGCTCGGCTCCGCCCACTACGTGAAGCAGCCGCTGTATCCGCTGAGCGCCACCATCGCGATGATCAACCTCGACATGGTCGGTCGGCTCCGGAAGGGGCGGCTCATCGTCTACGGCGCCCGGACGGCCAAAGAGTTTCCGGCGCTGCTCGACTCGCTCAACTGGCATGCGGGGTTCGATCTGAAGGCGCAGGGCGACGGATACGGGCCCAGCGACCAGTCGTCCTTCTACGCCGCGGGCCGGCCGGTGCTGCACGTGTTCACCGACCTGCACGACGACTATCACCGGACCACCGACGACTGGGAGAGGATCGATCCGGAGGGATTTCGCCGCGTCTCCAACTTCACCATGGGCCTGGTGACCGCCCTGGCCAACCGTCCCACCAAGCTGACGCCGGTGGACGCCACCCCGCCCGCGCACAGCACCGCCACCGCGATCGCCGGCCTACGGCACCTACCTGGGCACAATCCCCGACATGACCGACAATCCCGGCGGCGTCCGCCTCCTCGGCGTCCGTGCCGGGAGCCCGGCCGAGAAGGCGGGGCTTCGGGGGGACGACATCATCACCCGGATCGGCGAGCTCGAGATTCCCGATCTCCAGGCGATGACCAACGCCCTGCGAAGCCACGAGCCTGGCGACACGGTCGAGTATCGTGATCCGCCGGGGCAGCCAGGTCACCACCGTCCGCGCCACGCTCGGCACCAGAGGAGGGTAGGGATGGCCGTATTGAACGCCGACAAAGTGATCGCGGCACTGCGCGGCGCGTTCGCCCGCGAGGTGGGGCGCGTCGAGCTGTTGGGTACGGCGGCCGAGAAGATCCGCGCGGCCGGCCCGCCATACACCTCGGTCTATCTCTACATGCTCCACGGCGAGGAGCTGGTGCTCGAGGCGTTCGCCGGACGCGACACCGAGCACACCAGGATCCCGGTGGGGACCGGCGTCTGCGGCACGGCCGTGGCGACGGGGAAGGATCAGAACGTTCCGGACGTGCGGGCGGTGCAGAACTACCTCGCCTGCAACACCTGGACGCGATCCGAGCTGGTGGTGCTGATCCGCCGGGGCGACAAGATCCTCGGCCAGATCGACGTGGACAGCGACGAGCCCGATCCGTTCAGCGCGGAGGAGGAGGCGCAGGTGCGGGCGGTGGCGGACGCCCTGGGTGTCCTGCTGTAGGGGCGGGACGGCGGGACGGCGGAACGGCGGAACGTTTCCAGGACAATGGGCGTCCGCTGCTTCCAGCGACAGCTTCCGCCGTTCCGCCGTTCCGCCGTCCCGCCCCGGACCCTGTCGATGACAGATCCCCAGGAATCGACCGCGCGTGTCCGCGGCGTCGAGCTCTTCGTGCGTCGAATCGGACGCGGGCCGCCCGTGGTGGTGCTCCACGGCGGGCCCGGCGCCCATCACGACTATCTCCTTCCCGGGTTCGACGCGCTCGCGGACGGCCGGGAGCTGATCTACTACGACCAGCGCGGCGGCGGCCGCTCTCCGGTTGCCCGTGACGTACCGGTCGGGTGGACCGAGCATGTCGCCGACCTCGAGGCCCTGCGCGAATCGTGGGGACTCGACCGTCTCACCATAGTCGGGTACTCGTGGGGCGGACTGCTCGCCCTCCTGTACTCGCTGGATCATCTCGCGAAGGTCGCGCGGTTGGCGCTGGTCTCCCCCGCCCCGTCGTGGCGGGCCGCCCGCGAGAGCTTCGAGGCACGCTTCGGCCAGCGCAACCTCGACCCCACGTTTCAGGAGGCGCGCCGGGAGCTGCGGGAGAGCGGTCTCCGCGAGCGCGATCCGGACGCATTTCAGCAGCGGATCTTCGAGCTGTCGGTCGCCCCCTACTTCCACGACCCCGAGCGGGCCCGCGATCTGACCCCTTTTCGAGTGACGGGCCGGACCCAGCAGGAGGTCTGGGCGAGCCTGGGCGACTTCGACCTGCGCGCACGCCTCCCCACGCTCTGCGCCATACCCTCGCTCGTTCTCCACGGCGAAAGCGACCCGATTCCGATCGAGGCGGCGGCCAAAACCGCCCAGTTGATCGGCGCGGAGTTTCATCCGGTTCCCCGGTGCGGCCACGTCCCCTATGTAGAAGCACATGAAGACTTTGTGCGGGTCGTCGGCGGCTTTCTGGCGGCCTGAGACGAGCTTCCGGCATTACCTTTCCCGCCATGTCTCGTGCCACTCCGTTCGATCTCGTGTTCGCCCGCGCAGCAGAGTCCACCTTTCCGCGGATCACCGCCAGCCTGGCGACGTCGGGCCACGATCCCGCGGACCGCGACGCGTTCCTGATGGACCGCGAGGTCGTGACTCTCCTGCACGACCTCCGGCCCGAGGAGGGGGTCGGTGAGGCGATGGACCAGCTGGTCGCGCTGGTCCACCATGCCTACCTCACATGGGCCGCAGCGGCCGGCACCATTCTCCTGAGCCGAGAGGCGGCGGAGGAGCTGCTGGGACAGGCATCGGATGGCGCCGACCCGAAGGACATTCCCGCCTACTACGCCCAGTTCCCCGAGCGAATGATCTGGGCCGCCGTCATCGAGAACGAAGCCCCGGAGCCGCTGGACGGAATCTTCGTCTCCCGCACGCCGGGCGGGGATCTGCGGGTGCTGGGCATCTTCGGCCTTCGGCCCGAGCGGGCCGGCTTCAGCGCCGTGGAGGCGACCGGCGGCAGAGCGGAGGGTCTCGCGAGGGAGGATGGGTCGCCGCTATTCGACCCCACCCTTCCGGGTGGCGCCGCGGCCGGGCTCCGCTCCATCCAGGGTGAGGCGGAGCTGCTGGAGCTCGGCTGGCGCACCCAGAGCCTGGCAGGTGTGGAGACTGGAGAGGCTCGATGGAAACCCTGAAGGACTTCATGGACAAGAAGGCCGTGGCGGATGTGCTGGAGCAGATCGCCGCGTTCCTCGAGCTGCGTGGCGAGAATCCGTTTCGCATCCGTGCCTTCCGCACCGCCGCGCGAGCCATCGGCACCTACGGCGGCGACCTGCGGCAGGGTCTGGACGACGGCTCTCTCGCCGCGGCCAAGGGCGTCGGACCGGCCACGCTCCAGATCGCGACCGAGCTGATCAATACCGGCCGCGCTGGAATCCTCGAGGAGCTGCGGGAGCAGATCCCACCCGGGCTGGTCGAGATGCTCGCGATCTCCGGACTCGGCGTCGCCAAGATCCGGCAGATTCACGATGTCCTCGGGATAGAATCGCTGCCGGACCTCGAGGCCGCCGCGACCGATGGACGCCTGGCCAAGCTGCCCCGGTTCGGCCGGAAGACATCCGAGAACATCCTCAAGAGCATCGCCTTCCTGCGGCAGGCGAACGCGTTCCGGCTCTCCCACCACGCGGCCGAAGAGGCCGAAGGTCTCCGCTCGGCGCTCGCCCGGTTGCCCGGCGTCATCGCCGCCATCGTGGCCGGCGACGTCCGCCGCCGTTCGGAGATCGTGCGCGATCTGGTCCTGGTCCTCGTGGCCGATGTGTCGCCGGCCGAGTTGTTCAAGCGGCTGAGCCAGCTCCCGGGCGTGCACGAGTTCGCCGGACAGGACGAGCGCCGGCTCACCCTGCGCTTCGCCGGCGGCGCGAGCGCGCAGATCGTGGTGACGACGCCGGTGAACGTCGGTGCGGTGCTGGTGCAGGCCACGGGCAGCGAGCAGCACCTGGACGAGCTGGCGAGACACGCATCCGAGCGCGGTTTCTCGCTCGCCGGTGCGGCGCTCTGGCGGGGCAGCGAGTTCGTCCCCACCCCCGACGAGGAACGACTGTACGGCGCGCTCGGGTTACCGCCCGTGCCGCCGGAGCTGCGGGAGGGGCAGGGCGAGGTGGCCGCCGCGGCGCGAGGCGAGCTGCCGCGCCTGCTGGAGATCGGCGACTTGCGCGGCTTCCTCCACTGCCACACCAACTACTCCGACGGCTCCAACACCGTCGGAGCAGCTGGCGGTGGCCTGCCGCGCCGCGGGCTACCAGTACGTCGGCATCACCGATCACAGCCAGGCGGCGGCCTACGCCGGCGGGCTCAGCTCCGAGGACCTCCTCCGCCAGGCGGACGAGATCGACGAGGTCAACAGCCGGCTCGAGGGCATCCGGGTGCTCAAGGGCGTGGAGGCCGATATCCTCGCCGACGGGAGGGTGGATTTCGAGGAGCAGGTGCTGGCGCGGCTCGACTTCGTGATCGCGTCGATCCACAGCCGCTTCAACATGAGCCCACCCGAGATGACCGCCCGGATGCTGGCGGCGATGGACAACCCCTATCTCACGATCATCGGCCATCCCACGGGCCGCCTGCTGCTGTCGCGCGACCCCTACGGCATCGACCTCGACGCCATCATCGAGAAGGCGGCGCGACACGGCGTCGCGCTGGAGATCAATGCCGACCCGCACCGGCTGGATCTCGACTGGCGGGTGCTGCGGCGCGTCCGTTCGGGAGGGGTCATGATCTCCATCGGCGCCGACGCGCACAGCATTCCGGGCATCGCGAACGTGGAGTTCGGTGTCGGCATGGCGCGGAAGGGGTGGCTCGGCCCGGACGACATCCTCAACGCCCGATCGGTCGAGGAATTCACCGCCTTCGCGCGGCGGCGGCGGTGAAGATGAAGGGCTCGGTCCGGCGTGCCGGACGGGAGGCAAAGGCGGCCAGGGCCGGGAGGGCTTTGACCATCCTGGCCCGGCTCAAGCGGGAATACCCTGACGCGCGTTGCGCCCTCCACCATCGCGACGCGTTCCAGCTGCTCGTCGCCACCATACTCTCGGCCCAGTGCACCGACGCGCGGGTCAATATGGTGACCCCGGCATTCTTCGCCCGATACCCGTCACCCGAAGCGCTGGCGCACGCCGACCGGGAGGAAGTCGAAGACATCATCCGGTCCACCGGGTTCTTCCGCAACAAGACCCGGAGCCTGATCGGCATGGCGCAGGCCCTCGTCGCGGACCACGGCGGCGAGGTGCCCCGCACCATGGAGGAGCTCCGAGTGCTGCCAGGCGTCGGGCGCAAGACCGCGAACGTGGTGCTGGGGAACGCCTTCGGCATCAACGAGGGGGTGACGGTGGACACCCACGTGACCCGACTGGCCCGCCTGCTCGGCCTCACCCGGCACGACGACCCGGTCAAGATCGAGCAGGACCTGATGCCGCTCTTTCCACGGGAAGACTGGGCGCTGCTCTCCCACCTGCTGATCTTCCACGGACGACAGGTGTGCGTCGCGCGGCGGCCGCGCTGCCGGCAGTGCGTGCTGGCCGACCTCTGTCCGTCGGCAGCCGTCTGACCCGGATCGCCCTGCTGCTCCTGGCGGGCCTCGCGCTCGTCTTCGCCCTCGGCGTCGCCGCGGGTCTCACGCCCATCGCCGGCATGCAGCCGCAATGGCGGATGCAGCGCGCAGACGCTCCCCGCCGTACCGGGGTATTTCAGCATCCCAAGCTCAACGAGAGCTCGGGCGTGGCCGCGAGTCGGCGCCAGCCTGGAATTCTCTGGACGCTGAACGACTCTGGAAACGACGCCTGGATCTTCGCCACGGATACGCTGGGGAGGGATCATGGCGCCTTCGTGGTTCGCGGCGCGAAGAATCGCGACTGGGAGGCGATCGCCCTGGGACCCTGCGCGCGCCGCGACTGCCTGTACATCGCCGATACCGGAGACAATGACCAGAATCGTCGAACCGCCTGGATCTACCGCGTGCCCGAGCCCACGATCCCCGCTGGGAGCGCCGCGACCCGCGCCGCCGAGGCGCTGGAGTTCCGCTATCCGGATGGCGCCAGGGATGTCGAGGCGGCGTTCGTCGGTACCGACGGCACCATCTATCTCATCACCAAGGGCCAAGGCAGCGCACCGGCCGCGTACCGCATCCGGCCACAGGCCTGGGCCAAGGACAGGACAGCGTCCGCCGAAGCAATCGGCAAGCTGCCCATCGATTCCGGCAGTCTCGGCAATCGGGTCACCGACGCCGCGCTCTCACCCTCCGGCAGTCGCGTCGCGGTTCGCACGTATCTCGCTATATACCTTTTCACACTGACGGCCCGAGGCACTCTGGTCCCGACCGGCGTCGCGTGCGACGCGGCGGGCTTTCAGCTCCAGGGGGAGGGCATCTCGTGGCTCGACGATAGCCAGATGGTCCTGACCAGCGAGGGCGGGTTCGGGAGGCTGGGAACCGTCGTGATCGTCGGGTGTGGCTCCGGCTGAGGCACCCGGGCAGATTTCTTGCCGATATGGGAGGCGACGTCACCGGGATTGCCCTTTTACCGGAGCTCGATCGCCTCGTGCAAGAGATTGAAGGGACACTACTTAAGGAACATATGGAGCTGCGGACCGCCGGCCCCCGTCCGAGTGGTGACCGCCACGCGCCCCCCGGTACCTCCGAGGTAGGTCGCGTCGCGGGCAGGCGGATTCTCGTCGTCGCTCCGCAGCCCTTCTACCAGGATCGCGGCACACCGATCGCGCTCCGCCAGGTGCTCGAAGCCCTCAGTCAGCTCGGCTATGGCGTGGATCTGCTCACTTTTCCCCAGGGCGAGGACATCACTCTCCCGGGCCTTAGGATATTCCGCGCCGGCAATCCGGTTGGGATCCGGACCGTGCCGATCGGGTTCTCACTCCAAAAGCTGGCGCTCGACGTCTCGCTCGTTGCCGCGCTGAACACCCGCCTCTCCCGGACCTCGTACACCTGCGTGCACGCCATCGAAGAGGCCGCCTTCCCGGCAGTGGTCATGGGGCGTCGGCGCGGGATACCGACGCTGTACGACATGCAGTCGAGCCTGCCGGAGCAACTGCTGAAGCACTCGGTGGCTCGCATACCCCCGTTTCCCGCGGCGCTCGGAGCCGCCGAGCGCTGGCTGCTCCAGCAAGCCGACCTCGTGGTCGCGAGCGTCGGCCTGGCCGACCGGGTCCGGCGCGTCGCCCCCGGCGCACGGGTCAGGGAGTGGCGGTTTCCCAGTGGGACCGTCGTCGAGCACTCCGTAGAAGCCGAGGAACTCCGCCGTCGGTTGGGACTTTCGGACGCCACGCCGGTGGTGCTCTACAGTGGCACGTTCGAGGCTTATCAGGGATTGGATCACTTGGTCGGCGCCGCGCCGCTGATTCTCGAGCGGGTGCCTTCGGCGAGGTTCGTGCTGGTCGGCGCGGATGAGGCTGGCCGCGCGGAGATGGAGACGGCGGCCGCCGAACTGGTCCGGGACGGGGTTCTCACCATCGTGGACCGGCAGCCGCGGTCGTTGATCCCGGGATATCTGGCGATGGCCGACGTTCTGGTGTCGCCCCGATCGTTCGGCGGGAACCTTCCCCTCAAGGTGTTCGAGTACCTCGCTGCCGGACGCCCGATCGTGGCCACGGACATCCCGACCCACCGCACGGTGCTGACCGACGAGCGCGCCGTGCTGGTGCCGCCCAGCCCCGAAGGCCTTGCCGCCGGTGTCGTCTCGCTGCTGTGCGACGGTGCCAAGAGCGCGGCGATCGCGGAGTCGGCCCGCGAGTACGCCGTGGAGCACCTGGGCTGGGGCCGGTTCCGCCAGTCGGTCGCCGAGATCTACCAGGAGGCGCATCGCGATGTTCCGGCCTGAGGCCGGCATCACCGAAGCACGGAGTCTCGTCTCAGTCGTGATCCCCGCGCGAAACGAGGCCGCCGGTATCGGTGATCTGATCCGGTCGGTCCTGGCCCAAGAGCCGGTCCGGCGAGAGCTGGAGGTGATCGTGGTGGACGACGCCTCGAGCGACGACACGGTGGCCGTGGCTCGGGAGGCCGGCGCCAGGGTATTGGAGCTCGGCACAGCGTCCACCAGCGGCAATCCCGCGCTGGCTCGGAACCGGGGAGCGGCGATCGCCGCGGGCGATCCGATCGTGTTCCTCGACGCCGACTGCACCCCGCTCGCGGGGTGGCTGGATCGGCTGCTGGACGTTCATGACGCCGGCGCGGAGGTCGTAGGCGGCTCCCTCGACCTCCCTCCCGGCCTCCCGGCGATGGCGCGCTGTGACTACTACTGCGGCTGGTACCACGTGCATTCCCGGCGCCGGCCGGGTGAAGTGCCGAACCACCCGCCGGGGAACCTGAGCGTGCGCCGAGCCACCTTCGAGCGAAGCGGGGGATTCACCGAGCGGCAACCGGTGGCCTACGCCCACGAAGAGCTGGCCTGGCAGTCCGAGGTTCGCCGGACCGGCGGCCGCATTCTGTTCGAGCCTACCGCCGTCGTGCACCACCACAACAGGCCTGGCTTCGGCAACCTGCTGAGGCGCAACTACCGCTGGGGGTACAGCGCGATCGAGAGCAAGGCGCAGTCCGGGGCCGCCCGTCAGGCCTGGATCTATCGCTACCCCGGGCTGCTGGTGCTGGGCAGCGTTCCGCTGGCGCTCGGCAGCACCGCGTACATTCTGGGATGCTGGCTACGCGCCAGAGCGGTGGAGCCTCTGCTCATGTTTCCCGCCGTCCTAGCCGCGCGACTCGCCTACTCCGCTGGACTGGTCGCGGGAGGCGTCCGGTGGATGCGTCACGGCCGGGCCGCCGAGCCCGCCCGGGCCCGCTGGGAGTGAGCGGCCTGAGCAGGCTTACCGCCGCGATCTGCACCCGAAACCGCCCGGACCTCCTCGCCCGGGCACTCGAATCCCTCGTCAGCCAAGTGCCCGTCATCGTCGAGATTCTGGTGGTGGACAACGCCCCAGCCGACGACGCGACCCGCTCGCTGGTCGCCACCAGGTTTCCCTCCGTTCGCTACGTGTCCGAGCCGGTGCCTGGGCTCGACTTCGCGCGGAACCGCGCGCTGGAGGCCGCGACTGGGGAGGTGGTGGCGTTTCTGGACGACGATGCCGTGGCCGCGCCGGGATGGGCCGACGCATTGCAGCGTGTCTTCCAGGCCGACTCTGACGTGGCGGTCTGCACCGGGCGGATCGAGCCCCTCAGCCTCGAGACTCCAGGCCAGCGCCTCTTCGAGGCCAACGGCGGCTTCTCCCGGGGCACCGAGCGGATCCGGCTTCCAGACGATGCCCGCCGCCCGCTTCACGGACACCGGGCTCCGCTCATCGCCTGGGCCGTCAGCGTGGGATGCGGCTGCAGCTACGCCGTTCGCCGGGGCGCCGCCCGCGCGCTGGGCGGGTTCGACGAGGCACTCGACCTGGGTCCGCCGCTCCCGGGCGGTGGCGACCATGATCTGTTGTGGCGGGCGCTGGGCGCGGGCCACGCGGTGGTGTACGAGCCTTCGGCGCTTGCCTGGCACGAGCACCGCCGCGAGGTGGAGGCCGTGCACGACCAGATCGCGGGCCACCAGCGCGCGGTGCTGGCGTTCCTCGCCAAGCATCTGATGGGGCCTGACTCGAGGTCGCGGCCCGCGCTGCTGGGCTACACCGGTTGGCGGCTGGCCAAGCCGGGGGTCCGCCTGCTGCGGCGCGCGGTGCGGCGCGATCCGTTGCCCGCCCGGCTCCTCGTGCGCATGTGGTGGAACTGCTGGCTGGGATTGCTGGTCTATCCCCGGGCGCGGCGGCTGGCGCGGCAGCGCCGGGAGAGCGTCCGATGATCGGCTTTACCGGCCCCCTCCGGCGGGTGTGGCGGTACCGCGAGCTGCTGCACAGCCTCGTGGTGCGAAACCTCAAGGTGAAATACCAGCGCTCCCTGCTGGGTTTCGTATGGACGCTGGTGAACCCGCTGCTCACGGTGTCGATCCTGGTCCTGGTGTTCAGCCAGGTGGTCCGCATCCCGCTGCCTGACTACTGGGCGTTCCTGCTCAGCGGGTACTTCGTGTGGAACTTCGTGCTCCAGACGCTCAACACCGGCACCTACATCTTCGCCGAGCACTCCAGGCTCACCCGCAGCGTGGCGTTCCCCAGCGAGATCCTGGTGTTCAGCGCCGCCGGATCGCGGCTGATCGAATTCGTGGCCGAGATCGCGCTGGTCCTGATCGCGCTGGTGCTGCTCCACCACCGCCAGGTACCCGCGAGCTTTGCGTTGCTGCCCGTGCTGGCCCTGATCCAGCTTCTGCTGGTCATCGGATTGGCGCTCCCGATCGCGACGCTCTCGGTCTTCTACTATGACGTGTACCACGCGCTCCCGATCGCGCTGACCACGCTGTTCTACCTATCGCCGGTGTTCTATCCGGTGGAGATGGTGCCCCAGGCGGCCCGGACCATCTACTTTCTCAATCCCATCGCCGGACTGCTGACCCTCTACCACGACGTGCTCTACTGGGGCCGGATGCCGTCGCTCCACCTGTTGGGCGGCATGCTCGCCGCCGCGTTCGTCTTCTACCTGGTCGGCTATGCCATCTTCCGCCGTTACGCCGCGGTCTTCCCAGAGATCGTCTGAGGCGCGGCCGGCCCCGGCCGTCGCGCTTCGGGCGGTCTCGAAGCGGTTCTATTTCTACGAGCACCGCACCAGCACGCTCCGGGAGTGGTTCATCCGGCGGGTTCTGCGGCGGCCCATCCACGTCCGCCGGGCGACGTTCTCGCTGCACGACATCGACCTCACGGTCGACCGCGGAGAGTCGGTCGCGCTGCTGGGCCGCAACGGCTCCGGCAAGAGCACGGTGCTCCGCCTGATCGCGGGCATCTACCAGGCCTCCGGTGGAACGGTGCGGACCGACGGGCGCATCACGGCTGTGATCGAGCTGGGTGCCGGGTTTCATCCCGAGCTCACGGGCGCCGAGAACATCGCGCTGTACGCCGCGGTGCTCGGCCTCACGCGTAAGGAGCTGGCGGAGCGCTACGAAGACATCGTCGAGTTCGCCGCGATTCCGAATCTGCCCGACACACCGCTCAAGTACTACTCCTCGGGCATGGAAGCCCGCCTGGCCTTCTCGGTCGCGGTCTGCCTCCAGCCCGACATCCTCCTGCTGGACGAGGTGCTCGCCGTCGGCGACCAGGCGTTCCGGGAGCGCTGCCTCGCGCGCCTGCGGCAGTATCACGCCCGGGGTGGGACGCTGATCCTGGTCTCGCACGAGCTGGAGCAGCTGCGCGAGCTGTGCAGTCGGGGCGTCTGGCTGGACCAGGGTCGGATCGTGATGGACGGTCCGATCGATATGGTGCTGGAGAGGTACCGTGGGCAGGAGTAGGCCACTGGCGCCGGTCGCCCTGATGGAGATCGAGCTCGCGCGCGCTCCCGAGTCCCTCGATGGGCTCGGTGAGGCGGTCGCCGTCGAGGCCCTGGTCCGCCGGAACGGAGAACCAGTGGGGTGGGTCCGACTCCCCGTGTCCGATGGTCGGTGCCCGCCGGAGGAGATTACAGCGGCACTCGACGGGCTCGCACTGCCGCCGCCACGGACGGTGGTGCCGGCGCCGCGTCTCAGCGTCACCGTGGCGGTCTGCACCCGCGACCGACCCGACGACCTCGCGACCTGCCTCGACTCGCTTGCGCAGGTGGAGTACGACGATGTCGAGATCCTCGTGGTGGACAACGCGCCATCGAGCGAGGCGAGCCGATTGCTGGTCGAGCAGCGGGGCGGCCGGGTGCGCTACGTGCGCGAGCCCAGGCCCGGGCTCGACTGGGCCCGGAACCGCGCGATCGCCGAAGCCCGTGGCGACGTGATCGCCTTCACCGACGACGACGTCGCCGTGGATCCGGGGTGGATTCGCGCTCTGGTCGCCGCCTTCGGCAGCGACGAGACGGTGGCGGCGGTCACGGGGCTGGTGCTCCCGGCCGAGCTCGCGACGGAGGCCCAGGTGATCTTCGAGCGCTACCGCAGCTTCAGCCGCGGGTTCGTGCCCCGCCGGATCGCGGTAGCGGGCGGGGGGTCGGTGGCGCTCCGCTATGGCGCCGCCGGCGACTACGGCACCGGCGCGAACATGGCCTTCCGCCGCTCGCTCTTCGATCGCCTCGGCGGTTTCGACCCGGCGCTTGGCGCCGGCACGCCGACGCGCGGTGGGGACGACCTGGAGATGTTCTTTCGAGTGCTGAAGGAAGGCTTTGCGCTGGTCTACGAGCCCCGCGCCATCGTCCGGCACCGGCACCGGCGCTTCATCGAGGCGCTGCGGGGCCAGATCGCGGACCACGGGGTCAGCTTCTCCTGCTACATCGTTCGCAGCGCATTGACCTATCCGGACGAGCGGCTAGCGTTCGCCCGATTGGCCTGCTGGTGGTGGGGCAAGACCGCGTTCCGCGCCCTGTGGCCCAGGTCGAGCCCGACTTGGGCGCTCCGGCGGCTCGGTCTGGCCGAGCTTTGCGGCTGCCTCGTCGGACTGAGCCGGTACCCTCGCGCGATGCGGGCCGCGGCCCGTCTCGCCACGTTTCCCCTCCAGTCGGAGACGCGCGCATGAGTCACAACGGGGCGGCCGCCCCCGAGGTCTCCGTGGTGATGCCCTGCCTCAACGAAGAGGCGGCGATCGGCGCCTGCATCGAGAAGATCAGGCGGACCTTCGACCAGGCAGGACTGGACGGCGAAATCGTCGTGTGCGACAACGGCTCCACCGACCGCTCGGTCGCGATCGCCGAGGCGATGGGTGCACGCGTCGTGCACCAGCCCGAGCGCGGATACGGCAACGCCTACCTGAAGGGGTTCGACAGCGCGCGGGGGCGCTATCTCGTGATGGGCGACGCCGACGATACCTACGACTTCACCATGATTCCGGAGTTCCTGAAGTCGCTGCGCGAGGACGCCAACGCCTTCGTGACGGGCAGCCGGTATCTCGGCGGTGGTGACCGGCACATCACGGTGCTGCACCGTTGGTTCGGCAACCCGGCACTCACCCGCATCCTCAACACGCTCTTCGGCACGCGGTACACCGACGTGTACTGCGGGTTTCGGGCCTTCTCCCGCGAGGCGTACGACCGGATCCGACCGGTGAGCCCGGGCATGGAGTTCAACCTCGAGCTGGCGATCAACGCCGACCTGGCCCATCTTCGCACCGTCGAGATTCCCATCGTGCTGGGAGAGCGCAAGGGCGACTCCAAGCTGAGAACCTTCCGCGACGGCTGGCGCAGCCTGCGCATGATGCTGCTCTACTCGCCCAACAAGCTCTTCCTGATCCCCGGTGGCGTGCTGTTCGGCCTGGGCATCATGATGCACCTGGCGGTCCTGCTCGGTCTGGTGCACTTCGGCGGGCGGCCGGCGGCCGGGGTTACCTCGGTGTTCGCCACCATCTTCAGCGCGGTCGGGTTCCAGATCCTGAGCCTGGGCCTCCACGCCAAGACCTACTCCTGGAGCCGCCGCTTCGATCCCCACAACCGCGCCCTCGCCCGCTTTTACGGCCGCTTCAAGCTGGAGGCCGGGCTGCTGCTCGGCGCCGGGCTCAGCCTCGTCGGGTTCGGCATCCTGGGCGCACTGGTGGTACAGTGGCTTCGGTCCGATATGCTTCCGCTCCCCCACCCCGAATGGGCATCCTTCGCGGCCACGCTAGTGATCCTGGGTTGCAGCACTCTCTTCTCCTCGCTCTTCATCTCTGCGATGTCGATGAGCAGGTCGGGGAAGGCGGCGTGACCGTGCTCCGTCGCATCCCACGGCCGGGAGCCGATGGGCGCTTCGTTCTCGTTCTCATGATCGCGACGGCGGCGCTTTGGGCACCGCGGCTTCGAGGGCCGATCGATCTGCGGTGGGACGCCGGAGTCTACTACATGCTGGGCACCTCGCTCGCGGAGGGCGATGGGTACCGGCTGCCCAACGAGCCCCAGCCGATCCGGGCGATTCAGTATCCACCGCTCCTCGCGACCGTGGCAGCGGTGCACCAGAAGCTGCTCGGCACCAGCGACCCTGTGGTCGTCGGGAGCTGGCTGCGACGATTCTACCTCGTCCTAACCTTCGGCTACGCCGCCGGTGTATTCGCCTTGTCCCGCCGGTTTCTGCCGTCGCGTGAAGCATTCCTCGTGGGACTGATCACGATCCTCAACCCGCAGACCCTGTTTTTCTCAGACGTCTTCATGGCCGACCTGCCATTCGCCGTCGTCACGGTGGTCTTTCTGCTGGTCGCGACCAGGAAGGCGCCGACGGGGCAGCTGGCAGGCGGCGCGTTGGCCGTGGCGGCCTTCGGCGTGCGCGCGACCGGGCTCGCCCTGCTCGCCGCCTGGGCGGGCGAGAGCCTGCTGCAGCGGCAGTGGCGCGCGTTGGCCATCCGGACCGCGCTCGCGCTCGCCGCATTCGGCGGCTGGCACGCCTACACCGCGAGTGTCAAGTCGAGCCTCGAGTACCGGCAGCCGGACTACGCCTATCAGAGGGCGCATTACCAGTTCTACAACGTGGACTACTCGGACAATTCCCGGTACGTGGATCCCTTCCGGCCCGAGCTGGGCGTTGTCGCACCGGCCGCCGCACTCAAGCGGCTCGCCGGCAATGTCACCCGCCTTCCGGCGGCCGTCGGCGAGTCGGTCAGCATCCAGAAGAGCTGGTGGAAGGGCGAGATCGAACATGTCAATGACTGGCTGGGCGGGGCGAGGTTGCCGCAATGGCTGGCCAGCGTGGCAGTGATCTTGCTCAGTCTGCCCGTGCTCGCCGGACTGGCGCTGTTGGGGCTTCAGGGCCACCTGCTGATCCCACTCTATGCGGCGGCCTCGGTCGCGCTCATCGCGGTGACCCCGTGGTCGAACCAGTTCACCCGTTACATGGTGCCGCTCACGCCGATCTTCGCGCTGGGTTTCCTGAACTGCTATGTCTGGGGCACCTCGCGAGCCGCGTTTCCCGAAAGGAGCCGCTGGAGAGTGGCGAAGGCCCTCCTCGCGGGAGGTATTGCGGTTGCGCTGGTGCAGGAAACCGTGACGGTGGCGAGCATGTTTGCGACCCATCACGACCGCACGAGCTACGTGGACGCCGGGGGCCGCCACGGTGCCTACAAGCTTTTCTACTTCGACGAGGCCTGGCAGGACCACGACGGCTCGCTGCAGTGGCTCGCAGCCCACGGAGCCGCCGATGCCGTCGTGGCGTCCTCGACCCCCCCGCTGGTCTATCTCCGGAGCGGCCTCAAGGCCGTGATGTTGCCTTACGAGCCGGCTCCCGCGACCGCGCAGCATCTGCTGGACGGTGTCCCCGCGACCTACCTGCTCGTGGATTCGCTGGATTCCCCGGACGTGGCCCGGCGGTACCTGGATCCCGTGGTGGCTGCCTACCCCGAGCGATGGCGCCTGGTGTACGGCCCACCCGCCGGGGGGACCCGCATCTATCAGCGGGTGGAGAAGAACGGGCCGCCGGTTTCCGGCTCGAAGTAGAAGATCTCGGTCATCTGATGCTTGCGGAGCGCTTCGAGGCCGGCGGGGGTCCACGTGACCGTGTCGGCCATCATCATGCGGTTCAGCTCCCCGTTGTAGATCTCGTGGTAAACGAGACGCGCGTGCTGTCGCAGCCAGGGCTCGGCCGGCGCCGGCTGAGAGAGGTGGTGCACCTGCACCAGCGCCACGCGACGGCGTCCTGGCAAAAGGGCCTCGAGCTCATCCGGCACCCTGCGCTGAGCCAGGGGAGCAACCCAAGATGCCACCGTCGTCTCCGGGTCGAGATACCGGGACAGGGCGATGACACCCGAGGGGACCGAGTGAATCAACACGAGATCCGACGGGCTCAACCGGGCCTGCAGTGCCTGGCTCAGGGTGCTGTACGCCGCGCCAGGGCGGGCGGGACGGGTGAGCAGGGGCCATGCGCCGGCGCTCCACGCCAGGACCATGAGGACGAGGAAGCCGGAGCGTGCTCTCGCGGGAAGCTGCTCGACGGCGAGGGCGACCAGCAGCATCGCTGCCGGGAAGCCAGCCAGGGCGTACCGGGTCAGGTACGATGCGCTCGTGCCCCGGAGGATGTCGAACACGAAGACCCCGAGCACCGCCGCCAGCACCCAGGCCCAGAGCAGAAGCCGATCCCGCTCGAACAGCGGTCGGACGCCACCTCGGCGCGCGAGATATACCGCCATGACTACGAACGTGAGCGCGAGCAGGCCGTCCACCCATTCCGAGCCTCCCCACACGCCGCCGCCGGCCAGCAGTCGCCACCCGAGAGAAATCGGGACCGACAGAGCGCCTGGCCAGGCCAGCGGCTGGGCCAGCCAGTCTCCTGTCACCCGCCATCGGCCGAGGCTCGCGGGAACCTGGGAGTACCAGGGAGCGACGGCGAGCACCGTGAGGAGAGCCAACCCCGCCACCGTCCAGCGGCGCTGCGGCGCGCCGGCCCAGCCGAGCCAGGCAAGCATGCCGCACCACGTGAACAGGAAGAAGTAATGGGTGAGCAGTCCTCCCACGCCGAGGCCCACCCACGCGAGCACCACCATCGGACTGAAGCCGCGCCGGCTCAGTGCAAGAGTGGTCCAGGCGAATGCCGCGGCGAAGACCCACAGGAGCGAGTACATCCGTCCCTCGACGGAATAGAACAGGCTCACCGGCGAGAGGGCGAAGAGCAGCACCGCGGTCCAGCCTACCGGATCGCCGCCGAGGTGCCGCCCCAACCGCCAGATGATCGACATCGCCACGAGCGCGCAGGCCACGGAAAACAGGTGGAGCGCCGCGTCGCTGGTGCCGAACAGCCGGGTCCAGGCATGGAGCAGCAGGTAGTACAACGGAGGATTGGTGTCGGACAGCGCGACCGCTCGGATCACACGGGCGGGGCTCGCCGGCGGGTTTTCGTGCTCGACGTAGCGACGGAATGTGCCCGAGGGCACCGCCGGTTTCGGCTCCACGAAGTCGCCCAGCGCGGGCCGGGCCTCGGCTGCCGGATGCTCCAGACTGTGTCCGGTGGCCATCGCCAATGAAAAGATCTCGTCGCCCCAGATGCCCGGCCGGAGCGCCAGCACGATGCGAAGCACCACAGCCGCGCACACCAGCAGGACGAGCGACCACGACGATCGGCTCAAGACTAGGCTCCAGCGCTGAGGACTACGAGTGATCGGATCGGCAGCAAATTCTAAACCGTCCAGTCCCTCGTCGCCTTCGGCGGTCGTCCTGGGCGGAGGCCTGTCGGGCATCGCCGCCGCGCTGACCCTGGCCGGAGCCGGCGTCCGGGTGACGGTGGTCGAGCGGGGTGCCTCGGGGGGCTGGCCGGGAGCTTCGAGCAGGACGGCTACTTCTATCCCCTGGGCTACCATCACATCCTGCACCGCGACCGCACCCTGCTCTACTTCCTCGACCGTATCGGCGCGCTGCCGGCGGTCCGCTGGCGCCGGATCAAGATGCGCTTCGAGCAAGGCGGCCGGCTCTACGAGCTGGACACCCCCGAAGGCTTCCTCCGGTTCCCCATGCGGATCTCCGACAAGGTCCGGTTCATTCGGCTTATGCGCACTACGTTCGCGCGAAGGGACTGGTCCGCCTGGCAGGACCGCAGCGCCGCCGAGCTGGTGGACGAGCTGGGGGGAACGGGCGTATGTCAGGCGCTCTTCGAGGACTTGACCCGTCTCAAATTCGAGCTCCCCTGCAGCGAGGTCAGCGGAGCGTGGCTGGACGCACGCCTCTACTTTCGGGAAGGCTCGGCCCCGCTGGGCTACATTCCCGGCGCGAACTGGACCAAGACGTTGTGCGACGGGCTGGCCCGGCTCGTGGCTGAGGCGGGTGTGAGAGTGCTGTTGCAGACCGGGGTCACCCGCCTGCTGGGGATAGAGGGAAGGATCACCGGCGCGGAACTCAGCGATGGCAGCCTGCTCGAGGCGAACGCGTTCCTCAGCACCCCGACCGAGGTGTACCGCACGCTGGTGCCCGGCGACGACACGCCTGTGCTCCCCGACATCCGGTATTCCGCCCTGATCTCGGTGGTGTGCGCCACGCGTCACCCTGTGCCGCCCAAGGCCTACTGGACCAATCTGGTCTCCCCCGAGCGGACGGCCGGCGCGATCTTTCTGCTGAGCGAGCTCAATCCAACGATCGGGCGACCAGGCGACGCCTGCGTGAATTTCATGACCCACCTGCGCGGCCGGGACCGGCCTCTGTTTCACGAGAGCGACGAGGGCCTGATGGCTCGGTATCGGGCGGACTTCTCGGCGGTGTTCGGCGGCGACTTGGATCCGCTCTGGACCCGCGTCACCCGGCTGCCCATGTACTCCCCGGTTTTCTACCGGCAGTATCGGAATCCGCCGATCCGCAGCAACAACTGGCACAACGTGTGGTTCGCCGGGAACTACCGGACCTTCCCATCCATCGTGTCCACGGGAACCGCCCTCGGCTCGGGAGTCGAGACCGGCGCTGCGCTCCTCGCCGAGCTCGGGCGGTCCACCCCGCTTGCGGACTCGGCGGCCCGGTTCCGGCTCGAGGCGATGCCGCATGACTGAGGCTGCCGCGGGCACCCCGCCGTCGGCCGCCCTCGTGCAGGCCCTGCGCCCGCACCAGTGGGTGAAGAACCTGCTCGTCTTCGTGCCGATCCTGCTGGACCATCGGCTGAAGGAGCCGGAGGTCGTGGCGCGAGGGGCGATGGCGTTCCTGGCCTCTGCCTGGCCGCGTCCGGCGCGTACGTGTTGAACGACATCCTCGACGTTGAGGCGGATCGCGGTCACCCGATCAAGCGCCACCGCCCCTTCGCTTCGGGGGCGCTCTCACCACGGGCGGGCTACCTTCTCGCGCTAACGCTGGTCGGGGTCTCGCTGGTGGTCGGCGCGGCGCTGGTCGCGCCCGGCGTCCTGGCGCTCCTGCTGCTGTACATCGGACCCACCACCGCCTACTCCGCGTGCCTCAAGCGCATCGTGGTGTTGGACGTGCTGCTGCTGGCGAGCCTCAGGCCCGGACGGAAGGCCAGGACCACGCGCAGCAGGAGGGCCGCGCACAGGAGCGCCACGAGCGGCATCGGCAGGGATGAACGGCTCACGATCGTGGCTCGAATCGGGAGGGGTGTCGAGTGAAGCTGCCGGCCAAAGGTAACCAAGGCTCCGCCCGGTCACCGTCGGTCGTGGTGCTCGGCGGGGGCCTCTCCGGCGCCGCCGCCGCGTTCACCCTGGCTCGCGCCGGAGTGCGCGACGTCACCGTGATCGAGAGCGGCGGAAGCCTCGGCGGTCTTGCCGGCAGCTTCGAGCGCGACGGACACTTCTACCCGCTGGGCTACCACCACATTCTCCACCGGGACCGCCCGCTGCTCTTCTTTCTCGATCTCATCGGCGCCCTCCCGGACGTGCGCTGGCGCCGGATCCGAATGCTGTTCCAGCTCGGCGGAACGGCGTACGACCTCGGAACCATCGCGGGTTTTCTCCGCTTTCCGATGAGCCTGCGGGACAAGGCCGGCTTCGTCCGATTGATGCTGATGGCCTTCCAGCGCAGCGACTGGTCCTCCTGGGAGGGCCGCAGCGCCGCCGAGCTGGTGGACCACTACGCGGGACCCGGTGTTCGGGAGGCGATCTTCGAGCGGCTCACCCGGCTCAAGTTCGAGCTGCCCTGCGAGGAGGTGAGCGGCGCCTGGCTGGGAGCGCGGCTGCGCCATCGCGAGGGTTCCGCGCCGCTCGGATACATGCCCGGCGCCAACTGGACCAAGGTGCTCTGCGACGGCGTGGCCCGGCTGCTCGCCGAGCACGGAGTGCGGGTGCGCCTGCGCTCCAAGGCCGTCCGGCTCCATACCGCGGAGGACCGGGTCACCGAGGTCGAGCTCGAGGGTGGCGACCGGATCGGCGCCGACCTCTTCGTGAGCACGATTCCAACCGAGACCTACCTGCGCCTCGTCCACGAGGCCACCCCGGGTCTGGCCGAGATCCGCTATTCGGCGCTGCTTTCGGTCGTCTGCGCCACCCGGCAGGCGCTGCCGACCGAGGCGTACTGGATCAACCTGGTGTCGCTGGATCGCACCGCCGGCGGCATCTTCCTGCTCAGCTCGCTGAATCCGACGATCGGACGCCCGGGGGACACCTGCGTCAACTTCGTGACCCATCTGCGGGGGCGAGACCGCCCGCTCTTTCAGGAGCCCGACGAGCGGCTGCTGGAGCGCTATCGCGCGGACTTCCAGGCGGTCTTCGGCTGCGAGCTCGAGCCGTTCTGGACCCACATCGCCCGGGTGCCGATGTACTCTCCGGTGTTCGGCCGCCACTTCCGCAACCCGCCGATCCGGAGCGAAACCTGGCGCAACGTCTGGTTCGCGGGCAACTATCGCACCTTCCCCTCCGTCCTTTCTACCGGCACCGCCCTCGGGTCCGGCGTCGAGACCGGGACAGCGATGCTGGCAGCGCACGGCATGGCGACCGACCTGAGTGAGTCCATCGCGCGATTCCGACTGAAGGAGATGCCCCGTGGCTGATTCCACAGCCGGGCCGTCACGCGCCGTGGCGGTGCTTCGCGCCGTCCGCGTGCACCAATGGGTGAAGAACCTGCTCGTGTTCGTGCCGATCCTGCTGGACCACCGCCTGTTCGAGCGGGATGTCATGACGCGGGGGCTGATTGCCTTCGTGGCGTTCTGCCTGGCGGCGTCGGGCGGGTACGTGCTGAACGACCTCATGGATCTCGAAGCCGACCGGCTCCATCCGGACAAGCGGAATCGGCCCTTCGCCTCGTCCATCGCTGCCGGTGGCCGTAGGCACGGTACTCGCCCCCGTGCTTCTCGTCGGGTCGGTCGTCGTCGGGGCGACGATGTTGCCCCGCGAGTTCCTGGTGCTGTTGCTGCTCTACATCGTGATGACCGCCGCCTACTCCTCCTATCTGAAGCGGATCGCGGTGCTCGACGTGCTCCTGTTGGCCGGGCTCTATACCCTGCGAGTCCTCGCCGGCGTGGCCGCGTCCGGGGTTCGCTTCTCCACCTGGCTGCTGGCCTTCGCCATGTTCCTGTTCCTGAGCCTGGCCTTCCTCAAGCGGCATGCGGAGCTTCTCGCGCTCGCACCGGATCAGCCGGTCAGCCTGCGGCGTCGCGGTTACCTGACGGGCGACGTCCAGTGGCTGGGCACGACGGGGTCGGCCAGCGGATACCTCGCGGTGCTGGTGCTGGCGCTGTATCTCAACAGCGATGAGGTCGTGAAGCTCTACCGAAAGCCCGCGGTACTCTTCCTCGTGTGTCCCTTGCTGCTCTTCTGGACCGGCCGGATGTGGCTGCTGGCCCACCGCGGACAGATCCACGAGGACCCCATCGTCGCCTCGGCGCGCGATCCCGCGAGCTACATCGTCGCCGCGCTCGTGGGTCTGGTCCTGTTCGCCGCGCTCTGACATGGCCCCCATCGGCATTCGTGTCGGCAGCTCCTGGGGCCGCTACCCCGCGGCCCGGCACGCCCGCGCCGTCCCGGTGACCTGGCGCGACCAACCGCCCGTGCTCGAGCTCATCCCCGAACCGATGCTGGCCTACGGCTGTGGCAGGAGCTACGGCGACAGCTGCCTCAACGAGGGCGGGGCTCTCCTCGTCGCGACCGGCCTCGACCGCTTCATCGCCCTGGAGCCCTCGGGGTTGCTCCGCTGCGAGGCGGGCGTGACGCTGGCGGAGATCCTCGACCTCATCGTTCCACAGGGATGGTTCCTTCCTGTCGTGCCCGGCACCAAGTGGGTCACGGTGGGCGGGGCGATCGCCAACGACATCCACGGGAAGAACCATCACCGCGCCGGATCGTTCGGGAGACATGTCACCCGCTTCGAGCTGCTCCGCTCCTCAGGGCAGCGCATGATGTGCTCGCCGCGACTCCAGCCCCGAGCTCTTCGCGGCCACCATCGGTGGCCTGGGACTCACCGGGCTCATCCTCTGGGCCGAGATCCGCCTCCAGCGCGTGGCCGGCGCCGGGATCGCGCAGGAGCGCGTCCGGTTCGCGAATCTGGAGGAGTTCCTCACGCTTGCAGCGGAGGACGCCGCCCACGAATACACCGTCGCCTGGGTGGACTGTCTGGCCCGCGGGCGGCGCCTGGGTCGCGGAGTCTACCTGAGGGGAGAGCACGTGCCGCTACCGGCTGGCGTGCGACGGCGAGCGAGTGGCGCCGGGCTCCGGGTGCCGTTCGACGCGCCGAGCCACCTGCTCAACCGGGCGACCCTTGGCGCCTTCAACGCCCTCCAGTACCGCCGCGGGCCGGCGAAAGCCGCGCGGACCACCGTGGCCTACGAGCCCTTCTTCTTTCCGCTCGACGCCCTCGGCGACTGGAACCGGCTCTACGGCGCGGCGGGATTCCTCCAGTACCAGTGCGTGGTTCCCGACGCGCCGGGCGGCGGCGCCGCCCGGGCGATCCTCGAGCGCGTCAGCAGCGTCCACGGAGACCGCCCGCCCTCGGCGTGATCAAGCGCTTCGGCTCGATCGCCTCGCCCGGGTTGCTATCATTTCCTCGACCGGGGCTCACGCTCGCGATCGATTTCGCCTTCCGGGGACAGCGGACCCTGGATCTGCTGGACGAGCTCGACCGCGAGGTCCGCGAGCGCGGGAGGCGCGGTCTACCCCGCCAAGGACGCCCGCATGAGCCCGGAGAGCTTTCGCGCCTTCTTTCCGGCGTGGAGGACTTTCTCGACCCTGGTGGACCCACGGTTCTCCTCCTCATTCTGGCGGCGGGTCCATGAGTCCTGATCCGCCGCCACAACGGATCCTGATCGTGGGGGCCACATCCGCCATCGCCGCCGAGGTGGCGAGGGCCTACGCGGAGCGCGGAGCGCAGCCTGATCCTGGCCGGACGGAAGCCCGAGCGGCTCGCCGCGGTGGCTGACGACCTGGCTGTCCGGGGAGCGGCCGGGGTCGAGACCGCCGTGCTCGACCTGCTCGCGACCGAGAGTCACGCCGCGGTGGTGGAACGGGCGTTCGCGCCGGGCCGGCTCGACGTCGCCGTCATCGCCCACGGGACACTGCCCGATCAGGCCCGCTGTCAGGACGAGCGTGGCCGAGACCGTTCGAGCCCTCGAGGTGAACTTTACTTCGAGCGTGGCCCTCCTCACGCTGCTCGCCAATCGGTTCGAGGCCGCAGGGCAGTGGGGTGATCGCGGTCATCACCTCGGTCGCCGGCGATCGTGGCCGGCAGAGCAACTACGTCTACGGCGCCGCCAAGGGAGGGCTGGCGGTGTTCCTCGAGGGGCTGCGAAATCGTCTCCACCACCGGGGGGTCTCGGTGGTGACCCTCAAGCCCGGCTTCGTGGACACCCCGATGACGGCCGAAGTGCCGAAGAACCCGCTCTTCAGCAGCGCCCGCCGGGCCGGCCGCGCGATTCACCGGGCGATTGAAGGCCGCAAGGACGTGGCCTACATTCCCTGGTTCTGGCGCCCTATCATGGCCCTGGTCACCAACTTGCCCGAGTCGGTCTTCAAGCGGCTCCGGCTCTAGAAAGGCCGCATGCGCTCGTCGCTCACGTTGCTCTCGATCCTGATGCTTTGTCCCCGATCGCCACGGCTGGGGCTCAGCAGCCCACCCCGGCGTCCGCCGCCGCCCGAGTGGCGCGCCGCCGTGAGCGCCGAGTCCCTTGCGAGGCCACTTGGAGTTTCTGGCGGACGACGCGCTCGAGGGCCGAGCGCCCGGCACCCGCGGAGGGGAGCTGGCGCAGAAGTACATCGCCTCCCAGTTCCGGCGGCTCGGCTTGGAGCCGGCGGGCGACAGCGGCAGCTACTACCAGCGGGTGCCCATCATCTCGCTGACGCCCACGCCGAAGCTGGCGGTCACCGCGCCGGCCGCGACGCAGTTGACGTGGAAGGACGACTACGTGCTGTGGTCGATGAGAAACGATTCGTCGGTCAGCGTGCGCGGCGAGGCGGTATTCGTGGGGTACGGGATCGTGGCCCCCGAGTTGGGCTGGAACGACTACGCCGGGCTCGACGCGAGGGGAAAGGTCGTGGTGGCGCTGGTCAACGACCCCGGGCTTCAGGACTCGACGCTGTTCCGCGGCAAGATCCTCACCTACTACGGCCGGTGGACCTACAAGATCGAGGAGGCGCGCCGCCAGGGCGCGGCCGGGCTGCTGCTGGTCCATACGACCGAGAGCGCCACCTATCCGTGGACCACGGTCCTTTCCGGCTGGACCGGGCCGCAGCGTGCGGCTTGAGATTCCGCCCGACTCACTGGTGGTGGCCGGCTGGGTGCAGGAAGGGACCGCGGCGCGGCTGTTCAAGAGCGGAGGGCAGGATCTGGCGGCGCTCACGGCCGCGGCGGCGCGCAAGGGATTCCGGCCCGTCCCGCTGGGGATCACCCTCGAGGCCTCGGTGCGGAGCGAGATCCGCAGAACCGAGACCGCCAACGTGCTGGGCCGGCTTCCCGGGCGTGGCGCCCTGGCCAAGGAAGCGGTCCTGATCGGCGGGCACTACGATCACTTCGGCATCGGCGCGGCGGTGGACGGCGACTCGATCTACAACGGCGCCGAAGACAATGCCTCCGGCACCGCGGCGGTTCTCGCGGCGGCCGAGGCATTCGTTCGGAGCGGGGTGCGGACCGGACGCTCGCTCATCTTCATCGGGTTCGCCGCCGAGGAATCGGGCTTGATCGGCTCCCAGGAACTGGCCAATCGCCCGCCGATTCCTCTGCGCGACATAGCCGCGATCCTCAACCTCGACGTGATGAATCTTTACGGGCGGACGGCGGACGTCTCCGCCCTGGGCCTCGACCAGTCCACGCTGGGGAAGACCTTCGCGGCGGCGGCCGCGGCGGAAGGGCTGAAGGTGACGAGCAGCGAGGAGGCGTTGCTCCGCGGCGAGTTCTTCCGGTCAGACCACTTTCCGCTGGCCAGGGTGGGCGTGCCCGGAATGTCGGTGGTGAGCGGGTCGCAGTTCCTCGGCAAGCCCGCGGGCTATGGCAAGGAACAGAAGGACAAGTACGTCGCCGAGCGGTACCACCAGCCGAGCGACGAGATTCTCCCCTGGTTCACGTATGACGGTGCATTACAACAGCTTCGCGTCACCGTCAGGACAGCGGTGTCGATAGCAAGCGCTCCAACCCAGCCGCAGTGGCAGGCCAAGTCGGAATTCCGGCAGGCTGGCCAGGCACGGCAGAAGGGAGCAGGGTCCTAGAAGCCGCCCTGGGGGAGCGGCCGCCCTACCGCCGCCCCCCGCTCCGCTCTATCTTTGCCGCCGTTTCCGCACCTCACCTCGCCCCAGGAGCGCTCCTGGAACTTCCGAATCAGCACCGAATTCCGCTGGCCTGGCTGCTCGAGAATGCCGGGGCCTCCGTCCGGTACCGTACGCTGACCGAGCTGGCGCCGGCTGGGTACGCGACGCCGGAGGCCCGCGAGGCCGCCCACCTCGCGGTGACCGAATCCAAGACCGCGCTCGCCGTAGTGAAGAAGCAGAAGGACTCCGGCACCTGGGGTGGGAATCTCCTCGGGCTCGCCCCCTCTGTGGCCCAGGGGATCAAGGACGTCGGCACCATCCCCAACTACCGCCGCCTGCTCCAGCTCGAGTGGCCCAGGACCGGGCGCCCCTTCAAGCTGGCCGACCGGGTGCTGTTCCGCCTGCTCAGCCGGGACGAGGACCCCGCCCTCCTGTTCGAGCTGCAGAAGCTGGTCAAGAGCGATGCCGAGGCCGATGATCTGGGCCCGGGAGAACATTCGGGAGGCGGCCTCCGCGGCGCTGGCGGAGGCTGGCTATGCCGAGGATCCACGCCTGCGGGGGGCCGGGCACAAGATCGCCAGCTCGATCTCCCAGTTCCTTCGGAGCCCGACAGCGGAAAAGCCGTTCGTGAAGTCCGGCAAAGTGCTCGCCCTGCACCCCGAGGCCCATCCGCCGAGCTGGTACTCGGTCGCGATGATCGCCGCGATGCCGAACCTGCGGCGGGAACGTGCCGGCTTCACCGAGCGCCTGGGTCATTACCTCGCTCAGCCGGCGCCGAAGAAGTCGTTCGTCATCCAGGTCGGCAAGCGATCGATCAAGCCCCAGCACCTGCTGCTGGGCGACCCCATCGAGGCCGACTCGAAGGGCTACCCCAAGGATCCCCCGCTCGCCCTCCACTACATCGAGCTGCTCGCGAGGATGGGGGCACTGGAATGGGCCCCGGTAGCGACCAAGGTGCTCGCCCGGCTGCTCAAGGACTGCGACGAGACCGGCGTGTGGCGGCCCAAGAACCTCCGGTCACAGCCCAAGGGGCTCAACAAGATCACCTACCATTACTACCCGCTCCACCTCGACGCGACCACGACTGAGGGTCGCGAGGTCGACATCACCTTCCGGCTCGCGCTCATCACGAAGCTGCTCGGCTGGCCGCTGGACTACGCCTGAATCTTGTGGACGCGAGCGTAGTATGACATACTACGACTCGTGCCCGCCATCGATCTCACCCATTTCGGCTTCACCCCGACCGAAAGTCTGGTCTACCAGGTCCTGCTGAGCGGCGGCCCGGGCACCGGGTACGCCATCGCCCGCGCCGCGGGACTGGCCCGGGCCAATGCCTATAGTGCGTTGGAGGGACTGGTCACCAAAGGCGGGGCCCGGGTCGACGGCGGACGCCCCCGCCGCTATCGCCCCGAGACGCCTGCCGCCCTGATCGCCCGGATCTCGAACGACCACGGCCAGGCACTGGAGCGGCTGAGCCGCGAGCTCGACGCCGCGTCGGTACCGGACACCGAGACGCTGGTGGAAATCATCTCCAGCCGGTCGCTGCTCCAACTCATGACCCACGATATCGCCCGGGCGACCGTGTCGGTCGGCCTGCTCGCCCCGCCTGACGCGTACCCGCTTCTCACTCCGGCGCTGCGCCGCCCGTACTCCGCCGGATTGCCACTGAGCCTGGCCGCCACCGGCCCCGTGAACCTCGGCTTCGCGCCGGTCGAGGTGGTCGCGGGGGACGACCACCCCTGGCCGGGAATGCCGATCATCCTGGTGGTGGACGATCGGAGCGCGATCCTCGCGGCCCGGAATGGCAGCGACGTGCGGGGCCACTGGAGCGCCGCCGGTTCCTTCGTCGCGGCCGCCCGGCTTGCCTTCGAGCGGTTCAGAAGCCCATGAACGACGCCTACAACGACGCCTACCGGGAGCTCCAGCAGGAGTATCTGACCGAGCTTCCCAAGCTGTTGGCGGAGTTGCGATCCGATGCCGACGCCTTTCGGAAGGGCGAGCAGGTGGTGCCGGCGCTCAGAACCGGGTTCCACCGGCTGGCCGGCTCTGGCGGCTCGTACGGCTTCCCCGAGATCAGCGAGATCGCCCGCGCCGCCGAGCGGCTCCTCTCGTCGGACCCGCCGCCGGCGGCGGCGGCCGACAAACTGGACGACGCGGTGAAGCGGCTCGAGGCGATGCTCACCGTCGTCAGCGCACGAATCACCGCCGAGATGGAAGTCCCGACGACCGGTCCGCGCGCCGTCCTGGTACTGCCCCCGGGTGCCGATCGCGACAAGCTCACTGAGGCGCTCGTCGGCCTCGGCTACACCGTCGACCTGCGCACCCGGAAGGACGACCCGTTAGCCGTCACCGCCGGCAAGCGTCCCGACATGCTCGTGATCGGCACCGGGCCAGGCGAGGGCGATCCTTCCGCGGTAGCCTCTACCTGGACCAGCCGCCGCTCCACCCGGCCCCGGGCGGTCGTGCTGATCGAGACCTTGCGGGCCGTGGACCGACTCCGCGCGGTGGCCGCCGGCGTGGATGCCGTCTTCCCGGCCGACCGCATGATCGAGGATCTCCCGCGATACGCTCGTACGCTGGCGCGCATCGGCGCTCCGCCGTCGACTATCCTCCTGCTGAGCAGCGACGCCGACCACGCGGCCCGGCTCACCGCCGTGCTGGAGGAGGCCTACATCCGCGTGGTACGGAGTCCGATCGCCAAGGCGGTGCAGGAGCTGCTGGATCGCGAGGTTCCCGATCTGCTCGCGCTGGCGCCGCGGCTCTCCGACGCGGACGGGTTCTCGGTGATGCGATCGGTGCGGCGGGATCCCCGGTTTCATCTGCTGCCCACGATTTTCATTGGCGCCCCGGAGCCAGCCGACCAGGTGGAGGCGCTGCGCGCTGGCGCCGACGACTTCGTTGCCGACTCCGCCCCGGCCGAGCTCCTGCTCCAGACGGTGATCACCCGGGCCGAGCGGGGCCGCCGGTTGAGAGAGATGCTCCACCGCGACGAGCTCACCGGCTTGCTCAATCACGGCGCGCTCATGGCGGAGTTGGAGTACGCGGTGGAGTACGGCCGCCGGCACGGTGGGCCCCTGGCCTTCGTGGTCTTCGATCTCGACCGGTTCGGTGAAGTACACGAGCGCTTCGGCCAGACGGTGGGCGACCAGGTCCTGCTTCACGTCGCCAACGTCTTCCGCTCCAACGTCCGGGCGAGTGACGTGATCGGCCGGTACGGTGGCGAAGAGTTCGCGATGATCCTGAGGGGTGCCGGCGCGACGGGCGCCGCCGTTCTGGCCGCCAAGCTGCGCAGCGTGCTCGGCGAGCAGGCGGCCACCACCGCGGAGGGCCTGATCATCCCGGTCAACGTGAGCATCGGGTGGGCGGTCCACCCCACCGATGGCGTCACCGCCGCCGAGCTGACCCACGCGGCCATGCGGGCCCTTAGACGGGAGAAATCGGAGAAGAGGTAGCGGCCGTAGGAAAGGCGGGAACAGTGAACAGTAAAAGGTGAACGGGATCGCTTCTCCCGTTCACCTTTCACTGTTCACCGTTCCCGCTGTTCTGTTTAGTGCCTGAACCCCGAGGAGAGCGGCATCACGTCTCTGGGGTTCTTCTCATCTCCAAACAGCAGCCGTCCCTCGCGGAAGCTGGCGCCGCGCAGGGTCAGCGCCAGAACCTCACCCAGCTCCTGCACCAGGTAGATCTCGATCTTGTCCCGGACCTCCTCCGGCAGATCCTCCAGGTCCGGCTCGTTGTCCTTCGGCAGGATGATCCGGTTGATGCCGGCCCGGACCGCACCGAGCACCTTCTCCTTCACGCCGCCGATGGGCAGCACACGCCCGCGAAGGGTGATCTCACCCGTCATGGAGATGTCGTGCCGGACGGCCCTGCCCGACAGCGTAGAGACCACCGCCGATGCCATGGTGACGCCCGCGGAGGGACCGTCCTTCGGGATGGCCCCGGCCGGCACATGGATGTGGATGTCCCGGTCGAACATCTCGTCCGCGATCTGGAGGCCGGCCGCGTGCGAGCGGGCATACGTCCACGCCGCACGAGCCGATTCCTTCATGACGTCGCCCAGCTGGCCGGTGAGGACCAGCTCGCCCTTGCCCCGCATGGTGGACGCCTCGACGAACATGATGTCGCCGCCGGTCGGGGTGTAGTACATCCCCGTGGCCAAGCCGACCTCGTCCTCGCGGGCGGCCTTCTCCGGATGCACCTTCGGCCGGCCGAGCAGGTCGTCCACCATGTCGCGATCGACGGTGACCTGCGCCACCTCTTTGGCCGCGACCTTCCGCGCCACCTTCCGTGCCAGGCGGCCGACCTCCCGCTCGAGCTGCCGCACGCCGGACTCGCGGGTGTACCTGGTGATGACCTCGGATAGCGCCTCGTCGGTGATCGTGAGCTGCTCGGGCGACACCCCGTTCTCGGTGAACTGGCGCGGGATCAGGTACTTCCGCGCGATCTCACGCTTCTCCCGCTCGGTGTAGCCGGCGAAATCCACCACCTCCATCCGGTCGAGCAACGGACCCGGAATGTTCTGGATGAAGTTCGCCGTGGCGATGAAGAGCACCTCGCTCAGATCGAACGGCACGCCCAGATAGTGGTCCACGAAGGTGTCGTTCTGCGCCGGGTCGAGCACCTCGAGCAGCGCGCTCGCGGGATCGCCCTGGAACGAGACGCCCAGCTTGTCCACTTCATCCAGCAGGAAGACCGGGTTCCGGGTGCCGGCCTGCTTCATGCCCTGGAGGATCCGGCCCGGCATGGCGCCGACGTAGGTCCGCCGGTGTCCCCGGATATCGGCCTCGTCGCGGGCGCCGCCCAGTGAGATGCGGACGTACCTCCGCCCCATCGCGCGCGCGATCGACTTCGCGACGGAAGTCTTGCCCACGCCCGGCGGTCCGACGAACAGCAGAATCGGGCCCCGGGCCCGGTCATCGTCGTTGCCGGGGACCGGCACGTTCGGCGACGGCACCGTGGCGGTGGCCGCCGGGGTGTCGGTGGACTCGCCCGACGCGACTTTCTCCTCCTTCTGCTCGCCGTCTCCGGCGGGACCGTCGGACAGCAATCCATCACCGTCCGCCGTTCCGCCGTTCCGCCGTTCCGCCTCCTCGGTCTGCGACCGAAGCTGCCGGAC
The DNA here is from genome assembly GCA_963844445.1 of uncultured Gemmatimonadales bacterium. Classification (GTDB taxonomy): domain Bacteria; phylum Gemmatimonadota; class Gemmatimonadetes; order Gemmatimonadales; family GWC2-71-9; genus CAVVWJ01. The sequence goes on from CAWJOB010000001.1 coordinate 271,915, forward strand.
GGCCAGGAACTCGAGCACCCGGTCCTTCACGTCGCCGAGGGCGTAGTGATCCTCATCGAGCACCCGCTGCGCCTCCGACAGGTCGAGATGCTCGGCGCTGCGCGCGTTCCAGGGAAGCTCCACGATGTTCTCGAGGAAGGTCCGGATGACCTGGGACTCCATCGACTCCCGCCCGATTCGGGAGAGCCGGCCGAGCTCCCGGTCCACTTCCTTCCGCACCTCCGCGGGAAGCTCGAGCGCCGCGATCTTCTCCTTCAGGTCGCGCAGGTCGTCCCGCTCGTCGTCCTCGCCCAGCTCGCGCTGGATGGTCTTGAGCTGCTCGCGGAGGAACATCTCCCGCTGCCGCTCGCCCAGCTCCTCCTGGACCTGGGACTTGATGTCTTCCTGCGCGTCCAGCACGCCGATCTGGCGCTGGACGTGAACCAGCACCCGGCGCAGGCGCTCTTCGACGCTCAGCGTCTCGAGCAGGATCTGCCGGTCCTGCGGGTTGATGTCGATGTAGCCGGCGACAAGGTCGGCGAACTTGCCGGGCTCGTTCACCCCGGCCAGAACCTGCTGGACCACCTCGTCAGGCAAACCGGACTTCTGGCCCAGCTCCGCGGCGCGGGTCCGGGCTTCCCGGTGAAGCGCGACGAAGGCGGGATCCTCGGGATTGAGCGCCGCCATCTCCTCGGCCTCGCGCACGATGGCCTGGAGGTAGCCGTCCTTGTCGGTGTAGTGGATGGCGATGCCGCGCCGCTCCCCGTGGAGCAGCAGCTGCATGCCGGACAGCCCGCGCTGGAGCTGGCCGATCCGGGCGATGGTTCCGATGGTGTAGAGCACCTCGGGTGTCACACTCTCGACGTTCTGCCGCTGGGAGACGGCGAACACCAGCCGCTCGGGCTGGCTGAGCGCAGACTCGATGGCACGGAGGGTCGCGGGACGGCCGGCGCCGATGGGCGCGGTAACCCCGGGGAAGAGCACGACCTCTCGCAGCGGCAACACCGGCAGTGTCAGACGTTCGGACATTGTATGGACTACTCCTTCCAAACCCCATTCGAGGGGGAAATTGACAGGCCCTGAAGACGATCGGTGCTGGAAATGCAGCGACCGTGCCATGGCCATGCCAACCTGCGTGATGCCACATAACAAGTTACGGCCCCGTATGGTTTCGCCCAGCCCTGGGGCTCGGAGGCATCTTGGCAGCAATTGACGCCGGAGCACGACGTCGCTGCCAATTTGACGCCGATCCAGCGTGTCCTCTCGGACGCTCCGCCGCAAGGCGCTCAGGGTAGCGGCGGGGTCAGCGCGAGTACAGATTGTCTGCCATGTCCGGCTGCTCCTCTACGGGCCCCATCGCCGACCGCAGTTCCGCCCCGTCGGTTTCGGGGCCTTCCCACTCATGACCGCCCCGTCCGATCAGTCGCTCCCCACCCGGCTCGCCGCGGCGCTGGGTGACGCCTATACCATCGAGGGTGAAGTCGGACGGGGCGGTATGGGCGTCGTGTACCGGGCTCGGGACGAGCGGCTCCAGCGCCGGGTGGCGATCAAGGTGCTGCCCCCCGAGCTGGCGTTCCAGCAGGACATCCGCCAGCGGTTCACCCGTGAGGCGCAGACCGCCGCCAAGCTGAGCCATCCTCATATCGTGCCGATCCATACCGTCGGCGAGGGCAACGGCTTGGTCTACTTCGTCATGGGCTATGTGGACGGCGAGTCGGTGGCGGGTCGGATCCGCCGCCGCGGCAAGCTGCCGGTGGACGAGGCCCGCCGGATCATGACGGAATCGGCCGACGCGCTCAGCGCCGCCCACGGATTCTCCATCATCCATCGCGACATCAAGCCCGACAACATCCTGCTCGAGGGACCCCGGGGCCGGGTGATGATCACCGACTTCGGCATCGCCAAGGCCCTCTCGTCGACCTCCGGGGCGACGCTCACCGGCGCCGGCGTCGCCATCGGGACGCCGGCCTTCATGAGCCCGGAGCAGGCAGCCGGCGAGCGGGAGATCGACGGCCGCTCCGATCTCTACAGCCTCGGCATCGTGAGCTACCAGATGCTGACCGGCGAGCTGCCGTTCAATGCCCCGACGGTCGCCGGGATCCTGATGAAGCAGATCACCGAGGTCGCGCCCGACGTGCGGGCCCGCCGCCCCGACGTCCCCGAGGATCTCGCTCTCGCCGTGAGCCGCTGCCTGGAGAAGGACCCCGAGAATCGCTGGCCCACCGCCGACGCGCTGCGTCGGGCACTCGACAGTCGGTCCGTCGTCGGCTACCAGCCGACCGGCCTCGGCTGGCGCGCGGGACGCGGTGACCGCCCCGGCGCCAGGGAGCCGAGTCCGCTCGCGGGAGGTCAGCGCGGAGCGCAGGCCACCGGGCGGAGGGGCCGGCCAGGCTTGCTGGAGCGTGGCGGGAGCGACCTGGACCGAGCGGCTGACCGGGAGATGCGCGGTCTGGCCCGCGGCGCCCCTCGCCAGTCGGCCCGACGGCGACGCGAGAGCAACGAGCCGATGGTCCCCGACACCGGCGAGCCCCGGATCGTGCAGCAGGTACGGGGGCAGTTCGCGAGCTGGGCGGCGGTCTCGCTCGGCTGTCTCGGCATCAATGTCGCCACCGGGCTCGACACCCCGTGGTTTCTCTTTCCGACCTTCGGAATGGGCATCGGGATGCTGAGAAATTACGCCAAGCTCTGGCAGTCGGGATACAGCTGGCGCGACATCCTGACCCGGCCCGCGGCCCCCGACGCGGTGGAGACGACGATGGTGAAGGGCGCGAAGCTGCCCCGTCGGCTGCCGCAGCCGACGGCGGAGGACTTCGGCGCCCATCTCCCCCAGATCCTCCAGGTCCAGAGTGATCGGTTCGCCATCGGCAAGCTGATGGAGCGGCTGCCGCCGTCCGAGCGGAAGATGCTGCCCGAGGTCCAGCAGACGGTGGATTCGCTCTACGATCGAGCCACCGATCTGGCGCGCACCCTGCACGCGATGGACTCCAATCTGGATACCGAGGGCATGGGCTCGATCGACGAGCGCATCGCGGCCCTGGCGAAGGAGCCCGACGATCCCGAGCGGGCCCGCAGGATCAACCTGCTCCAGCGCCAGCGCCAGACGATTCTCGACCTCCAGGGCCGCCGGTCCCAGGTGGCGAGCCACCTGGAGTCGTGCGTCCTCGCGATGCAGAACGTCCGCTTCGACCTGCTGCGGCTCCGCTCGGCAGGAGTGGCCGCCGTGTTGGGCGATCTGACCCAGGCGACGCAGCAGGCCAAGGCTCTCTCCCGCGACGTGGACAACGCCATCGCCGCCGCGGGAGAGATCCGGGAAGCCATGAAGTAGCACGTTGTCGATGCGATCTCTCCTCCTCGCCGGGGCCGCTTGCGCGGTCTTCGGCTCGCCCGTCGCGGCCGTGCAGAGTGGGGCCCGCGACGTCGTCCACACCGCCGAGCGGGTCCTCGCCGACGACAGCTCGGCGACGGTCACCGCCTACTGGCTCGAAGCGATCCGGGGCGATTCGACCGACCGCGCGGCCACGCTCGGCCTGGCCTCCCTCGCCCGCCTCACCTACGACTTCGCCACGGCCGAACGACTGTTCACCGGCATGCTGGCGCGGAGCGGCTCCACCCCGGACGAGTGGTCGGTGCAGGCACGGCTCGGGCTCTACCGTGTCGCCCTCGGGAAAGGCGACCTCCGGCGGGCCGACTCGATGCTGGGCACGGCGATCGCGGAGTCCCGCGCGATCGGAGACCGCGGCGGCGAGATCGATGCGCTGATCGGACTCAGCAATACCCGGAGCGCCACCGGGGGCCTGGACGCCGCCCTCTCGGTGCTCGACTCTCTCGCCGCGCTGCTGCCACCCGGCGACGGCTGGGAGCGGGTCAACTACCTCTGCAGGCTCGGGCTCTTCCGGGCCATCCTCAGCGACAGCGCAGCCCCCCGTCTCACCGGGGATGGAATCGCCATGGCGGTGCGACTGGGAGAGCGCCGGCTGACCGGCCACTGCCTGGAAGCCCACGCCATGGCGTACAGCCTCCTGGGACGTGGGGACTCGGTGCTGGCCATCATGGATCGCGCCGAGGCGCTGCTGCGGGCGACGCACGACCACGCCTCCCTGGCCCGGCTGGCGTCGCGCCGGAGCGACGAGCTCCAGTTTCGCGGCCGCCTGGGCGCCGCGAAGGTGGCGCTCCGGCAGGTGCTGGCCGAGGCAGAGATCTCCCGCAACCGGGAGCGCTTCGCCTTCGCGTACGGCGGGCTGGGGAGTCTCGCGCTCAGGATGAACGATCTGCCGACCGCGAAGGACTACTTCGAGAGGGCAGCCGCGCTCTACGACTCGATCGGTCAGCGCGCCGGAGCCGGCATCGCGCGGCACAACCGGGCCCTGGTGCTCATCGCTGCCGGCGAACTCGCCGCCGCCAAGTCGGCGCTCCAGCCGGTGCTGGAGGAGGCCCTGGCCTCCCGCGACCTGGAGGACGAGATGATCGCGCGCCAGGAGTTGGCGCGGGTCGCGATGCGCCAGGCCGACTGGGACGAAGCGCGCCGCCAGCTCGATTCGGCCGAGCGGTCCGCCCGAGCCCACGGGCGCGGCGACGAGGCCCGCGCCCATCTGGCCTATGATCGCGGACGGCTCGCGCTGGGCCAGGGCCGTCTCGCCGCCGCCGGCCAACTGTTCACCCGGTACTTGGCCGGGATCGCACCGGAGAATCATCTGCACCGCCACCTGACCCAGGTGCGGCTGGCGGAAGTGTCGGCGCTCGGGGGCGACGTCGCGAAGGCGGAGCGCCGCATCACCGCCACCACCGAGCAGCTCGAGACCTGGCGCGCTTCGCTGGACGATGACGAGCTTCGCCAGCACGCCTTCGCGGCCACCGCGCTCGGCGAGCACGATCCACAGGCTCCAGTCGCACGAGTGCTTGCAACCTTGGCCGGCGGGCGGCGGATCGAGGCCGCATTCTCACTGGCCGAGCAGCGGCGGGCACGGCTGCTGGCCGACCGCCTCAACCAGGCCGAGGTCCTGCGGGAAGGTGGCATCATGGCGCCGGCGCACCGCGCCCGACCGCTCTCCGCCGCCGAGATCTCGGAGGCGCTGCCCGACAGCGCGACGGCGATTCTCGAGTACGTCGCCGGAAGCGAGAGGGCGGCGACCACGCTCTTCATCCTGACCCGCGCGGGAGTGCAGGCGAGAGTGCTGCCGAGCGTGGACACCCTCGCGCCCGCCATACGCCGACTGGTGGCGCTGCTGGAGAGCGGCGACCGCCCGGACGCGCTCGCGAAAAGTCTCGGCGTCGCGCTCCTCGAGCCTGCCGCCGCCGCGCTGCCGCCCGGCGTGACGCGACTGGTCGTGATCCTCGACGGCCCGCTCCACCGGGTGCCGTTCGACGCGCTCCACCTCGCCGACGGGCGGGCCGCCGTCGAGCGCTGGGCCATTGGCCTCGCGCCGTCCGCCAGCCTCGCCGCCTCGCTCTGGCGCAGGCGCGGTCCGGCCGAGCCGCTGAGCCAGACCAGGGTCCTCGCGGTCGGCGATCCCGCATTCTCGATGGAGCTTGCGTCGTCCGACGCCCGTGAAGTCGAAACCTTCCGGTCGGCCTTCGCCGCTCAGGGGGGCCTCCCCCGTCTGAAGGGCAGCGGGGAGGAGGCGCGGAGGGTGGCGCGCTATGCCGGCGGCGGCTCCGAGGTTCGGCTGCGGGGCGAGGCGAGCGAGGACTGGCTCAAGCACGCTCGGCTCGATCGGTTCCAGGTTATTCACCTGGCGACGCACGCGGTGGTGGACGAGAGTGCGCTGAGCCGTACCGCGCTGGCGCTCGCGCCCGGTGGAAAAGAGGATGGCTTCCTCACCCCAGCGGATCTCGCCGGCCTCAGACTCGCCGCGGACATGGTCGTGTTGTCGGCCTGCCGGACGGCGGGTGGCGTGACGGTGGCGGGCGAGGGTGTGCAGGGACTGGCCTCGCCCTTGGTCGCGGCGGGCGCTCGGTCGGTGGTCGCGACCCAATGGCGCGTCCGGGACCGCAGCACGGTCCGGCTGGTGGAAGACTTCTACGACGGACTGGCGCGCGGCCGGCCGGTGGCGGAGGCCCTGCGAGAGGCCAAGCTCGCGGCGATTCGGCGCGGCGCTCCCCCCGGGGAATGGGCCGGCTTCACGGTGGTCGGTGACCCGCTGGCGCGCGTGGCGCTGGTGGTGCCGGGCGACCGCCCGAGGCGGACCTGGCTCGCCGTCGCAGCGTGCGTCTTGCTCGTGGGCGCGGCGGCCTACTGGGCGGTGAGACGGAGAGGACGAAGCGCCGAGCGGGACGTGGTACCGGCCGACGTGGCGCCGACCCACCATTTGTAGTCGCCCGGGGCCAGGCCGGCAGCGCTCTCCAGCGTGACGGCGGTGTCGGCGGTCTCGGCCTCCAGTGCCACCTCCCCTTCGCTCGTCAGCACCTCCAGGCGGTACCGGCTGGCACCCGAAATCGGATGCCAGGCGAAGAGCAGAGGCGACCCGGCGGGAGACTCCGGCGGCGGCGCGACCAGCGTCACGCCGCCCTCGGAGCGGCGGCCGACCTGTCTCACCATCGCGCCGAACCGCGTGACCGCCGATTCCAGGGCCAGGGAGAGATGCTGTTCGGCTTCGGGCAGGGTCATGCCACGAATTTAGCGCGAGGTCGCCGAGGCTGTCGTGGGTTGACAGGACGGTGCGCGTGTCCTACTGATGGAGTGCATTCCTGATGAGAGGAGGGTCAGCGGCATTCGCCGAGGCCAGGGTACCCCCGAAGCGAACGCCCGCCTATGAACCGAGATTCTCACCCAACGCGTGAAAGGCAGTCCGGCTAGGCTATCTGGAAGGATCCAACAGAACGATTCTTCCGACCACAGCGGCACGACCGCCGCGAGCCGTTCAGGCGCCGGGGACCCGAGACATCAGGGTCCCCGGTTTCGTTTCTAGAAGGCGGCGACCTCTTCCATGGCGCGCCGAAGGTCGGCGACCTGGGGCAGGATCACGTCCTCGAGCTCCGGTGCGTAGGCCACGAAGGTGTCGGTGGACGCCACCCGCCGACCGGCGCGTCGAGGTAGGCGAACAGCTCGTCGGCCGATGCGCGCCGCGATCTCGGAGCCGTAGCCCCACGACAGCGAGTCCTCGTACGCCACGATCACCCGGTTGGTCTTCCGCACCGATTCGCCGATGGTCTCCCAGTCCACCGGCGAGAGCGACCGCAGATCGATCACCTCGGCGCTGATCCCCGTGCTGCTCCTCCGCCTCCTTGGCGGCCCACAGCGAGCGCTGCACCAGCGCGCCGTAGGTGACGACGGTGAGATCGGTGCCCGGCCGGACCACCTTGGCCTTGCCGAGCGGGATCATGAAGTTCGGGCCCGGGATTCGGCGCCTTGTTGTAGGTCTGGCGGTAGAGATGCTTGTGCTCGAGGAAGAGCACCGGGTCCTCGCACCGGATCGCGGTGCGGAGCAGCCCGTTGGCATCGAGCGCCGTCGCCGGGCAGACGACGCGCAGGCCCGGCACGCCGGTGAAGACCGCGGCGCCGGTCTGCGAGTGGTAGACCGACCCGCCCTTGAGGTACCCGCCATAGGTGACCCGCACGACGACCGGCGAGGCGAACGCGTTGTTCGACCGCCAGCGCATGAGCGCCAGCTCGTTGCGGAGCTGCATGTACGCCGGCCAGATGTAGTCGAAGAACTGGATCTCGACCACCGGCTTGAGGCCGCGGGTGGCGAGGCCGATCGCGCGGCCGATGATGTTGGCCTCGGCGAGCGGCGAGTTGTAGACCCGGTCGCCCCCGAACGCGCGCTGCAGCCCCCAGGTCACCTTGAACACCCCGCCCTTGCCCTTCACCTCGCCGAGGTTCTCCTCCCGGCTGCAGTCGGCCACGTCCTCGCCGAAGACGCACGATCCGCGGATCGCGCGTCATCTCGTCCCGCAGGCAGATGTTGAGCAGGTCCACCATGGTGGTCGGGTCGCCGGCGAAGCGCGGATCGTCCTCGGTATCGAACTGCTCGCGACGTGGGGTCGACGTCGGGCGAGTAGACGTAGCTTGTAGACCGTGTCGGTGGCCGGCTGCGGCGAGGCGAGCGCGACGTCGGCCGCGACCTGCACCTCCTCCTCGACCTGGCTGCACGATCAGGTCGAGCTCCGCCTGCGTCGCGATGCCCTGCTCCAGCAGATAGCTTGGGGAACCGGGTGAGCGGATCGCGCTCCGCATCGGCCTGCCGCTCGGCCGGCGGTGCGGTACTGCACCTCGTCGTCGGAGAGCGAGTGGCTGTAGGGGCGGATCACCTTCGCGTGCACCAGCGCGGGGCCCTTCCGGGCGCGGGCGTAGTCCACCGCCTTCATCAGGGCGTCGTACGAGGCGAGGACGTCGCAGCCGTCCACTTCCTGGATGAAGAGTCCGGGAAAGCCGGTCAGCAGCTTGCGAGATCGAGCCGCCCGGGGTGTTCACCTCGACCGGGACCGAGATCGCGTAGCCGTTGTCCTCGACCAGGAAGACGACGGGCAGCTTGAGGTTGCGTGGCGGTGCTGAGCGCCTCCCAGAACTCGCCCTCGCTGGTGGTGCCGTCGCCGGTGGTGCAGAGCACGACCTCGTCGCCCTTGATGGCCTCGTCCGCGCTCGGCGATCCCCTCGATCTGCGAGTAGCGGAGCCACGCCTCGGCGCAGCCGACGGCCTGGAGGAACTGGGTGCCGGTGGGGCTGGAGGCGCTGACGATGTTGAGGTCCTTGTGGCCCCAGTGGGACGGCATCTGCCGGCCGCCCGAGTTGGGGTCGTCGGCCGCGCCGACGGCGGAGAGGAGCTGCTCGGTGGCGGTCATGCCGAGGCCGAGGCAGAGGGCGCGGTCGCGGTAGTAGGTGTAGAACCAGTCGTAGGCGGGGCGGAGGACCTTGGCGGCCGCGGCCAGCACGCCCTCGTGGCCGGCGCCGGAGATCTGGAAGAAGATCTTGTTCTGCCGCTTGAGCTGGATCTCCTTGTCGTCGATCCGGCGGGCCAGCAGCATGATGCGGTACATGTCGAGCAGGTCCGCCTTCTCGAGCTTGGCGGAGGCTCGGGCGCGGCTGGTGCGAGTGGCCATGTCACTCTGGGTCGGGGTCACGGGCACGGTACGGTCGTCGGACCGTAAGATAGCGCGTCTGAGGGACCGGTGGTTATGCGGGCTGGTAGGCGTCAGTGCCGGCCAGTGAAGGTGGGGGGAGCTGCGCGTCCGGAAGCGCCCCGGAGGAGCTCCCCCCACCTTCACTGGCACGACGCGTCGGCTATGGCCCCGCCACCGCCACCGGCACCAACCGGTTGATCCCGCTGCCGTCGCCCAACTGGCCGTTGGTGTTGTCGCCCCAGCACCAGGCCTTCCCTCCCTCGGCGACGGCGCAGGTGAAGACGAAGCCCGCGCTGATAGCGACGAATTTCAGGTTGCCCGACACCAGCGCGGGCGTGAACCGGTCCTCCGTGGAGCCGTTGCCCAGGCCTCCGCTGACGCCTATGCCCCAGCAGAAGCCCCGGCCGATCACGGTGACGCCGCAGCTGTGCAGGGCGCCCGCAGTGATGTCGTTCCATCTCCGGGTGCCGCCGACGGGCGTCGGAACGAGGACGCGTCCGATGCCGCTGCCGCCGGTGCCCACGCCGACGCGGTCTCCCCAGCAGAAGGCCCGCGCGTCCACCAGCAGCGCGCAGGTGTGGGAGCCGCCGGCCTCGATCTTAGCGATGCTGAAGCCTTCGGCGGACTGCACCGGGAGTGGCGCTCGCGATCCTGGTGCCGTTACCCAGCTGCCCCCTGTTGTTGGCGCCCCAGCACCACGTCTCCCCTGCTGTCGTGATGCCGCAGACGTAGCTCGTTCCCACCGTGAGCCGAGCCCAGGCCAGGTTGCCGTTCACCCGTACCGGCACGCGGCTCCTGTTCGACCCGTTCCCCAGAGTACCCGATCCCCAACAGAACGCGGCCCGGGCCTGGTTGATCGCGCAAGCCACGCTTCCGATGCCCGTACTGACCTGGCGGTAGCTGCGGGTGCCGGCCACTTGGCGGGGCGTGGAGCTGCTTTCGGCCGTGCTCCCGGTGCCGAGTTGGCCGCCGTCGTTCAGCCCCCAGCAGAAGACCTTGTCGTCGGTGGATAGGCCGCAGGTGAAACGCGTCCCGGCGGCGATGTGGCGGAACCGGAGCCCGCCCGACACGGCGACCGGACGGAAGCTGCAGGGCTGCGAGCTGCAGGGGTCGGGGGAGTCCTCCGGCGGGATCCCGAGCTCGCCGAACTGGTTCCCGCCCCAGCACCAGCCCTTGCCGTCGCTGGTGACGCCGCAAGCGTGATCGATACCGGCGCTGACCTGGACGAAGGTGAGCGCCGCAGCTGGGGCGGCGGCAAGGCCCGGCCCCGAATCCGGAGCGGTGGGCGAAGGAGCTTCGTCGTTACAGGCCGTGACCGCGGCGAGAGCGGCGAGGCCGATCAGTGCAGGCAGGCATCTCGAAGCGCGCATGGGAAGGCCTCGCTCAGTTGGCCGTGGAGGTCGTAGGACGCAGGGACGTCCACTGGCTTAGAATGGCGATGGCCGTCAAGCGGATGTCAAGAAGGACGACGCACCACGACCATGTACCTGCCGGGTCTGGTTTTCTCCTCCACGGCTACCACCTCGAAGCCAGCCTGGCTCAGCTCGCGCACCACGGTCGCGGACGTGACGCCGTGCCGGTCGCCGGTGTCGCGGTCGCTCGGGTTGGGGCTCTCCGAGCTGTCGGGGTCGAAATCGATGACGGCGAGGAGCCCTCCGGGCTTCAGCGACTGCCGCATACTCGCGTTCATCAGGGAGGGGTTGTCGAAGTGATGATAGACCCGGCGCAGCACTAGCGCATCGCAACACCGGTCCGGCAGGTTGGTGCGCGTGGCGTGCGCTTCGATGACGGACACGTTCTCGAGTCCGGCGGCGTCCGTCGCCTGGCGGATGTCGCGGAGCCGGTCCGAGTCCAGCTCGGTAGCGTAGACGCGGCCCGACTGGCCCGACCGCACGCGCCAGCGCGACCGTGAGCTCTCCGCGGCCGGCTCCGATGTCGGCCACGGTCTGTCCGGTGTCGAGCTTGAGCGCGGTAACGAGGCGGGCGGCGTCGGAGGCGAACTCGTCCTGGGCATTCGCGGTGGCGGGGAATGTCGCCATCGCGGCCAGGGCGACCACGAGCGTCAGCAGCTTCCACTGATTCATCTTATCACTTACGACCGTGGAGGGGTCTTTGTGTCTATGCCTTCCCCTCCACCAGCTTGAGGAACCGCGGGTTCTTCCGCAGGGGATCGAAGGTCGGGTCGAGTCTGAGCCACCCCGGCGAGAGATAGTAGGGAATCCGGAGCAGCGGCTCGAGTTGGTCCAGCGCTTTCTCCGGCTCCCCCAGCAGGATGTAGATCCGGGCGAGCTGGTGTTGGGTGTAAGGCCCGGCCTGCGCATCGGCCGCAACCGGCAGGAGGGCGACGCCGCGCTGGCCCTCGCGGATCGCCTCCTCTTTCCGTCCCATGTACGCCAGCGCCAGGCCCAGCAGCACCCTGCGCTGAGCGTCCTCCGGGGTGGCGGTGAGCTGCTGCTCGAACGCCACCCGGGCCGAATCGCCATAGGCGGCGGCCCGTCGCATATCGTGCTCGACCTCGTACACTCCGGCGAGCGCCAGAGCCCAGGTCCCTCGGTCTCCATCGAAGGCCGTGGCGGTGAGCCGCTTCACCAGGGCACGCTGGTCGCTGGTGAGAGCCCAGTACAGGTCCCAGTAGGTCGCCATGTACGCCACGAAGCCAGGGAGATCCACATCCGGGGGCGGGCTGGCCAGCGCCGTCCTCGCCCCGGCCAGATCGCCCTGGGCGAGGAAGATCATCGCCTTGCTTTCCACGAAGACCAGGGCAGAGGGAGTGAGCGAGAGCGCACGATCGGTCGCCTCCATTGCCTCGGGGTAGCGCCGGAGCCAGAGCAGCGCACCGCCGAGCACGCCCGCCGTGTTCCCTGCTCGAGGATCGAGGCTCTGGCTCTGCCGCAGGTGCTCGACCGACTGGTCCCATCGGCCCTGCGACTGCTCCGCCAGGCCGAGTGCCCGCAGGAGGTCGGCATCGCCCGGGGCGAGGGCGAGCCCCTTGGCGTACTGCTCGACCGCCCGTTCCGATTCTCCGGTGACGAGCCGGTAGTAGCCGCCTAGCGCCCAGTACCCGCCAGGGTGATCGGGCTTGAGGGCCAGGGCCCGTTCGGCGGCGGTGCGGGCCCGGTCCGCCAGCGTGGGCGAGGGCGCGCCGTTGCTGTACAAGACCGAGCCGGCCCCCGCCAGCGCCACCCAGGCCTGCACGAACCCGGAGTCGAGCGCCACCGCCTGCTCGTAGAAGTCGATCGCCTGCCGCAGCGTGGTCGGATTGGGGCCGAAGGCGCGGAACGCCTGCCCCTTCAGGTAGGCGTCGTAGGCCGCGAGGTTGGTCGTAGGGCGGTCCGCCAGCACTTCCTGCTGGCGGCTCCCGATCGCCACGTCGAGCGCCTGCGCGACCTCGGCCGCCACATCGGCCTGCACCTTGAACACGTCGGTGAGCGCCGCATCGAATGGCTGCTGCCATTTGGCGTCGGCGGTGGCGACCTCGATCAGCTCGGGACTCACCTGCACCCGGCTGGTGCCGCCGGCCTTGGCCCAGCGCACCTTGCCCACCAGCAGGTAGTCCACCCCCAGCTCGCGGCCGATCTCCTGCGGCGTCTTGCCGGTGTTCCGGTATTGGGCCGAGCTGTTGGAGGCCGTGACTCGCATGCCGGGAAGTGCGGTGAGCTTGCCGCGGATCGCGTCGGTGATGCCGTCGGCGAAGTAGGCGTCGGCGGAATCGCCCAGATTCTGGAAGGGGATCACCGCGATCCGCCGCTCCCCGGAGGAGGTGGCCTCGGGCCGGCTATGCCGCCAGGCGAAGAGAATGCCGCCGCCGATCAGCAGGCCGAGGATGAGGGCGAAGGTGGCGGAACGGCGGAACGGCGGAACGGCGGACCGCTCCGCCCGGGGGCGGACGACCGTGTCTTCAGCGGAGGCTTCCGCCGGTCCGCCGGTCCGCCGGTCCGCCGGCGCGAGCGCCTGCGCGAGCGCCGCCGCGCCAGCGAAGCGGTCGGCCGGCACCGGAGCCAAGGCCTTGCGGATCGCCTGGTCCACGCTGTCCGGCACCGTCGTGCGCACCGATCGCACGCTAGGTGGGGGCTCGGTGAGCCGCTTGGCGGCGATGGCCTGGGCAGTGGCGCCGGTGAACGGCGCCTCGCCCGCGAGCATCTCGTAGAGCACCGCGCCGAGCGAGTACACGTCGGTCCGCGCGTCGATCCCCTTGTCACCGGCGGCCTGCTCCGGGCTCATGTAGGCCGGGGTTCCCACGGCGAATCCGGTTTGGGTCAGCCCCTCGTCGGCGCCCAGGGCGCGGGCGATCCCGAAGTCGGCCACCAGCGTCGAGCCGTCGGCCGTGAGCATGATGTTTTCGGGCTTGATGTCGCGGTGGACGACGCCGTGGTGGTGAGCGTAATCGAGCGCGCGGGCGGCCTCGGTGGCGATCCGGAGCGCGTCGTCCACCGGGAGCTGGCGCTCGCGGCGCAGGCGGTCGCGGAGCGACTCGCCCTCGACGAACGGCATGGTGAACCAGAGCTGGCCGGCCGCCTCGCCGGAGTCGAGGACCGTGAGGATGTGGGGGTGCTGGAGCCGGGCGGCGAAGCGGATCTCGCGCTGGAAGCGATCGGGGCCGAGGGTGGCGGCGAGCTCGGGGAGCAGGAGCTTGAGCGCGACGGGGCGGTCGTGGCGGAGGTCCTGGGCGAGGTAAACGATCGCCATGCCGCCGCGACCGAGCTCGCGCTGGATGGCGTAACGGTCGGCGAGCGCGGCGCGAACTCCCTCCGACATACCCATGCGGGGGGCTCCTGGTCCTGGTGGGCTGGCTGTGCGTGGTGGGGAATATGCGGGTGCGGGGGGTGGGCGGGAAGGAGCGCTGGCTGCAGGCCGGGGGATGTGGTGGGAGATCCTCCGGGGCGCTTCCGGACGCTCCGGGTCGGAGCCCGGGCAAACAGCGCCCGGTCTCCTCGCCTGCGCGTCCTAACGCGCCCCTGCGGATCTCCCACCACATCCCCCGGCCCGAGCCTTCTTCTCACGCGAGGAGTCTGCTCGACTGTCCTCAATCGAGCACGCCCCGCCGGGCAACAATTTCATCGGATGGGCTGCGAACTCGCTCGCGTCGGCGAGGGATCGCCTTCGAAGTGAGGCGAACTTCGTCGCCGCCTGGCGCACGGGGGTGCAGCGACGTGATCTAGTCGCGCAGCGTCGCGCCCCGCAATTTCCGTCTTCCAATCCCGTTGGATAGTCGCCGCCAGTGTGGGGCGGACGACCGAGCGGTGGGCACCCCGTCGAGCACGCTCAGACGTCGCGTGCATCTCCTGTTCCGTCGTGAGTTTCCGGCATCGGAACGGCGGGGTACATTCCGGGCCTGCGACAATCATCGGTTCAGCCGAGGACGCGAATGCCCCCGCAATCCGGTTTCCCAACCTTCGACACCCTGCCTTCCGGTGGCCGAGTGCACGTCGTCGGCGCAGGCCCCGTGGGCCTCCTGTTGACGGCACTGCTCCAGTCGACCGACCGGTTCTCCGTCCACCTCTATGAAAAGCGAAGCGACTACAGTCGGACCCGGATGGTCCAGCTCGCGCCGTACCTCGTGGCGGATTCGATCGCGAGCTACTGTACCGATTACATCGATGGAGAGAGCGTCGAGGCCATCTTCGAGCCATCGGAGCTCGAACGAGGGCCTCGCGTTTCGGCAGTCCATTCCGCCGGACCTGATGAAACTGTTGCAGGGATGGACGCTGGGGTTCTGCCCGCTCAACGCGGTCGAGCGCTCCCTCAGCGATCTCATCGATGCGCGTCAGTCGCATCCGGTGCAGCGCACCGCGGCCGTCGTCACGGCGCAGGACGCGATGGCGATGCTTCAGCCGGGAGACGTCCTGATCGACTGCACGGGCGCCAAGTCGCTGCTCCGGGATCAGCTGGTGCCCGGCGCCGCGGCGGCGGATGGCGAGGCGAATACGTTCAAGCTCCGGCTCGAATACGCGCTCGTCATCACCTTCCTGTATGGCCAAGCGTACGACTGCAACGAGTATTGCAAGTATTACAAGAACATCGAGAACGCGTACTACAAGTTCATTCCGGCGGTCAATCGGACGTACTACGACGGCAGCATCACCCACGTGACGGGTATCGTCAACATCCCCGCCGAGGACTACGAGCGGATGCCGTCACGGTTCGACGGTCAGTGGCTTCGCAGCAACTTCCCTCATGTCGCCCAGTCGATGGACCGCTTCATCGCGAAGGTCAAGACGGAAACCAAGGGCGAGATAGTCGGCGACCTGGAGATCATCCGGATCCCGCTGGATCTGTACCGGGCCCGCAATGCGACCAGCCGGCAGTTGCGGCGGGCGGGGACCGACGATCACCCATTCGCCCGCTCGCCGGTGTTCCTGGTCGGCGATTCGGCCATGGGCTCGCCCTACTTCCAGTCGATCTCGCTCGGGTTCGAGTGCGCGATGTTCCTGGCAGGGCTGCTGGCGCAGCGCGACCTGCCGCTGACGGACATGCTGGATCGCTACGAGCAGTACATCTACAAGCAGTGGCTTCGAGTCTACATGCGCAGCAAGATGATCAAGCACAACAAGGACCTGTTCCAGTGCGTGGGTGATACCTTCGCACTGCTGGAGAAGCTGCACATCTATTGACCGGGGTGCCCGCGGCGCGGCGTGAAGGCCGCCTCAGCGGAGGGCGACGCGCTCCTTGGTCTCCCAGGGCGCGCCTTTCTCCTTGTCTTTCGGCCGCACGAGGGTCGCTTGCCCCGGGCTCCAGTTGGCCGGGCACAACTCCCCGCACTGGAGCGCCGCGAGGACCCGCAACACTTCCCCGGTGCTCCGGCCCACGCTCAAATCGTTCACGCAGAGCCACCGGATCTTCCTATCCTGGTCGAGCAGGTAGGTTGCCCGAAGCGGGACCTTCTCGATCGGATCGAGAATCCCGAGCTCGGTGGCGACCTCCTTGTCAGCGTCCGCCACCATGGGGAACTCGAGGTTGCGAAGGGCTGGGTTCTCCTTGCGCCAGGCGAGGTGCGCGTGGTGGCTATCTCCACTCACACCGAACACCCTTGCGGCAAGGGCGCGAAACTCCCGAAGCGCGCGGTTGAACTCCACCAACTCGGTGGGACACACGAACGTGAAATCGAGGGGCCAGAAGAAGACCGCAGACCACGTTCCTTCCAGCTCCTGCGAATCCACGATGCGGAATTCTGACCCTGGCTCGGCCGAGACGCAGGCCTGCAAGGAGAACTCCGGGAACCGCTCGCCCAGGCCGAGCAGTCGTGACATGGTACCCTCGATCGGTTCAAGAATCAGGAAAGGTAGAGCGACACGATCTCTTGACATATTCCCATATCGGCATATAATTGCCTCATGCCCCGCGCCGCCACAACCTCCGACAGCTTCAACGCCGTCGCCGAACCCCGCCGGCGGGACATCCTGGACTTTCTCGCGCCCGCCGAGCGCCCCGTCCGCGACATCGTCGTGGCGCTGGGCGTGGCGCAACCGTCGGTCTCCAAGCACCTCCGGGTGCTCCTGGACGTCGGCCTGGTCGAGGTACGGCGCGACGGCCGCCAAGCGTTCTATCGTACAAACTCAGAGGCAATTAAACCGGTCCACGAATGGACCAGCCGATTCGAGCGCTACTGGCGCCACCAACTCACCCGAGTCAAGGAACGCGCCGAACAGCAATCGAATCGGAGTGACAAGAACGGCACTCAGAGGAGACAGCCATGACCGCGATCGCCCCAGGAATCGATAACCTGTCGCTCAGCGTTACGGAGGAGACTCACGTTCGCGCGCCCCTCGCCGCGACCTTTGCGGCGCTGCTCGAGGAGATGGGTCCCTCCAACGAAGGACACAACGGCACCCCCATGCCGATGACGCTCGAGGCCTGGCCCGGCGGCCGCTGGTTCCGCGACCTCGGTGACGGCAACGGGCACTTGTGGGGTCACGTGCAGGCCATCAGGCGGCCCACCCTGCTCGAGATCACGGGCCCGCTGATGATGTCGTTCGCGGTGTCGTCGAATCTGCAGTACCGGCTCAAGGAAGCCGACGGCGGGACCTCGATCACGCTCCGCCACACGGCACTCGGCCTGTTTCCCGACGGCTATCGTGAGGCGTTGTCGCAGGGCTGGCCGCTCCTGGTCGAGCGGATTCGGCGCCGACTCAAGTCTTCTTCGACGTGATCCAGTGCTCGACGACCTGGGGCAGCATCAGCTTTGTGTTCTGACTTCTTGCCATCAGTAGAGCTCCTACCCTCGAGGTTCTCGAATAGGCGAGAGCTGGCATCGCGAGTCAATCGTCAAGAGGGAGTTCACGGACCGGATCGCCTTCGCCGGTCGCGGTCGGCGGCAGGGCAGCCTCGATCACGTAGCTCTCGACGTCGGCCTGGCGGAGGCGCTCGCCCTTGACCCCTGCGCCGCGAAGCCGGCCCCGGAGCGGGAACTGGGTGACCACCTCCGAGCGGCGGGAGTAGCCCCGGCGCGAGACCTTGCTCAGGAGCCGCACGCCCTCGAACACGTTGGGGTTGAGCATGAACATCAGCGGGCCGCCGCCGCTCCGCTTCACGTGAGCGTAGAACAGCTCGCTCCGCTCGCCATTGAGAAAAGCGCTCATCAGGTCGGGCTCGAAGGTGCGGCTGTCCTCGTCCGCGAGGAGCTCGAGCCCCTGCTTGACCACTCCGCGCCCGTCATCCGCGTCCGCGGCGGGCGCGAACTTCACGGCCCCTCCAGCTCCTCCAGGGTGCCGTCCGCGAACACCAGCAGCAGCTCGCTGAACGCCGAAGTGAGGGAGTCGGCCTTTTCCAGCCGTCTCAGCCGATCCCGCTCGATCGGAGGGACCGGCGCGAACGAGAACACGCCCTTGCCCCGGAACACCGCGCCAACCGTTCGCCCGCCGACCGGCGTCAGAAGCTGGATCCGCCCGCTCTGGAGGGTGAACCGCGCCACGTCCCGCTGGAGCGTGAGGTTCGACACCTCCGCAACCCGGTCGGCGCGGGGCGACATCCGCAGCAGCTCGTCGAAGAGCGCGTCGTACGACTGGGCATGCGACTCGGCGGCCGGCATGGTAGCGTCGGCGCTGGCAGGTTGGGCCGAAAGGTCGACAGGACTGGCAGGCAGGACGAGGACGTGGAACGCGACGATCGGCGTACCGATCCATCCGCGAAGCGACAATGCGCCTCCGGCGACCTGGGGTTGAACTGGATGTGGGGAGCAGCAGAAGATGGGAGTCGACGCCCGAGGAGGTAAGCTGGAAGAAACTGCCGGTCGGTAATGCGACAGTCGACACCCGTTGCATGCCGCCGAAGGGCAGTTGGCCCCTAGGGCGCCGAAAACACGACACGCCCGCCCACAACGGTGGCCTTCACCGCCGCCTGCTCGATCTCCTCGGGCGGAATCTTGGTCAGGTCGCGATCCAGCAGCACCAGGTCGGCCAGGTAGCCCCGGGCGAGCTTCCCCCGCCGGTCCTCGGCGAAGACGCCGTAGGCGTTGCCCGCGGTGTACGCCCGCAGCGCCTCCTCGACGCTGATCTTCTGCTCCGGAATCCACCCCTGCGGGTTCTTGCCGTCGAGCGTGCGGCGGTTGACGGCGGCCGAGATGCCGAGCAACGGGCTCGATAGGGGCGCGGCTCCAGTCGGAGCCGAAGGCGAGGATGCCGCCCTGGTCGAGCAACGACCGGAACGCGTAGGTCGTCTTGATGCGCTCGGGGCCGATGCGCTTCTCCGCCCAGCGGCCGTCGTCGATCGCGTGGTACGGCTGCATCGAGGCAACCACGCCCAGCGGGCCGAAGCGGGCGATGTCCTCCCGGCGCAGATGCTGCGCGTGCTCCACCCGGAAGCGACGGTCCCTCGCGCCGTGGGCCTGCGCCACGCTGTCGAAGATCTGAAGCAGAAGACCGTTGGCCCGCTCCCCGATCGCGTGCACCGCCACCTGGAGGCCGGCCGAATCCGCGCTGCCGATCCAGGCGCGCATCGAGTCCTCGGGCGTGCGTGAGCACGCCGGACGTCGTCGGATCGTCGTCATACGGCTGGTAGAAGAGCGCCGTGGTGGAGCCGAGCGACCCGTCCATGTAGCCCTTCACGCCACCGATCCAGACCCAGTCGTCGCCACGGCCGAGCCGCTCGACCGTGTCGGCGACCTGCCTCCAGTGCTCGATGCGGAAAATAGAGCGCGGCCCGCGCCGTCAGGGTGCCGGCCCGCTTGGCCCGCAGGTACGCGCCGAGGTCGGCGAGCGGGGCGCTCACCTGGGCGAAGGCGGTGACGCCGTGCGAGGCGGCGTGCGCCAGCGCCCGCTTGAGCGCGGCGTCGCGCTGCTCGTTCGAGGGGTCGGGGATGACGGCCAAGACCGGCCCCATCGCCTCGTCCTTGAGGATGCCCGTCGGCTCGCCCGACTTCGCGGTCGCGCACGATGACGCCACCGGCGATGTCCTTGGTCGCGCGGCCGACTCTGGCCGAGCCGGAGCGCCGCGCTGTTGGCCAGCGCCATGTGCCCGTCGAGCCGGGTCAGGAAGACGGGGTTGTTCGGCGTGACCGAGTCGATCCACTCGCGGCGGGGCAGCGGTGTGCCGGGCCAGCGCTCGTGGTCCCAGTAGCCGCCGAGGATCCATTCGCCCGGCTTCCGGTCCGACGTGAAGGCCGCGAGCCGCTCGACGAACTCAGCCGGCGTGTTGGCCGGCCGGAGATCCACGCTCGCCAGCTGGAAGCCGCCGTCCAGGAAGTGCAGATGCCCGTCCATGAATCCGGGCGTCGACCATCGCCGAGCCGTTGGAGAGCACCTTGGTCGCCGGTCCCGCCAGCGCGCGCGATCTCCGCGCTGTCCCCCACCGCCTCGATTTTGTCGCCCGTCGACGGCGACGGCGGCCGCCCAGGGCTTGGCCGAGTCGCCGGTCCAGACCCGGCCGTAGACCACGAGATCGGCGGGTCCGGCCGCCGGTCCGGAGCTGCAGGAGACCAGGCCGGCGAGCAGGAGGAGCGCGAGCCGGCGGAGCGCGATCGGGTGCGGCATCTGACCTCTCAGCGGAGTCTGGTGAGCCGGCGGAGGGCTTCGAGCTTCTCCAGCGCGCTGCCGCCCGAGGCGGCCGCGGCGGGCGCAACGGAGAAGAGGTCGCGGATGTCGAGCAGGATCTCCAGCATGAGCTGGTCCCGCATGTAGGCGCTCTCGAGATCGATCATCCGGCCCTCGTCGCCGAACTGCTTGGCGCGGTCGTAGGACTCGCGGTAGATGGACTCGAGGTTGGCGAGGATCCGGTCGCGTGGGCGGATGTCGGTCATGCGCTTACCTTACGGGCCATGACTCTCAAGGGCAAGACGATCCTTTTCTTCGCCGGTCCCCTCTACGAGGACCTCGAGCTGTGGTACCCCAAGATCCGCCTCGAGGAGGAGGGCGCCCGCACCGTGGTGGCGGGCACCGGCGAGAAGACCTACCAGGGCAAGCGCGGCTATCCGCTGACCGTGGACGCCAACGTGGACGACCTCTCCGCCGCCGACTTCGACGGCCTGGTGATCCCCGGCGGCTACGCCCCCGACATCATGCGCCGGTCGAAGAAGCTGCTCCAGCTCACCCGCGAGATCTACGACGCCGGCAAGCCGGTGGCCTTCATCTGTCACGCGGGCTGGGTGCCGATCTCCGCCGGGATCGTCCGGGGCAAGCGGGGCACCAGCGTCGGCGCCATCAAGGACGACCTGGTGAACGCCGGCATGCTCTGGGAGGACAGCCCGGTCGTAGTGGACGGCAACCTCATCTCCTCGCGCACGCCGGCCGATCTGCCCCACTTCATGCGCGCGCACTCGATCAAGGGCCCTGCCGAGTCACCGGTGAGCCTCTCCGAGTCGCAGCGCCGGGTCGACGAATGGATCAGCCGGTACGAGGAGGGGTACTTCCACCCGCTCACCAACCTCGCCCGGCTGACCGAGGAGGTCGGAGAGCTCGCGCGCGAGATCAATCACCGGTTCGGCCAGAAGACCAAGAAGGACGACGAGCCCGAGGGCGATCTCGCCATGGAGATGGCCGATATCCTGTTCGTGCTGATCTGCATCGCCAACCGCGAAGGACTCGACCTGCAGACGGCGTTCGACCGGATGATGGAGAAGGTGGAGACGCGGGACAGGGAGCGATGGACGCCGAAAAGCGTGAGACGGTGAACAGCGAACAAGTGAACAGGCGGTCGGCGGCTTGCGGACACGCTTTGTTCCCTGCTTCACCTGTTCACTCGTTCACCGTTCACGCCTCTTCACTCCCACTCCTCCGGCTGCGCCCTCCAGCTCCTGCCAGCAGCGCCAGGTAGCTCTCGTGCCGGTCCGGCGCGATCGCGCCGCCGTCCACCGCCTCGCGGACCCGGCAGCCCGGCTCGCTGCGATGCCGGCAGTCGGCGTAGCGGCAGTCGCCCAGGAACGGGCGGAAGTCGGGAAAGCAGTCGGGAAGAGCTCCGGCGGGTCGATGCCCCAGAGTCCCACCTCGCTGAATCCGGGGGTATCCACCAGGTAGCCGCCGCCGATCGAGCGGGAAGCATCACCGCGGAGACCGTGGTGTTGCTTCCCGCGCCGGATCTTGGCGCTGATCTCGCCGGTCCGGAGCTTGAGGCCCGGCTGCACGCGATTGAGCAGGCTCGACTTGCCGGCGCCGGACGGGCCGGTCACCACCGATGTCCGGCCGGCCAGCGCGACCTTGAACGTATCCATGCCCTCGCCGGTCTTCACGCTCGTCGGGTAGACCGGTACCCGGCCCGGCGGAAGCGGTCGACGAGCGCGGTGCCGGGATCGAGATCCACCTTGTTGACGCACGACGGCGGCGGCGATGCCGTTCGCCTCGGCGACGACGAGCAGCCGGTCGATGAGCTGGGGAATCGGGTCGGGGTCGCGGGTGGCGGTGACGACGAAGACCTGGTCCACGTTGGCGGCGATCGGCCGGACGCCGCGGCCCTCGGGGACCCGCCGCTCCAGCACCGTGCGGCGCGGCTCGACGCCGACGATGGCGTGCAGCTCGCCGCCGGGATCGGGCTCCAGCCGGACGACGGTCGCCCACGACGACCTTCGGGGTGCCGCGCTTGGCCTTGCCGCGCGAGCACCGCGCGGACCTCCGCTCCCTCGGTGCGCGACGCGGTAGACCGACCCGTCCCGCTCCAGCACGGTAGCCGAGGAGCCGGCGCTCACCACTCCGCCGGCGCCCGGGCGATCGCCTCGTCGAGCGCCGCCTTGACGTCGTACAGCGAGAGCGACTCAATCCGCTCGGTCGGCCTCGTCGCGGCGTCCGGCCCCAGGCCAGCGGCTCGGTCTCCACGTGGCCCACCGGCCGGTCGCCGCCCGACGACCAGCGCACGAAGAGCAGCGCGGCGCCGTAGAGGCCCCGGACGTCCGGCTCGTCATCGACGTAGATGGCGACCGAGTAGGCCTGGCCGTCGCTGCCGCCGAAGGCGGCCGCCCGCTCGTGCTTCGGCCATGTAGCCGCCCAGCGTGAATTCGCTCACCGTCCCGGTACGGACTCCCGCACCATGTTGCCGAGGAGGAAGGCGATGTTGGCGGGTCGCTCCGCCAGCCGCCGCATGAGATAAGGATACCACTGCGTCCCGAACGGGATGTAGACCCGCAGTTGGATGCCCGCCTGGCGGAGGCGCTCCTGGAGATCGCGGCGCACCCCGTAGAGCATCTGGAACTCGAACCGCTCGGTGCCGATGCCCTCGCGCGGCGACGAAGTCCCGCGCCTGCGCGATGATCGCCTCGTCGTGGGTGGCGAGGCCGGGGTAGTTGCCCGCCGCCAGCAGCCGCTCCATCAGCCGCACGTAGTTCCGGTCCACGTCGGCCTTCTCGGGAAACGCCACCGCCGGCGGCTCGAGATAGGCGCCCTTGCAGAGCCGCACCCGCGCCTTCATCGCGATCAGGTCCTCCACGTCCTGCTCCGAGCGCCGGAGCATCGACTGGATGACGACGCCGCAGTGCGCGCCGAACGCGCTCGAACAGCCGGCTCGGAGAAGAAATCGAGCGTGCGCTGGGTGTAGTCGGAGCCCTCCATGTCGAGCCGGACGAACCCGCCGAGGGCCTGCGGCCTTCTCCAGGATGCGCACCATGTTGGCGTGGCACAGGTCCTCGCCGATATCGAGCCCCATCTGGGTGAGCTTGACCGAGACGTTGACCTCGGCGCCGCTCGCCGCCATCCGGTCGAGCATGCTCGAGGTAGTGATCCCGCGCCGCCGCCGCTTCGGCTTCGGCCGCGACGCTCTCGCCGAGGAGGTCGAGCGATGGCGCGATGTCTGCGGCCGGCTCAGCTCCTTGGCCGCCTGCACCGCCGGACTCGATCGTTTCGCCCGCCACGAACCGGGAGGCGAACTTGCCGGGCCAGCCCGTTCCGGCGCACGAAGTTGAAGATGCCCTGCCGCTCGGAGAGCCAGAGCAGGCCCTGACGCATGATCACGATCTCGCCTCGTCGGTGGAAAAACGCTTCCGAAGGTAGCGGGAGCGCATGGCTGAGTGTAGGGCGGCTAGTGCAGTGAAACTTTATGCACGGCAAGGACTAAGAGTGCGCAGCACCGGAAGCTGGGTGAGCGACCCGAGAGGCTCAGGGAGGCTGGGGTTGGCGGGGCTTGGCCAGCCTCCCTGGGCCTCTCGGGTCGCTCACAGAAACACGGAGTCTGGTGCGCCGTGCGAGCGGACTGAACGGTCCGGGAGGCTGGCCAAGCCCCGCCAACCCCACCCTCCCGGACCGTTCAGTCCGCTCGCACCCAACATCCTGTCATGGCTGTCCATCGTTGACAGGCCCCTTGTGACTGCGCTCACGTTGCCCGACCCGGTGCTCTGGTATCATCCGGCCAACGGCACCACGCTCCATCACACTCACGAGCCCAGTTAAGGTCCTGCATCCATGCCTAGCCGACCGCGCAGGCGCCGTAGGAACGGGACCCCCAATCCGATCGAGTCGGCTCAGTCGGCCGGCCTCCGCTACGTGAGCGACACCATGCCCGGCATCGCGCGGAAGCGGGCCGGCAAGGGCTTCTCCTACGTCGGCCCCGACGGCAAGCGGATCTCCGACCGGAAGGAGATCGCCCGGATCCGATCGCTCGCCATTCCACCGGCGTATACCGACGTCTGGATCTGCCCCCATCCCAACGGCCACATCCAGGCCACCGGCCGCGACGCGCGGGGCCGGAAGCAGTACCGGTACCACCCGCGATGGCGGGAGGTTCGGGACGAGACCAAGTTCGGCCGGATGCTGGAGTTCAGCCGGGTGCTCCCGGCCATCCGCGCGCGGGTGGACCGCGATCTCTCACAGACCGGCCTGTCGCGGGAGAAGGTGATCGCCACCGTGGTGCGGCTGCTCGAGTGCACCGGGATCAGGGTGGGGAACGACGAGTATGCGCGGGCGAACCGCTCCTTCGGGCTCACGACGCTGCGCAACCATCACGTGGAGATTTCAGGGTCGAAGCTGCGGTTTCAGTTCCGGGGGAAGGGCGGGAAGATCCACGACGTTGCGCTCACCGACCGGCGCCTCGCGCGCATCGTCACCCACTGTCAGGCGATCCCCGGCGAGACGCTGTTCCAGTACGTGGACGCCGACAACGTGCGGCAGACCGTGGATTCGGGCGACGTGAACCAGTACCTCCGGGAGATCACCTGCCAGGAGATCACCGCGAAGGACTTCCGCACCTGGGCGGGGACGATCCAGGCGGTCGCCGCGCTCCAGGAGCTGGGTCCCGCCGAGACCGAGCGGGAGGCGAAATCGGCGATCCTGAAGGCGATCGACCAGGTGGCCGAGCGGCTCAACAACACTCGGGCCGTCTGCCGGAAGTACTACGTGCACCCGGCGGTCTTCGAGACCTACCTAGGCCGGCACCATGTCGGAGGGGCTGGGGAACGGAAACGGAACGGCCGCCGGGTCGGCGGCCGCACTCTCGGCTCAGGAGCGGGCGGTGGTGGGCCTGCTCGGCCGGCAGCAGTAAACGTCCGGCGGCTCAGTAGCCGGGGCCGCCCGGATCGTAGGGGTTGTCATCCCCGCCGCCGTCGTCGCCTCCTCCGGGGGCGGGGGCGGCGGCCGTGACGGTGACGACCCCGCTCATGATCTGGCCGTGAATGGTGCACAGGTATGGGTAGCTCCCGACGGCCGCGAAGGTCCGCTGGAAGGTCCCTGTCCCCTGGTTGGGTGAGGGGGCAACGTCCCCGAAAGTGACGTTGTGCAACGTGCCGCTCGAGGCCCACCGCCACAGGACCGTCCCTCCCGAGGCCACCTGGAACGTGGCGGGAGAGAAGTTGTTGTTGCGGACCAGGATGTCGGCGTCGTCGCCGGGGGGGCCATCTCCGGGCGGCCCCTGGGTGTCGTCGCCGCCGCCGCAGGCCACCGCGGCGATCGCCCCAGCTGCCAGGATCAAGTTTCGGACTCGCATGGCCCCTCCGTGGGACGGTGCAGACTGGAATGCTCTCGAGCGTCCCAATACATACGACTACGTCACGGGGCCGGTCTTGGATGGCCCTGACGCATTTGTATGATATTACGGTTGGGGCGGCGGCAGTCCATCTTTAGGGGTATCGAATCGACCAGGGAGCCGGGATGGTTCGCAGACGGACGACATCAGGACCCACCAGACTCAGAACCGCCCGCGTCGCCGGATTCACCCTCACCGAGGGCATCCACGCCGCAGGCACCGGCCTGCCCTGGCATCACCACGACGGCCCCACCCTCTGCTTCGTCCTCCAGGGGGCGTTCACCGAGACGTCGGGGGGCGAGCGGCTCACCTGCACCCCGGAGACCCTCAAGGTGATGCCCGCCGGCGAGCGGCACTGCGATGACTTCGACCAGGGGGACGCCCGGGGCCTGCTGGTCGAGACCGACGCCGAGCGGGCCCGGGCCATTCGGACCCACGCGCCGGTGCTGGACGAGCGGGTCGCGTTCCACGGAGGGATGCCGGCCGCGATCGCCCGCCGGGTGTACCAGGAGTTCCGACGGATGGACGACGCTGCCCCGCTGGCGATCGAGGGGCTGCTGCTCGAGCTCCTGGCCGCGGTGTCGCGGCGGCGGAGCGACGACCTGCCGGAGGGCAGCGCGCCGTGGGTCGGGCAGGCCCGCGACCTCCTGCACGCCGACATCACCTCGCGGCCCACGCTGGCGGAGCTGGCCGACGTGGTCGGCGTGCATCCGGTAACCCTGGCGCGCACCTTCCGGCGGACGTTCGGGTGCACCGTGGGCGAGTATTTGCGCCGCCTTCGGATCGAGCGGGCCGCCGATCAGCTCGTGAGTGGCGACCTTCCCCTGGCGGAGATCGCGCTTGCCGCCGGGTTCGCGGACCAGAGCCACTTCTCCAACGTGTTCCGCCGGCGGACCGGCCTGTCCCCTTCGTCATTCCGCCGCGAGGCCCGAGGGCGCTGAGCGCGCGCCCGCCGGCCACTACGCCAGCCGCATCTTCTCCAGCAGCCGGCCGAAGCGGGGCTCGCCGCGAAGCGGGTCGAGCAGCGGCTCGACCTTGAGATAGGCGAGCCAGCCGCGCCGGTCGTCCGCCGCCCGATCCAGCCACTCGAAGGCGCGATCGGCCTCGCCCAAACCCGCGTGCATCATGGCGAACGCCACGGGGCTTACGTACCGCTCGCGGGACTCGGCGTAGAGACCGTCGAGGATGCCGCGCGCCTCGGTCAGCTTTCCCCTTGCCACCGCGACCCGCCCGAGTCCGGCGATCGCCAGAGCCGGACTCTCGGAGCTGGCCACCGCCTCCCGGAACGCCGCCCCCGACTCGTCGTGTAACCCCATCTGGAGATAGGCCAGCCCGAGCAGCCGGTGGTTTTCCTCGGCCGTGGGGTTCATGGCGAGCGCGCGCCGCAGGTGCTCCAGCGCCTCGGCCGGCTGCCGCGCGTAGTAGTGCAGCCACCCCATGCTCCGGCGGATCGAGACCGACGCGGGATCGAGCTCGGTCGCCATCCGCCCTTCGGCCAGCGAGGCCTCGGTCCGTCCCATCGCGGTGAGGAACCAGGAGTGCCACTGGCGGGCGACCGAGTAGGCGGGGTTGAGCTCGATCGCGCGGCGGAACTGCGCTGCCGCGGTCGGCCAGTCCCAGTCGTGAATGAACGTCACCCAGGCGAGCGAGGTGTGGGCCTCGGCCAGGGTGTCGTCCAGCTCCAGCGCTCGCCGCGCCAGGGCCCGCGCGCGCTCCATCCCCTCGTGCACCGGGGCACCGCGATAGTCCACCTGCAGCGCGTAGGAGTCCGCCAGCCCGGTGTAGGCGAGCGCGTAGCCGGCGTCCTCCTCGATCGCCCGCTCGAAGTATTTGATCCCCTCGGCGATCGCGGCCGGGGTGCGGCGATTCCACCAGTATCGGCCCTTCAGATACAGGTGGTAGGCCGCGAGGTTCGCGGTGTAGCGCACGGGGGGCGCGTCGCCCAGGTCCCGGAGCAGGGTCGAGCGCAGCGTGGTCACGATGGTCCGCGCGATCTCGTCCTGGATCTCGAACACGTCCTCCAGCTCGCGGTCGTAGCGCTCGGACCAGAGCGTGCGGCCCTCGGCCACGCCGGAGAGCTGCGCCGTGATCCGGAGCCGGTTGCCGGACCGCCTGACGGTGCCCTCGAGCACGGCGGAGACGCCCAGCCTGGCGCCCAGGTTCCGCACGTCCTCGCGCAGCCCCTTCAGGGCGAACACCGAAGTGCGCGAGGCGACGTTGAGCCCCTCGACCTTGCCGAGGGCGTGGATCAGCTCGTCGGTGATCCCGTCGCTCAGATACTCGTTCTCGGGATCGGGGCTGGCGTTGACGAACGGCAGGACCGCGATGGTGCGGGCCTCACGCGCGGTACCGGCCGCCGCCGCGGGAATGACCTCGGGCACCAGCGCCACGAGCGCGTCGCTGAAGTCCGCCATCGCCGGGAAGCGGTCGGCGGGCTCCTTGGCGAGCGCCCGGGCGAGCGCGCGCTCGATCGCCGCCGGCACGTTGGGCCGCCGCAGGCCGACCGGCGCGGGCGCCTCGATCGCGTGCCGCGCCATGGTCGCCCGCGCACCGGTCCCCGCGAACGGCGGTTCACCGGTCAGCATCTCGTACAGGACGCAGGCCAGGCTGTACTGATCGCCGCGGCCGTCGAGCCCGGGCTCGGCCGTGGCCTGCTCGGGACTCATGTAGGCCGGGGTGCCGACGGCGAACCCGCGGTCGGTGATGTACACGCCGTCGCCGCCGGCCGCGGAGATCGCGGTCGCGACGCCGAAGTCGGCGACCACCGGCTCCCCCTCGTGCAACAGGATGTTCTCCGGCTTGATGTCGCGGTGGATCACCCCGTGGCGGTGGGCGTAGCCCAGCGCGGCCGCGACCGCGCGGGTGATCCGAAGCGCCACGTCCACCGGCAACGGACCCTCGCGGGCCAGTCGGTTCCGCAGGCTCTCGCACCCGGTGTACGGCATGACGAAGTAGAGAAGGCGGGGGCCGCCGGTCCCCTCGGGCTCGATCTCACCCGAGTCGTGCAGGGGAAGGATCTGCGGATGGGCCAGGCGGGCGGCGATCCGGATCTCGCGGAGGAACCGCTGCGGCTCGTAACTCGCCCCGGGCACCGGCCGGAGCACCTTGATCGCCACCTTCCGGCCGTGCTTCAGGTCTTCGGCCAGGTAGACGGTCGAGGCACCCCCGCGGCCGATCTCCTCGTCGATGCGATAGCGATCCGCGACGAGTCCGCCGAGCAGGGCCGACTGCGGGGGGTGGGGAGTCACCCGGGAAAGGTACACACCCTGCCGCGCCGGCGAGGCACGCGGGATAGCAAGCAACGGAGCCTGGGTGAGCGACCCGAGGGGCTCAGGGAGGCTGGGGTTGGCGGGGCTTGGCCAGGCTCCCTGGGCCCCTCGGGTCGCTCACATAAGCACGGAGTCCTGGTGCGTCGTGCGAGCGGACTGAACGGTCCGGGGAGGCTGGCCAAGCCCCGCCAACCCCAGCCTCCCCGGACCGTTCAGTCCGCTCGCACCCCAGATCGCTGTTCGCTACGTACCGACCCCCTGGTCGAGCTCCGCGACGAACCGGCCGATCGCCTCGTAGTACGCGGCCGAATCCGCATCGAAGGCGTCGCCGTGCCCGCCCTGTAGAGGGACGAACCGCTTGGGCGGCGCCGCGGCCTCGAACAGCCGGCGGCCGTGCGCGAAGGGGACCACCTCGTCCGCGCGGGCGTGCAGGAAGAGCTTGGGGATGGTCAGCGCGCCGACCCGATCGATGGAGCGATAGCGGCTCGCCGCGATCCAGCGAACCGGGGCATAGGGAAAGAGCTCCTGCGCCCGCTCGACCACGGAGGTGAGCGCGCCATCGAGCACCAGTCCCGCGGCCGGCACCTGGCTCACCAGCTGCACCGCCACGGCCGAGCCGAGTGAATGGCCGAAGACGACGATCCGATTCGCGGGAACGTTCAGCGTATCGCGCAGGTAGCGATAGGCAGCGTCGGCGTCTCGATAGAGCCCGGGCTCCGTGGGCACGCCCTCGCTCTCGCCGTAGCCGCGATAGTCGAAGGCGAACAGGCTCAGCCCCAGCGCCCGGAGCCCCGCGTAGTGGTACGGCCGTCCGGCCTCGGAGATGTTGCCGGCGTTGCCGTGGCAGATGAGCAGCCAGTAGCCGGAGCCGCTGTCGGCCGGCATCGCCCAGCTGACCAGCCGGACGCCGTCCGACGCGGTCAGCTCGACCCGCCGCACCCCGAGCCCGAGCTCGGCGGGGGGCTCGGCCAGGTGCCGGCTGTTGCCGGGGACATAGAGCAAGCGGGATTCACCGAGCCGAAGAACCACGAGGAAGACGAGGTAGCAGACAACGAAGATGGCCAGCAGCCGCAGGAACCCGTTCATGTCGCGTAGTAGCGCCCGCCCTGGCGGGCCATCTCGGCCAGCGCGGGCGCGGGCCGGAAGCGCTCGCCGAACTGATCCTCCAGCTCGTGCAGGGTCGAGACGACCCGCGACGCGCCGAGGTCGTCGATCACCCGCAGAGGGCCCCCGCGAAAGGCGGGGAATCCGATGCCGTAGATCGCGCCGACGTCGCCGTCCCGCGCGCTCCGCACGACCTCCTCCGAGCAGGCCGCCGCAGCCTCGTTGAGCATCGCGAAGACCAACCGTCGCTCGACCAGCTCGGCGCTGGTGTCCTGGGCTGGGCGCGCACCGAGAACGCCGTCCACCGAGCTGTCCGCGCCCGCCTTGCGCCCGGCACGGTAGCGGTAGAATCCGCGGCCGTTCTTCCGGCCCAGCCGCCCGGCCGCGAGCATGCGGTCGAGCGCGTCTCCGCCCTTCATCCGGTCGCCGTACGCCGCGTGCATGGTCTCGGCGGCCTTGTGCGCGACGTCGAGACCGATCTCGTCGAGCAGTGCGACCGGCCCGACCGGGAAGCCCCAGGCGACCGCCGTCTTGTCGATCAGCTCGACCGGCACGCCCCCGGCCACCATCAGGCCGGCCTCGTTGAGGTAGGGCGACAGGATGCGGTTGACCCAGAAGCCGGGGCGGTCGCCGACCACGATCACGGTCTTGCCCATCCGGCGTCCGAAGCGCACCGCCGTGACGATCGCCTCCGGCGCGGTGGCGCCGGTGGGGATCACCTCCAGCAGCGGCATCTTCTCGACCGGCGAGAAGAAGTGCATGCCGAGCACCCGCTCGGGGCGCTGGGCCTCGGCGGCGATCTGGTGGATCGGAATGGTCGAGGTGTTGCTGGCGAAGATCGTGTCCGGCCGCGCCACCGCCTCGACCTCCGCCAGCACCTTGCGCTTGAGCGCCAGGTCCTCGAAGACCGCCTCGATCACCAGATCCGCCCGACCGAAGCCGGCGTAGGTGTCGCCGCCGGACAGCAGCGCGCTCAACCGCTCGTGCTGCGGCCGGGTGATCCGGCGGCGCTCGAGCCCGCCCGCGAGGATGGAGTTCGCGACGCCGAGACCCTTCCCCACCCGGGTGAGGTCGGCGTCCTTGAGCCGGGTGTCCACCTCGACGTTGAGCACCGCGGTACCCGCGATGCCGGCGCCCATGAACCCCGCGCCCACCACGCCGAGCCGGCGGATCTGGCGAGGGGTCGCGCTCCCCGCGGGGATACCGTCGTCCTTCTTGAGCCCGGTCGTGGCGAAGAAGATCTGCACCAGCTTGCGGGAGACGTCGCCCACCGCCAGATGCCCGAAGGCGTGATGCTCCTCGGCGAGCCCGGCGGTGATCCCGTGCTCCAATCCGACGCGCACCGTCTCCAGCGCGGCGAGCGGCGCGGGATAGTGACCGCCGGTCCGCTCCAGGATCTGCGCCTTCGCCCGGCGATACACCAGCCGGCGGCCCGCCGGCGTGCGGTCGAGGAAGAGACCGGGCAATCCGCCGCGGCCGTCGCGCCGGGGAAATCCGTCGGCAGCCAATCGCGCCGCGGCGGCGATCGCGGTGCGACGAAGGATGCTGCGCGGTACCGCCTCGTCCACCAGGCCGAGGCGCAGCGCCTTGGTGGCGCGTTCGCTCTTGCCGGTGAGAATCATGTCGAGCGCCGCCCGCAAGCCGATCAGCCGCGGCAGCCGCTGACAGCCGCCCGCGCCGGGGATCAGCCCGAGCTGCACTTCGGGCAGGCCGAGCTGAGTCTTGGGGTGGTCGGACACGACCCGGTAGTGGCAGGCGAGGGCCAGCTCCAGGCCGCCGCCGAGACAGGCGCCGTGGATCGCCGCGACGACCGGCTTGGCCAGGGTCTCGACCCGGCTCACCATCTCCTGTCCCTCGAAGCTCAGCCGCTCCGCCTCGGCCTGGGTGGTGAGCGCGGTGAACTCCTCGATGTCGGCGCCGGCGATGAAGGTGTCGGGCTTGCCGGAGATGAGCACGACGGCGCGAATCTCGGCGTCGTCGCGGAGCCGGATGAGCAACGCCTCGAACTCGACCTTGACCGCCGCGGTGAGCTTGTTGACGGGCTCACCGGGAAGGTCGAAGGTGACGACGGCGATGGAGTCCTGCAGCTCGGTGGTGAACGCGGACATCAGGAGTCCCGCTCCAGCACCATCGCGTACCCAATGCCGCCCTGGGCGCAGATGGAGATCAGTCCGTACTGCACCTGGCGCCGGCGCATCTCGTTGGCGAGAGTGGTGACCAGGCGGGCGCCGGTCGCGGCGAAGGGATGGCCGATCGCGATCGACCCGCCCATCACGTTGGTGCGCTCCCAATCCACCTCGCCGACCGGACCGGCGAGGCCCAGCCGGTCGGCCCAGGCTCGCGACCCCCACGCCTGCACGTTGGAGAGCACCTGTGCGGCGAACGCCTCGTGGATTTCGAACAGTCCGATCTCGCTCCAGGAGAGCCCTGCCCGGTCCAGGGCCTTGGGCACCGCGTACACCGGCCCCATGAGGAGCTGCCACCCCGGGTCCACCGCCGCCACGGCATAGCTGCGGAGATAGGCGAGCGGCTGGTATCCGAGGGCTGCCGCCTTTTCCTCGGCCATCAGCAGCACCGCCGACGCGCCATCGGTGAGCGGCGAGGAGTTCCCCGCGGTGACCGAGCCGTACCGCCGGTCGAACACCGGCCGCAACGCCGCGAGCGCCACGAGCGAGGTGTCGCCCCGAATCCCGTTGTCGGTCGCGAGTGGCTGATCCATGGCCGCGCCGCCGAACCACGGCGCGATCTCGGCCGGCAGCCGGCCATCGGAGGTCGCCGCGGCGGCCCGCTGGTGGCTCCGGAGCGCGACCTCGTCCTGCGCCTCGCGGCTGATGCCGTTCTCCTTCGCCATCTTCTCCGCCGACTGTCCCATGCTCTCGCCGGTGGACGGCTCCGCGATGGCGGGCGTCACCGGCGCCAGGTCGCGCGGGCGGGTCCGCCCGAAGGCCGCGACCCGCCCGCCGAGGCTCTTCGCCCGGCTCGCGTCCATGAGCACCCGGCTGAAGCGGCGCGAATGCAGGATCGGGATGTCGGACAGCGATTCGACGCCGCCGGCGAGAATGGTGTCGGCGTGCCCCAGGGAGATCTGGTCGGCCGCGTTGGCGATGGCCTGGGCGGAGGAAGCGCACGCCCGGTTGAGCGTGTAGGCCGGGACGCTGGGAAGGAGCTGCGGCAGGAGGCTCACCTCGCGGCCGACGTTGGGCGCGAGGACCGACGGCACCACCTGGCTGAAGATCACTTCGTCCACTTCCCGGCCGTCGATCTCGCTGCGGAACAGCAGCTCGCGCGAGGCGTGGCGCGCCAGGGCCACGGCGGAGACGTCGCGCAACACGGTTCCGCTCTTCGCGAACGGCGTCCGCACCCCCGCGACGATGGCGACCCGACGACCGGGCCGGGACTCTTGCATGTTGCTCCGGGTGAGAGGGGGGACTTACTTCTTTACGGCCAGGACACTCGCCACCGACCGCCACCGCTCGGCGTCGATCGCCTCGATCACCTCGCGCCCGTGCATCACCGTGAGGGGCGCGACCAGCCGGGCCAGCTCACCGGGACGGAGCAGGTGGTCATCCGAGGTAGGACCCCAGCCGAGCTCTCGCTGGGTGCTCAGGAACGTCTCCATCATCAGGAAGCCGCCAGGCTCGACCAGCTCGATCATCTGGGGCATCTTGGCCCGGTCAAGATAATTGAACACGAGAACCGCATCAAAAGCGCCGAGCTCAGGCCACGGCTCCTCCAGGTCTGCGGCCATCCAGTCGATGGTCAGGCCCTGGGCCTCCGCGCGCTCGCGCGCCGCCGCCAGCCGCGCCTCGTCCCGGTCCAGGGCCGTGACACTCGCGCCCCGGGCCGCCGCCGCGAAACTGTGCCGGCCTTCGCCGCAGGCCAGATCCAAGACCCGCGTTCCGGGACCGACCCGATGACCGTGCCACAGAAACCAGGTACTGGGACGGGTGAGCCGCGAGACGGGGGGCATGGTCACGGGAGATTGTCCTCGCAGCGGGCGACGCTCGCTCAGCTCGCGGCCGAGCCGGCCGACATTCTGGTGATCGGCGGGGGCATCACCGGTGCCGGCGTGGCCCGCGACGCGGCGATGCGCGGGCTCCGGGTGGTGCTGGTGGACCAGAGCGACCTCGGCTCCGGCACCAGCTCACGCTCCAGCCGGCTGGTCCACGGCGGCCTGCGCTACCTGGAAACCGGCGACCTTCGCCTGGTGCTGGAAGCCAACCGGGAGCGCCGGATCCTGCTCCGCATCGCGCCCCATCTGGTCTGGCCCCTGCCCTTCGTGTTTCCCTTGCACCGGGGAGACCGGCTCTCGCTCTGGCGCCTGAACGCCGGGATGTGGCTCTACGATCTCCTCGCCTTGTTCCGGAATGTGCGGATGCACCGCATGCTCGGCAAGCGCGCGATGCTCGAGGTCGAGCCGATGTTGCGGGAGCGAGGGCTCCGGGGCGGGGCGAGATTCTACGACGCCCAGTGCGACGATGCCCGGCTGGTGCTCGCCACCGCCCGCTCGGCCATGCATCACGGGGCGCTGGTCGCCAACTACGCCGCGGTGGCCTCGCTGGAGCGGACCGCAGGCCGGGTGGTCGGCGCCCAGATCGAGGATCGGCTGACCGGCGGCCGAGCCACCATCCGGGCCAGCGTCGTGGTGAACGCCACCGGGCCGTGGGCCGACCGGCTCCGCACCATGGAGGACGCCGGAGCCTCCCGCCTGCTGCAACCGACCAAGGGGGTCCACATCCTGGTGGACCGCAACCGGCTCGACCATCGCGACGGGATCATCTTCCTGAGCCCGATCGATGGACGGGTCCTCTTTATCCTCCCCTGGCGCGACCTCTCCTACATCGGCACCACCGACACCGACACCGACGAGTCGCCCGACCAGCTCCAGGTGACGCCCGAGGAGATGACCTATCTCCTGCGCTCGGCCAATGCCCGCTTCCCCAACGCCAGACTCGGTCTGGAGGACGTCCGCGGCGCGTGGGCCGGCCTCCGTCCCCTGCTGGCGGACACCGTGGCGGCGACGACGAGCGGGCGCTCACGCGAGCACGCGATCGTCCAGGGTTCCGGCGGGATGATCACCGTGGTCGGCGGGAAGCTCACCACCTACCGCTCGATGGCCAAGGAAGTGGTGGACCGCGCGCTGCGCGATCTCCGGTTCCGCGAGGGCCGGCCGCGACCCCACGAAACCGATACCGACGAGGAGCCGCTGCCCGGCGGCGAGACCGACGACTTCGCCGAGTTCCGGGCCCGCGGGCTGGAGCTGGGAGTGGTGCCGGAGAGTGTCGAGCACCTGATCCGCCACTACGGCACCGAGGCGGCCGGGATTTACAACCTCGGCGCGGGGGACCGCCGACTCCTGCGCCGCCTGATTCCCCCGCATCCGGCGATCGAGGCCGAGGTGATGCACGCCGTGCGCCGGGAGCTCGCCCAGACCGTGGAGGACGTGATGGTCCGGCGGCTCCACCTCTACTTCGAGCACGCCGGGCGTGGGGTCGCGGCCGCGACCCGGGTGGCCGAGCTGATGGGACAGGAGCACGGTTGGGATCAGGGGCGGATCGCGGACGAGGCCGCCCGCTACGTCGAGTTCGCCCGACGATGAGGGTAGCGCCCCTCCTGGGCATTCCCGATTTGTGGATCGAGACCTCGACTTCGCCACGACCTTCGGTGCCGTCGGGACCGACCAGGCGCACAGCAATGTCCCATTCGGGGGACCATTGCATCGATGGCGAGGAAGCACCGGATGATCGGGTGGTGGGCCGCCCGCGAGGCAGTCGAGCTTGACTGGGAAAAGAGAACGGCGACCGGCTCGTTCGTCTGGTATTCAGCGACGAACCGGTCGCACGGCTCGGTCTAAGGCTCCACGATAACCGTGCCCGACATCCCCACACCACCGGGCCCGCCGTGGTTGGCGCAGTGAAAGGCGTAGGTCCCGGCCGCGGTGAAGGTGAAGCTGTACTCCTTGGGCCCGTTGCTCAGTGGCCCGCTGCCGCTGGGTTCATCCCCATCCGGCTCGACGTTATGGGCTAGGCTTCCGTTCGGCCAGGTCCACTTGACCGTCTGTCCGGCCTGGATAGTGACCTCCAGCGGACTGAAGCGATTTCCTCCGCTCGGACCTAACACCTGGATCGTTGCTGAAGGCGGTGGGGGTGGCGGCGGCGGCGGGGTGTCGTCTTCAGCGGTCGCGGTGAAGCTGACCGGCGACCCATCCGCCCCGGCCACCGTAGCCGTCGCTGTCTGGGTACCGGGCTCTGGGCCGAGCGTCCACGTCGTCGTCGCGATACCATCCGCGTCGGTGTCCGAGGTCGGCGGAGCGAGCAGGCCGCCGTCGGCCGTCGCCCAAGCGACCGCCACTCCCACCTGCGGCTCGGAGGCCCGGGTGATTACCACCCGTAGCTCGCCCACGAGCAGGTCGCCGACTACGCCGGTCTGCCCATTGCCGCTACCGACGGCGGTCCGTTGCACCACCAGCGGGTCTTCCCCGGGTGGAGGGTCGCTGCCGCCGCTATCGCCGCCACAAGCCACGATCATCGCGGTCAGCACCGCGCTCGACATCAGGGCTCCGCTTCCCATCCAATTGCGCATGGCGCCCTCCGACTGCGATCCGCCAGTGCGGCGACTCCGTTCACAGCCGCCTAAGTGTGAGTGAATCTTCCTCGAGGCTCCCAGATATGACTGACGGTGCCAGAACGGACTGGGCCAGTCAATAGATAGGCTGGCACCGCCACACCGGTCTTGGATTACTCTGTCGGTTTTGTACCGGCTTAGTGGGGGGCCGGGGTGGGGCCGGGAGGCGCCGGGGCTTCATTGTGGCAATTAGGATCACCGTCCATGGAGACAACTGAGGCTTTCAGCCTGCAAGGAGCCCGGAGCGCCGCTATCTTACAACTGCTTCGTGGCGGGCTCCGGCGCACCCGGAGCCCGCCATGCGCGTGCCCCATTTTGCCATACGGTGAGCTTCGTGGATCCCAACGTGTTCGAAACGGCCAATGCCGGATTCGCTCAGGCCATGTACGAGGAGTTCCTCCGGGACCCCACGGCGGTCGGGCCCGAGTGGCGCCGGCTCTTCGAGAGCGGAGTGGTGGGTGAGAGACCCAGCTCCAACGGCGCGGACGGCGGGACGGCGGACCGGCGGACCGGCGGACCGGCGGACGGGGTCGGCGTGTCGACCCCGTTACTCGCCGAAAGCGAGACGTCCGCCGTTCCGCCGGTCCGCCGGTCCGCCCCGTCGTCGGCCCTCCCTCCCGGCGCCACCCCGATCAAGGGCCCGGCCGCCAAGCTCGTCGCCAACATGGAGCAGAGCCTCACGGTACCCACCGCAACCACCTTCCGGGTGGTGCCGGTCGGGAGTACTCGAGGAGCGGCGCCGGGCGATCAACGCGGCGCTCCAGGCGGCGGGCAAGCGCGACAAGGTCTCCTTCACCCACCTGATCGCGTACGCCCTGGTCCAGGCCACCAAGCGGCACCCCGTCATGGGGCACACGCTGGTGATGCGGGAGGGGATTCCCCACCGGGTCCAGCCGGAGGGTATCGCGCTCGGCCTGGCGGTGGACGTCCAGCGGAAGGACGGGAGCCGCGGACTCGTGGTCCCGGTGATCAAGCGCGCCGAGACGATGGACTTCGCGGGCTTCCATGCCGCTTACGAAGGGCTGGTGGAGAAGGCGCGCACCAACCGCCTCATGCCCGACGATTTCGCCGGCGCCACGATGTCGCTCACCAACCCCGGCG
Source organism: uncultured Gemmatimonadales bacterium (assembly GCA_963844445.1). GTDB lineage: Bacteria > Gemmatimonadota > Gemmatimonadetes > Gemmatimonadales > GWC2-71-9 > CAVVWJ01. Next base: position 309,414 of record CAWJOB010000001.1, read on the forward strand.
GGCTGGGCACGGTCGCCTCGGTGCCCCGCCTGATGGCGGGCCAGGGCAGCATCATCGCCGTCGGGGCGATCGGATACCCGGTCGAATTCTCCGGCGTGGGCGAGGAACGGCTCCGCGAATTCGGCATCAGCAAGGTCATGACCATCACCAGCACCTACGACCACCGCGTCATTCAGGGGGCGGAGTCGGGGGCGTTCCTGGGAACGGTCGACCACCTGCTGCAAGGCGACGAGGGATTCTTCGAGCTGATCGAGGAGAGTCTGCAGCTGACGGCCGTCAGCTATCAGTTGGTCAAGGCGGCACCGGCGACCAAGCGCGAGGAGGCGGCCGGCCCGGTCGCGCCCGAGATGCTGTATCACGTGGCCGCCGCCATGGCGCTGATCAAGGCGTTCCGCATGCACGGCCACCTGGCCGCCCACCTCGATCCGCTCGGCACGCCTCCCATCGGCGATCCGGCCCTCGACCCCGGTCCGCTCGGGCTCACGCCCGAGGTCATGGCCGCGATTCCCTCGAAGGTCCTGCGGATCGCGGTGCCGGGTCGGACGCTGGCGGAGTCGCTGCCCCATCTCCAGGCCACCTACTGCGGCACGATGGCGTACGAGATCGAGCACATCGCCACCCACGAGGAGCGCGTCTGGCTGCGGGCGAAGATCGAGTCCGGCGCCTACCGCCAGCCGCTCTCCGCCGACGAGCGGCGCGCCCTGCTCCGCCGCCTCACCGAGGTGGAGGCGCTGGAGAAGTTCCTCCACAAGGCGTACCTGGGCCAGAAGCGCTTCTCGATCGAGGGCGTGGACATGCTGGTGCCCATGCTCGACCTCACGATCGAGCGCGCCGCCGAGTCGGGTGCGCGGGACGTGGTCATCGGCATGGCCCACCGGGGCCGGCTCAACGTCCTGGCCCATACCGTCGGGCGGCCGTACGAGACGATCTTCGCCGAGTTCGAGGGCGGCCGGCAGGTCGAGGGCGGACAGCTCACGCCCGAAGGCGGGACTGGCGACGTGAAGTATCACCACGGCGCCGAAGGCGCGTACGTGACCGCCAAAGGCACCGCGATCACGGTCTCGCTCTCGCCCAACCCGAGCCATCTGGAGTTCGTCTCGCCGGTGGTGGACGGCCGCGCGCGCGCCAAGCAGACCCAGCGCCGGGGCCGCGACGCCCATCACGACCCCAGCGCCGCGCTCCCTATCGCGATCCACGGCGACGCGGCCTTCGCCGGCCAGGGCGTGGTGGCCGAGACCCTCAACCTCGGCGCGCTCAAGGGATACCGCACCGGTGGGACGCTTCACCTCATCACCAACAACCAGGTCGGCTTCACCACCGACATGGAGGACGCGCGCTCCACCCGGTATGCGTCCGATCTCGCCAAGGGATTCGACATCCCGATCATCCACGTCAACGCGGACGACCCCGAGGCCTCGCTGTCCGCGGCGCGGCTCGCGATGGAGTACCGCGACCGGTTCCACCAGGACGTGTTGATCGACCTCGTGGGCTACCGGCGCTACGGTCACAACGAGGGCGACGAGCCGGCGTACACCCAGCCGGTGATGTACGAGCGGATCCGCGCCCTGCCGACGGTGCGCGAGCGATACGCCAAGACCCTGATCGAGGCCAGGGTCATCACCCAGGAGGAGAGCGACCGGGAGACGGAGCAGGCCTACCAGCGCCTGGTCGACATCCAGCAGGGGTTCAAGGCCAGCATGGGGCGCACCGTCACCAAGGAGCGCGAGGTGCGGCTCAGCGGCGCGGGACAGGACGTCGAGACCGCGCTCGCGCCCGAATTCATCACCTCGCTCAACGAGCAGCTCCTCACCTGGCCGGAGGGCTTTACCGTCCATCCGAAGCTGCGGAAGCAGCTCGAGCGCCGCCGCGCCGCCCTGAGCGACGGCGGGATCGACTGGGCCCATGCCGAGGCCCTCGCGCTCGCCTCGCTGCTGACCGAGGGCGTGCCCCTCCGGATCACGGGGCAGGATACCGAGCGAGGCACCTTCAGCCAGCGCCACCTCGTGCTGCACGACGCGAGCACCGGACAGGCCTGGGCTCCGCTCCAGAAGCTCCCCGGCGCCCTGGCGCCGCTCGAGCTGCACAACAGCCCGCTGTCCGAGCTCGCGACCCTGGGCTTCGAGTACGGCTACAGCGCCGCGGCGCCCGAGGTGCTGGTGCTGTGGGAGGCGCAGTTCGGCGACTTCATCAACGGCGCCCAGGTCATCGTGGACCAGTTCCTTTCCGCGGGGCTCTCCAAGTGGGGGCTCACCACCCGGCTCACCCTACTGCTGCCCCACGGCTACGAGGGCCAGGGCCCCGAGCATTCGAGCGCGCGGCTGGAGCGTTTCCTCCAGCTCGCGGCCGAGGGCAACATCCGGGTCGCCAATCCGACGACGCCGGCGCAATACTTCCACCTGCTGCGCCGCCAGGCGCGGCGCACCCGCCAGCGGCCGCTGGTGATCATGACGCCCAAGAGCCTGCTTCGGCTGCCGCAGGCCAACTCCAAGCTGGAGGAGCTGGCCGGGGGAGGCTGGAGGCCGGTGCTCGACGATCCCGCGACCGCGGACGACGCCAGCCGGGTCACGCGGCTGGTGCTCTCCACCGGAAAGATCTATTACGACCTGCTGGCGGAAGCGGACAAGCTGGAGGATGGGCGCCCCGCTCTCGTGCGGCTGGAGCAGCTCTACTCGTTCCCGTGGCCGGAGATGCGCGCGGTGCTCGCGCGATACAGCGGCCTGGAGGAGCTCGTCTGGGTGCAGGAGGAGCCGCGGAACATGGGCGCCTGGACCTACGTCGAGCCCAAGCTGCGGGAGCTGGCGCCCGCCGGCGTGACCGTCTCCTACGTCGGGCGGCCGGAGCGGGCCAGCCCGGCCGAGGGGTACCCCGCGGCCCATGCGGCCGAACAGACTCGGATCATCCGGGAGGCGCTGGAGGTTCGAGGCCGCGAGCCGGTGCCCTTGCCGACGACGGCGGCCGCCGGAGAGGGCAAGGGCTGAACGTGCAAGAGGGCGGCTCGCTGGCCGCCCTCTTTCATCTGCTCCGTCGCCGGTTCACTCTTTGGCGAGAATCGGCCGTTCCGATGCCTGTCGGGCAAGTTCCCTGAGCGGCTCCGAGAGATGCTCCCCGTAATGAAGGAGGAACACTCCACGGGCCCGGCGCTGCATGAGGAAAGCGACCAGAGGCGTGTCCGCCTTGGCCGCGTTGCAGTCCCTGCAGGCTAGGACCAGATTGTCCGCCCGATCGTACGCGGTCTGACCGCGACGGGGACGAACGTGGTCCAGGGTGATTGTCTCCGGAGCGGTTTCGGTTCCGCAATAAGCGCATACCGAACCATGCTGAGCCAGGAGCCAATCGCGGTGCGACTGCATCGAGCGACCGGGGGAACGGCGGAAACTGGGGACGGAGACTGCGGAATGTCTACGTGATCTGCGTGCCACAAAGATCCAAGTTGAAGGTGAGTTGTAGGGCTGGAAACCAGGCCCACTATGAACGCTTGGAATACTAGCAAGATTGACGCCAAAATGACAGCCAGGCCTAGGGTTCGGCTCTTTCTCGGCCTCCCGGCGGCATTCCTTGCCGGGTGTTCCGGAGGTGCGGTCGCCCTCGATTCGGCGTCGCGGGGCGCCATCGAGGCCACCGTGGATCGGTACGTGGCCGCGAGCAACGAGGGCGATGCGGAAGCCCTGACAGCGCTCTACGCCGAGGACGCGGTACTCCTTCCGCCCGACCACGAGCCCATTCACGGCCGGGAAGCCATCGGCGACTTCTGGCGGCAGGGGACCGACAGCGGCCTGGAGGTGAGCACCCTCCGTCTCGAGGTGGAGGGGAGCGTGGCCTATATGGTTGGCAGGTATCACCTTCCGCCAACGGAAGAAGAGGAGGCCGACTCAGGGCAGTACGTCCTCTGCCTGAAGCGACAGCCCGACGGCGCCTGGAAGCTCACCGCGGACATATGGAACGGCAGCGGCGCCTCTGACGAGCGTGGGCCGACCGACGACTCGCCGAAGGCCGCTATCAGCTTAGCACCCTCGCGAGCCGCTCGACCGAGTTCTCGATAGCCTCAGGCGTGTAGCCCGCCCAGCCCAGCAGGAGACCCGGCCGGGCCGGTCGAACCAGCCCATAGCGCGACAGGGGAGGCGCCTCGAGGCTCGCCTCCCAGAGTCTGGCGGACACCGCCGCGTCGTCCGATCCCTGTTGCAGCCACCCTACCAGATGCATCCCCGCGCCGGCTGCCCGGACCTCCAGCCGGCCACCCAGCGACCGTTGAATCGCGTCCACCAGGACGCCCTGCCGCTCGGCATAGAGGTTCCGCATCCGGCGCACGTGCCGCGCGAAATGACCCTCCGTCAGGAAGTCCGCGAGGACCGCCTGGTCCAGCACTGGTGAGTGCCGGTCGGACGCGGCGCGGACCGCCCGAAATGTCTGGGCGACCCTGGGAGGCACGATCAGATACCCCAGCCGTAGCGCCGGCAGGAGCGTCTTGCTGAACGTGCCGATATAGACCACCCGCCCCTCCTGGTCCATCCCCTGGAGCGAGGCGAGGGGACGGGTGCTGTAGCGGAATTCGCTGTCGTAGTCGTCCTCGAGGATCCAGGCGCCCGATCCGGCGGCCCAGCGGAGCAGCTCCAGCCGCCGGCTCGCGCTCATCGTGGCGCCGAGCGGGAACTGGTGCGAGGGGCTGACGTAGGCCATGCGGGCGCGGGGAGCCGACCGGACGCCGTCGGCGACGCGCAGACCCTCCTCGTCCACCGGCACCGGCGCGAGCGTGGCCCCGGCGGCGAGCAGGGCTGCGCGGGCGCCGGGGTAGCCGGGATCCTCCATCCACGCTTCGTCGCCGGGATCGAGCAGCACCCGCGCGGCCAAGTCCACTCCCTGTTGCGATCCGTTCACCACGATCACCTGGTCCGCCACGCAGCGCGCCCCGCGCGCCGCGCTCACGTAATCGGCGATCGCGGCACGCAGCGGCGCGTATCCCGCGGGGTCGCCGTACCCCAGTGGAGGGGGCCGGCGGAGGCGGCGGTGAACCAGCCGGGACCAGAGCCGCAGCGGAAAGAGGTCGAGAGCGGGAACGCCCGGACGGAACGGCCGCGGGGGTGTTCCTGACCAGGCCAGGCCCGGGATCGGCACCGCCGCGATCGTCTGCCCGCGCGCCGAGACGCGCGGAGGCCCTGTGCCTGACGCCGCGGCTGACCGCACCGGCTTCGGTGCCGTGCGTGAGAGCAGAGTGGCGGCGACCTGCATGCCGGACCGGGGCCGGCCTTGGAGGTAGCCCTCGGCGACCAACTGGTCGTATGCCAGGGTAACGGTGTTCCGCGAGACCCCCAGCTCGGCCGCGAACCCACGGCTGGGCGGAAGGCTGGCGCCGGCGGCCAGGCGCCCGCCCAACACTGCGTCTCGGATGCCGTGGTAGAGTTGGCGGAAGAGGGGAAGCTCCAGGGCGGGATCCAGCTCGACGAACAATCCCGGGGCTCGGACGGGCTGGCGCGGGCGCACGGACACCTCGGAGTTCTGGTACCATATAAGCAACGCCATCTGGATCTGTTCAGGGAGCCAGATCATCGGTAGCATATGCACCATGACACCCCACCGCCAGAGCGCCATTCCCGACAAGGCCCTCAAGCCGACCACCTTCCGGTCCACCATCCGGGCCCACGCCGAAAGGTCGGTGCCCGACGCCGCGCCGGCCATCCTCGCCGCCGGGCTCGTCGCGCACGTCGGTTTCGAGGTGGACGGCCAGCCTTACGTCATCCCGATGTCCTACCACTACGACCCCAGCGAGCCGCGCCGGATCCATCTGCACGCGACGCAGGCGGGCCGGATGATCGAACGACTGGGAAGCGGCGATCCGGTGTGCGTGACGGTCACGATCCTCGACGGGCTGGTGTACTCCCGCACGGCCAAGTACCACTCGATGAACTACCGGAGCGTCGTGTGTTTCGCGCGGGCGGCGCCGGATGCGGGGGATCGTGCCGGGCTGCTGGACGCGATGGTGAGCCGGTACTTCCCGGGGCGGGAGGCCGGCCGGGACTACGAGTCCGCGCCGCGCGCGCACCTGGAGGCGACCGGGTTCGTCACGCTGGAGATCGAGGAGAGGAGCGCCAAGGCGCGGAAGGGCGGACCCACCGGGCCGCGGGACGCCGACCAGAGCGCTCCCGGCTCGGCGGGGGTCGTGGTGATCACGGCGTACTGAGGGCTGTTCTCAGGGCGCGGCGGAGGTCTTCTCGATCGGCGGCGCCTCGATGCGGTACTGCGACTCGAGCAGGAGACCCCACGCGGGGTTGTAGGGATGGACCTCGGCGGTGGGACGGTCCTGGCGGAAGACGGGCCGGCCCTCGTTGGCCCACCGGAACTCGCCGCCGTCGAGGTTGTAGACCTGGCTGTATCCCTGCCGCGTCAGAAAATCCGCGACCCGCGCCCCCCGGTAACCGACCGACGAATAGAGCACGATCGCCGTGTCCTTGGAGAAGCCGCGCAGCGGTCGCAGGCTCGGCTTGAAGGGGTCGATTCGCACGGCGCCTTCCAGGTGGCTGACTCCGTACTCATCCGCAGTCCGCGCGTCCAGCACCACCGGTGGTGCCCGGCCGGGACCGGCGCGCCACCGCACCAGCTCGGTGGCGTCGATCCACCTTCCGTTGGGAAACTTGTAGTCGGTGATCCGGCGGACGGCATCGAAGGCAATGGGGCGCCCGGCGAAGAGGGCGACGCCGGCGCCGATCAGCAGTGGGATGACGAACAGAAAGAGTACGATACGGATCCAGCGTCGTCCCCTGGACCGTCCCCGGCTCCATCGTCCGGCCGGCTCCTCCTCTTCGTATTCGTAGTCCTCTTCCGGCGCCTGATCTCGTCTCAACCCCTGCCTCCGGTGGTGGGGTTCTTTTCAAGCTAATGCCGGCGGCCCGGCCCTCAACCCTCCGCGTCGCACTCCGAAGCCATGGGGATCGCATCCGGCGACCCGGCTGGCATATGACGGCCGACCCAGGCAACATACGAATTACTGGAAGGAAGTCGGACTTCCCCTGGCAAGAGGAACTGCACTCATGCGTCGTGTGCTTCCGATCAACCCTGATGCCGCGCTCCTCATGCTGCGCGTTGTGCTCGGCATCATCATGCTGTACCACGGATGGCCCAAGGTCACCAATCTGGGCGGCACCATCGAAGGATTCACGGGGATGGGCGTTCCATTGCCGGCGGTGGCCGCCGTCTTCGCGACGGTAGCCGAGGTGGGCGGCGGCCTGCTCATGTTGCTCGGCGTGCTCACCGACATCGCAGGACTGCTGTTCGCCATCGACATGCTCGGCGCAATCACCTTCGTCCACGCCAAGAACGGGTTCGCGGTGAGCGAGGGCGGTGTGGAGTGGCCGCTGGCGCTGGCGGCAATGGCGCTGGCGATCGCGCTGTCCGGGCCAGGGAGATACGCCGTCGGGGGAAGCACCAAAGGAAAAGCGTGAAAGGTGAACGGTGAACAGTAATAGGGACCTGTTTTTCCCGTTTACCGTTCACTGTTCACTTTTCACGCTTTTGTCGATGTATCCTCCCCCCCAGCCTTCTCGCCCATTAGCTTTCCGCCGTCCGCAGCCTACCCCCGGGTCACGCGCTCGAAAGGAGCCCGGTCTGACCGCAGAGAGCATACGAACCCGGTCCTCGCGCTCCGACGGTGGCACCTCCCTTCGCGATCCCGACATAGCCGACGCAGAGCTGGCCTGGCGCAGCATCAACGCGATCCGCGCGCTGTCCATGGACGCGGTCGAGGCGGCCCAGTCCGGACATCCCGGTACCCCGATGGCGCTCGCCCCCGCGGCGTACGTGCTCTGGTCCCGGTTCCTGCGGCACAACCCGGCGAACCCCGGCTGGCCCGATCGCGATCGTTTCGTGCTCTCCTGCGGCCACGCGTCGATGCTGCTCTATTCGCTGCTCCACCTGAGCGGCTACGACCTTCCGCTGGAGGAGATCAAGGCGTTCCGACAGTGGGGCTCGCGCACGCCGGGGCATCCGGAGCGCGGGCACACGCCGGGCGTGGAGACGACCACCGGTCCGCTGGGCCAGGGGGTGTCGAACGCGGTCGGGATGGCGATCGCCGAGCGCTTCCTGGCCGAGCACTTCAACCGGCCCGGCCACCAGGTGGTGGCCCACCGGGTGTGGGCGATCGCCAGCGACGGCGATCTGATGGAAGGCGTGGCGAGCGAGGCCGCGTCGCTCGCCGGGCACCTCAGGCTCGGCAAGCTCACCGTGATCTACGACGACAACCACATCACGATCGACGGCGACACCGCGCTCACGTTCTCCGAGGACGTGCAGCGCCGGTTCGAGGCCTACGGGTGGCACGTCGTCCGGGTGGGCGACGGCAACGACCTCCCGGGCATCACGGCGGCGCTCGATGCCGCCCGCGGCGAGACCGGCCGCCCGACGCTGGTCATCCTTCGGACCTACATCGCCGATCCCGCCCCCACCAAGCGCAACTCCGCCGACGCTCACGGCGCGCCGCTGGGCGCGGATGAGGTGCGCCGGACCAAGGAGATCATGGGCTGGCCGGAGGATCCGCCGTTCTTCCTCCCCGATGACGCGCTGGCACACTGGCGGACCGCGCTCGACCGCGGCGCCGCGCTTGAGTCGGAGTGGCAGGAGCGGATGAAGGACTATGCGTCCGACCATCCCGACCTGGCGGCGGAGTTCCAGCGCTGGATGTCGGGGGAGCTTCCCGAGGGATGGGATCGCGGGCTCCCCGCGCTGACGTCGGGCGGCGGACCGCTCGCCACCCGGCAGGCGTCGGGCCTCGCGCTCCAGGCGATCGCCGCCGCGGTGCCGAACCTGGTCGGAGGATCCGCCGACCTCGGCGGCAGCACCGGAACGACGTTGAAGCAGGGTGGAAGCTTCGGGCCGATGTCATCGGGGCGGCAGTTTCACTGGGGCGTTCGCGAGCACGGGATGGCCGCGATCCTCAACGGCATCGCGGCGCATGGTGGGCTCCGGCCGTTTGGCAGCACCTTCCTCGTTTTCTCCGACTACATGAAGCCCGCGATCCGGCTCTCGGCGATCATGCGGCTTCCGGTGATCTACGTCGGCACCCACGATTCGATCGGCCTGGGCGAGGACGGGCCGACCCACCAGCCGATCGAGCACCTCGCGATGCTCCGGGCCATTCCGAACATCGTCCTCCTCCGGCCCGGCGATGCCGCCGAGACGGTCGAGGCGTGGCGGGTGGCCATGGCGCGCCGCGACGGCCCGACCGTGCTGGTGCTTTCGCGCCAAAAGCTGCCGGTGCTCGAGCGCCCGCCGCTGGGATCGGCCGAGGGCGTGGGTCGCGGCGCCTACATCCTGCTCGACCCGCCGGGTGGCGTCCCGCAGGCGATCCTTATCGCCACCGGCTCCGAGCTCCACGTCGCTCTGGCCGCGGCCCGCCTGCTCCAGGCCGACCGGGTGCGGGTGCGGGTGGTCTCGATGCCGTCGTGGGAGCTGTTCGCGGCGCAGCCCGAGCAGTACCGGAACGAGGTCCTGCCGCCGTCGGTCCGGGCGCGGCTGGGGGTCGAGGCGGCCTCCCCGTTCGGCTGGCTCCGGTGGACCACGGATGACGGAGCGATGCTGGCCATGGACAGCTTCGGCGCCTCCGCCCCCGGCGACCGTCTGTTCCAGGAGTTCAAGTTCACGCCCGAGCGTGCGGCGGAGATGGTGCGGCAGCTGCTGGCGCGGCGCCACGCGCCCGGCAGGAGCGAGGGGTCATGAATCCATTGGTGCGCCTCGGCGAGCTGGGGCAGAGTCCGTGGTACGACTACATCACCCGCGACCTGATCACCTCGGGCGAGCTCGCCCGGCTGATCCGCGAGGACGGGCTGCGGGGAATGACCTCGAATCCCACGATCTTCGAGAAGGCGGTCTCGGGCAGCCGGTCGTACGACGACGACATCCGTCCGGCTCAGCCGGGCAGGACGGAGCCCGGCCGAGATCTTCGAGTCGCTCGCCGTGGCGGACGTGCGGGCGGCCTGCGACGCGTTCGCCGACCTGCATCGGGAGACCCGGGGCCTCGACGGCCAGGTCTCCCTCGAAGTGTCGCCCGCGCTGGCGAACGACACCGCGGCGACGATCCACGAGGCCGAGCGGCTGTGGTCGGCGGTGGACCGCCCCAACGCCATGATCAAGATCCCGGGCACCGAGGCCGGCCTTCCCGCGATCACCCGCTGCATCGCCGACGGCATCAGCGTCAACGTGACGCTGCTGTTCTCGGTGGAGCGCTATGCCGGGGTGATCGAGGCGTGGCTGTCCGGGATGGAGCAGCGGCTGGACCGTGGCCTGCCGCTGGAGCCGGTGGCATCGGTCGCGAGCTTCTTCGTGAGCCGGGTGGACGGCAGGGTGGACGCGCTGCTCGATCGCGCGGGAGCCAACGATCCCTCGCCGCTGCGGGGCCAGATCGCCATCGCCAACGCCGCCGCCGCGTACCGCCTCTTCGAGTGGTCCCTCGGCACCCCGCGGTGGGACCGGCTCGCCAAGGCGGGCGCGCGGCCGCAGCGCCCGCTCTGGGCCTCGACCAGCACCAAGGACCCGCGCTATCCCGACACGTATTACGTGGAAGCCCTGGTCGCCCCCCGCACCGTCAACACCCTTCCTCCGGAGACCTTCGCGGCGTATCGCGACCACGGCCGGCCCGCGGTCCGGATCCGCGAGGCGATCGCCAAGGCGCCGGCCCAGATGAAGGCGCTGGCCACGGCGGGAATCGACCTCGCGATCATCACCCGGGAGCTGGAGGCGGACGGGGTCGCCAAGTTCGCCGCGTCGTACCAGTCGTTGCTCTCCGGGATCGAGGCCAAAGCGGGCGAGCTGGTCGGTCCCTGAGTGAAGACGATGTGGCGCATGCTCCGCAAGCTGACGCTGACCCACTGGATCTTCGTCGGAATGACGGTGGGGATCCTCGTTGGCTGGGCGGACAACGTCCTGCCCGACCGCGACTTCGCGCCGGTCCTCAAGCCGCTCTCCACGATCTTCCTGCGGATGATCAAGTCGATCGTCGCCCCGCTCATCTTCGGGACCCTGGTGATGGGCATCGCGGGCCACGGCGACGACCTGAAGCGGATCGGACGTCTCGCGATCAAGTCGTTGGGTTACTTCTGGGCCATGACCACGGTCGCGCTCGCGATCGGCCTTTTCGCGGGCAACCTGGTGCGGCCGGGCGACGGCGTGACCCTCCCTCCGCCCGATCCCAACGCCCCCGCCACCAAGGGTGCGATGACGTTCGGCAGCTTCCTGGAGCACGTCGTCCCCAGCAGCTTCTTCGATGCGGCCGCCCGGAACGAGGTGCTTCAGGTGGTGTTCTGGAGCGTGCTCTTCGCCATCGCCCTCACCAGGGTGACGGGACGGCCCAAGGAGGCGATCCTCGCCTTCGCTGAAGGGGTGGCGGAGGTGATGTTCAAGTTCGTCGCCATCATCATGCGCTATGCGCCGATCGGCATCGGCGCGGCCATGGCGGTGACGGTGGGACACAGCGGCATCGACGTGGTGGTGAACCTGGGCAAGCTGGTGCTCACGCTGTACGGCGCCCTGCTGGCCTTCGTGGTGGTCGCGCTGATCCCGGCGGCGCTGCTCGCGCGGGTTCCGATCCGCGCCTTCGCGCGGCAGGTCAAGGACCCGGCGGTCATCGCGTTCACCACCACCAGCTCGGACGCGGCCCTCCCCATCGCGATGCAGCGGATGATCGAGTTCGGCGTCCCCCGCCGCATCGTCGCCTTCGTCATTCCGACCGGCTACTCCTTCAATCTCGACGGCTCGACGCTGTATCTCGGCGTCGCCTCGCTCTTCGTGGCGCAGGCCGCGGGGATGGAGCTGGGGCTGGGCGAGCAGCTGCTGATGATGCTGACGCTGCTGGTCACAAGTAAGGGCGTCGCCGGGGTCCCGCGGGCATCCCTGGTGGTACTGGCCGGCACGCTTTCGAGCTTCGGACTTCCGCTCGAGGGCGTCGCCGTGATTCTCGGCGTGGACGAGCTCATGGACATGGCCCGCACCACCGTGAACGTCGTCGGCAACTGTCTCGCGGCAGCCGTCATGGCCCGCTGGGAGGGCGAGCTCGGCCCCGTCACCGTGACCTCCCCGGCCCTGGCCGCGCAGCCTTCCGCGGCGGAACCCTTCCAGCACACCGGCACCTGACCATGATTGCGATCGCATCGTTACCCGCTACAGCGGCGCTCCTCGCCGTCAGCATGCTTCCGGCCGTGGGGTACGCCCAGCGGCAGGCCGCGCCGGCGCCGGTCCGCTCGGCGCCGGTGGCCAATCTCCGGTACGAGGTGACCTTCGATTCGGCATCCGCCTCCCAGCGGACCCTCAAGGTCTCGGTGACGCTCGACGTCGGCGGGCAGGGGCCGGTCCTCTTGTCGCTCCCCAGCTGGACACCCGGCTCGTACGAGATCGCCAACTTCGCCCGCTTCGTCACCGGATTCTCCGCCGCCGCCGGCGGGAAGACGCTCGATTGGGACAAGCTGGACTACGACACCTGGCGCATCGACCCGGCCGGCGCCCGCACCGTCGTCGTGCGCTTCGACTACCACGCCGAGACCCTGGACAACGCGGGCTCTTGGAGCCGGCCCGATTTCGCGTTCTTCAACGGCACCAACCTTTTCCCGTATCCGGAGGGTCGGGGCTTCGATTTCCCCGCCACGGTGACGGTGAAGACGCAGCCCGGCTGGCTGATCGTGACCGGGATGCAGGCGGCTCCCGCGCCCGGTGCCTATCGCGAGGGGAACTATCACGACCTGGTCGACAAGCCGTTCTTCGTCGGCCGGATGGACCTCGACAGCATGCAGGTGGACGGCAAGTGGAACCGGCTCGCGACCTACCCCGCCGGCGCGATGGCCGGACCCGCCCGCGCGCTGCTGTGGGACCAGATCGCGAAGGTGGTGCCCCGGATGGCGGCCGTCTTCCAGGAGACGCCCTGGCAGACCTACAGCACCCTGATGGTCTTCACCCAGCAGGTCGGCGGGGGAAGTGCGTTGGAGCACTCCAACTCCCACGTCGGCATCTACAACCCCGGATTCATCGGCTCGCCGCTGCTCGCCTCGATCACCGCCCACGAGATCTTCCACGCATGGAACGTCAAGCGGCTCCGGCCGGCCGACCTCTGGCCGTACGACTACGCCCAGCCGCAGGAGACGCCCTGGCTCTGGGTCAGCGAGGGCATCACCGACTACTACGCCGACCTGGCATTGGTGCGCGGCGGGGTGGTGGATTCGGCGGGGTTCCTGGGCCTCACCGGCGAGAAGATGGCCCAGGTCGCGACGCAGCCGGCGACGGCACTGGAGGACGCCTCGCTCTCCACCTGGATCGGGCCGATCGACGGGAGCCAGTATCAGTACTATCCCAAGGGATCGCTCGCCGGGCTCATGCTGGACGTCCTGATCCGCGACGGGAGCGACAATCGCCGCTCGCTGGACGACGTGATGCGCGAGCTCTATCGCTCGGCCTACAAGAAAGGACGCGGCTTCACCGCCGCCGACTGGTGGCCGGCGGTGAGCCGTGCCGCCGGCGGCCGCTCCTTCACCGAGTTCAACGCCAGGTACATCGACGGACGTGACCCGTTCCCGTGGACCGACATGCTGGCTCGCGCGGGCCTCAGGCAGGTGGCGGACACCGTGCGCGAGCCCAGGGTCGGGGTGGCCACCGCGCAGGACTCGGCCGGGGGAATCGTGGTGCAGGACATCATGCCGGGAGGCGTGGCGCAGGCGGCGGGCGTGAAGGCCGGCGATCGGCTCCTCGCCCTCGGCGACGTCGACATCATCGACCCCGACTTCGGCACCGCGTTCCGCGCGCGCTTCGGGAAGAACGAGGGAGACAGCTTGCCGATCCGGGTGGTGCGCGGTACCGACACGCTCACCCTGCACGGCGTAGTGCGGCTCGATGCCCGGGTGGAGACCCGGCTCGCGGCCGACCCCAACCCGAGCGAGAAGGCCCGCCGGATCCTGCATGGGATTCTCACGGGAGAAGTCGGGAAGAAGTGAAGAGCCGGCCTAGCTCGGCTGCTGCCAGCGGCCGCGGCTCCTCCAGCAGGCCGATCAACCACGCCGCGCGTCCCAGGACCGTCTCCGGCCTGGCTCCCGCCAGCCGCAACTCCCGGATGCCGGTATCCCCGCTCGACTTGCTGAGCTTGGCCCCGTCCTGCTTCCGGATCAGGGGATGGTGCAAGAACACCGGGGGCCGTTCCCGTCCCAGCATGCGGGCCAATCGTATCTGGCGCCCCGTCGAGGGCAGCAGATCCTCGCCCCGGACGACCAGGTCCACCTGGTGCCGATCGTCGTCCACCACCACGGCGAATTGATAGGTCCAGTTGCCGGTGCGGTCCCGGAGGAGCAGATCGCCGCACTGCTCCGAGGGCGCCTGCGTGACCACTCCCAGCAGCGGATCGGCGAAGGTTTCCGCACCTGGCTCCATCAGGACGCGGATGCCTCGCCCGTCGGTAAATGGAAGGTCCCGGTCACGGCAGCGGCCGGAGTACTTGGTCTCCTGGTTGAAGGAATCCCCCGCCTCCGCGGCGATGTCCCGGCGGGTGCAGTCGCAGGCGTACACTCGCGCCGTGCGGGCCAGCTTCTCCAGTGCAGCGGTGTACGCGCGGCCGCAGTCGCTCTGGCGGTACGCCGAGGCCCCGCGGCGCAGCTCCGCGGCGGTGCCGAGGTCAGGCGCGAGGCCCAGCCACTCCAGGTCCTCGAGCGCTGCCGCTTCGTATGCCGGCCGCGACCGGCCCCCGTCATGGTCCTCCAGCCGAAGCAGCACTCGGCCACCGAGGGCGCGCGCGACCCCCCACACATAGATCGCGTTGGCCGCATGGCCGAGATGCAAGTATCCGGTAGGGCTTGGTGCGAATCGGGTGATCGGGCTGGGTGGAAGCCGGCCGCGGAGCGCGGTCAGGTCGAGCGGCATGGGGCAAAGATCGCCTCGCGCACCGCTCTTGCGCGACGTCGGGGCCGCGCGTACCCCTATATCAGGCGTCTATATCAGGCGTCCTCGACTCGGGAGAGAACGCCGGTCCACGTCGTGTCGCGCGGCCGCCCGCCCCGGAACTCGAAGTGATCGTCGACCAGTATGCGGCGGGTGAACTCCCAGGATGTCTGATCCTGCATCCTGTGGCGCAATACCTGGGGTACCAGCTCCGCCGCAACATGCCAGACCTCCGGCTGTACGCCGGGGTAGAGATCGGCCCATTCAGGCCGGAGTCGCGCTTCCCGAACTGCCATACCCACCATCCCTGAATAGATGCTTCATCGCTGAGAGACACTCTCCGTCACGTTCGGCAGGGGCGCCAGTTCGGGCTAGGACGCAGGTCACAACGGGAGCCGGGGCATGTCTATAACGACCGTGACGATCAATAGCCTGGCGGACCTCATCGCCAAGGTCACACCCACCAGTCGGGACCCCGGGTCCGGCCGCCACCGTGACGCCGGGGTCTATCGCGGCGCGGCGAACGCCGCCTGGCCGCTCCTCACCAGTCTGGACACGCTCGGCGGTGTGGCACCCGCGCACGGCAAGGCCGATCTCGAGGAGCACATCCTCCGCAACTTCATCCGCTACTCGCGGCCGTTCTTCCCGGTCTCGCCGGTCAACGACTGGGAGGTTCTGATCGCAGCGCAGCATCACGGCCTGCCCACCAGGCTCCTCGACTGGACCTACTCCCCGATGGTGGCGGCTCACTTCGCGACGGTGGAGGGTGAGGCAGGTGCCGACCGGGCGGTCTGGCGCCTCGACTGGAAGGCGGTACACCGGTTCTTCCGGCTGCCGGAGCGGGCGCTGCTCATTCAGGATCTGGAGGGGATTTTCGGGCAGGAGCGCGCATTCACGCCCTGGGCTCTCTTCGAGCCCAGGACGCGGGAGCGGCAGTTTGCCTGCATGATCGAGCCGCCGTCCCTCGACGCTCGCATTGCCACGCAGGCGGCGACCTTCACGCTCTGCTCGGACAACCGGCAGCCGTTCGACTCGTTTCTCGAGGCGATCGGCCTCAGCTCGGCCCTGACGCGAGTCGTGATCCCGGCGCAGGACGCCGGCCGCCTGCGCGACCAGCTCGATCTGGTGAGCGTTGACGAGCGGCGGCTGTTTCCGGACCTGGACGGCCTGGCTGCCTACCTCCGGCGCTACTACTCCTGATCGCCGGGACCGGTCCCGCGGCCGGCGAGCCGGGCGGCGGCGCGTGATTCCAGGTGGCCCGCCCGGGTCAGCAGGTACTCGAAATCCCCCCGCGGCGCGGCGATCCAACCGAGGTTCACGAAGTCATCCGATGTCCACGAGGCGGTGCGGGCGCGGTCGGAGATCTCGACCTCCCAGCGGGAGCCGTCCTCGAGGACCAGATACCGGCCATCTTCTTCGACGGCACGGATGTAGAGACCCACCGGGCGGGGCACCCGGCCGCATGACGCGTCGGAGTCGCAGGCCGCGATGGCGACCGCGCCCTGGGCTGCGAGGGGGGCGGCGCCCAGAGGCAGGGCGAGGGCGAAGGCGATCGGCAGGTAACGGGCGAACATGGCTGTATCTCCTCGGTCGGGGGCCTTGAGATACAATACACCCAAAAAAGGCGCTCCGCCCGTGCTCAGCCGGCGGCGCGGGGTCTCCGCCCCATCCAGGCGTCCCGGAGCGCCCGCTGCGCCGGGGTCGGGGCGGAATCGATGTCGAACCGCACCGGCGTCCCGTCCGGGGCCTCCACCAGCCTGATCCCCAGCTTCCCGTAATATTCCGCGATCGGCAGGCGCTCGGACTCCCAGACATAGCGGTCGAAAAAGTCCCGGATCTCGGGATGGGTCATCGCCACCAGGGTATCCACCATGGTGGCCTCCGGAAAGGCGCGCCGCTTTCCGTACTTCCGGGTGAGGTCCCCGATCAGGTCCTGAAGATCCCGGGTGCCGCCCGACAGCTCCAGCAGCCGGATATCCAGCAGGCCCGCGGTGAGCGCCCCGCGCATGTAGATGTTGCCGTACTGCGTCTGGCCCGAGTCGCTGTAGGAAGTGAGCGCCAGATCCCGGAGACTGTAGGTCGAGTCGAAGCCGGCGCGGTCGGTCTGCATCTTCTGAATGACCGTGCTCAGGTATTCCTTGGGACTCTTGAGGCCGGTGCGAAGCTGCATGGTGTGCGCCGCCCACTCCGTTGTGCCCTCGTAGAGCCAGAGATGCTGGGACGGCACCGGCGTCACGAAGTTGAAATGCTCGATGATCTCGCTGTGGATGTTGAGCGGGGTCACCACGTGGAAGAACTCGTGCGCCGCGATGTCGGTGAGGTAGCGGCCCAGCGAATCGGTGAATTCGCTTTCCGGGAAGACGTACTCGGAGCTGAGCGAGTGCTCCCACGCACCCGCCGAGCGGTCCTCGAAGTGGTAGAGAAAGGTGTATCGGTCCACCGGAAGCCTGCCCAGGAACCGTCCCGCCGCCTGGAGCATCCCGTGCATCGCGCCGAGGAGCTGGGCCGACTTGATCCGGTCGGTCTTGGAGTAGGTGAAGATCTGCACCGGGACGCCGGTGACACGGGTCCGCGCCTCGGTCAACCGGCCGAGCAGGATCGGGGAGTCCACCAGCTGATCGTAGTCTTCCGCGAGGTAGGCCCCACCCCGATCGCGCTCCAAGGCCGTGCCCACCATCCAGCTCGACGGGTACTTGACCCGGAGCCGGATCGGCCGCGTCTGCATGCCGGTGGGGTATCCGATCACCGCGTGCGGATTGATCAACACGTGGTCCTTCTCCATTGAGGTGCCGCACATTAGGTAGACCTGGTGCCGATCGACTTTGGTGTCCCATGTCTCGGCGACCGTGTAGCGGAGGGTCCGGACCCGAGGGGCGTCGCCGAGTTTCCACTGGTTGACCGACACCCGCTCGACCGGCACCGACCGGCCCGCCGCATCGAAGGCCTCGAAGCTCCGCACGAACCGGCCGATGTCCATCACCTGGTAGGTGCCCGGTGCGGTCGCGGCGAACTGATAGACCGCGTTGTCCGAGGTGAGGCCGCTGACCCAGGCGGTGACGCTGAACTGGTCATCGGAGCGATCGGTGACGTCGATCGCGTAGCCGATCGGCGACCGCTGCGCCGCCCCGTTCCTCGCGAGGGAGAGGAGCAGCCCCAGGACCAGGACAACGTGTGGTACCGCCATGGAGCATCCTGTCGAAAGTGACGAGGGACCGTACCGCCTTCCTGCGGCCGTGTCCAGTTCCTAGATTGACACGTCTCGGTGCCTGATCCTCCACCGACGAGGTTGGCTGATGGAAACCGTGCCCGTCGCACAGCTTTCGCCGATCGATTACGCCGTCATGGCCCTGTACTTCGCCGCCGTCCTCGGCGTCGGCTGGGGGCTCCGCCGGCTCACTCGCACGAGCACCGACTTCTTTCTCTCCGGCCGCTCGCTGCCACCCTGGATCACCGGCCTGGCCTTCATCTCGGCCAACCTCGGCGCCCAGGAAGTCATTGGGATGGGCGCCTCCGGCGCCAAGTACGGGATCGCCACCAGTCACTTCTACTGGGTGGGCGCGATCCCGGCGATGGTCTTCGTCGGGCTCTTCATGATGCCGTTCTACTACGGGTCGCGGGCCCGCTCGGTTCCCGAATACCTGCGGCTCCGGTTCGACGAGAAGACGAGGACCCTCAACGCCGTCTCCTTCGCCGTGATGACGGTGTTCTCCTCCGGGGTCTCTATGTACGCCATGGGCAAGCTTCTCAACCTGCTGCTCGGGTGGAGCTTCGACCTCAGCGTCCTGGTCGCCGCCGTCATCGTGCTCGCCTACATCCTGCTGGGTGGGCTGACCAGCGCGATCTACAACGAGGTCCTCCAGTTCTTCCTGATCGTGTTCGGGTTCATCCCGCTCGTGGCGCTGGGACTCTACGCGGTCGGCGGTTGGGACGGACTCTCGGCCCGGCTCGAGGAAGTGGCCTCCGGACGGGGTCTGCCCCCGGGGGCGTACACCCACACCTGGTCGCACCTGGGCGACGCGGCGCAGAACCCCATCGGTG
The DNA here is from genome assembly GCA_963844445.1 of uncultured Gemmatimonadales bacterium. Classification (GTDB taxonomy): domain Bacteria; phylum Gemmatimonadota; class Gemmatimonadetes; order Gemmatimonadales; family GWC2-71-9; genus CAVVWJ01. The sequence goes on from CAWJOB010000001.1 coordinate 328,338, forward strand.
TGGAATGGTTCGGCCTCGTCATGGGACTCGGGTTCGTCCTGTCGTTCGGCTACTGGTGCACCGATTTCCTCGTCGTTCAGCGCGCGATGGCGGCCGATTCGATGACCGCAGCCCGGCGCACCCCGCTTATCGCGGCCGTGCCGAAGATGCTCTTCCCCTTCCTGGTGATCCTGCCGGGGATGATCGCGCTGGTGCTGGGGGCCGGTGACGGGGCCTCCGCCGGCCAGGGCCTCATCCCCGCCAAGCTGGCCGCGGACGGAGCGCCGCTGATCGACGGCGCCGGCCGCGTGGTGCTGGATTACGACCTGGCCACCCCCATGATGCTGGTGCGCCTCTTCCCTGCCGGGATGCTCGGCCTCGGGCTCACGGCGCTGCTCGCCTCATTCATGTCGGGCATGGCGGGCAACGTGACCGCGTTCAACACCGTCTGGACCTACGACATCTATCAGAGTCATATCCGGCGCGGCGCGTCGGACGCGCACTACCTGTGGATGGGCCGGGTGGCGACCGTGGGCGGAATCCTGCTATCGGTGGCGGCGGCCTACGTGGCGGGAGCGTTCAACAACATCATGGACCTCCTCCAGCTCGTCTTCGCCTTCGTCAACGCGCCGCTCTTCGCCACCTTCGCCCTGGGCATGTTCTGGCGACGGACCACCGGTCACGGCGCGTTCGTCGGCCTGGTGGCTGGGACGCTCGCGGCGGCGCTCCATCACGGGCTCACCCTGGCCGCGGGCGCGAGGCCGGGGATCAAGGGCGGCTTTCTGGGGCTGCTGCACAGCTACCCGAGCGAGCTGGCGCAGACGTTCTGGACGGCGATCGTCGCGTGGGTCACCTGCTTCGTCGTCACCATCCTGGTGAGTCTCGCCACCCGTCCGCGTCCGGCGGACGAGCTGCGCGGCCTGGTCTACTCGCTCACGCCCAGGCTCAGCGACGGCGATCTGCCACTCCGGTCGAGGCCCTGGGTGCTGGCGGTGGTGGTGCTGACCCTGACCGTGGCGCTCAACCTGGTGTTCTTCTAGGAGGCGGCGATGACCGCAGCGACGAGCTTCGACATCCGGTTGCCGATCGGGGGCTTGTTCACCGTGCTCGGATTGGTCGTCGGCGGATACGGGCTGGCCACGAACGCGGATGCCGCGCGCTACGCGGTCTCGCTCGGCGTCAACATCAATCTGTGGTGGGGGCTGGTGATGCTGGTGTTCGGCGTGCTGCTGCTGGTTGCCGCATCGCGCACCGGCCGCGCTGCGTCGGCCCGTCCGTCGACGGAGTCGGTCGAGGGCGACTCGACGGAGGCGCGGGAGCGGCGGCTGGGTCTGGAAGGCGGCAATCGCCAGGAGTAGCCTGCCCGCAGCCCGGCCGCTTATGCGGCCGGCAGTCGTCCTTTGAGCTGTTCGGGGCGAAATGGCCCGGGCTCGGCGATCAGTGCTCGCGCCGCATCGACCTGGCCCCAGGTGTTCCACAGGAGCACTCCACGAACCCGGCCGGCCTCGAGATAGTAGACCACGCCCTCGCGGAACTCCTCCTTCCAGTCCACCACGGTCTGGTGTTTCGCGCTCACGTCACCGACCGCTTCGTAGCCCAGGTCGAAGAGATCAGAGTAGAACATCGGCAGGTGGTCGTACCCGCGGCCGGCGCCGGCCATGTTCCGGCCCGCGACCTCGCCCATCGTGTTGGCGTTGTCCTCGTGCTCCACGCGGATGCGCCTGCCCAGGGCCGGATTGTGGAAGTTCGCCACGTCGCCGGCCGCGTAGATCTCGCGCCGGCTGGTGCGCAGCTGCTCGTCCACCTCGATGCCGTCGCTCACCACGAGCCCGGCCTGGCGGGCGAGATCAACGTTGGGCTCGATCCCCAACCCGGCCACGACCGCATCCGCCACCAGCGGCGCGTCCTTGCCGGAGCGAACCTGGAATTTCCCGTCTCGCGCTTCGACCCGATCGGCGCTCTTTCCGAGCAGCACCGTGACGCCCTTCTCCCGATAGTAGCCCACCAGCCATCGCGAGAGCTCGGGAGGGAAGACGCGCGCGCCGATGCCCTCCTCCTTCACGATCATGGTGACGTCGCGGTCCTGCATTCTGAGCGCCGCCGCGATCTCCGATCCGATGAAGCCGCCGCCGACCACCACGAAGCCTGCTCCGCCATCGGCGAGGCCGCGCACCTTGCGGTAATCGTCCAGCGTGCGAAAGTAGACGACGCCCTCGGGCGCGTCCTTGAATCGGCGGGTCTCACCACCCGTGGCGAGGAGGAGGGTGCCGTAGTCGTAGGCCGTCCCCCGATCGTCGGTGACCCGCTTCCGTTCCGGGTCCAGGTTTACCACGCGCCGGCCGAGGATGACCTGGGCGCTGGTCTCCTCAACCTTGCGCCAGATGCTGTCGGGGGCTTCACCCTTCCACAGTCCCTTGGTGAGGGGCGGCCGGTTGTAGGGCCGATGCGATTCTGCTCCAACGATCCCGATGCTGCCCTTGGCGTCCTCTTGGCGGATGCCGTGGGCCGCGGCGTCGGCCGTCATGCCGCCGCCCACGATCAGATAGTCGAAACGGGTCACACGCCCTCCTGGCGAGAGTAACGCTGCTCCCGGCATCGTAAGCCAACGGGCCTCCAAAGTGGAGGCCCGTGGCTTAGCAGTGGTTTGCGTGGCCTATGCATTCCTTGCGGAGAAGCGAGAAACAAGGTTTGAGGGGGTAAGTTGTCACTATGACCTGGCGGATTACTCACATCTATCCCTTTCTCTTCGCCATCATCCCAGTCGTGCGCCTTGTCGAGGCCCACCCCGGGTGGGCGGAGTTGGGCGATGCCGCGGTCGTGGTGGCAACAGTGGTCGCGGCCTGCGGACTGGTGTACGGACTTACCCTGCTGGCCACCCGCCGGCGGGGACAGCGACTTCCCCCCCTGGTTCTGCTGGGCGTCGTGCTCGGGTTTTGGGCCTACGTGCGGGTGGCCAGATTCGTGGAGCAATGGACCAGCTTCTCGCACCCAGTGCTCCTTCCGCTGTGGGCGGCGGCCACGGTGGGCATGATCTGGTGGCTGGTTCGCCGGCCAGCACTGCTCGATCAAGCCGAGAGGTTTCTGACGCTGACCAGCACAATTCTGGTCGCCTGGTTCGTGCTTTCCATCGGCGTCGCGGAATGGCGAAGCGCACGGGCAGTTCGACAAAGCACGCTCGTGCGACAGCTGGCGGAGCCAATCCTGACTCCGCCAGCCGCGAGGGTCGGCCCGAAGCGGGACATTTACCTGATCGTCCTGGATGAGTACGCCAACGCGGAGGTCACTGGACGGCTCTTCGGGTTCGACAATCAGGTCTTCTTGGATTCCTTGCGACAGCTCGGCTTCGTGGTGCCAGCGGTCCACAGCAACTATCTCCACACCTTCCTGTCGTTGCCGTCGCTGATCAATGCGTCTCACCTTGCCGGCCTTTCGGGTGAGCTCGGCAGGCGGTCGATAGATCGGACCGTTCCGGACTATCTGTTTGAGCACAACCGAACGGTGCCCTTCCTCAAGTCGCAGGGCTACCACTTCGCGTTTTTTCCCTCACTATCGTGGGAGGCAACCAGGCACAGCCCACAGGCGGACCTGGAGTTTCACGCGTGGCACGGATGGGATCCCGCACGGGAGCTGACCCGTTCGGGGCTTCGACAAGTCTTGAAGAAGACATCGCTGCTGAAATTCGTCGAGGGGGGAGTGTCTCGGCTCGCTCGTGATCACGTGACGCTTACCTTCGCCGCCATTGCCCAGATCCCGAAGATTCCTGGACCCGCATTCACCTTCGCGCATGTGATGAGTCCGCATAGTCCGTACGTGTTCGACCGGGACTGCCTACCGGCACCCCAGGCGGCTGGTGGCAGCCCGACGAAGCACAAAGCAGACCCTTATGTGGAGCAGATCCACTGCCTCGACCACATGGTGCTCGACCTGGTGACCACATTGCTTCGAACGTCGGAGCTCCCGCCGGTCATCCTCCTTCAAGGCGATCATGGCAGCAAGACACTACGATTTGACAAGGCCGGAACCGCGGAGAAAATCACACGCGCCGCTGCCAAAGAGCGACTCGGCGCATTCGGGGCATACTACCTGCCCAACCAGGGGAGTGAGGTGTTTGGAGACAGCGTGACCATCGTCAACGTGATGGGAAATGTGCTGCGCTTCTATCTCGGTGCCGCTTTGCTTCGGGAACCCGACGACTTGTATCTCTCTGTGGATCCCGCTCCTTACGCGCTCAAGCGCGTGGACTTCGCATGGCTGGCAGGGGAAGATTGGTCGGCCGGCCCCGGTACAAAGGAAGCGGGTCGCTGATTGTTTCATGTTTGAAGAGGCGCCGGTCGGAATCGAACCGACGAATCGAGGTTTTGCAGACCTCTGCCTTACCACTTGGCTACGGCGCCGGAGCGTGGGACTGGGGAAGAACCTAACGACAGATGCCCCCGCTGTCAGGTTCCACCCACAGCCGGCGCTGGATCGACACAGCGGGGTGGCCATGCGCCCTTGCGTGCCGCTGCGATCGAGCACAACTTCGCGGCGGATCTTCAACCCGAGGCTGGAGACAGACATGGAAGGCAACATCCGCGAGGCCAGGCTCCGGCCCCAGTACGCGTCGCTCTACCCGGCCCTCGAGCCGGGCACTTGGCAGGCCGCTACCGCCATTGGCCGGCAGCTTCTGCTCTGGCACCTGACCGCGCCCGGCCCGCCCGAAGGCGAGCGTCTCATGAGCGAGGAGCACTTCGAATTTCGCGGGGGGGCCAGGCGCGAGGAATCGGAGGCCGGAGTGCGGACTCGCTCGGTGGATCGTTCCCGGGCGTGATTCGGTCGAGCGCCCTACCGCGTGAGGGTCAGCTGCTCCGGCGCGGGCTGCGAGTTGAGGTAGGCATTGGCGTCGTGGACCATCGCTCCGTTCGGCAGGTACTCGTAGAGCGGCCCCAGGTCGTGCCGGATCCGGTCCCGGTAGAACGCCGGAATCTCGTCGGTCTCCCGCTCGAAGAACGCGCGCAGCTCACGATCGGTGTCGAGCCGGCGGCGCATCTCGGTCTGGTACTTGATCCGGCCGAACCCCTCGGTGGACACCGCCCGGACGATGTTCATCCACTTGGGGATCATCGTCTGCGTCGCCCCGATCCGCCGGCCGATCGCCTTCCAGGAGAACGAGTACCGGGTCACGTCGACCAGGTTGTCGTAGAAGTCGGGCCAACTGTAGTTCTTCGGCCGGACGTTCATCGCGTGGTTGTTATTGAGGAAGTGGAACGGGAAAGGCAGCACCCGGCCGGCGCGCTGATACTCCAGGTTGAGCGGCGCGGCCCGGCCGAAGGCGGACAGCAGCGAGTAGGCCGGGAAGGCGCCGGGCGACAAATCGATGAACTTCTTGGTCAGCTCGAACGGCTCCGGCCCCATGTCGCCGTCGAGGCCCATCACGAAGTTGGTCTGGATGTACGGGATGTAGCGCAGGATCATGTTGACGTGCTCGGAGACCTGCTTGACCTTGTCCATCCCGGTGCGCCGGGTCTTGGACTTGTTGCCCAGGTCGTACCACGACTCGATCCCCGGCAGAATCGCCTGGAAGTTGTTCGCCCTCAGCCGCTTGAGATGGGGCTCCGAGAGCAGTGAGAGACTGCTCTCCGCGATGTGCCGCATCGACCCCCTCGGCACCGCCTGCTCCACCGCCTCCATGTAATCGTCGAAGCGCACTCCGAAATTCGGGTCGTGCCACCCCACGATCGGGTTCTTCATCTTGGTGAGCAGGAAGGCCAGGTCGGCCCGGAGCTGAGGAAAGCTCAGCGGCTGATAGTCCACCGTCGAGTCGATGCAGAAACTGCAGGTGTAGGGACACCCGAGGCTCCCGATCATCGGCACGATCTTGATCGTCGGCGCCTTCGCCAGCGTGGGCGCCACGAACTTCCAACGCTCCTGCAAGGTCGGCAGGTCGGTGGGCTGGCGGGCAGCCATTAGATGGCGGCCCAGCGGCCGGTGCGGACCCGCGTCCTTCAGCACATCGGCTACGATCTCCTGATCGGTGAAGCCCAGCACGTAGTCGAAGTATTTCCTGGCATCCTCGGGGTAGCAGCGCGCGTGCGGTCCCCCTAGGACGGTGACGGCTCCCCGCTTCCGAAACAGGGCACTCAGCGCGTAGGCGAGCTGGGCCGACTGGGTGAACGCTCCGATGAACAACACATCCAGGTCGGGCGGCAGCTCTTCGAGCAGATCCTCCAAGCCGGTGTAACAGACCAGGCGGACATCGTGTCCGGCCTGCTCACACCAGACGCTGATGACTTGGGGCATGATGCTCGCCAGATTCGCGTGCATCAGGCGAGCGTACAGGGAGCGGTTGGGGGCCTTCGTGACTAAATCGAGCACGCCTATGTGAAGTCGGCGCATCCAGAATCCTCTAGGGGGGACCCGCCCAACTCGGCTTGGGAGCGCCGGGAACGGCTGTCGCGTGGGGGAAGGCTTCCCGGGGGTCGGCTGCGACCGGCGAGCATCGGCCGATCCAGACCGTTGGCTCGGCCGCCAGGAGAGAGCTTTAACAATGCCCGACCGCACCCCGAATGGCAAGGCGCGCCCCGAATCAAACCCGCAGGCGCCGCCGTTCCGCGAGGCGGTCGCCTAGAGCGACCGACGCCACCCAGACGATCCCCACTGCGAATCCGCCGATCACATCCGTCGGATAGTGGACCCCCAGATAGACCCGGGAAATGCCGATCAGAAGGATGGCGCCGACCGCGACGGCCCATACCAGAACTTGGGGGAACCGGCCTTGCAGGCGATGGGAGAGCAGCACGGCGATCCCGCCGAAGAAACACACCGCGAACAGCGAGTGCCCGCTGGGAAAGCTGAACGATTCGGGGGCGGGGTAGAAGTCGAAGAACGCCTGCGGCCGGGTCCGGGCGAACAGCTCCTTGAGCCCCACGTCGAGCAGCGCGGCACCGGCCAGCGTCACCAGAACCAGCCCGGCGCCCCGGCGCCATCCCCGCAGCAGAAAGAGCGCGGCCGCGGCGACGCTCAGCGGCAACAGCAGGCGCGGCGCCCCATAGTAGCTGGCGCCCCACATGACGCTCGAGAGCCTCGCCGTCTCCAGCGACCGTACGGCAGCCCGAATCGTCAGATCGAAGTCCGTGGGCTCCCCTGACCGGACCTGGTACCCCAGCCAGACGAACAGCAGGAGTGCCACGGCCGCGGCCAGCAGACCGGCGCCAAGTGCCGTGCCGACGAGCGGCCCACTCCCCGGCTCGACGGCGGGCGATTCGGGGGGATGTTCGGCGGGGCCCATCGCAGCTACAATGCGGCCATGAGCCGATTCCTTCGCGCCGGCCGCCGCCGCGGCATCACGGTGCTCATGCTGGCGCTCCTGATTCTGGCCGTGATCGTGGCCGTGGTGATCCTGAGCCGCTACGTCGCGGTCTAGTCAGAGCGCCCGTTTCCCGACCTGGGAGAAGACGAAACCCTTCCCCACGGTCACCACCCACCCCGCGTCCTGCGCGTCGTTCCCGAAGCGGCGCGCCAGGTCGAATCGCAGCGCCTCCGTGTCCGATGCGCGGCTCGCTCCGAGCCGCAACCCGAGCCCGGCGTCCCAGCCGAGTCGCCGGGGTGTTCCGGCGTACCACGCGCCCCCGTGGTCCACGAACCCCGCGATGCCCAGCCCAATGAGCCCCAGAAAGTCGTCGACAACGGTGACCCGGTATTCGGCCGTCGCGAAGACCGTGCGGTCGCCGGTGAAGGCGTGGCTCCGGAAGGCGCGTGGGCCGCTGCCAAGTCCCAGATCGAACTCCGAGCCGGGCAGCGGGTTCTCGATCCACCCACCCTCGACGTGGACGATGCCGACGTGCCCCGGGGCCGGCTTCAGCACGCCGGTGGCGGCGAGCTCCACCACACCGGAATCGAGCCCCGCCGAGCTGTACATCCCGCCCGCCAGTCCCTCCAGGTAGGCGAACCCGCCCGGAATCTTGGCCCCGACCCTCGCCGCGACCAGCGGCGCGATGCCATCGCGCTCGTAGCCGAAGGCGCTCGGCGCGAAGTTGACACCGGCCCGCACCGTCATGCCGAGATCCACGTCCTCCTCCCGGGCGAACCCGGCGACGCCGTGGGTGACCAGGAACTTGGCCCGGTTCCATGACAGGTACGGACCGAAGGCGCCGGTCACCGACCGCGGAAAGGAGAGACCGGAGCCCTCCGGCAGGAAGTCGTCGCGCCGGACCTGGGCCTGGACGCCCACTCGGAGGAACCCCTCCGACGACTTCCGCAGCGCCCAGGCGGCGGAGCCCCGGACCAGCGTGTAGCGGCGGGACAGGGTGTCCTGCGCGTCGGCACTGCCGTCGAAGAATCTGAGGACGCGCTCGTCCCGGTCCTCCGCCTCGAAGCGAAAGCCGTTGGACGAGGTGAGCGAGTAGAAGGGCTGCTCCAGGGCCACGGCGTTGAGCCGGCCGTCCGAGCGGTTCTCGTAGGCGAGGGCGAGGCCCACCCGTCCCGCGAAGAGCCGGGGACGGCGGAACCCGAGCGCCACAGTCGAGCGGTCGGGCGTCTTGCGGTAGCGGACCGAGGCCGACGAAGCGGTGCCCAGCAGGTTGTCCTCCACCATCCCGATGGTGAACTCGACCTCGCCGCCGGCGCTGCGGAAGCGCCAGTCCGCCCGGGTGCTCCAGCCGTCCTTGGTGAGCACCTTCATCACCACGCCCGAGTCGGTCTGCACCGAATCGATCTGGACCTTGCGGAAGACGCCCAGCCCGCGAAGGTTGCGCTCCGATTCCGCCACGCGCGCCGAGTCGTACGGCTCGCCGACGCCGAAGAGCAGCTCCCGGCGAACCGTGGGGGCCCGGGTCTCGAAGTGGAGTGCGTTCGCCACCCGCGCCAGCCAACCCTTCTCGTGCGGGTCGAAGACGTCCCGCCGCTCCAGTTGGATGGCGCGAATGACCGTCGAATCCGGCGGCGGCGCAAAACCGTTGTCGGTGGCGCTCTGGGCGGAGAGGGCGACGGGAAGGCAACACGCGAGCAGCGGCAGGACCAGCCGGACCGGCAACTTCACTCCAATCGGACAGAGCGGTATAAGATAACCAGCCATCCGGCTCACGTCGGCGCGAGCTCGGCGACGCTCGTCAGCACTCGGTCGGGGGTGATGCCCGAGTCGCGCAGGGTCTCCTCCCGGAACTTCCCGGTCCGCACCAGCCAACCCGCCAGGCCCGCCCGCTGCGCGCCCTGCACGTCGGACCAGAGATCGTCCCCCACCATCGCGGTCGCGCCCGAACCGGACAAGCCCATGCTGGCGAGCGCGGCGGCATAGAACCCCGGACTCGGCTTCCCGGCGACCACCGCGTTTACCCCCGTGGCGTACTCCAGCGCCGCCACGAAGGGGCCCGCGTCCAGGGCGAGCCGCTCGTCGCGCTGCCAGTAGCGGTCGCGGGACAGCGCGATGATGGATGCGCCGCGCATCACGTACTCGAACGCCTCCTGGAGCAGGTCGTACCTCCAGCCCTCACCCAAGTCTCCCAGGATCACCGCGTCCGGCGCGCCACCCTCGTGTGAGAGGCCCAGGCCGGAGGTGCCGCCCACCAACTGCAACCCGGACAGGTCGGCCAGCGCCGGGGCCGGCAGAAAGGGAGCCACGACCCGCACACCGGACTCGCGCGCCAAGGCGGCGCCCGCCAGCGTCGCCGTGAAGATCTCTTCCGGCTCCGCCGCGAAGCCATAGCCCTTCAGGCGCTCCACCAGCATGGCGCGGGAGCGGCTGGTGGTGTTGGTCACCAGGCGGAAGGGCACGCCGGCGCGCCGCAGGCGCTCCAGTGTCTCCGGGGCGCCCGGCACCGCCGCCCCTCCGGCGTAGAGGGTGCCGTCGAGGTCCAGCAGGTATGCGACCGGACGGGGGGGCTCGGGCATCGGGCTTATATTGCTCCTCTTCCCTCGCCTTGGACCAGATGGTACCGATGCCCGCTGCCACCCTGCTCGCGCACGCCGCCCTGCTCGCCCAGCTCTCGGCGCCCTATCCTTTCGCGGTGGGCGAGACGCTCCAGTACCAGGCCTCGCTGGGCTATTTCCCCATCGGCACAGCGACGGCTACCGTGGTCCGTACGACCCGCGAGCGGGGAGCGGATGCATTCGTCTTCACCGCGATCGGCGAAGGCGGACCGCCGGGCCTCCGCACCCGCTACGAGATGACCTCCTGGGTGAAATCGAGCCGCCTCGCCTCGCTCCGCTTCCACCGGAAACTGACGCAGGGCACCAAGGTGGACGAGGAGCGCTACCAGATCGTGCCCGACTCCGGCCGGTATCGCCAGGAGGGCATCGCGCGGGATTGGGTGGCTCCGCTCGACGCGCTCGACGAGCTGGCCTATCTGTATTTCCTGCGTACGGTGCCGCTCGATGTGGGGAAGAGCTTCACTCTGTCGCGCTACTTCAAGTCGGGCTATAACCCGGTGCAGGTGCGGGTCACCGGCCGCGAGACCGTGCCGCTGTTCGACGGCCGGACCGTACCGTGCTTCACGCTGGAGCTGATGGCCCGCGGTTCCACCATCGGCGTCCGGCTGACCGACGACGCTCAACGGCTCCCGGTGCAGTTGACCCTTCCCCTGCCATACGGCACCGTGGTCCTGGAGCTCAGCGGCACCACCCGCGGTTGATCCGTTTGACTCACGCCAGGGCATGCACGATGGTCCGCACCAGCTCGCGACCCGCGCGCCGGTCGGGATCCAGGCGCGGATTGTAGATCGTCACGTCCAGGCCTACCGCATGCGCGCTCGATGTCGCCAACCTCAACACCGACTCCAGCTCTCCCCACGACAGGCCGCCCGGCTTCCGGTAGTCCACGGCGGGCATCAGGGCATCGTCGAGCGCGTCGGCGTCGAGATGAATCCAGAACCCGGCCAGCTCGTCCCGCTCGAGATGGGCAATCGCCCGGCGAGCCGCGGCTTCGGCCCCGATCCGGTGGACCGTGTCCAGATCGATCGAGCGGATGGATTCGGGCAGCGGCTGGCTCTGGTAGTGCGCCGCCTCTTCGGCGTCCCGATGCCCGAAGGCGACTACGTCCTCGTCGCGTATCAGCGGCCTGTAGCCCGCCGGGGCGGCCAGGACCTCGGGGCCGCGTCCGGTCGCGAATGCGAGCTCCGAGGAGGCCACCTCGCCGTTGACGTTCGCCTCCGGCTGGTAGAAATCGGCATGGCCGTCGATGAAGAGCAGGCCGTACCGGGCGCGGCGCCGAAGCGCGAGCAGGTTGCCCAACAGGATGGAGCAGTCTCCGCCGAGCACAATCGGGAACTCGCCATCGGTAAGGACGGCGGCGACGGCGTCCGCCAGCTTGAGTGAGTAGTCCCGGATCGCACTCGGATTCAACATCCCCGTGGCCGGGTCGCGCTCGGGATCGTAGAGCCGGCGGCTCCACGCGCGCCGCAACCCGTGTGCGCAGCCGTTCGGCCAGGCCCAGATCGATCAGAGCCCGAGGAAGTTCCTCCACGCCGGTCGGACGCAGCCCCAGGATGGAGGGAGCCTCAACGATTGCGCAGCGGGGCATGGCAGCTCGACCCCGCAGCATTCAGCTCTTGCATCCGGCGGAAGAGAGGGTCAGTGATTGAGGAGAGAGCGTGGTGAGCGCCGGGCCGCCGCGCAGGCGAAAAGCGAATCAGTAGCGCCCCAGGTACTTCCCGATTTCCCACTCGCTCACCTGCCGGTTGTACTCCATCACCTCGTTGCGCTTTGCCTCCAGGAAACGCTGGGTGAGGTGCTCCCCCAGGGCGCCTTTTACCACTGCGTCCTTCTCGAACAACTCCAGCGCCTCGTGCAGGTCCCGCGGCAGCTCGTCGATCCGGTATTTCCGCCGGTCGCGAAAGCTCATCGTGAAGATGTTGCGACTCACCGGCTCCCGCGCCTGGAGTTTGCGCTCGATGCCGTCGAGTCCCGCGGCGAGCTGCACCGTCAGCGCCAGATAGGGGTTGCACGCCGGATCCGGCATCCGCAGCTCGCAGCGGGTGCCCAGGCCTCGCCGCTCGGGGATCCGCACCAGGGGTGAGCGGTTTCGCATCGACCAGGCCACGTTCACCGGCGCCTCGTAGCCCGGCACCAGCCGCTTGTAGCTGTTGATGAGGGGATTGGTCACCGCGCAGAACCCCCGCGCGTGCTGGAGCAGCCCCTCGATGTAGCTCAGCGCGACCTTGGAGAGCTGGTTCGGCCCCTTGGGGTCGTGGAACGCGTTCTCCTTGCCGCGGAACAGCGACTGGTGAGTGTGCATCCCGCTGCCGTTGACGCCCTCGATCGGCTTGGGCATGAACGACGCCACGAAGCCGAAGCGGTTGGCGACGTTCCGCACCACGAACTTGAACGTCGTCAGGTTGTCGGCCGTGGTGAGGGCGTCGGCGTACCTGAGGTCGATCTCGTGCTGCCCGTCCGCCACCTCGTGGTGGGCCGCCTCCACCTCGAACCCCATCTCGACGAGCAACTCGACGATCACCCGCCGGATCTCCTCGCCCTTGTCCAGCGGCCCCAGGTCGAAGTAGGCCCCAGCATCGTGGGTGATCGTGGTGGGGCTGCCGTCGGCGGCCTTCTCGAACAGGAAGAACTCCGCCTCGCACCCGGCCATCATCGAGAAGCCGAGCTTCCGCGCCCGCTCCACCTGGCGCTTGAGCGTGGTTCGTGGGCAGCCGGCGAACGGTTCCTCGTCGGGAGTGAAGATGTCGCACAGCAGCCGGGCGACCCGGCCGCCCTCGTCGTCGTAGGGCAGGATGCGGAAAGTGTCGAGGTCGGGCTTGAGCAGCATGTCCGACTCTTCGATCCGCACGAACCCCTCGATGGACGAGCCGTCGAACATGATCTCGCCGTCCAGCGCCTTCTCGAACTGGCTGCGCGGCACCTCGACGTTCTTGTTGATGCCCAGGATGTCGGTGAACTGGAGGCGGAGGAAATCCACTCCGAAGCGGCGGGTCAGGGCCAGCACGTCGTCCTTTCCCGCGCCCCGCAGGTCGGTCGGGAATCCTTCCAGACTCGGCCGGTCGCCGTTGCCGGACGGCCGGGGTTTGGCAGGCGCCATGGGATCGTGCCCCGCGATGGAAGAGTGAGTGAGAGCCGGCGGCCGAGCCGTCGGACAAGGGTAAACGGTAACCGGGCCGGCGGAAGGGACGCCACCGCGGAGCGCTCGGCCATGCGGCCTACCCACCCGCATTCGGCGAGTGTACGCTTCCTCCCGACATGACCGCTACACCCAACGCCGGCGTCTGTCCGGCCTGCGGCGCCGCGGCCTCGGGAAAGTTCTGTAGCGCCTGCGGCGCGAGCCTCGCACCGCGAAGCTGCGTCCGATGCCGGGCCAGCCTGGGAGTCCAGGCCCGGTTCTGCCACCGCTGCGGCCACCCGGCCGGAGCGGACGGCCGCGGGGCCGGGTCCGAGCGCGCCGCCTGGATCTTCGCCGGCACGATGTGCCTCCTGCTGGTCGGCGCCATCGTCTACAACGTGGTGACCGAAGCCCCCGCGCCGCAGATACCCAATATGGCGAACGCCGGCGCGAGCGCCGGTGCCACCCCGGGCGGGGCGACGCTCCCGGCCGGCCCCGCGCCCGACATCAGCCAGATGAGCCCGCAGGAGCGGTTCGACCGGCTGTACAATCGGATCATGCAAGCGGCCGAGCAGGGAGATACCGCCCAGGTTCAGCGCTTCACCCCGATGGCGCTGGGCGCGTACGCCCAGCTCGACAGCTTCGATGCGGACGCCCGCTACCATGCGGCGGTGATCCGACTCCAGTCGGGCGACCTGACGGGGGCGCACGCCCTCGCCGACACCATCCTCGAACAATTCCCCGACAACCTCCTCGGCTACGTGGTCCGGGGCACCGCCGCCGGCCTCGCCGGCGATCCTGGCGCCCGGGCCCAGGCGGATCGCGAGTTTCTCCGGCGGTTCGATCGGGAGATGGCCGCGGGACGGGTGGAATATCGGGACCATGCACCGGTGATCGCCGAGTTCAAGCAAGCGGCGGAACGGCGGAACGGCGGAAGGGCGGAAGGGAGCCGGGGGCCGTAGGCGTCATACCTCGGTTCGCTCGGGAGGACGAAAGCCCGAGCGCACACGGAACCTTCCGCCATTCCGCCGCTCCGCCGCTCCACCGCTCCGCCACAAAGGAGCTCATGCCCCGCACGATCCACGTCGCCCACAGCCCCGATTCCGACGACGCGTTCATGTTCTACGCGCTCGCCGCCGACAAGCTCGACACCGGCGATCTCCGCTACGTGCACGAGCTGTCGGACATCGAATCGCTGAACCAGCGCGCCCGCAGAGCCGAGCTCGAGGTGACCGCCGTCTCGATCCACGCCTACGCCTACATCTGGCGGGAGTACGCGCTGCTCGGCTCCGGCTCGTCCATGGGCGACGGCTACGGTCCCCGGCTGGTGAGCACCCGACCCCGCCCGGCCGACCCGCGCGCGGCGCTCCGTGGACTGCGGGTCGCCGTGCCGGGGCTGCTCACCACCGCCTATCTCGCGCTGCAGGCTCTACCAGCCCGAATTCGTCGAGGTCGTGGTGCCGTTCGACCGGATCGAGGACGCGGTCCATCGGGGCGAGGTGGACGTCGGGCTCCTCATTCACGAAGGACAGCTCACCTACGGCGACGCCGGGCCTGCACCTCTGGGACGACCTCGGCGCCTGGTGGCTCGAGGACACCGGGCTCCCCCTCCCCCTCGGCGGCAACGCGGTGCGGCGGGACCTGGGCGACGCCGTCATCACCCAGATCGCACGGGACCTCCGCGCCAGCATCGTCTACGCACTGGAGCACCGGGAGCCTGCGCTGGCGCACGCCAAGCAGTTCAACCGCGGGATCGGCGACGAGCGAACCGATACCTTCGTCGGGATGTACGTCAACCGCTGGACGGTGGACTACGGCGCCCGGGGACGGAGGCGGTGCAGAAATTGCTAGACCGCGGCCACGAGGCGGGAGTCATTCCAGAGCGAGTGGTGGTGGATTTCGTCGATTCGACCGGTGATTGACCCCTTTCGGCCCTCTCCTAGCTTCCCAGGACCACCCGGAGTAAGTCCTCACTCGCTCTGCGGGACGCGCCCTGGCGGCGTATCTGCCTGGGTAGCCCCGGCGGAGGAGCGCGTGCCCGTCGACCGATGGGCCCGTGACGCTGCTGGTCGTGGACGACGAGGAGGCGATCCGCAGCTCGATGCGGAAGTATCTGGTCCTCCAGGGCTACGAGGTCGCGACGGCGGCCACGGGCGAGGAGGCGCTCGCGGTGCTCGGCCGCCAGAAGGTCACCGGCATGCTGCTCGACGTGAACCTCCCCGGCATCAACGGGGTCGAGCTCGTGCCGCGGATCCTGGAGCTCGAGCCCGAACATGGCGATCCTCATGCTCACGGCGGTCAACGACGCCACGAGCGCCGCGCTCTGCATGCAGCGCGGCGCCCTCGACTACCTCATCAAGCCCATCGATCTCGGCCACCTCGGCCGCGCCATCCAGAGCGCCCTGCAGAAGCGGCACAACGCTCCTCGAGGGCCAGCAGATCAACCAATGGCTGAAGGAGGAGGTGGCGCTGCGGGTGGCCGAGAAGCGGCTGGAGCAGGCCAACCAGGAGCGGATCTCGGTCGCCACCCTGGAGGCGCTGGTGAACGCGCTCGAGGCGAAGGACCCGTACCTTCGCGGCCACTCCGCGCGGGTCGCCGACCTCTCCGCCAGCGTGGCGGCACAGCTCGGACTGCACTGACGAGCTGGTCGAGGCGATCCGCACCGGCGGCCGGCTGCACGACATCGGCAAGATCGGAATCCGCGAGGAGATCCTCAACAAGCAGGGCCCGCTCACCGACGAGGAGTACGAGCACGTGAAGCAGCACGTGCTCGTCGGCTCCCAGATCCTCGCGCCGCTGGTGCACCTGAAGGAAGTCATCACCTTCGTCCGCAGCCACCACGAGCGGTGGGACGGCTTCGGCTACCCCGACCGCCTCGCCGGCGACGCCATTCCGCTCGGCGCCCGGGTCATCGGCGCCGTCGAGATCTTCGATGCCCTCACGACTTCCCGGCCCTACCAGGAAAAGATGGCCGCCCGAGATCGCGGTCGAGCGCATGCGCGATCTCGTCGGCACCGTCCTCGACCCCGTGGTGCACCAGGCGCTGGAGGCGGTGGTGACCCACCGCCAGGCGCTCGTCTTCCTCGACGACTCGCACCGTTGACCGCGAAGCCCTCACCGGCGGCCGCGCCGGGCGCCTCCCGCAAGGTCCTCCTGGTGGACGACGACCCGATGATGGTCCGCCTGGTCAGGAAGATTCTCGCCGCCAACGGATTCGCCTCGATCGAGCACGTACCCTCCGGGCGCGAGGCGCTGGAGCGCGCTCGAGGGCGTGGACGTGGTCCTGCTCGATCACCAGCTTCCCGACACCACCGGCCTCGAGGTGCTGGAGGCCATCCGGCGCCGGCCCCAGCCGCCCGCGGTCATCCTGATCACGGCGCACGGCAACGAATCGCTCGCCGCCACCGCGCTCCGCCGAGGCGCCGACGACTACCTGGCCAAGGACGTCTCGCTGACCGAGCTGCTGCCCCAGGTGCTCGAGCGGGTGCGGCGGACCCGGGAGCTCCGGAAGGCGCTGGTCGCCGCCGAGCGGACCTGGTCCGGGCCGAGCGGTTCGCGGCCATCGGCGAGATGACCGTCACCTTGCACCACGAGATCAACAACCCGCTGATGGCGGCCTTCGCTCACGTCGAGCTGCTGCTGGCCGACCCGTCGATGGACGCTCGAGGCGCGCGCGGGAGACGCTCTCCAGCGTCCGGGAGGCGCTGCTCCGGATCAGCGACATCGTGCGGCGCATCGGCGACCTCAGGGAGGTCCGGACCAAGAGCTACGCGACCGGTGTCCAGATGGTGGACCTCGCCGATGCCGGTCCGGCGTCGGCGGCTCTGCCGGGGACTCGCGCTGGTGCTGGTGACCGACGAGGACTTGGCGCGAATCGTCTCGCTGCTTCTGCGGCACGCGGGATTCGAGGTCGTACGGGCAGGCGACGGCCGCGATCTGGTGCGCCGCGCGGCCGGCGGCAAGGCTAGCCTGGTGGTGGCGCAAGGGGGAACCGACGCGGCGGGGGCGCACCCGCTGGGCGGGTTCGCGCCGCCGGCGGATCGGAGCTATCGGGTGGTCGCGCTGGTCTCCGGAGACGGCACCGGCGCGGTGGCCGCGGGCGCGGACCACGTCGTCGAGCTTCCCTTCGACCCGGGCGCCTTCACCGCCGAGGTCATCGACGCTCACCGGTGACGCTGAAGCTCCGGATCACTTCCCGCAGGGCACCTTTCCCATCCTCCACTCGGACGACCGGCTCCCGCCTGGCCCGGGGCCCTCGATTCGCGCGACCAGCGAATCGGACCCCAGCCTGCGGTAGCTGATCAGCTGCGGGAAGTCGTGCCGCGGGTTGCTCCAGACCGCGACCCCCGGCTGCAGCTTGGCAAGGTTGAAGTCGGCAGGCGACTGCCCCGCTGGTCGCGGGGTCAGAACCAGATCGGAGTCCCCCAGGGCGGCAATCGTGGTGAACTCGTAGCTGGTCACCCGGCCGCCCTGGGTGTACCGCGACAGGCCGAGGATCAGGTTCTCCGACGGCGGCGTGTAGTACTCGTCGATGCACCGCACCGCCCTCCGACCCGCCACGCCAGCATCCAGTCATGAACCCGAGGTCCGCGAGGGTAGGCCGCGGAGGGGACGGCACCGGCGACGTGGGGGCGGCGGAACCGGCCAGCAGGGCCACGGACAGAGCCAGTGCAGGGGCACGCATGTGAAGCTCTCCTTGGGATTGGGATCCCGAACCTACCGGGCCGTCCGGCCGCCGTCTTGGAAAAACTCGCCATGATGTCAGCCCACGGCGGGCGCCGAGCCGAGATCGGCGATGAAGTTCCGGGCCAGCTCCCTGGCTTCCCGCAGATACCGGCCAGGCGCGATTCCCCCAAACAGCCGGAAGTCGCGCCCGAGATGCGCTTGATCGAAGTACCCGGCCCGCGATGCGACGGCGGCGACCGACCGCGTTCCGCGGCCCTCCAGCCCACGAAGCGCGCGCTGGAAACGGCCCGAGCCGAACCAGTTGCTTCGGTCCGAATCCGAGCCGCTCTTCGAAGAGCCGGCTCATCTGCCGATAGCTCATCCCCACCGTCGCGGCGATCGCGGCAGGTCGCGCCCGACCGTCCCCAAGGGCGAGGTCCACCGCCGTGCCGATTCTCGGGTCGAATGCGACGCGGGCGGACGCCAGGGCGAGGTGCCGGCGCAGGATGGCGACCCGCGTCCCCCAGCCCTGCGCCTCCGCCAGCTGCTCCGGGAGAGTCCAGTCCAGCAGCGGCGGAAGCTCGCCGAGGGCGCAGGAGCGGTCCAGCAGCTCCCCGCCGCCGACCCGAAGCCACGCGGAGAGCGCCTCGGGCCGGAACCGGACGCCCACAAGGTCGACGGCGCCGGTCGCCCTGATCTCCATCGCCCGGCGGTTGGCCCCCACCAGGAGGGCCAAGGGCTGCCTCCGAGGCCGGCGCCTTCCCGGCACTCGAACGGGTCGGCCAGGTTGAAGATCAGCTCGGCCCGTCCGTCGGGCATGGCCCGTTGAAACGGCGCCCCGCCCGGCGCCCCCGCGCCGCGCAGCATCCAGATGCGATGCACCAGCTGGCGGAGCTGCGCCGGCGGCTCCAGCTCCTCGTAGCGCATCGCGCTACCCGACCGCGGCCTGCTGCTTGGCCTGCTGGTAGCCCATGCCTCGCAGCCGGATGATCCGCTGCCGGATCGGGGGATGGGAGGCGAGCACGTCGGCCAGGAAGCCTTCGCGCGAGGAAAGCAGGCCGGGCGACGGGTCCACGATGCAGAGGTGCGCCGCGCCCCGGGTGATCGACCGGGTCGGCGCCGTGGCGGCCGACGAGCTTCTCCAGCGCCGCGGCGAGCGCCATCGGGTTGCGGGTGAACTGTGCCGCCGGTGGCGTCGGCCAGGAACTCCCGCTTCCGGCTCACCGCCATCGCCAGGATCCGGGAGACGACGGGCGCGACGATGAGGGTGAGCAGCCAGAGCACGAGCACGACCAGCCCGAGCGGATTCCCGCCGCCCTTTCCCGCCACCGCCGCCGCCGCCCACCGAGCCGGCTGCCGCGGCCGCCGAACCTGAGCATGCGACCCATGCCGTCCGACATCAGCGCGATCGCGCCCACCATGCCGGCGAGCAGGGTCATGAGCCGGACGTCGAGGTTCCGCACGTGCGCCATCTCGTGCGCCACCACGCCCTGCAGCTCGTCCCGGCTCAGCGTCGCGAGCAGTCCCTCGGTCACCGCGATGCTGGCGGAGCCGGCGTCGCGCCCGGTGGCGAAGGCGTTGGGGTCGTCATCGGGCACCACCCAGACCCGCGGCTTCGGGCATCCCCGAGGCGATCGCCATCTCCTCGACCACGTTCACCAGCTGCCGCTGCTCCGGGGTGGCGGGCTCGACGATCTCCCAGGCGCCGGTGGCCCAGAGCACCCGCTCCGGCCCGTGCCGCCAGGCGAACCAGCAGATGCCGGCGGCGGCGAGCGGTGGTGAAGAGGCCGATGAAGGGGATGACGTGGTGGTATGCCGCCGGGTGCGGCGTCGGCGGTGAGGAGGCGCGAAGGCCAGATCGCCGCCGAAACCCGACCCAGGCGAAGAAGACGATGAACCCGACGACCAGCCAGTTCGAGCGGCGGCGGTTGGCCTCCTGTTGCGCGAAGAGGTTGGCGTCCTCGCTCACTGCGCCGGTTTGTTCAGCGACAGATCGACCTTGGGCACCGCCCGCTCGGCGGCGTCCTCGATCTCCCACAGCTCGGCCGGGCGTCGCCTTGGCGAGGCCGGCGACGAGCATGGTCGGGAAGGTGGCCTGCTTGGTGTTGTACTGGGTGGCCACGTCGTTGTAGAGCTGCCGGGCGAAGCCGACCTTGTTCTCCGTGCTGGTGAGCTCCTCCTGGAGCTGGAGCACGTTCTGGTTCGACCTTGAGCTCGGGATAGGCCTCGGTCAGCGCGAACAGCCGGCCCAGCGCCTGGGTGAGCTCGCCCTCCGCCCGCGCCGTGTCCTTCACGCCCGTGGCGCTCACCGCCTTGTTGCGCGCCGAGATCACCGCCTCCAGCGTGCTCCGCTCGAAATCCATCGCGCCCTTCACCGTGTTCACCAGGTTGGGGATCAGGTCGTGCCGCCGCTTGAGCTGCACGTCGATCTGCTTCCAGGCGTTGACCACCTGATTCTTGAGCGCGATGAGGCCGTTGTATGCGCCGATGACCCAGAGGACGATGAGCGGCGAGGACGACCAGGAACACGATCGTGGACATGGAGGGGCCTTTGTGCGAGTGGGATCAGGAGCCGACGAGTCCTGCGAGCGCCTGGCGGAGGGTGGCGGCGATGGTTTCGACGTCGCCGTTGAGCCGGATGACGGGGTGCTGCTCGTCGATCAGCAGCTCGATGCCGGGGGCCACCGCGATCCGGCGGCAGGCCGAGCCTCCGGCGGCGGCGCCTTCGACCGGCGTGAGCCACCCGAGCAGCGCGCGGCCGACCCGGCCCCGGCCGGTGCCCGGCGCCTGGAGCAGGGCCAGCCGGTCCGGGCGCGGGACGCTCGGGCCGATGGCGGTCGCCACCCGACGCTCGATCACGTCGCCGGTCAGGCCGGCGAACTCCCGGGCCATCGCCTCGAGCGTGGCGCCCTCCATCTGCCGGAGCTTGATGGCGAGCACCTGGAGCAGGTGGCGGTACGAATAGACCGCGGCGGTCCCCCGGCCGTCGGGCGGGCTCACCAGCCCCCGCGTCACGTAGAAGCGGATGGTCCGCTCGCTCGGCCGCGCCCGGGCGGCGGCGTTCACCGGGACTACCCCGGAGGCGTCGAGCAGCCCGGCGGCGAGGGCGGCGAGGTCGCGGAGGCCCCAGGGAGCGAGGCCGCGGTATTCCCGCAGGGTGGCGAGGGGGTCGGCTGAGGGAGCGGCGACGGTGAGTCCTGCCGTCATCCGCCGTTCCGCTTGCGCTGAGCCTGCGGCGCCAGCGCGGTGAGCATCGTGAGCACCGCCGACCCCAGGCCATCGAGGGTGAACGGCTTCACCAGCAGGGGACAGCGGCGCAGCTCCTCGGGCCAGTCGGCCCGGAGGGCCCAGGGATCGCCGGTCATGAGCAGGATCCTGTCCGGCCAGCCTCGGCCAGCGGCGCAAGAGCGCGATGGCCAGCGTGTCGCCCGACATCTGGGGCAGGTGGATGTCGAGCATGACCAGATCGTAGTCCGCGGCGTCCAGCAGCTCGTAGGCGAGATGCGGGTCGCCGACGGAGACCACTTCGTAATCCAGGTTGCGCAGCGCGCGCTCCAGCGTCCGGCGCAAGCGCCGGCTCGTCGTCCACCACCAGGATCCGGGCGATCATGACGCCACCGCCCGCGCCAGCTGGGCGAAATAGCGGTGGGTCACCGATCTCCAGCGCCTCCTCGGTGCTCAGCGACACCCGGAGCTCGCCGGCGGTCAGCCCGAAGACCGCCCGCAGGTGCATCTGCAGCGTCTTGGTCTTGCTGTAGCCGAGCTTGAGCGCCACATCCTCCACGGTATACCCGGGATCGAGCAGCAGACGGTGGGCGTACAGCAGCCGCGTGAGCACCATCACGACCCGCGGGCGAGGGCAGCCCGACCTTGGTGAACCAGCGCTCGCAGGTGCGGCGGGTGAGCTGGGCCCGGTCGGCCAGCGCGGTCACGGTCGGGCCGTCGCCCGGCGCGTGGAGCATCGCCTCCAGCGCTGCCCGGAGCTCGTCGCGGCAGCTCGCGCAAGGTGGCCGCCAGGGCCTGCATGACCTGCTGGGAGGCGCTCTGCTCCAGCTCGCTCAGCAGGGCGCTCCGGAGCGACCCCGGCGCGTCCTCGAACCGGTAGACGATGACCCGGCGGATCCCGGCGCGCCCCAACTGCAGCAGGACGCCCGCGTTGGCCGGGGTCAGGTCGGTGTAGACCAGGAGGGGCAGCGAGGGGAAGAACAGCCGCAGGCGCTCGATGCCGTGGGGCCGGGGCTCCCCGCCGCCCAGATGCGGATCGACTACCGCCATGTCAACCGGCTTGGCGCGGATGGTCTCCACGGCTTCGGGCCAGTTGCTCGCCGAGACCCAGTGGAAGCGGTCGGCGTCGAGAGTCCGGAGTCGGAAAGACACGTTCGGGTGGGACGGCGGCGAGGAGCAAATGTCGCAAAACGGTCCCTAATTGTCGCAAAAGGGCCCTTAAACCGGGACTTCCCAAGGCTCAAATTGACGGTGACCCCTGATCGAGACCCGTCATTTCGAGAGGATTCCAATGTCCCGGCGCTGTTCCAGCTGGATCGCGGTTGCCTGCCTGACCCTCGCCGCCATGTCGACCGCTTGTGGGCGTTCAGATCCCACCGGGCCGTCCGACACGCCGTCTGCGACATTCAGCGAGAGCCAAGGCTCCAACAACAGCGAGAGCCAGGGTTCCAACAACCTCGAGAGTCAGGGCTCCAACAACTAGCTCGCCGAGAGGGCGTACTGGCGAAGCCCGAGCGCCACTTCTTCGACCGCCGGCGATTCGCAGTGCGCTTCCGGCGTGGCGAGTTCGGGCTCGCGGGCCTGGATGGGTTCGGCGACATCCAGGACATCGAGGGCCTTCGAGCTCGCTCTCGAACTTGAAGTACCAGACGTTGAGACGGTGTTCCTCCGCCAGCCTGAGGCCGGCGCCGAGGAACTCGCGAGCACGCTTTCGACGGCCGAAGCGCGCCAGCCGACGCCTGCCTTGAAGTGGAAGTCCGCCGCCATGCTGGGGGGCATGCGCTCGCGCGAGGCCTCCGCATCTGCCCGCCTGCCGCTCGAACGCCATCCGATTCCCCACCGCAGACTCCAGATCCATCAGCTCGAGCACCGCGTTGGCCCGCACCATGAAGCTGGTGTTCGAGGTGGCAACGATCTCGAAGGCCAGTCGGGCGCTTTCGTAGGCCCGGATGCGGAGCAGGCCGACGCCGAGATCTCCGAGCACGCGCATGCGGTTGAGGCTGTCTTCCTGAGGCGGAAGGCGCGGTAGTTCGCCTGGACCGACTCCTCGAGGTGCCCCTGGAGCACGAGCACGGCACCCAGGTCGGACCAGGCCATCGCCTCGACCTCGTACAGGTTCGCCGCTCTGGCTCGCTGCGCGACCTCCTCGGCGATCGTGTGCGAGAGGGGCAGGTTGCCCTGGCCGCGCAACACGGCGGAGCGTCCCAGCCGGGACCGGAGCACGGTCACCATGTCGCCGCACCGAAGTGGCGGCGTCCTCCGCCCGCGCGTAGCAGGTATTGGCCGCCGTCCAGCGCGCGAGCAGCCGGTTCAACCGGCCCGCGAAGAGCGCGATAGCGGCGAACTCGGCCGCCGGCACCGAGGGCGCCGTGCGCCCTGGCGGCAAGGCCGAGTATATCGAGCGCTTCATCGAGACGCGCTTCGTGCTCGAGGAAGTAGGCGTAGGCGGTAAGGCAAAGCCTCAGCGCGGGGGTCGGCGTCGGATCGGCGGGAACCGCCTCAGCGATGCCGCGAAGGTGGGCCGCCTCGGGCGCCTCGCCGGGAAGGTCACCCAGGTGCCGGCGAACCGCCGCGACCTGCCAGGAGAAACCCTCCTGCGCCTCCACGCCCTCGAGGCCGGACAACAGCCGGTCCACCAGCCGCGCGACGACGTACGCCCCGAGCGCGAGACGCGCCGGGTGTTCATGGTTGTGGTCCCGCTCCACCCTCGCACGCTCCAGGAAGGGAGCGTGCGCCAGGACATCGGCTGACGACCCGAACTCATCGAAGAGCTGCTGGGGCGTGAACAGAGAGTGAATCCTTCCGCGTTATGGGTCTAGAACCCCGCTAGTATCGCCGCCGGAAGGCCGAAGGGCAAGGGCGCCGAAAAATGCACCAACTTGCAGCCCTACGGTCCCGGTATTGGACACCTCTACTGCTATTCTGGGGCCATGAAGAACGGCTTCACCTTGGTCGAAACCGCACTGGCTTTGGTCGTAGCCGGGCTACTGCTGGGAATTGCACTTCCTCGTCTTAGTGCATTAAAACAGGGGGTCACCGTGGAGCGCGCGGCTCAAAACATCGCCGCGGCGCATCGGCGCGCCCGCACCACGGCAATCGTCCACGGCCGCCCGGCAATTCTTTCCGTGGCGGCACAGACCCTCCGGATCACCTTCGTTGGTGCGGGGCAGCCACACTGGTCCTCGCCGGGGCCGCAAGAAGACGGAGTCACCCTAGCCGGTCCCCCGCGCGATTTGACCTTTTCACCCCTCGGTATCACCACCGGCTTGTCCAACGCCAGCTTTCATCTCAGCCTGGGCTCGACTTCGCGCACGGTCGTGATCTCGCGGCTCGGCCGAGTGAGGATCTCGCCGACTCCGTGAGCCGGCGCAATCTGGTTTCCGCACCGTGCCCTCACCGCGGTGCGAACGTCAGATCGACGTGAACCTCGATTCCTTCCTGCATCCGCAACATGCCGAGCATCTTGGTCAGCCCGCCGATCTCGTAGTCCCCGAGATCGAGTGGAAAATCGCTGCGCAGCCGGAGCGTTTCGCCCGATGAGTCGACCAGCCCCGGGAGGGTCACCTCGCGGGTCACGCCGTGCAGCGTGAGCCTGCCTTGCAGGCGCACGGACGCGGTGTCGCCGGGCGCGCCGCCGGGCGCCACGCCGGCGAGGTCGAATCGCATGGTGGGATACTTGTTCGACTCCATGGATTTGTTGAGATCCTTGTCGCGCTTTCCGTCGCCGGTATCGAGGGTCTTCACCGGCGACTCCACCCATCCGCGGATGGCCGCCAGGCTGTCGCCGCCCGTCATCTCGCCGGTAACCGTCGTCGTCGTGCCGGTGAAGTCGCCCACGGTTGCGTGGCCGTCGAAGCTCAACGTCCCCGAGGCAAGGCGCATGGAGGGAATCGCGCCGTCCAGTTGGGCCGCCAGACTCGCGCGCGGCGCGGCGCCCGCCAACGCCGCGCAGAGCAGGATACGGCTCACCAGGTCAATCATCCCAATGGCTCCGGCTCAGCTTTCGTCCAGCCCATACTTACGAACTTTGTGGAGCAGCGTCGAGCGCGAAATGCCGAGCAGCTCCGCTGCGCGACGGCGGTTGCCGCCGGTGTACCGAAGAGTGAGTGCGATGTGCCGCCGCTCCGCCGCGTCGAGCGAGTCCGGCTCCGCATCGCGTCCCGGCGCCAGCACTTCTTTGAGCCGCCGCAACTCCAGCTCCGGCCAACCGAGGTCCACCAGCAATGCGTCGAATCCGGGAACACCGATCGCCTCAGCGGCGGCGGGACCATCCGGGGCCGTCAC
Organism: uncultured Gemmatimonadales bacterium; assembly: GCA_963844445.1. Lineage (GTDB taxonomy): Bacteria > Gemmatimonadota > Gemmatimonadetes > Gemmatimonadales > GWC2-71-9 > CAVVWJ01. The sequence goes on from CAWJOB010000001.1 coordinate 353,510, forward strand.
CGCGTGGCATCCGGCGCCGCGCAGCGCGCTCAACAGCGCCTCGCGGCGCTCCGGTGCGTGCGCCAGAATGAGCAGGTGCAGCGGCATGCGCGGAAGGTAATCCCGTGGCCCGATCTCAAGCGGCTCCACCCCTGGCGCTCCGCTGCATCAGGTCGAGGTCACCGGAATGAGGCTGGAGGCGTTTTAGGTCGCCGACAATTTCAGGGGAGGAGAAATGCGAACGGCCGCCTACCGGAAATGAGAACGGCCGCCTAGTCGTGGCTAGACGGCCGTCCCACGATTGGACTAACCAAGGTCGGGGCATTGCTGCCGCCGTTCTTCTCCCACCTGCCACCGGTTGGCTGATTCGCCGCTCGGGAGGGCGAGGTGAGGCCTTGGCATCCATCCCCAGGCCGGATGGCCATCCCACCTGGTTCATCCATTCGAGCGCTGCGAGTCGGATCGGGTCGCGGACCGACCTTTCGCACTGCACCCCGAGGCGCAAGATCGGAGTGGATGAAGCACGCGACTGGCTTCATCTGTTCAAGCCGGGGTGATCACCAGGATCAACGAGTGCCTGAGCCCTTGGTTGCGTCGGCGCTCTCCCCTGATATCCCGCTTGAACCCGCTTGCTGGCCGCCACTGTGACTCGGGGTCTCAGCACGTATCCTGACAAGCGCGTGGAGCCTAAGATAGGCGACCCGTCCAGTCGCGCAAGTGCCTGATTTTATTCGGGTTACAACATTGGAGTGGACTCGAATTTGTGGATTTCTAACCCCCGCCTGCCCATCGTTCTACCGTCTCCGTCCACAGGTTTGTGGAGATGTGTATCCACAGATCAACGGTGGAAAGTCTCAGGACTCGAGTCCGACCTCGATGTAGCGGTAGGTGGCCTCGCGCTCGACCGACGTGAAGAGGCAGCCGGCGGAGCTGGCGGCGAACCAGCCCGCGACCAGCGGGCGGGGTCCGTCGAGCTCCTGGATGATGGGGCCGAGCCACCGGCGCAGGTGGCGAAGCTCGGGCGCCCGACGGCCGAGGAGGGCGAGCAGCGCGCCCGCGCCGGCGGTGGCCCGGAGGAAGTGGGCCAGGGCGTGCGCGCGCTGGGTGAACTCGACCGCCTTGACGCCCGGCTCGTCGAACAGGATCGCGCCCTCGAAGACGTCCATGGGGGGCGCGTCGAGCCGCGGACCGAGGTACACGAACCGGCGGCCGTCGTGCCCTTTGCGCTCCACCACGGCGGCCGCCGTCTCGCTGGTGAGCCGGGCGGCGTGCAGCAGGTCGTCGTCGAGCAGGATCCCCACCGCACCGGTCCACTCGAGCGCGGCGAGAGCCGTCTCCACCGGGCAGCCCAGCGCGTCGTCGAAGGCCAGCAGGCGGGGCGCCTCCCCGGCACGCAGGACGAAGTGGGACAGCCCTTCGGCCCGATCGGTGAAGGTGCGGACCACCAGCGTTTGAGGGGACGTCATGACCAGGAATATACCCGCGCCACGGGGCGGCGGGGCGAGCGGCCCGTTGCCCGTGCGTATATTCTGATACACTACGGACACCGGATATCCCATGCAGGTGGAGTGGACGTCCTACAACTCGCCGATCGGCGCGCTGACGGTGGTGGAATGCGAGGCCGGACCGCTGGCCGTCGAGTTCCCTCATCGCGCCATGACGATCAAGTGGGCGGTTCGGCTCCGGGCCGCGGTGCCCGAGCTGCATATCGCCCAGGGCACCTGCCGGATCACCACCTCGTGGCTCGACGAATACTTCGCCGGGTCGTCCCGCCCCTTTCCCTATCCCGACTATCTCAAGCGCTGGTTCGATCTCTCGCCCGCCCAGGTCGCGGTCTTCAAGACCCTCCGGAAGATCCCCCTCGGCGAGACCCGCTCCTACGATGACGTCGCGCGGGCCACCGGCCTGCACCCCCGGCAGATCGGGTGGCTGGTTTCGGCCAATCATCTGGCGATCCTCATCCCCTGCCATCGGGTGGTGGGAAAGGACGGGACGCTGGTGGGATATGGCGGCGGCCTCGCCAAGAAGCGCTGGCTCCTCGACCACGAGCTCCGCGCGGCGGGGGTGGTGCTTCGGTAGGGTGGCCGGGGGGCTCCCCGGCGGGGCCCGCCGTATTGACAATTCCCAATTCGGGCATGACCTTAGGCCATGCATAGCGCGGTCTCACCTTTGCATTCTTGACTCATCCTTGGCCGGTCGGACTCTGGAGTCCGGGCGGCTTTTTTCATGGGGCTTCTTCACCCGGCCACGAGGGCCGGGGGTTTCCCCGGAGCCTGCGGGCTCCCCTGTCAAGAGGTTGCAACAATGGCGAAGGGCACGGTCAAGTGGTTTAACGATGCAAAGGGGTTCGGCTTCATCGCGCAGGACGGTGGCAAGGACGTCTTCGTTCATCACACCGCCATCATTGCCGAAGGCTTCCGCTCGCTATCCGAGGGCGACAACGTGGAGTTCGAGGTCGTCGAGGGGCCCAAGGGGCTCCAGGCCTCCAACGTCCGCAAGGTCTGAGACCCCGGCGCTCCGCGCCTTTCCCGATCCGACGCAGAGCCAAATCACACGAGGCCCCCGCCGCTCAGGCGGGGGCTCTCGCTGTCGACTACGTCAAGTCGAGGCTCCCGACGCATGACGCCTTCCGCTCCGCGCGCTGGCGCTCGCTCTTCCTTGCTGCGCCACCGCTCCGGCCTCCGCCGGCGCCATCGCGCAGGACACCTCGGCGCTCCAGTTCCACGGCTTCCGAGCCGGCGCCCGACTCGACGAAGATCGACGGGCTGATCCGCCGTCTCGACGGCGGAGCGCCTTCGCTGCGATCGCGCCAAGCGCGACCGCCGGGTCGTCGGAGTGCCGGGGCACGGTGCGGGATTCGGCGCTCGGCGGAGCCGGTGAAGGTGTGGGTCTCCGCGATCGACAGCGTGGCCGGCGTGATCACCCTCTCCGCCGGGGTGGATGGCGAGACGCTCGACCGCTGGCGCCAGGCGCATCGAATCGCGCTACGGCCGGGTGGGCGCGAAGGTGCAGGGCAGCCAGTGGATGATGCAGTGGGTTCGCCGGGGCCGGATGCTGCGGCTCACCTGGCGGACCGATCGCGGCGGGCAGAACCGCCTCGGTGAGCCTGGTCGACGGGCGCGTCCTCGATGCCTGGGGGCGGAAGCGCGCCGCCGCCTCACCGTAGCCGGACGAGGAAGCTCCCTTCGGAATCCTCCAGCACGTAATCGCGCACCACCGCGCTGCCGTCACGCATCGCCCGCAGCAGGGTCCGCACCCGGGTCCGGATCGGGGCTCCCCCACCCCCGCGTCCGCGGCCGGTCACTACCCGGACCACCCCGCCCGGACGCGCCTTCCCCTGCGCGCGGAGAAACCGCTCCGCGTTGGCGACGGCTTCGAGCACCGTCTGGCCGTGGAGATCGCAGCTCCGCATCGGGCTCCCGATCGGTCCAGTCCAGCATCCGCCCTCCCTCCGAGTAGTACGTAATTTGCACTTCCTGCCCTCCGGCCCCCATTACGGCTTCGATAAGTAGCTCACACTCAAGACGTTAGGCTCCGGAGTCCTCCTTGACAGCGTTCCGACGTCTCAGGCTATTTGCGCCGTCCTTCGCCGCTGACGATGGTGGCCGGACTCCTCGCGGCGTGCGCCGCCGCCGACGGCGGGCCCGTCCGGATCGGGGTGGCCGGCTCCTTCAGCGATCCCATCGGGCTTCCCATGAAGCTCGCCGCCGAGCTGGCCGCCGAGGAGATCAACGCGTCCGGCGGGATCAACGGGCGGCGGATCGAGCTGGTCGCTCGGGACGACTACGCCGACCCCGACTCGGCGGTCTTCGTCGCGACCGACCTCTACGACTCGGACGTCGTCCGCGGTCGTCGGCCACCTCTTCTCCGGGACCACGCTCGCCGCCGCGCCGGTCTACAACGGCGGCGGCGAACCCGTCGCGGCGATCTCGCCCTCGTCCTCCTCTCCCGAGGTGTCCAGCGCGGGCGAGCACACCTTCCGCGTCTGTCCCAGCGATCTCGCCCACGGCGCCGCGCTGGCGCATTGGGTGCGCGATCGCCTGGCGCTGGAGCGCGGGGCAGTGCTCTACCTCAACGATCAGTACGGCCGCGGCATCCGGCAGACTTTCGTCGCGGAGTTCGTCCGGCTCGGCGGCCGGCTCCAGTCCATCGACCCGTATCTCGGCGACAAGCCCGACGTCGGGCCCGTATCTCGATCGCCTGGCACGGGACAAGTGGATCGAGTTCCTGGTGGTGGCCGGCAACCGGGGCGAGGCCGAGGAGATCATCCGGCAGGCCAGGCGCCGCGGGTTGACGGTGCCGGTGCTCGGCGGCGACGGGCTCGAAGGCATCGAGAGCGCCGGGCGCGCTGGCCGAGGGCGTTTATCTCACGTCCTCCTACTTCCCGACGTTGACGACCGAGGCCAACCGGAAATTCGTCGAGGCGTACCGCCGCAAGTTCCCCGACGCGGGTATGCCGAACCAGCCGGCCGCCGGGACCTACGACGCGGTGTATCTGCTCCGCGACGTGATCGCCCGTGCCGGGAACGGACCGGCAGGCGGTGCGCCGGGCACTCGCCGCCGTCGGCTCCGAGACTCCGCCGTTCGAGGGGGTCACCGGCGTCGTCGCGTTCGACGCCGCGGGCGACGTGCCGGACCAGAACGTGTACATCGGGATGGTGCGCGGCGGAGCGGTCGAGGTGGCGAAGCGCGCCACCGACGTCGCGCAGGGCCGCTGACCATGATGCGGAGCCTCCGCAGCCGTGTCGTGGGCGGCATGGCGTTGCTCGTCGGCCTGGTCTTCATGATCGCGCTGCTGGCGGTAAACTCGATCCGCGCCCTGGATCAATCGGTCGCGCAGGAGCTGTCGCTCCTGATGGAGAGCACCGACCTCGGCAGCGGCCTGGTCTCCTCGGTGGGCGCCGAGATCCGCTCGGCGGAGCAGTACCTGGTGCGGCCGGCCAATCACCTCCGGCTCCAGGTCCTCGAGGAAGGGGATTCGGCCTACGCGCTTCAGCGCCGCTACCGCGGGCTCAAGTCGCTCACCACCTCCGACCGCTACATCGTCAACCAGATCGCCGACAACCAGGCACAGGTCGAAGTGGCCTACGCCATGGCGCACGCCCTCACCGACCTCAAGCGGCCGGACGACGCGCGGCGGTACGCCGAGCTGGCCCGCTCCCCGTCGGACACGCTGCTGGGCGACGTGCGCGGCCTCTCCCTGGCCCAGACGTCCCGCTCCATGGCGCGCGCCGCCGATCTGCGGGCGCCAGGCGGAGCATCGCCGGCAGATGCTCTGGCTCCTGTTCTTCGTCTCGCTCCTGGTGGGCGATACTGATCGTCTACTGGACCGTGCGGATGGTGGACCGTCCGCTGACCCAGCTGGTCGGCGCGGCCGAGCGGTTCGGCGCCGGCGACCTGCGCCCGGTCCGCCTGGGCAGCATGCCCACCGAGCTCGAGCGGCTCTCCCGGGCGATGGACGACATGGGCGGCCGGCTGCGCACGGTCGTCGTCGCCGGTGGTCGGCGAGGCGAGCCAGATCGGCAACAGCGCCAGCGACTTCTCCGCCATGAGCGAGGAGCTGGCGGCCAGCAGCGGCGAGATCTCGACCGCCATGGTCAAGATCGCGGCCAGCGCGGAGCAGCAGGTGAAGGGGATGGAGAAGGCCGACGCGCTGCTGCACAGCTTGCGCCAGATCGCGGAGGCGAACGCGCAGGCCGCGACGCGGGTGGGTGAGCTCGGCGGGCGGATCCAGGAGCTGGCGGCCCGGCATCAGGCCGACGTCGCCGCGGCGGGCCAGACCCTGCTCGACGTGAAGGAGGTGGTCCGCACCTCGGCCGGGCAGGTCAAGGAGCTGACCCGGCTGTCGGAGCCGATCACCGACTTCATCGACCTCATCAAGCAGATCTCGTCGCAGACCAACCTGCTGGCGCTCAACGCCGCCATCGAGGCGGCCCGCGCCGGCGAGCACGGCCGGGGCTTCGCCGTGGTGGCCGAGGAGGTCCGGCGCCTCGCGGACTCCAGCGCGACGGCGGCGGAGGACGTGGCCAAGACGGTGCAGTTCATCCGCAACCAGGTGCGAGAGGTCGTCGCACACCATGGAGGCCGGCTCGGCGAAGGTGGAGGGCATCGAGGCGGTCGGCGGGCGCGGCGGCACGGGCGCTGGAGCAGATCTCGAGCGCCGTGGGCGAGGTGCACGGAGCCGCGGCCGAGGTGGAGCGGGAAGCGGTGGCGAACCGGAGAATCGTGGAGGAGCTGGGTCTGCGGACCCAGGAGGTGAGTCAGGCCGCCAGCGAGCACGCCTCCGCGAGCGAGCAGGTGACCGCCGCCGCCGAGGAGCAGAGCGCGAGCACCGAGGAGATGGCAGCCTCGGCGGGCGACCTGCTGCAGGGAGCCACCCGGCTGACGTCGCTGATGCAGGAGTTCAAGACGTAGGACCTACCGCTTCTTGCCCTTCGCAGCCTTCTTCACCTTGACCTTCTTGACCGCCTTCACCGAGCGGACCGGCTTGGCCTTGGCCCGCGCCTTGGCGCGCTGGGCCTTCTCCCGGTCGGCGGCGCGGTCGAGGCGCTTCTGCTGCGCTGCGTGAATCTCGGCCAGCAACCGGTCGCCTTCCTCCTGTGCCATCAGGCTGCGCCTGGTCGCGTAGCGAACCAGCTCCTCGGCGTCGGCCACGTTGAACTCGGAGAGACGCGCGGCGGCGCGGATGACGTTGTTCAGAGCGTCCGCGACCGGGCTGCGCAACACGTTGGCGATTCCCGGAAGGGTCTCCAGCAACGTCAGGATCTGTGAGCCGCCAAGTTCCGATGCCACAATGGCCTCCTTGCCTGCGATTCGCCCCGTAGAGTGTGTCGACTTCGGCAGCGGGAATTCTCGCATGGTGGGCGCCGAGGCGCTAGTAGTATTATTTACTACTAATATAGAGAACCCTGAAAAACACGGGTCGCGGCCCGAGGCCTCGACCCGGTGCTGGTTCCCCTACGGCTCCCGATCTACTTGACGATCACCTCTCCCCGCATGTCGTACGCCCGGTGGGGCAGGCAGAAGAACCTGTAGGTGCCCCCCGCGATGCCGAGGGGTACCGCGATCCGGTACTCCGAACCCTCGGTCAACAGCGGGCTGCTGAGATCGCCGGCTCGGCGCGGCAGGGCTGCGTTGAGCTTTTCGCGTGCCTTGTCGGGCAGGCCTTTTCCCTCGAACACGACGCTGTGTGGGGCGCCGCTGACGGCCTTGAACAACAGGATGTCCCCCCGTCGTGCCGAGACCGAGGCGGGCTCGAAGCGGAATTCTCCCTTGCCGTCGGACACCATCCGGATCTCGTGCACCTCTTGCGCGGCCGTCGGCGACACGCCGATGCCAAGCAGCACCACGAGCACCCCGAGACTCCGAGAATATTCCCTCATTTTGAACCCTGCTCCCTTCAAACGGACGGGCGCGTCACCGTGGCGCGCCCGAAGCGACTCCGGTAAATTTCCAGCACGTATGGGGTCAGCCAGTTCCGTGCCACCAGACCCCATCGGAAGGGCAGTCCGTGGGACGCAGGGGCATCAAGGAGTACCGGGCACCGGAAGCACTGATACTGATCGCTGCCGATAGGGACCAGAAGCCGTTGGTATGTCCGTCATGCGGCGCGGCGTCGGTGGAGCGTGTTCCCGAGCGCTCATCGCAGGACGACGCCCCTGGCGGCAAGGTCACCCTCCACTGTACCGCCTGCAGCCGCACCGCCGCCTACATCCCCCGCACGCTCAGCCGCTCGTCGCTGCCCGAGGCCCCTCGGCCTTCGGGGCACGCCTGATCCGCCTCACTCGGGCGCGCTGAAGATCCGGCCCCAACGCACCGCGGTGAAGAACGGCAGCGACCGCCAACTGGTCGCGTCGTAGCTGAAGTAGACGACGAGCGGGCGACCTCGAACGTTGGTCCTCGGCAGGAATCCCCAATACCGCCCGTCGTAGGAGCTGTCCCGATTGTCGCCCATCATGAAGAACGAGTCGGCCGGGACCACGATCGGACCCCAGTCCTGGAGATCGGGCTGATAGTTCGCGGTGTCCCGCTGAGCCAGATGCGAAAGCTGCCAGTGGCGCATCTTGGCTCGCTGGATCGGGTCCTCGGAGCGGCTGGGGTCGGTGTGCACCGCGTACGGCTCATCCACCCGCTTGCCGTTGCGAAAGAGTACGCCGCCCTCCATCGCAAGCGTGTCGCCGGGCATGCCGATCAGCCGCTTGACGACCTTGAGGCCTTCCTCTTCGACCGAGTCGAACACCAGGATGTCGTTCCGGACCGGCTCCCGGACCGCCGGCAGCCGGGTCTTGACGATCGGCACCTCGGCGCCGTACAGCGCTTTGTTGACGAAGAGGAAGTCCCCGATCAGCAGGGTGTTCTCCATGCTGCCCGACGGGATCCGGAAGGCCTCGACGAGGAAGGTCCGCAGGAAGAACCACACCACGAGCGCCACGACGATGGACTTGGTCCACTCCCAGATCCAGGCGACGAAGGAGCGAGTATGGGGGCTGCGTGCGGTCATGCCAGCATCCGTTGGTGTTGGGACGGGAAATATAGCCCTCCGGACAGCGCTCAGAGCGCCTCCTGGAGCGCCGCCAGGACCCGGCCGGGATGGGCTCCCGCGTCGGTGATCCTGGCCCAATGCCGGCGAACCCGGCCGTCGGGTCCGATCCAGACCGTCGAGCGAATCACCCCGGTGACCTTCTTGCCGTACAGTGTCTTCTCACCGTAGGCACCGTACGCCTCCATCGCCTTCCGGTCGGGGTCGGAGAGGAGCTGAAACGGCAGGCCGTACTTCTCGGCGAAGCCGCGGTGCGACGCCGCGGTGTCGGGAGATACCCCGATGACGACCGCGCCCAGGGCGCGGAGATCGTCCCAAGCGTCCCGAAAGCCGCAGGCCTCCTTGGTGCACCCCGGGGTATCGTCCTTGGGGTAAAAGTAGAGCACCACGTGCTGCCCTCTCAGGTCGGCGAGGGTGACGCGTCGGCCGGCCGGGTCGGTTAGGGCGAAGTCCGGGGCGGCCTCACCGGTCTGCAGCATCAGACCTCCTAAGTCACGAGCAGGCTATCAGCTACGGCGCGAGTTCGACCGCGGCCGAAGTCGCGCGCCGGGAGCGCAGGATCGGGTATGGCCGGCCCACCGCCAGCCCCGCGTCCAGCAGATTCCAGGTGACGACGCCGTCCTCGGAGGCCGGCTCGAGAAGATACGCTGCCAGCACGCCGAGCGTCTGCGTCGTGGAGACCAGGTACCAGCCGGCCGCCGGTCGCTCCTTGCCCTCGCGCCAGCGCCCTTCGAGCCGGACCGGGCGATGGCCTTCGAACGGCGGGTCTCGCCTCAGGCTCTCCACGGTAAACGTCTCGAGTGGGCCGACGACCCGGTTTCGCACTCGCTCGACGACGATTCCGTGCCGTCGCAGCAGATCTGCCACCCGTGAGAATCGCTCCGGAAACAGATAGGCCTCGGGGATCGACTCGCGCCGCGCGGGGACGAAGTGGTCGTACACCGGCATGTCGATGGTGCGAAAGCTCCCGCTTCGTCGCCGGCGGGCATACCCACCATCTCCGTCTCCCGCCGGCTCGGTGATCTCCGCGATCACGGGCTGCGTCACCGGCTGGCCGAGCACCGAGCGCACCGCAACGGAATCCGGCCGCGGAGGGGCCGAGGCCATCCCCGTTACCGCAGCCTTCTCCTCGACGACCAGGCTCAACAGCTCCCGCACGAAGTCGTACGTGGATGCCACCCGGGTCCGGAAGTCGTCGTTGCTGTACGCCTCGCTCAGCACCGCCATCCGGCCCCGGAGTCCGACCCAGTTGGTGCCAAACCGAGGCCGGGCGTCATAGGTCTCCCACCCCTGCGCCAGCGAGTCCGGATGCTGGTTTCTGAAGTTGCCGTAGGGAAAGGTGGCGCGGCCGTGACGCTCGGACATTCGGCGCCGCAGGACGGGAAGCAATCGGTCGCGGACGAAGTCGTTCGCTGCCGTGGCGTTGGGGTTGAGGCCCGGGGAGTAGGTGAGGGCATAGCCGTGATAGCTGCCGTTGGTGGTATGGAGATCGACGAAGAGATGAGGGTTCCACCTGAGGAGAAGGTCGGCGGCGCCCCTCGTCTCGGGGGCCTCCATCTTCACGTAATCGCGGTTGAGGTCGAGGCCCTGGCCGTTGGCGCGGCGCCCCACCAGCCCGGGACCGTTCTGCCCCGGCCGGTTGGTGTCGCCCGGCGCCAGCGCCTCGTTGCCGTCCGCGTTGTAGATCGGCACCACCAGCAGGACGAGGCTGTCGAGCAGCGGCGCAAGCGGTCCGACCGAGAGATCGCGCAGCAGCATCTGCGCGGCCTCTTTCCCCTCCACTTCGCCGGCGTGGATGTTCGCCTGCAGGTAGACCACCGGCTTGCCGCTCCGAGCCGCATCGGCCCGATCCTTCACCAGCGGCCGGGAGGCCACGGCGTACGGGATCGCTCGACCCTCGTGGCTGAGCGCGAGCGTATGCAGTGAGATCGGAGCACCGCGGCGCCGGAGGGAATCGAGGAAGGCGAGGACGTCGGCATAGGTGGAGGTCTCGCGATACTCCGTGCGCTCGGCACGCGTCGTCTGCGCGCGGAGGGGGGAGCCAAGAGGCAGCAGCAGCACTGCCAGTCCTGCCGCCTGCCGCCACATCCGCGCGGCGCTCCCGCCCTTCGGCCTCACCCGCCTATGGGGTCCCCGCCGCCTTGGCGGCGTTGGTGTCGACCTTCCCGGAGGTCGTGTCGGTCTTCCCGACGGTATCGGCCTGTCCCGTGGTGGTGCCGCCGACGCTTTCGCGGCCGCTTGCCGGAGTCCGATCCACGACGGTCGGCGCCGCCGGCGCCCCTTCGGCGAGCCGTTCCTGCCCGCCGACGACGACCTGCTCGCCGGCCTCGACGCCGGTCCGCGCCTCGACGAACCCCGGTGTGCGGACGCCGAGCTCCACCGGGCGGCGAGTCGCCTTGCCGTCGATCACAACCCACACGAAGTTGGCGCCCTGCAGCGGGAGCACCGCGTCCTCGGCGATCACGACCGCGTTCGGTCGCACGTCGGTGGCGAGCCGGACCTCGATGAACATGCCGGCCTGCAGCTCACGGCGCGTATTCGGCACCTGCGCCTTGACCGTAATCGTCCGGCCTGGCAGCTGCACCACCGGATCCACAAAGTCCACTCGTCCGGAAAACTCCCTGCCCGGGAGCGCGGCCACATGGAAGGTGACCTGTTGCCCGACCTCGAGTTGGTCGGAATAGCGCTCGGGCACCTGGAACACCGCCCGCTGCGGCGAGACGGTTTGCAGCGTCATGAGGTCGTCGCTGGTGGTCACGTAGTCGCCCAGGCTTACCATCCGCCGGCCGGCCACTCCGGTGAAGGGGGCGCGCACCGTAGTCCGGTCGAGGCGGACCTTGAGCAGCTGGTACTGCGCCTCAGTGCTCCGCGACGTCGCCTCCGCGCGCTCCAGCTCCGACTGGCTGGAGGCCTTCTGGGAGAGGAGCTCGCGGGTGCGGGCGAGCGACTGGCGGGCGAGATCGCGCTCGGCCTCCGCCCTCGCCACCTCCGCCTTGAGCTCGGCGTCGTCCACCTTGATAAGCGCCTGGCCGCGGGAGACGAGAGCCCCCTCGCGCATCAGGATCCCGGCGACCCGGCCCTCGATGTCGGGCCGCAGGTCGATCGACTGTAGAGCTTCGATCTGCCCGGTCGCCAGGATCGCGTCCACAACGGTGTCGCGCCGGGCGACCACGACTTCGACCGGCATCGCGGGCGGTCCTCCATCCGCACCACCACCGGCGGCGTCACCCCCCTCTGGCGCGCCCCCGGCCTTGTTGCATGCCGTGATTCCCAGTACCACGAGGGCTAATAGCCGTGTCACGGTGCGTCCTTGTTCGAGAAGAGTCTGCGGCCGAGTATCGCCTCCAGCCGCGCCAGCGACAGTCTCGTCACGTACCGGGCCTGCACCAAGCCGGCCTCCGCTTCGGCCAGACTGACCTGGGAGTCCAGGAGATCGAGGATGGTGGTCGCGCCGGCACGGTAGCGCATCTCCTGCATCCGGTAGTTCTCGCCCGCCACCGCGACGCCGACGCCGGCGAGCCTGGCGGCCTCGAGGCTGGTCTGGTAGGTGTCGAACGCGGAGGTGACGTCCCGGCGCACGGCGCGCTCGAGATCCTCGCGGATCGTCCGCGCCACATCACGGGCGACCCGGGCGCGGCTCACCTCGAGCTCGCGTTGCCCGTTGTTCCAGATCGGGAACGACACGCTGAACGTCACCGAGGTGACATTGGCCGCCCCCGGAAAGATCTCCGTGTCGTACCGCTGGTGGAGCGCGCCGATCCCCAGGGTCGGGAAGTAGTCGCTTCGCTGGGACTTGAGCGCCGCCGCGGCGGCGCGCTCGTTGGCGCGGGCGGTCCGGTACTGCGGGCCCTGGTCGAGCGCCGTCTGCAACGCCTCGGGCAGCCCGATCGGGAGATCTGGCGCGGGCAATGTATCGAGCGGCACCGCGTCCACGGCCGTCGCCTCGCCGACCCGACGGCCGAGCTCGAGCTGCGCGGTCCGGAGCGCGTTCCGCTTGACCAGCAGGTCCACCTCGGCGCGGGTCAGCTCCAGCACCAGCTGAAGCGAGTCGGTCTGCACCGCGGCGCCCGATGCCACGCGAGCCCGGGCCACGCCTAGGCCCCCGCGCGCTCGGTTGGCGCGCTCCTGCGACACCCGGGCGAGCTCCTGATTCACCAAGACGTCGTAGTAGCTCGACTCGGTTTCCAGCGCCGCCTGGAACCGCTGCTCCAGCTCGCCGGCTTCGGCGCTCGACAGCTCGGCGCGGGTGCGTCCCAGTTCGGCGAACTTCCGCAGGCTGAACACCTCGTAGTTCGCTCTCACACGACCCACCACGAGCGTGCTGGTCGGGTTCGCCGGGTCGGCGGGATTGAAGAACTCCTGCGAGTACTTGGTCTCGTCGAGCCCTAACTGAGAGCGAGGGCACGAAGAAGGCCAGCATGGCCACGCGCCGCCCCCACTCGGTGTTGTCGATCTCGCCCAGCGCCTGGACGTACTCCGGGTCGAGCCGCGCCGAGCGACGAATGGCCTCCGGCAACGTGACTCGAGGCAGCGAGTCGGCGGGCACGGAATCGGTCGCCACAGGCACCGTGGTCTGGAGCGCGAGGAGAAGCGTGGCGATCACTCGGCCTCCGCCGGCGCGAGCGAGCCCCGGTGCACTGGCGCCTTGCGGCGCGTCCGGGCGAGAAGGCGGTCAAAGATGACGTACACGACCGGTACCACGTACAACGTGAGGATCGTGGAGAAAAGCAGACCGCCCACGATCGCATAACCCAGCGGTCTCCGGCTCAAGGAGCCCGCGCCGAGCCCCAGCGCAATCGGAAGGGCGCCCATGATCGTCGCGACCGAGGTCATGAGAATGGGGCGGAGCCGAATGCGCCCGGCTTCCAGAGCCGCCTCGAGAGTCTCCATCCCCCGCTCCTTCAATTGGTTGGTGTACTCCACCAGAAGGATCGAGTTCTTCGTGACCAGCCCGATCAGGAGAATCATGCCGATCTGGCTGTACAGGTTGATCGTACTGCCGGTGATCTTCAGGGTCACCAGGGCGCCGGTCACGGCGAGCGGCACCGCGAGCAGCACGGTGAAAGGATGAACCAGAGACTCGAACTGTGACGCCAGCACCATGAACACGACGACCAGGGCGAGCGCAAACGCGAAGTAGAGGGCTGACCCGCTCTCGTCCAACTCGCGCGATTCACCGGCCAGAGCCGTGGTCGAGCCGCGTGGCAGGACCTCTCCCGCGATGGCATGCATCGAGTCGAGGGCCTCGCCCAGTGTGAATCCCGGGGCCAGACCTGCCGTGATCGTCGCCGAGCGAATCCGGTTGAAGTGGGCCAGTTGCCGGGGGCCGACCCCCTCCTGGACCGAGGCCAGAGCGTCAAGCTGTACCAGACCGCCGTCGCGTCCCCGGAGGTATATCCCGCTCATGTCGCTTGGGGTGGCGCGCGCCGTGGGCGCAAGCTGCACGATCACGTCGTAGAGGCGGTTGTTGCGGGTAAAGGTGCTCACCTCACGACCGCCCAACAGGGTCTGCAGCGCGGAGGCGACATCCCGCACCGGCACGCCCAAGTCTTCGGCCCGATCGCGGTCGAAGGACACGGTAAGCTCGGGCTTGTTGACCCGGAGGTCGCTGTCGACGTTTACCAGGCCCGGCACCTGCTGGATCCGTTTCATCAGGGTGTCGACGGCAAGCTGAAGCTGCTGGAAATCGGAATGCTGAACCACGAACTGCACGGGGTTGCCGAACCCTCCAAACGCAGGGGGATTGATGGCGAATGCCATGATTCCAGGGACACCGAAGAGTCTCGGCTGTACTTCCCCGATGATCTCTTGGACCGTCCGCTCCCGATCGCTCCAGTCCGTCATCCGAGCGAAGACCCCGCCGCGGCTGGGGCTTCCGAAGAAGGCCCCGGCAATGCTGAAGTAGTGCTCGACTTCGGGGACCGCCGCGAAGAACTTCTCGATCTGGCGCAGGTAGCCGTCGGTGTAGTTGAGCGTAGATCCTTCAGGTGCGATGACCACCGTGAAGAAAAAGCCCCGATCCTCCGGCGGGACGAACTCACGCTTGAGTGATCCAAAGGTCACCACCGCACCGAGCGCGGTCGCAAGCACGACCCCGAGAACGACAAACTGGTGGCGCAATGACCAGCGAAGCGTTCGAGCATAGCCGCTCGCAAGGCCATTGAAACCGCGCTCCAATGTCACGTACAGCCAGCCGTGCCGGGGCGGCACTCGCAGGATCTTGGCGCAGAGCATGGGCGTGATCGTGAGTGCCACGAATCCGGAGATCACCACGGAGCCGGCCACGGCGATGCCGAACTCGTTGAAGAGCCTGCCGGTACTGCCCTGGAGAAAAGCCAGCGGAGTGAAGACCGCCACCAGTGAGATCGTGGTGGCGATCACGGCGAAGGCGATCTCGCGCGTGCCGTTCGTGGCTGCGGTCTCGGGCTCCTCATGCAGTTCTTCCTGATGCCGGAATGCGTTCTCCAGCACGATGATCGCGTCGTCTACCACGATGCCGATGGCCAGCGTCAGTGCGAGCAGCGTCAGGTTGTTGATCGAGAAGCCGAGAAAGTACATCACGGCGAAGGTCGAGATGATCGAAGTCGGGATCGCGACAGCCGGAATGATCGTCGCGCGGAAGTTGCGTAAGAAGATGAAGATGATGATCACGACGAGAAACGCCGCGATGATGAGCGTGTCCTCCGCCTCCTGAATGGAACGCTTGACGAAGATGGACTGATCGAAGGTGGAGATGATCCTGACGCCGGGAGGCAGCTCCCGCTCGAGCCCTGGCAAGGCCGCGTGCACGGCGTCCGCCACCTTGACCAAATTCGACTTCGACTGGCGGACGATGCCAACGCCCACCGAGGGGCTGCCGCGGTAGCGGAGTGCACTTCGATTGTCCGCTGGACCCAGCTCCACCCGACCCAGATCCTCCAACTTCACGATCTGGCCGTTGCCGCTGGAGACCACCAGCCGGCTGAACTCCTCCGGCGTCTTCAACTCGCCGAGGGAGCGTACGGTGAACTCCCGGCGATCCGATTCGATGCGGCCGGCAGGGATTTCGACGTTGCGGCTGCGGATCGCCGCCTCGACGTCCTGAACCGTGAGCGAGCGCGCGGCGAGCTTCGAAGCATCCAGCCACACGCGCATCGAGTACCGGCGCTCGCCGCCGATGAAAATCCGCCCGACGCCGGGCAAGCTCTGCATCCGGGTCTTCACCACCCGGTCGGCGAGGTCCGAGAGCTGCAGCAGATCGTAGTTCTCGCCCGTCAGCGCCAGCCACATGAACGGCTGTGCATCGGCCTCCTGCTTCGCAATGACGGGTTCCTCGATGTCGTCCGGCAGCCGACCACGGACCCGGGAGACTTTGTCCCGCACGTCCTGCGCGGCTTCCTCCACCGGCCGGTCCAGTGTGAACTCGATCGTGATGTTGCTGAATTGCTCCGCGCTCGAGCTGGTGAGGGTGCGGATCCCCTGCACCGTGCTCAACTCCTCCTCGAGGATATCGGTCACCGCCGATTCGACTACCTGAGGGTTGGCACCGGGCAGTAACGTCGATACCGAGACGATCGGCGGATCCACGTCGGGAAACTCTCGCACGGAGAGACCGAGGTAGCCGATGACGCCGAAGAGCACCAGGGCGATGCCTAGCATGCTCGCGAGCACTGGTCGGCGAATCGACAGGTCCGATAGCTTCATGGCTCGGCGCCTGGTAGTAGTAGCGGTTGATACTTCGGTGGACGTTCAATCTGCGGCCGCGTGGGCACGTCGCCCTACGAAACACCGGGGTTGGAGATTCACCCCGGTCCTTACATCGTATCCCGCCCGCCTGGCAATCCGCCACACCGGTAATGAGCCAGCGATCAGCTCCACGCCGGCGCGATGCAGGCGGAGCCGCCGCACGGTAAGTGGAGCGGCTTGATTCCACTTGCTCACCTCGACAGCCCGAAACGTGGGGCCTCGAACACCCCGGGTGAAGATTCACGCGCCTGATTACATTGACTGATCCTCGACCCAGCAGCCACACATGGCCGTCAAACTGACGTCGCGGCAGCATGCGCAGCTCGCGTATCTCCAGAGTATGCCACCGAAATTCCAGCGCATCCATGCCGTCATCGAAGAGATGTCCACGCTGCGGGCGGACGAAAGCGTGGTTCGCGGCCTCGCCCGCCTGCTGGACGAGATCAAGGGCAACGCGTCGGCGCTCAGTCTCACGGGGATCGCCGAGACGGCGGGCATCATGGGCACCATGACGCGCCGGGGTGGAGGACTGCAGATGAAGGTGCGGGGACTGCGGGAGCTGATGGGAAGTCTCAAGATCAACTACGAGGCCGCGATACGCTCGGCGACTACCCCGGAATCACCGACCCCGGAACCGGGCTGAGTTTCGACGCCTCACCTGGATGAGGCCCGCCCTCGCCTGCGAGCGATGCCGTCGATGATGGGACCGCACATCAGTACGATCATTGCGTTGACCAGGACCCCGATGAGGGCCGAGACGAAGGTGAGGGCCCCCAGGATCAAGCTCGCACCGATGCCGGCGAGCAGGACTCCGATCCAGTACATCGAGCGTCTCCCGAGGAGAATGGAAAGAGTGGAGGCTTAGGTTAGCCTGCCGGAACCCGTGCCGCAACTCCAACGATCTCAACCGTACACCGAGGGGTTTCACATGCGATCGACGCTGTCCGCTGCCGCCCTGCTCGCGGCCCTCACCACTCCGCTCGTCTCCCAGGAACACGCCGAACACGCCGACCACGCCCCTGCCGGCGGCGGCGCCGTTCCCGCCGGCTGGACCGTTCGCGCCGACAAGGGCGACGCCAAGAACGCGAAGGTCGTGTCCATGGGATCGGGCATTCACCTCACCCTCGGGCCGGCGATCATCCTCTATCGCGCCGAGACAAGGGGCAGTGGTCCCTTCCACACTCTCGCCACGTTTACCCAGACCAAGCCGTCGGAGCACGCCGAGGGATACGGACTCTTCGTCGGCGGGCAGGAGCTCGACGGTCCGGCGCAGAAGTACATCTACTTTCTGATCCGCCAGGACGGGAGCTACCTGATCAAGCGGCGAGACGGGGAGAAGACGAGTGACGTCTCCAAGGGATGGGTCCCTCACGCGGCGGTCAAGAAGCCGGATGAGAAGGGCTCCTCCACCAACCTGCTCGAGGTGGACAACAAGCGCGATCCGAGCAAGGTGGTCTTCCTGGTGAACGGGCAGGAGGTCTATGGCACCGACGCGAAGGGGATGGGGCTGGACGGGATCGTCGGCATCCGGGCGAATCACAACCTGGACCTCCACGTCGACGGGTTCGACGTGCACCGCTGACCCGGCGGACGCCTAGCGGGACGGGGGTGCCAGCAGCCGCAGCAGATCCACTTGGACGTGAGGCATGGCGGGGATGGGAGTGAGATCGTGGGCCAGGGCCCGCGCGACGGCCTGAAGCTCGTAGGGTTCCGCGCCCGCGGCGACGCGCAGGCGGTCGACTTGGCGGGCGATCATCCTGGCCCGGAGGCCCACCCCTTCGGGGCTGCCCGCTACGTCGCTGGCCGCGGCCACTTCGACCGGCGACCCCGCCACGGCGCTGGTGGCGGCCGTGAGAGCAAGATCCTGAGCTGCGTCGTTCGCCGGATCGACGCGCAACAGCGCCACCAGATCGCCGAAACGCTTGACGAAAACGGAGTTGAGATCCAGACCCGAGTCTCGTGGGAGGAGTCCAGAGGCAAGGTGCCATTCTGGGGCTCAACTCCGCAACTCCGGCGGTGGGGGCCTGAAACGCGCCCCATTCATCGCGATAGCGCGGGTTGGTCGGGCCTTACCCTGACCCTGGATCCACGCCCACCCATGGCAGATGCCGCCTCGACGCCCGATCGCCAGGACCTCCTCGCGGAAGAGCTTGCCGAGCTCTACCTGATCGAGGAGGAGCTGGGCCGGGGCGGCAGCGCGACGGTCTACCTGGCCCAGGACCTCCGACACGGGCGCCGGGTGGCGCTCAAGGTGCTCCACTCCGCTCTCGGCGCGGCCTTGGGGGTGGAGCGGTTCCAGCGCGAGATCCGCACCCAGGCCCGGCTCCAGCACCCACACATCCTGCCGCTGTTCGACTCCGGCAGCGCCGCGGGCCGGCTCTTCTACACCATGCCGTACGTCGAGGCCGGGTCGCTCCGCGACCGGCTCCGCCAGGTCGGCCGGCTGGACACCGGGGCCGCGCTGCAGGTGGCGCTGGAGGTGGCGTCGGCGCTGGCCTATGCCCATACCCTCGGCATCATCCACCGCGATCTCAAGCCCGAGAACATCATGCTCTCGCAGACCGGCGAGGCGATTCTCGCGGACTTCGGCATCGCCTACGCGCTGGAGGAGGCCGAGGACGCCGGGGGAACCGACACGCCATCGGAGCCTCGGCTCACCGAGACAGGCGTCACGGTGGGCACGCCTGCCTACATGAGTCCCGAGCAGGCGGCGGGCGACGAGGATCTGACTGGGCGAAGCGACCAGTACTCGCTGGCCGCCGTGGTGTACGAGGCACTTGCCGGGGTCGCTCCCTTCACGGGGCCGAACGCACGCGCCATCCTGGCCCGAAAGCTGACCAGTGCGCCGCGGCCGTTGAAGGACGCCCGCCCCGACGTACCGGCGGCGGTAGAGCGGGTCCTCATGCGCGCGCTCTCCCGCCAGCCGCCCGATCGCTACGAGAGCATGGAGGCATTCGCCCAAGCCCTCATCGAGACCGGCGCGCATAGCGCGATCACGCCGGTTTCTCTGCCTCGAATGGGCTCCCCACCTCCCCGACGCCGCCACCGCACGCGGCTGTCCGCGGTTCCCATCCTGCTGCTCGCGCTCGCCGGCGGAGGGCTGTGGATGCTCGCCCGGCAGGAGCGCGACGGCACGGCCGTGGCGCCGGACCCGGAGAGCCGGGTGCTGGCGGTGCTGCCCTTCAAGAACCTGGGCGATCCCGGCGATCAGTACTTCGCCGACGGCCTGACCGAGGAGCTCACCAGCCGTCTGGCCGGCCTCGGTGGGCTCAGGGTCATCAGCCGCACCAGTGCCGAGCAGTTCCGGACCAGTTCCAAGTCGTTGAAGGAAATCGGCGCCGAGCTCCAGGCCGGATACCTGCTGGAAGGGAGCGTGCGTTGGGAGCGAGGCCAGGGGAGCCCGGGCAGGGTCAGGGTGACACCGCGGCTCATCGCGGTGGCGGACGACAGTCCGCTCTGGGGAGAGGAGTACGAGGTCGAGCTGACCGAGGTGTTCCGGGTGCAGTCGGAGATCGCCCAGCAGGTGACGACGGCGCTGGATATCGCCCTGCGGGCACCCGAGCAGGCGTCGCTCACCGCCGCGGGGACCTCGACGCCGGAGGCCTACGACTTCTATCTGCGCGGCAACGAGTACGCTTCGCGGAGCTACAGCCGCGGCAACATCGAGGCGGCGGCGGATCTCTACCGAAAGGCGGTGCGGCTCGACTCGACCTTCGCGCTGGCCTGGGCCCGCCTCGGCCGGGCCCACTCGGCGATGTACTGGTTCTACTACGACCGTTCGCCGTCCCGGCTCGACTCCGCGCGTACCGCCGTGGAGACGGCGCTGCGCCTCTCACCCGACCTGACCGAGGGGCGCATCGCGCGGGGGTACTACTACTACTGGGGACTGGTGGACTACCGGCGCGCCCTGGAGGAGTTCGAGGCCGCGCGCCGGCGGCAACCCAGCAACAGCGAGCTACTGTCCGCGATCGGCTACGTGGAGCGACGCCGCGGCAATTGGGACAGCGCCCTGGCGCGATTTCAGGAGGCGGTGCGCTACGATCCGCGCTCCGCGCTCAGGGCGCTCGATCTCGCGGACCTCTACATGTGGACCCGCAGCTACGCCGAGGCGGAGCGGCGCTTCGACCGGGCGATCCAGCTGGCGCCGGACTGGGCCGAGCCCTACGCGTACAAGGCGATGCTCTACCTCGTCTGGCGGGGGGACCGGGTCCGTGCCAGGGCGGTCATGGGCCAGGCCATGACCCGAGTGAGCCCGGGCCGGATGGCGCAGGCGCTGCTGATTCCGGACGCGATCTCCGCCTCGCTGCTGACCTCCGACAGCGTGTTCGCGGCGGCGGTGGACGCCATTCGCCCGTCGTCGTTCGACGGCGACACCGCCCGGTACCATCTGCTGCTGGCGGAGGCAGGGGCCTATCGCGGTGACCGCGCGGCCGAGCGGGCTCACGGCGACTCGGCTCGCGTGATGCTGGAGCGGCGGGTGCGCGACCGGCCGGACGATGCCAAGCTGCTGGCGCGGGCCGGCCTCGCGAACGCACGGGCAGGGCGCAAGGCCGAGGCGATCCGGGCCGGCCGGCGCGCCGCGGCACTGATTCCACCTTCGCTGGACGCCTACTCGGGCCCGTTCGTGATGACCCGTCTCGCGGAGATCTACACTCTGGTGAACGAGCCGGAGCGGGCGCTCGACACCCTGGAGGCGCTGCTCACCATCCCCAGCTGGATCAGCCCGGCGGAGCTTCGGAGCGACCCGATCTGGGCGCCCCTTCGCGATCATCCGCGGTTCGCCGGCCTGGCCGGGTCCGGTTGACGGTCCGGGTCTGCATGTCCTACATTGTGTTCATGCGCCCCGAGACCCGTCGAAACCGTAATCCGCTGTCCATCGACCACGCCTTCACGTAGAGGTCTCGGGCCGTCACACGTGTGACGCTCTGGCTGTATCCGACCCGCCTCGACGTTCGAGGCGGGTTTTTTGTTTTCCCCATTCTGGAAGGGAGAGACCATGTTGCGATCGAAGTTGCTGGGCGCCGCTGTGCTGGCCGTCGTTGCGGCGGCATCCGCGCGATCCGCCCGGGCACAAGCGACCGTGGGCGCCGACCTGGGCATGTTCAGCGGCTACGTCTGGCGCGGGGTGAGCCTGACCAACCGGCCGGTCGGCCAGCCGAATGTGTACCTGGCGTTCCCCGCGGGGAACGCGTCGGTGACCGTCGGCGGCTGGGCAAACGTGGACCTGGGCCGGTACGACGACGCCGACGACTTCAGTCAGAGCGGAGGCGCGTCGAGCCTCAATCTGTCGGAGTTCGATCCCTGGGCGGAGGTAAGCGTACCGGCCGGCAAGGCCACGCTCACCGGCGGGGTGGTCGGTTACGTCTTTCCCAACGAGTTCGGCGCCACCGACGACTTCAACACCTGGGAAGTGTACGGCAAGGTGGGGCTCGGCGTCCCGCTCAGTCCGAAGCTCGCGGTGTACTATGACTTCGACAAAGTGAACGGGGCCTATATCGAGGGGAGCCTCGCCCATTCGCTGCCGCTCGGGCCCTCGCTCTCGCTCAACCTGGGCGCACTCGGCGGCCTCAGCGCCGGTCAGGCGGAGGCCGAGTCGGCCGGCGAGATCAACAACTTCTTCGAGAACGGCTTCACCCACCTCGACCTCTCGGCCGGCGTGCCGTTCTCGGCGGGAATCTTTTCGATCACGCCGGTGGTCCACTTCCTGGTGAACGGAGACGAGGTCACCAAGCTCACCTCCCCGGGAGAACAAGACGATGTGAAGCTGTGGGGCGGGCTGACCATCAGCTGGGCGCGCGCGCTGGGGGCGACGGCCGCTTCTGAATAGCCGATTGGGCATGGAATCGTCCAGGGGGTCGGCGGTCGCGCTTGACCGTCGTCCTCCGGCCCATACATTGACGCACAGGCGTCGCAATCCTCGCCGTCCCACCTGTCATGCCCCAAGGAGATCCGTATGAAGGCCGCGAACCTGCTGAGGGCGACCGCGCTCGGCATCCTGCTGGCGACGCCCCCCCGGACGGCCCAGGCGCAGACCGAAGTCGGTGCTCAGCTGGACCTGTTCAGCTCCTACGTCTGGCGAGGGGTGAGCTTGACCAACAAGCCCGTGGCCCAACCCGATCTGTGGGTCAGCTTCCCGGCGGGCAACGCCTCGGTCACGGCTGGCGGTTGGGCCAACATCGATCTCGGGAAGTACGACGATCCGGACGACGATATCAGCGAGAGCGGCGGGCTGTCGGCGTTCAATCTTTCGGAATTCAATCCCTACGCCGAGGTGAGCTTCGGAACGGGGAAGGCCACCCTGACGGGCGGTATCGTCGGGTACTTCTATCCCAACGATCTCACCGACGACTCGAACGGGGGATACAACAGCGACATCAATACGTGGGAAGTGTACGGCACCGTGGGATTCGACGTGCCGCTCGCCCCGGAACTATCGATCTACTACGACTTCGACAAGGTCAAGGGAGCGTATTTCGAAGGCGCCGTCGCGCATTCCGTCCCGCTCGGCGAGACGCATACCCTGGACCTCGGTGGCCTCGTGGGACTCAATGTGGGCCAAGGCATCGATGACGACGAATCGTTCAACTTCAGCGACGATGGCCTGACCCATGTGGACCTGTCGGCCGGGCTCCCGCTGACCGCCGGAATCTTTTCCATTACCCCGGTATTCCACTTCCAGATAAGTGCGGATGATGCGACCAAGTTCACGTCTCCAACCAATGAAAGCGACGTGAAATTGTGGGGCGGCGTATCGATCGGCTGGTCCAATGCGGTGGAGGAGGAAGAGGAACCGGAGGCCGAGGTAGAGGTCGAGGAGTAGCGCGAAGCGATCCAGCCGGGTCGGCTAGGAACGCCGGGATCGACCCTGCTTCAGGACATACTCCGCGACCTTCGCGATGTCGCGGAAGAACTCCCGCTGCGCCTGGGCACGAACGTCGCCGGGGGCACGCAGCACGGACGACGGATGCACGGTGGCGATGACCGGGCCGGCCCACTCGGAGCGGACCAGCTCGCCGCGGTGCCTAGTGACCCGGAAGCCGCTGCCCAGCAGGGCCTGCGCCGCCGTACTTCCGAGCGCCACCACGAGGTGTGGCTTCACCAGCCGGACCTCCTCACGCAGCCACGGGTTGCAGGCGCGCACCTGTGCTGCGTTCGGCTTCTTGTGCAGCCTCCGCTTGACCAGCTCCCCTCGCACGAACTTGAAATGCTTGACCGCGTTGGTGACGTAGACCATCTCGCGGTCGAGGCCGGCCGATGCCAGTGCCTCGTCGAAGAGCCGGCCAGCCGGTCCGACGAACGGCCGGCCGGTCCGATCCTCCTGATCACCGGGCTGCTCGCCGACGAAGACCGCGGCGGCGCCGGCCGCGCCTTCGCCGAACACCGTCCGCGTCGCGTTCCGCCACAGATCGCACCCGCGGCAGCCCTGCGCCGCCACGCGGAGTTTTCTCAGGGTGGGCCGAGGGGGCAGGAAATCGGCGGCGGAGCCCGGGGCTCGCGCCCGTGCCATTTCTAGGTCCCTTTCGCCACCTCGCAGAAGGTGTCCTCGAGCCGGGTCAGCATCTCGTTCAGCAGCTCCATCGGAATTCCCAGCGCCGGCTCGATCCGGATGGTGCGCGCCTTGGAGTACGTGCCCGCGAACAAGCACCCCGCGTTTGAAGAGCCCGGCGGCGCAGCGGAACCCGGTCTCGTCGGTGGGAAACTCCATGCCGATCAGGAGCCCTTTGCCGTGGACGTCGGTGAGCACCTGGGGGTACTTCGCCGCAGCGCGGCAAGCTCGCGCAGGAGGAAGTCGCCCTTGGCCGCCGCCTGGCCGGGAAGGTCCTCCTCCAGCGTCACCTCGATCGCGGCGATGCCCGCGGCGCAGGCCATCGGGTTCCCGCCGAACGTGGTGGAGTGGATGATCGGATTGGGGATCATCACCTCCCAGATCTCGGGCGGCGCGATGAAGGCGGAGAGCGGCATGACGCCGCCGCCGATCGACTTGCCGAGACACATGATGTCGGGGACCGTGTCGGTGTGGTCCACGCCCCAGAGCGCCGCCGGTGCGGCCCATCCCGGTCTGGATCTCGTCCGCGATGAGCAGCGCGCCGTACTTGGTGCACAGCTCGCGGGCCCGCGGCAGGTAGTCCGTCGGGCGGCACCACGCCGCCGGCCTCTCCCTGCACCGGCTCGACCACGAACCCGGCGACCGGCGTGCCGACCTGCTCCGCCTTGGCGAGCTCGGCCTCCAGCGCGTCGGCGTCGCCGTACGGCACGAAGCGCACGTCCTGCAGTCCGCCCGGCGAACGGCTCGCGGAACGACGCCTTGCCCATGAGCGAGAGCGAGCCCATGGATTTGCCGTGGAACCCGCCGAGGGTGGACACGAAGAGGTTCCGCGGGTGTAGAGCCGGGCGAGCTTGATGGCACCCTCGATGGCGTCGGTGCCGTTGTTGATGAAGAACGCGTTCTCCAGGTCACCCGGCGTCACCATCGGCGAGCAGCCGCGCCAGCCCGGCGCGCCACGGCTCCAGCAGCTCCTGGCTGTTGAGCGCCATCCGCTCCATCTGGCAGGCGACGGCGCTGCAGGATCTTCGGGTGGTTGACCCCGGCGCTGAAGATCCCGTAGCCGCCGAGGCAGTCGATGTACTCCCGGCCGAGCAGGTCCTGAAGGATCGAGCCCCGAGCCCGACCACTCGAGCGCGGCGAACTGGCCGGCCTCGGTCACCGACTTCCGGTATCCGATGAAGCCGCGGTTCACGTGGCGCTCGTACGCCTCCACCGTCTCCGCGATGAAGGATTGCTTCTCCTCGAGGGACAGCTCCCGCCCCTCGATCAGCTCGAGATACCGCTGGCTCAGCGCCAGCACCTCGGCGTTCGAATGGCGCGTCAAGCCGACTTGATCTCGGTCCAGATTTGGTCCCAGGTCCCCGTGTCGCGGCCGAGGTCCACCTGATACTCCAGGCGCTTGAGCTCCTCCTCGGTCGGGTACGGCACTGGAGTCTTCATCAGCTTCGCCGCGGCGGCGTTGGGTGAACCGTACCCGGTAGAATCAGACAGGGCGGCCCCTACCTCGGGCCGGAGGATGTAGTTCATCCACTCGTGCGCCGCGCGCTTGTTGGGCGCGCTCTTGGGTACGGACATCGAGTCCCCCCAGATGGTGCATCCCTCCTTGGGGATCACGTAGCCGAGGTTGGGCTGCTCCGACTTGGCCTGGCTGGTGTCGCCATTCCAGAGCTGGGCGATCAACACATCGCCCGAGATGAGCTGCGCTTTCACCGGTGCCGAGAGGTACGCCTTGAGCTGTTTCTTGGCCTGGACGGCATCGGCCTTGGCCTTCGCCAACTGCTGCGGGTCGGTGGAGTTGAGCGAGTGTCCCCGGTAGCGGAGGAAGGCCCCGATCACTTCGCGACCGTCGTCCATCATCGTCATCTTGCCCTGGAGCTTGGCATCATGGAACACTGCCCAGCTGTCCACCGGCACCTTCACCTTGTCGGTCCGGTAGGCGATCCCGCTGGTTCCCCATTGCCACGGTACCGTGTGAGTGTTCCCCGGGTCCGAGGGCAGATTCTGAAAGATCGGCGAGACATTCCCCCAGTTGGTGAGATACTTCTTGTTGAGCGGGCTGATGAGATCGGTGGCGACCAGCACCGGGATCACGTAGCCCGACGGCACGATGATGTCGTATCCGCTCGCGCCCGCCTGCAGCTTGGCTACCATTTCCTCGTTGCTCTCGTACGTGTCGTACGTCACCTTCACCCCGAACTCCTTCTCGAAGTTCGGCACCGTCTCGTCGGCGATGTAGTCCGACCAATTGTAGATGTGCAATTCCTTCTCGATCGGACCCAGCTCGGCCTCGGCCTGCGCGCCCGTGCCCTCGCCGGCCTGTCCCCCCTTGTCACCGCCACAGGCCGAAAGCAGCGCACCGACCGAGCTCACGCTGAGCCCGAGGGCCATCGCGCGCCAGACGAAATCGCGGCGGGAGATTCCCCCGCTTTCCAGCTCTCCGACGAGGCGTTCGAGTTGCTTGCGCTTGCTCATGTGTGGGCTCCCCCTTGAGATCGTGTTCCAGCGTCGTGAGTCCTGTGTCAGCTCAACCAGTCCTTCATTCGATAGTACCCGCCCACCGCGGGCAAGAACCAAGGCGTTCCGCCGTACAGCGGGATCGCCCGGAGGCGCTCCCCGGTGAGCTCCGGGATCGCTCCCCGGCCGGCCAGCGCCTCGCCCACTCGGGCGCCGAGCCAGGTCGAGAGCGCGACGCCGTGGCCCGCGTAGCCCAGCGCGTAGTGGACACCGTCGAGCCGTCCGGCGTGCGGCATCCGGTCGCGGCCGAAGCAGACGTTGCCCGCCCAGGCATACTCGACCGGGACCACCGCGAGCGGCGGAAAGACCTTCCGCAGCACCGCCGTGAGGATCCCCGCGCTCCGTCCGACCGTAGTCGGAGTAAACGACGCCCGCCCGCCGAACACCAGCCGCCCGTCGTCCGACAGCCGGAAATAGTGGAGCAGGTTCCAGGTGTCGCTCATCACCCGCCCCCGGGGCAGCAGCCCACGGGCGACCGAGGGCTCGAGCCGTGCGGTGGCGACGACGTAGCTGCCGACCGGAACGACCCGCCGCCGCAGCCCGGGGAACGCGGCGCTGGTGTACCCGTTAGTCGCCACCAGCACCTCGGCCGCCGGCAGCGGGCCGCCCGAGGTCGCGAGGGTCGTTCTTCCTTCCGCGCGGTTGACGCCGAGCACCTCGACGCCCTCGACGATCACCGCCCCCGCCCGGATCGCGGCGGCGGCCAGGCCCTCGCAGTACCGGGCCGGATGCAGGGCGCCGGCCGCCGGATCCAGCAGCCCGCCGTGATAGCACGGGGAGTCGATCTCCTCGCGCAGCTCGGCCGGCCCGAGCAGCACCGTATCATGGCCGAACCGGTCGCGGAGCGTCAGCCGGCCCCGCTCGAGGTCACGGAGATGGCTGGGGCGCGCCGCCAGCGTTACGGCTCCCCGGCGCGCGTACCCGCAGTCGATTGCCTCCTCCGCGATCAACCCTTCGAGAAATCCGATCGCCCGCATCGAGTCCTCGAAGAGGGCCCGGGCGCGATCGGCGCCGTATCGGCGCACCAGACAGTCGGCCTCGGGTTGGAACCCCGGAAGCACGAACCCGCCGTTCCGGCCGCTGGCTCCCCACCCTACCCGATGCCGCTCCACCACCGTGACCGCCACGCCCTGCCGGGCCAGCGTCCGGGCCGCCGAGAGCCCGGTGTATCCGCCGCCCACTATGGCGACGTCGGTGCGGTCGGGCAGGGCGGCGGGACGGCGGGCAGGCGGGTCACCCTCATCCCAGAGGCAGCGCTGGATCAAGCGGCCGCTATTTCTCCCTCGCCAGCCGGTCCGCCAGATAGATCAGCGCCGTGGTGACCAGCAGGATGATGGTGCTGATCGCATTGATGCTCGGCTCCACGTTGCGTCGCACCATACCGTAGACCACGATCGGGAGGGTCGAGGAGCCCGAGCCCGACACGAACGAGGTGATCACGAAGTCGTCGAACGACATGGTGAAGGCCAGCAGGGCGCCGGAGAGAATCCCGGGCCAGAGCTGGGGCACCGTCACCTTCCAGAAGGTGGTGACCTCGTCGGCGCCGAGGATCATCGCCGCCTCCTCCAGCGTCCGGTCCATCCCCTCGAGGCGGGCGAGCACCACGATGACCACGAACGAGAGGCAGAACGCGACGTGCGCGATGACGATGGTGGTGAGGCCGAGCGGCACCTTGACCAGGGCGAAGAGGATCAGCAGCGAGATTCCCACCACGATCTCCGGTGTCACGATCGGAACATACAGGAAGCCCTCGAACGCGGTACGCCCCCGGAACCGGTGCCGGGCGAGCGCCAGCGCGATCAGGGTGCCCAGGACCGCGGAGATCACGGTCGACGCGCCGCCAACGATGAGACTCGCCTTCAATCCTCGGAGGATGTCCGGCCGCTGGAGGAGCCGGCGGTACCAGTCGAGAGTGAAGCCGGCCCAGTCCACCGAGAACTTGGAGTCGTTGAACGAGAAGACGACCAGCACCAGGATCGGGACGTGCAGGAACGCGTAGACCAGAACACTGACACCGAGAACCCAGCGCGGCAGGCGGGGGCCCATCTCAGGCGGCCTCGACCGGGGCCCTGTCCTTCACCCGGAGATAGAGCATGACCGCGACGAGCACCAGCGCCATCACGATGAACGACGCCGCCGAGCCGAACGGCCAGTTTCGCGCGGCGGAGAACTGGTTCTGCACCAGGTTGCCGATCATCATCTGCTTGGCGCCGCCGAGCAGGTCAGCGGTCAGAAACGAGCCCAGCGCGGGGATGAACACCAGCAGGCACCCGGCGACGACTCCCGGCATCGAGAGCGGCAACGTGATGCGCCGGAAGCGCGCGGCCGGCCGCGCCCCCAGGACCTCGGCGGCCTCCAGCAGCGCGAGGTCGAGCTTCTCCAGCGACGCGTAGATCGGGAGGATCATGAAGGGGAGGAAGCCGTACACCAGCCCCGCCATCACGGCGAACGGGGTGTAGAGCATGGTGATCGAGCTCTCGATCAGCCCGAGCCGCACCAGCCAGTTGTTGATCAGCCCGGTGTCGCGGAGCAGGAAGATCATGGCGAAGGTCCGGACCAGGAAGCTGGTCCAGAACGGCAGCACCACCAGGAAGAGGAGAAAGTTCTTCCACTTGCCGCCCCGGGCGATGGCGTACGCCACCGGAAACCCGAGCAGGAGGCAGATCACGGTGCACGCAACGGACCAGACGAACGTGCGCCGGAGGATGTCGAGGTACAGCGGGTCGAAGAACCGCCGGTAGTGCTCCAGGGTGAAGCCGGGGTCCACCCCGCCGTAGATCCCGCGCGGCATCATGCTGTAGGCGAGCATGATGAGAATCGGGACCAGGAAGAACAGGACCAGCCAGAGCGTGCCGGGCGCGAGCAGCGCCCAGACGCGGGCGTGGGGACGCGGGTGCAGCCAGGCCAGGATCCGCTGGCGCAATGAGGTCACTACGCCTCCTCCAGGATCTGGCAGTCCTCCGGCAGCCATGCCACCGCGGCCTGATCGCCCCGCTTCCAGGGCAAGGGCTTGATGAGCTGGCCCTCGTTCCGGACCGCGACCGTGACGTCCTCGCAACCGGGTACGGTCACGATCACGTGCATCGTCTCGCCGAGGTAAATGACGTCGCGGATGGTCCCGCCGACGGCGTTCTCCCCGGCGGGCACGGCGTCGGGCCGACAGACGTCCATCCACTCGGGCCGCACGGCGATGCGCAGCGACTTGCCCTCGCCGACCGCCGGATGGTCGGGCACCACGAAGCGGCCCCCGCCGTTCCTCTGGACCTCCCAGCGTCCGCCGTTCCGCCGTTCCGCCGTTCCGTCGAAGAAGTTGGACTCGCCGATGAACTTGGCCACGAACGCGGTGCGAGGGTTCTCGTAGATCTCCGCCGGCGTCCCCAGCTGTGCTACCCGCGCGTTGTCCATGACCGCGATGCGGTCGGACATCGTGAGCGCTTCTTCCTGGTCGTGGGTGACGTAGACGAAGGTGGTACCGAGCTGTTTGTTCAGCGACTTGAGCTCGAGCTGCATCTCCTTGCGGAGCTTGAGGTCGATCGCGCCGAGCGGCTCGTCCAGCAGAAGAATGTCAGGCTCGAGCACCAGAGCGCGGGCCAGAGCCACCCGCTGTCGCTGCCCGCCCGAGAGCTGGCCCGGCATCCGCCTGGCGAAGACGTCGGGTTTGAGCCTGACCATCTCGAGCGCTCGCCGGACCCGGTCGCCGATTTCCGCCTTGGGTGTCTTCCGCTGTTCCAGGCCGAACGCGACGTTCCGCTGCACCGAGAGGTGGGGGAAGAGCGCGTAGCTCTGGAAGACCATGGCGATCTTCCGCTCGTAGGGCCGTTTCTTGTTCACCACCTCGCCGAGCAGGCGCACAGTGCCGCCGTCCTCGTCGGGCTCCTCGAAGCCGGCCAACAGCCGCAGGGTGGTGGTCTTGCCGCAGCCAGAAGGGCCCAGCATGGAGAAGAACTCGCCTCGCTGGATCTCGAACGAGACGTCGTTGACCGCCTTCACGTCCCCGAAGGTCTTGGAGACGCTAGAGAGTTGGACGACCGGACCGGATGTAGGCGAGGGAGAGGCGACCACGAGGAAGGGGTCCTTCCCGAAAGTTCGATTGTTCGTTGCTGGATGTTGGGGAACGTACTGCCCGCTAGTGAGGCTGTCGAGAGCCGGCGACGGCCTCAGCAAGGGCCTCCTCCATGGCTTCGAGCCCTTCGTCGAGCACCGCGTTCTCGGTGGTCAGTGGGGCCAGCACCCGGACCACGTTCCCGTAGGTGCCCGAGGACAGAAGGATGAGACCCCGTTCAAGCGCCGCGGCCAGCAGCCTGCCGGTGAGCGCCTTGTCTGGGGTCCGCGATACGGGATCGCCCACCAACTCCATCCCGACCATCGCGCCGAGCCCGCGGACGTCACCAATGCACGGGTAGGACTCCGCCCAGCTCCGGAACCGCCCGGCGATCCGCTCACCCGCTCTGCGGGCACGCTCGGGAATCCGCTCGCGCTCCATCGCGTCCAGCACCGCCAGCGCCGCGGCGCACGCCAGCGGGTTCCCGCCGTAGGTTCCGCCGAGTCCGCCCGGCTGCGCCGCCTCCATCACGTCCGCCCGGCCGGTCACGGCCGCCAGCGGCAGGCCGCCGGCAAGGGACTTGGCGGTGGTGATGATGTCCGGGATCAGGCCGTAGTGCTCGCAGGCGAACATGGCTCCGGTCCGGCCAAACCCGGTCTGGATCTCGTCGGCCACGAAGAGGATGCCGTGCTCCCGAGCGAAGTCGGCGAGCGCCCGCACGTATTCCGGGGGCGCCGGGACAAACCCGCCTTCTCCCAACTCGAGCTCCATGACGATCGCCGCCACAGACCCCGGGTCCACAGTGGCGGCGAAGAGCCGCTCGAAATAGGCGCGATCCGCCATGCAGCACCCCCTCGACAAGCTCGGGGCAGGCTCTGCCGCCGTTCCGCCGTTTCGCCGTTCCGCCCGCTCGCACCGATAGCAGTACGGATAGGGAATCCGATACACCTCCGGCGCGAAGGGCCCGAATCCCTTCTTGTACGGCGTCACTTTCGAGGTGAGGGCCATGGTCAGATTGGTCCGGCCGTGGAATCCGTGCTCGAAGCAGACAACCGCCTGCCGGCCGGTGAACGCGCGCGCCACCTTCACCGCGTTCTCCACCGCCTCGGCACCACTGTTCACCATGAAGGTGCGTTTGTCGTGCGTGCCCGGCGTGATGCGATTGAGCCGCTCGGCGAGCTCCACATAGGGCTCGTAAGTGGAGACCGGGAAGCAGACGTGCGCGAAACGGTCCAGCTGGGTGCGAATCGCCTCGACGACACCGGGATGCCGGTGGCCGGTGTTCACGACGCCTATCCCTCCGCCGAAGTCGATCAGCCGGTTGCCATCGGCATCGGTGACGACAGCGCCCTCCGCGTGCGCGATGGCGATCGGGGTGACCGCCTGCACCCCACGGGGCACCGCCGCCGCGCGCCGGGCCAGCAGCGCGCGGCTCTTCGGGCCTGGAATCTCGGTCCGGATCTGGATGACGCCGGCCATCGTCGCCTCGGTAGGTGGGCCAGGGATCCTGGCGGATTCCTACGGCATCCCCACAGCGGCCGGTTTCCGCGTCATGCCGGTGTGATACGCCGCAAACGACCAGATGTCCGCCGACTCGGCGATCTCCCGGTCGAGCGGGCGATACCCGTGGCTTCCCTGTGCCTCGACCCGGATGAGTACTGGCCTGACGCAGTCAGGGGCCGCGGCCTGTGCCTGCTGCAGCGCGGCCGTGAACTTGTACGAATGGCTCGGCACCACACGGTCATCATGGTCGGCCGTGGTCACCAGGGTCGCGGGGTAGCACCGACCGGGCTTGATGTTGTGCAACGGCGAGTACGCCCGAAGGTATTCGAAGGCCTTGGGGTCCGTCGGCAGGCCGTATTCGGCGGCCCAGGCTTCGCCGCCGGTGAACTCATGGTAGCGCAACATGTCCATGACGCCCACTTCGGGCACCGTCACCGCGATCAGCTCGGGGCGCTGCGTCATCACGGCGCCCACCAGGAGCCCCCCGTTGGAGCCACCGTTGATCGCGAGCCTGGTGGGCGAGGTATACCGCTCGCGCACCAGGTACTCAGCCGCCGCGATGAAGTCGTCGAAGACGTTCTGCTTCCGCTCGAACATCCCCGCCTCGTGCCACGCTTCGCCGTACTCGCCGCCGCCCCGCAGGTTCGCCACGGCGTACACGCCGCCCTGCTCGACCCACGCGATGACGGCCGGACTGAAGAAGGGTGTGACACTGGCCGAGAAGCCGCCGTAAGCATACAACATCGTCGGGTTCTCGCCGTTTCTCACCAAGTCCCGACGGTGGGTGACGAACATGGGCACCCGGGTGCCGTCCTTGCTGTTGTAGAAGACCCGGTGGGTCTCGAATCGCGAGGGGTCGAAGGTGAGTTTGGGCGGCTCGAACGGCTGGCTTCGGTTGGCCTTGGCATCGTAACGGAAGACGGTGCTCGGTTGCAGCGCCGACTGGTAGCTGTACAGGAGGTCCTGACGGTCGAAGCGTCCGGCCAGTCCACTCGCGCTGCCGAGTCCCGGCATCGGCACCTCGCGCTCGAGCCTCCCGTCCAGACTGTAGAGCCGGACCACCGACGCGACATCCTGCAGGGCGAGCACGCCGAGCCGGCCGGCGACGAGCGAGGCCGCCTCTATCGGCAGGTCGCCCGCCGGAATGACCGTAGCCCAGCGCTCGGGTCCTCGGTTCCCCGGCGCAACGGAAATGATCTTGCGGTTGGGCTCCCCGCGATCGGTCTGGATGTACAGCCGGCCGTTGACGACGCCGAGCGGCCAGTAGTTCGCGTCATGCCCAGTCGCGACCGGACGGATGGGGGCGCGGAGGTTCGGGCGCTTCGGGTTCGCCAGGTCCGCGACGTACAGCTCGTTCTTGTCGGTGCCCTTCGAGGTGACGACGAAGAGATACCTTCCCGTTTCGTCCAGTCCGCCGAAGATGAACCAAGTCGGGTGCTCCGGGCGGGCGTAGATCTTGATGTCGCGCGACTGCGGCGTACCGAGGCGATGGTAGTAGAGCGTTTGATACTGCAGCTTCGCCTTTAGCTGCTCCCCCGGCGGTGGCTCGGGATACCGAGAGTAAAAGAATCCCTTGCCGTCGTGGGTCCACGAGGTTCCGGTAAACCTCGCCCAGCGGACCGTATCCGCGGTACTGTTTCCCGTCGCAAGGTCACGCACATAGAAGGTGATCCAGTCGGCGCCGCCCTCGCTCTGACCGTAGGCTGCGAATTTGCCGTCGGGCGAGGGCACGAAGGCGGACAGCCTCACCGACCCGTCGGGCGACAGTTCGTTGGGGTCCATCACGACCTGCTCGGCGCCATCCAGCGTCGGGCGTGAGTACCAGACGTCCTGGCGCTGGAGTCCCGAGTTCTTGCTATAGAACCAGCGGCCTCCCTCCCAGAACGGCACTCCGGTGCGCGCGTAGTCATAGAGTCTCGTGATACGCTGCCCGAGCGCCTTCCGTCCTGGTAACGCCGACAGGTAGGGCATCGTCACGGCGTTCTGCGCCTTCACCCAGGCGGCGACGTCGGGACCGTCGATCGCCTCGAGCCAGCGATAGGGATCGCGGATCGCCGTGCCATGGTAATCGGTGACGGTGTCCACCATGTGGGTGGCCGGATACCGGATCTCCGACGGCTGTTGCGCCGCGATTGAAGCGAACGGCGCGATCAGCCCAGCGGTGAGCACGGCCGCGAGGGAATATCGGCGACGGTGAGACATCGGCACCTCGGTACGGGGCGACGGCGGCAGGCAAGGAGGAGCAACGCTACGGCCGCACTAGCGTACTGGGCTGGGGTGCGAGCGTCAACCGGCTCGGGCCCCGCTGTCCGCAACGCGCGGCGGGGCGAATCCCAATTCGGCGCCGGGTCCGGCCCGGCCCCCGTTCGGCGCTGCATAATCATGCAGAGAAACTGGCTATCATAGTAGTCAACGTATTGGACCACAATATGTTGCGGCACCGGATGGCGATTCTCCAGCCGCCGCACAAGCCCCCGAATGCGGCCCGGGGGCTGGACAGCCGGTGGGGGGCGAGAGCTATGATGACTATGCGTCGGCCCCACCGGGGCGGGCGTGTTTGCATCCTCCGACCAAGCGGAGGGTCCACTCCTCGCAGCTGACGATCTCCTTGAGCTGCGAGCCCCTATATGCGGGGGGGGCGAGGAGGCACGGCCTCCAGACCGAGTCCCGCTTCACCCGAAAAGAGGAGTTTGTGAAAGTCCTGATGTTGGGTGCCGGCGCGGTGGGGACCGTGTCCGCCCTCAAATTCGTGCAAGAGGCGATGCTCGAGAAACTCGTCATCGCCGACGCGGTGTTCGCCCGCGCTTCCCTCCTGGCGGACCGGCTCAGCGATCCTCGGGTCTCGGCTGTCGTTCTCGATGCCGGCGATCGCGCCGCAGTTGCCCGCACCATCCGTGAATCCGGCAGTACGATCGTCCTGAACGCGGCCCTGCCCGTCACCAACATCGAGGTGATGCGCGCCTGCCTGGAGGCAGGCAGCGATTACATCGACCTGGCGAGCGGCGGCACCGATGCCGACGGCGTCCCCAAACTGGACGACCAGTTCGCGCTCGACACGGCTTTCAGGTCCGCCGGCCGGCTTGCCCTGCTCGGCATGGGGGCCGACCCCGGCACCACCAACGTCTACGCCGCCTACGCCGCCAAGCACCTGCTCGACGCGATCACCGAGATCCGGGTGCGCGACGGCGACAATTCCGTGTGCCAAGGGCACGACGGGTTCGTGGCGGCTTTCAGTCCCTGGGTCTTCATCGACGAGTGCCTCTGCAGGGCCGTCTCCTGGCGGGACGGCCGCTATCACCTGGAGGAGCCGCTCACCGGGTTCGAGCCGTTCGATTTCCCTGAGCTCGGCATCCTCAACTGCTACTACGTGGACCACGAGGAGTCGAAGACCCTGCCTCGGTTTTTCCCCCAGGCCCGCATCGTGGATTTCAAGCTCTGCATGGACGACGTCACGGTGGAGACCCTGCGGGTGATGAAGCGCCTGGGCCTGGCCGGCAAGAGCCGGGTCCGGGTCGGCGACGCCTCGATCGCGCCCCGCGACTTGGTCGTCTCGCTGCTGCCGCAGCCCAAGGATCTGGCGGGCCGGATGCGGGGCAAGACCTGCGTCGGCGCGCTGGTCAAGGGGGTCAAGAACGGCGAGCCCCGGTCCTATTACATCTACAACGTGTCCGACCACGAGACCGTCTACGCCGAACTGGGCGTGCAGGCGACGGCGTATCAGACCGGCATCCCGCCGGTCATCGCCGCGCGGCTTATTCACCAGGGCGTGTGGCGAGGTGTCGGCGTCATGACGCCGGAGCAGTTGGACCCCGATCCGTTCCTGGAGCGCATGGCCCGGGAGGGGATGCCGTGGAATATCCGGGACGACACCGCCCGGGTGGGGATCCCCCGTGTCCGCCCTCTGCCCGGCCGGGAGACGGCCGCGGCATAGGCTCCGGTAGCGGGCGAATCCATTCCCGCGGGTACTGCAAGACGGACAGAGAGGCCGCGGGGGAGACTCCGTGGCCTCTGTGTTTCCGGATAGATTCAGTCTGGATCTTACATCTCAGGACAACTCGGGTTCCGCAGGGACGGAGGACCGGATGACGAGCACGGCGACGGCGAAGAGCAAGGCCAAGAAGTCGGAAGTCACGCGCTACCGGATGTACATCGATGGAAAGTTCGTGGACGCCGCGGGCGGCAAGACCTTCGACGTCTACGATCCCGCCACCGAGGGTGTGGTCGCCACCTGCCCGGCCGGCGGGGCGGCCGACGTCGACCGCGCGGTGCAAGCTGCGACTCGCGCGTTCTACGACGGGTGGCGGTCGGTTACAGCCCAGGAGCGGGGCCGGATTCTCTTCCGGCTGGCCGAGCGGGTACGGGCCCGGCGGGCGGAGCTGGCCGAGGTGGAGACAGTCAACTCGGGCAAGCCGATCGTCGAGTCGGAGTACGACATGGACGACACCGCCACCTGTTTCGAGTACTACGGCGGGCTCGCGACCAAGATCAACGGCGAGGTGCTGCCGGTCCCGGCCGACGCCGTGGCCATGGCGATGCGCGAGCCGATCGGCGTCGCGGGGCAGATCATCCCGTGGAACTACCCGCTGATGATGGCGGCCTGGAAGATCGCGCCGGCGCTGGCGGCGGGCTGCACCGTCGTGCTCAAGCCCGCGGAGCAGACGCCGCTCTCCATCCTCAAGCTCGCCGAGGACTTCGAGGCGGTCGGCCTGCCGCCCGGCGTGGTCAACATCGTGACCGGCGACGGCCCGGGCGCGGGGGCGCCGCTGGTCGCCCATCCCAAGGTGCGGAAGATCGCCTTCACCGGCAGCGCCGAGGTCGGCAAGGCGATCATGCGGAGCGCCGCGGATCAGCTCAAGCGGGTCTCGCTCGAGCTCGGCGGGAAGTCGCCCAACATCTTCTTCAGCGACGCGGACTTCGAGAACGCGGTGGACGGCGCCCTCTTCGGCACCTTCATCAATCAGGGCGAGGTGTGCTCGGCGGGAAGCCGGGTCCTGGTCCAGAGGGACATCTACAAGAAGTTCGTCGACGCCGCGGCGGCGAAGGCGAAGACCATCCGGCTCGGCCCGGGGATGGATCGGGAGACCAAGATGGGCCCGCTGGTGAGCGCGGAGCAGCGGGACCGGGTCGCGGGCTATCTCAAGGTCGGGCGTGGCGAGGCGAAGGTGGCTGTCGGCGGGGGCACGCCCAAGCAGTTCGCCAAGGGCTGGTACGTCGAGCCGACGATCTTCTACGACGTGGACAACAGCGCCAAGATCGCGCAGGAGGAGATCTTCGGTCCGGTGATGAGCGTGATCCCGTTCAAGGACGAGGCCGAGGCGATCCGCATCGCCAACGAAACGCCCTACGGTCTCGC
Source organism: uncultured Gemmatimonadales bacterium (assembly GCA_963844445.1). Taxonomy (GTDB): domain Bacteria; phylum Gemmatimonadota; class Gemmatimonadetes; order Gemmatimonadales; family GWC2-71-9; genus CAVVWJ01. The sequence goes on from CAWJOB010000001.1 coordinate 390,711, forward strand.
GGCGGCGGTCTGGACCCGCGACATCTTCAAGGCGTTCCGGGTGGTGAAGGCGCTCGAGGCCGGGATCGTGTGGGTCAACCACATGCAGCCGACGTTCGTCGAGGCGCCGTGGGGCGGGTACAAGGTGTCGGGATTCGGGCGGGAGCTGGGGCATTGGGGCGTGGAGGAGTATCTGGAGACGAAGCAGGTGTTCATCAACCTGGACGAGAAGCCGATCGGCTGGTACTAGGGGGCGGCGGAAAGGGCGGTAGGGGGAGGCGGAACGGCGGTAGGGCGGAACGGCGGAACGGCGGAACGGCGGAACGGCGGAAGTATTGTCACGCTGAGCGGAGGCTAGGGAGAAGGGTCGGCTCAATCCCCTTCGCATCGCTCAACAATGACATCACCCGCTCCCGGCGTACCGGCGTGCCGCCGTACCGGCGTGCCGCCGTGCCGCCGTACCGCCGTACCGCCCTACCGCCGTGCCGCCACATTGCGCCCCCCCGTAGCACCGCGTTTGTTACTCCTCATGCAAGCCCCTCTCCCCGCGGGCCATACCACCGAGCTGCACGCCGCCTTTCTGCAGGCGGTGATCACCCTCGGCCTGGCGACGCTCTGCTGCGTTCATCTACCGGCGCTACCGGAAGCCGTACTTCGCCTGGTGGGCTGGGGCTTGGGGTCTGTACGTCGTCCGGATCGGCGCCATCATCAGCTTCCTGCTCAGCGGCAACTGGATCTGGCTCTACTGGCACCAGGTCGTCACCGGATGGACCGCGCTCGCGCTGCTCTACGCCGCGCTGGTCTTCTCCCGAGGCCTGCGCTGGCGGCGGTGGTACCTCGCCGTGGCTGCTCTTCCCGCCGGCGTGGTCCTACATCGCGATCTATCGGCTCGACCACTTCCTCTGGGCCGCCGGTCCCGCGGTGCTCTTCCTCAGCCTGGCGACGCTCTGGACCGGCTGGGTCTTCCTCCAGTACCGGCGGCGGGTGGCCTCGAGCGGCGCGACGCTGCTCGCCGTCGCCTTCGTCCTCTGGGGACTGCACCATCTGGACTACCCGTTCCTCCGGGCCCGGGGCGCCTGGAACCCGTGGGGTTACTACATCGACATCCTGCTCACGCTCGCGGTCGGCACCGGGATCCTGCTCCTGGTGCTGGACGACCTGCGCCGGGGGCTGGGCGCGCTGAGCGACCTGTCGGGCGACCTCCAGCACGCCGGCCGCGAGGAGGACGTGCTCGACGCGCTGCTGGCCCGTCCGCTCACCCTTCCCGCCGTGCGGGGCAGCGCGCTCTTCCTGGTGGAGTCGGGGAAGGCTCGGTTCGCTCGGGGAGCGGGAGTCTATCGCGGCGGCTCCGATCCTACGTCCGACGGGGCAGCCGGCGACCTGCTCGCCCGCGCGGTGGCCACCGGCCTGCCGCAGGTGACCGGCGATTGGACCGACCGGTCCGCCGCCGGCACAGGCTATCCCTACGCCGCGGTGCTCCCGCTGCTCCGGCACGAGGTGGTGATCGGCGCGCTGGTCCTGGTGGGCGACGCCCGCGACCCCTTCACCGCGCTCGACGACCGCTTCCTGGTGGCGCTAGGGCAGCAGGTCGGGGCGGCGCTGGAGAACGCCGATCTCTACCGCCGGCTGGAGCTCCGCACCGTCGAGCTGGCCCGGCTCTCCGCGAGGATGGTCGAACAGCACGAGGAGGAGCGGCGGCGGCTCTCCCGCGAGCTGCACGACGAGACCGGCCAGGTCTTCTCCGCGGTCAAGATGGAGCTGGGCGTCATTCGCGATAGCGCTCCTCCCGCACAAGCCGCGCGGCTCGACCAGGTGCTCGGCCTGATCGACACCGGGATTCGAAGCATCCGCAACGTCACCAACGATCTGCGGCCCTCGCTGCTGGACGACCTCGGACTGCTGCCCGCGCTCCGCTCGCTGGTCGCCGACTTCAGCGAGCGGAGCGGGATGCGGGTCGGGCTCGCCGCGCCGGCGACCTTGCCTGCGCTCTCGGAGCAGGCGGAGCTGGCGCTGTTCCGCGCCCTGCAGGAGGCGCTCTCCAACGTCCTGCGCCACGCCGACGCGCGATCGGTGGATGTCGGAATCTCCGTCAACCGGGCCGGCGTGCTGCTGGAAGTGCGGGACGACGGCCGCGGGGTCACGCCGACGCGACGCCGGAGCAGCTGGAGCGTGCGGGGCATATGGGGCTGGCGGGCATGCGCGAGCGGATCGGTGCGCTCGGCGGCACCGTGCGCTTCCAGGGGGAGCCCGGCGCCGGCGCGTTGCTCGAGGTGCTGGTCCCGGCGGACGGGGCCGGCTCAGCCATGACGTGACGCGCCGATCCGCGTGCTGGTCGCGGACGATCACGCGATCGTGCGGACCGGGATCCGGCACGTGCTGGAGAGCGAGCCCGGATTCAGCGTCGTCGCCGAGGCCTCGACCGGAGCCGAGGCGCTGGAGCTGGCGTCGAGCCTCCGCCCGGACGTGGCGGTGCTCGACATCTCCATGCCGGGCGACTCCGGACTCCGGGTCGCGGCCGAGCTGCGGCAGCGATCGCCGGAGACCCGCGTGCTCATTCTGAGCATGCACGACAACACCGAGTACGTGCTCGAGAGCCTGCGGGCGGGCGTGCACGGCTACCTGCTCAAGGACACCGCGGCAACCGAGCTGCGCGACGCCATCCGGGCGGTGCGCCGGGGCGAGTCGTTCTTCAGCCCGCCGATCGCAGCCCGGCTCAGCGCGGTGGTCCGGGGTGACCCGGGAGCGGCCTCCGCGGGCGCCCTGTCGCAGCTCACTGCCCGAGAGCGGCAGGTGCTGGTCGGGGTCGCCGGCGGACACACCAATCGCGAGATCGCGCTGCAGCTCGGCATCAGCCACCGCACCGTGGAGACCCACCGCGAAAGCCTGATGCGAAAGCTCGACGTCCGAACCGTCGCGGGCCTCACCCGGCTGGCGCTGGAAGCGGGCTTGGTCGGTCGCTAGACCTTATATTGGTGCGAGATGAGCAAGGTAAAGACCGGCATCGTGATGATGAACCTGGGCGGCCCGGCGACGCTGGACGAGGTCGAGCCGTTCCTGCTCGAGCTGTTCGCCGACCGGGAGATCATCCAGCTCCCGTTCCAGCAATGGCTCGGCCCCTACATCGCGCGCCGGCGCACCCCGCGAGTCCGTGGCCTCTACGCCAGCATCGGCGGCGGGTCTCCGATCCTCCGGTACACCCGGGCGCAGGGCCAGGGAATGGTGGAGCGGCTGGACCGGCTCTCCCCCGAGACCGCGCCGCACCGATTCTACGTCGCCTTCCGCTATGCCAAGCCGAAGAGTGACGACGCCCTCCGGGCGATGCAGGCGGACGGCGTCGAGCGGGCGGTGGCGTTCACCCAGTATCCCCAGTACTCCTGCAGCACCACGGGCTCGAGCCTGAACGAGCTCTGGCGGTCCGCCGGGCGAACCGGCCTGAGGGACGCGTTCCGGTGGAGCATCATCGACCGCTGGCCGGTGCACGACGGGTTCATCGAGGCGATGACCGAGACGGTGCGGGAGGGGCTGGAGGAGTTCGACGCCGGGGAGCGAGACCGCGCGGTGCTGTTGTTCAGCGCCCACTCCCTCCCGCTCGACGTCATCGACCGGGGCGATGCCTACCCGCAGGAGGTCGGGGCGACGGTCCAGCGCGTGGTCGAGCGGCTGGGAGCCCCCAATCCCTACGTGCTGGCCTATCAGTCGGACGTGGGACCGGTGCGATGGCTGGGGCCCAGCACTGAGCGGGTGATCCGGCAGCTCGGCGCGCGGGGCGAGAAGCGGGTGCTGGTCGTGCCGATCGCCTTCACCAGCGATCACATCGAGACGCTGTCGGAGCTGGACCGCGAGTACGGGGAGGTGGCGCACAAGGCCGGAATCACCGAGTACAAGCGCGCGCCGGCGCTCAACGACCGGCCGCTGTTCCTCGACGCCCTGGCCGACATCGTCCGGGAGCACCTGGCCTCGGGTGAGGTGTTCAGCACCCAGTATTCCCTGCGATGCGCGGGTTGCACCAATCCCCAGTGCCGGAACGTACTGAACCCCGCGGCCCGAGCCACTCGGCGCACGCGGGGCGACAGGGTCCCTTCGACCACGGGCTGATCACGATCCGGCGGCGACCTCCGGGCTCCCGCCGGCTTCGCGCACGGTGCGGCTCACCGGATAGAGCACTCGCCGGACCAATCGCTCGGCCATCTCCCGCACCACCTGCCGCTCCCGCTCATCGAGATCCCCCAGCCGCGCCAGGGCCACCTCGGCTTCCTCCTCGGCCAGCCGCGCGGCCATCTGGTGCAGCTCGGCGAGGCGCGGAGCGGCCGCTCGCGCCCTCAGCGTGATGTCGAGACGCTCCAGCTCCTGATCCAGCACCTGGCGCGCGTGGTCGATCACCGGCGAGGCGAATCCCTCGGCCGGGCACCGGAGCCGCTGGAGGTCGTCGAGATCGAAGAGCTTGATGCCCGGCACGGAGCGCGCCAAGGGCTCCACGTTCCGCGGCACCGAGAGATCGAACACCGAGAGCTGCCGGCCATTCGGGCCGACCGCCTCGGCGAGACGCGTAGCGGTGATCACGTGGTGCCCTGCGGAGGTCGCCACGAAGAGGGCATCGGACGCGGCCAGAAGGGCGTCGAGCTCCTCCCAGGCGCCGGAGACGGCGCCCCAGGCGGAGGCGAGCGCGGCCGCGCGCTCCGGCCGGCGATTGACCAGCGCCGTCGCCGCCGTGCGCCCGTGCAGTGCCTTCAGCACGCCCTCGGCGACCTCTCCCGCACCGAGCACGAGGGCGCGGGCGTCGGCCAGGCTGCCGGCCGCCGACGTGGCGACATCGACCGCTGCCGAGCTCACCGAAGCGGGGTGCCGGCCGAGCATCGTCTCCCTCCGAACCCGGCGACCGGCGACCAACGACGCCGACATGATCGAATCGATCAGTCGGTTGGTGGTGCCGGCGGCGCGGGCGGCGTCGTAGGCTCGCCGCACCTGGCCCAGCACCTCGGTCTCGCCGAGGATCTGGGAGTCGAGTCCGGCCGTCACCTCGAACAGGTGGCGAACCGCCTCCTCGCCATCGAAGCGGAGGAAGGCTTCACCCAGGCACGCGCCGCGGCTCGAGGAGAAATCCCGGAACCACGCCTCGAGGTCGAAGTCACCGGCCCAGTAGATCTCGCAGCGATTACAAGTCGAGAGGAGAAGTGCGGTGCTGCCGGCCGCGGCCTGACCCTGAAGCCAGGCCGCGATTTCCGCGGAGGTAAAGGCGAACCGCTCCCGGAGCTCGATTCCGGCTGTATGATGGCTGACGCCAACGACATGGAAGGGTATGTACCGCAGCATGTCCAAGCCTACCCCGCCCCCTGCGGCAGGGCAATCCGACATGCCCCGGAGCCGGCTCCGTACGAGTACGGAGGTACAGAGCCGGACCGGTGCTTTACGCCGCGCGGACTGGGATCTCGCGGGGACGGGCCCGCTCGGACTTGGGCACGCTCACGGTGAGGATCCCGTCGCGGTACTCGGCCGAGATCTCTTCGCCATCCACGGTGCTGGGCAGCACGAACGCGCGCTCGAAGGTGCCGTAGCTCCGCTCGTAGCGGTGAACCCGCTCGTTGCGCACTTCGGCTTCCTGCTTCTTCTCACCCCGGATGGTGAGCAGGTTGTTTTCCAGAGAGAGCTTCACGTCCTCGGCCTTCACGCCGGGCAGCTCGGCTACGATCTTGACCGCATCCTTGCCCTCGAACACGTCGACGGCGGGATGCCACGCCGAGGTGATCGCACCGCCTTCGAACGCCTCGTCCAGCATGTTGCTGAGCCGGCGAAGGGTCTGGAAACTCTCGGAAGGACGGGGGTTAGTGGTGAGAAACATCGTTCGCCTCCACGCGACAGAAAATTGTACGGTTTGGGCAAGCCACCGTCGGTGGCGGCTCGCAGGCCGGGGTAAAGCAGCCCGCGTGCCGGACTCGAGGCGACGATTCTTGCCAAAATGACCGACCACTCTGCCGTTGTACGAGCGGGACACTGCCATGGTGGGATCAGCGCCGGGGACTAACGCTTGAAGAGCCTCCCCAGCAGCCCCGGCGAATGGGCGGCCTCGAATGCCAGGGCGAGCTCGGTCATCGAGCCGTAGCGCTCACCCGGATCCATGGCGAGCGCCCGGCTGATGACCGCCTCGACCTTGGCCGGGATATCGGGTTTCACGTCGCGGAGCTTGAGCGGCTGTCCGCGGAGGCGCGCGATCATCGTCTCCTGCGCGGACTTGCCGGGGAACGGCAGGCGGCCGGTGAAGAGCTCGAAGGCCAGCACGCCGAGCGCATAGACGTCGCTCCGCCCATCGAGCGGCTTGCCCCGGATCTGCTCCGGGCTCATGAACTCGGGCGTGCCGAGCACGATGCCCGTCGCGGTGAGCTTCGCCAGCTCCGACCCCGCCCGCCGCTCCTTCGCCAGACCGAAGTCCATGACCACGGCCCGGAACTCCACCGGCGCGCCCAGCCTCTCGGCGGGGAGCGGGACCAGCATGACGTTCTCCGGCTTGAGGTCGCGGTGGATGATGTGGAGCTCGTGCGCGTGCTGGAGGCCGTGGCACATCTGTATAAGCAGCGGCACGCCTTCCGCGACCGCCATCGGCCCTCGGCGAGACTCGTGCTCGCTCAGCGGCTCGCCCTCGAGGAACGGCATCACCAGGTAGATCCGCCGCTCGGGCGTCTCCCCCAGCCGGAGAATGGGGCAGACGTTGGGGTGGTCGAGCCGCATCGCGATCGTGGCCTCGCGGCGCAGGCGCTCGACCGAGGGCGGGTCCCGCGACAGCCGGGGAAGCAGGATCTTGAGCGCGACGATCCGTCCGGTCTCGATCTCCTCCGCCCGATAGACGTAGGACATGCCGCCTTCGCCCAGCCGTGAGCCCACGCGGTAGCGGCGGTCGAGCACTTGGCCGGAGAGGGTTGTGAGCACGTCGGGTGCTTGTGGCACGGGAGCGCGGGGAATCGTGTCGGTCTGGCTCTCGGGGGGATCGGGATATCGCTCCCTGGGCGACCGCCGCTGCCCTGCCTCCTCTTCCACCAGGGGCGATCCGTCCCTGACGCAATATCGTGCTGGAGCGGGATACGACTGGTTGCAGCTGGGACAGCGCCGGGTGGTCAATCCCGGAACCGGTTTCGGCCGTCTGTCTTGGCCCGGTACAGGTGGGTGTCGGCCAGCCGGAGGAGGGATTCGCCGTCGGAGACCCGCTCGTCGGGGAAGGACGCGATGCCGATGCTGATGGTGACCCGGACCGCGTTGCCGGTCTCACCGAAGTCGTGGGTCGCGACCCGCCGCAGGATGCGCTCGGCGAAGTTGCGCGACTCGGTGCTGGTCGTCTCCGGCAGGAGCACCACGAATTCCTCGCCGCCGTAACGCGCAACGATGTCCACCGAGCGCTGCTCCCGCTTGAGCAGGGCCGACAGCTGCTTGAGCACCCTGTCGCCCACCAGATGTCCGTAGGTGTCGTTGATCTGCTTGAAGTTGTCGATGTCCACCATCATGCCGGTGAGCATGGTGGCATAGCGGGCCGCCCGGTCCATCTCCTGCTCCAGCTTTTCCATCAGCGCGCGGCGATTGAAGCAGTTGGTGAGCGGGTCGGTCTCGGCGAGGTGCCGCATCTGCTCCTGCCCCATGACCGCGTTCTCGAGATCGTAGGCCTTCTCCAGCGCCGCGACGGCCGCGTTGATCACCTGCTCGGCGAACTGGACGTCCTGCTCGTTGAGCGGGGCGTCGCCGGTGGTCGTCCGGAGGAAGAAGACGCCTGCCGGCTGCTGCCGGAGCGAGAAGCGGATGGCGATCGCCGAGCGCGCCGGCACCGGCCGGCCCTCCGACTCCCAGATCGCGCGCATGCCCTGGAACAGCGGATCGGTCAGCACGTCCCGCACCAGCACGACCTCGCCCGTGGTCAGGGCGTGCTGGATCTCGGGATAGCGGCGGAGGTCCACCGCCAGATTGTGGAGCATCGGGTTCTCGTACGCCGCGACCACGGTCCCGTGGTCGTCGTCGGGTCCGGCGATGATGATCGAGCAACGAGAGATGTTGAGCCCCTGGGCCACCCGGCGCACCAGGATCTGGTAGATCTCCTCGGGCTTCAGGGAGGCGGTCACCTCCTGGAGGATCTCCATCATCTCGGAGCGCGACCGCGCCTCCGCCCGGGCCTGGTTCAGCTCGCGGCCGACCCGCAGGTGGGCCTTCACCCGGGCCAGCAGCTCCCGTACCCGGAAGGGCTTGGGGATGAAATCCGCTGCGCCGAGGCCGAGCGACCGGACCGTGGCCTCCTCCGGCGGCATCGAGGAGATCATGAGCACCGGCAGATCCTTGAAGCGGGGATCGGCCTTCACCCGCTGGAGAAGCTGCAGTCCGTCGACCTTGGGCATCATGATGTCGAGCAGAAGCAGGTCGAACTGCTCGGCGCTCAGATGCTCGAAGAGATGCTCGCCCCCGGGCACGGCAAGGACCTCGTAGCCGTTCTCCTTCAGGATCCAGGACAGGGTCCTGGAGAGTGCCTGATCGTCGTCGGCGACGAGGATCTTGGGAGCGAGGGTCATTCGGTCAGCCGGTGAAAGAGATCGGGATCCACATTGCCGCCACTCACCACGGCCACGGTCGGCCCGGCCAGGCGGATGTGTCCTGCGAGAATTGCCGCGGTGGTCACCGCGCCGGACGGCTCCACCCGGAGGCCGGCCTCCCGATGGAGGAATCGGACGGCGGCGGCGATCTCGTCCTCGGCCACCTGGACCACCTCTCGAACCACCCGTCGAATGATAGGGAAGGTAAAGCTGCCGATCGAGCGGGTGAGGAGTCCGTCTGCCATACTCTCGGTCCGCTCCAACATCCGCGGCGCACCGTCGGCGAGGGCCGCGCTGAGCTTGGCGGCGCCGGCGGGCTCGACCGCCACGATGCGAACCGAGGGCTTGATGCCGGCCACCGCCACGGCGATGCCCGCCAGGAGCCCGCCACCGCTCACCGGCGCCAGCACCGTGTCCACGCCGGGGCTCTGCTCCAGCAGCTCGAGCCCGCAGGTGCCCTGCCCGGCCACCACGTCGGGATGGTCGAAGGGCGGGATCATCGCGAGCCCCTCCTCGCGCGCGATGGCCTCGGCGCGCTGTTGCTGCTCCAGCGAGCGGACCGCCCCGGCGAAGACGACCTCGCCTCCATGCCGGCGGACACCATCGACTTTGATCCGGGGGGTGGAGGCCGGCATGACGACGACCGCCCGGAGGCCGAAGGCCCGGGCGGCGTAGGCCACCGCCTGTCCGTGATTCCCGCTCGACGGGGTGACGACGCCACGGGTCGCGCCATCGCGCGCCACCCGGGAGATGGCGTAGTACGCGCCCCGGATCTTGAAGGCGCCGATCGGCTGGAGCTGCTCGCACTTGAGGGCGACGGGCACGCCTGCTCGATCGGCCAGGGCCGGCACGGCGATCAGTGGAGTCCGGACCGCGACGCCCTCGAGGGTGCGAGCTGCGGCCCGCACGTCCTCCAGGGTGACTCCGGCTGCCGGATCGGCGGTGAGCGGCATCGGCCTGGCGACTACTCCTCCGCCGCGGTCGGCGCCACGGCATCGCCTCCGGCGCCTTCCTCCGCGCCGCCTTCGTCCTCCTTCACCACCCGGGCGACGTCCACCACCGCGTCGCCGGCGTCGAGATTCATCACCTTCACGCCCTGGGTATTGCGCCCGATCACCCGGATGCCGTCCACCGGCAGCCGGATGATCACGCCCTGCCGGGTGATCATCATCAGCTCGTCGTCGGGGATGACCTCCTTGAGCGCGACGATGGGACCGGTCTTGTCGGTCTTCTTGAGGGTGATGATTCCCTTGCCTCCCCGCTTCTGGACCCGGTAGTCGCTGAGCTCCGACCGCTTGCCGAAGCCCTTCTCGCTCACCACCAGCAGCGTGGCGTCCCGCCGGACGACGACCATGCCGATGACCTCGTCGCCCTTCTCCAGCTCGATTCCCTTCACGCCGGTCGTGGCCCGGCCCATCTCGCGCACGTCGCCCTGGTGGAACCGGATGCTCATGCCGTCACGGGTGGCCAGGGCGATGTCGCTGTTCTGATCGCAGACCTGCACGTCGATCAGCTCGTCGTCCTTGTCGATATTGATGGCGCAGATGCCGTTGGTCCGCACGTTGCCGTACGCCGACAGCAGCGTCTTCTTCACCGTGCCCAGGCGGGTGGCGAAGATGAGGCACTTGTCGTCGGTGAACTCCCGCACCGGAACCAGCGCCGCGACCTGCTCCGTCGGCTTGATGGCGATGCAGTTGACCACCGGCTTGCCCCGCGCCGCGCGTCCCGCCTGGGGGATCTCGTGCACCTTGAGCCAGTAGAGCTGCCCGGTGTTGGTGAAGAAGAGCAGGTAGTCGTGGGTGCTGGCGATGAAGAGGTGCTCGACCCAGTCGTCGGCCTTGAGGTCGGCGCCGTTGAGCCCCCGGCCGCCGCGCCTCTGCTTCTTGTAGGTGCTGACCGGGATGCGCTTGATGTAGCCGGTGTGGGAGATGGTGATGACCATGTCCTCTTCGGCGATCAGGTCCTCGACCGTGAACTCGCCCTGGTCGGCCACGATCTCGGTCCGCCGGTCGTCGCCGAACTGCTCGACCACCTCGGCCATCTCCTGCTTGAGAATCCCCATCCGCTTGGGCTTGGAGGCGAGGATCGCCTTCAGGTCCTTGATGGTGGCGCGGACCTCCTTCAGCTCGGCCTCCAGCTTGTCGATCTCCAGGCCGGTGAGCTTGGCCAGCCGCATGTTGAGGATCGCGTCGCTCTGCTTCTCGCTGAGCCCGAACCGCTTCCGCAGCCGGGCATCGGCCTCGGGGGTGTCCTCCGAGCCCCGGATGATCTTGATCACCTCGTCGATGTTGTCGACGGCGATCTTGAGGCCTTCGAGGATGTGCTCCCGGGCCTGGGCCGCCTCGAGGTCGAACTGGGTCCGCCGGACGATGATCTCGTGGCGGTGCTCGATGTAGCGCTCGAGGAGCTGCTTCAGGTTCATCACCTTCGGCGCGCCCTTGTCGAGGGCGAGCATGATCACGCCGAAGGTGGACTGCATCGCGGTGTGCTTGTAGAGCTGGTTCAGCACCACGTTGGGGATGGCGTCGCGCTTGAGATCGATGACGACCCGCATCCCGTCCTTGTCGGACTCGTCGTTCACCCCGCTGATGCCCTCGATCTTCTTCTCCATCGCCAGCTCGGCGATGGCCTTGACCAGGTTCTCCTTGTTCACCTGGTAGGGGATCTCGGTCACCACGATCTGGGAGCGGCCCGACGACTCCTTTTCCTCGATCTGGGCCCGGGCCCGCATGACCACGCGCCCCCTGCCGGTCTCGTAGGCCTCCTTGATCCCCTCCCGGCCGTAGATGAAGGCGCCGGTGGGAAAGTCGGGGCCCTTGATCGCCTTGCGCAGGTCGGCGATGGAGGCCTCCGAGTTGTCGATCAGCAGCTCGACCGCCTTGGCCACCTCCCGGAGGTTGTGAGGCGGAATGTTGGTCGCCATGCCGACGGCGATGCCGCTGGAGCCGTTGACCAGGAGGTTGGGGATCTTGGAGGGCAGGACGGTCGGCTCCCGGAGCCGGTCGTCGAAGTTGGACTGGAAGTCGACCGTGTTCTTGTCGATGTCCTCCAGCATCGCGATCGCGATCCGGGTGAGCCGCGACTCGGTGTAGCGGTAGGCGGCCGCGGGGTCGCCGTCCACCGAGCCGAAGTTGCCCTGTCCGTCGATCAGCGGGTACCGAAGGGAGAACTCCTGCACCATCCTGACGAGCGCGTCGTAGACCGACTGGTCGCCGTGGGGGTGGTATTTGCCCAGGACATCGCCCACCACCGTCGCCGACTTCTTGTACGGCCGCCCCGGCACCAGCCCCAGCTCGTTCATGGCGTACAGAATCCGCCGGTGCACCGGCTTGAGCCCGTCCCGCGCATCCGGCAAGGCCCGGGAGACGATCACGCTCATCGAGTAGTTGATGAACGACTGCTGCATCTCCTCTTCGATGAGCCTGGGCAGAATGCGTTCGCGCGAGTTGGGTGCGGTCATATCCGTCGGGTGCTGAGGGAGAGTCCAGGGGGCAGCGCTGCTGCGACCGAGCTATGCAAATATACCGGAGGTCGGGGTCGTGACGCAACTGGCGACAGCGGTGTGAAATCGTGTCTTGGCAAGGACTTAGGCGGAACGGCGATGGGCGGAACGGCGGAACGGCGGAACGGCGGAAAGGGCGGAACGGTTGAAGCGATGAGCACTTCATACCTAGCGAAGCGAGGGAACCTGCCCGGCGGCGATCGAAGACCGTTCGAGCAGGTCCCTCACTTCGCTCGGGATGAAGTAACTCGACCGGTCCTCCTTCCGCCCTTTCCGCCGTTCCGCCGTTCCGCCCGTCCGCCGTTCCGCCTCACTGGTGGCAGGGCGCCTGCGGATCCGGCTTCGGCTTGTCCACCACCGGCCGGTGGTCGAGGTCCGCCAGCCGCGCGACCACCGCACCCACGTACGCGGTCACCCGGGCGTACTTGTCGAAATCGAGATACTCGATCTCGTCGGTCACTTGGTGGTAGTCCCGATGCCCGCCGGTGCTGAAGAAGGCAATCGGGATGCCGTACCGGGCGTACATGTAGTGGTCGCTGCGGCAGTAGAAATTGTCGGGATGGCCATCGGCGTCGTAGCTGTAGTCGAACGTAAAGCCGTACCGCCCGTTCCGGTTCACGGCCTCGGCCAGGTCACCCAACTGGGTCGAGAGCCGCCGCGACCCGATCACCTGCAGGTAGGCGGGGTCCCGCGTGGCCTCGTCCTTTGGTCCGCCGCGGCCCATCATGTCGGTGTTGATCTGGGCGACGATCGAGTCTCTCGGCACCGAGGGGTGGTCGGTGAACCACCGCGACCCCTGCAGCCCTGACTCCTCACCCGTGTGCCAGACGAAGAGCAGCGAGCGCTTCGCCCGCTTGGGGTTCCTCACCGCGGCCTCGGCGATCTCGAGCAGGGCCATCGAGCCCGAGCCGTCGTCGTCGGCTCCGTTCACGATCGAATCCAGCCGGGCCGGCCCCAGCTTCCGCATGCTGTCCAGGATGGCGCGGATGCGGGCGGACTGGGCGGCGTCGGGCTCGCCCGGCGGGTCATTGGCTCCGCGGGGCCGCATCACACTGTTGTAGGCCCGGAGCGAGTCGTGGTCCACGGCGGGAACGATTCCGATCGCGTCGTTGTGCGCACCCAGCGCGACGTATTCGCCGCGGAGCACGGGATCCGATCCCTCCAGCACCGCGACGACGTTGCTCGCTCCCAGGTCTTTCTCGTCGAAGGTCACATCGCCCTGGATGGCGGGACCCGTGTCCCCGGGACGGAGCTGGTCGAGCGGCTTCCCGAAGAGCTTGGGAACACTGGCCGAGGGCAGGATGAGGAGACGGGGCTGGGTGACACCGGGCGGTACGGCGACGTCCGCCTTGACCACGATCCGCGGCGTGCGGAAGACCTGCGCGAAGGTGGCGATCACGGTGTCCACGCCGGTGACCGCGATGCCGGAGATCAGACCCAGCCGCCCGGCAGGGTGCAGATCCGGCGCGCCCAGACTGTTCCCGCTCGACCCGCTGTTGTACACCACGACCTTGCCTTGCAGCGCCTCGCGCGGCGGCAGGGCGGCGGAATCCGACGGGCCGCCGATGTAGACCAGGGATGCGCCGTTGATCGGGCGGGCCGGGACTTCGAACACCGCCTGATAGGGGTGGTAATCCTTCCACAGCACCAGCTCGTTCGAGCCGACCTTGAGCGTCGCCCGGGCCGAGTCGACGGTATAGCTCGAGAGCGGGACTTTCTGGAGATAGCCGCCCGTGTCTCCGGCCGGCTTGAGGCCGAGCCGTCGTGCCTCGCTTACGATATAGGCATTGCCCTTCACGTTGCCGGGCGTCCCGGTCCGCCGTCCCTGCATCGAGTCAGCGGCGAAGATCGAGATCCGGGTCCGGAGGTCTGCCGCGGAGATCTCGTCGGTGGTGGCCCCCCGGGGGCTGGGCGTTTCGATGCCGGTGGTCGTCGAGCCACCGCACGCCACGGCGAGTGGGAGGATCAGGGTCGCGACAAGCCTGGTACCACGCATGAACGGTCACCCGGGTGTGAGGGAAGGGGAAAATAGTCCTTCTACTACCCGGGTGGGGCCGAATCGTTTCACCGACCGCTACGCCGCGCTCGAGACCTCCGTGTGTTCCGCTGACTGCGGGATGCGGATCAGCAGGACCGTTTCCGCACCGGGACCGGTCCGGGGCCTGCCCGCGGGTTGTATCACCTGGCCGATCGTCCGGCCGCACGCATCCCGAAGCTCGTATTCCGTCACCGGCTCGCGCCGCAGTAGTTGCACCATCCTGCACCTCGCTCGAACGTCTCGTTGTGAAGCATCCAGTGGAGCGGCAACGTACGTGAGATGCGTCCAGGTGCGGAAAGGTTGCGGGGTCAGCCAACCGTCAGCCAACCCTTTCCTCCCCACCCTTGTCCCATGTCCAGGTCGTCGACCCCTACACGCCGGAGCCTGTGAGCGACGCTGAGCTGATCGATCGAGTGCTGGCAGGTGATCCGAGCGCCGAGCGCGCGCTGTACGACGCGCACGTGGACCGGGTCTTCCGCCTGGTCTTCCGGATGGCCGGAGACCTCGACCGGGCGCAGGACTGGGTCCAGGAGACCTTCATCCGGGCGTTCCAGAAGCTGGGCGAGTTCCGTGGCGAGTCGGCGCTCTCGACTTGGCTCTGCTCGATCGCGATGTCGGTCTCGCTCAACGGACTCCGCAAGGTGAAGCGATACCGGGAGCGGGAGGTGGCGCTGGACGACGCGGCGCAGGTGGGCTTCACGCCCCGGGAGGCGGATCCGGACCTCAAGAGCCGGCTCGCCCAGGCGATCGACGATCTGCCCGACGGCTACCGAGCCGTGTTCGTGATGCACGACGTGGAAGGTTTCACCCACGAGGAGATCGGCCGGACGCTTGGGGTCCAGCCGGGGACGTCGAAGGCGCAGCTTTTCCGGGCGAGAGCCAAGTTGCGGAATGCCCTCGCCGATTTCGCAAGGGACCGTGAATGATGAACGACGATCAGCTGGACCAACGGATCCGCGGAGCCGCGCGCGATTACAACCAGCCGCCAGAGACGCCGCGGGAGGAGATGTGGGCGAGAATCCAGGCCGGCAGGCGGGCGCCCGCACACCCGGTCGACGGCACGCCGGGGCGCCGGGTCACACGAGTGCTTCCATTCCGGCGGCGCTGGGTGCCCTGGGCCGCCGCGGCAGCCGCGATCCTGGCCGTGGGAATCGGCATCGGCCGCGTCTCGGTCACCCCGGAGAGCTCGGTGTGGAAGGGCCCGTCGGCCAACGCCACCACTTACCGGCTGGCGGCGCAGGAGCACCTGAGTCAGTCGGAGGCCTTCCTCACCCTGTTCCGCACCTCGCTGGAAAACCTCCCCGACCACCGGCTGGCATCGGCTTCGGCCCGGCAGCTCCTCGCCACCAACCGGCTGCTGCTGGATTCGCCCGCCGCGGTCGAGCCGGCCACCCGGCTGCTGCTGGAGGACCTCGAGCTGGTCCTCGCCGAGATCGCGCAGCTGTCTCCCCAGTCGAGGGAACAGGATCTCCAGCTCATTCGTGACGGCATGGAGCGAGGCAACGTGATGCCTCGCCTTCGCACCGCCGTGCCCCCAGGCGCGGCCCCGACCCAAGGAGTGCTGTGATGTACCGGATGCAACTCGGACTGGCAGTGGCCGCAGCGGTTGGCACCGGCGGCTGGTGGACGCCCGCGCAAGACGTCCCCACGACCCTGACCGTCCAGGGGACAGTGGCTGACCCGGCGGAGACGCCGCGCGCCCCGTGGCTGCAAGGAGACCCCGCGGACTCGGTGTATCGCGCCGCGAGGGAGGCGCTCAACCAGCGCAACTATCGGAAGGCCGCGGATCTCTTCGCTCAAATTCCGGGACGCTTCCCCCGGTCCGGCTATGCACCCGACGCCTTCTACTGGCAGGCCTTCGCGCTCTACCGGCTGGGGGGAGAGCCCCAACTTCGGGCCGCGCTCGATGCGCTGCGGCGGCAGCGCGAGCGCTTCGCCGGCGCGGCGACCAAGGGCGACGCGGCCGCGCTCGAGCAGCGGATCCAGGGCGTGCTCGCGCGGCGAGGCGACGCCGCGGCGGCGGAGGAGGTGACCGCCGCCGCGGAGGCCGCCGGGGAAGCGGCGGAACAGGCGGCGGAGCAGACCGCCGAGCACGCCGAGCATGCCGCGGAGGCGAGCGGCGGCGATCACGACCAGTGCGAGGAGGATCGCGACGACATGAAGATCGCCGCGATCAACGCGCTCATTCACATGGACAGCGAAAAGGCGCGGCCGATTCTCCGCCGGGTGCTGGCCCGGCGCGACGCGGCCTCCGTGTGTCTCCGGCGGAAAGCCGTCTTCCTCATCTCCCAGGGGGAGGGCGAAGGCGCGGAAGACATCCTGCTCGCCTCGGCCCGGACCGATCCCGATCCCGAGGTGCGGCAGCAGGCGGTCTTCTGGCTCTCCCAGGTGGGGTCGGAGCGGGCGGTCGGTGCGCTCGACTCGATCCTCCGCACCTCGACCGACCGACAGCTCCAGGACAAGGCGATCTTCGCGCTCTCCCAGCAGGACAATCCCCGAGCCCGGCTGGCCCTCCGGACCTACGCCGAGCGGGCCGACGCGCCGGTCGGTCTCCGGGAGCAAGCCATCTTCTGGATCGGCCAGAGCGGAGGGAAGGAGAGCTCCGCCTATCTCCGCGAGCTGTTCGGCCGGATCAAGGATCAGGAGCTCCGGAACAAGATTCTGTTCTCCGTCTCACAGATGGGTGGGGAAGAGAGCGGGAAGTGGCTCGTGGGCGTCGCCCGCGATCGCACCCAGGCCATCGAGATCCGGAAGCAGGCGCTCTTCTGGGCCGGGCAGGGCGGTGCGCCGCTCGCGGATCTCACGTCCCTCTACACCGCGTTCGACGATCGCGAGATGAAGGACCAGCTGATCTTCGTCTATTCCCAGCGCGACGAGCCCGGGGCGGTGGACAAGCTCCTCGATATCGCCCGGCGGGACCCCGATGCCGAGCTGAGGAAGAAGGCGCTCTTCTGGCTGGGGCAGAGCGACGATCCGCGCGCCGCCAAGGCCCTCCAGGACATCATCGAGCAGCCCTGACAGGAGACAGCGATGAACACGACCTGGTGGGTCGCGCTGCTGACCGCCTTCCTCCCGGCGCCGCTGGCGGCGCAGTCGCTCGCTCAAAGGGTGCGGGGCGCCGGCGACGGCACGGTGCGATTGAGCTTCGCGTCCCGGGAAGGCGTGTGCAGCACGGGACCGGGGAGTATCACGATCACCGACGATGACGACGACGACGAGTGGGAGAGCGGTTGCGAGCGGGGTCCGGTTCGAGTGTCGCTCCGCGTGCGGGGCGGCCGGGTAACCGAGTCCGAGACGTACGTCGGCGGGCGCTGGCGAGCCGGCCGCGGCCGGGTGACCGATCTCGGGCTGGTGCCGGCGCGGGAGGCCGCCGACCTTCTGCTCGGGCTCGCTCCTCAGGTCAGCGATGACGACGGCGGCGAGCTCGTCACCGCCGCCACGTTGGCCGACAGCGTGGTCGTCTGGCCGCAATTGCTCCGTCTGGCGCGAGACACCGGAGTCCGCGAGGCGACCCGCCGCCAGGCCGTCTTCTGGCTGAGCCAGGCCGCGGGTGCCGAAGCGGTGAAGGGTCTCGACTCTATCGCGACGGACGGCGGGGACATCGAGATCCGCAAGCAGGCGGTGTTCGCGCTGTCGCAGCGCCCGGCCGACGAGGGAGTGCCGATCCTGATCCGGATCGCGCGGAGCAACCGACATCCCGAGCTGCGCAAGTCGGCGCTCTTCTGGCTGGGTCAGAGTGAGGATCCCAGAGCGCTGACGCTGTTCGAGGAGATCCTGCGATGACGGTCCCCGCGTCCATTACATTTCGTGGATGCTCCCGACAGCCCGCCGATTCGCCGTCTTTTCCCTGCTCCTCGCCGCCTGCGGTGACCCCCCACCGCCGGCCCCCACGCTCGAGCTGAGCGCAGGCCCCGACACCGCCTCCACTGGTTTCGCCGAGATCGCGGATGCCGAATGGCTGGGCCGGGACCGCTGGGCGGTCGTTGCCCCGCTCGACGTCATGGTGGGAGTGGTAGAACTGGGGGCCCATCGGGTGACCCCGCTGGGCGGCGACGGCACCAAGGAGATCCGGAACCCCTCGATCATCTTCATCGCCCGCGACACGCTGTACGTCGGCGACTGGGGTCTGCGGCGAGTCGGCCTGTGGACCCGGGAGGGCAAACTCGTCCGAGCCCTGCCGGCACCGGCCACCGCCCGGGGCGCGCTCCCGGAAGCCCGGGACGATGCCGGCCGCTGGTACCTCGAGCTGAAGCCGGCGGCCGGACCCGACGGCAGCGGGAATCGCGACTCCGCAGTCGTCGTCGTGGCCAGCGCGGGCTTCGAGCGCCTGGACACCGCGGCCCAGCTGGCACCGCTGGATCTGGCGGAGGTTTCCGGAGATGCCGGGCGCCGCTTCGAGCCGCGGGCCCTGAGCGGGAGCGACCACTGGGGGGTCCTCCCGGACGGATCGATGTGGGTAGCACGGGTGTACCAGAACCGAGTGGACTGGCGAGCCCCCGACGGCACCTGGGTCGAGGGGGATCCGCTCCCCGACCGGGTGCTGGAGGTGACCCAGTACGACCGTGAGATGTTCTACCGAAAATTCCCGCCCGAGCTCCGCGCGACCGCGGAACAACTGCCTTTCGCCGCCGTGAAGCCGCCATTCGAGACCGGGTTCACGTCCCCGGCGGGCACCGTCTGGCTGGAAAAAAGCCGCGCCCCCGCGGACTCCTCACGTCGCTATCATGAGGTGGACCGTTCCGGGCGCCTGATCAGAGAGATCCGGGTGCCGGGAATGGGGCGTATCGTCGCCGTGGGCCTGGAGCAGGCGCTAGTGGCCGAGCGGGTGACGGATGGCACCCGCCTGATTGGATTCCCCATCCCAGCCGGGAATACCCGTTCGACCTCCGGAGGAGTCCAATGAAGGCGGTTCTCTCGCTTGTCGGTGTCGCACTGCTCGGTCTGGCCGGATGCACCCGGGCGGAGAGCCAGAGCGCACTCACCCTCGAGGCCAGGTTACCCGGCGGCTTCGGCCAGCTCAGCAACGTGGTCGAGCTGGACAGCGGCCGCGTGGCGTTCGCGGATACGCGCGACAAGCTCTTCCTCGCCGCCGCGTTCGGCGCCGGCAAGCTGGACACCCTCGGTAAGCGGGTGGAGACCCTCCAGGCCGACGCCGCGCCCGGCGAGTACAAGTTCCCCGGCTGGGTCGCCCGGCTCGCCGGCGACATGGTAGCGCTGGTGGACTTCAGCGCGCTGCGGACCACGCTGTGGAGCGAGCAGGGCAAGCCGGTCCGGGTCCTGCGCATCGCGCAGGTCGCGGGCACCGCCCCCGTGCTGGTATACGATACGATGGGCCACGGATACAAGATCGACTACAAGACCATGCTCGACCCCGAGCCCGGGCAGACGACGAGACCGGACAGCATTCCCGTTCTCCGGATCGATCTGGGCGGGGGCAAGGTGGACACCGTGGCGCATCTCTCCGCGCCGGAGCTCGGCGAAGCCGTGTTCGGCGAGCAGAAGCAACAGGCCGCGAAGGTATTCGCCCCCAACGATTTCTTCGGCGTGCTGGCGAACGGCACCGCCTGGGTGGCGAGAGGCCGGGACAATCGGGTAGAGTGGCGCGCGCCCGACGGCTCGTGGAATCGAGGTAAGAGCCGGAAATACACCGGGCAGCCGGTCACTCAGGCCGACAAGGACCGGGTGCTCGCACAGGTTCGCGAGCAGGGCAAGCAATACGGCATGCCGCAGGATCTTCCGATCCAGTATCCCTTCGCCGAGACGAAGCCGCCATTCGATTTCGCGCTGGGCCGGCCCAACGGGGAGCTGTGGTTGCAACGCCCGCGGGCCAGAGAGGACGCGACGATGGTCTATGACGTGTACAACGGGCAGGGCGCCTGGCAGCGCGAGGTAGCGTTTCCCGCGGGGGCCTCCCTGGCGGGGTTCGGCGAGAGCGGGGCAATCTACGCGTCCCTCAGGAACGAGGATGGGACCAAGACGGTGGGGAGGTACAGGCTGCGGTAGGCGGGACGCGGAGGTGTCCACCGCAGGTTCCGAGTCCTACCCTGCCAACCCGGGTTAATCGACAATGAACAAGGTCGCACCGGTGGCCGTGCGCGAGCGATGCGGCTCCGTGTTGTCCGCCACTTGATAGCTCATGCCCGGCGCCAAGCGGAAGAGGCGGCATCCGCTAGTTCGGTATCG
The DNA here is from genome assembly GCA_963844445.1 of uncultured Gemmatimonadales bacterium. Classification (GTDB taxonomy): domain Bacteria; phylum Gemmatimonadota; class Gemmatimonadetes; order Gemmatimonadales; family GWC2-71-9; genus CAVVWJ01. The sequence continues at coordinate 410,968 of CAWJOB010000001.1, forward strand.
AGCTCGCCGGCAACGCAAGAGAGAATGTCAGGACCTCGCCCGGTCCCTGCTCGCATGCCGCTACCGTTTCTCAGGCGGAATGGACCTGATCTTGCTCGCGAACTGGGCGTGAGCCTCAGAATCAACTGGCCTGTGCCTTACCTTACTGCTCGCCGGGTCCTTGCCAAGAAAGTTGTCACCTTTCCAATTCTTCGATGGTCTGATTGGTCTCGGAACAAAGCCGCCCCCGCAATTGGGACAAACGTCGCCCAACACGTCATCGACACATGAGGCACAAAAGGTGCATTCATAGCTGCAAATGCGTGCCTCGAGTGAAGCGGGTGGAAGCTCTTTGTTGCAGTTCTCGCAGGTTGGTCGAAGCTCAAGCATGTTTCACCGCCGGCTGCTCGCCCGTGTTGTTCTCCACCGATTCGATCCGGATCACGATCGCCGTGATGTTGTCGAGGCCGCCCCGCCGGTTGGCCTCGGTGATCATCCGGTCCACCCAGTGCTGGGGACCGCCATCCGAGGAGAGGATCCGGATCAGGTGCTCGTCCTCCAGCATCCCGGTGAGCCCGTCGGAGGCGATGAGCAGGATGTCGCCCCGCTCCAGGATGCCGAAGGAGATGTCGGGCACCACGTCACCGCTCGCCCCGACGCAGCGGGTGATCACATTGCTGCTGAGGTGGACTCGCGCCTGGTCGGGAGGGAGCAGCCCCGCGTCGACCAGCTCCTGCGCAAGGGAGTGGTCCTTAGTCAGCTGGAGCAGCTTGCCGTTCCGCAGCAGATAGGCCCGGCTGTCGCCCACCTGGCCGATCAGGTACCGACGGGGCATGAGGGCCAGCACCGTCGCCGTCGTCCCCATGCCGCACTTGTCGCGCTCCGACAGCGTCCGTTCGAAGATCGCGCCGTTGGCGGTCCGGATCGCCGAACGCATCCGGTCACTCGCCTCCGCGTCGGACAGCCCGCGCAGGGAGCCGATCTCGTGCGACGTGATCCGGACCGCCATTTCGCTCGCCACCTCACCGGCAGCGTGCCCACCCATCCCGTCCGCCACGATGAACACGCCGCGGTCGGCCAGCATCAGGTAGTTGTCTTCGTTCCCCGAGCGGACGATGCCGACGTCGGTTCGAGCGGCACAGGTGAAGTGCACGAGGCCCCGTCAGCTCGAGGTCAGGCCGCGCCAGTGATGCCGTGCTGGCTCAGATCCAGCGGCACCCACGGCTCCTGCAAAGAGTAAGGCACCGGTGAGGGCCTCCTGATCGCTCCGGCCGTGTTCCGTCACAGTCGCGCGTGGAGGTCCAGCCGCATCCACGGGTGGATGCAGCACTGGTAGCGCTCCGTCCCGGGCACTTTCACCTCGTCAGTGTGACTGGCCCCCGGGCCGACCAAGTCGCCCGGGGTCAGATTCAGGCACTCCGGCGCCGGGAGGGGGGTTGCCGGACAACGCGTTCAGAGTGTCGACGATACCGCCACCAAAGTCCTCCACCTCGGTAAACGTGTGCACCTCGCCGCCTCGGTTCACGGCGAGCAGCGTCTGGCCCACGCTAGCGTGGACCGTCACCGGCGAGAACCGCCAGGCATTTACGGTCTGGTTCTTCCCCAGAAGGCCCAGGAAGCGCTCGAAGGTGACGCCACTTGGGCGGACGCAGGTCACGTCCGCGGCATCGAAGCTCTCCGGATCACATGCGTCCATCATGGTCACGAATCGCTCCTCACCGCCTGCGACGGCCTGCATTACCGATACGGGCGCGGTCGGGCGGGTGGCGTCGTCACAGGCGTTGAGCAGCGATGCCCAGATAGCGATCGCGGCTGTGTGCAAGCGGCGTGACCGCATGACTAGCTCGCCCGTGCAGCCGCCAACCGCCGCTTCACCGTCCGTCGTAGAACGGCGAGGTGGTGATAACTATGTCGGACGGCATGGTCCTCGAGCATGAACTGGCACGTAAGCGGGGCATCGCCGTTGAGCGACACCCGAGCCGCCCGATCGAGCTGCTCGTCGCTGAGCGCCCGGATGGCGGCTGCGGCCGCCACGCTGTTGCGCTGGAGCAGGTCCAGCGTAGCCTCTATGGTGACGGCGTCGTGCTCCTTGGCGTGTCTGGCATTGATCTCGTGGACCGCGTCCCAGGTCACGCCCGTGACCGGCTGGCCGCCGGCCAGTGTCTGCGCCAACTGGATCTCCAACGGGTACATGGTCGCGACGTGATGGACGACGACGCCGACCTTGCGCCCGTCCTTGGGGACCCGGCTGTGCCACTCCGTGTCCGTGAGAGCGCTCGCGAACGTGGCCAGGGCCCGGGCCCCTTGTTCCAGGCGATCGGCAAGGGCGTCACTGCGTTGGCTCATGTGCTCACCTCTGGCTGATGGACAGCGTTGATAACTTGAGTACCAGTCTGCGAAGAGGAAGCGATTCCGCCAATGACTGTCCGTCCCTACTTCCTGCTCCGGCGTCGTGGGCGAGTGCTGTGCGAGAGTGCAGCAGACAGGCCCGATCGTCTCGATCGGGCCGAGTTACAAGGGACCGGCTGACCAGCGCTCGAGGTCTCTCCGACCTGCGAGCACGGCTCATGGGATCGCCTGCGGCTCCGCGCAGAGGTAATCGTCCATCACGGCGAGATCGAGAATGCCGCCGTCACGCCGCTCCCTGTCGCTCTACGTCGGAATACACTATTCGATCTCCTGTTATCGAAGTGCCTGGCTGGCCGGTTTCGCCGCCGGCCCGAATACCAGGTCCACGTGGACCACGATCTCCTCGTGCATCTTGAGCATGCCCAGCATCTTGGTGAGCCCGCCGATCTCGTAGTCCTTGAGGTTGAGGGGGGCTGTGCCTCGCACTCTGATGCCGTCAGTCCCGAACGCCACGGTCGCCGGCAGCGATGTCTCCCGGGTCACCCCGTGGATGATGAACTGCCCCTGAAGCGTCACCGCCATGGAGTCGCTCTGGGGCTCCACCGCCGTGACCCCGGTGAGCTCGAAGCGGATGGTGGGATACTTCTCCGATTCCATTGATTTGTTCAGGTCGCGATCGCGGCGATTGTTGCCGGTCTTCAGCGTGTTGACCGGGGCTTCGACCCAGCCGCGGACCTCCGACAGACCGGCGGCGCCGGTCATTTCTCCGGTGACCGTCGTCGTGGTGCCGGTGAAGTCGCCCGCGGTGGCGCGGCCGTCGAAGCTCAGGCTCCCCTCGCGCACGGTGCCGGCGGGAACCGCGAGCTGGGCCGCTGCCGGGCCTGCGACGAGTGAGAGGATGGCGGCGCTGTGCACCAGCGCCAATCGTATCGTGGTCATTCTGTGCTCCCATCGAGTCGAGTCGGCGGTGCTCAGGGCCCGACCGCGGTCCGCACGATCACCCGTCCGGTGATCGCGTCCGCGGGAACGGCGTACAGCTCTCCGGTCACGCTGAGCCGGTCGGTGGTCTGCCAGGTGGCGCCGCCGAACATCACGAAGCGGTCGAGGTCCACCTCCACCCGACGGTCGTCCAGCTCGCCCAACTGGTTGGTATAGTTCACCTGGAACCGGGGTTGCAGCCGGTTGTATCCGACGCCCCCATAGGGCCGGAGGCGGCCCTCCGCCACCGGGCCGCCGACGGCGACGTCGACGCCCATGATGTTGGGACGCAAGCGGTCGTCGGACCGGCTGCCGCCGAAGCACTCGCTGGCGGGATCCTCCCGCGCTTCGTCGCCGCAGGTGATCGGCGCGCGCACCGAGCCGAAGGTGGCGTGGGCCCGGACCGCGGCGACCAGCCCATCCAGGTCACCGAAGGCCTTCTCCACCGAGATTCCGAAGAGGTGGGCCTTGACCCCGCGAACCCGCACCGGCGGCACCCAGCTCGCCTGGAGGGCCAGCCCGAAGGGCAACGGCAGTCCGAGGCGAGGACGGGGAAGGGCAAAGAGCAGATTGGTGTTCTCGGGACCCTTGCCCGGACGGCAGATCGTCGGCGTAGCCGTCGCATCGTCCACGTTGGGCAGGAAGGCGAGCTCGACGCCCGCCCGGAACCCGGGGAACACCTCCGGCGCGCTGCCCCGACCGAAGGCGAGCGGGACCGCAAAGATCGCCAGCGTCTTGGCCTCGTTCGACGCCGCCCCCGGAAAGCAGTCCCCCTGGGCGGCGGCCGCGGCCGGCCACCCGAGCGCGAGCATCACAGCCGCGGCCGCCCGGCGCATCACTGCACCACGATGGTGCCGCGCATCCCCGTCGTGGGGGATCCGTGCACGCTGCAGAAGTAGAGGTACGTTCCCGGGGTGTTGAAGCTGTGCGAGAAGGTCTTGGGCGGGGCGACCGGCGCTCCGCTGCTGGGAAACGCAGGGTTGCCCGTGGCGGTCACGTCGTGGAACCCGCCCACCCAGGTCCAGGTCACCGTGGTTCCCGCCGGGATCGTCGCGTTCGCGGGCTCGAAGCGATTCCCCCCGCTGGTGAGCAACCGGATCTCGACCGCGCTCGGCGGCGGATCGTCGCCGTCCGGTGCTTCCGCGGTCGCGGTGAACGGAACCGCGGGACCGTCCGCCTCACCCTGCACCTCGGCCTGTGAGCTCTGGGCACCCACCTCACTCCCCAGGTGCCAGATGCTGGTGGAGATCCCGTCCGTGCCGGTGGTATCCACCTGCGGCGTCATGAACGCGCCCGTGCCGGTGGCGCTCCAGTTGACCACCGTCCCGGCTTCCGGAGCGCTTCCGCGAAGCACCACGATCCGTAACGGGCTGGCCAGGTCCTGCCCCGCCGTGCCGCTCTGTCCGTTGCCGCTCGGCTCCGCCCGCGCGGCCGTGCGCACCGCGGGGTCGGGGCCCCCTAGGTCGCCGCCCGAATCGCTGCATCCGGTAACCGCCGCGACTGTGACCAGTCCCGTCGCAAGTCGAATCCGTCTCGTTCTCCTCATCGCCTTCCTGTGCTTTCCGTGAAGTCCGCGGCCCCTTGTTCCAGGCGCTCGGCAAGGGCGTCACTGCGTTGGCTCATTGGTTCGCCTCAGGCTGATGGGTTGCGTCGATGACGTGAGCACCAGTCTGCCAAGAGGAAGAGGTTTCGCCAATGACTGGTCGTCGCGACTTCCTGCTCGGGCGTGCCGCATCAAAATGTGCGCCTCCCTGGGAGGAGACTCCCTGGACTGCCTCGACGTCGTAGCTCTTCATAGGCATCCGGTCTCTTCTCCTTGAGGAAACCCAGGCCTGCTGGTGTTGCTCGAACGATGGAGCAGCCACTCGCAAAGAGCGTTTCCACAAGTCCGCGCTCACTCGCGTCCTCTCACACGGGAAGTCTCGGACAGGATGTACGCCAGGCATCCATCGTTTCCTGGTACGTGCGTTCCCTCCGCTCTACCCACTCGACTAGATCGAGGATGAGATTCTCGACCGTGTCAGTCATGGTTGCTCGGCGGCGGGAGTGATCCTCGCTCGGTCCCCCGCACTGCTCCCAGGGTGCCCTGCTGGGCACCCTGCGAGCACCGTTCACTCGATCTCCCGCGGCTCCGCGTAGAGGTAATCGTCCATCACGGCGAGATCGAGATTGCCGCCGTCACTCAGGTCCTGGACGCCGGCGCCCAGGGCCCGCTGGCCCGAGGTGATCTCGACCTGCGCCACAATCGACGACTCGAACACCACGCCAACGAAGGAGAACCCGGCCGGATCGCTTCGGACCGGTGCGTGGTATTGGCCGAGGCTCCGGCCCTCGGCATCCAAGAGCTTGATGGATGCCGCCCCCACTCGCTCTACGTCGGAAAACACCACCCCGAATCCCCGCGTCGCCGCGGGAATGTCGAAGCCAGGCACCCGGAAGTCGACGGTCAGCTCCGCGCTGCCGACCGGCATGAAGGTCTTGAACGGGCTGAAGTCGTCGAATTCGTCGGCATAGGCCGGGTTGACTTCGGAGAAATCGTTGTCGCTGTTGCTGAACCCAATGCCGTCCGTGGTGAAGATCGCCCCGGCCTTCACAGTGGTGTTGAAGAAGTCGCCCGGCATTGACGCCGGGGCGCCGTCCCATTTGATCTCCCGCCGGGCGACGTTGATTGGATCGCCGAGCACGGTGCGGAACTCGGCCAGCGTCGCTGCGATCTCGCCGGTCGCGGTGAAGACCCGGAATTCTGATCGACCCGCGGAAGCCGCGATCGAGTACCTTCCCGGCGTGGCAATTGACGAGGTATCTCCGTATCCGGGGCCTGTCGGGTTGGAACTTTGGTCATATCCGCACGCGGAAGCTGCTAACGTCAGAACAACGATCCCGGCGCCGAGCCGGCCGCCAGACTGTCCAGCCATGACACCCTCCCTGATGTAGTGAGTCCCAGGTGACGAGCGCGTATCGCCAGCCCGCCCTGTCAGACTCGTGATGTGAAGTACTGCGTTCTTTGGAGCCACAGCCGGACAAACTTGTCTCACCGTGCCTCGTCTAATGCGCTCGCCAGACAGTCGAGAGATCAGGCGATTCGTGCCTGGACGTCGAGATACTCGCCCACCACTGTCGTCCTCCCGTCGGTGCCGACGTTGTGTTGCTGGAACAGCCGGGTGAGCTCCCCGCGGAGCCGGCTGGCACCGTCGGGATCGCTCGCCCGTAGCGTTGCGACCGTCGGCCCGTAGCAGGTGGCGAACAACTCGGTCACCGCCGCGGGTGGAAACGCGAAGCGAAGCTCCAGGGTCCGCCGGGTGCAGGTCACTGACGCGACCCCGCCGCCGAGGCGCGCGCGAACTACGCCCTCCTCGCCCCACTCGAGCGGGCTCGGCACTCCCGAGGGCGGCGGCACCCGCGCGGCATGGGCACGCAGCATCTGGCCGACGAATCCCTCGGGCGTCCAGTTCGCCATGGCCACGCGGCCACCCGGCCGGGTCACTCGAAGCAGTTCCTCCGCCGCCCGCTCCGGCCGATAGGCGAACATCGCGCCGAACATCGTCACGGTGGTGTCGAACTGGTCCTCGACGTAGGGCAGTGCCTCGGCATCGCCCACCTCGAAGGCAACGACGCAGCCAGCGATGCGGGCTTCCAGCCGAGCCTGCGCTACCAGGTTGGGGGCAATGTCGATCCCGGTGACGCACGCTCCCGCCCGCGCCGCCGGGATGGCGAGGTTGCCGGTGCCACACGCGACGTCGAGCACCGACTCTCCCGGACGCAGCGCCAACCGGGCGATGAACTCCTCGGCGCCGGGCGTGAAGCTGCGCGCGATGGGGAGAAAATCCCCCGAGGTCCAGACCGATCTTGCCCTCGCGGTGAGGGGGTCTTCGGACCAGGGGCGGACCATTCCGGTGGTGCCGGGGCCGCCGGCGCAGGGAGACTTGTCGGATGACATTGCAACTCCTCAGTCAATGAGTCAGGGCGCGCCCGCAGACACGCGGGGGAACAGTCTGCGAAGGCGGAGCCATCCCGCCAATGACTGGTCGTCTCGACTTCCTGCTCCGGCGTAGCAAGGTGGGTTTTCTTGTTCCAGAGTCCAGCGGGCCTGCCCGGTCGCCTCGACCGGGCGGAGTTGGAAGGGACTACGATCGAGCGGTTCGGCGAGCCTCACGCCAGGCGCCGGGGGAGAGCCCGGTCGCCTTCTTGAATGCGCGGCTGAACGCGGCCTCGGAGTCGTACCCGACCTCCGCACCGATCGCGGAGAGCTTGGCCCCGCTTTGAGTCAGGAGATTGGCTGCGACCTGCATGCGCCATTGGGTGAGATACTGCATCGGTGGCTGGCCCACGAGCAGCGCGAACTGCTTGGCCACGGTGGAGCGGGACGACATCGACTCTCGGGCCAGCTCGTCGAGGGTCCAGGGATGACCGGGCCGGCCGTGGATCAGCCTCAACACTCTGCCCACTATTTCATCGCGGAGACCGGCGAGCCACCCCGTCTGTCCCGGCGGTAGGTCCTCGAGATAGCGGCGCAGCACATCGATAAACATCAGCTCGGCCAGTCGCGTGAGGACGCTGTCGGCGCCGGGGCGGCCCAGGCGGGACTCCTCGGTCAACCGGCGGGTGAAGCCGTCCAGCCACGCGCTCGACATGCCCCGCATGTGCATCCGCCGCGGGAGCGCCGAAAGCAACGGGTTGAACGGCCGGCGATCGCAGCCGAGAAACCCGCACACCAGCGACACCTTGCGCGAGTCCTGGTCGCCGAGGACCACGGTCTGGCCGTAACCCGTGGAGGAGGTGGCGTGAACGTGGGAGGCGACCCGAAGACCTCGTCCGCTCGACATGATGTGGGCGTCGCCGTGGGGAAAGACGATCACGTCGCCCTGAGCGAGCTCGACCTGGTCCTCACCGATCAATCCCCCGTAACAGCAGCCTTGGGTGATCACGTGGTACGCGATCAGGTGCTCTGCGTGGGGCATGATCCGGGGCGTGAGCTCCTGCACGGGCACGGTATCTATGCTCCACGACCCCGTTCCCTCGACCGCGTAGAAGAACGCGCCATCGAGCCGGACGACACGCAGCACGTCTGAGAGGGGGTCCACGCCCACAAAAATACTCACGGCGGGGTGGAGGTGCTGAAAGGTGGCCACGACCGCTCACTACGGCTGCGTCGCGGCGTAGTTGCCCAGGCGCACCAACTCCTTCGCGATTATGCGACGGAGTACCGTCCCTGTGAGGAGACGCTCCAGCGCGCCAAGTGGGCCGGGCCGAACAGCAAACGTAGTACGGATTGAGACTTTGGCGCTCGCCCCGTCGCCCACAGGATCGACGACGAAAGTCGTGGTACTGAACCCGTCGATGTCCACCTCTTCGAGGATTCGGCCTTGTTCTGGCTCACGGATGATATGGGTGGCGTGTTTCGTGATGCCAAGAACTCGGGTCTCGACCCGCGTGCGAGTACCCGCCCCGACACCGCCTTCCTCCACCTCAATCTTGCGGAAGTACTCTGGCGGCACGATGTGCGGGTGGTGCCGACGGTAGTCGGCGAGAATGCCATAGACGCGCGGTGCTGGTGCACGAACGATGGCCGACGCGGCTACGGAGGCCTGGGTCGTTCGGCTTCGGCTCGCTAACCCCGAACTTCCGATACAAGCCATGCCGACGTAGTCGGTCACGACCCGCGCGAATCCGACCTGTTCCTTGCGGTGATAGACCAAATGGCACCGAGTGCTCGATTGACTGAACTACGCGTTAACGCGGTCGGCCTTCGGCCCAGTACGAGGCGACGAGAAAGCCATGAATAACGTCGAGGTCGAGACGCCGCACATCAGAGCTAATCGTGTACTCCCCGCGCGACCATTCCTGAGCCATACCCTCCCCTTCTTCTTGCCTACCGGAACCCGCCTAAGCTGCGCCGCGAGCGCCAGCTTCAAGCGCTGGTCAACAGTTCGATCAGCCGCTGCTCCGGCGCACCCAGGCCGCATGCTCGGCCGGGCGCTGCAGCTGCGGTGCGGCGTTAAAGGCATCGGACTGCCCCGGCGGTATGCTCAAAAAGCGCCACCCCGTGCCGCGAAGGGCGCGGGCCGCATAAACGACCTGGCCTACGTGATAGCTCGCGTGCGCTAGTGACCTGTGCAATGCCTCGTCGACTCGAAGAGATTGGCCACGAATCGTGACGGTGCGGTTCAGATCGACATCCCGAAGTCTGGCGAGCGTCGCCAAGAGAGCGCTCCAGCCCGACTCCCAATGCGCAAGAAGCTCAGGCATGTTGACTGACCGCGCCTGGAACTCCTCCTCACGTCTACGCCAAGGCTTTTCCCCGTCACTGGTGAGGAAATCGGTGAAGCGGGAGCGCAGGTTGCCACCGAGGTGCCAGCAGATCGTGGCGATCGAATTCTCCCCGCCAGCAGCGGGTGCCACCAGCTGGTCCTCAGTGAGCTGAGAGAGCGCGCCCTCTGCAAGGGCCTTGTAGCGCTCAAACTCGCCAGTGATCGACTCGATGACAGAGGCCATTGCGTCCTCCTGAGTGCAACAGCTCAAGGAAGCCTCTGCACGGCGCGGTGCGGGACTCTTCCTACCCCGTCGACCACTCGGTAGAGGTCGGCGAGCGGTCCTGCCGTGCGGTGCTCCGTCGTAGCACCAGTCTGCGAGGGGGAGGCAATTCCACCAATGACTGGGCGTCCCGAGTTCCTGCTCAGGCGTCGCGCGCATCTGCCTCGATTGCCCGAGAGTCCGCCTCGTACCGCTCCAACGTGCCCAGGCAGTTCGCGCCCCCCGCCTCGCGACTCCGGGGCAGGAAGTCAGGACGACCAGTCATTGGCGGAATTTGTTCCCTTTCGCAGACTGGTGCTCAGTGTCGGCCGCCTCCCGGTTCCTGCCGGTGTCCGCTCTGGGTCGCCTCGTCGCGCATACCAGTATGGACCTCGATCATCCAGCCCTCAAAAGCCACCAGGCCCAGAGAATCTGACATGAGCACAGTGCTTGGACCCGAGCGCTCGTCGGGAGAGTACCGGATCCCGCGGGCGTGCCCTCCCGCGGCGACAAGGCCCCAGACCCCTGCCGGGCGCGCCCGCCTTGACCACGTGGACCTGCTCCGCGGCCTGGTCATGGTCATCATGGTGCTGGATCACGTCCGGGCCTACTTCACCGAGGCCCGGTTCGACCCCACCGACCTGACCCGCACCGACGTGGCGCTCTTCGCCACTCGCTGGATCACTCACTACTGCGCGCCGGTCTTCGTCTTTCTCGCCGGCGCCAGCGGATGGATCGCCGGCACTCGCCGCACCCGCGGCCAGCTCGCCCGCTTCCTGCTCACCCGCGGACTGTGGCTGATTCTGCTGGAGCTGACGGTGATCAGTTTCGGATGGTATTTCAGCACCCGGTGGGCCATGGGCGCCCGCGCACAGGTGATCTGGGCGATCGGCGCCTCGATGGTGGTGCTGGCTGGGCTGATTCATCTACCCCGCGCGGCGGTCGCCGCGTTCGGTCTCGCGATGATGATGGGGCACAACCTGCTGGACGGAATCGCGCCCGCAGCGTTCGGCACCTTGGCCCCGCTCTGGCGCGTCCTGCACGTGCCGGGGCCGCTCGGCATCATGCCGGTGGTCATGATCTACCCGCTGATCCCCTGGGCGGGGGTGATGGCTCTCGGCTACGCGGCCGGACCCGTGGTGTTCTCGCCGGATGCCGCCGCGCCGCGCCGGATCGCGTGGGCGGGTGCGCTGATGGTTCTTGGGTTCGTAGTGCTCCGGACGCTCAACGGCTACGGCGACCCCAGCCCCCGGTTCGACGACGGGAGCCCGGCGCTCCTGGCCATGTCGTTCCTGAATGTGACCAAGTATCCGCCGTCGCTGCTCTTCGTGTTGATGACGCTGGGGCCGGCGCTCGTTGCCCTCCCTCTCCTGCGCCGGGTCAAGGGTCCGGTGGCGGATGTCTTCGTCACCTTCGGCCGGGTGCCGTTTCTCTTCTACGTCACGCACCTCTACCTGGTGCACGCGCTCGCGGTCGCCGCCGGCCTTGCGCAGGGCTTTCCCGGCTCGGCCATCCGCACGGTCCATCGGCTCCTGCCGGAGGGGTACGGCTTCGGGCTGCCCGTGGTCTATCTCGTCTGGCTTTGCGTGGTGGCGGCGCTCTACCCGGTGTGCCGGCGGTACGCGGCGCTCAAGGCGCGGAGCCGGGCGTGGTGGCTGTCGTACCTCTGAGGCGCACGCTGGCTTCCCTGCCCGTCTCATTGAGGATGCGCTCGGCTGGCACTTTCCGTCGGCCCTACCACGGCTGTCACCTATGCCCTCGGACTTACCTGTCACCCAGGTCCACGGTCTACAGTATCAGCGACGGGAGAAAGCCTATACCGCTAGTACCTGAGCCGTGGCGTTTGGGAAGCTCGCCGTCCAGACGAAACCCCGCGGCATGGTAAAGCCGGCGGGCCGCAATCATGAGCTCGCTCGTAAACAAGCCCACCGTGTGTGCCCCATCCGTCCGGGCGCGATCAATGCACCTGTTGACGAGGGTCTTAGCGATGCCGCGGCCCCTGAAAGTCGGCTCGGACTTGCCTGGAGGGCAGTACCCGACCGAGCCAACCACCTGTGCACCGCGTCTCACGATGACGAATATAGCGGTCTGGGCTCTGGCTTCGACAGCGCGGAGTTTGCTCCGCATGCCGGCCATTAATCCAGGATCGGCGGCTCGCCTCCCGGCGGCGTGTTCGGCCCCTGCCGGTCGGTTCGCCGGCGGTCGCGACGCTGGCCCTCCTCGTACCACCGGCGGGTGATCTCCCCGGCCAGTTCCCGGTTGCCGAGCCCGAACGCGAGCCCAACAGCCAGCGCTACCGCGCCGAGGATGAGGGTGAATGCGGCCGTCACGATTTCCTCGGCGATGCCCACCTGCTGCAGCGCCATGAACATCGAAATGACGATCACGGCGCCCTTGGCGACCTTGGCCACCGTAGGCACCCCCGCCACCCCGCCCGCGGACGCCAGGATCAACCCGCGGACGAACTCACCCACGATCATCCCCAGGATGATGATCACGATCGCCGCGATCAGCGTCGGGATGAAGGCGAGCATCATCCCGAACATCTGATTGATGCTCTCCAGCCCGAGCGCGGTGCTGGCGAGCAGGATCACGACCAGCATCACCAGCCAGAAGATCAGCTTGGCGAGTGCCCGCACCGGGTCGAGCCGGGAGCCGGTGCGCCCGACCACCTCGTCGAGGCCGCCGGCCGCCGCCATGCGATTGAAATCCACCTTTTTGAGGGTGTCATCCGCCCAGCGCTGCACCTGCCGGGCGAGGAAGTAACCGGTCAGCAGGATGACGGCCGCCCCCAGCAAGGCTGGAACCACGCTGCCGATCTGCTCCGCTCCGATTAGGAGTCGCTCCCAGAGTTCGTTCACTGCGACACCTCGATCACGAGTTTTCCGGTCTGCTCGCCCCGCTGCATCCGCGCATAGGCGGCGGCGCCATCGGCGAGAGGCACAACGCTGTCAACCACCGGCCACAGCTTACCCTCCTGAGCCAACCGAACGATCTCGGCGAACTCCCGGCGAGTCCCCATAGTCGAGCCGAGGATGCTCCACTGATGCCAGAACAGGCGCCGGAGATCGAAAGACACCGCCGGCCCCGTCGTGGCGCCACACACCACCAGGCGTCCCCCCCGGCGAAGCGCACGCAGCGAGTTGGTCCACGTCGCCTCGCCGACGCAGTCGACAACGACGTGGGCGCCGCGGCCTCCGGTTTCGCGCCGGACCTCCGCCACCACGTCCGCCGACCTGTGATTCACCGCGACGGCAGCGCCGAGACCGATCGCGGTCGCGAGCTTGGCGTCGGAGCCGCTGGTCACGATCGCGCGGGCACCGAGATGGACGGCGATCTGGAGCGCCGCCACGCCGACCCCGCCCCCCACACCCCAGATCAGCACGCTCTCGCCGGCCTGGAGCTTGGCGCGGTCGGTCAGCATCCGCCACGCGGTCAGGGTCGCCAGGGTGAATCCCGCGGCCTCGGACCACGACATGCCCTCCGGCACCCGGCCGAGGTTCGCGGCCGGGACGACCACCAGCTCGGCCGCGGTGCCCGGCAGGTGCTCTCCCAGGATAGCGAAATTCGAGCAGAGCGAGTCATCGCCCTCCTCGCACGCCGCGCAATGGCCGCAGGAGAGGCCCGGGTTGATCAGCACTCGGTCGCCCGGCTTCCAACGCCCCGCCGCGGTGCCCACCGCCTCGATCTCCCCCGCGCCGTCGGAGCCCACCACGTGCGGAAAGGAAGGTCGGGCGTTGGGCAGTCCGCCCGTCATCCAGAGATCGAGCCGGTTGAGCGCCGCGCAGCGGACCCGCACCAGGACCTCGTCGGGCGCGCGGATCGCCGGAGCCGAGACCTCCTGGAGTTGGAGCCGGTCGAGTCCACCGATTCCGGTGAGCGTGAGGGCTTTCATCGTCCCACCGCCGCGCGGGGCGAGGTCAGAACGACGGGCTCACGACCTGCTCGCCGGGACGGAGCGTCACGGTGGCCGGCGCGCTCCCCGCGGCAAGAGGCTGCACGAACAGCTTGAACTGGGCTCGACCCCTCGCCGCATCGGTGAGCCTGCCGACCACGTAGGCGATGCGGGCACCGTCGCGCGACACTGCCAGCCCGCCGATCGGCTCGTCGGTCTCCAGTATCGTTTGCACCCCACCTGCCGCGCCGCTGAGGCGGACGATCCGCGATCCCTTCGACCGGCCGCCCCGCTCGACGGCAAAGACCAGGTCTCCGTTGGGAAGGAATCGCGGGAGTGACTCGCGCTGATCCGTCGTGGTCGCTCGGCGCGCCTCTCCCCCTTCCGCCGGCATCATATAGATCTCCTGATTGCCGTCGCGCGTGGAGACGAAGGCCAGGGTGCGCCCATCGGCGGAGGCCGTCACCGAGTGATTACCGCCGGGACCGCTCGTGAGCGCCTCCGAAGGATTGCCGTCGGCCCGGAGCACGTAGAGCTGGGGCTGTGCACCCTTGGGGGTTCCGGTGTAGACGATCCGGGAGCCGTCCGGAGTCCAGGTGGGCTCCCCTTCGCTGCCGGGATCGGTGGTCAGCCGGCGCGGGTTCCGTCCGTCGGCGTCCATCAGATATAGATCGTAGCTCCCGGCGCGATCTGAGCTGAAGGCGATTCGGCTTCGGTCGGGCGACAGCGCGGGCTGGATGTTGCCGAAGCTGTCGGCGAGGACCGGCCGCAGGGTGTCGGCGACGGCGCTGCGGATCTGATAGATGCCGAAGCGGCCGCCGCGGTTGGACCCGAGGAAGAGGTCTTCCACGACGAACACCTCGGCGCTGACGCTCTTTCCCCAGGACGCGGCCGCAGTGACGACCGCCCGGCCGGGGCGGAGGCCGTCCACGACGCCGCCCCGCGACACCCGCACGATGTCGGCTTGGTCGCTGCGCCACTCCAGATCCGACGCGGCGCCGAGCGGCTTGCCGCTCTCGTCGAGCAGGACAGCGCGAAGGGAGTCGCGCTCGCCCAACCCGATGCCGACCCGGCCGCGGTCGAGCCCCAGGGTGCCGGGAATCACCTGGATGGTCCACACGACCGGGTCGAAGCCGAAGAGGCGGGCGGTGAGCGTCGTGGTTCCGAGCGCTCGCCCGGTCAGCTCGCCCTTGGCGACATCGTAGGCGATGATCGCCGTATCGGCAATCTCCCACGTGGCCCGCGCCTCCGGGATGGGAGTCGAATCGGGCGCCTCGGCGACCGCGGTGACCCGGCGGGTCGAACGCACCGGCAGCTGGATGGCCCCGGCGGCTGGCCTGGGGGTCACCACCAGCGTGTTAGGCTCGCGGTGCACCATGACACCGACCCGGCCCTCCTGCCCGAAGCCGGTGGCAACGATCTCGGCGCGCCCGGGCGCCCGGGCCATGAGGATGCCCGTCGGACCCACCCGCACGACGGCGGTGTCGCTCGAATGCCACTGAATCCCGCTCCGGATCTCGCGATTTCCTTGTCCCGGCACCAGCACCCGAAGGGTATCGGACTCTTGGGGACCGAGCACGACCCGGATCCTTGAAAGCGCCAGCTCGGCCGAGGCAACCTCGACTTGAGCCGTCGCCATGAGGCCGGACGACGTCGCCTGGATGATGGTGTGCCCCCGGGCGACCGCGACGACCAGGCCGGCGGAGTCCACCACCGCCACCTCCGGCTGGAGCGACTTCCAGCTCACCTTGCCGGGCGGGACAGGGGTCCCGTCGTCCCGCACTGCACGGGGCTCCATTGCCAGGCGCTCCCCCGGGAGGAGGGTCGCGGAACCGGGCTCGAGGGACAGGATGGCGCCGGCGGGCAGGGTGCCTGTGTCCTTGGGCAACCCATTGCCTGTAATGAGGATAGCCATCGACGCCCGGCGGCCCTGGACCCGCGCCTCGATCTTTGCCAAGCCGGGACTCACCCCCACCACCGCGCCCTGTTTTCCGACCTTGGCCACCAATGTGTCGGAGCTCCAGAACGTGAAGCGGGCGCTAGGGATGATGTTGCCCTGGCGATCGTAAGCGGTCGCGAAGAGGCTCTGCCTCTCGCCCACGCCGATGGTCATCGTCTCCGGCGTGACCTGCACCTCGGCCACGGTCTGGGCCCGCGACGGCGACGCCGCAATCACGCCGCCCAGCAGATAGAGGGGGAGACGGCCGATCAGCCGATGAAGCCGGGGCGCGCGGATGGGCCGCACCGGACGGTTCGGAAGGAGCGTCACCGGGTGGTTGCGTCCGGATTGGGGTGAGAGATCGCGTAAGTATAGCGCGAGATAGCCAGCCTTGCAGAAGGCTTGAAGATGTGCAAGTTATTAACTCGACCGTGAGCAGGCGCGTTTACGCCATGCCACCGGCGGCGGGTTGCGCCGCATCCGCGTTCGGAAGGAGCGAAGATGGCCGACCTTCATTATATGGAGATGGGCTGGTCCGGCTCGGGTTGGATGGATCCGCTGCCGTCGGAGCCAGTTCCACCCCCCGTCCCGACTCCGGCCGCCACGCCCAGCTACCCCTCTTCCAGCACCGCTCCAGCTCCTGCGCCGAGTCGAGCCGCCTCCAAGCGGAGCCCAAGCAGGAAAAAGGCGTCCAAAAAGACCGCCAAGAAAGCGGCCAAGCGCAGGGCCCAGAAGCCGGCCAAGAAGGCCGCCAAGCGCGCGGTCAAACGGAGCGCCGGAAAGTCGGCCAAGAGCAGAACCAAGAAGGCCGCGAAGAAGGGGGCCCGGAAGGCAGCCAAGCGGAGCGCCAAGAAGTCGGCCAAGCGGAGCGCCAAGAAGTCGGCCAAGCGATCCGCCAAGAAGGGCGCCCGGAGACCGGCACGCAAGTCGCGCCGCCGCCGCTAGTTCCGGACAGGTGCAGTGCCCCGGCGCCCCGCCACCGTGCGGGGCGCTCGCCTTTCAATGACCCCTTCGGTCCAGCTGGGCGAAGGCCGACGCGCAGTTGATCAGCGCGATGTGGGTGAACCCCTGGGGGAAGTTCCCCAGGAACCGGCCGTCCGCCGGATCGATCTGCTCCGAATACAGGCCGACGTGATTAGCGTGGCGGAGCATGCGCCGGAACACTCGGTCGGCCCGCTTCCGGTCGCCGATCATCGCCAGCGCCTGAGCCAGCCAGAATGCGCAGATCGAGAAGGCGCCCTCCTCTCCCTCCAGCCCATCCGGACCGCGATAGCGGTACACCAGCTCGCCGTCGGCGGTGGTGACCTCGCGAGCGATGGTCCTGACCGTGGCCACTACCCGCCGGTCCGACCAGGGCAGAAAGCGCACCATCGGGATGGCGAGCGCGGCGGCGTCGAGGGCGTTGGAGTCGTAGGCCTGCACGAACGACTGCCGCTCCTCGCTCCAGCCGCGAGTCATGATCTCGCTCCACAGTGTGTCTCGCGCCGCGGTCCACGAGGCGCTGTCCCCGTCCAGGGCCAGCTCCGCCGCCATACGGACCCCGCGATCGAGGGCCACCCAGCTCATCACTTTGCTGAAGACGTAGTGCCTGGCCTCCCCGCGAACTTCCCAGATGCTGGAATCCGGGAGGTGCCAGTTTCGGCTCACCCAGTCCACCAGGCCGCGCAGCACGCGCCAAGTGCCCTCGGTCATCTGGTGCCTGCGCCGCCAGAGATCGGCGGTCTCCAGCACCTCGCCGTAGACGTCCAGCTGGAGCTGCCCGGCCGCTCCATTGCCGACTCGCACCGGCCGTGACCCCATATACCCCGAGAGGTGATCCAGCTGGCGCTCCACCAGGTCGCGGCGCCCGTCGATCCCGTACATGATCTGGAGGTGGCCGCCGCCCTCGTGACGGCACACCTTCTTGAGGAACCGCATGAATGCATCGGCTTCGGCCCCGTGACCCACGGCGTCGAGCGCCGCCAAGGTGAATGCGGCGTCCCGCAGCCAGACGAAACGGTAGTCCCAGTTCCGCCCTCCGCCGATCGTCTCGGGCAGGGAGGTGGTCGGCGCGGCGATGACCGCGCCGGTTTCCGCGTGGGTCAGGAGCTTGAGGGCCAGCGCCGAGCGCTTCACCATCGAGCGAAACGGCCCGGAGTACCGGACCCGCGATGCCCAGCGCTGCCAGTAGGCGGCGGTGATGTCCAGCTTGCTGGCGCTGGCATAGCGGTCCACCGGGTGGACGTCGTCATCGTCGTAGCGCATCACCAGCCAGCGGGTCACACTCTTCTCCAGCAGGAACCGGGTGGTGGCGACCGACTGGTCCACCACCCATTCGAAGGGCAAGGCACTCGAGAGCGTGAGCACCTGATCCGTCCGATCCGTGGCGAACAGGCCCGCCCGCAGCACCTCCAGGCGGGTCGCCCGCGCGCCGTATTCGAAGCGCGGCATGAACACCATCTCCATCGGAACCCGGCCTCGCAGCCCTCGCAGGTGCCGATGGATCTCGGGGTGGGGGTCGGACGGCCGGCCATCCTCGCCGACCGGCATGAAGTCGGTTAGGGAGACGATGCCTTCCGCCGTGGTGAACCTGGTCTCCAGAATGTTGGTGCGGGGGAGGTAGCGCTGGGTCGAGGTCCAGGGAACGGCCGGACGGATCGCCCAGGTGCCGCCCCGGTCGGGGTCGAGCAGGGCGGCGAAAACGCTGCCGCTGTCGAAGCGCGGCAGGCAGCACCAGTCGATGGCCCCATCGAGTCCGACCAGCGCCGCCGTACGCATGTCTCCGATCATGCCGTAACTCGAGATCGGCTGCGGATCCTTCATCGGCACAAGTATAAGGGAGACGGTCGAGGATCTTGCATCGACCGCGACGCAGACCCACCTTCCAGCACTTCGTCCCGCAGAGTCGATGCCCCACCGCAACTACCTCACGGCTACCGCGCTTGGGCTGTGCCTGCTGCTCGCGTGCCGCCCGCGCGAGCCGGACGGCGTGGCGCTGGTCGGGGCCACGCTGATCGACGGGACGGGCGGTCCGCCGCTGGAGGCGTCCGCGGTGGTGATCCGTGGCGGTCACATCGAGTCGGTCGGCTTGCGAAGCGACTTCCGGCTGCCCGAACGGACGACCGAAGTGGACCTCACCGGCCGCTGGATCATGCCGGGCCTGGTGGACGGCCACGTCCACTTGGTGGACCCTGTCGCGGGGGTTGCCAGGTGGTCGATGCCCCGGTATCTCGCGTGGGGGGTGACGACCGTGCGGGACCTGCACGGTCCCCTCGAGAGGGTGTTGGCGCTGCGCCGGAAGCTGAACCGCGGAGTGAGTGCCGGGCCCGAGGCTGTATTCAGCCGGCGCGATGATCGACGGCGTGCCGCCGACTTACCCGGACGCCATCACCGCGACGACGGCCCAGGATGCTCGGCGAGGGGTGGATCGCCTGGTGAACGCGGGCGCCGATCTGGTAAAGGTCTACACCCGCGTGGACAAGACGCTGCTCGGCGCCTTGCTCGACGAGGCGCGGACCTTCAACCTGGGAGTCGCCGGGCATCTCGGCCTCACCGACGCGGTGACCGCCGCGCGCCGCGGATTGGGGTCGCTCGAGCATCTGAGCGGAATCCCCGAAGCGGCCTCCGCCGACCCGTCCGCGCTATTCGCGGCGCATCAGCGGTCGTTCTTCGCCGGGTGGACGGCGTTCGAGCGCGCCTGGGCCGACCTGGACTCGGCCTCGCTGGCCCGAGTGGCCGGGATTCTGGCGGCCCGCAACGTGATGGTGGTTCCTACGCTGGTGCTGCACGAGACATTCAGCCG
This sequence comes from uncultured Gemmatimonadales bacterium, assembly GCA_963844445.1. GTDB lineage: Bacteria > Gemmatimonadota > Gemmatimonadetes > Gemmatimonadales > GWC2-71-9 > CAVVWJ01. The sequence goes on from CAWJOB010000001.1 coordinate 430,399, forward strand.
CCTCGACGACCCGGCGGTGCTGGGCGACACCATGCTACAGGCGATTCCCGAGGAGGAGCGGGTCCGGTGGAACGTCCCCGACATGATCGCGCGCGCCGGCTGGACCGGCGCCGACTTCACCGCGTTCCGTCGCTCGCGCGCGGCGCAGGATCTGTTCCTCCGGATCTTTCACGCGAAGGACGGCCGGATCGCCGTAGGCACCGATGCGGCGAACCAGATGCTGATCCCGGGGTACGCCGTTCACCGCGAGATGGAGCTGCTGGTGGCGGCGGGCCTGACGCCGGCCGAGGCGATCAGTGCCGCCACCCGCAACGGCGCGCTGCTCCTGCGGGTGGACTCGCTGGGGCTGGTGGCGCCGGGCAAGGTGGCGGATCTGGTGATCCTGGACCGGGATCCGCTCGCCGACATCCGCAACACTCTTTCGATCGACCGGGTCATGATTCGAGGCCGCATGCTTTCCCCCGACAGCATCCGGGCCGTGTGGTGACTGGCCGATGGCCCTGAGTCGCCTGTTCGGGGGCTGGATCGCCGTGGTGGTGTGGCTGCTCCTCTGGGAACTGGTCGGGTCGCGGCTCGGTACTGCCGGGGGTGACGGGAGGCTGGCCCGCGTCCGGGTGCACCTGGGGAGGCGTTGCTGCTCACCCTGCTCGGTGGCCTGTGGTTCGGGAGCTTGGGTGCCGGCGGATGGTGGCTGGTGTTCGGCCTGGTCGGGGCGCTGCGTGAATGGCCCACATCCCGGATCTCCATCGGCGCCTCGCTGCTGCGGGTACTCCGGACCGTAGTGGCCGGCGGGCTGCTGGCCTGGAGACTCGCGCCCGCATGACCGCCCCGGCGATCGAGCGCCTGGCGCTCTTCTTCGGCATGGAACGGACCCGGCAGGGGCTGCTCGCCCGCGAGGCGCTGGGCCGGCCCGCCACCACCGACGCCGCGCTGGCCGAGGGCCTGCGGGAGGAGCTGGCGAGCGACCTTCGCCCCGATGGGACGGTCGCCGGCGGCGCGGTGCCGACCATCTGGCGGGTGCACGAACTGCTCGACCTCGGCGCGCGCGAGGACTCCCAGGCCATCGTCAGGCCGCTCGCCTGGCTACTCGAGCAACAGGATCGCCCCGGCGCCTATCCTGAGGGATGCGATCGTGTGCGCCACGCCCGCCAGCTGTGTCATCATTTTCTCTCCGGGTTCTTCGCGCCGGCGCCACCCGCGCAGCGGCTGGCGCCCGTGACGCTGCCAACCGGCAAGGTGTTCAGGGTCGAACCGGCCGCGAGATTTGCCATCAGCTGCCTCGCCCTGCGCGCGGCCCTCCGCGCCGGCTACGGGGAGACACCGTCGATCAAGCGGCATGTCCAGAGTCTCGCCCGGATCTCCGAGCAGTGGACCGAGTGGAACGGCTACTTCTCACCCGACACGGTCGTCGCAGGCCTGCATGCCCTGGCTATGGCCGGCCCGGATTATCGGGAGATCGTCCATCGACTGGTCGGGGTCGTGACCTCCAACCAGGGAGTAGGGGGAGAGTGGGCTAGCGCGGACCTGTTCCAGGTGGTCGATGCCCTTCTCCCCACGAACATGCTCGAGGCCCAGGTGACGGTCCGCCGCGCAGCTACCGCGCTCGTGGCCCGGCAGCGGGCCGACGGCAGCTTCGGAACCATGGCCCAGCAGGAGCGCGCGCTGATCGCGCTGCGCGCGCTGCTGTGGGCATCCCGCAGTCCCGCCTGACCCAGGAACGCCAGGTGCCCACCAGACACAAACGCCCGCGGGGACGCGTCGAGCGCGTTTCGGTCGGATCCGAATCTCCCGGCCTCGACCGGGAGCTCGCGATTTACCTCCCGCCCTCCTATGGCGAGACCGAACGCCGCTACCCCGTGATCTACATGCAGGACGGCCAGAATCTCTTCGACCCGGAGGCCAGTTTCGCCGGCTCCTGGCGGGTGGATCTCGCCATGAACTGGGCCGCCGCGCGACGGCTGGAGGGGATCGTGGTGGCGGTGCCTAACGCGGGTGATCAGCGCATCGCCGAGTACAGCCCCTTCGACGATCCCGAGGGCGGTCCGGGCCGGGGTGGCGATTACGTGAGCCATCTGGCGGGGACGATCAAGCCGATGGTGGACGCCCGCTTCCGTACCCTGCCGCAGCGGGAGACTACCGGGGTCGCCGGCTCGTCGATGGGAGGGCTCATCAGCCTGTTCGCCTTCTTCGCTCGGCCCGACGTGTTCGGCGTCATGGCGGCGTTGAGTCCATCGCTGTGGTTCGCGGAGCGCGCTATCTTTGGACTGCTCGACCCGGCACCTTTTCAGCCGGGCAGGCTCTACCTCGACGTGGGCCGCCAGGAGGGAGCCGAGACCATCGAGCATGCCCGCCGGCTCCGCGACTTGCTGCTTGCGAAGGGCTACGTCCAGGGCGTGCACCTCCGCTACGTAGAGGACCGCTCGGGCAAGCACGAGGAGGCGGCGTGGGGCCGGCGCTTCCGCGCGGCGCTGCCGTTTCTTCTTCCTTCTTCCGAGTGACCCGTGCACCACGAGTACCACCGCTGGCATAGCCCGGCGCTCGGTCGGGACATGGCGCTGGACGTCATCGGGCATCATGGCGCCCGGGTCCTCGTCTTCCCCACCTCGATGGGCACGCATCGCGAGTGGCTCGACCGGCGGATGCACGAGGTGCTGGCCGATCACATCGACCAGGGGTGGATCCAGCTCTTCCTGCTGGACCACCTGCCCGGTGAGACCTGGAACGCCGATCATCTGCATCCCGGCGCCCGGGCCTGGCGGTTCCTCCAGTACGATCATTACCTGGTGAGCGAGGTCCTGCCCTTCACCGCGAGCCGCAACTCGAATCCGTACGTGATCGCCACCGGCGCGAGCCTGGGGGCGTACTACGCGGCCTGCCTGGGGTTTCGGCATCCGCACCTGGTGAACCGGATCCTCGGGATGAGCGGTACTTACGACATCAAGCGTCTCACCGGCGGCTACTCGGACCACAACGTCTACGCCTGCAATCCCCCCGACTTCCTCCGGCACGAGCACGACCCCGGACGGCTGGAGGCGTTCCGCCGCCAGGACATCATTCTCGCCATCGGCCGCGACGACCCGGCTTACGCCGACAACGAGAACCTGTCCGCCACCCTCTGGGGCAAGGGGATCGGCAACGCCTTGCGCATCTGGGACGGTTGGGCGCACGATTGGCCGTACTGGGAGCAGATGATCCGGCGGTATATCGGGGGACATGATTGAGGGCGTCCGGGGAGCTCGCGGAGCATATCCCTCGCTGCGCTCGGGATGACAGCTGCCCCGCTCGGGATGACAACGCTTCGCTCGAATGAAGAACACTCAAGCATCAGTGACGGACATCATGACAAAAACAGTCGGTCTCCTCGTCGGCCGTGAGTGGTCCTTTCCCCCCGCCTTCATCGAGGAGGTGGCGCGGCGCAAGGCCGGCGTGACGGTCGAGTACGCCAGGATCGGGGCCCCCTCCATGGACCAGGCCCTGCCCTATGACGTGCTCATCGACCGGATCTCCCATGAGGTGCCGTTCTACCGGACCTATCTGAAGAAGGCGGTGCTCGAGGGCATCACCGTCGTGAACAACCCGTTCATGTGGAGCGCGGACGACAAGTTCTTCGGTGCCACTCTGGCAACCAAGCTCGGCGTGGCCCATCCCAAGACGGCCGTCCTTCCCAACAAGGCCTACGTGCCCGGCATCGTGCCCAGCGAGAGCCTCCGGAACCTCGAGTTCCCGCTGGACTGGGAGGGGATCGCGAAGCACGTGGGCATGCCCTGCATCCTCAAGGACGCGCACGGAGGCGGATGGAAGGAGGTCTACGTCTGCCGATCGCTGGACGAGCTGCTGCACCACTACGACAACTCCGGCCTTCTGACGATGGTGGTCCAGGAGTTCATCCAGTGGGACCAGTTCGTCCGCTGCCTCTGTCTCGGCCAGGAAGCCATCCTGCCGATGCCGTACGACCCGCGCGAGCGACGGTACCTGGTGCAGGCGGGGTATCTCTCCCCCGAGCTCGAGGCGCGCATCGTCCAGGACGCGCGCACCCTGGTGCAGGCGCTCGGCTACGACATGAATTCCATCGAGTTCGCGGTGCGCGACGGCGTGCCCTACGCGATCGACTTCATGAATCCGGCGCCCGACATGGACATCAATTCACTGACACCGACCTATTTCGAGTGGACGGTCAAGGGAATGGCGGACATGGCGATCAAGCTGGCCAAGAAGCCGCGACGGCAGTCCCGCGCGCTCAAGTGGGACGCCGCGTTCACCGCCCGACGCTGAGCCAGGGCCCCGTGCAGGACGCGATCGCATACTACCACGAGCTGCTGACCGACGAGCTGGCCCAGGCATCCGAAGCGATGCTGTCGGACCAGTTGCGCCGCCGGGGCCTGGTCTTCGGCGACCGGCCGGTCGCGACGGTGCTGCGGCCGCGGTTCATGACCCTGGCGCACTACCGGCTGCTCCAGCGGCGGGTGCGTCTCCTCATGCGGGCGTTCGAGAAGGCTTACGAGCGGGCGCTGGCGGATCAGGCCTTTCGCCGGCAGTTCCGGCTGGCCGATTGGGAGGAGCGGCTGATCCGGCACGATCCGGGATTCCTGGAGCCGAGCCCGACCTCGCGGGTGGACGCGTTCGTCATGGATGAAGCCGGAACGATGGCGGTCACCGAATACAACGCGGAGACGCCGGCGGGCGCCGGATACAACGACGCGCTGGTCGCCTCCTTCGCCGACCTGCCGATCATGCGGGCCTTCGGCCGCCGCTACGAGGCGATGCCGCTCCTGGCCCGGCACGGGGTGCTCCACGTGCTGCTCGACGCGTACCAGAGCTGGTCCGGCCGCCGGGACACCCCCCGCATCGCCATCGTAGACTGGCCCGAGGTCCCGACCCGCAGCGAGTTCGTGCTGTTCCAGGAGTACTTCGGCGCGGTGGGCATCGAGGCGGTCATCGCCGACCCGCGCGAGATGGAGCTGCGCGGCGGGCGGCTCTACGCCGGGGGCGGTCCGGTGGACCTGGTGTACAAGCGGGTGCTCCTCGCCGAGCTGGTCGAGCGCTGCGGCGCCGACACGCCGCTGCTCCAGGCGGTCGCCGCGAGAGCCGTGTGCATGGTGAACCCGCCGCGATGCAAGATCCTCCACAAGAAGGCCAGTCTGGCCGTCCTGTCAGACGAGCGGAACCAGCCGCTGTTCCTGGCCGAGGAGCGCGAGTCCATCGCGGCCCACATTCCCTGGACCCGGGTGATGGAGGAGCGGCGCACCGCCCATGGCGGCAAGACGGTGGACCTGGTGCCCTTCGTGATCGCCTCGCGCGACCGGCTGGTCCTCAAGCCGAACGACGACTACGGCGGCGCCGGCATCGTGCTGGGCTGGGAGACCGACTCCGCCGGATGGGAGCGCGCGGTGGCGAACGCGCTGGCGAGCCCGTACATCGTCCAGGAGCGCGTCGCCGATCCCGTCGGAGCCGTACCCCAGCATGGTGGACGGCCGAGCGGTCTTCGCCGACCGGATGATGGACACCGCCCCGTTCGTCTGTCACGGGGACTATGCCGAAGGATGCCTGACGCGTCTCTCCACCGCCGCGCTGCTCAATGTCACCGCCGGCGGAGGCTCGACTATCCCGACCTTCGTGGTCGAGCGGCGCTGAAACGATCGGAAAGGAGCACGGGATGCAGCCCCCTTCGCTCACCCTCGGGGTCGAGGAAGAGTATCAGATCATCGATCCGAAGACCCGAGAGCTGACCTCCTACATCACCCAGATCCTGGAGGCGGACCACCGCTTCCTGGAGCAGGTCAAGCCCGAGCTGCACCAATCCATCGTCGAGGTCGGCACCAAGATCTGCCGCACGCCCGCCGAGGTGCGAACCGAGCTGGTGAACCTCCGGGGCGCGGTGATCGAGCTGGCCGCGCGCAACGGGCTCAAGATCGCCGCGGCGGGCACCCATCCGTTCTCGTCCTGGATGAAGCAGGAGATCACGCCGCTGGAGCGGTATCTCGGCGTGAAGGAGGACATGCAGGACCTGGCGCAGCGCCTGCTGATCTTCGGGACCCATGTGCACATCGGCATCGAGGACCGGGACTTCCTGATCGACGCGCTGAACGTCTCCCGCTACTTCCTGCCCCACATCCTCTGTCTCTCCACCAGCTCGCCCTTCTGGAACGGGCGCAACACGGGGCTGAAATCGTACCGCAGCATCGTCTTCCGCGGCTTCCCCCGGACCGGCGTGCCCCGGATCGTCCCCAACTGGGCCGAGTACGCCCATTACCTCGAGACCCTGACCAGCACGGGCTGCATTCCCAACGGCTCCAAGATCTGGTGGGACGTCCGGCCGAACTGGAATTATCCGACCCTGGAGTTCCGGATCTGCGACGTCTGCACCCGGGTGGACGAGGCGGTCTCGGTGGCCGCGATTTTGCAGGCTATCGTGGCCAAGCTGTGGAAGATGCGCCGCGAGAACATCACCTTCCGAAACTACTCCTCCGACCTCATCGAGGAGAACAAGTGGCGGGCGGTCGCGGTTCGGGCTGGGGGGCAAGCTCATCGACTTCGGCAAGCAGCAGGAGCTGCCGGCGGCCGACCTGATCCGCGAGCTGCTCGAGTGGTTCATCGGCGACGTGGTGGACGAGCTGGGAAGCCGGGCCGAGGTGGAGTACGCCTACCGCATACTGGCCGAGGGCTCGAGCGCGGATCGCCAGCTGGCGACGTACCGCCGGACCGGTGAGCTGACGGCGGTGGTGGACCAGCTGATCGCGGAGACCGAGGAGGGTGTGGTGCCGGGAACCCCTGGAGCCGAGGGGGCGTTGGCTCCAGGGGTGACCAGGGTCGAGCGGTAGCGCTTAGATTCCAGCCAGGAAGGCGAAGGTCATCCCGAGCGCAGCGAGGGATCTTGCCGGCGTGGCTCGTGCCCTGCCCTCACAAGATCCTTCGCTGCGCTCGGAATGAGACCGGCAGCAGCGAATAACGAGGCCCGAATGCGCCGCAGACCGATCATCGGCATACCGACCCAGACCCTGCATTCCATCGACGGGATCCCCGAAGGGCTCCCGGAGTCATGGGTCATGAACCAGCGCTACTCCCGCGCGGTCGCCGCCGCGGGCGGGTTGCCGGTGATGATCCCGCTGCTGGAGGACGAGGACACCCTCCGGGCGCTATACGACCGGATGGATGCCCTGCTCCTGCCCGGAGGCGTGGACCTCGACCCCGCGACCTACGGCGAGTCGCCGCTCCCCTCGTGCGGCCGGCTCGATCCGGCGAGGGACCGGGTCGAGCTCCGATTCGCCCGCTGGGCGATCGCGGAGGAGAAGCCGCTCTTCGGCCTCTGCCGGGGTCTCCAGATCGTGAACGTGGCGCTCGGTGGCACGCTCTACCAGGACATCGCGGCGCAACGCACTGATGCGATCAAGCACGACTACTTCCCCACCGCCGGCTTCGCCCGGGACCACCTGGCCCACCGGGTCACCGTCGCTCCCGGCTCACGCCTCGACGCATTGGTGGGCGCCGCGCCGCTGGAGGTGAACAGCATGCACCACCAGGGCGGTCAAAGACCTCGCGCCCGGCCTGGTGCCCACCGCGGTGGCGCCCGACGGCCTGGTGGAGGGCCTCGAGTCCCCGGCCAGCCGGTTCCTCCTCGGTGTGCAGTGGCACCCCGAGTCGCTCACCGACCGCGACCCCCGCATGCACCGGCTCCTCGCCGGATTCGTCGAGGCCGCTTCACGCTAGACATGGCGGACCAGACGGAGCAGAAACCCCGTATCAGACTGACCGCGTTCTCCCACGGGGCTGGCTGCGCCTGCAAGCTCGGCCCCGGCGAGCTGTCGGAGGTCCTGCACCATTTGCCCGGGGTGGTCGATCCGCGCGTGCTGGTGGATGCCGCCACCCACGACGACGCGGCCGTCTTCCGGCTCTCCGACGACCGGGCGCTGGTCGCGACCGTGGATTTCTTCACCCCCATCGTGGACGACGCGGCCCAGTGGGGTGCCATCGCGGCCGCCAACGCCCTGAGCGATGTGTACGCCATGGGGGGAACCCCGCTCTTCGCGCTGAACCTGGTGGGCTGGCCGCGCGAGAAGCTGCCGTTCGAGCTGCTGGGCGATGTCATCCGGGGCGCCTCGGAAGTGGCCGGGCGAGCGGGGTGCGCGATCGTCGGGGGGCATTCCATCGATTCGCTCGAGCCGCTCTTCGGTATGGTGGTCATGGGTGAGGTGCACCCCGACCGGATGTTCACCAACGCCGGCGCCTGCGCCGGCGACGTGCTGGTGCTCACCAAGCCGCTGGGGACCGGTATCCTCACCACCGCGCTCAAGCGGGACGCGCTGATCGAGGCCGGACTGGCCGACGCCGTGCGCTCGATGACCGCGCTCAACGACGGCGCCGCCAAGGCGGCGCTCCGGGTGGGAGTGAGCGCCGCCACCGATGTGACCGGCTTCGGGTTGCTGCGCCATCTTGGCAACATGCTCGCGGCGAGCAAGGTGGCGGCGGAGGTGGCCTTCGAGTCGCTGCCGCTCCTCCCCCACGCGCTGAACCTGGCCGCGCGAGGCATCGTGCCCGGCGGGACCCAGCGGAACCTCGAGGCGGCGAAGGATCTCCAGTGGGCCGAAGACCTGGCCCCGCACGAGCGGCTGCTCTGCGTGGACGCCCAGACCTCCGGCGGTCTTCTGCTCGCCGTCCCCCCGGAGAACGAGGCCCGCCTGCTCGAGGCCTTGCGCGAGGCGGAGACTCCCGCGGCCGCCGTGATCGGCCGTCTCGTCGCCGGGCCGGCCGGCCACATCCACGTCACCCGCCGGCACTAGCCCTCCCTCGAGCCCAATGCCGCTCCGCTGGACGACCCAACGCATGGACCAGCTCGAAAACGCGGTCCGCCGCGGCCTGCGCGTCGCGCTGTCGCGCCGGGGCACGGAGTACATCGTGGTCGCGCTCCGCATCGCCACGGTCGAGCGCCACGAGGCGCTGATCGGGCGCCTGCCCATGACCGGCGAGGAGCTTCCCTTCCGGTTGAACGACATCGACCACTTCCAGGTGATCGATTGAGTGGGCCCATCGCCATCCTCCACCTCGACGAGAGCTGCCTGGGGAACGGACGCGAGGGTGAGAACCCGGGAGGCGGGGGCGGATTGATCGAGGTCCGGAGCCGGAGTGGGACCATCGAGCGCCGCGATTTCTTCCTCCACGAGCCGGCGACGACCAACAACCGGATGGCGCTACGGGGCGCGACCTGGGCACTGGATCTTCTCGCCCGGAAGGGAGGGCGGCTCACCGTGCTGATGGTCTCCGACTCGCAGTATCTGGTGAAGGGCATGCGGGAGTGGGTGCCCGCATGGAAGGCGCGGGGCTGGACCCGAAAGGGCGGCCCGATCGAGAACCTGGACCTGTGGAAGGCGCTCGACACCGCGGGACGGAAGCACGAGGTGCAATGGACGTGGCTGCGGGGTCACCATCGGCACCCCAAGAACGAGTATGCCGACTGGCTGGCCGTCCGCGCCGCGAGAGAGCAGCGCAGCACCGACGGCGCGGTGGAGTCGGAGTTCGACAAGTGGCTGGCCGCCGCGCAGGAGAAGGGGCTGTATGCCGGCTACGATGCGGACTCCGGTTTTGCGAACTTGGAGGCGCGAGTGACAGCGGAGGAGTGCTTTCCGCTTGTGCTCATGGAGTGAAGGTCGGACTAACGAGGATCTGATCGGTCGAATGAATCACGAGGGTCATGGTATCCGACCTTGACCGTCGGAGGCCATGTGGACGTGGGTTTCTTAGCACGTTCTGGAACACGAGCCTAGACAACTCTCGAGGATACGTTCGCAAAGGAAAGGCAGCCCGATGGCAACTTTGGTGAAAGAACGGACGACCAGCAAGACGGTTGCAACTAAGGTCGGCTGTGCCCCACTGAAGGTGGCGTATGACCGAGCGGTCCACAACAAAGCAAAGACCTGGAACGAGGTCGAAGGCGACTTCCTGCGAGCAATGGAGGGCTTTGACGCCAATATCGCGAGTGGTGTCGCCGATATGGGGGATCTCCAGAATGGTAAGGGCGATTTCTTCAACGACATCCTTGCCCTGCTGCTTGAGAATTGCGCAAACGTGAGTCTCTATAGCCGGGGCGGTGTTCCAGGTCTAATCTTTCCCAAGCACAACCTCGATGTCACCTATCCTAGCACAGGGATCGCCCAGTTCCTTCTTGAGGCAAAGGCCGTAGGAACACCTAAGCATCCTGGCAGCCCAAAGCAGAAGCAGATCGGTCGTCCGGGATCTGCTGATCTCGATAAGAGAGTGAAAGAAATAGGTTTTAAAGCAATCGACCTGAAGGCTGAATACGCGCGAATTATGGCAGCCAGAGGGGAAAGCCCAACAGCCATCTCTGGTGACTTGACCACTTGGCTCCGGTCGGTGAAGCCCCGCTCCTACGTCTTCATTGCTGCACGCGCGATCAGTGCCAAGGACCACGCCCGTATCCTTAGCTTCGCACACGTTGCGGCGCTAGTAAGCGACGCTGTGGGGGTATTTTGCTTCACTCCGGTTTCAGCCTTGCAGCCAACAACCTACAAGCCTCTCCCAGTGCCATCCGATGTTGAGCTCGCTCGCGTCCTTTTTCGTGCGTGTCAGGACCTCGCCGCGCTGCGAGATGCAATGCCCATTGAGGCCCCCTCACCAAGCCCTGCAACTCTGCTCGAGGATATCGACAAGCAGGCTTAGCTCGTGCGTCTGGCTGTGGTCTGCCCCTTTGTGCGTTTTGTCGCACTGGGCGAGGCCATTGCGGATGCTTACCTTTGCTCTGGAGGAAGTCGCCCGCGCTAACAACCGGCTGGAGGTCAAGCGGTGAAGGGATTCGTACCGACGCCGGAGCATGTCGTTGACAGTATGGTCGCTAAGCTGTTTGCTGGGCGGTCGCCCGATTCCAGCTCGGTCGTTCTAGATCCCGGATGCGGAACGGGAGCGTTCGTCGAGGGCATCGTTCGTTGGTGTGACCAGCACGGCTGTGTGCTACCCAGGGTTCTTGGCATTGATTCGAATCCACGGCTCCTCCTGGAAGCTCAGCGGAGCGTTGGCCACCTCGACTCAGTGACCCTCTCCAACGAAGACTTCCTCGAGAACCGGAGGGACCTCTTCGACTACATCGTCGGGAATCCTCCCTACGTGCCGATCACGGGTCTTTCTGAAACCGAGCGAAGCACCTACCGAGCTCGGTACTCTACAGCAACCGGCAGATTCGACCTTTATCTCCTCTTCTTCGAGCAAGCCCTGAGGCTACTCCGGCCGGGTGGACGTCTCGTGTTCATCACCCCTGAGAAATTCCTCTATGTGCGGACGGCGCAACCACTTCGAAAGACACTCGCCAGACTGCGAGTCGAGGAACTGCACTTACTTGATGAGGCCACTTTCGGGGAGCTGACTACCTATCCGACGGTCACTACTGTCGTCAACACTCCAGCTAGCGGGGAGACGAGTGTCATTCTGCGTGACGGGGTCAACAGGCACGTTCGCCTGCCGACTGATGGATCCTCTTGGCTTGCGGGCATTAACGGAGCAGCCGTGCAGGGTGCCGAATACACACTGAGCGACACCTGCGTCAGAATTAGCTGCGGCGTAGCGACGGGGGCAGACGCCGTATACATCGCTAAGACAGCGCAGCTACCCGCGAGCCTGAAGAGCTTCGCGTTTCCGACAGTTTCGGGGCGCGAAATGAGTATCGACAAAGGGTTTACGTCTTCACACTCCATGCTGGTGCCGTACGCCAAGAATGGGGATCTGCTTCGCGAGGAGCAGCTTGGCGAGCTCGGCCTCTATCTGAGTGAGCCGGAGCGGCGGCGCAAGTTGCTCGCCCGCACCTGCGTCCTGCGCAAACGCTGGTATGCTTTTCACGAGAATCCGCCCTTGGCTGATATTCTTAGGCCAAAAATCCTATGCAAGGACATAACATCTCGTCCGTTTTTCCTTGTCGACGAGACGGGAGAAATCGTGCCCAGGCACTCCGTCTATTACCTCGTTCCGAAGGACCCGTCGATTATCCAGCCTCTTTGCGACTACTTGAACTCCGCCGCGGCTCAGGCATGGCTGACCGCACACTGTCAGCATGCAGCCAACGGCTTTCTTAGGTTACAGAGCCACGTTCTTAGAGCCTTGCCGGTCCCTTCCGATCTGGTTCCGACAGCTCAGTTGAACTGGTATGCAGCCGAGGTGGCAAGCTAGGAGCCTTGACTCCCTCCTCCGCGTCGTGCGCCCCAGTCGTTTGGCCCCTTGCTTGACATCACCGGGTCACCTTCCGTAAGCTGCCGTACCGATGCGCCATGCGCGAGGGGACCAGTGACCGACGTCGAGCGATTCTTCCGCCGCTTGGTCAGCAATCTGGCCGCGACCGATCCGGCTCGGCTCCGCCGGCCCGTGCCCCTCGACGACATCACCGGCTTCATCCTGCCCTACCGCACCAACCGCCGCGTACTCCAGCTCGAAACCGTCGAGGACTACGAAGCGGTGCTTCTTCGCCTCTGCGCCGGTGAAGGGAACCTGGTCCGGACCGAGCCGGAGGAAGCCAGGGGACGCTTCGCGCAGGAGAGCAGGAGCGCCAACCCCGACCTCGCCGTCCTCTATTCCTTCGAGGACGTGCAGGTGACGTTTCGGGTCGAGCCCCTGGCATGGGCCCTCGCTCCCGAGCCCGATGACGCGTACGCGCCCCCCGCCGAGGGCACCGGTCCTGCGCCCGAGCCGGCACCGGAGGTGGCGTCCCTTCGATCCGACGACCTGAGAGTGGCCGAGCTCCCCGGCGTCGAGGCGCTGCGCGAGGTCACCGACATCGAGGAGCTCCCCGAAGCGGGCGACCTGGCCGAGGCCAGGGAGGTCGCCGCGGAGGAAACCCGGCCGTCCTGCATCTATTGCGGCGGCTCCTTACCCGTTCACCGACCCGTCAACTTCTGCCCCCACTGCGGTCAGAGCCAGACCCAGATCCTCTGTCCCGAGTGTCGCGCCGAGGTCGAGCCGGGATGGAGGCACTGCGTCAACTGCGGCGCGGCCGTCGGTGAGGGGTAGGCCGTGACGACCTGGAGCACGACGCTCCGACCCAAGGACGTCCTCTCCGTCATCCTTGGCGGCGGCGCGGGCACCCGGCTCTTCCCGCTCACCAAGGACCGCGCCAAACCCGCCGTCCCGCTGGGCGGGAAGTACCGGATCGTGGACATTCCGATCAGCAACTGCCTCAACGCCGATCTGCGGCGGATCTTTCTCCTCACCCAGTTCAACAGCAGCTCGCTGCATCGCCACGTTCAGGACAGCTACCGGTTCGACAGCTTCGCCCACGGGTTCGTGGAGATCCTGGCGGCGCAGCAGCGCACCGAGAGCGAGAGCTGGTATCAGGGCACCGCGGACGCGGTCCGCCAGAACCTGGTCCACCTCGGCGACTACCCCCATCGGCTGGTCCTGATCCTGTCGGGCGACCAGCTCTACCGGATGAACTTCCGGCTGCTGCTCGAGCGCCACGTGGCGAGCGGCGCCGAGGTGACGGTCGCCACGACGCCGGTCCGGCCGGAGGCCGCTCACGCCTTCGGGATCATGGGGATGGCGCCCGACGGCCGGGTCGTTCGATTCGTCGAGAAGCCCTCCGACCCCGCGGTCCAGGCCTCGCTACGGGTGGACTGGAGCCGGGTCGAGGAGCTGGAGGAGCCGGTGGATCCGGCCGCGCTGCCCGCGTCCATGGGCATCTACGTCTTCGACCGCGCCGTGCTCGCCGAGGCGCTAGCCGGCAGCGAGGCGGACTTCGGCAAGCACGTCATCCCCAAGATCATCGAAACCCACCGGGTGCATGCCTTCCAATATCAGGGCTACTGGGAGGACATCGGGACGATCCGGTCGTTCTACGAGGCCAATCTCGACCTCTGCGCGCCGCTGCCCAAGTTCAACTTCTATGATGCCACGTCGCCGATCTTCACCCACGCGCGCTATCTGCCCGGCACCAAGATCATCAAGAGCCTGATCGAGCAGTCGGTCATCGCGGACGGCTGCATCATCAACGACGCGGTGATCGAGCATTCGCTGGTGGGTGTCCGCGCCCGGATCGAGTCGGGGGCCGTCATCCGCGACTCGCTCATCATGGGCGCCGACTACTACGAGACGCCCGACCGCGCCCCGCCGGTGGGCGCGCCGCCGATCGGCATCGGCCAGGGCACCACGATCGAGCGGGCCATCGTGGACAAGAATGCCCGGATCGGCGATTCGGTCCGTATCTCCCCCGAGGGCAAGCCGACGGATTTCGACGGGCCCAACTTCCACGTGCGGGACGGCATCGTTGTGGTCCCCAAGAACGCGGTGATTCCGAGCGGCAGCCTGATCTGACGAGATTTGCTTGAAGTGGCCCGGGGGCAGGGCGATATTCCGATCAGGATGTCCTCTGCCCCGTACTTTCCCGGTTGCACCCTTCCATGAGCCCCTCAGGTCGCGAGACCGGCGTCGTCTTCCTGTCGGGCGCCCGAACCGGTTTCGGCGGCTTCGGCGGAGCCCTCAAAGGCCTTACCGCGACGGACTTAGGTGTGCTGGCCGGAGCCGAGGCCCTGGCCCGGTCCGGAGTCGCTCCCGCCGAAGTGGACCACGTGGTCTTCGGTAACGTCCTCCAGACTTCGGCAGACGCCCCCTATCTCGCCCGGCACGTCGGGCTCCGCGCCGGACTTCCCATCGAAACGCCGGCGGTGACGGTCAACCGGCTCTGCGGGTCGGGGTTCGAGGCCGTGGCGCAGGCCGGGCAGCAGATCATGCTGGGGGAGTCCCGGGTGGTGCTCGCCGGAGGTACCGAGAGCATGAGCCAGGCGCCCCACGTGGTGCGGGGCGCGCGATGGGGGTTGCGGCTGGGCACCCCTCCACCGCTGGAGGACAGTCTGTGGGAAGCGGTGCGCGATGCCCACTGCGGTCTCTCGATGGCGGAGACAGCGGAAAACCTCGCCCGGCAGTATCAGGTCACTCGGGAGGCGGTGGATTGCTTCGCCGCGCTCAGCCAGGCCCGGGCCCGAGACGCCTGGGCCCGCGGTGACTACGGTGACGAGGTTATGCCGGTGATGCTCAAGGACAAGAAGACCCGAGAGCCGCGACCCTGGGCCGCCGACGAACATATGCGGCCGGACACGACTCCCGAGGCGCTGGCCAAGCTGCCGCCGTACTTCCGGAAGGACGGCGTGGTGACGGCGGGCAACGCGTCCGGCATCTGCGACGGCGCCGCGGCTCTGGTTCTCGCGAGCGAACGGTATGCCGCCGAGCGCCGCCTCGTCCCGATCGGCCGGCTGGTGGCCTGGGCGGCTGCGGGCGTGGACCCCAAGACGATGGGCATCGGCCCCGCCCCCGCGTCGCGGCGCGCGCTGGAGCGCGCGGGTCTCACGCTGGAGGACATGGATCTGGTCGAGGTGAACGAGGCGTTCGCGGCCCAGTACCTGGCGGTGGAGCAGGAGCTGGAGCTCGATCGCGAGCGCACCAACGTGGACGGCGGCGCGGTCGCCCTGGGACACCCCCTTGGCGCGAGCGGCGCCCGGATCACCCTCCATCTCCTCCTTGCGCTGAGGCGGCGCGGCGGCCGATACGGGCTCGGCACCGCTTGCATCGGCGGCGGCCAGGGCATCGCGGTGATCGTGGAGGTGAGCTGAGCCTATGGAAATCCTGGTCGCCGGACTCGCGGTCGCGGTCGTCTATTCGTTTCTGAGCCTGCGGATTCTCAAGCAGTACGAGCGCGGTGTCGCCTTCTTCCTCGGACGCTACTGGGGCACCAAGGGCCCCGGCGTCGTCTTCCTTCCCGCCGGCTTCGCGGGTCAGAAGCGGGTGTCCCTCCGGATCGTCGCGCTCGACATCCCGCCGCAGGACGTGATTACCCGCGACAACGTCTCGGTGAAGGTGAACGCGGTGCTCTACATGCGGGTCGGCGACCCGGCCAAGGCGGTCATCGAGATCGAAGACTACCTCTACGCCACCAGCCAGCTGGCGCAGACCACGCTGCGCTCGGTGCTGGGCGAGGTGGAGCTCGACGAGCTGCTCTCCGATCGGGAGAAGATCAACGCGGTTCTGAAGAAGATCATCGACGAGCGGACCGATCCCTGGGGCATCGATGTCTCCGCGGTCGAGGTGAAGGACGTGGACCTGCCCGACCAGATGAAGCGGGCCATGGCCCGCCAGGCGGAGGCCGAGCGGGAGCGCCGGGCGAAGGTGATCGCGGCCCAGGGCGAGCTTCAGGCGTCGGAGACCCTGGCCCAGGCGGCACGAACCCTCGCAACGGAGCCCATGTCCCTCCAGCTCCGCTACCTCCAAACGGTCACCGAGATCGCGGCCGAGAACAACTCGACCACGATCTTCCCCATACCCATCGAGATGTTCCGGCCGTTCCTCCGGGCGCAGTCGACCAAATCCGGCGAGCCGGCGGACCCGAGCGAGGCCGACGTGCCTGCGCTGAGCGCCGGCGACCTCTCCCGCCTGATGTCGCAGCTACGCATCGAGGCGGCCCGCACGCCGTCCCAGGACTAGCATGACCGAGGGTATCCCGGCCCCGATCGACCGGGCCGCGCTGGAGCGCATCATTCAGCGGGCCGCGGAGCTGCAGACGTCGGAGCGGGAGATCGGCGAGGGCCTCACTCCCGACGAAGTGCTCGCGCTGGGCCGCGAGGTGGGGATCCCCGGACGCTACCTCCAACAGGCCCTGCTCGAGGAACGGGCGCGGGTCGTCGACGCGGGCCCCGGCGGTTTCCTCTCCCGCACCGTCGGGCCCGCGGCCGTTGCGGCGCAGCGGGTGGTCCGGGGCGAGCGCGAGGCCATCGAGGCGACCCTGGTGCGCTGGCTGGAAAAGCACGAGCTCTTCTCGGTGCAGCGCCACCAGCCCGGCCGGATCACCTGGGAGCCGACCGGGGGATTCCAAGCGGCGTACCGCCGCGCGCTCGGCGTCGGGGGAGCCAAGCGCCCGATCCTGCTCGCGCGAGCGGACACGGTGTCGTGCACCGTGCTGGAGCTGGAGCCGGGGTACTGCAACGTCGCGCTCACCGCCACGGCCCGGAAGGCGAGAACCGAATCGGTGGGCGGTGGCGCGGCGCTGGCCTCCGCCGGCGCGGTCGGCACGGGGGTCCTCGCCGCCGTGGGCGCCATCCTCCCGGTCGTCCTGATCCCTCTGCCGGTCGCATTGGGCCTGGGATACATGGCGCTCCGGCGCTACGGCCCGGTCGTCGCCCGGCTCCAGCTCGGCCTGGAGCGCGCCCTCGACGAGTTGGAGCATGGCAGCCGCGCCGATCGCTTGCTCTCTTCGACCCCGCCGCGACTGCTGGACCTGCTGGCCGACGAGGTTCGGAAGGCGCTGAAGTCCGAAAGGTGACCATGCCCGGCATCGAGCGCGTCGGCGTGATCGGCTGCGGCCTCATGGGCGGCGGGATCGCGCAGGTGGCCGCGATGGCCGGGTTTCCCACCGTGGTGCGCGACGTCAGCGAGACTTCCTGGCCAAAGGCCGATCCGGAATCGGACGGTCGCTCGACAAGCTGGTGGAGAAGGGCAAGATTGACCCCGGGACCCGCGTCACCGCGCTGGAGCGGCTGTCGTTCACCACCGATATCGGCGCGCTCGGGCCCTGCGACCTCGTGGTCGAAGCCGTCACCGAGGACCTCGAGGTCAAGAACGCCCTCTGGCGCGAGCTGGACACGCTGTGCCCACCGGCGACGATCTTCGCCTCCAACACGTCGAGTCTCATCATCGGCGAGATGGCCTCCGCCACCGCGCGGCCCGACCGCTTCGTGGGCCTCCATTTCTTCAACCCCGTGCCCTTGATGCCGCTGGTGGAGGTGGTCCGGGCGATGACCACCTCGAAGGAGACGCTCGACGCCGCGGTCGAGTTCGTCCGGCGGCTGGGCAAGGAGACGATCGTCTCCCGCGACCGGTCCGGGTTCATCGTGAACCTGCTGCTCGTGCCGTACCTCCTCGACGCGATACGGGCGCTCGAGCGGGGGGTGGGCACGATCGCCGACATCGATCGGGGGATGCAGCTTGGCTGCGGCCATCCCATGGGCCCCTTCGCCCTGCTCGATCTCGTGGGCCTCGACACCGCGGCCCGGATCGCCGAAATCATGTTCGAGGAGTACCGGGAGCCCCGGTACGCCTCACCGCCTCTCCTCCGAAGGATGGTCACTGCCGGCATGCATGGACGGAAGACCGGCCGGGGGTTTTATGATTATGCCACCGATCCGCCACGACCCTCCGACCCAGCCCTCTAGGGAGACCCGATGTTCGGCTACGACTGGTCGCGACTGCACGCCGCCCTCAACGACCTGCCGGCGGCCCTGCTGCTAGTGGCGGCTCTCTTCGAGCTACTGGCCCTGGCCAGCCGGAAGGAGAGCTTCCGGCAGGTCTCGTTCTGGACGCTGATCGTGGGTGCGATCGGTGGGGTGGCGGCCGTCCTGTCGGGGTTGCAGGCGGAGGAGAACATCGCCCACGGGGATGCGGTTCACCGGGTCATGGAGACCCATGAGCTGCTCGGCTTCATCACGCTCGCGATCTTCGGCGTGCTGGCGGGCTGGCGCATCTGGCGGGAGCGACGGATGGGAGCGACCGAGCGGGCGCTGGCGTTGGCGCTGGCGCTCGGAGGAGCCGGCGTGCTGATCGCGACGGCCGCCTTCGGAGGGCGGCTGGTATTCGACCACGCGGCCGGCATTCCGACCGAAGTGCTCACCTCCGAGGTGCGGAACCGGTCCGAGGGCCATGAGCACGCAGGGGGCGAGGAGCAGGACGAGGATGGTCACGGACACGAGCCGGCGGCGGCTCCCGCGGCCGCCGACTCGGCCGCCCCTCCGGCGTCACCCGCGGCCGGGGACCACGTCGACCCGCCCGGCACGCCTCCGCACGAACATTAGCTCGTGACGCCTCGCGCCTGGATAGTCGCCGCCGCGGTGCTCGCGGCCTGCCGCCCCAACACCACGCGACCGGCGATCACGCCATATCCCGAGGCCGCCGGCGTCGAGATCCGGCTCCGACCCCCGAGGCGACCCGGCGCCTCGCCGAGGCGCTTCAGGCCGACTCGATCACGCCCTCTCGGGTGCGGCTGCGCGACGGCTACCTCGAGACGGCCTGGCTCGATTCCGCGACCGGACGGCCGACCGCTCGGCGCCCGCTCGGCACTGGAGTCGTCCGGGTGCGCGCCTGGGCCGATCCCGGCCGGCCCGGCAACACGGTGCTCACGGTGGAGACACTCTACCGTCCGCTCGCGGATCCGTCCTTGCCCGAGCGCGAGCTCGAGCGGCAGGTGCCACGGACCCATCCGACTGCGGTGAAAGTGGAGACTGTGCTGGCGGCGTTGCTCAAGCGGCACGGTGGGCCGCCACCGCCAGCGGCAGCCCAGCCGAGCCCTTCGAGTACCGAAGAGAGTTCCGAGAACGGTGAAGAGTGAGAAGCAAGAGGGGCCCAGCCGCTGGGCCCCTCTCCCTTTCACCGTTCACTTTTTACCGTTCACGGCCTTCTAAACCACGTACGCCCTCACCCAAGCTTCGAGCTTCGTCAGGTCGAGGCCGGCGTCCTTGCACGGCCCCGACGGCAACGTCATGGTGAGCCCCAGCACCGGCACCTTGCCCGCGACGTCGTGGAGTCCGCTCACCATATCGCGCTCGCAGGCCACCGCGACCACGGCCCTCGGTCGGCGCTCGCGGATGACACGGCGCGCGAGCTGACCCCTCGTCGCCACGAAGACCGGCACACCGTACCTGCCGGCCACCCCCAAGACCCCGTCGAGCGTTTCCTTCGAGAGGCAGCGGGGAATGAGCAGCAGCAGCTCGCCGGTGCCGACTTTCCGTCCGCGCAGGAGTGCCAGCGCGTTGTAGACCTTGACCGCGGCGTTCTCGACCCAGTCGCGGCGGCCGAACCGCTCGGCCACCCGGGAGGTGAGCCGCATCAGACGCAGAAACGGCCCCCGCTCGGCCAGGCGCTCCGGCAGGAGCGCTCGGCCGGACTTATAGGAAAGGAAGAGGATCGCCCACCAGGCCCATAGCAGGGCGGCAGCGACAGCGAGGCCGGTCCAGAGGATGGTGGGGATGAACGGGTGCAGCAGCGCGAGGCGGGGGCCCAGCAGAAAGAGCCCGAGAGCTCCGATGGCGAGCGCGGCGGCCAGGGCGGCCGCGGACCAGGCGAAGAAGAGGGTCGGCGAGGAATCGTAGTCGCCGCGATTCGGCAGCGGCCGGCCGTCCCACTCGTCCCATTCGTGGCCCAGCCGTCGGTCCACATCGATGTGGATCAGCTGGGCTCGAGGGGTCTCCGACATACGCAGACAAGATAGTTAGCTTTGGGCGATGCTGCCTCCCCCAGCCATACGGGGCGTCTTTCGCACCGACGAGCGCGCCCGCGCCGCCTACGCGGAGGGAGCCGGCATCTACCGGATCCTTCCCGCCGCCGTCTGCCTCCCGGTCGATCGTGAGGACCTCGTCTCCCTCGTGAGGTGGGCCTCGGCCCACCGATTTCCCCTGGTGCCTCGCGGGGCGGGGAGCGCGATGGGGGGCGGCAACGTCGGCGAGGGCGTCATTGTCGACCTCACCGGCCTCGCCCGGCTGCTGGAAGTTCGTCCCGCCGAGCGGGTCGCCGTCACCAGCGCCAACATCACCCTCGCCGAGCTCAACATCGCCGCCGACGCGCACCGGCTCCGGCTGCCGCCCGATCCCTCCAGCGGACGCTTCGCGACGCTCGGCGGCATGGTGTCCACCAACGCCTCAGGCGCGCGGACGGTCCGCTACGGGAGCGTGCGGCGCTGGGTCCAGGCGCTCGAGCTGGTGACCGCGGCGGGCGAGGTGCTCGAGCTGCGCCGCGGCGTCGGCTCGGGCGACCCTTCCGCGGAGACGGTCCGTCGGATCGAGGCCGACGTGGTTCCGGCGGTCGTTGCCGCCCACGGGCTGATCGCGGCCCGATCTCCCAGGACGCGCAAGAACTCCTCCGGCTATGCCCTCGAGGACTGGATCGCCTCGGGCGACCTGCTCGATCTCGTCATCGGCGCCGAAGGCACCCTGGGATTCGTCACCCGGATCGAATGGCGACTGGACCCGCAGCCGGCTCACCGGGCCGGTCTCCGCATCGAGCTGCGCTCGCTGGACGACCTGGTGAAGGTGGTGGCCGCGCTGCTCGGGTGCGAGCCCTCCGCGGTGGAGCTGCTCGACCGGACCTTTCTCGAGCTGCTGAGTCACACCGACATCGCCGAAGGCCTCGGACGGGTCGAGGCGATGCTCCTGGTGGAGATCGAGCGGGATGACCCCAGGTCGCTGCGCCAGGCGGTAGCGCGGGCCGCGGATACGGTGCGGCCGTGGGCGGCGGCAGTGGACACGGCGCTCACCGCGGAGAGCACCGCGCGGCTCTGGGAGCTGCGCCACGCCGCCAGCCCGATCCTGGCCGGACTCCCGGAGGACCGCCGCTCGCTGCAGGTGATCGAGGACGCCTGCGTGCCGCTCGAGCGGATGGGCGACTACATCCGCATCGTCCGGCGGGTGACCTCCGCGCGCGACATCGCGGCAGTGATCTTTGGACACGCCGGCGACGGCCACGTGCACGTGAACCTGTTGCCGAGGATCGGGCGGGCGGGCTGGGAGCAGGGCGTGGCCGGCGTGCTCGAGGAGGTCTCCGAGGCGGTCCTCCGGCTCGGCGGCACACCCTCGGGCGAGCATGGCGACGGGCGGCTTCGCGCAGGCCTGCTTCAGCGGATCTACGGCGACGAGATCGTCGGACTCTTCCGCCGGGTCAAGCTGGCTTTCGACCCACTCGGAATTCTCGCTCCCGGCGTTATCCTTCCGTCCGGCGAGCCGGCCATCACCCGCCTCAAGGTCGGTCGCCAGGCCATCCCGATCCCCGACGACATCGCTCGCGCCCTGCGCGAGATCGAGCGGAAAGGCGGATACGGACAGTGCAGGCTGGAGCTGGCTTAGCGCTATCACCCGGTACCCGACCCATGGACATCCTTCGCGCTCCCCGTGTCACCCTCCTCGCCCGTCCCCAGTTCCTCGAGCCAGCGCATTTGCCGGTGCAATGGCAGGGCGAGGCGAGCGACGGAGAGCGGATCGCGGAGTTCGCCGGCCGCCTCTGCTACATGAGCCAGCACAACCCGGCCGGGCGCACGACCGCGGAGTACCTCCAGAACATCCTCAAGCAGGGGCACGGGTCGGTCTTCGAGCACAGCACCTACGTCATGCTGATCGAGGGGATCTCCCGCTCCTGCAGCCACGAGCTGGTGCGCCACCGGGCCGGCTGGGGATACTCCCAGCTCTCCCAGCGCTACGTGGACGAGTCGCACGCCGCCTTCGTCATGCCGCCCGCGATCCTCGGCGACGCGGCGCTGGAGGCGGAGTGGACCCGCCAGGTCGAGGCGGCGCAGGCGGCCTACGTCGCGGCGGTGGAGCAGCTCATGGCGCGGTACGAGTGGGTGGAGAGCAAGGTCCACCGGCGGAAGCTGGCGCGGGAGGCCGGCCGGAGCGTACTGCCCAACGCCACCGAGGTGAAGATCGTCGCGAGCGCCAATGTGCGCGCCTGGCGGACCATGCTCGAGCTGCGCCTGGGCGAAGGCGCCGAGCTGGAGATCCGCCGCATGGCGGTAGCGTGCCTCCGTCTCCTTCAGCGGGAGGCGCCGGCGCTCTTCGCGGACTTCGAGATCTACGAAGCGGTGGACGGCAGCGAGGCAGGCCGCGTCGGATTTCATAAGGTCTGAGGAAGAGGAAGCGCGTGAAAGGTGAAGAGTGAAAAGTGAACGGGGGGTTCACGCCCGAGTTTCGATCCCGATGCGCCCCCCTCTTCACTTTTCACTTTTCACTTTTCGCGCTTTTCCTATTGTGCCCCTGTCCACTTTTTCTTACTTTAGATCTGTCGAAGTACTCACCTCGTCTCGGCTCGTCTCTCAGGGACGGCCTTTTTTGTAGAGGGCGCCTTTTGGCAGTTCGGATCGGACTAGCCTACAATCTCAGACCCGAGGCGCCGGCTAACCCAGCCGGGGCGGACCCTTCCTCCCCCTCTCCTTCCCCCGAGTCCACCACTCAGGCGCTCCGCGACGAACTCCGAAACACCGACCTGTACGCCGAGTGGGACGAGCCCGCCACCATCGATGCGGTGGAGCGCGCCCTCGGCACCGTGGGCCAGGTCTTCCGGCTCGAGGCCGACGAGAGCTTCCCCGCGCGGCTCGCGATGATCCGTCCCGACTTCGTCTTCAACATCGCCGAGGGCCTGTACGGTCCGAACCGCGAGGGCCACGTCCCGGCGATCTGCGAGTTCCTCGGGATCCCGTATCACGCATCCGACCCGTTGACCCTCGGTCTCTCGCTCGACAAGCGGCGCGCCAAGGAGGTCCTCGCCTATCGCGGGGTCCCCACCGCGCCCTTCGTCCTGGCCCGGAGCCCGAGCGACGCGCGCAAGGCGGACCTCCCGTTCCCGCTCTTCGTGAAGCCCTGTTTCGAGGGCTCCGGCAAGGGCGTCAGCGTGAAGAGCCTCTGCCGGAATCGCTCGCAGCTGGTGCGACAGGTCTCCAAGCTCCTCGCCGACTACGCGGAGCCGGTGCTGATCGAGACCTACCTCCCCGGGCTCGAGTTCACCGTCGCGGTGCTGGGCAACGGCGCGCAGGCCCGCTGTCTGCCGATTGTCGGCATGCGATTTGATACACTGCCGCAGGGTGCGCCGCCGATCTACGGCTACGAAGCGAAGTGGCTGTGGGATTCGCCGAGCCATCCACTGGAGATTTTCGACTGCCCGGCGCACATCCCGGAGCAGTTGGCAGGGCAGGTCCGGGCCGTCGCGTTGGCGGCCTACCACGCCCTGGAATGCCGCGACTGGTGCCGCGTCGACATCCGCTGTGACGCCGCTGGTCGCCCGATGGTCGTCGAGTTGAATCCTCTCCCGGGCATTTTGCCCGACCCGAGAGACAACTCCTGCTTCCCCAAGGCCGCGAGGGCCGCCGGGATGAGCTACGACGATCTCATCCGCACCGTCGCCGACATCGCGTGGCGCCGGATCAGCGGCCGTTCACTCCTGGCGGAGGTGGCTTGATGCGAGTTGCGATTCTCTACGATGCCGGCAGCGACGAGTGGAGCCCGCAGGACGTCGCGGCGGTGGTGGGGAACGTTCACGAGGTGCGGGACGTGCTGCGGCGGCGGGGGCACGAGGTCGAGCTCCTGCCCGTCCGGTTCGGCGACTTCCGCTGGCTCAACCGCGTCCGGCGCGCCGACCTGGTCTTCAACCTCTGCGAAGGGGTCAACGGCCACGCCCGGTTCGAGGACTACGTCGTGGGCACCCTCGAGCTGGCCGGGGTGCCGTTCACCGGCTGCCGGCACTGGGCCACCACCATCGCCCACCGGAAGCACATCGCCAACACGCTGCTCTCGGCGGCGGGCCTCCCGGTTCCCGCCTTCGCGCTGGCCCAAGGCAACAAGACTCCGTCCGACTTCCCGCTCCCGGCCATCGTCAAGCCGTCGGCGGAGGACGCCAGCGTGGGGATCGACAACGGCGCGGTCTGCACCTCGAAGCGGGCGCTCAAGAAGCGGGTCGCCCAGATGCTGGAGCAGTTCGAAGAGGTCCTGGTCCAGGAGTACGTCCCCGGCCGGGAGTTCAACGTCGGGTTCGTCGGCAAGCGGATGCTGCCCATCGCCGAGATCCGGTTCGACGGCATGCCCGAGGGGACCTGGCCGATCGTGGGCTATGCGGCCAAGTGGATTCCGGGCAGCCCCGAGGACGAGGGCACCATGCCGGTCTGCCCGGCGGAAGTGGCCGACGAGCTCGAAGCCAGCATCGCCAAGGTGGCCCGGGATGCCTGGGAGTACGTCTCCGGCGGCGAGGGCTACGGCCGGGTGGACCTCCGGGTGAACGACGAAGGACGGCCGTACGTGCTCGAGGTCAATCCCTGCCCCGACCTCTCCAGCAACGCCGGGCTTGCGCGCATGGGCCGGGCCTTCGGTTGGAACTACGACGACCTCGTGATGCACGTGGTGGACGAAGCCCTGATGCGCTCGCAGAGCCACACGCGCCGCCGCGGCCCTCGTCAGCGGGGTGTCCGCCGCTTGAGCGGCACCCTCACGGCACCGGCTCTCCGACACCTCACCGCGGCCGATCGCGGCCGAATCGAGGAGATCACCCGTGCGGTCCGGGTGTTCCGCGACGACGAGGTCCCCGTCGCCCTCGAAGTCTTCGACGCCGCCGTCGCCGGCTCATCCGACTACACGGCGGCAGGCGCGGTGCTCGACGGGCGGCTCGCCGGCTGGATCTGCTGGGGTCCCACCCCCTGCACCCTCGGCACCTTCGATCTTTACTGGATGGCGGTCGACCCGGCGGTGCATTCCGCGGGGATCGGCACTGCCCTGATGCGGGAAATGGAAGGCCGGCTGGCCGGGTCTGCGCGGCTCATCGTCGTGGAGACGGCCGGGCGACCCGACTACCGGCCAACCCGCGCCTTCTACGAAGCCCGCGGCTACCGCCGCGCGGCGGTGATTCCGGATTTCTACGCCCCCGGCGACGATCAGGTCGTATACGTGAAGACTCTCACGACAGGCTAGAGCGTCATGGAGACCTGGCAGGAAGTCCTCAGAAAGAACTCGATCGCCTCCCTGGAGACCCTGGCCGACCGTTTCGGCCGGGAGAACTTCCCCGAGCTCGACCGCCTGCGCCAGGCGGCCGACAACTTCGAGTTCCGGATCTCGCCGGCGATGGTGGACCTGATCAAGTCGCCCAACGACCCGATCTGGCGGCAGTACGTGCCCAGCGTCGAGGAGCTCGAGGTGCGCGACGGGATGGTGGACTCGCTCAACGAGGACGCCGACTCGCCGGTCCCCAACATCACCCACCGGTACCCCGACCGGGCGCTCTTCCTGGTCTCTCCGGTCTGCGCCACCTACTGCCGCTTCTGCACCCGCCGGCGGAAGGTGGGCGACCCGGAGAAGATCCCGATGTCGCAGTTCGAGAGCGCCTTCCAGTACCTCGAGCAGCACACCGAGATCCGGGACGTCATCATGTCGGGTGGCGACCCGCTGCTGCTGAACGACCGGCGGCTGGAGGCGATCCTCACCCGGCTGCGGGCGATTCCGCACCTCCAGATCATCCGGATCGGAAGCCGGATTCCCTGCCACCTGCCGGAGCGGATCACCCCGGAGCTCTGCGCCACGCTCAAGAGGTTCCACCCGCTCTTCATCAACACGCACTTCAACCACCCCGACGAGCTCACGCCGGCGGCGGTGAACGCGCTCGGCATGCTCGCCGACGCCGGGATCCCTCTCGGCTGCCAGACGGTCCTGCTCAAGGGCGTCAACGACGACCCAGAGGTGATGAAGGAGCTGATGCAGCGGCTGCTGATGGCGCGGGTGCGGCCCTATTACATCTATATGGCCGATCAGGTCGCCGGCGCCGAGCACTTCCGGACGACGGTGCAGGCGGGGATCCGGGTCATGGAGGCCCTCCGGGGGTGGACCAGCGGTCTGGCCAACCCGCACTTCGTGATCGACGCTCCGGGTGGCGGCGGGAAGATCCCGCTGCTGCCGGAGTACGTGATCAGCATGAGCGACGAAGAGGTCGTCCTGCGCAACTTCCGGGGCGAGCGCTACGTGTATCGCCAGCCGCGGGAGGAGGGGGTGATCGAGATCCAGAAGCCGCGCAAGCGCGGAGCGAGGGCCAAGCGGAAGACCGCCTGAGTCGCCGGCCCCGGGGGCGATCCCGGGCCCTGGCAGCCTTGGCCGGGCTCTCGTTAGGGTGTGCCCCCTCGCCGGGCCCTGCTCCTCCCACGGCCACCGTCAAGCCGTTCGCGATCGCCGAAGTGCTGCCAGACTCCGATTCCGCACCACCGCAGCCGCCGGATTCCTCCCTTTCTCCGCCCGATACGTTTCCCGTCCTGCCCGCAACCGATCGGGCCACCTTCGAGTCGCGAGCCGCGGGCCTGCTCGATACCCTTCGCCGCGCCGGATCCCTCCTGGAATGGCGCCGGGGCCATCCCAACGAGACCATCGAACGCGCCGAAGACAACCGGGAGTTCGACGGCGGGTTCGGTCTGCCGCTCGAAGGTGCCTGGTGCGGTCGGTCCGTCCGGCGGGAGCGCCTGCACGATGGCCGAGTGGTCCTGCGCTCGGTGTTCTTCTATCCGCCTCAATCGGCGACTCCCGTCCTCGAGGGGTCGGTTGGCCGTGAGGCCATTGCGGAATGCCGGGGGGGCGCCGTCTCATTGGAGAGCGAGGAGCCGACCTCCGCCCTCGGAGATTCGTTGACCCTCGCGGTGCGTCGCCGGCTCACCTCCAGGTACGGACAGGGGAAAGTTGGCGCGCGCCTGGCGACCTGGCGGGCGAGCGACTGGCGCAGCTCGGCGTATTGGCGACTTCCCGACGCATCGGTCGCCGCCGCGGCGGAGAGCAGTGGCCTGCTCGGCCGGGTGTTCGTGCTCGCGTGGGGGCCCTCGTCCGGAATCTCGACTGACCTCGCCGAACCCGAGACCTTCCGGCGCGATCCCGAGACCGCGCTGCTGCACGAGATCGTCGCCTTGGGCCGGTTGGACAGCGTCCAGGCGGAAAAGCTGATCGAGCTCAAGGCCAGGCTCTTCTGGACCTGGCAAGGGATGGTGCCAGAGACTTCCGCGGACTCGATGCTGCTGAACGCACTGGAGCCTTGGGTCCGCGCCGCGGACACCCTGCCTCCGCACGCCCGCTCGGCCGCGCTGTTGCTGGCGGACCGCGTGTTGGAGGCGGCCACGCTGGCCTCGTCGCTCGAGCCCGACTCGACCACGTTGCGGGCGCGACTCGAGCGGTCCGGCGCCCGGTTTGAGCAGCATGCACTCGGCGGACGGAGCTACATGTACGTGAACAATTGGCTCTGGGAGGCGGTCCGACTCGACCGTGACGGCCCCATCGGCGAGCGCGCGCTGGTCGTGTTGCTTCGGCACGGACTCCACACGCAGCCAGGCTGCGCCGGGGGCGGATCGCAGGACGGCGAGTTCCGTCGGGTCATCGAGCGAGGCGAGCAGGCCCTGGCGGGGCAGGTAGATCCGGCGCTCCGCGCGGAGATCGAACAACTGGTCGCGGAGGCGTACGGGGACATCGTCTATCTCGCCTCGGGTGGCGGATACGCCTCGACCTACTTCGACCCGGCGGACTATGCCGCGGAGGCGCCACAGGCCCGCCGCAAGGCGATCTTACATTACGAATCGGCGTTGCGCCCTGCCTCCGATTCCCTCACTCGGACGAGGCGGCTACAGGCGGCCTGGCGTCTTCGCGCCGGCCTGGCTCCGCTCAGTCCACACTTCGTGTGCGTGTACGACTGACCGACGGCCGGATCCGCAAGCCGTCGGGCGTTTCGCCGGGGTCCCCCGGCCAAGAGTCCCGCCGTATCGACGTGCCGGATAAGTAGTTACCTGCGTGGAGCCGGTGGTATCCAAGTTGCCGCGAGGCCCTTCACCGCCCCCTCAATGGAGAAGGCAAAAATGCGCATCCGTGCGATGAACGGGCTTGCTCTCGGCGCTCTGATGTTGGCCATCGGAGGCTGCAGCGATTCGGATATGGGCGAAGTCCGCCTGCAGGTTGCCACCCGTGGGCCGGCTTCGTTGGCCACCGGGGGCCCGGGCCAGCTCGTGGTGGGCCTCGGGTCGGACGAGATCGTGGTGGACGAGGTCGCGCTCGTGCTTCGAAAGGTGCGGCTGGACGGCGCGCCCACCGCTTCGTGCCCCGAGGATGCGGAAGGCGACTCGCAGTGCGCGGAGCTCCGCCTGGGTCCGGTGCTGTTCGACCTGCCGCTGGGAGAAGGGGCGGAGCCGATCTTCTCCGCGGCGGTTCCCGTCGGATTCTACGATCGGATCAAGTTCCAGATCCATCGGCCGACCAACGCCAACGAGGATGCCGATTTCGTGTCCGACCATCCGGACTTCGAGGGCGTCAGCATCCAGGTGCTCGGGAGCTACAACGGCGCACCCTTTGTCTTCACCTCCGATCTGACCGAGGTGGAGGATGTCGTGTTCGCGGAGCCGGTCGAGGTCGAGGTCGACGGAGAGGTGCAGGTCACTCTGCACGTTGATGTAACCGGGTGGTTCGCGAACGAGGACGGAAGCGGACTGCTGAATCCTTCGGAGGCCAACGACGGCGGGCCGTTCGAGTCACTGGTCGAGCGCCAAATCCGGGAAAGCTTCCGGGCGTTCCACGACGGGGACCTCGACGGCGCGGCGGACTAAGGCCGCGTTCAGGGGCCGGTTACCTCCCAATTCCTGAGCCCGCTCGCCCAACTGTACGGATCGATCTCCACTTTTCCCATGCGCCGCGTCGCCACAGCCGTGGTGGCCGGCGCGTAGAGAAAGATCGCCGGCGCGTCCGAGTTGAGCGTCTCCATCGCCTGACGGTAGAGCGCGGAGGCCTTCTCGACACTCGACTCGCGGCCCGCTTGGACGAGAAGTGAATCGAACCGGGGGTTGGCGTAGCGGCCGTAGTTGATCGCCGCCCATCCCGATCGGCCCCACTGGTCGGCCAACCCCCGCGGTGTCGGCTCGTCGAGCCACGCGCCGATGTAGCTGTCAAACCGCCCCTGCCCAAGCCGTTCCTGGAACACGGCGAAATCCACCGCGGTCACCGTGACTTCGGCGCCGAGCCGGCGCCACGCCTCCTGGAGCTGGACCGCAAGCTGCCGCCGCGATGCGCTGGTGCTGGGGACCAGAACGTCGAATCCCAGGCGCTGGCTGCCCCGGCGGCGCACGCTCTCTCCGCTCCGAAGCCGCCATCCCGCCGCCTCCAGGAGCCTGCTCGCCGCTGCCGTATCGTACGGCAGAGTCCGGATGCTGTCACTCCAGATCCAGAGCAGCCGTGACATCGGGCCCGGGGGTGCCTTGGCATCTTCGCCGAACACCGACCGAGCCAGCGCGGACCGATCCACCCCGAGCGTGAGCGCCGACCGCGTGTTCCGATCCGCCAGCAGCGGATGCGGCCCGCGCCGTTGCCGGTCGTACAGGTTGAAGCCGAGGAAGCCGTACGCGGCGGAGGGATAGGAGATCAGCCGGAGCGTGGAGTCCGCAGCGGCCCGTCGAGCTCGCTCCGGGCCGATGGCGGTCTCCAGCAGGTCCGCCTCGTGGCTCAGCACCAGGTTGAGCGCCGCATCGGGGTCGCTCGCAAAGCGCCAGATCGCGCGCCGGATCGCGGGCCGATCGCCGGCCGCCGAGTCCGCCGAGAGAACGAGGAATTGGCCTCGCTCCCACCGCTCCAGCTTGAAGGGCCCGCTGCCGAGCAGCCTGGCGGTGCTCGTGTCCGCCGCCCACGAGGTCCGGGGCACGCCCTCCCACACGTGCTTGGGCATGACGCGCACGTGATACGTCGCGTCGTAAAGCTGCTCGGGCGACGGCGCGCCGAATCGGATGAGGAAGGTTGTCGAATCCTCCGGAACCACTTCGACCCTTCCGGCCAGGTAGGGCTGAGAAACTGAGCCGAGCGCGGAGTCGCTGAACGCTTCGAAGGAAAACCGCACGTCCTCGGAGGTGACCGGCCTGCCGTCCTGCCACCGCGCACCGGTGCGGAGATGAAAGCGCCAGCTGAGCGAGTCGAGCCGCTCCCACTTCGCCGCAAGGGCGGGCCGGTAGGCGGTGGTGTCGATCGGCGCGCCGCCGGGTGCGAGCACCGCGAGCCGCTCGAAGATCTGATCTCCGATGTCCCGCCCGACCGACTCATCCACCAGAGGCGGTAGGATCGTCGCGGGCTCGCCGATCGCGGCGATGACGGCCGTATCACAGCGAGGGCAGGTCTCCTCCTTGCCGCAGCCGGCAATGAGCAAGGCGAGCGGTCCGAGCACACACAGCCGGGCGGAGCGGGGGAATCGCACGGGTTCCTCGTGACTCGATGGGATGCGCAGCCCGTCGTAGCGGGAGCCGGAGAGAGAATGTAAGGGCATCGGGTCTCCGCCCTGCAACCGGGCATCTCCAGGCCGCAACGAACCTTGCAGGCGGCGGCGCGAGGGAGGTCGAAGCCTTCTGGAATTCCTTGAAGCTCAACAGCTTGCGCCTTCGGGTAGGGCGGCACACCTGTTGCCCGCCCTGGGGTCGTCGGGGCAGGCGGATCCACCCTACGATCACCGAGAGGATATCTCATGCAGGCACGACTGCTCGTGGTGGCGCTCGCGGCCTCGGTTCTGTCCTGCTCGGACTCGGGTGAACCCAACGGTGAGGACACGACCAAGCCGGCTTCCGAGCTCACCGTCCTTCGTTTGAGGGGGGACAGTCCACCGCTTTTCAACCCGGCGGTGAGCTTCTACGCCGTCCGCGGGCAGAACCGGGAGGCTGGGATCTTCTTCGATGACGGTCAGGGCCGTGAGGGTGATGAGTACCTCCGTCTTCTGATCGACGGTGCCTCGCTCCTCGCGTATCCGGATGGTACCAGGTTCGCCGATGGTGACTCCGTGCTCATTACCATCCAGGTGGTGGATCCCGCCCAGTCGCTGTTTGAGCTGAAGCCAAGCGGGCTCCAATTCAGCCCGCAGGTTCCCGCCAGGCTGAGGATTCGGTATCAGAGAGTGGATGGCGATCTGAACGCCGACGGAAAGCTGGACGTCACGGACGTCCAGCTCGAGGCCACCCTGGCGATCTGGCGCCAGGAGACGCTGGGCGATCCGTTCGTCCGGCTCGGAACAATTCTATTGGCTGATCTCGACGATGCGGAAGCGACGCTGGAAGGCTTCAGCCGGTATGCCCTCGCGTATTGACGCTCGCACGCAGCGCGCGGGCGCGGGCGTATCGCCGCCACAGCACCACCCCATAGACCACGAGATTGACCGCCAGGACCAGTGACCCCAAGACCAGCTGCAGTCCCCGCGTTATCCCTACCGGGTAGAGCACCGGCAGCAGGTAGTGCTCGATGAACCCCCCTTCGTAGCCCGCCTGCCCCGCAGATGCTCGCAAGGAATTCTCCAGCGGCGTGAGAGGACAGATCCACCCCTTGAATTCGATCAGCGCTCCCCAGACCGCGGCAGGCAGGTGAGCTGTCGCGACCCATGGCCATCGAAGCGCCAGCAGGCCGCCAAGCACCACGAAGACGACGAACAGCACATGAATGCCGACCACGAGGTCGGCCAGGATGCGGTACGCCATCGGTCAAATGTAAGGCGGTGGATCAGGCGGCGATCGCGACGGTCCCGACCGTTCGGAGAAATGAGGCATACACGTCCGGGCGCCACCAGTGGCGGTCCGCCTCCATGCGGGCCAACGCCTCGACCTGCGACATGGCGCCGCGATAGCTCCTGGTCGTGGTCAGCGCGTCGTAGACGTCCACGATGCAGATGATCTGGGCGCCGAGCGGAATCTCGTCGCCGCGCAGCCGGTCGGGATAGCCGTTGCCGTCGTACCGCTCGTGGTGCGACCGGATG
Organism: uncultured Gemmatimonadales bacterium; assembly: GCA_963844445.1. GTDB lineage: Bacteria > Gemmatimonadota > Gemmatimonadetes > Gemmatimonadales > GWC2-71-9 > CAVVWJ01. Next base: position 462,658 of record CAWJOB010000001.1, read on the forward strand.
ATCGGCTTGATGTCCCAGGGGAACTCGACCGAGGCCAGCAGCTCGACGCCCCATACCGGATGGCGCTTGATGATCGCGAACTCTTCGTCGGTGAGCTTCCCGGGTTTGTTGAGGACCTGGTGAGGGACTTTCACCTTTCCGACATCGTGGAGATAGGCGCCCATGCGGATGGTCGTGAGCTGCCCCTGATCCCCGCCCAACGCCTCCGCCACCGCGACGGCGTAGCTCGCCACCCGCTCGCAATGGCCGAAGGTGTAGCTGTCCGCCGATTCGATCGACTGACCCCAGTCCCGCACGACCGCGAAGTAGGTCTCCTCCAGCCGGTTGCTCTTGGAGGTGACGTCCACCAGGTCTACCCGGGCATCGAGTCGCGAGAAGAGCCGGTGGGCGGCGTTGAGAAGCTGGAGCGCCTCTTGATTGCGCCCCGTGGTCTGGTAGAGCCGGGCGAGCTCCCGCGAGGCCTCGGCCTCACTCAGGACCGACCCGGTCGAGACCGCCTGCTCGATCGCCGCCTGGAGCCGGGACTCGGCGAGCGTGAACCGCCCCGTCTCGCGGAAGACTACGCCGAGCACCTTGTACGCGTCGGCCTTGTCCAGCCGGGCGCCCAGCCGGTCGAAGATCGCCAGGGCCTGCTCCGCGTTGGTCCGGGCCTCCTCGAATCGCTGTCGGGCGACGTGCACCTCGGAATGATTCAGCAGGCAGAGCCCCTCGAGATGGACGTCCCCCACCTGGCGGGTGATCTCCAGGCTCTGCCGGAAGTGCTGGTCGGCCTCTTCCCACAGGCGCCGGTCCGCACTCACCATGCCGAGGTTGTGGTGGGCGATCGCGCGGCCCTTCTGGTCGGCGGACGCTTCGAAGCCCTCGAGCGACCGCCGGTAGTGCGCCATCGCCTCGGCATGGCTGCCCTGGACGTTGGCGAGGATGCCGAGGTTCTGCTCGATCCGCCCGCAGAGACCCGGATCGGCACCCCCGATCTCGAGCGCCTCCTGATACCGCGTCCGTGCCTCGTCCATGACCCCGCTCTCGAACGCGAAACAGGCCAGGACGTTCAGCGCTTCGGCGGCGAGGACCTGGTCGCCTATCTCCAGGGCGATCGCATGGCTCCGGTTCGCCAGATCGCGGGCGATGTCGCGCTCGTTCCGGTGGTGATGCAGCACGGCGAGGCGCCTGAGCGCCTCCGCCTCTACGCCAGGCTCTCCTCCGCTCGCGGCCTCGAAGGCGGCCCTGCGATAGCCGTCGAACGCCTCGGCGATCGATCCCGCACGCTCGTGGGCCCGGGCTTCCCGTAACGACTCCGCCGCGCGATGGAGGCCTGAAGGGGCCTCACACTGCGCGGCGGAGTGCGGTACGGCTTCCGAGCTCAATCGTCTACCAGGCCACCGCGTACCGGGAGAAGTGCCGGATGTCGCCGGTGACGGTCTTGGTTCTGAGGTCGTCGAGCGAGGGGATCAGCTCGAGGATGCGGAGCAGCTCATCGGTGTACACCACCCGCTTGAGAATCAGAAGCGGCGAGCAGTTGGAATAGCTGAGGGTCAGCTTGGCCGGCTTGGCGAACCTGAGTCCCTCGGGAGAGAACCGCACCGAGTTCACCCGGTACGACACCTGCTCGGCCCGGATGGTGTAGTTCCGGGTGAGCGCCCCGGCCGGGATGACCAGCCTGTGGGTGCCGACGGAGATCGTGCCGCCGTTTACCCCGACCACCGCGGTCGTGGACGCGTACGGCTGGGCCGAGCAGCCGAGGAGATGCAGGTTCTGGAGGGTGTTGAGGATCCCACCTAGGAGCAGATCGGACTGCTCACCCTCCAACGCCGTCATCGTAGACGGGCCAGTGGGAGCCGACGGACCGAGTGAGTCGTCGGAAGTACAGCTCACCCCAGCGGCGAGCACCGCGGCCAGGAAGAGGGCGGTCATTTTGCGCGGCCATCTGGTCATCTGGTACTCCCGGCTGAGGTTCTCGGCTTGCGACGGTACCGCGGCCCCGTCTGTCTGGGACCGCCGACGCTCCGGCATGAGGCCGGGGGTCGGTGCGCGGAACACTTCGCGTGCGACTGGGGCAAGCTCCATGCCCCAGGCGACGTAAGCTGTAAAACATTTAGACATGTCATGATTGGCTGGCAGGTTATCGGGCTATTTTGTAAGGTATTACGTCTTAACGTCGTCAGGATCGCATGTGCATGTATTTGACAGGCCTCCGGGGGCGGAATGTGCGACCGGCTCCACGCCTGCCGGCAATCCACTGTAGGGGTGCTGCCACAGCGCCCTGGGGTGCCGGAAATTCGTCCGCGGTAGAACAGCGAAAGGGCCCCTGTTGGCAGAGGCCCATTCGCTGCTGATATCGGGGTGAAGCACGCCGAGCGGGCGCCCGCTACATCACGCGACCGCGTGCTCCCGCTGGTTCTCCGCCGCGACCTTGGCCGCCACCTCGGGCGGCGCTTCGGAGTAGCCATGGAATCGCTGGCGATGGGTGCCGCGCCCATGGGTAATGGAATGGAGCGTGGTCGAGTACTTGTACAGCTCGGCCTCGGGGAGCACCGCGCGGACCTTGGTGAGCCGCCCGTCCGGCTCGGTGCCGAGGATCTGCCCCCGGCGCGCGCTCAGGTCGCCCATCACGTCGCCCAGCACGTCGTCCGGAGTCCACACCTCGACATCCACCAGCGGCTCCAGCAGGATCGGGCGGCATTTGGGCGCGACGTTCCTGAAGCCTTGGATGCCGGCCATCTTGAACGACATCTCGTTGCTGTCCACGTCGTGGTAGGAGCCGTCGAAACATTCGGCCTGGAAATCCACCAGCGGGTAGCCGGCCACCACACCGCGCTCCGCCGCCTCCTGGATTCCCTTGTCCACCGCCGGGATGTATTTGTTGGGAATCACCCCGCCGACGATGCTGTCCACGAACTCGTAGCCGCTCCCGCGCGGCCGCGGAGCGAGTCGCACCCAGCAGTCGCCGTACTGGCCCCGGCCGCCGGTCTGCTTCTTGTGCTTCCCCTGGCCCTCGGCTCTCCCCTTGATCGTCTCGCGGTAGGCCACCTTCGGCCGGGTCAGTTCGGCATGGACGCCGAACTTGCGCTCCAGGCGATGAAGAATCGTGTCGAAATGCCGCTCGCCCATCCCGTGGATCAGCGTCTGGCCCAGCTCCGAGCTGTACTCGAAGTGGAAGGTGGGGTCCTCCTCGTGCAGCTTGTGGAGCCCCGCGGCGAGCTTGTCCTCTTCGCCCCGCTGCTTCACCAGCACGGCGGAGGTCGCCACCGCGTCGGGCAGGGGTAGGGGCGGGAGGCGCACCGGTCGGTCGCGATGACAGAAAGTGTCGCCGGTATGGGTGTCGCGCAGCTTGGCCACCGAGCCGATGTCGCCGGTATTCAGCCGCTCGACCTCGATCCGCTCCTTGCCTTGCTGGATCGAGAGGTGGTTCAGCTTCTCCGGGGTCTCGTGCTCCGCGTTCCAGACCTCCTCGCCGTTCCGGAGCTCGCCGCTGTAGAGACGGAACAGGGTGACGTCGCCCGACGTGGGCCTCGGAGAGGGTCTTGAACACCCGGCCCACCAGCGGCGCCTCGACCGGCGGCTTCACTTCCGCCGGCGAGGGAAGCAGCTCCACCATCTTCTTGAGCAGCGTTCGGAGCCCGTAGGTGAGCGTCGCGCTGCCGCAGAAGAGCGGCACGATCTGGCCGGCGAGCATCGCCCGCTTCACCGCGCCGATGAATTGCTCGCGGGGGATCTCCTCGCCCGCGAGGTAGCGCTCGATCAGCTCGTCGTCGGTCGAGGCGACCGCTTCGGTCAGCTGCTCGCTGTATTCCTGGTATTTCTGCTGGTACTCCGGGGGGATCGGCACCACGTCGTACTCGCCCTTGGTGGTGCCCTTCTTGTAGTTGTGGCAATGGCCGGAGAAAAGATTGATGATGCCGTGAAAGTCGGGACCGTCGCCGATCGGGACCTCGACCGGCACGACCTTCGACGTCAGGTGGGACTTCACGTCCTCGAACACCCGCTCGAAGTCGGCGTGCTCCTTGTCCATCATGGACACGAAGAGCATGCGCGGCAGATGCAGACTGATCGCAGGCTTCCCAGACTTTCTCGGTGCCCACCTCGACCCCGCCGGTGCCGCTGACCACCACCACGGCGGCGTCGGCCGCGTGCAGACCGGTCACGACCTCGCCGAAGTAGTCCAGGTAGCCGGGGGTGTCGATGAGGTTGAGCTTGGTATCGAGCCACTCGGCGTGGCCGAGCGCGAGATTGATGGAGTGCTTGCGGTCGATTTCGTCCGGGGAGTAATCGGTGAGCGTGGTGCCGTCCTTGATGCTGCCGTGCCGCCGGCCGGACCCGGACACCCAGGCGAGCGCGTCGACGAGGGACGTCTTCCCGCTCGCGCCATGGCCGACGAACGCCACGTTTCTGATGGCGTTGGAGCCATAGACCTTCATGGCCTCCACCTCCTTGGAAGAGTTGGATTTCCAAGGTGGAGGCGCGGCAGGCGGATGTCAATTCGGGCTGTGCCGGCGGCCAGGACCCCGCCGCTCAGTCGCCTGTGGTCCGACCGAGCAGCGGGTCGAGCGCCAGGTGGACCGCCTTGAGATTGCGCTCCTCGTCGACAAACAGCTGCTCACGGGGGACGTCCTGCAGGCCGTCCACACCTGCCTTGGCGAGAACCTGGATTCCCCCCGCGTTCTGGTACAGGTCCCGGTCGTCCGTGTCCGAGAGGGTGACGTGCAGGGAGAGCGCCGGGATAGTGCCGGAGTGGGAGATGCCGAGGACCGCTTTCCAGAACTTCTTCCTGGCCGCCGTCTCGGATGTGCCGTCCCACCTGGCGCGGTCGTTGTCCAGCTTGGCCGGCACGACCGCGATGTGGGAGAACAGCATGGCATCGATGTTGAACTTCGCCTTGAGCTCCCGGTACAGCTGCATCCGGACCAGTTTCACCTTCTCCTCGTCCCTGACGCCCGTGACCGGGTCGTAGAACCCGTTGCTTCCCGTCGCCATGCTGTCCCAGATGACCCGGGCCTCGGCCGAGCCGACAACCGTGTATCCCGCCGTGCGTAACTGGGCCTCGATGAGGTGCAGGAACTTATGTCTGACCGGATCCGGGTTCGCAAAGTCCCGGGGCATGCCCATTGGACTGAGCGCGACAACCTTCAGTTGGGTATGGAACTGCTCGCGGGGCACCTTGAAAGGGTTGTAAGACGCCTTGGCAGCGCATCCCACTAGTACCAGTAATAGGCCCAACGTTACGAAACCCAGCGACGGCCGCGACATACACCCGCCCTTCCTCGCCAGAGGACTGCGCTCGGCAACACCAGCATTCGGTCGGCCATGCGCACGGTCGAGAAGCGGAAGCAACCAGCTGACTCGCTTCAGTGCTTGCATGGACTCAACCTCCTCGCTCCAGGTTAGGGCTCATCCCGTGCCTCGTCGCCAGCGGTAGCGGTCACGGGAGCAGGGCGGCTCCCCGACCCCAGTCCGGAAACCGGTCAACCGCCGGGTGTTCGGTCAGATTGACTTGGCCCGTGCCGTCCGCATTCATGGCAAAGATTTCGAAGTCGGTCTCCCCCAGAAGCTGCATGAAGGCGATGTGCTTGCCGTTCGGCGACCAGGTCGGAATGAAATCTGCCGTCCCGTCAGTGGTCAGCCGCGTCTGGTCCGAGCCGTCCGCATTCATGACGTAGATCTGAGGAACCCCATCGCGCCCGCTATTGAACGCGATCTGCTTCCCGCTGGGCGACCAGGCGGGGGCAAAGTCATTTGGTGCCACAGTGGTCAGGCGCGTCTGCCCCGAGCCGTCCGCGTTCATGACGTAGATCTCGAGATCGCCGTCCCGGGCACTGGTGAAGGCGATCCGTTTCCCGTCGGGGGACCAGGCAGAATTTAGATCGTCGGCGGGATGGTCGGTGAGGTTGGTGAGATTCCCGCCGTCGGCGTCCATGACATAGATCTCGCCCACCTCGATCCCGCGAGTGAACGCGATGCGTCGTCCGTCGGGGGACCACTGCGCGTCCGCGTCACCCTCGTCGCTTTCGGTCAGTTGGACCGGATCGCTCCCGTCGGCATTCATCACATAGATCCCGAACTTGCCGCTCCGGTCGCTCTGGAACGCAATCCGTCTCCCGTTGGGGGACCAGTCGGCATTCGCATCCGTTGCCGGGTGGTCGGTCAATCGGGTCTGCCCGGAGCCATCGGCGTTCATGGCGTAGATCTCCACGTTGCCGTCTCTGTTGCTGTGGAAGGCGATGCGCGAGTCGCTCGCGGCGAGTTCTCCGAGGAACCCCGAGGGCGACGCCAGGGAAGCCGGTTCGGTCGAGTCCCGACAAGCCGAGATTACGATCGTTGATAGCAACAGGGCACTCCGCCGCATTGGTGACTCCTCTCAAACGAATGCCTTCAAGATCCTGCGCCCACTAGGTCACGGAGAGTTTACCACGAGCCGATCAAGTCACAGTCAAGGACATGCTCACTGGCATGCATCACGTGCCTCGGTTTGCTAATGTGGATGCCTACCGTAGATCGGGCATGGGAGGTTCCTCCCATGCCGCTTGCGCTGTCGTCTGACGATCACACCCGCCTGGTGGCGGCAGCGACTGCTTTGTTGTCCCCTCTCCAGTTTTCCAGCCGAGAAGAGTGGTACCTCGCGGTAGGGGGACGCCTCGAGGAACTCCTCGACGGCGACGCTACCATGGTCGTGGTGGCGGGGCCGCTGGAAGTGACTCACATCAGCGTGACGGCGCCGGAACTGGCGGCGGGTTTCGAAGAGCACGCGAGAGTCGAGCGTGGGGAGCTCCGCAGCGACGTCTCCGCGCTCGACCGCGGGATCTCGCATGCTAGCCGAATCGCCTCGAGCTCGTTCACTTCGACACTGTTCGATCGTCTGAGCGGAGGTGGGTTCCTCCTGGCCGGCCTACTACAACGAGGTGGTGGTCCCGATGGGCGTGCGCAGCTGTCTGGGCTGGTTTCGCTCATGGTCCTACGACTTCATTCTTCTCGGTGTCTACTCCGGCCGCAGCGAGCCCGGGCCGTCACGGTTCGGGGAGGACACACTGGCACTGCTCGATCTCCCGCTACCTGCGTTTCAGGCGGGCATCGACATGGTGCAGCGAATGGAGGCGGGCCGGGGAGCGATGATGGCGGCGTTCGACGGGGGTCGGGACGCCGTACTGGTCTGGGATCCACGTCAGGGGCGGGAGCTGTACCGCAACCGATGCTTCATCGAGCTCACAGCCTGCGATCCGGGTGGAGCGCTCTTGGCGGCGGCCATGATCCGTTTCGCTCAGCGATGGTCGGCGGCTTCGATCGGACGGCCGGTGCCGGAGGTCGACACGCGCAACGGGTGCTATCGCTTGTCGGCCAGCCATCTCCCGGCTGGTCTATTTGGACGCGACGAGGCGCTGGTCGTCGCCGCGCTGCGACTTGATCCTGCGCTCCCTTCGGCTCGGCAGCTCGCCGCGGGCTGGGGTCTCACCTCGCGAGAGGCGGAGATAGCATTGGCCCTGGCCCAGGGCGGAACGGATCTGAGTATCGCCCGGACTCTCGGAATCAGCGCTCACACCGTCCGTCACCATGCCGAGCACATCTTCTCGAAGCTCGGAATCCACTCGCGGAAGGCGATTGCGCTCCGCTTGCTGGGGACCGCGCACCGCTCCTGACGCTCGTCGATGTCCCATCGCACGCTGCCGGGAGCAAGCCAGGCACCGGGTGCCCTCGTCCTACCGATACCCCGCCGCCTGTAGCTGGAACAGCTCGGAGTAGAGCCCGCCCACCGCCAGCAGCTCCTCGTGGGTTCCCTGTTCCACCAGCTCCCCTCCGCGCAGCACCAGGATCCGGTCCGCCATGCGCACGGTCGAGAACCGGTGCGAGATCAGCACCGCCATCCGCCCCTTGGTCAGCTCCGAGAAGCGCAGAAACACCTCGTATTCCGCCCGGGCGTCGAGCGCCGCGGTCGGCTCGTCGAGGATGAGGAGCTGGGCATCCCGCATGTACGCGCGGGCCAGAGCCACCTTCTGCCACTCCCCGCCCGAGAGGTCCACGCCGCCCTCGAATCGCCGCCCCAGCATCTGGCCGTACCCGCCAGGGAGCCGTACCGCCACCGTGTCCGCCAGACTTCTCCCGGCGGCGCTCTCGATGCCCGGCTGGTCCTCCAGCCGGCTGATGTTCCCGACGGCGATGTTCTCCCGGAGCAGGAAGTCGTACCGCACGAAGTCCTGGAAGATCACGCCCACGTTTCGCCGCAGGCTGAAGAGGTCGTACTCCCTGAGGTCCACACCGTCGAGCAGGATCCGTCCTTCGGTCGGGTCGTAGAGCCGGGCCAGGAGCTTGACCAGCGTGGTCTTTCCCGCCCCGTTCTCGCCCACCAGGGCGATCCGCTCGCCCGGCGTCAGGGTGAACGCCAGTCCTCGCACCGCCCAGTGCTCCGCGCCGGGATACTTGAACCCCACGTTCTCGAACCTGAACCCCTCCCGAATCGGGGACGGCACGGGTCGCGCGCCTCCGATGGGTCGGATGCGCGGCTCGATGGCCAGGAAGGTGAACAGGTCGTCGAGATACAGGCTCTGCTCGAAGATCTGCGAGAGCGACAGCAGCACCCGTTGAATCAGGTCGCGGCTCTGGCGGAAGGAGCCCGCGAGAAACGTGAGTACCCCGATGGTGAACAGGCCGGCCGGAGACCGGTAGCCCGTCACCGTGAGGTAGATAATGACCCCGTACGCCCCGTAGTAGCCGAGGGTGCCGACTGCCGCCAGCAGGCTCGACACCAGGCTCCGGCGAATCGCCAGCGACTTGTTAGCCTCGTAGAACTCCCGCGAAAGGCGGTCGTACCGTCCGACCAGGAAGTCGGAAAGGCCGAAGAGCTTGAGCTCCTTGGCGGAGATGTCGCTGGCGGCGATGTATCGCAGGTAGTCGAGCTGGCGCCGCTCGGGTGTCCAGGAGTACAGCAGCGAGTAGCCCAGCGAGGCGAAGTGGGTCTCTCCCAGCAGCGACGGCAGCACCGCGACGGCGAGGAGGAGCAGCAGCCAGGGAACGTAGACCGCCAGCGCCACGCCGAGCGTCACCAGGGTGATCAGGTCCTGGACGGTGGCGAGGAGCAGGGTGAACAGCCCGATGCGGCCCACCGTCTGCCGCCGGGCCCGCTCCAGCTTGTCGTAGATCTCGGCGTTCTCGAACTGTTCCAGGTCGAGCGTCGCGGAGTGGCGCATCAGCTCGACGCTGGTGCGGTTGGCGAAGAGATCGCCCAGCAGGCTCTCCAGCAGCGCGGAGAGACGCGCGAGCCCCTCGCCCACCAGCGCGATGCCCAGCTCCAGCGCGAGCAGCTCGGCGAGGCGCACCCAGGGAATCGCGCCGCCGGCGCCCACCACCGCCACCGCCTGCACCACCTCGTCCACGATGAGCTTGCCGATCCACAGGACGGCGAGCGGCACCAGCGCCCGCGCGATCCGGAGCAGCAGAATGCCCACTACGTACCGCGGCTCGGTGTCCCACACCATGCGGAGCAGGCGGGGGAGATGGCGCAGCGCCTGGAGCCGCTCGCGCCAGGAGACCTGGGGATCATCGGGCCGTCGCCGGCCCGTGGTATTGGGCCGAACGACGGGGTGTTGCATCGGCAGGGTCATATCGGAAGGTAATTATCTTCTTCCCATGCCTTCCCCCATCACTGCGCTCGTCACCGGTGCCACGCAGGGCATCGGCCGCGCCACCGCGTTCGCGCTCGGGCGCGCGGGGTATCGCGTCGGCGTCTGCGCCCGTACGGCGGGCAAGGTCGAGTCGCTGGTGGCGGAGCTTCGCACGGCGGGCATCGAAGCCGCCGGGCGCGCGGGCGACGTCGCGGATCCGGCCGATGTCACCGGCGTGGTGGAACATGTCTCCGCGGCGCTCGGCGAGATCGGCGTCCTGGTCAACAACGCAGGCGTGCTCATCGCGCGACCCATCGGCGAGCTCACCCTGGAGGACTGGGACGCCACCATGGCGACCAACCTTCGCGGCCTTTTCCTCATGACCCGCGCGGTGCTGCCGCCGATGCGGGCCAGGGGGCGGGGCGCCATCGTGAACGTGGCGAGCCTTTCGGCCCGCCAGGGCTTCGTGGGCGGGTCGGCGTACGCGGCATCCAAGCACGCGGTGCTCGGGTTCGGCCGCGCGCTCATGCTCGAGCTGCGCAAGGAAGGGATCCGGGTCATCACCGTCTGCCCCGGCTCGGTGGATACCGGCATGCTCAGCGACCAGCCGATGCTGAAGTCCGATCCCGCCCGCATTCTCCAGCCGGAGGACGTGGCGGAGACCATCCTGCACTCGCTCCGCCTTCCGGAGCGTGCCCTGGTGAGCGAAGTCGACATACGCCCCACCAATCCCTAGGCCGCGCGGCGTGTCTCCCGTTTCGGTGTCCATGTGTGTCTGCCGCGGGGTGGCGTTCAGCGCGCTGTTGCCGCGGGCCCGGGCAGCGGGGTGGGATCTCGCGGCGGTGATGCGGGAGACCGGCTGCGGCGCCCAGTGCGGGCTCTGTCGTCCCTACCTCCGCCGCATGCTGGCGACGGGCGAGACCACGTTCCACGAGCTGCTGTGGGAAGAGCCCGGCTGATGAAGCGATTCGACTGGGCCCGGGTCGATGTCGCGCGAGCCCTGACCGGGACCGCGCTCGTGGTGGGCTGGCTCGGCATCTACTTCGCATTCCACAATCATTGGCTGGGCATTGCGCTACCGCTGGCGACGACGGTGCTCACCTTCGGCGCGCTCCGGGCGGGCGATGCCCGGGCCCGGCGGCGCAACGCGGTGCTGCGGGACGCCCTCGCCGCCTCGGCCGCGCGCAACCGCGAGCTCGAGCGGCTCCGCCGCGTGGCCGCGACCCTGCTCGCCAGCGGCGAGCTCTCGGTGCTCTTCCAGGAGATCTCCGACGCGGCCGTCGACCTGCTCCAAGCCGAGGGCGGCGCCGTCGCGCTGGTGGTCGAAGAGGGCCGCTTTCTCAAAGTCCACGCCGCGACCGGGACGCTGGCCGAGGCGCGGGACCGCCTGGTCCCGATGGACGGATCCCTCGTGGGGATGGTGGTCGGCAGTGGCGACCCGCTCCTGTCCAACGACATGGACGCGGATCCACGCAGCTACAAGATGCCTGGCCTGGACCTCACCCTCCGGACCGTGGCCATCGTGCCCCTCCGCTCCGCCGGGCTCGTCATCGGGACGGTGAGCGTCTACAACCGGCGCGACGGACGGCCCTTCTCGGACTCCGACCTGCAGCTGCTGGAGACTCTGGGCGATCAGGTGGTGGTCGGCCTCGACCGTGCCTCGGTACTGGAGGAAAGCCGGCGCAGCGAGCGCGCCCTCGCCGCCAAGAACACCGAGCTGCAGCGGGCCACCCGGCTCAAGAGCGAGTTCCTCGCCAACATGAGTCACGAGCTACGCACGCCGCTCAATGCCATCATCGGCTTCTCCGACCTCATCCTCGCGGAGGGCGCCGGGGAGGTCAATCGGCAGCAGCGTGAGTTCCTGGAAGCCGTGCTGCGCAACGGACGCCACCTGCTGGAGCTGATCAATGGGGTCCTCGACCTGTCCAAGATCGAGGCCGGTGGGAAGTCGCTGTCGCTCGCGCCGACCGATCTGCGCGAGGCGATCACCGGGGCGGTGACCGACACGGCGAGCCTCAGGAGCGCGAAGCGACAGGAGGTGTGGTTGGAGCTCGACGACCGGCCGCTCAACGTGGTGGCCGACGAAGTGCGCGTTCGCCAGGTGCTCTACAACCTCCTGTCCAACGCGTCCAAGTTTACCGGCGAGGGAGGCACCATCATCCTCTCGGCGCTGGGCACACGCGCTCCGATGTCGCCCCCGGCCGACCGTGCGGGGGAGGAGCGGAAGCTGGTGACCAAGGACGTCGTCTGGGTTTCGGTGGCCGATAACGGCATCGGCATCGTGCCGGAGGAGATGCCCAAGCTCTTTCAGGAGTTCAGCCAGGTGGACAGCTCCGCCAGCCGGCAGGCTCAAGGCACCGGCCTGGGCCTGGCGCTCAGCAAGAAGCTGGTGGAGATGCACGATGGGACCATCGGTGCCGAATCGCTGCCAGGACGGGGATCTACGTTCTGGTTCATTCTGCCGGCCGAGGGGCCGAGGCGGCGGACCGGTTGAGCGCGACCTAATTAGAGCTTGGGCTTGGGCTCGCGTTTCCACCCCGGCCGAAACGGCGGAGGCAGCATGGCGGCCCGGCGGAGCAGCTCGAGGTGCGGTGCGACCACGTCGGCCAGCCGCTGGGCCGGCTCCACGTGGGCGCGGTTGAGGACCGACGGAGGCGCGGCGGTCAGCACCAATGCCCCCTGCACCCGTCCCGCCACCCGCAGCGGCACGATGAGCCGCGCCTCGCCCCGGGCGAGCGTGAAGAGGTGGGGCAGCTCGCCTTGCAGGACCTGTCCCAGGGCGGTGCCCGCCACGGGCACCGACGCCAGATCCGGCAGCGATCGCCGCTCGCCCGGAGCGAGCAGCACCACGCGATCTCCCTCGCTCAGGCGGAGTGCGAAGTGCAGCTCGTCGAACGGCAGGAAGCGACCCGCCAGCTCGGCCACCCGGCGGGTCGCCTCGCTCGGCTCGGCGCCGAGCGCCAGGACCTCGCCGATCTCCAGCAATTGCGACGGGAGCAGCGGCGGCGGCGGCGGCGGCTCCTCCCGCTCCCGGGCGGCCTGTTCCACCAGCAGCGCCACATGCGGCGCGATCAGCGCGGCGACCCGCCCCAATAGATCCGCATCCCCTTCGTCGTAGAGGTCGGGCCCCACGCTTCCCAGCAGCAGATAGCTGGTGAGCCGCGTGGGTCCGGTCGCGCGGGCGCCGACCACCGCTCGGAGCTCGGCTCCGGCTGGATCGGCCGCGGTGAAGTAGCCGCGGGGCCAGCGCGCGTCGCGGCCAGCATCGCCGAGCAGGACGCGGCCCTGCGGCTCGGAGAGGCCCGCGAGATCGAGCGACGCGGAGTCGAGCATGAGGGACGGATCGGCCCAGAGGGTTCCACGGAGATGCTCGCCGAGCCTGTAGTATCGGCCGCCGCCCGGACCGGAGAGCACCAGCTCGACCCGATCGTGCGGGACGAGGGGCTCGAGCACGTGGCTCAGCGCCGCGGTGAAGCGCTGCGGGGAACCGCCGGCGGCGCTCGCCTGCGCGATTCCGTCGAGCAGTGTGACGATCCGCTCGGGCCGATGGCCATGGGCGCCGTCGGCGCCATCCCACTGGCGTGCGAGCCGGCCGAGGGACGGCGCCAGCCGCTGGGCCGCGAGGCGAAGCACCATGAGATCCATGCCGCGGTAGCGGCCGGGCGCGAGACTGGCCACCAGCAGGAGCCCGACGTCCCGCCGGCCGAAGCGAATCGGCAGCGAAGCCGTCGAGGGATAGCCGGCGTCGCGAACGATCTCCTCCAGAATGGCGAGCTGACCGGGCTGCACCTGCGGCGAAGGGAGGGGGACGCTGAGGTCGTCCTGGGCGAGTGCCTCGGGACCGAGCAGCACGACGCCACCAGCATGGGGGTAGAGCCAGAGTCCGAGCAGGTCGTGGGGAACGTCGGCGGCCAGCGCGTTGGAGAGTGCCTGGTGCCAGGTCGCGAGGGCCGCGGCGTCCCCGACGCCTCGATCCAGGCGGAGGATCGGAACGAGCGGCTCACTCGCCGTGGCAGGGAAAGCGTCGCCGGGGAGCCGGGCGTCGGGGGAATCCATGCCGCGGCAAATGGGCAGGAGGCATGCCGTGCAGCGAACCGGCGCAACACCATGCGGTTGCCAGCTTTGACCATATCGAGCGCCGGGGTGTTGCGTTGCGGCGGAACCCCACCTCGCGTCCTGCGCGTCTTGTTGCACCCTGCTGACGCCTAAACGGTCCCCCCAGAAGTAGAATTGACATACCCCCCACCCCTATATAATCTTCCTCGCAGCATTCACCCAGGAGATCCCATGCGGCACGCCACCCTACATATCGAAGGCATGAGTTGTGACCACTGCCTCAACACGGTGAACCGCGCGCTCCGGGCGATCCCGGGAGTCCGGATCGATGCGATTCGAATCGGCCGTGCGGACGTGAGTTACGACGAAGGCATCACCGGGCCCTCCCAACTCGAGGCGGCCGTAGCCGAGGCCGGGTACCGCGCCACCACACAGGCAGAGGAAAAAGCGTGACCGCAACCTCGGTCGCCTCCCCGGCTTCCTGCTCGATTCCGGTCCAGGGAATGACCTGCGCCGCGTGCAGTGCCCGCATCCAGCGGGCACTCGAGCGGACGCCCGGCGTCAGGTCAGCCCACGTGAACCTGATGACGGGCTCGGCGACGGTCTCGTACGACCCGGCCGGGGTCACCCCCGATCGGCTGGTCGAAGCGATCCGAGACACCGGATATGGTGCGGAGCTTCCCGGTTCCGATGAGTCGGCCGAGGCCCTGGTGGACGCTCAGGATATCGCGCACGACCACGAGATCCGCGATCTCCGGCGGAAGCTGACCCTGAGCCTCGTGGCGGCGGTGTTGACCATGGTGGCCAGTATGCCGCTCGCGGAGCTGGTGGGGCATGCGGCGGCCGATCCGCTGATGCCGTTGATGGTGCCGATCACCGATCTGCTCCGACGGGCCGCGCCATGGATCGACGGGGTTTCGGCTGACACCTGGCGCTGGGTGCTGTTGGCCCTCACGGCCCCGGTCGTGGGTTGGGCGGGGCGGCATTTCTATACCCGGGCCTGGACCGCGTTCCGACACCGCAGCGCCGACATGAACACGCTCATCGCCGTGGGGACCGGCGCGGCCTTCGCCTACAGCGTGGCGGTGACGCTGGCGGACGATTGGCTCAGCGCCCGCGGCGTCGCGCCCTACGTCTACTACGAAGCGGTGGTCTGGATCATCGCCCTCATCCTGCTCGGGAACCTCCTCGAGGCCCGAGCGAAGAGCCGCACATCCGGCGCGATCCGCCGACTGGCTGGACTTCGGCCGAGCACGGCACGAGTGGTTCGCGAAGGCGTGGAGATAGAGATCCCGCTGACCCGGCTTCAGCCCGGCGACGAGGTGGTGGTGCGGCCGGGCGAGAAGATCCCGGCCGACGGCACCGTAGTGGAGGGTGTCAGCTACGTGGACGAGGCCATGCTCACCGGCGAGCCGACGCCGGTCCCCAAGCGGCCCGGCGACACGGTCATCGGCGCCACTCTCAATCGGAACGGCGCGCTGCGCTTCCGGGTGGAGCGGGTGGGCGCGGATACGGTCCTCTCCCGCATCATCCGGCTGGTGCAGCAGGCGCAGGGATCGAAGGCCCCGATCCAGCGTCTCGCCGACCGGATCTCCGCCGTCTTCGTGCCGGTGGTGTTCGCGATCGCGATTGCGACCTTCGTGCTGTGGCTCGTGCTCGGACCCGAGCCGGCGTACCTCCAGGCCATGGTCGCCGCGGTCACGGTGCTGATCATCGCGTGTCCCTGCGCGATGGGGCTCGCGGTTCCGACCGCCGTGATGGTCTCGACCGGCCGCGGCGCGGAGCTCGGCGTCCTGATCAAAGGCGGCGAGGCGCTGGAGCGAAGCGGGCGGCTCGATACGGTGGTGTTCGACAAGACCGGAACCGTGACGGAGGGACGTCCCGCCGTGCAGCAGGTCGTGGGCGAGGACGAGTCGTCCCTGCTGCGCCTCGCGGCGTCGGTGGAGCGCTTGAGCGAGCATCCGTTGGGCGAGGCGATCGTGGCGGCAGCAGTCGCGCGAGGGCTCCCCCTCGCCGACCCGCAGGGCTTCGAGAGCCGGACCGGCCGCGGAGTGCTCGGACAGGTGGAGGGTCGGACGGTCGCGGCCGGGAACCTCGCCATGCTGGTCGAGCTCGGGGTAAATCCCGGGGAATTCGCCGCCGAAGGAGCCCGGCTCGCCGCCGAGGCGCTCACCCCGATCTACGTCGTGGTGGACGGGAGCGTGGCCGGCGTGATCGCGGTGGCCGATCCGATCAAGCCGACCAGCCGCGAGGCCGTGGCCACGCTTCGCCGGATGGGCCTCGAGAGCGTCATGCTCACGGGCGACAACGCGCGGACCGCGGCGAGCGTGGCCGCCGCCATCGGCATCGACCGGGTGGTGGCGGACGTGCTTCCCGAGCGAAAGCTCGAGGAGGTCCGCCGGCTCCAGCAGGAGGGCCGGACCGTCGCGATGGTGGGCGACGGCCTCAACGACGCGCCGGCGCTGGCGCAGGCCGACGTCGGCATCGCCATGGGGACCGGCACCGACGTGGCGATGGAGGCGGGCGACATCACCCTCATCCGGGGCGACCCGCTAGGCGTGCCGCGGGCGATCCATCTCGCCCGCCGCACCATGCGGGTGATCCGGCAGAATCTCTTCTGGGCCTTCGTCTACAACATCATCGGCATTCCCGTCGCGGCCGGTGCGCTGTACCCCGCCTTCGGCATCCGCCTCACCCCTGCCATGGCCGCGGCGGCGATGGCGGTGAGCTCGGTCAGTGTAGTCGCCAACAGTCTGCGGTTAAAGAACAGCGGGAAAGGTAAAAAGTGAAAAGTGAAAGGGGACGCGGCGGCCCCCTTTCACCGTTCACCTTTCACCGTTCCCGCTTTTCGAGGACGATTCTTTCACTTTGAGGATACCCCGGTGACTACGGTTGCGTGCGCCTGTGGGCTCAGACCGGGGGACGGCGAGCATGCCGTCGCGGTAGACCCCGAGATCAAGCGGTCGGTCCTCACCCGGCTCCGGCGGATCGAAGGTCAGGTCCGCGGGCTCCAGAAGATGGTGGAGGAAGAGCGCTACTGCGCCGATGTGCTGACCCAGGTCTCGTCGGTCCAGGAGGCGCTGCGCGGGGTCGGCCGGGCCATGCTCCACAATCACTTGCGGCACTGCGCCACCGAGGCGATCCGGTCGGGCGACGACGCCCGGGCGGAGGCGATGTACGACGAGATCATGGATCTGGTGTACAGGAGCGTCCGGTAGCGATATCTTCTCGCCCGGTCTCAATCCCGGGAGTACTCAGGTGCCTCGATGGCTTCGCTGGACCGGCCGCGTCGCGGCCGGTCTCGTTCTTCTCGTCGTCCTCGTCGTGGCCGCCGTATACGCCGTCACCACCAGACACATCGGCAGGACCTACCGCTTCCCCGATTCCCCCGTCAGGGCGGCGGGCGACTCCGCGTCGCTCGCGCGCGGACGCCATCTGGTCGAGGCTGTCGGGAAGTGCCAGGAGTGCCACGCCGCGGATCTGGGCGGGGAGCTGTGGGTGGACGAGCCGGCGTTCGGCCGGCTCGCCGGCTCGAACCTCACCCCTGGCAGGGGCGGGATCGGCGACTTCACCGACGCGGATCTCGAGCGGGCGCTCCGCCGCGGCGTGGGACGGGACGGGAAGCCGCTCATCTTCATGCCCGCGGAGGCGTTCACCGCGTTGGGCGACGAGGACCTCGCGGCGATCATCGGATATCTCCGCACCGTGCCGCCGGTGGACCGTGAGATGCCCGCGCCCAAGGTCGGCCCGGTAGCGAGGGCGCTCTACCTGCGCGGCAACTTTCCCCTGCTTCCGGTCACGATGATCGACCATCAGGCCCGCCGTCCCGCTCCGGTGCCGGGAGTGACGGCGGCATACGGGGAGTACCTGGCGACGATCGGCGGATGTCGCGGCTGCCATGGCCAGGCACTGGCCGGTGACGCGAATCCGGATGCGCCCGACATCACCGTGGGCCGCCTCGGCGAGTGGACCGAAGCGGACTTCTTCCGGTCGCTCCGCGAGGGGATACGGCCCGACGGAAGCGTGATCGATCCGGAGAAGATGCCCTGGGTGCGCAGCGGCCAGATGACGGACGAGGAGATGCGGGCGGTGTGGATGTATATGAGGCTGCCGGCGGGGGAGGAAGTAGGCGGAACGGCGGAACGGCGACGGCACGCGGAACGTGAGGAGGGAAGGGCGGGCTCAAGGAAGCGCTGACCTCCGGCGCATCACTCGCATGATACGGCCGATCCCTCGCTGCGCTCGGGATGACGATGCGCAGTACGCCGCCGTCCCCGTCTACCGTCCGCCTCCCCCGCCACCCTCGCCATGTCCCTGCCCGCCGTCCGGGTCGCGCCGAGGATCACGACTCCACCCACGATCACCACCAGCGGCAGCAGCAGGATCGCACGATCGAGGCCGAACTGGTCCGACAGCATCCCCACCAGCGGCAGCGCGATCGCGTCGCCCGCGAGATGGATGAAGAGCAGGTACGCCCCCGCTACCGTCGCACTGATCCGCGGGGGCACCACGTCGAAGATCACGGCGGTGATCGGCCCGTTGTACCACGACAGGCAGAAGAACGCGACGGTGAAGACCACCTTGAAGAGACCGGGTTCCCGGATGGTGAGCAGCCAGACCGTCAGCGGGCCACCCAGCAGGAGGCCGAGCGCCGACGGTGATCACTCGGCCGGTCTCCCACCGGCGCCGGAGCCAGTCCGCCAGGAACCCGCCGAACAGCGTTCCCGACACCCCCGCGATCAGCCCCCACTTCCCCAGCAGCGCCGCGCCCTCCGCCGGGCTGAGCTGAAGCTCGCGCGCGACGAAGGTCGGCCCCCATCCCACGATGCCGTTGGTGCCGAACGAGATCATCGCGCCCGGCGAGGAAGACGTACACCAGGGTGGGCGTGTGCAGCACCGTCTTCCCCGCGTGCACGATGTCGTCGAAGGTGCTGCTGATCCCGGCCGCGAACGGCACCTCTTCCGCGGGGTCCGCGGGCGTGCGGCGGACCCAGCGAACGATGTTGAGCGCGACGCCCGAGCCCGACGGCCGCGCTGAAGGCGGCGACGTCGAGCTTCGAGTCGGCCCCGTAGGAGCTGGTCGAGCCAGTACGCCACCATCGCGCCGACGGCGACGCTGGCGACGAGCGGCCAGAGCTGCCGGAGCAGTGCCATCGCGCCGATGTGGAAGTCCCGCATGAAGGAGCGGAACGTGAGGCGAGCCGGCGGGCGGGTCGGGTCCATCAGCCGGGAGACGAGCACCGCGCACATGAAGCCCGGCACCCCGACCGTCATGAAGGCGACCCGCCATCCGTACTGTCCCTCGAGGGACCCGCCGAGCAGCAGGCCGGATACTCCGCCGAGCGAGACCCCCGAGGCCAGGATCCCCATCGCCATCGCCCGGCGCTGCGCCGGGGAAGTAATCGGCCACGAGCGACGACGCGGCGGGGCCGTACGCCGCCTCGCCGACCCCGACGGCGGCGCGGCAGGTGAACAGCTGCCAGTAGTTCCGCACCAGCCCGCTCAGGAAGGTGAAGGCGCTCCACACCGTCACGCCCCAGGCGATGACCGCCCGGCGCGAGCGCAGATCGCTGATCACCCCGAACGGCAGCGCGGCGACGGAGAAGACCAGGATGTAGGCGGAGCCGAGCCAGCCGAGCTGCGCGTCGGTCAGCGCGAGGTCGCGCTTGATCGGCTCGAACAGCGCGTAGATGACGTTCCGGTCGATGTAGTTGAGCAGATTGATGACCGCCAGCAGGCCGAGCGCGTACCAGCGGTACCCGGGGGTCACCGACGCGCCACCGTCTCCGATCCCCCCGCGCCCGGATGCATGTGCGCGAGCGATTCCTCGGCGCGCCGGTCGCGGAACTCGAGCGCCGCGCGATACTCCTCGAGCAGCCGCCCCATCATCGCCTCGCGGCGGCCGTAGAGTCGCTTGAGCGGGCGGTCGGCGTGCCGCGCCTTGGCGTAGGCCGTGAGCACCGGAAGCGCGATGGAGTTGTCGCCGTAGACCACCACGGTGCCGGGGAGCTGGTCCGGGATCGATCTTGCCCCAGCTCACCGCCTCCGCCGGCGTTGCGCCGGAGAGGCCGCCGGTGTCGGGGCGCGCGTCGGTCATCTGCAGGAAGTAGTCGTGGCCCCGCTCGTCGATGCCGAGCACTTCCTGGATCTGGGGCTCGGTCTGGAGCATGAAGTTCTTGGGGCTGCCGCCGCCCACGATCAGCACGCCGCTCTTGCCTCCCGTCCGCTTGGCCTCGAGCACGATGGCCGCGGTCTCGTTGACGTCGGCGCTCAC
The DNA here is from genome assembly GCA_963844445.1 of uncultured Gemmatimonadales bacterium. GTDB lineage: Bacteria > Gemmatimonadota > Gemmatimonadetes > Gemmatimonadales > GWC2-71-9 > CAVVWJ01. The sequence goes on from CAWJOB010000001.1 coordinate 482,572, forward strand.
GTCGAACCGGAGCTTGCTGCCCGCCAGCGCCTGCTCGGCGACGTTCATCCCGATCGAGCTGTCGCCCGGCGAGCTGGTGTAGATCGGCACCTCGAGCTCGTGCGCCGCCGCAAGCACCGAGCGGCGGGTCAGGCCCAGCGCCTTCTCCCGCTCGCGGACGTACCCGCCCAGCAGGTAGTGATACTCCGCGCTGCTCATCGGGCCGCTGGAACTCCTCCCGCGCGGAGACCTCGCGGACGAACTGGTCGGTGGACAGCAGCACGCTGTAGTCGAAGAAGACGTCGTAGATCCGGACCACGCCCTTGTCGCGCAGCTCGACGTCGTCGGCGTTCGGCGTTCCGCGGTGCATCGCGAGTCCGAGCGCGAAGTGGGCGTCGTGGTAGAGGTTGGCGCCGGTCGAGATGATCCAGTCCACGAATCCCGCCTCCATCAGCGGGATGAGGCAGCTCATGCCGAGCCCGGCCGGCGTCATCGCGCCGGTCAAGCGTCATGCCGACCGTCACGTCGGGGTCGAGCATCCGCTGGGTGAAGAGCTGGCAGCCCTCGCGCAGCCTCCCGGCGTTGTAGGCCAGGAAGGCGTTGTCGACCAGGTCGGCGACGGTCTCCTTGCCGGTGATCGCGCTCGGGTCGATCCGCTGGCCGCGGAGATAGGGTGCGGAGGGACGGGTCATGCGCTCATCCTAGGATGCGGGCGACGGGATCGCTCCGGCTTTTCACCGCGGGCCTCGACTACGATACGCGACCGCCTCGGCCGGATCGTCGGTCACCTGGAACAGGTGGAGGTCGGCCGGGTTGATCTTGCGCTCGGCGGCCACCGTTTTGGTAAGCCAATCCACCAGCCCGGACCAGTACTCGCGGCCGAAGAGAATGACGGGGAAATGCTTGACCTTGCCGGTCTGAATCAGGGTCAGCGCCTCGAACAGCTCGTCGAGCGTGCCGTACCCGCCGGGAAAGACGATGAAGGCCATGGCGTACTTCACGAACATCGTCTTCCGGACGAAGAAGAACTTGAAATTCAGACTGCGCGTCAGATAGGCGTTCGATCCCTGCTCGAACGGCAGCTCGATGTTGCACCCGATCGACAAGCCGCCGCCTTCCAGGGCGCCCCGGTTCGCCGCCTCCATGATGCCGGGGCCGCCTCCGGTGATGACCGGGATCCCGGCCCGGGCCAGCAGCCGCGCGGTCTCGACCGCTTTCTCGTAGTATGGATCGTTGAGCTGGGTCCGCGCCGAGCCGAAGATGGTCACTCCGTCACTCACGTCGGCCAGGTTGTCGAAGCCCCAGACGAACTCCCCCATGATCCGGAGCACGCGCCACGAATCCGATTTGAGAAAGAGCTGCTCGGGCGGCTGCGGCGGCTGGGCTCTCGAGAAGCTGCTCGTCTTCGGTCGGGAGCTTCTTGTCGTCGATATGCCGGTAAGGAGAGTCAGTCACGGGTCAGACGCTCGATGGCGGCGCGGTGATCGTCGGCCACGTTGTAGAAGTAAGGGGAGAGGCGGACGTGTCCCGGGTCGCGCGTCGGCGACGATCGAGGCATCCGCGAGGCGGCGGACGTCACCCGCCGGATCGCCACTCGCCAGCATGACGATCGCGGAGCGCTCGGCCTCCCGCACGGCGGTTCTGGTCCTGAGCCCGGCCTGCTGCGCCCGGTCGATCAGGTCCTCCACCAGCGGCATCGTCCGGCGGCGGATCTCGGCGGGGCCGAGCTCCTCCACGATGTCGAGCCCGCCGAGCTGGGCGTAGACCGGGAGCATCGGCGGGCGTGCCGGCCTCGAGCCGGCGCGCGTCGTCATGGAGTGCGAGCGAGCGCGAGTCGAACCGGAACTGCTCCCGGTGCGCGAACCAGCCGGTCGCCCGCGGTGCCAGCGACCCGAGCAAGGCGGCCCGGGCGTAGAGGAACGCCACCCCGCTCCCGCCGAGCAGCCACTTGAGTCCGCCGGCGCAGTAGAAGTCCACGTCCGAGGCGAGGACGTCCACCGGGAGCTGGCCCGCGGCCTGATAGCCGTCCACCAGCAGGAGCGCGCCGCGGCGATGGGCGATCTCCGCGACCGCGCGGATATCCTGGATCGCGCCGCTGGTGAAGAAGACGTGGCTGGTCGCCACCAGCGCGGTTTTCCCGTCCACCGCGCGCTCGATCGCCTCGAGCGGCACGCCGACCCCGTCCGGGCTCTCGACCACCACGACCTCGACCTGTCCGGACTTGGCCAGCCACTGGTAGGGAACGGTGGGGAACTCGAGGCTGGTCACCACCACCCGCCGCCGAAGCCGGTAATCGAGCGACTCCGCCACTGCGGTGAGCGCGCTGGAGATGTTGGGGTGGAGCGCGATCGTTCCCGGCGGCGCGCCGATCAGCCGCCCGTAGCGCTCGCGCAGCGAGGCGAGCGCCTCCCACCACACGTCGTACCACGCCGCGGCGCCGCGCTGCTCCCACAGGTCCAGGAATTCGTTCACCCGGGCCCGGGACCGGGTGGACAGGGGCCCGAGCGAGCAGGTGTTGAGATACACGGAGCGCCGGAAGATCGGAAACTCCGCCCGATAGTCCCGAGGAGGCGCGGGCGCGGTGGCGGCGGACATGGGGGAGAATATACGCGGGCCGGGGAGGCGGCGGAGGGCCGAGGAAGCAGGGTTGTCATCCCGAGCAAAGCGAGGGATCTGCTCCGCTGGCATCGAACCCCGGGTGAACAGATCCCTCGCTGCGCATGGGATGACAGGCGGCTGCGTTCCGTTCCGCAGTTCCGTCCCATTCCCCTATTATTCGGCATGCCCGCCACCTGGCTCACCCTCACGCTTCAGCTGGCCGCGCGCGCCGCGCTGCGGCCCAGATTGGCGGTGGATCTCGTGCGCACCGCATGGGCGTTCCGACGGCGCGAGTGGTATCTCCGGCCGCCGTTCCTGCCGCTCCCGGACCCGACCTATCTGCGGTGGCGGATGTACACCGCCTATGCCGACGAGCATGCCGTCCCGCCGGCCGACGATGTGGTGCGCTTCGCCCGGTGGCGAAGGGAGACGATGGGCCTGTGACCGATCCCCGACTGCCCCATGTGGTGATCCTCGGCGCCGGTTTCGCCGGACTCTACGCCGCCAAAGGCCTGGCGCACGCGCCGGTCTGCGTGACGGTGGTGGACCGTCGCAACCATCACCTGTTTCAGCCGATGCTCTACCAGGTCGCGACGGCCGCCCTCAACCCCAGCGATATCGCCTCGCCGATCCGTTCGGTCCTCCGCCGGCAGAAGAACACCGAGGTGCTGCTGGCGGAGGTTTCCGAAGTGGAGGTAAACCAGCGAAAGGTTCGGTTTACCGACGGAGGCTGCCTCGACTACGACTACCTGATCGTGGGCACCGGCGCCCACCACTCCTACTTCGGTCACGACGAGTGGGAGGTGCTGGCACCCGGCCTCAAGAGCCTGGAGGACGCGCTGGAGATCCGGCGGCGGGTCCTGCTGGCGTTCGAGCTGGCGGAGCGCGAGCGCGACATCGTGCGCCGCCACGCCTATCTCACCTTCGTCATCGTGGGTGGGGGGCCCACCGGTGTCGAGACGGCGGGCGCGGTCGCCGAGATCCGGCGCTACGCCCTCCGGCGCGACTTCCGCCACATCGATCCCGGCGAGGCGACGGTGATGCTGCTCGAGGGCGGACCGCGACTGCTCCCTTCCTACCCACCAGAGTTGAGCGACAAGGCGAAGCTCGACCTCCGCCGGCTCGGCGTCGAGGTGCGCACCGAAACCCTGGTGACCGACATCCAGCCCGGCTGGGTCCGCGCCGCCGGGTGGACCATTCCCTCCCAAACGGTCATCTGGGCCGCGGGCAACACGGCGAGCCCGCTGCTCAAGTCGCTCGATGCGCCACTCGACCCGATGGGACGCGCCATCGTCGAGCCCGACTGCACCATCCCGGGCCACCCGGAGGTATTCGTCCTCGGCGACGCCGCGGCCTTCGCCGGACCGGTGAGCGGCACGCTGCCCGGCATCTGCCCGGTCGCCATCCAGATGGGGCAGTACACCGCCCGCACGATTGCCGGCGACATCGCCGGCCGGCCGCGCCGCCCGTTCAGCTACTGGGACAAGGGACAGCTCGCCGTCGTCGGCCGTGGCCGCGCGGTGGCGGACATCGGGAAGCTCCACTTCGGCGGCTTCATCGCGTGGCTGGCCTGGATCTTCGTCCACATCTTCTTCCTGATCGGCTTCCGCAACCGGCTGCTGGTGCTCATCCAGTGGGCCTGGTCGTACTTCACCTACGGGCGCGGGGCCCGCATCATCACCGAGGAGATGCGCTCGCCACCGATGGGGCTCACCGCGGACTGCCCGCCGGAAGAGGTCTCCGCGGCGTCCTCATGACCCTCGCGACGGCGGTGAAGCGCAGGGCCGACGAGCTCGGCTTCCTCGCGTGCGGCATCACCGATCCCAGCCCCATACCCGACGCGGAGCGGCTGGACCAATGGCTCGCGAGCGGCTACGCGGGCGTCATGCGCTACCTCCATCGCCAGGCCCGCAAGCGGAAGGACCCTCGGCTCATCGTTCCCAGCGCCAAGTCGGTAGTAGTAGTGCTAGACAACTACTATGACGGGGACGCTGACCCCGGTCCCGCACCCCGGGTCGCCCGGTACGCCCGCGGTGAGGATTACCATAGGGTTACGCGCTCCCGGCTGGAGCCGCTCGCCGACTTTCTCCGCAGCAGAGGAGCCACCGTCGCCCACACCTTCGCCGACTCGGGACCGGTGCCCGAGCGGGCGCTGGCCCTGCGCGCCGGCCTGGGATGGATCGGCAAGAACACCATGCTGATCCGGCCCGGCGCCGGGTCCTTCTTCTTTATCGGGACCGTTTTCACCGACCTCGCGCTGGACCACGACGATTCGACCACGACCGACCACTGCGGCAGCTGCACCCGGTGCCTCGACGCCTGCCCCACCGACGCGCTGGTCGAGCCTCGCCTTCTCGATGCCACCCGATGTATCTCGTATCTCACGATCGAGCAGAAGGGACCCATCCCCGAGCCGCTAGCGGAGCGGCTGGAAGGGTGGGTCTTCGGCTGCGACATCTGCAACGAGGTCTGCCCCTGGAACCAGCGGTTTGCCGAGGCTAGCTCGGCGGAGGAGTTTCGCTCTCGCGACGCACTGGCAGGGGTAGGACCGGAGCTGTTCGAGCGGATGGATGAGGAGGAGTTCGCCCGGCGCTTCGGCGACACGCCGCTGGAGCGGGCCGGACTCCGGGGGATGCGCCGCAACTTTCGCGCGGCACTGACCGATGCATCCTGAGACCGATTACTACGCCAGGCTGCTCCGCTACGACGCCTGGGCCAATGCCGAGACGCTGGGGTCGCTACGCGGCGGGGCCACACCCGCGAAGGCGATGAGATGGATGGGCCACATCGTCGGGGCGGGCGCCCTCTGGCTGGCCCGTCTGAGGCAGGAGCCGGCGGCGATGGCGGTTTGGCCGGATCTGGACCTCGAAGGGTGCGCCGGAGGAATCGCGCGCCTGGCGGAGAGCTGGCCCCGCTATCTGGCCGCGCTCTCCCCCGCCGACCTCGAGGAGCCCATCGGCTACCGGAACAGCCTTGGCGAATACTGGACCAGTGCGGTCGGGGACATCCTGACCCACGTCGCGATGCACGGCGCCTATCATCGAGCGCAGATCGCGGCCGCGGTCCGCGAAAGCGGACGAGAGCCGGCCTATACCGACTTCATTCACGCGGTTCGACAGGGGTTCGTGGCGTGAATCCTCCGTCGCCAGGGCCGATGCTCGTCGCGATCGGCGTGGGCCTCATCCTGATCGGGCTGCTCCTGTGGTCCGGCAGCTTGTCGTGGTTCGGCAGGTTGCCCGGCGACATCCGGATCGAGCGCGAAACGGTGCGGATCTACGTGCCGATCGTGTCGATGGTGCTGGTATCGGTGGTGGTCAGCCTGGTGCTGTATCTGGCTCGGCGGTTCCTCTGACGGCCGAGTCTCCCGGCCACCGGCCGCCAGAGAGCGGAAACCCGACGCCGGGGCCGCCCCGTAGTGGGTGTGTCACCCACCACGAGGGATTCCATGCGCCTTACCCCGCTCCTGGTCACGTCCGCGACCGCGCTCCTGCTCGTCGGCGCGGCCGATCTGAGCGCGCGCTGGGCGGACGAGGCCGCCGTCCGACAGACCGTCCAGTACTACTTCGACGGCGGGAAGAACCGGGACAGCGTCGCCCTCCGGAAGGCGTTCCATCCCGACGCGCGCATGTTGTTCGCGAAGGACGGTAAGCTCGTGGTGGTTCCGATCGGCGAGTACATCGCCCGGGTGACGGAAAGCCAGCCGAAGCCGGGTGAGGTGGACTCGACCAAGCGCCGGGTGGTGGAAGTGGACGTCGCGGGCGACGCGGCCATCGCCAAGCTGGAGCTGGATCGGCCCGACGTCCTGGTCACCGACTACATGTCGCTGCTTAAGGTGGACGGCCGCTGGAAGATCGTAAACAAGATCTTCACTCGCGAGTTCCGGCAGGAGCATGTCAGCGGAAGCTGATGGCCTTACTTTGGAGGCATGGCCCAGCCCGCGCCTCTCGCCCCTGTTTCCGAGCTCGGGACCCTCGAGCCCGACCGCCTCGACCGGCTCCGCCGGCTGGGCTATCTGCTCGACAATTCCATTCCGATTCCCGGCACCCGGTTCCGCATCGGCCTGGAGAGCATCGTCGGGCTGGTGCCCGGCGTCGGCGACCTGGTCGGCGGCGGGTTCTCGCTCTACATCATCCTCCAGGCCGCCCGGGCCGGCGTTCCCGCATCGCTTCTGGCCCGGATGGGCTGGAACCTGCTCGTCGATGTCGTGGTGGGGGCGGTTCCTTTCCTCGGCGACCTGTTCGACGCCGGTTTCAAGGCCAACATGCGGAACCTCGCGCTGCTCGACCGGCATGCCCAGGGCCCGAGGCAGTCACGGCGGGCCAGCCGCCGTTTCGTCGCGGTGCTCGTCATCCTCTTGGGCCTGGTGGTGGTCGGGGCGGTGGCCCTCAGCGTCTTCCTGGTCCAGCTCGCCTTCAGCCGGCCGGTCCTGTGAGCGCGCCGCCTCCCTCGTTGCACAGCGTCGCGATCTTCGTGAGCGACCTGCCCCGGGCCATCGAGTTCTATCGCGACTCACTCCGGCTCCCGATGGCCCAGCAGGGCTCCTTCGGCGCGGAATTCCTGAACGGCCCCACCCACATCGGGGTGCATCCCGCGGTGCATGCGGACGCCAAGCAGCTGGTGGGCCGGCACACCGGGATCACCCTCTTCGTCACCGATCTGCTTCACTACTGCGGCGACCTGCACGCGCGTGGCGTCCGGTTCCTGACCGAGCCCACCCAGCAGCCATGGGGCATCATGGCGATGGTCGCCGATCCCGACGGGAACATCCTGGCGCTGTGGGAAGACCGGACGCCCGAGGCGTCGGGCGAATCGGTCAGCCAGGCCGACGGCACCAGCTGAGGTCCGCGTGAGCGCCGCGCTCCTCGCGCTGGCGCTCACGCTCGCCGGCCCCGATACCGGCTGGGTCGCGGGACCCGACGGCGTCCGTCTCTACTACGAGAAGATCGGCGCGGGCCGCACCACAATCATCGTGCCGGGCCGGCTGTTTCTGGCCCGCGACCTGGCCCCGCTGGGCGCGCGTCACACGCTCATCCTGTACGACATGCGGAACCGCGGCCGATCCTCGCGAGTCGAGGACGGCACCCTCCTCACGATCCAGAAGGACGTCGAGGACCTGGAAGCCGTGCGCCGCCATTTTGGGGTCAGCCGCTTCGTGCCGGTGGGATACTCGTACCTGGGCTTGATGGTGGTGCTCTACGCGATGGACCACCCCGATCATGTCGACAGGGTGGTGCAGCTGGGCCCGGTGCCGCGCAAGTTCGGCACCGAGTACCCGGCGAGCCTGCTGCACACCGATTCGGTCCCGGTCGTCGACTCGGCGGCCGCCGCGCGGGTGGACTCGCTCAAGCGCTCGGGGTTTGCCCGGGAGCATCCGAAGGAGTTCTGTGAGGAGTCGCGGCGGGCCTTCGATGTGCGTCTGGTGGGAGACCCGTCCAAGGCCGCGGGTCTCATGGATCCCTGCGGCATGCCCAACGAGTGGCCCTTGAACCTCGAGCGGCACTTCGAGCACCACTTCGCCGGAGTGCAACGGCTGGACGTGACGAAGGAGTCGGTGGCACGGGTGCGAGCGCCGGTGCTCACCGTCCACGGCACGTGGGACCGCAATGCGCCCTACGCCGGGGGACGGGAGTGGGCGCTGACCCTGCCGAATGCCCGCCTCATCACCGTCGAGCGCGCCGGCCACCAGGTGACGGCCGACGCGCCCGAGCTCGTCCTCTCGGCGATCGGCACCTTCGTGAGCGGGCGGTGGCCGGATCGCGCTGAGAAGATCACTTCGCTCGAGCGCGGCCCGCGCCGGTAATCGACCGGGCGGCGGCGCTTCCCCGCAGCGCATCCTCCACGATCTGCGCCTGCTGTTCCATGCCGTAGGCGTCGAACGGCAGGTCCGGCGCCGGATGATAGGCGTAGGGGCTCCGGCCGACGCCGAACTTGCGGTAGGCGAGATCGCGGATCTGCGCCGCGGCGCCGCGCGTGAAGTAACGCCACGGTCCCCAAGACTGATACTGGGCGCAGTGCGTCACCTCGTGAGCCATGAGCGGGACGTCGCCGTCGCACCGGGCCGGCAGGAAGACGTGATTCCCCAGCGCCACGGCACGTCCCCGGCTGAGCCAGAGCACCAGCCGCCGGGCCAACCCGGCACCGCGGCTACACCCCGGCCGGTAGAGCCGCACCCGGCTCCAGTCCACCGGCAGCGGCAGCTCCCCGATCGCGTCACAGACCTCCGGGGACACCGCCCGGTCCGAGCCGCGTGTCGGCCGACTCTCACGCCTCACGGTTTCGCCCTTCAGGGTTCAGCGACTGTCGCGCTCTGTCGCATTCGACACATCCCGCGCTCGGGGGATGGAGAAACAGGAGCGGGTCGCGGGCCAGGTGGTCGAGCGCAACCTGGACGATATCCCGGGCGCGCGCGAGCCGAGCGTGCGCGTGCCCCACGCGACCTTCCGCCTGAAGCCCGCCAGACCGGAGCCACTCGTCCGCCAAGCCGAAGCGCTCGCAACAGTGATCGTTTTCCTCGTAGTGAATCCGGATCGGCCGTCCGTCGCGGAGCACGGTACAGGACGTCGGCACCCTGTACGGAACGCCCGCGAGCAGCTCCGCCAGGTGGAGCGTCGTGTCGGCGTCATGGCCAACCCCGAGCAGGAGCACCTGTCCGTCCAGATCGTGCACCCGCCCGACGGGGCTTTCGGGAATATGCGGCGGCAGCGGGAGCGGATCGGCGGTGATTCTGGCGGCTTCCGGTCCGGCGGCCGCGAAGGCATGAGTGTGATGGACTTCGCGCTACGCCGGCCAATCGCCAGAATGTGTCGGCCACCACGCCGAGGTCCGGGCTCGCCGGCGTGGTCGACGGGTCGAAGGGTACGTCGTCGTCGCCCGACCAGGACGGCATCACCAGGGTCCCGTCCGGGCCTAGAGCGTCGCGGATCGCCTCGATCAGGCCGGGCGGGCCACCCTCGACCGGTCGGGTAGCCCGGAAGGACGTGTGCACCAGCAGCACGCCGCCTTCCTCGACCCCGAGCGAGCGCAGTTGATGGGAGACTTGGGCCCTGCTCAGCTCCGCCGCTGCCGGCTTCACTTCCCTAGAAACTCTCCGATAGGAGCCAGCGACTCGATGTGATCGCAGGCGATCTTGAGCGTCGCCATCATCGGCACTGCCAGAATCGCGCCGGGGACCCCCCAGATGTACCACCAGAACACCAGGCCGATGAAGAGGGCGACGGTGTTGAGCTTCATCTTATTGCCGTAGATCGCGGGGGTGACGAGGTTGCTCTCGATCAGATTGAGCGCCAGGAAGACCCCGGGCACCAGGAGCGCTCGGCCGGGGTCATCGAAGGTGACGAACGCGGCGAGCGCCAGCAGCACGATGTTGGCCACCGCTCCCACGTAGGGGACGAAGTTCAGCACGGCGGCGACCACGCCCCAGAGCACCGCGTTGGGCATGCCGAGCAGATACATCGCGATCCCCGTCGCCACACCGACGCCGAGGTTGATCAGCGTGGTGGTGAAGAGGTAGAGAGAGATCTGCGCCTCCGTCTCCCGCGCGATCGTCACCGCCGTTTTCTTGTCCTTGAACTGTGGCAGGACGCCCACCAGCTTCTGGAGAAAGAGGTCCCCCACGGCGAGTAAGAAGTAAGTGAGGAAGATGACGACCGTGGCGGCGCTGAGAAACGCCGTCGTTCCCCCGAATAACTGGCGGCTCAAGCTCGGCCCCTTGATCTCGACCTGCGTCGCCTGGGCCTCCTCTCCGGACGCCGCGCGCTCGACCTGCTCGGCCGCCTCGGTCACCTGCTCGACCGATCCCCGCATCGATCGCAGCTTGTTCCGTGCCGTCTCGATGCTTTGGGGCGCGTGCGCGATGTACTCCGACGCCGGGCCGGCCAGCCGGTAGATCCCGAACACCAGCACCGCCAGCAGCCCGAGCATGACGATGCCGGCGCCCAGCGGCTCCGGGAGGCCGAACTTCCGGAGCGTGCGGACCACCGGGCTCAGGAGAAAATCGAGCAGGATCGCCAGGACGATCGGCAGGAAGAACGCCTGCGCCAGATGCAGCGTGTAGAACACCGCGAGCACGAAAAGGCCGACCAGCGCCACGTGGCGCGCGTCGGCCCCTTCGCCCATCAAGTTGGCCAGCTTGCTGACGCTGGGCGGTGATCCGGTCGGCCCAGGCTCCGGCGCCAGCGCCTTTTCGTCGACGTCGGGCGTGAGGACGGAATCGTCGTCGGGCTCGATCGCCGGCGTCTGCCCGGAACCGCTTTTCATGGTGATCCTGTGGAGGAAGCAGCCCCTTGTCCCGCCCCGCGCGCCTGGGCTAAGGTTACCCCGCCCGGGCGCCGGCCGTCTGTGCGCCAGCACACGGGCGTCTCCCTCAACCGTCTCGGAGCATGTTTCGTCTCTGGCAGTCGCTCGTCTCCGCCTGGACGTGGCTGGTCCTGATGATCTGCATACTGCTCTGGCTGCCGATGATGGCGCTGTTGCGGGTGGCTACGCTGGGTGACCCGGGACGCTATTGGGTCGGCTATCTCTTCCGCGGCATCGGCCGCGCCGTCGCGGCGCTCAACCCGCTCTGGAAGTTCAGCTACACCGGCACCATCCCGGCCGACCCCCGCCGTCCCTACGTCGTGGTCTCGAATCACGAGTCGTTCGCCGACATCCTGCTGATCAGCCACCTGCCCTGGGAGATGAAATGGCTCTCCAAGGCCGAGCTGTTCCGGATCCCGGTGATGGGGTGGCTGATGCACCTCGCGGGTGACGTGGCGGTGAAGCGCGGCTTCGGCCCCAGCGCCATCGAGGCGATGGCCCGCTGCCGGGAGATCCTCTCGCGGCGAGTCTCGGTGATGATCTTCCCCGAAGGCACCCGGTCGCCCACCAACGACCTCCTGCCGTTCAAGGACGGGGCGTTCCGGCTCGCGATCGACGCCGGCGTCCCGATCCTTCCGCTGGCGCTTCACGGCACCGGCAACGCGCTCCCCAAGCACGACTGGCGCTTCGGCCGCTCCACCGCCGTCGTCGAGGTGCTCGAGCCGGTCGAGACGACGGGGCTCACGGCGGCCGACGTGCCGGCACTGAAGCAGAGGGTGCGGGAGACCATCATCGCGGCGCGGGATCGGCTCGCGCGGCAGCTCTCGTGAGCCATTTTCCATCGGCCGCGGTGGGCTTCGCCCTGCTGCCGCTGCTCGCGGCGTGCGAGCGCCGTCCCGCCGTCCGCTCCGGCTTCGATCCCGGCCCCGTGCCGGCCGAGCTCGCCGAGGGCGAGCGACTCTACACCGACAACTGCGCTCGCTGCCACGGTGCGCTCGGCGCCGGCAGCGACGCCGGACCACCGCTGGTGGACATCGTCTACGAGCCGAATCATCACGCGGACATCGCCTTCCAGCGCGCCGTCGCCCTGGGCGTCGCGGCACACCACTGGCGCTTCGGGAACATGCCGCCGGTGCCGGGGGTGGACACAGCCGCGGTTGGCCGGATTACGGCCTACGTGCGATGGCTTCAGCGGAAAGCGGGGATCGAGTAGGCGTACGTCAACACCATCCCGCAACCTCATGGCACCGCGATGATGCTGCCCACGCCGGCGTACCTGTACCGGTCCTTCCAGATGTTCTTGAACCGATAGAATGCCGGCTCCCCGGTGCAGTGTCCGGGCGCGATGAGATCGACGTCGTAGGTGTCGTGGAGCGCGGCAGCGATGCGCGCGATGTCCCGGTCGGTCGCGGCGGGCAGGTGAAACCCACCGAACACCATGTGCACGTCCTGGCCAATCGCCTTGGCCGCTTCCACGATCCGCTCGATGCCCGGATGCGAGCACCCGGCCACCACGATCATCCCCTGCGGCGTTTCGATGGCCATGGAGAGCTCACGCAATTCCTTGGTGCCCACGGTCTCGGAAACCAGGGAGATGAGGTGCACTCCGGGTGCCACCTCGAGCGGCGCATCCACCGTCACGAACTTGCCCTTCGGCCAGGCCGAACCGAAGCTCAGCGTATCCTGGGGATGACCCTCGAAGTACCGCATCTCCTCGGGCAACGAGTCCTGCCGGCGGTAGAACTTGCTCGGCAACGAGCTGCCGAACACGCCGAACGCGTCCTTCGGGGCGTAGATTCTGATGTTCGGGTTCACGCTCAGCAGGTGGGTCAGGCCAGCGGTGTGGTCGAGGTGCCGATGCGAGATGACCACGAAATCCAGCTTCATGAGATCGACGCCCGCCGCCTTTACGTTGCGCGCGAAGATCTCGGGATTGTTGCCGGTGTCGAACAGGATGCGCTTCCCGCCATACTCGACCAGCGCGGAGTAGCCCCAGTCTTTGGTCATGCCGGGAGACTTCCCGAACGCGTCGTACAAGATGGTGACGCGATCAGCCCGGGGCTCCTGGTTCTCGCGCAGGCCGTATCCGCTGAGGAGCAGCGCGAGAGCAACGGCTGCAACGGACCAGTGCCGGTACGACATCTGCCCTCCTCGAATGACGTCGGAGCGTGCCTGGAGTATAGCCTCGAACGGCCCTGCCTCCGCACTCACACCTTCCCCAGGTCCCCCGGCGCCCGCACTCTCCCCACCACGCCCGCCAGCGCCAGCAGTGCGAGCACATAGGGCAACATCAGAAAAAGCTGATAGGGCGTCTCGAGCTCCAGCGTCTGAAAGAGGAACTGCAGCGCCATCGCCGCGCCGAAGGCGAGCGCGGCGACCGCGACACCCACCGGGTGCCAGCGCCCCAGCACCACGATCGCGATCGCCACGTAGCCGCGTCCGGCCGTCATCCTCTCCGCGAAGCTTCCCACCTGCGCCAGCACCAGCGTCGCTCCCGCGAATCCGGCGAATCCCCCGCCGACGATCACCGCTGTCGCACGAATCAGCCGGGTGGGCACGCCGGACGCGCGGGCGACCTCCGCCGACTCCCCGGTCGCCCTGAGCGCCAGGCCGACGCGGGTCCGGAACAGCAGCCACCACACGGCCGGCACGGCGAGCAGGCCGAGGTACGTCGGCGCCGGCTGCGCGAAGAGCGCGGGGCCCAGCACCGGCAGCGCCGAGAGCCCGGGGATCGGAATCGGCGCGAGAGTCGGAAGGTCGAGCCCCGCTCCGGCTGCGCCGTACGCCTGTCGGTAGATGGTGCCGGTGAGCCCGATCGCGCCGAGCGTGATCGCGGTGCCGGCGATGACCTGGTCCGCGCGGGCGCCGATGGTGACGAGCGCGAAGACCCCGGCGAGAGCCATTCCCGCCAGGACGGCGAGCGCAACGCCGGTCCAGGGCCCCGAAGCGGTCGCGCCCAGCGTCGCGGCCAGCGCCCCCGCGAGCATCATCCCTTCCAGGCCGAGATTCAGCACGCCGGACCGCTGGGTGAGCGTCTCGCCCGTCGCCGCAAGCAGGAGCGGCGTCGCCACCCGCACCGCGGCGGCCAGGAACCCGCCGACCAGCACGACCGCCTCCATCAGGCACCGCCTCCGGCCGCAGCGCCGGCCTTCGACCCGATCGCGGCCAGCGCCATCGTCCCGCCCCGCCGCGCCGACTCGGCCAGCAGGACCACGAGGATCACCACCGCCTCTACCACGTAGACCGCCACCGCCGGGACTCCGGCCTCGCGCTGCATCGCGCCCGCGCCCGCCTCCAGTGCCCCGAAGAGAAGACCGGCCAGCACCACGCCCAACGGGTGAAGCCGGCCCAGCAGTGCCACCGCGATGGCCGTGAATCCGTACCCGGGCGAGAGATTCTGGAACAGCGCGTAGGACACCCCGGTGACCTCCACGCCGCCGGCCAGGCCGGCGATCGCGCCGGACAGCGCGAGCGCCGCGGCGGCCATCCACCGGCTGTCGATCCTGCCGCTGATCTCGGCGGCCCGCGGACTCAGCCCGACGGCCCGGAGCTGGAAGCCCCAAAGCGTGCGGGTGAAGAGGTGGCGGAGCAGGACGGCGCCGGCCAGCGCGAGGAGGATGCCGGCGTGGAGCCGCGTGCCCGGCAGCAGCGGAAGCCGGGCCGACTCGGCGATGGCGTCGCTCTGGGGATAGATCCCCTGACTCTCTTGGAGCGGGCCCTGCACTACCAGGCTGGTCGTCGCTTCGGCCACGAAGTTCAGCAGCAGGGTGCTGATCACCTCCAGCACGCCGTAGCGAACGCGGAGCAACACCGGCACGGCCACCCACAGCGCGCCCGCGAGGAGCGACCCCGAGAGCACCACCGCAACCGCGAGCGGCGAAGGGAGCGCGCCGGCGTGAAGGCCCAGCCAGGTGGCGGCGATGGCACCGGCGTAGAACTGGCCTTCCGCTCCGATGTTGAAGGCGCCGGCCCTGAAGGAGAGCGCCAGGCCGAGTCCGATGATGGTGAGGGGCACCGCGCGGACCAGCGTCGCCGAGGTGATCGCATACCAGGAGCCGAGCGACCCGGACCAGAGCGCGCCGAGCGCGGGGCCCGCGTCGTATCCGGCCAGCTCGAGCCCCAGCGCGAGCACCGCGAGGCCGGCGAGGAGCGCTCCGGCTCCGACGATCCAACCGTGCGCGCGCACCGGCGGCTAGGAGCCGGCCAGCATCAGCGCGCCGATCGCATCGCGGGTGGCGTCCACCGGCGGCCGGATCAGGACGCCGCGGCTCGCGACCACGACGCGGGTGGCGAGCTCCAGCACCTCGTCGAGGTCGCTGGAGTGGAAGAGCACCGCCGCGCCTTCCGACGCGGCGCGGCGCAGCCTGGCGTGGATCGTCGCGGTGGCGCGGATGTCGAGGCCGCGCGTCGGGTTCTCCGCCACCACCACCCGCGGCCGCCGCGACAGCTCGCGGGCGACGACCACCCGCTGCTGGTTCCCTCCGCTCAGCGTCGCGGCCGGCGCCTCCGGCCCCGGCGCTGCCACGGCGTACTCCTCGAGCAGCGTCGCGGTCCGCGCGCGAGCCTCGCGCCAATCGATGGTCCGTCCCCTGATCCAGGGATCCGACCTGGAGGACCCGAGGACGATGTTCTCCGTGAGGGTCATCTCCGGGATCAGGCCCTCGGTGGAGCGGTCCTCCGGAATGAACGCCACCGGCTCCGCGACTTCCCTGAGCCCGCGCAGCGGATGGATCCGACCGGCCACGGCCCGCAGCAGCTCACGCTGGCCGTTCCCCTCCACCGCCGCGACTCCCACGATCTCACCCGGCTCGACCACCAGGGACGCGCCCCGCAACGCGATGCCGAGTGCGTCGTCTCGCCGGACGTCGAGCGACTGGATCCGCACCAGCGGCCCGCGGTCGGCGATGGGCGGCGCCGGGGCGCCGGACGGCTCGACCATGCGGCCGTCCGTGGCGCTCTCGCCGATCATCGCGGCGGTGAGGGTCGCCGTGTCCTGACCGGAGACTTCACCGGTGAGAACCGTTTCGCCGCGTCGCAATACGGTCACCCGGTCCACCGCCGACAACGCCTCGTCCAGCTTGTGCGTGATCAGCACCGCGCTTCCGCCCGAGCCGGTGAACCGCCGGATCACCCGAAGCAGACCCTCCACCTCGACGGGCGCGAGCACCGCCGTCGGCTCGTCGAGGAGGAGAATCCTGGCGTCGGCCGCGAGCGCCTTCACGATCTCGAGCCGTTGCCGGAGACCGACGCTCATCCGCTCGACCCTGTCATCGGGGTCGAGCGGAAGGCCGACGCGGCCGCTCAGCTCGCGCACTCGCTCCCGGAGCGGCCCTGGCGCCACCGGCCAACCGGCGGCGAGCGCGACGCTTTCCGCGACCGTAAAGGCGGGCACCGAAGTGAAGTGCTGATGCACCATCCCGATTCCGAGCCTCCGGGCCGCGCGGGGAGAGAGGTCCGGCTGCACGATCCCTCGGATCCGGACCTCGCCCGAATCGGCGCGGACGAGACCGGCCGCGATCCGCATGAGCGTGGTCTTCCCGGCGCCGTTCTCCCCCAGGAGCGCGTGGAGCTCGCCCTGGCGCAACGTGAAATCGGCCCCGCGCAACGCGTGCACGGAGCCGAACCGCCTGTGGATCCCGGCCAGCTCGAGCGCGGGCGTCACAGCCCCGTCGGATGGTCGTGGAACTCCCATTCCAGGTCGAACCGCTCCCCGAGATGGGAGGCCAGCGCCTGGACGCCCAGCGTCTCGGTGGCGTAGTGGCCGGCGTAGATGACGTTGAGGCCCCACTCGACGGCGTCGAAGTAGGTGTGATGGGCGCCCTCGCCGGTGATGTAGGTGTCGAGACCCGCGGTCCTGGCCTCGCCGATCATGCTGCCCGCTCCGCCGGTGATGATGCCGACTCGGGAGACCCGCTCGGGCCCGCCGGGTATGAGCCGGCCGCCGGGGGCGAAGGTGCCGAGCGCCCGGTTCACCTCGCTGAGGAGTGTCTCGCGAGCGGTCAGGCGGGCGGGGGCGAACCCCCAGACCCCGATCGGGCTCCCCTTGTAGTCGCCGAACCAGCCCTCGACCTCGATGCCCAGGCGGTCGGCGAGGACCACGTTGTTGCCGACCTCGGGATGAAGATCGAGCGGAATGTGAGCCGCGTAGAGGGCGACGTCGTTCTCGAGGAGGGTGGAGATCCGGCGGTAACGCCGGCCGGTGACCGGGACATTGCCGTCCCAGAGGAGCCCATGGTGCACCAGGAGGAGGGACCCCGGCGGCACCCCGTCGATCGTCGTCTGCGAGGCATCCACCGCGGCGACGATGCCGGAGACCGATCCCTTGTTCTCCACCTGGAGCCCGTTGACGGCATTGCGCTCGTCGGCGACCTCGCGGATCCGGAGAAACTCGTCGGCATAGGCCACCACGTCGGCCAGCGGCACGGCGGGCATCGGCTAGCCTGGCCGGCGGGCAGGAACCACGGGGGGCAGGGCGGCTTCCATGGAGGACGGGCGTGGGGCGGCGACCAGGGTCCCCGCGGCGATCGAGTCGGCCGCGGCCTGGACCCGGGAACGCAGGGTCAGGTGCACCAGGGTCTCCAGGGCGGGGTTCGGCACGTACCGGATCACCCCGCTGGCGAGCCCGAACGCCTCGACCTTGGGCCGGAACGTCCCCGCCTTCACCTCGCCGGCTACCATAAGGAACGCCCGCGGAAGATCGATGACGGCGCTCCCGACCACCCGCTCCGGCGCCAGCTGGGTCTGGTCGTCGTTGGAGCCGAAAACGTAGACCCCCTCGGTCTCCTTGGCGGCCTGGAAGACGCCCAACGCCGCGGCGTCGGCATTGTGGTGGAACATGTCGGCGCCGACCCGGATCAGGGCGAGCGCCGCCTCCCGGCCGGCCGCCGCGTCGTCGAAGCTGTTGAGGTAGATCTTGCGGGTCTGGACCTTCGGGTTGACCGCCCGGGCGCCGTTCACCCACCCCTGGTACGCGGCCTCGATCGGAGGGAGCTCGATCCCGCCCACGAAGCCGATGACGTTGCTCTTGGTCAGGCCCCCCGCCACCATGCCGGCCAGGTAGCTCGCCTCCTCCAGCCGGAAGATGAGCGGGGCGACGTTACCCTTCGCCCGCCGCCCCGAGGTGATGATGAAGATCGTCTTGGGGTACTGCGCCGACACCCGCTCGGCCGCATCCTGGAACTCGAACCCGTGGGCGAAGACCAGATCGTACCCTTGGGCGGCGTAAGCGCGGAGCGCCTCGTCCTGCTCCGATGGGGTCCTGGCCTCGACGTGGCTGACGGCCAGACCGAGGGAGTCGCGGATCTGCTGGAGCCCTTTGAACGCGCCGGAATTCCAGGCGGCGTCGGCAATGGAACCGGGGGTAATGAGCCCGACCCTCACGCCATCGTGGGTCTGGGCCTTGGAGCATGCCACCAGTGACACTATCGCGGCAGCATAAACCCACAGACGCGTCAGTACCGGCATTGGAGGGTCGCTGAGGTCCGTTTCGCCACTTCTTACTTTGTCACCATAGCGACATCATCGTGTCACCGATCCGGCATCGCCAGCCGTTCGGGAGGGATCCATCTTCACCTCGCCGGTCACTTTCGCCCCCTCCACGATGGCGATCCGGGAGGTCATGATGTCGCCGGAGACCACGGCCGTCGCCTGGAGCTCCACCCGATCCTTGGCGTGAATTCCCCCGCTCACCTGGCCGGCGATGACCGCCTCCTGGGTGTGAAGGTCGCCCTCGATCACGGCGCCCTCGGTCACCAGAATCTGTGACCCGACCCGAACCGCGCCCTTCACTCGGCCCTCGATCCGCACCACCCCCTCCGTCTCGAGGTCGCCGATGACCGTCATATCGCTGGCGATGATGGAGAACGGGATCTGATCGGTTCGCCGCCGCTTCAGCTCGTTTCCCTGCTCGTCGCGCGCCGGATTGGAGAAGAGCCCCATCATCCCCCCTGTTTGACCATGGTCTTGGGATCGAGCGAAGTCCCGCGCTGCCGGATCTCGAAATGCAGGTGCGGGGCGGTCGAGCGCCCGCTGTTGCCACTGAGGCCGATGACCTCGCCGGCCTCCACGGTCTGGCCGTCTGTCACGATGATGCGCGAAAGGTGTCCGTACATCGTCTGGTACTCTTCCGGATGATCGAGCAGGACGTAGAAACCGTACTCGGGGTCATCCCCGATCTGGTTGACCGTCGCCCCGCCCGAGGCCCGGACCATGGTGCCCACCGGCACTGCGATGTCGAGCCCGGGATGGGCCTCGTCCCGACTCGCCGACCCGACCTGCACCTGCCCCCTGGTGACATACCCCCGCTCGGCGAGTGGCCACTCACGTGGGACAGTGGGACCCGGCCCGGGTGGATTGGGCTCGTTCCCCACCATCGCGCTCAATGCGGGCGCGAGGGGGAGGGTCGAGCTGATCGCCAAGGGATCCCGCACGATGTCGGCGCCTATCATCCCCCGCAGCTGTTCGTACCGCATCTCGACACTGTCGAGTGCCGCCGAAAGCTGGCGCACCATCGCGTTCTCCGCTTCCAGGCGGGAGACCTGGCGCTCGAGCCCGGGCACCCGCGCCGCGGCACGGACCACCGGGAAGTAAAGTACGGCGAGGAGCCCGAGCCCGGCGAGCAGGGCGGCGCCGGCCAGGGCGCCGACCCGCAATGCCCAGACGGAAAACCGCAACGTCTGCGACCGCGTCGTCCCGTCCCGCTGGATGACGACGGTCACACCCCGGGCCCCGCCCTTCATCCTTCGAAGGGTCCGCCGAGTATCAGCTCCAGCAGGCGGGAGAGATCGTCGTTGGAGTAGTAGCTGACGGTGACGAAGCCGCGCCCACGCCGCCTGGCCGTCACCCGCACGTCGGTGCCGAGCCGCTTCCGGAGCGCGTCTTCCACCCGCTTCACGTCGGCGGTGACACTGCGTACCGCGGGTTGGCCGCCCACGCGCTTGGCGGGTCGCAAGGTAGTCCGCTTCCCGGCGACGGCGGCCTCCATCTCACGCACCGACCACCCCTGCTCGATGGCTTCCGCGGCGAGCGCCGACTGGCGCTCCGCATCCGAAAGACCGAGGAGTGCGCGGGCGTGCCCGGCGGAGAGGCGCTTCTCGTGCACCATGGCCTGCACGTCGGCTGGAAGCTGGAGCAGCCGCAGGAGGTTGGCGATGGTGGAGCGGTCACGTCCCACGGCCCTGGCTATCTCCGCCTGTCCCAGCTGGAACTCATCGCCCAGCCGGCGATAACCCGCGGCCTCATCGATGGGAGAGAGATCGTCACGCTGCAGGTTCTCGATTAGCGCGAGGGTGAGCAGGGTGCGGTCGTCCACCTCCTTCACCACCGCGGGGATCTTCGGCCAGCCGAGTCGTTCGGCTGCGCGCCAGCGGCGCTCGCCGGCGATCAGCTCGAAGCCGCCATCGCGGGGGCGCACCAGGATCGGCTGAAGGAGTCCCGACGCCTGCATGGAATTGGCGAGGTCGGTGAGCTCCGATTCATCGATCCGGGTACGGGGCTGAAAGGGATTGGGTCGCAAGCTCGCCACCGGCAGATCGCGGAACGCGCCGACCGCCTCGGCCTGCTCACGCGAGACCGGACCGAGCAGCGCCTCCAGTCCCCGTCCCAACCGTTTGGTCTCGGTCATGTGGTCACCTCCGGCAGGTGCTGCGACGGCGGCCTGGACGGCTGCGCCGATTCATCGAACTCGGACGATTCTGTCTGCGGCGCCGCCTCGATCACTGAGGGTGATTCCGACTCCGAGGGCTGGGATGCGATCGATCCCTGGGATGCGATCGATCCATTGTTCGCGACCTCCGACTCGGCGATTCCAGCGTCGGTAACCTGAGGCTGCACCATCTGGCCCTCATGGCCGTCCGGCTCGGTGGACTCGAGTTTCCGCGGTCTCGAGCGCGACGACCGGGGAGTCACCACCGTGCGACTCAGAGGTCTCGGGAGCGGCGCGACCGTCGCCGGCTTGATTCTCTGAGGGTCGAAGCTCAGCTGGCGGCTCGACGGCGACGGCCCGCTCACTGGATGAACCCGGCGGCATCGGCACCACCGCGGCGTCGGCTCCTTCGACCCTGTGCAGCAGCTCCTGTCCGACGGCGAGGTAGCTCTTTGCGCCAACCGATTGCATGTCGTAGAGGAGGATCGGCTTCCCGAAGCTCGGCGCCTCGGCGAGACGAACGTTCCGGGGAATCGGCGTGCCGAAGACCTTGGGGCCGAAGTACTCGGTCGCGTCTTCAGCGACCTGGCGACAGAGATTGAGGCGCGAATCGTACATGGTGAGCAGAACACCGCCGATGGCCAGCCCGGGATTGATGTTCTGTTGCACCAGGCGGACGGTGTTGAGCAGTTGCGAGATCCCTTCCAGTCCGTAGTACTCGCACTGAATCGGGATGATGAGCGCCTGCACCGCGGCAAGTACGTTGAGCGTGAGCAGTCCGAGCGACGGGGGACAATCTACGATGATGTAGTCGTAGTCGCCCTCGATCGGCTCGAGCACTCGGCGCAACGCCGACTCCCGGAACGGACGCTCCACCAGCTGGAGCTCGGCACCCACCAGGTCCTGCGTCGCGGGAAGCACCGAGAGATAAGGAAGACCGGGCACGGGGAGAATGATGTCCCGAACGGGATGGTCTTCGACCAGCGCGTCGTAGATCGACAGTTGGAGCTCGAGCTTCGCGATGCCGACACCACTGGTGGTATTCCCCTGCGGGTCCGCGTCAACGAGGAGGGTGCGCCGTTCGGCGATGGCGATCGCCGCAGCGAGGTTGACAGCGGTGGTCGTCTTCCCAACGCCGCCCTTTTGATTGGTGATCGCAACTGTGTATGCCATGGGCAGGGCAAGCACGTAAGTGCTTGTTATACAATGAGTTAGAACTGAAATACAGTTGACGCCCGACTGGGCCGGTCAGCGAAAGGAAGTGCGGCAATAATATAGGAATCAATGTCTTTGCCGCCAACCCCTTTGTTTCACGTGAAACTGATGCTGCCAAAGGCGAACCGACAGCAAACGAGCCATCGAACAACACGTTAACACACCAGCATCAACCGACAATCATTCGACTCGATGTACCCAAATCGAACGGCGTTACCCTCCTGCCATTGTCGATCTGGCAGTCCCGGACGGGCCCACCGGATCAATGCCCGTTAGGATGACCGGGCTATCCGGGCCACCGTGAACACGAGATGTGACGAGATCACGCCGACGAAAGCGGCGGCCCTTGGGGAGCGACTGCAGTTCAGGCTGGGCAATTGCCGAATGGGGCGCGACAGAGCAGCCATCCTAAGAAACCCGATTGGGCGCCATCGCAAACCTGCCTCAGGTTATCCTTGCTGTACTTGGGCCACCTCCATCACGATGGGGCGCTGCGCCGCCTACGCCAAGTCGGCCGAACCAAAGAGGGAGAAAGTATGGAGCAAGGGTAGTATGCCCTGGTGTGGTCGGTCGACTCGCCAGCCCCGTTCGCCATCCCCTAGGATCTCTGCGACCGTGGGGTCAAGGCAGCGACTGGGTCGGCCAATCTTGCCCAACGACTTGGAATCACGACATTCGGCCAGCTGGAATCGGGGCACACCTTAAACAGCCGTAATCCCTTCAGTCGAGTGAATTGCCTGCAGTTGAGTGACTGCCAGGCTATTTCGTGAAGGTATTTCCGTGCAGGCTATTCTGCTGGTTTGCTGTTCAGGTAGGCTTGCTCGTGTTGGGGCAGGTTCGATGGGTTGGATCCTCACCGGCCTTGGCTATTTAGGAGAGTCAGCCGAGCGAGTTCGTCGGGCGAGGTGTTTCACGTGAAACAAACAGGTCCCTCGGACGCCCGCCTCAAGCGCAGCACCTCGGCAACCAAGTTCTGAAGGTCGCTAGGCGACACGCCGGGAACCCTGCTCGCCTGCCCCAAAGAGACGGGCTGAGTCTGGTGGAGCTTTTCTCGAGCCTCGTAGGAGAGGGTCAGGATCGCTCGATAAGCCAGGGACTGAGGCAGCACGAAATCGTTCAGTTCCGACAGCCGCCGAGCGGCGGCATGCTCGCGTGCCAGGTAGCCGGCGTACTTCAACTCGATCTCTGCCCACCGCCAGGCTTCTGAAGGCGGCTCAAGACCCGAGGCCAGGAGGAGGGCGTCGAGCGGTACGCCAGGGCGGCGGGCGAGGTCAGCGACTCGGTGAGTTTCGGCGACAGGCGTCGACCCGAAGGCAGCAAGCACAGTGTTGGCCGAAGCAGAGTCGAGTGAGGTCTCCTGCGCCTCGGTCATGATGGCGTCCTCCCTCGCAAGCCGCTTCTCGGCGGTGCGGAGCTCATCCTCCTCGAAGAAGACCCAGTCGTTGCGCCGCGGGCAGGAGGCGACGCAGGGCGTTGTCCTGGCGCAGGAGAAGACGGTACTCCGACCTGGAGGTAAAGAGTCGATAAGGTTCGTCTACACCCCGATTCACCAGATCGTCCACCAGCACGCCAATGAAAGCTTCGGCCCGGGGAAGGATCACAGGCTCGCGGCCGAGCGCCCTGGCAGCGGCATTGATTCCCGCGATGGCGCCCTGACCTGCGGCCTCTTCATAGCCCGTGGTCCCGTTGACCTGTCCAGCGAGGAAAAGACCCGGAAGCTCTCGGAGCTCCAGTGTCGGACGCAGTTGGGTGGGAGGGAAGTAGTCGTACTCGATCGCATAGCCGGGACGGGTCATGCGGACCGATTCGAGGCCGGGCACCGATCGGAGGAATTCGAGCTGGACGTCAGCCGGCAGCGATGTCGACAGACCGTTGACGTACATCTCCGTGGTATCGAGCCCCTCGGGCTCCAGGAACACCTGGTGTCGAGGTGCGTCCGGGAACTTGACAATCTTGTCCTCGATCGAGGGGCAGTACCGGGGTCCCAGGCTCGTGATCGCGCCGCCGTAAAGTGCTGACTGACTGAGATGTGCCGTGATGATGTCGCGAAGCTGATCGCCGGTCCAGGTGAGGTAGCACGGCAGCTGCGTCGGGTGGGACGACTGTTCGTAAAACGAGAACCAGTAATCACTTGAATCACCGTCCTGTCGCTGGAGCGAAGCCAGATCGACCGAACTGCCGTCGATCCGCGGCGGCGTTCCCGTTTTGAAGCGTTTGACGGTAACTCCAAGTTGTTCAATGACTTGCGCAAGTTCAACCGAGGGGGAGTCCCCGGCCCGCCCAGCTGGCACCCGAGTGTCGAGCCCGACGTGGATCATGCCACGGAGAAAGGTGCCGGCTGTCAGGATCACCGCCTGAGCGGAGAACCGACGTCCGTCCTGCGTCTCTACCCCGCGCACCTCGCCGCCCGCGATGGTGAGTCCGGCCACCGTCCCCTGCGCCAGGACGAGACCGTGCCTCCGGTCGAGCAGCGAGCGCACCGCTCGCCGATACAGTCCGCGGTCGCACTGCGCGCGAGGCGACCAGACTGCCGGGCCCTTCGATCGGTTCAGCATCCGGAACTGGATCCGCGCGAGGTCGGTGGCGCGGCCCATGATTCCGCCGAGCGCGTCCACTTCGCGCACGACGGTACCCTTGGCGATCCCGCCGATCGCGGGGTTGCAGGACATCTGGCCGATGGTCTCGAGGTTCTGGGTGAGCAGCAGGGTGCGCGCTCCCGAGCGCGCGGCCAGCGCGGCCGCCTCGGTGCCCGCATGCCCGCCTCCGATCACGACGACGTCGTAGCGTTCCATTCTTCAAATCTAGAGGCGGGCGACGACGAGTACGAGGACCTGGAGGGCTAGCCTGCGATCTCGACCAGTCGGGTGATCCGCGCAACCTCGGGTCGCGGCACGACGAGATGCGGTCGCTCGGCACGCACCCCGAACTTGGCGCTCCGCCGCAGGAACTCGTCCTTCGACCCTCCGACCGCGGCGTCGTGCACGCCCACGTCGAGCAGGTGGACGCCCGTCTCGTCCTCGGTGTCGAATCGGCCGACGTACGTCAGCGCACCGTCGGTCTCGACCACCACGGTGATGCCGTGCAGCTCGTGATGCCCCGGATGAAAGACGTGCCCGCTCAGACCGCCGCCCCGAAGTGCTTGTCGAATGCCTTGACCAGATCGCCCGCGATCGATCTGGGGCTCCGGCCCTCGATCTGGTGCCGATGGACGAAGTGCACCACTTCGCCGTCGCGGAGCAGCGCAATGGACGGGCTGCTCGGCTGATAGTCGGCGAAGTACTGGCGCGCGCGCGCCGTCGCGTCGAGGTCCTGGCCCGCGAACACGGTCACCACCTGCTGCGGCAGGACGCCGTGCTCCAGCGCCAGCCGCAGCGCGGGCCGGGCGTTGCCGGCCGCGCAGCCGCAGACCGAGTTCACGAACACCAGCATGGTGCCCTTCTGGTCGCCCAGCGCGGCATCGACCTCGGGAACGGTGGTGAGCTCCTTGCGCTCCGAGGCGCACCATCTCTTCGCGCATCGGCGCCACGAGGGCGGGGTTGTACGGCATCAGCAGACTCCTCGTTCGACAGGGTAGGGGTGGTGATAACAGCGTGAACAGTGAACGGTGAAAAGTGAAAGGGACGCGGCATCGAGGCATTTCCCGTTCACCTTTTACTGTTCACTTTTCCCGCTTTCTGCACTCAGCCTCCATTGTCCAGCGCTGCCTTCAAAGTGTGCCACGGCAAGCTGGCGCACTTCACCCGGATCGGATACGCCGGATACTCCCGGAGAACACGGCGAGCTTGCCCAAAGTTTCCGGTTCGGCCGTTTCCGGCCCGCCGGTAACCAGGCGATGGAACCGCTCGAACAGGGCCTCTGCTTCCTGGCGCGATCTTGCCCTTGACCGCCGCGGTCATCAGCGAGGCCGACGCCCGGGAGATCGCGCAGCCGAGGCCCTGGAACGCAACGTCGCTGATGACGTCGCCATCCAGCTTGAGCCACACCGTCAGCTGATCGCCGCAGAGCGGGTTGTTCCCTTCGGCCCTGCGGTCGGCGTCCTCCATGACCCGGTAGTTCCGGGGCGAGCGGTTGTGCTCCAGGATGACGTTCTGGTAGAGCTCGGAGAGGCTCGACATCAGCCGAACACCTTTCGCGCCCGCTCGACGCCCCGTACCAGGACCTCGATCTCGTCCGGCGTGTTGTAGAAGGCGAACGACGCCCGCACCGTGGCCGGGATGCCGAACCGCTGCATCACCGGCTGCGCGCAGTGGTGTCCCGCGCGAACCGCGATCCCATCGTCGTCCAGCACCGTTCCCACGTCGTGCGGGTGAATGCCCTCCACCACGAACGAGAGCACGGCGGCCTTCTCCTCGCGCGGTGCCGATCAGCCGAACGCCGGGCAGCGCGCCGACCCGCTCGGTCGCACGGGCCAGGAGCTCGCTCTCCCACGCGGCGATCGCGTCGAGCCCGACCGACTCGACGTAGTCGATCGCGGCCGCCAGGCCCATCACCTCGGCGATGGGCGGCGTGCCCGCCTCGAAACGCGCCGGCGGCAGCGGCCCAGGTGGAGCGCTCGAGCGTCACCCGCTCGATCATGTCGCCGCCGCCCTGCCAGGGCGGCATCGCGTCGAGCATGCTCGGCCCGGCCGTAGAGCACGCCGATGCCGGTGGGACCGAACAGCTTGTGTCCGGAGAAGGCGAAGAAGTCGCAGCCCAGCGCCGGAGACGTCGACCGGCAGGTGCGGCGCCGACTGGGCGCCGTCCACCAGCACCAGCGCGCCTCGCGCGCGGGCGCGGGCCGCCAGCTCGCGAACCGGGTTCATCGTGCCCAGCGCGTTGGAGACGTGGGCCACCGCGAACAGCCGGGTGCGATCGGTCAGCAGCCGGTCGAACGCGTCCAGGTCCAGCTCGCCCCGGTCGGTGATCGGCACCGCGCGGAGCGTGGCGCCGGTCTGCTCGCAGACCAGCTGCCACGGCACGAGGTTGGAGTGGTGCTCCATCCCGGTGACCAGGATTTCGTCGCCCGGCCGGAGGGTGCTTCGGCCCCAGCTCTGCGCCACGAGGTTGATCGCCTCGGTCGTGCCGCGGGTGAAGACGATCTCCGACGGGCGAGCCGGCGCCGAGGAACCGCGCCACCTTCTCGCGGGCCGCGTCGTACGCCGACGGTGGCCCGCTCGCTCAGGTAGTGGACGCCCGCGATGGATGTTGGCGTTCTCGCTGGCGTAGAACCGCGAGACGGCGTCGATGACCTGACGGGGCTTCTGGCTGGTGGCGGCGTTGTCGAGGTAGACGAGCGGCATGCCGTTCCGGACCGATTCCGAGAGGATGGGGAAGTCGGCGCGGAGCCGCCCGACATCGCAGCGGAGCGGTGGCGATCGGTCGCGACAGCGCCATGGCCGCGTCACTGACCCTGCCCCGCTGCGCCGCCGCGTTGCGCTTCCAGCCGCTCCAGCACCAGGCGGTCGAGCTCCTCGCGCACCGGCTCCAGCGCCACTTCCTCGATCACCTCCGCCGCGAAGGCGTAGGTGAGGAGCCGCTCGGCGGCATCGTGCGGGAATGCCGCGGCTTCGGGCGTAGAACAGCGCGACGTCGTCCAGCCGGCCCACGGTGGCGCCGTGGGTGCACCTGCACGTCGTCGGCGAAGATCTCGAGCTGGGGCTTGGTGTCCACCTTGGCCAGGTCGCTCAGCAGCAGGTTCCGGTTGGTCTGCTTGGCGTCGGTCTTCTGCGCCTCGGGCTGCACGAACACCTTGCCGTTGAACACCGCGCGCGACCGGCCGTCGAGCACGCCCTTGTAGACCTCCCAGCTCCGGCAGTTGGGCTGGTCGTGGTAGATGGCGGTGTGGTTGTCCACCACCTGGTCGCCCCGGGTGAGGTAGAGACCGTACATCAGGGTCTCGATGTTCTCGTCGTTGAGCCGGACGTGCAGGTTGTGCCGGGCGAGCGCGCCGCCCATCGCCATGGAGAACGAGCGGTAGTGGCTGTCGCGCTGCTGGTCCACGTGGGTGAGGCCGACGTGCTGCGCCCGCTCGCTCTCGCGCTGGATCCGGGTGTGCTCCAGCCAGGCGCCGGCCGCCGCGACACCTCGGTGACCGGGTTGGTCCAGTAGGCGGCCCCGGGGGCGAGGGTCACGTAACTCTCGATCACCGACGCGCGGGCGCCCCGCTCGACCACGATCAGGTTGCGCGGGTGGATCGCGGTACCCTCGGCGTCCGCCGTGGTGACGAAGACGCAGGTGTACCGGCCGGTCGAGGTCGAGCCCGGCGGGCACGTGCACCACGCCGCCCGTCGCGGAACCCGGCGGTGTTGAGCGCGGTGAAGGGGCTCCCCTCGATCGGCGCGTGACGGGTGAGGTGGGCCTGGAGCATGGACCCGTCGGCCCGGAGCGCCTCGGCCAGGCTTCCCACCCGGACGCCCGCGCGGCAGCTCCACGACCGGCGATCAG
Source organism: uncultured Gemmatimonadales bacterium (assembly GCA_963844445.1). GTDB lineage: Bacteria > Gemmatimonadota > Gemmatimonadetes > Gemmatimonadales > GWC2-71-9 > CAVVWJ01. Next base: position 510,725 of record CAWJOB010000001.1, read on the forward strand.
GGCCTCGCTGAACGTCCCGTTCACGAAGACCAGCGTGCTCCACTCGGGATGGCCGAAGACGAACGGCGCCAGCTGCTCGGCGCGTGAACCTTGGCCGCCACGCCGGGCGAGGGGCGCCAGGTGGCCCTGCGCGATCGGCGCCGATCGGCGTGAAGCGCCACTCCTCGTCTCGCGCAGCGGGGAATCCGACGGCCGCGAAGCGGTCTGCGGCGGCCCGGCGCACCGGCTCCAGCCACTCCGGGCCCTCGGCGATGGCGGCGCCGGGCCGAAGCATCGAGATCCTGCAGGACGGCCTCGCTCACGCCCCGGCCCCTGCCGGCGCCCCGGACGCGGCCTCCACCCACTCGTAGCCCTTCGCCTCGAGCTCGAGCGCCAGCTCCTTCCCGCCCGACATCACGATCCGGCCGTTGGACAGCACGTGCACGAAGTCCGGCACGATGTAGTTGAGCAGCCGCTGGTAGTGGGTAACGACGACGAACGAGCGCTGCCGGACTCGCGGAGCTTGTTCACGCCGGCGGCCACGATCCGGAGCGCGTCGATGTCGAGGCCGGAGTCGGTCTCGTCGAGGATGGCGAGCTTCGGCTCGAGCACCGCGAGCTGGAGGATCTCGTTGCGCTTCTTCTCGCCGCCGGAGAACCCGGAGTTGACGGCCCGGCTCATGATCTCGGGGCCCCACTCGACCACCTTGAGCTTCTCCTCCAGCAGGTCGATGAAGTCCATCGAGTCGATCTCCTCCAGCCCCTGGCCTTCCGGATCTCGTTGTAGGCCGCGCGGAGGAAATAGGCGTTGGTGACGCCGGGGATCTCGACCGGGTACTGGAAGGCGAGGAAGACGCCGGCCTGGGCCCGCTCCTCCGGCTCCATGTCGAGCAGATCCTGCCCTCGATAGGTCGCCGAGCCCGCCGGTGACCTCGTACGGCGGGTGTCCCGCCAGCACCTGCGCCAGCGTGCTCTTGCCCGAGCCGTTGGGGCCCATGATGGCGTGCACCTCGCCGGCGTTGACGGTGAGGTTGATGCCGCTTGAGGATCTCCTTGTCGCCGGCTGAAGCGCGAAGGTCCCTGATTTCCAGCACTCGATTTCCCTCTTTACCTGTCACTTGTCGACCGTTCATGCTCGTTCAACTAGCCTACGCTCCCCTCGAGACTGATGCCCAGCAGCTTCTGCGCTTCGACCGCGAATTCCATCGGCAGCTCCTGGAACACTTCCTTGCAGAAGCCGTTCACGATCATCGAGATCGCGTTCTCGGTGTTGAGGCCGCGCTGCTTCAGGTAGAAGATCTGGTCCTCGCCGATCTTCGAGGTGGACGCCTCGTGCTCGGTGGAGCTGGTGGCGTTCTGCACGTCGATGTACGGGAAGGTGTGCGCGCCGCAGCGGTTCCCGATCAGCATCGAGTCGCACTGGGTGTAGTTGCGGGCGCCCGCCGCCTTCGGCAGCACCTTCACCAGGCCCCGGTAGCTGTTCTGCCCCTGCCCGGCGCTGATGCCCTTCGACACGATCGTGCTGCGGGTGTTCTTGCCCATGTGGATCATCTTGGTGCCGGTGTCGGCCTGCTGCTGGCCGTTCACCACCGCCACCGAGTAGAACTCGCCCACCGAGTCGTCGCCCTGGAGGATGACGCTGGGGTACTTCCAGGTGATCGCGGACCCGGTCTCGACCTGGGTCCAGGAGATCTTGGAGCGGGCCCCGGCGCACTTGCCGCGCTTGGTGACGAAGTTGTAGATCCCGCCCTGCCCCTCCTCGTCGCCGGCGTACCAGTTCTGGACCGTCGAGTACTTGATCGTGGCATCCTCGAGCGCCACGAGCTCGACCACGGCGGCGTGGAGCTGGTTCTCGTCCCGCTTGGGCGCGGTGCACCCCTCGAGGTAGCTCACGTAGGCGCCCTCGTCGGCCACGATGAGGGTGCGCTCGAACTGCCCGGTGGACGCCGAGTTGATGCGGAAGTAGGTGGACAGCTCCATCGGGCAGCGCACGCCCTTCGGGACGTACACGAAGGAGCCGTCGCTGAACACCGCCGCGTTGAGCGCCGCGAAGAAGTTGTCGCTGGCGGGGACCACCGAGCCCAGGTACTTCCGCACCAGCTCGGGATGCTCCTGCACCGCCTCGCCGAAGGAGCAGAAGATGATCCCCTGCTCGGCGAGCTTGGCCTTGTAGGTCGTGCCGACCGAGACCGAGTCGAAGATCGCGTCCACCGCCACGCCGGCCAGGAGCTTCTGCTCGGAGAGCGGGATGCCGAGCTTCTTGTAGGTCTCGAGCAGCTTGGGGTCCACCTCGTCGAGGCTGCCCAGCGGCTTGGCGGTTCGAGGCGCGGAGTAGTAGCTGATCGACTGGTAGTCCACCGGCGTGTAGCGGATGTTCGGCCAGTTGTGGGGCTCGGTCATCTTGAGCCAGCCGCGGTAGGCCTTGAGCCGCCACTCGAGCAGCCACGCCGGCTCGCGCTTCTTGGCGGAGATGAGCCGGACGATGTCTTCGCTCAGCCCCGGCGGCGCGACGTCGGACTCGATGTCGGTGACGAAGCCGTACTTGTATTCCTTGTTGACCAGCGTCTCGACTTGCGAGCTCATGACCTCTCCTCGGCAGCTTCTCTGAACCGCACCTGATATTCACAGGCGGGGCATCCGTTCAGGATGTGTCCCGTCCGCTCGACTTCGGCGCCCAGTACCTCCGCCAGGAACCTCGCCTCGGCGGCGCAGATCTCCGGGAACCGGCTCCGCGACGGCGGGGATGGCGCAGTTGTGCTCGGTCAGCACCGCGCCGCCTTCGCCGATGGCGTCGCCTCCGCCATGTAGCCCTCTTCCGAGAGCGCCCGGGCGACCACCCGCAGCCGCTCGGCCGGCGGCACCCCTTCCAGCTCCGCCTGGATCCGTCCGGCCAGCAGCCGCGAAGTAGGACTCGAGCAGCGCCACCGCCGCTCGCCCGGCCTTCGCGCTCGACCACCGTGTCCAGCATCGGCCGTGAGCGCTTCGCAGTACCGGCGAGGGAACAGCTCCTCCCCGGCCCGGCTCAGCCGGTAGGCGAAGACCGGTGCGCCGACGCCGCGGTGCTCCCGCTGGTAGCTGACCAGGCCCTCGGCTTCCAGCTCCTTCAGATGGTGCCGCGCGGCGTTGAGCGAGACCCCCAGCTTGACGGCCAGCTCCTTGGCGGTCAGCGGCTGAGACCGCTTGAGCTGGGTCAAGACCGCCCCGCGCTGGCCTTTGTGGCCGACGGGGAGATCGGGCCTCGATCAGGGGAAGGGAGGCACCCATATGTGTCAAATGGTAAGTAAATTAGTCGGGATTGTCAAATCGCACAAGACTATTGGTGCGAATTTACAACTGCTTGCACAGTAAATTGTTAGCAGACACACATCGAGTGGAACGTTGCTGCCATCGTGCGCGAGTTCAAATCGGGAGGCAAGGCGTTGCCAGCGGCGCAGGTGGCAATGCGAACGGCAGTCAAATAGTAGTTTGTATACATACTACCATCACCAAACCCGAGCCATTGTGCCGTGTCTGGCCCGCCTGTGAAGCTTTCCCCATATTGAGACGTCGCTCTCACACACCAACTTCCGCGGCCTGAAGGGTATCCCTCGATGACGATCCATCGCATCCGGCTCCTGGGCGACCCCATCCTTCGCGCCAGGTGCGAGCCCATCACCCGACCGGGGTCCACCGCCGTCCGGGTGATCATGGACGACATGCGCGAGACGCTGCGCGACTGGCAGTCGCGGTTCGGAAGCGGGCGCGCCATCGCCGCGCCCCAGATCGGCGCGCCGGTCCGGATGGTCTACGTCGAGATGGACAAGCCGTGGGCGCTGATCAATCCCGAGATCGTGGACATCGGCAACGAGGACTTCGAGGTCTGGGACGACTGCTTCTCCTTCCCCAACCTGCTGGTCCGGATCTCCCGGGCGTACCGGGTCCGGGTCCGCTACCAGGACTTCAAGGGCGAGTGGCACGAGGTGGACCTGGAGGGCGACCGGGCGGAGCTGCTGCAGCACGAGATCGACCATCTCGACGGCGTGCTCGCGGTGGACCGGCCGCACGGGCTCGATCCGTTCTGCCTGCGCGAGGAATGGCACCGGCTGTACGGGCCCGAACCGGCGGTACGGACCGCCGGAGCAGCGGAACGAGATGTACGCCTCGCCGATATCGGAGGCGCTCTAGCTCGAATCTGTCATCCCGAGCGACAGCGATCGGATGACAGCCTTACGGCCAGTCCCCCAGCCGCACGAACACCGCTCCCCGATCCTCCGTGCTGTACGCCGTACTCGAACCGCACCGGCCCCACCGGCGTGTCCGCGCCGAGCCCGGCGCGGATGCCGCCCACCCAACCGTCATCACCGAGCAGCGGCGCCCCCGCTCGCGGTCCGCCCGCCGGCGACCTCGACCCGTCCCAGCAGCGGGCCCTTGAGCGGCGCGGTGAACATGCAGGCCGAGCATCGCCTCGCGGTCGCCGCGGCGCTCGCCGATGTGGAGGCCGGGGAACCCGTCGTCGCCGCCGAGCGGGAAGCGCGAGCTGGATCGGCAGGTCGTCGCCCCAGCCCAGCATGGACCCTGGGCGTGAACCGCACCGACGCCGAACCGGTTCTCCAGCGCTCCGCCTCTAGCCTGGCCCGCTGATATACCCCGGTCCACACGCCTTCGGCGCGAGCACCCGTCCGCGGGTACGGCTCACCCGGATGGCCCGAGCCGCGACGCCCAGCGTCGAGAGACCGTCCCGCGACCGGCTCCCCCCAGGCGTGGCCGTGTAGGCCGAGCGCCACCTCCCATCCGTGGGGAAAGATCCGCTCCACCCCGACGAAGCCGAGCGCCTCCTCGGTCTCCAGCTCGTCCAGCTCGTCGCCGTCGGCGTCGAACTGCCGGACGTCCTCGGTGGCGAGCCGGAGCGTGAGCGTCGGGTCCATGAGCTGGCGAGCGATCTGGAAGTTCCGGCGGAACCCGGCGTACAGCTCCTTGCGGAAGCGAATCCAGGAAGATCGCCGCCGCTGCCCTCGAGCGCGAGCCCGAAGAGCGCGGCGGTCCACCGCGCCGGCCCACATCCGGCCGCCCAGCTCGTTGTCGTAGGCCAGGCCGATGGCGACCACCCGACGCGCGGCGCGCCGGAACGACAGATCGAACGCCGACCGAATCGCCCGAGCCGTGGGGGCCGAGCCAGACCGAATTGTACGCCTCGGAGCGTGCCCAGCCCGCGGACCCTCGACCGGAGCAGGTCGGCATCCAGCGTGTCGCCGAGCCCGAAGCCGAGCATCCGCTCCAGGGCCAGCCGCTCGGAGTCGTTGCGCCGCGCCTGTGGTGAATCCCGGTGATCCGGCGGGGCAGCGCCCGACCGGAGTCAGCGGCCGGCGCCCGCCTGCACTCGGGGCTCCGCAACGCGGTATCGGCGGCGGCGCGGCCGTTCGCCAACAGCCGCTCGAGCCGTTCCGGGGGAGAAGTTGAGACTGTTGAACCCGTCCACGTCGGGACGCACCAGCACGTCGCCCGCACCCAGCGACTCGGCCGGCTGCTGGAAGAGGAACTCGATCAGCCGGTCGGCGACGTTGATCGGCGAGTAGCCGTCGAAGGTCTCCGCCGGGTGCTCGGTCGCGTCGGAGACGATGACCCGCTCGGCGCCTTCGGCCCGCGCCACCGCGACGGGGATGTTGGCCGAGAGGCCGCCGTCGGCGAGGAACTGCCCGTCGCGCAGCTCCGGCGCGAAGACCAGCGGGAATGGCGACGCTGGCCCGGACCGCCTGCGCCAGGTCGCCGGAGCGGATCACCACCGGCTTCGCCGGTGGCGAGGTCGGTGGCGACGGCGCGGAAGGGAATCGGCAGGGAATCGAAGTCGCCGCGCGCGATCAGGTTGCCCCGCAGCATCGCGGCGTTGACCAGCGCGTTGGCCTCGGACTCGACGATGGAGGCGCTCTGCAGGTTGAATCGGCGGTCGCCCTGCTCCCACATGACCAGCGGGCGGAGCATGCCGAGCGACCGCGGGGCGCGCGGCTGGTAGGTGCGGAAGAGCTGGCTGAGCGGGATCGACCCGGGCCAGCGAATCGAGCTCGCGGCCGCTGTAGCCGCTGGCGTAGAGCGCGCCGACCACGGCGCCCATGCTGGTCCCGACGACGAGGTCGGGCCGGATGCCCAGGCTGTCCAGCACCGCCAGCACGCCGATGTGGGCGATGCCCTTGGCACCGCCTCCGGAGAGGACCAGGGCGGTGCGAGGAGGCCGGCATTGCTTGCGCTTGGAGCGATCCGGCGGCAGCGAGCAGCGCAGGAAGAATGAACAAACGATGCAGCCGACGGAAGCATGTACGGGGAAGATACACCACCCCTTGCGCCACCCGACCCGAGTCCGTATACCTTTGCGAAGATCGGCCAGGGCACGGGCAGCTTCTCGGCGGAGGAGCGGCGGCAATGACCTACGTGATCGTCGAGGCTTGCATCGGGGTGAAGGACCGCGCCTGCGTGGATGTCTGTCCGGTGGACTGCATCTACGAGGGCGAGGACCAGCTCTACATCCATCCCGACGAGTGCATCGACTGCGGCGCTTGCGAGCCGGAGTGCCCGGTGACCGCCATCTTCCCGGAGGAGGACGTGCCGCCCAACAGACCGCCTTCATCGAGAAGAACAAAGAGGTCTTCAACAGCGACACGCCGCCGGGGCGGCCGAAGCGGTAGCCGTCGGCTGGTTGTTTTCTGGACACCGCGACCCTCTCGGCTCGGACCGGAGGGTCGTTCGGCGTTTGTCATCCCGAGCGAACTCGGGTGGCATAAAGAAGGGCGGCCCCGAGCTCGAACTGCTTGGCCGCGAGCCCGGGACCGTTGGTTGGTGAGGACGGAGATCGGAGGACCTGTTGGTCCGTGATCGTCCCGCTATCAGTCAGAACGCCGTGCGACGGACAAAGGTTTCAGGGGAGCCCGGCGAGGAACGCCTGGATCGCATCGGTGGTCTCGACCGGCCGCTCCAGCGTCGGCAGATGTCCCGCCGAGCGGATCACCACGAGGCTGGCCCCGGGGATGGCGTCGGCCATGGCCCGGGCCTGCGCGGGCGGTGTCAGCTCGTCCTCGTCCCCGACGATGACCAGCGTCGGGATTCCGGCCAGGTCGGGGAGCATCGGCGTGCTGTCGGGCCGGTCGCGCATGGCGCCGAGGGCGCCGACGATGCCCGCGACGGGAGTCGCCGCCATGATCGTCCGGACCCGCTCGACCGTGGCGGGCGCGCTGGCCAGGGTCGAGGCCCCGAGCACCTTGGGAAGCATCGCCTCGGCGATGGCCTCGGCGCCCTGCTCACGGGCGGTGGCGGCGGCCGCATCCCGGTCCATCCTCCCCTCGGGCGTGTCGGCCTCGGCGCGGGTAGTCCACCAGCACCAGTCCGCGAACCCGGTCCCGCCAGCGGCGCAGGAACTCGAAGGCGACGTAGCCGCCCATCGAGTGCCCGACCAGACGCCACCTCGTCCACCCCGAGCAGGTCGAGCAGGGCGGCGAGGTCGACGGCGTAGGTCTCCATGCTGTAGCCCAGGTCGGGGGCATCGGACTGGCCCATGCCCCGGAGATCGGGCGCGATGCGGCACCAGCCGTCGAGCGCGGCCAGCTGGTGGCGTCCAGATCGAGCGATCGAACGGATAGCCGTGGATGAAGAGCACGGCCGGTCCGTCGCCCCGCACCTCGACGGCGAGGCTCACGCCGTTCACCGTGAGCCGCTGCACCTCACCCGCGTCCCGCCGCCGCGCGGCCATGAACTCGTTGAACTCGCGCGGGCACCGCGACCGGCCGGCCCTGGCGGTTCACGCTGACGAAGAGGAACTCGGCGGTGGCGATGAGGGCGTCGTCGCGGACCCGGCGGGCGATCTGCCGCATGGTGAAGCTGGTGCGCCCCACGATGGGTGAGGTCCTGCTGGAACCGGAGCACGTCGCCGGGGAACGCGGCGGCGTGGTAGTCGATCACCGTCTTCCGCACCGCGGGCCAGGTGCCGGTGCGGTCGAAGAGATCCATGCCCGGCCCCGCGCGGAGCATCTCCCAGCGCGCTCGCTCGAACAGGCTCAGGAACGACGCCTGGTTCAGGTGCCCGAAGGCATCGCATTCGTCGGGGTAGACGGTAAGGAGGATCGGAGTCATGGGGCCTACAGTAGTGTTTGTGCCCATCGGTCGCTTCATCCCGAGCGGATGCGAGGGAGCTTGCCCGCCGTTCCGGAAACGCGCCGGCGAGATCCCTCGCGTTCGCTCGGGATGAAGACAAGAGCTCGGGATGACAAACAGGCGCTCGGGATGACAAACAGGCGCTCGGGATGACAAACAGGCGCTCGCGATGACAAACAGCGCTCGCGATGACAACAAAGGGGACGGCGAGGCTGCACGCCCATCCCACGCCAGCTAGATATACTACAGCGTCCCGTTGCAGATCCGATAGCTCACTGGCTTCACCAGCTTCCGACCAATGAAACCCCAGACCGACTACATCCGCCATGCCGCCCGGCTCGCCCGCAAGCTCCAGATGGACGCCGCCATGGGTGGCACGCCGCAGCCCGACGCTGAGTTCTACAAGACCCTCTCCAAGGCGCTCGACGAGATCGCGGCCGGGCTCGAGCTGGTCTCGAAGAGCCGGAGTGATGGCGTGAAGCTGATCGAGACCGGGACCGAGCTGGCGGCGCTGGCCGCCCGGCTGCGGGCGGAGCCGCTGCTGGCGGTGGACACCGAGGCGGCGAGCTTTCACCGCTACCTGGACCGGGTCTACCTGCTGCAGATCTCCTCCCGCGGCGAGACGGCGGTGGTGGATCCGCTGGCGACCGATGGGCTCGGGCCCGCTCGGCGGAGCTGCTGGCCGACCCGGCGATCGAGATCGTCTTCCACGACGCCGACTACGACCTCCGGCTGCTGGATCGCGAGTACGGCTTCACGGCACAGAACCTGTTCGACACCCGGATCGCGGCCCAGCTGCTCAACGAGCCGGGCATCGGGCTCGCCGCCCTGCTCGAGAAATACCTCGGCGTCAAGCTCGACAAGCGCTTTCAGCGGGCCGACTGGTCGGCCCGGCCGCTGTCGCCCGAGATGCTCGCGTACGCGGCCGCGGACACCCACTACCTGCCCCAGCTGCGCGACATCCTGCGGGATCAGCTGAGCGAGCGCGGCCGGCTCGGCTGGGCCCAGGAGGAGTTCGCGCTGCTGGAGGACATCCGCCCGGCGGCGGCGGACCAGGCCGAGCCCGGCTGGCTCCGGATCAAGGGGGCGAAGGCGCTGCGGGGCAGGGAGCTGGCGATCCTGCGCGAGGTCTGGGAATGGCGCGAGGGAGCGGCGCGCCGGGCCGACCGGGCGACGTTCCGAATCCTCAACAACGAGCCGATGCTCACGATGGCGAAGAACCCGCCCAGCCGAGGTCGCCGCGCTGAAGGCGATCCCCGGGGTGAGCTCGGACCAGGCCGAGCGGCGCGGGCGCGATCTCCTGGCCGCGGTGAAGCGCGGGCTCGAGCTGCCGGAGGGGGACCTGCCGCGCGTCACGCGGACACCGCGGCGGGCCCCGGACCTGGCCTACGAGGCGCGGCTCGAGCGGCTCAAGGCGGCGCGCAACCTGCTGGCGGTGAAGTACGATCTGCCGCCGGGCGTGCTGTGCCCCAACGGGACGCTCGAGGCGATCGCGCGGGGGGATCCCAAGTCGCCGGACGAGCTGGCGGCGGTGGGCGGAGCTGCGGCGATGGCAGGTGCGGGAATTCGGCGGGGAGCTGCTCGCGGCGACCCTGGTTCCTTAGAACCCCAGAAACGCCCTCACCCGCGGGTCCATCTTCTCCGGCGTCCAGTACGGGTCCCACACCAGCTCCACTTCGACGTTCCGCACCCCTTCGAGATCCCCGGCCACCTTCTTCACGTCCTCGATGATCTCGCCGCCGGCCGGGCAGCCCGGCGAGGTCAGCGTCATCTTCACGTGCACGTCGCCCTCCTCGCTGGACTCGACGTCGTAGACCAGCCCGATGTCGATGATGTTGAGGTTGAGCTCCGGGTCCTTGACCGCGCGGAGGGCTTTGCGGATCGTCTCGGGGGTGGGCATGGGCGGCTCGTTGGGACTCGGGTCATCGTCATGAAAGGTAACCCTCGCGCCGGCGCAAGAAGGTTCACCATCGCGCTCAGCACCTCGACACCAGCTCCTGCGCGCAGGAGTGCGGCACCAGCCGGATGGCGGCGTCGGACAGCTCGGTCCGGACCGCCTTGAGCCCCTTCAGGCGAGTCGCGGGCCTTGGGGTCGAACGCCCGGTTGGTGAGGAACACCAGGAACAGGTCGTGGGTCGGGTCGATCCACAGCTCGGTGCCGGTGAACCCGGTGTGCCCGTAGGCCGACTGGCTGATCAGTGTCCCGAAGATGCTGGGCTCCTCGCCGTCCAGCTCCGGCGAATCCCAGCCGAGCAGACGGGTACCGCTCCTGGGACCCTTGGTGAGGAACTGCCGCATGGTGGCGGGGCTGACCCAGGGGCCTCTCGGCCCCATCCCGTCCCTGAGCCACACCTGCGCGAATTGCGCCAGCTCGCTGCCGGTGGAGAACACGCCCGCGTGTCCCGCCACGCCGCCGAACGCCGCGGCGTTCTGGTCGTTCACGTCGCCCGGCACCGGCTGTCCCCGCCAGATCCCGCTGGGAACGGTCCGGCGCTTGAGCCGGGCCGGAGGGCGGAATCGGGTCTGCACCATGCCGAGGGGGTTGAAGACCGCCGTGTCGGCGAAGCGGTCGAGCGTGGTCCTGGCGACCGACTCGATCACCAGGCCCAGCATCATGGCGTTGAGGTCGCTGTATGCGGCGGAGTCGCCGGGCGGGCGGACCAGCGGCTGGGCGTAGAGCAGGGAGATCATGCGCGCGCGGCTCCGGCCGGCGCGCTTGTAGATCGGCACGTAGCTCTTGAGGCCGCTGGTGTGGTCCAGCAGCATGCGCACGGTCACCTGGTTCTTGAGCCCGCCGGAGAAGCGCGGCAGGTAGCGTCCCACCCGGGCGTCGAGGTCGAGCTTGCCCTGATCCACCAGGCGCATCGCCGAGCTGGCGGTGGCGACGACCTTGGTGATGGAGGCGATGTCCCAGAGCGTCGAGTCGACATCGGGAACCCTGGACGCGGGATTCCAGGTGAAGTGGCCGTAGCCGCGGGAATAGAGGATGGAGTCCCGCCGGCCGATGACGACGACGGCTCCGGGATAGAGGCCCTCGCGAATCCCGGCCTGCACGGCCTGATCCACTTGGGTGAAGCTCTGGGCGGCGGAAGCTGCCGGGGCGATTGTCAGCATGAGGGCGGCCACGACTCCGCGCCGGGACGAGGGGTTCATTGGCGCTCCCACCCGGTCAGCGGCCGGCGAGCTCGTCGCGCACCGGGCCGGGGGGCAGCCGGTAGAGCACCTCGATGGTGCGGCGATCGCGCTCGGTGAGAGTACCGGTACGGGTCGCCGGGAACATCACGTCGTTGGTGTCGGAGGAATGCGGCAGACCGAGCGCGTGACCCGCCTCGTGCACCGCGACGGACAGGAGCGCGGCGATCGGGGAGCGCGGTGCCGGTGTGGGTGCGGAGCGCGAGGGAGATCGAGGCCCGGCGCACCCGGCCCGACTGGTCCCAGGTGAGGTCGGTCTGGCCGGCGCGGTCGAAGTCGAAGTGATCGATCCATCTGCAACACGACGTCGGCATCGGCCGAATCGGATACGACCTGGAACCTGATGCCCACGCCGGTCTGCTCCCAGCGGTCGAAGGCGTCGCGGGCAAATCCCGCCATCTTCGGCAAATAGCCCGGGGCGCCGCCTTCCACGATGTGCACCCGTATCGGCTTGCCCCACCTGTCGGGCCAGCGCCGCACCACCGAGTCGGTGCTGGAGATCAGGGAATCCAGGTAGGTCCCGCTGGACTCCCGCGATAGCCGCTCCCGGGTGGCCAGGCGGAGCAGCCGGCCGCCGAGCTCGCCCCCGGCGCGGCCCGCGGCGCCGTCCCGGCGGATAACATCTTGTCCGACATCAGGATGCGCCGTACCAGGCTGGGTGGCGTTGGGACCCTGGACGACCCCGGCCGCGCGATCCGAGACGCGCGTCAGGTGCCCGATCCGGTCGACCAGGATCAGCACCGCGAGGACCAGAGTGACGAGGGGGAGGAAGGCACGTCGCATGGTTCGTCGGAATATTGGCAAGGGACGAGCCATGCCGCCAGCGCGGCGTCCCGCGCGGCTGGCGCCGAGTCCCGCACTGACCTAACATTGGCCGCCCGCGCGGTCCGGTGCGGCGCCGAGGTCCCGGAGGAGCCACTGAATCTGATGGAGCGTTTCGCCCGGGCGCTGGTGCGCTGGCGCTGGGCGGTTCTGGTCGTTTGGGCGGTGATCGGAGTGGTGGCCGCCGTGCGGGCGCCGGCCACGCCCGGGCTCCTCAACATCCGCGGCGGCAGCGCCAGGGAGACCGAGGCCTCCCGCACCGAGAAGCTGCTGAACGAGCGCTTCGCCCGCCCCATCGGCGAGTTCTTCGCGGTCACGCTCGAGGGCCCCTCGCGGTTCGACGCCGGACCGTCGCGCGTGGTCCTCGACTCCCTCCTGGCGGCGCTCGACCGCCAGCCCTACGTCCGCGGTCTGGTCTCCTTTCCCGCCACCGGCGACAGCACGTTTCTGAGCCGCGACCGCCGCGCCACCTTCGTGCTCGTCGCGATCGACATCGAGACCGGCGACAGCGCCGGCGCCTACGTGCCGCCGACCCGGGAGGTGGTGCGGCAGACGCTCGCGAGGGTGCCGGGCGCGGCGACATACCGGGCGCGGGTCACCGGCCGGGCGCCGCTCGATCTCGACGTCCGCACCGTCGTCACCGAGGACAGCACCAAGGGCGAGAAGGCGCTCCTGCCCCTCACGCTGGTGATCCTGGTGCTCGCCTTCGGCGCCCTGGTGGCGGCGATGCTGCCGCTGGTAGTGGGCGTGCTCGCGATCGCGGTATCGCTCGCGATCATCGGCCTCCTCACCAGCGTCACGCCGATGTCCATCTTCGTCCTCAACATGACGACGATGATCGGGCTCGGCGTCGGGATCGACTACTCGCTGCTGGTGGTCACCCGGTTCCGCGAGGAGCTGGGCCGGGGACTGCGCCGGAACGACGCGGCGGTGAGCACGATGGTGACGGCGGGATCGGCGGTGATCACCTCGGGGCTCACCGTGGTCGTCGGGTTCGGCGCGCTGCTCTTCACGCCGCTGATCGAGACCCGGAGCGTCGGGATGGGCGGGCTCATCGTGGTGGCGGTCGCGGTGCTGCTCTCGATCACGCTCCTCCCCGCCCTGCTCGCCGTACTCGGCCGCGAGATCGACCGGCCCAAGTGGCTGGCGCGCCGGCTCACCTGGTACCACGCGCCGCAGGTGTGGGAGAAGTGGGCGCGGACGCTGGCCCGGAACCCGATCCGGGCGATGGTCTACGGCGGGGTCGTCATCGCCGTGCTGACCGCCCCGCTCTTCTGGATCCGCATCGGCCTCCCCTCGCGCCACTGGTGGCCGGCGGGCACCGAGGCGGGACGAGGGACTCGACGCGCTCTCCCGCATGGGAGTGGCGGGATACGTCCAGCCGATCCGGATGCTGGTGGAGGTGCCGGAGGGGCGGAGCGCGGTCCAGACCGCCTCGCTTCGCGGGCTCCGCACGCTCTCCGATTCGCTCCGGGCCGATCCCCGGGTGCGGGAGGTCCGGAGCCTGGTGGACCTGGAGCCGGGCACCTCGCTCCTGGCCTACTCGGTCCTCTACAGCGACATGGCATCGGCCCGCGAGCAGTATCCCAGCTTCGTGGATGCCTACCTCAGCACCGACCGGCGCCTCACGCTGCTGGACGTGATCCCCGCCGACACCACTTCACTCACCTCGATGATGGACCTGGTGAAGCGGGCCCGGGCGCTGGGCAAGGCCGAGCTGCGCGGCACCAAGGGGATGCAGGTGTCGGTGGGCGGCTACACCGCCTCCGCGCTCGACTTCCAGGCCGACCTGCTGGAGCGCTTCCCGCTCCTGGTGGCGCTCATCCTCGGCGCCACCGCGGTGATGCTGGCAATCGCCTTCCGCTCGGTGCTGGTGCCGATCAAGGCGATCATCATGAACACCCTGTCGGTGAGCGCGACGTTCGGGCTCATCGTGCTGGTGTTCCAGTTCGGCGTGGGCGCGCAGATCTTCGGGCTCAGCGGGCCGACGTCGGCGATCTTCGTGGTGATCCCGGTGCTGGTCTTCGCCGTCGTGTTCGGGCTCAGCATGGACTACGAGGTGTTCCTGCTGAGCCGGATCAAGGAGGCCTACGACCGCTCCGGCCGCAACACCGCGGCGACCATGGAGGGACTGAGCGCCACCGCGTCCATGATCACCTCCGCGGCGCTCATCATGATCCTGGTGTTCGGGGTGTTTGCGTTCGCCCGGGTGCTGCCGATGCAGATGCTGGGGTTCGGGCTCGCGGTCGCGGTGCTGCTGGACGCGACGGTGATCCGGATGGTGCTGGTGCCGGCATTCATGCAGGCGATGGGGCGGTGGAATTGGTGGCCCGGGAATCGAGGGGTGATGCGGGAGGAGAGGAAGGCGCGCAGAGGGTAAAGCGGTCAGGGTGTCATTCGCACGGCCCTGGCCGCGACGCGAACCAGGCTGCCGGCAAGTTCCACGACGCTCAGTCCCACCAACAACAGCGCGACCAGGATAAGAAGGAGGCCCACTGCGATCGAGCGGCGGGGCTTGGGCTCCTCCGGCACCGGCTCCTCGACGGGGAGGCGGTTGCCGCGGAGCACGAGAGCGTAGGCCGCCCGCCGCTTGGCCGACTCGTCGCCCTCGACGCGAGTTTCTTCCTGCGGCAACGGCGGCAGATCGAGGGCGGTCCCGGGCGGGCGGAACTTCGCTCGCACCGCCCACGCCTCCCGCACCTCCTGATGCCGCGCGACCGGCTGCCAGCTCTGCCGCGCCGCATCGAACATCGGCGTGTCCGGCTCCACGAGCGCGGCCTCCAGCGCATCGAGGACCGCCTCGACGTCCGGAAGCTCGAAGTCGCCGGCGCCAGGATTGGCAAAGCGAAAGCGGTAGGGCATAGTCTCCGAAAAACGTGAACGGTGAACGGTGAACAGTAAAAGGGAGAAGCCTCTCCTCCCTTTCACCTTTTACTGTTCACCGTTCACGCTTTTAATGTTTGGCCTCCAGCCAATTCGCTCCCACGCCGAAGTCTACGACAAGCGGCACGCGAAGTTCCACCACACCCTCCATTCGGCTGCGGACCAGATCGCTCAGGCGCTCCAGCTCCTCCGGCGGGACCTCGAACACCAGCTCGTCGTGCACCTGGAGCAGCATCCGGCCCCGGAGGCCTTCCTCCCTGATGGCGTGGTGGATTCGCGTCATCGCGACCTTGATCAGGTCCGCGGCGGAGCCCTGGAGCGGGGAGTTCTGCGCGTTGCGCTCGCCGTAGGCCCGCATGTTGAAGTTGCGGTCGCGGATCTCGGGGATGTAGCGCCGGCGCTTGAAGATGGTCTCGACGTAGCCCTGCTCCCGCGCCAGCGCGATCGAGCGGTCGAGGAACGCGCGCACGCCGGCGAAGCGCTCGAAGTAGCGGGCGATGAAGCTCCGCGCGTCCTCCTGCGAGATGCCGAGCTGCCGGCTCAGCGCGAAGGGGCCCTGCCCGTAGATGGTGGCGAAGTTGATCGTCTTGGCGCGCGCGCGCATCTCCGGGGTCACCTGGTCGGCGGAGACATTGAAGATGAGCGCCGCGGTCTGGCGGTGGATGTCGCCGCCCTGGTGGAACGCCTCGATGAACGCCGGGTCGCCCGAGAGATGGGCCATCAGCCGCAGCTCGATCTGGGAGTAGTCGGCCACCAGGAAGGTCCACCCCGCCCGCGGGATGAAGCCGCGGCGGATCGCCTCACCCCTCGGCGTGCGCACCGGGATGTTCTGGAGGTTGGGATCGCTGGAGCTGAGCCGTCCGGTGGCCGCGCCGGCCTGGTTGAAGGTGGTGTGGATCCGGCCGGTCTTCGGGTCGATCGTCGCCGGCAGCGTGTCCACGTAGGTGCTCTTGAGCTTCTGGAGCTCGCGGTACTCCAGGATGAGCTGCGGCAGCTCGTGGCCCATCGCGGCGAGCTGCTCCAGCACGTCGGCGTCGGTGGAGGGGCCGGTCTTGGTCTTCTTGAGCACCGGGAGCTGCTGCTTCTCGAAAAGAATCGTGGCCAGCTGCCGCGGCGAGTTGATGTTGAGCTCCACGCCCGCCACCTGGGAGATCTCGATCTCCAGCCGCCGGAGGTCGGCGCCCAGCTCCTCGCCCAGCCGGGTGAAGAGCGCCCGGTCGACGCGATGCCCTCCCACTCCATGTCGACCAGCACCTCGACCAGCGGCATCTCGACGTCGCGAAGGAGCGGCGTCCATCTGCATCTCGCGGAGCGCGGGCGCGAAGACGTCGTGCAGCGCGAGCACGGTGGCACTGTCGGCGCCGCAGTAGTCGGCGGCGGCGAGCACCGCGACCTCGGCGAAGGGGATCTCCGTCCTTCCCCTGCCCCACCACCTCCTGGTAGGTCTGCATCGTCCGGCCGAGGTGCTCGAGGCAGAGGTTGTCGATGGCGTGCGAGCGGCGGCCGGGATCGAGAACGAAGCTGGCGAGCATCGTAGTCGAACGCCACACCGGCAAGCTCGACCCCGGCGCGGCGCAGCACCTGCCAGTCGTACTTGATGTCGTGGCCGGCCTTGGGGACCGCCGGGTCGCGGAGCAGCGCGGCGAGCGGGGCCATCGCGGGATCCGATGAGCGGCGGCAGATTTTTCACCGAGTCGGAGGGAACCATCCCCTCGCCCAGGGAGCCCAGCGCACCTGCGGTACGGTGGCCGAACGGGAGATACCAGACCTCGGTCGGCGCGGCCGAGAGGCCGAGGCCGACGAGATCGGCGACCTGCGGCTCGGGTGGACGTGGTCTTGGCGTCGAGCCCGACGAGCGGCGCCGAGCGAAGGCGCTCGACGAGGGCGGGAATGCCGGCGACGTCGTCGAGGACCTTGACCTCGAGGGTCGGGGTGTTCGTCGATGGCGAGCCAGTCGCCCGCGGTGAAGCCGGCGCTCCCACCTGCATTGCCGTTGCCGCTCTCGGGGTCACTCTGAGGGAGGGTGGCGACCGGAGGCGTTGAGGCTTCTTCTTCCGCCGCGCCTCCGTCGTCCGCGCCGTCGTCTCCGCCCGGGCCGCCTCCCTGCCCCGCCAGCTTCCTCGCCAGCGAGAAGAACTCCAGCTCGGTCAGTATCCGGATCGCTGCCGCCCGGTCGGGCTCCTTGAGGGTGAGGTCGCCCACGTCCAGCTCGACCGGCACGTCGCGCTTGATAGTCACCAGCTCCCGCGAGAGCCGCGCGTTGTCCGCCTGCGCCAGCAGCGCTTCGCGGGGGCGCTTCGCGGTTACCTCGGCGGCGCGCTCCAGCAGCACGTCGAGATTGCCGTACTCCGGCGAGGAGCTTCTGCGCGCCCTTCTCGCCGATCCCCTTCACGCCGGGAATGTTGTCGGAGGTGTCGCCCACCAGCGAGAGATAGTCCACCACCTGGCGGGGCGGCACGCCGAGCCGCTCGGAGGCGTTGGACTCGTCCACCCAGGTCTCCTCGACGGCGGCGGGCCCGCCGCGGCCCGGGTTGAGCAGGGCGATGCCGGGCCCGATGAGCTGGTAGAAGTCCTTGTCGCCCGAGACGATCACCGACAGGAGGCCGCGCTCGGCGCCGCGGGTGGCGAGGGTGCCGATGACGTCGTCGGCCTCGTAGCCCGGCACCGCGACCAGCGGAATCCGGAAGGCATCGAGCATGGCGCGGATCCGCTCGACCGCGCGGTCGAAGTCGGCCTGGAGTTCGTCGTCCAGCTTCTCGCGGGTGGACTTGTACTCGGGGTAGCGCTCTTCGCGGAAGGAGGTGCCGGCGTCGTTGACCCAGGCGACGTAGTCGGGGCGGTACTTCTCCCGCAGCCGCATGAGGAAGTTGACCACGCCCCAGGCGGCGGAGGTGTTCTCGCCCTTGCTGGTCCGGAGCGGCCGCGCGATCATCGCGTAAAACGCCCGGTAGATCAGGGCGTAGCCGTCGATCAGGAAGAGGCGGGGAGGGGTATGGTTGGGCATCTGGGGAAGCCTACTGTAAAAAGCGGGAAAGGTGAACGGTGAAAAGTAAAAGGGAGGTCGTCCCCCTTTTACCGTTCACCGTTCACCGTTCCCGCTGCTTCTTGGACTACGTCTGCCTGCGGACTCTGGACAGGATTCGCTCGTATTCGGCGCGGGAGCCCGGGGTGAGCCGGAGCCGGCCGAATCCGGTCTCGTCCTGGAAGTAGACCTCCAGGCGGAAGGTGAGGTAGGTCCACCGGATGATCCGGCTCGATGTGTCCGGGCGTGCTCTCGACGCTCTCGTCCGGGCGGGCCGAGGGTGACGAACACCTCGCCGCGGTCGGTCCGCCAGCCGGGGACGCCCTCGTCGTTGAACCGCTGGTTCGCGACGTTGATCCGGCTGAAGTACTGATTGAGCGCCTCGTTCTCCGGGGTGCCGGTGTTGGGGTCGGTCGCCTGCGTAGAAGGTCGCGCCAGAGCTGGGCCCGCTCGCTCGCGGGCGCCCGGCGCATGGCGCGCGATCTGGTCGTCGTGGCCGAAGTAGCGCAGCAGGTCGAGCATCTCGTCGAAGTTGGTCACCACCCACGCCTGGGTGAACGAGACCAGGGCCGAGGTGCTCCGCTCGCGGCTGCCTCCCCACCACGATCCTGAGCTCGCCCAGGGCGACGCTGTCGGGGGCGAGGCGGACGACCTGGCTCTCCACCTCCCTGCCCGCCGCGGAACCGGAGCGAGTCGCTGTAGATCACGTTCTCCTGCTCGTCGAGCACCTGGAACGGCACCGTGGTCGGCTCGGTGAAGCCGTAGCCTTCGACGTAGGCGAGCAGCGTGTCGCTGCCGTAGCCCACGGCGCCGCGGGGGTTGAGCACCAGGGAGAGCGGATCGGCGAGGTTCCCCCGCCCCGTCGCCTGATAGGCGAGGATCGGCGCGGTGTAGGTCGCCGTGCCGAAGCTTGGGCGCGGTGAAGTCGGCGGTGGCGCTGCTCTCCGAGGTGGACGAGGCGTCGCGCACGCGTGGCGGTCACGTTGTAGGTGCCCGGGCATGAGCCGGAGCACCTGCTGGAAGAGGACGCTCTCGTCGGCGCGCTGGGTCTCCTGGAAGGTGGCGACGCGCACCACCTCCTCGCGGGCCAGGTCCACCGGCGGCGCGCCCTCGCTGCTTGAAGGAGAGGCTCACCCGGTAGCGGGCGACGAAGGACGTTCCCTTCCCGCTGGAACGCGAAGGCGCGGTTCTCGAGCGAGAGCCCGAGTGACGGCGATGACCGAGTCGGCGGGGCCCGCGGCGAAGGCGACGGTGCCGACGAACGGCAGCGGATCGCCGCCGGCGAGGCGGCCGAGGCGCTGGTAGAACTGCGTGGTGTTGAGGAGCCGGGTGAGGGTCTCGGTCGGCTTGGGCTGATCGTCGCTGCCGACCCGTTTCCAACTGCCGCAGCCGAGGGCGGAGATCACCAGGGCCGCCACGAAAACCGAGCCGACGCATGTATGACACTCCAGGCAGAGCCGATTGGACCCGCGGGATGCGGGTGGCGAACGTTAGTGGCGGCGGACGAGGAGCGTCAAGCAGTCCAACTTGCTGCGTGATGCGAGATTAACTAGCTTGGCGGTTCCATGAGCACTGACAATCTGGTCGGTCGCACGGTGGCCGGGTACCACCTCGCCAAGTATATCGGCGAGGGCGGCACCGCCACGGTGTACTGCGCGGACCACGGCGAGCGGGGACAGGCGGCGGTGAAGATCCTGCCGCCACCGGCTCGCCGGCGATCCGATCGCGGTGAAGCGATTCCTGCGCGAGGCCGAGTACGGCGCGCGGGTCGAGTCATCCCAACATCGTCCGGACCTACGACTACGGCGAGTCGGACGGGCTGCACTACCTGGCGCTCGAGTGGGCCCAGGGCGAGCCGCTGGCGGAGTTCGTCAACCGCTCCGGCAAGCTGGCGCCGGCGCTGGTGGCGACCATCATCGAGCAGCTCGGCGCGGCGCTCGACCGTGGCGCACCGGGCCGGGATCATCCACCGCGACCTCAAGCCCGCCAACATCATGTACGACCCGGCGACCCAGACGGCCAAGCTGCTGGACTTCGGGATCGCGCGGGACTCCGACGCGGCCCCGGAGGAGCGGCTCACCCGGGCCGGGTTCTTCGTCGGCACCCTCCAGTACGTGGCCCCGGAAACGCTGAGCGGCGAGCTGGTTAGCGAGCAGGCCGACGTCTACAGCCTGGCGACGATCGCCTACTACCTGCTGACCCAGGAGCATCCGTTCACGGGCAAGAACCCCAGGGAGTTGTTCCAGCAACTACTAACCCAGCCACCGGTGCCGCTCAACCAGGCGGTCAAGGGGCTCAAGTTCCCGGCGGCGGTCGAGGCGGCCGTGATGCGGGGGCTGGAGCGGGACCTCAGCAAGCGGTGCAAGACGGTGGACGAATTCGCCCGGGGCTTCTGCACGTCGGTCCAGATGGATGTGCGCCAAGAAGCGGCGGGTTCCTGTCGTCGCTCTTCAAGAAGGGCAAAGCGGGGAGCTGATGGCGGGGGACGACCTGGAGCGCCTGCGCCGGCTGCTGCTCGAGCGGTCGGTGCGGCGTGGCGATTTCGTGCTCGCGTCGGGCAAGCGGTCTTCCTATTACATAGACTGCCGGCTGACGACGATGAGCGCCGAAGGGCAGGGGCTCATCGGGCGGCTGGGGTGGCGGGCGATCAAGGAGCAGGGGTGGCGGCCACGCGCGGTCGGCGGGCTGACCATGGGGGCGGATCCGGTGGCCTACGCGATCGCCGCGGCGAGCTGGGGGACGGAGCTGGTGATGGACGCGTTCAGCGTGCGGAAGGAAGCGAAGGGGCACGGGACGGGGCGGGTGATCGAAGGGAACTTTCTCGCCGGGCGACGCAGGTCGTGGTGGTGGAGGACGTGATCACGACGGGCGGCTCGGCGCAGCGGGCGATCGCGGCGGTGTCGGAGGCCGGAGGGCGGGTGCTCGGCGTGCTGGCGGTGGTGGATCGGGGGGAGGGGGGCAGGGGGGTGTTGGAGGGGGAGGGGAGGGGAGTGGTGGCGTTGGTGGGGGTGGGGGAGTTGGGGGTGGGGTGAGTTGGGGAGGGGCGGGGCGGGGAGAGTCGGGGGCGCCGAGAGGCGCCTTTTTTCGTGTGGGGATCTGTCCTGCCCCCATTCTTCGGACCACGGATTAAGTGACAGCCAGGAGCGCCTCTCGGCCGTGCTGAGAGGGTAAGCCTGAGGAGGTCGGGGCACGGCGAGCGCCGACCTCCGCCGGGGTGTGATAGCCGAGGCTCGAGTGCGGCCGGGCCTCGTTGTACTGCCGCCGGTACTGCTCGATCAGGACCCGGGCCTCGTGCGGGGTGTGAAACCACTCCTGGTCGAGGCACTCGTCGCGGAAGCGGCTGTGAAAGCTCTCGCCCACCCCGTTCTGCGAGGGCCGGCCCGGGTCGATGTACGCGGTGACGATTCCCGTCTGCCCGAGCCACTGGCGCACGCGCCGAGCGATAAACTCCGGCCCGTTATCGCTGCGCAAATAGCCGGGCGGCTCGTAGCACGCCACGAGTTGCTCAAGCACTTCGAGCACCCGTCGGGCCGGGAGCGAGCGGTCGACCGTGATCGCCAGGCATTCCCGCGTGTACTCATCGACCACCGTGAGGCACTTGAAGCGTAAGCCGTTGGCGGCCGCATCGTGGATGAAGTCATAGGTCCAGACCGCATTGGGCCGATCGGCCAGCGGCCGGAGGCGCGCGCCCGTACGGACCTTCCGCCGCGGCCGCCGCCGGGGGAGCGCCAGCCCGCCGAGGCGCCAGAGCCGATAGATGCATTTGGGGTTGATCGCCCGTCCCGCCTGGCGCAGGAGCGCCCAGATCCGGCGGTACCCGTAACGGGGATGCCCCGGGCCAGCCGCCGCAGCTCGGCCAGCAGGGCCGCGTCTCGCTCCGCCCGGCGGGCCCGATAGTCCAGCGTCGAGCGCGGGACGCGCAGAAGCGCGCACGCCCGCCGGCAGGAGAGCTGCCGCCGGATCGCGTAGCGGACCTGAGCCCGCCGGCCGGCCGGGCTCACCATTTTTTTGCGTGGATCTCCCGCAGCACCTCGATCTCCAAGTCGCGTTCGGCGATCAACGCCTTCAGCCGGGCGTTCTCCCGCTCCAGGCGCTTGAGCCGCTGAGCTTCGTCCTCGGTGAGCCCACCGTACTTCATGCGCCAGCGGTAGAAGGTCTGCCGGGTCACCCCGTGGCGCTTCATGAACACCGTCACCGGCAGCCCGCTGACTTCATGCTCCCGGAGCAGCCGGACGATCTGCTCCTCGTGGAACCGACTCTGCCGCATCGGGACGCCTCCGTGCTGGCGCTCCCTAGCTTAGTCCCAGATCCGGCGGTCCGAAATACGGGGAGCACTCCAGATCGAGGTTCGGGGGTGTCGCAAAAGGGGCCTTCGGTGTCGCAAAGGGAGCCTTACTGGGGGTGGGGGGGGAGGTGACATTGGTGGATCGCCACCAGACTCCGCGTGCCTGCCGCCGCAGCGTTGTGTTTCGACGAACTACATCGCTGGACGAACTACATCGCTGGGCGACGTATGCTGCGAGTAGTGTCGGATAAGTGCTTCTCCAGCGTTGTGGCGGAAGCGATCAAGTTGTTGGGGCAACGGGGGGTCAGGTCTGCGCCGCTGGGGCTGCACATCAGGCCGCATCCACGCCCGTCCCATAGGCGCCACGCCCCACGTCCTGCCACCGCCATAGGCGCGGGTAAGGCTAGTGCGTGATAGCCAACCCCTTGATGTGCATTGAAATGAAGGGTCCACGTTCGAGAGGAGAAAGACACATGGCACCGTCGAAGGGGTCGAACGCCCCCAAGGGTAAGTCAAAGCAAGGCGACACCTCCGGCGAGGCCAGCAAATCGCGCATTAGTCAATCGGATGTCCCCGCCTACAGCCTTGAGCAAGCGCTGAGAATAGCTAAGGCGATTGGAGACAACTACGCCTTCAAGCCGACGAAGCCGCTGAGCGTCGCAGCTGCCCTAGATATGAGTCCATCATCTGGCGGATTTAGAGGTATGACCGGCGCTGCCATTGCTTATGGTCTAACCAGCGGTGGGTACAACGCCCCAGAGATCAAGCTCGAGGCACTCGCTCTGAAGATTCTGCGCCCTCTTGAGGAAGGAGATGAGTTGAAGGGACGCCGGGATGCCATTCTGCGCCCCAGAGTATTTCGTGAGTTTCTTCAGAAGTACGACGGCGCTTCTCTCCCACGAGAGGACATCGCTCGGAACGTACTAGCGGACATGGGAGTGCCCAGTGACAGGGCTGGAGAGGTACTTCAATTAATTCTTGAGAGCGCAACTGCGGTTGGTTTCATTCGCGAGATCAAGGGCAAGCAATATGTAGACCTGCAGGGAACCACACCACCTCTTAACTCCGATGACGACTCTGCGGCAAACGGGGAGCCCGAAGAAGAGGAGGAACCTGGGGGCAGACAGCCAATGCTTCAAGCCATACAAAGGACAGACCCTCCGAGGGTGACTACTGGTTCGGCTCCATCCAGTGGGGAACTGCACGAGACAAACCGTCGCCGCGTCTACATCACGCATGGCAAGAACAAGTCCTTCGTAGAGCCTATCAAGAAGCTCCTATCCTTCGGCGAGCTACAGGCCGTTGTGTCAGTCGACAAGCAGTCTGTATCAGTGCCTCTACCAGATAAGGTGATGGGCGAGATGAGGAGTTGTGGTGCCGCGATCATCCATGTTGATGCCGAGCAGAAGCTCATCGATTCCGAGGCACATGAACACGTGGTGCTCAACCCAAATGTGCTGATCGAGATTGGCGCCGCCATGGCTCTATTTGGGAGGCGGTTCATTCTCCTCGTGCGGGACGGGGTGTCACTACCGTCGAACCTCCAAGGCCTATATGAAGTACGCTATCGTGGTGACAGCCTAGATGGCGATGCGACGATCAAGCTTCTTGAAGCAATAAATGACATTAAGAACCACCCTCTGCCACTAAGATATGCCAGTGAGGGCCCCGGCTCCGCTTGAGTCAGGCGCGCAATCCCGCTCGGGCGGTCGGCTCCGTGAACGCGCTGTCGAACGAAGGTTTGTCCGGGCACGGGCCCTGAGGGCCTGCAGCTGATGCTCATGTCGTTAGGCAGCAACACCAAACGAGTTCTTCCACTCTCGACTAATGGATACCTCCGAGATCATTGAGCACGCTAAGAGACTCATCGGTAAGCTTGAGGAACTCGCTGCCGTGCACGAGATGGCGGGCCACAACCCACGAGCACCGTCAGGTGACGGTCTCCAAGCGCAGGTCGTAGATTTTCTCCGAGCCTATGCGGGCCCGCGCTCAAGTTTCGCAAAGACGGCAGAGGCAGCCGAGGGTATTGAGGAGGCCCGCGCAAGAAAACTGGTCTCTGTCCTCCAGGCGTCTATCGACAATCTAGAGACCGGCCTTGCGGCAGGTGTTTCTCCTGAGCGTAAGCGGCAACTAGATGTAGTCTCGGACCTTCTCCAACAGGCGGCGGGGCTTTTGGAGGACAACCGGATTCACTCAGTGGCGCCAGCCGTAGTGATCGGCGCTACGCTTGAGGAATTCCTCCGGACCTGGGTCGAGGAATCGAGCCTTAGCCTTGGGTCGCGCAAGCCGAGCCTTAGCTCGTACTCTTCCATTCTTAGGGAAGCGGAGCTTATCACGAAGCAGGACGGCAAGGACATCGATAGCTGGGGCGGTCTACGAAACCACGCCCGCGCACGGCGAGTGGGATGAGGTGGCAGATCGGGCTCGCGTTCGCCTAATGCTTGAGGGGGTCAATCTGTTCATGAGGAAGTACTCGCCCCTCACGCGCGTCGCCACCTAACCCGCGCATGCAGCCGGCGGGGCCGCACAAGTCCCCGGCTCCGCCCGGGCGCTTCGTCCCTACAGGACGAGGCGGAACGTAGGTTAGTGCGGGTGCCGGCACGATCGCTGCGCAAGTCGTTAGGCGGCAGCACGAACATCCAGAATCGCGAAGGCTATCCGCCGCTGTCCGGTAGCCGGGGATCCTGAATGGCCGAGATTGCTTACATCGATGAAAGCTACGACGAAAGAGTTTTCGTCATGAGTGCTCTCATTGTCCCCGACCACTCATGGCGAGCCTGCTTTACTCACATTCAGAACTATCGGCGGTTCCTCAAGCAAAAGTACGGCATCTTCACGAGCAAAGAATTCCATGCCACTGACTTTGTCGCTGGCCGCGGTCGCATTGCCCCGAAGCCGGTGCCGAAAGGCCTCCGGGCCTTCATCTTTCAGGAATACCTGCAAATCCACACCGCGCTGCCAGGCGCCGCCGTGATCAGCGGGGCTTGGTCCCTTGAGGGCAACTCACTCAGAGATGTCCATGCGAAGGCGTTTTCCAGAATCCAAGAGCGCCTTCAGCGCCGCTGTGTGGCACTGAATAGCCAGATGGTTGCTGTCGTTGATGAAGGAAGAGCCGCCGAACTGCAGAAGGTGGCTAGGCGGTCGAAGATCTGGAATCCTGTCGGCAGTCAGTTCGGCGCGTGGGAGGATGGTTCATCATTCAAGAACATCCCTAACGACCGTCTGATCGAAGATCCGATCTTCAAGTCATCACAGCAGTCGTACTTCCTCCAGTCCGCAGATTTCATCGCATATGCCTTGCTCAAGAGCGAGGTTCCACCCACACCCCATGTCGCAAAGTATAAACTGAATGAGGTTTATGACGTACTTGAGCCGATCTGTGTGAAAGCTGCCTCTAAGAAGGATCCAAGGGCGCTGGGAATCGTGCGTACATAAAATGCGACGCCCCTTGGCTTTGCAGCCTCGGGGCATCGGAGAGCAAGACCGGGAACCACCCTCTGATGGATGGGCCAGCCAAGCGAGGATCAATCTAGGGACCTCCGGAGATCTTGTCAAGTATTTGACAGTCAATAACATAGCTTGAGCTCGTGTCATGTAACCCCGCGCATGCAGGCGGACTGGCGCCAGACTTTCGTGGGGGGCTGCAGCCCCCATTGGCGGCGCTGATGATGCGTGGGTTTGTGCACCCGAAAGGGGCTGCAGCTGATCAGGCATCTCGTTGGGTGGCAGCACGAGCAGCATTATCCGTTGGCAACTTTGCTTATAGGAACTAAGGATGTCCCTTGATCGGCCTGCCTGGCTGCAATCCTTTGCGGCGAACGGCAAGACACCTTGGCAGTGCCCCGATTGCGGGGGCGCCAGGCTTCAGGTAATGGAGGGCACTCTCCACAAGCGTGAAACCCGCGAGTCGGGTGAGGGTCACAACTCACTTGCCTGGGAGCCACACTGGGTTGATGGGCGGTTTGCTTGCATGCTCGTGTGTCCAAACTGCGGCACCCCAAGCGCCGTGGCTGGCACGTATTCTGTGGAAGAGGGAATCGACACAACGGCCGAGGTTGGCGAGCCGCCGATCTACACTTGGGAGGACTTCAAGCCACGGTTCTTCTCAGACCCTCCGAGAATCATAGCGATACCGGAGAACGTACCGGCCGCGATCGTTGAGGATTTAACTGCCTCTTTTGGCCTCTATTGGGTCGACGCGGAATCCTGTGCAAACCGTATTCGCTCCAGCATAGAGCGTCTCCTAACATATTTGCGCGTTCGTCGGACGACCATTTCCAAGAAAGGCAAACGCCTCCTCCTGTCACTGCACACCCGGATCGAACTGTTCCGAGCCAGTAAGCCGGCCCTTGCGGATGCCCTAATGGCTGTCAAATGGATCGGGAACGCTGGAAGCCACACACAATCCCTGAACAAGCAAGATCTCTTGGACGGCTATGAACTGCTTCACTATGTCTTGGGAGAGCTCTTTTCGAAACGCGACCGGAGAATCGCCCAATTGAGTCGGCAGATCAACCGCAGGAAGAAACCTCGATCTGCTAGACGACTCCGTCCTTAAGTGCGGGTGAATAGTCCAGGACATAGGTGACAGTTAAGTCCGAAGACATGGGTGACAGTTGTTAGTAGGGCCCGCGGTAGTGCCGGCCGAGCGCATCCTCGATGAGGAGGGTGCGCTCGTGGAATCGGCCCAAGCGGAGCGGGCCGAAGTAGACGTCCCATTCGCCGTCGTTGATCTCGACGAGCCCGATATACTCCTCGTCCAGGGTCTGGTTGAGGGCATGCAGCTGATGCGCATGTCGTTAGGCGCCTTGACCGACCAGCCCGGGAAACGGGACCTCAGGTTCTCGCCGGAGTTGGGTCCGCCAGCGCTGCAAGAGGCTGCGGGCGATGCCGAGATCGTGGGCCACCTCGTTGACCGTGCGCCCCGCCTCAACCAGAGCGACCGCGTCTTTCTTGAACTGCGGGGTGAAGGTCCGGCGAATCCGGGGAGCTTTCTTGGCCATGGGACACTCCTCCTCGAGTCAACGTACTGACTCTTCTTTGAGTGTCCACTTTTCGGGGTAAGGTCAGACGGGCCGGACGGGTGCCGAACTCCATGCGGGCGCTAAGCTCCGGTGGAGCCGCTGAGGAAACGTAGGTTGTGCAGGCGGGAGGATGATCGGCTGCAGCTGATGCGCAAGTCGTTAGGCGGCCCCAACAAGGACTCATGGAACTAGCGAAGCGTCTGATCGCGTCGATTGGAGCAGCTGGCGAGTCCTTCGCGCCGAGCGAGCTCGCGTTTCTGGCGCTCACCTCAAAGGTCGAGCGGCCACTGCTCGACCGTGTCAGCTACCAGCTTCATCGCGTGCTCTCTTTAGAAGGATTCGCCGTCGCGAGAGAATGTCCCGTCGGAGGAGGGGTAAGGGCGGATGTTGCGGTTCTCAGGAATGGTGAGCTCCAAGTCGCCCTGGAAGCAAAGGCCATGTATACGGCCGACTGCACACGGAGAGGTGGCCTCGACCGCCAGTACCCAGATCTCCTGGACGCCGACCTCCGCCGATATGGCGCACTAACGGTGGGTGGGCTAAAAGTCTACAGTCTGCTGCTTGGCACGCACTTATTGTCGGCACCGCCACGAACGCTGAAAAGGGTCATCAAGTACTCGAACATGATTGGCCAGGCATTTAAGGCTCACACTAGCGCTGAGGAGATTCGAGCCGTTGCGGAGAAGAACCTCGCTGCGTTCGTTCGCCCCGAAGTCCGGATCGCGGGTGGTGCAATCAAGGCCGGTACGGCATTCGAGCTTGAGGTCGAGGTAATGTGGTGGCTCTATGGCCCGTTTGGCGGCAACGAAGGATGGGAAATTCTCCGGTCCGGCGCCGCCCAACCAGCGCATGCAGCCGACAGGCCGGCGGTGTCCCGGGCCCCACCCGGGCGCTTCGTTCCTTTTGGACGAAGCGGAACGTAGGGGTTGTGCGGGCGCCGGCATGATCGCCGGCAGCTGATGCGCAAGTCGTTAGGCCGACACCGTATTGAGGTGTATCTCAACGGAAGAACGGAGGCGAGCCTGAGACCCGTCACCAGCCGACTGGCGGCGGCTTCTGTGGTCGCGACCGCGGCCGTGATCGCCGGTGCAGGCGGATGCGGCACGGAGCCGTCTGACGTCGAGCCCGGCGTCTATCGGCTCGTCGCGGCCGATAGTTCGAGGTCTGGCACCATGCCGTGCTTCGCCTCTTCGTGGCAATACTCCGGGGGTACCCTCCTCCGTCAGGAGGACTGCGATGTCGCCCTGCGGAGCTTCGAGGCACGGTTCGACAGCACTGGGCCAACCCCGGAGGTCGTCTTCACCGCCAGGGTTCGGTTTCAGGACGGAGACACGGCCGCCTGGCAGATCGGCATCCCTGCCGGAGTGCAGAACAACACCCTCCAGTACGACTTCGACTCGGTTGTGGATCCCTTCAGCGACGAGCAGCTGTTCATCACTCCCCTGGCAGGCACATTCGTGGGTGGCGTGCTCACCTTGCTTATGCCCACGTTCACGGGCAGCGGGCTGCCTGACAGGACGGAGTACGTCCGCCAGGATCCCTCCGTTTTCATCTTGACGGCCACGGGCAGGCTGCCAAGTCCGTCGCCCTTGGCCGTCCACTACGCAGGAGTGTCCTTCTCTGGGTTGCCAGCGGACCACTGCACGACCACCACAGTCAGCCTGCCGAGCCGATGCTTTCACCGGTCGTTCACCCTTTCGTCGAGCGGTAGTTCCTGGGAGGCCGCGTACGACGAGGTCGTCACCGCGGAAGGTGACACCGTAGGAGCCATGTCGCTGGTCGCGTCGAACCTGACGGTCAGCCACCCGAACACGTTTGTCCGCGTTTCATCACCCGGGCCCGGGAGGGAAGGCACACCGCTGCGCTTCGATGCACAGGGGTCCCTCGTGGGAAGCACGCTGACGCTGTTCACGTCCCACTACACCTTGGATGGCACCCCGCTCGTGAGCCCGATCGTGGCGAGCGCGGAATGAGAGGGGTGTCGACACTCTGGTCGGCAAGTCGTTAGGCCTGCGGCGTGGAGTTCCGATGCGAAGCTTATTCCTGCATCTAGCGGTGTTCACTGCAGCGGTGGGGTGCAGCAGCAACGAGCCCTCGGACGATCCGAGTCGCTGCCTGCAAACGTACGAGTTTGGGAACACCGGGTGCGGCGAGCTCGCTGGCCTAGTGACTGATGGCCTCGGCGTCCCCCTTGCGGGCGCCTACGTGAGTGTACAAGGCCCGGCAGATGCAGCACGCCAGGTCCTACTGCTCTCGGGATATGTACAGACCGATTCGAACGGTACATACCGGCTCCGGGCGATCCGGAACGCCGGCGAAGTGCCGGCGGAGGGCCGCGATACGGTCACGGTGTGGGTCCGCGCGGCCGTGCCCCCGGCAGACGACATGCCAATCGGGACGCCTGGCCCCATGGACAGTGTGCTCGCCATCCTGGAGATCCGACCGGTTGGGGAGCCGCCAGTCACCACCGAGGTGGCGACGATCGTAGTCGTGGCACCTTGAGCGGGCCGAGGCCTAACCCGCGCATGCAGCCGGCGGGCCGGAAGGGCGCGAAGCTCCGCCCAGCCCAGTCGTTGGGCGCTCACAATCAGGTGCTGCCGTGATACGAGCATGGCGCTTCTTCGGGTTCTCGATCCTCGTCGGGGCGACTGGCTGCAGGGAGCCGGCGACGCTCAACGGGGATGCCTGCGGTCCTGAAACGGCTGTCGCGGCGAGCGCGGCACTTTCCCCGGCCTTCACCTGGGTTCCTGACTGTGCCGTTGGATCTCTGTCCGTCACAACCGAGGCTGGTGACCTTCTGTGGTCCATAAGGAGCGACCCCGAAGCCGATCTCACGCCCGCGAACCGGATTCGAAGCGGCGTCATCTACGGCGTCATCCCTCAACAGGCGCACCAATTTGGAGAGCTAGTGCCGCTCGCGGCTGACCAAGCCTATCGTGTCTTCCTCCATGTGGTCGACAGCCGCGGCGATAACACCTTAGTGGGCACCGGAACGTTTGAGGTCCCGGCAGGGGTTCTGCTGGGGTGAGCCGGGCTCGGTGAGATCGGGCAGGATGCCGAGGCGGATCCACCAGACGGCCAGCGCGGAGAGGCGCCGAGTGCCTGGGTAGCGAAGGGCACGCCGTTGTCGGAGCGGATCCGGCCGGGCAGCCCGTACTCGCGAAAGAGCCGCTCGAAGATGGGACGGGCCTCGACCAGCTTGGTGCTGGTGAGCGCCTGACAGGCGAGGAGCATCCGGCTGTAGCCGTCAGCCACGGTGAGGGGGAAGCAGTACTGCCCTCGCCCAGCTTGAACTGGCCCTTGTAGTCGGTGGTCCACACGGCATTGGGCGCGTCCATCGGGACGCGGGTGGGCCCGCCGAGCCGGGGCGACGGACCGGCGGCGGGCCATGACCAGGCCGAGATGCTGGAAGCAGCGCGCGACGGTGGAGCGCACCGGCCAGGCGGCGTCGGGCCAGCGCTGCCCCACCAGGCGGAGCAGCTTCCGCGGTCCCCAGTACGGATGCCGCTGGTGCGCCTGAGCAGCCGCTGGAGCAGCACCGGATCGAGGGCAGCGGGCGAGCGATGGGGACGCCGCGACTGATCGGCCAAGCCCGCGGCCCCGAGGGTGTCATAGCGGGCGAGGAATTTGTAGCCAGTCTTGCGGCTGATGCCGTAGGCGGCACAGAGCTCGGTGACGGGCACCACCCGGCGCAGCGCATCATGGACGAATTGCTGACGGAGCTCCACGGTGACGACCTCCTGCCACGGCATCGGATCCTCCTTGAGAGGTCCGAAACCTGGCCATAGTGTCACCTATGTCCTGCGATTAAGTGTTACCTCTGTATATAGATGGACAGTGAGCAGCCTAACCCGCGCATGCAGCCGACGCCTGCACCTCTTGAGATCCACTTGACGGTGGGCCGATAGGTTCGGCCCATGTACCGCAATACCCACCATCCCGCTCGTTTCGGCACCTCTCGGGGAGCTCTAGCAATGCGATCGCCCTACCGGTCTCAGCTCGCCCTCGGCCTCGTTCTTGGACTGCTCGGCCCACTCCTGGCCTGTCGCGACGGGGGCGAATCGCCCGTCGGCCCCACGCAGGGCCCGCCGTTCACCGCGGCGGCGGCGGCCGCGGCGCTCTCGTTCCGTCAGCTGACCGTCGGTGACGGTTTCACCTGCGGCGTCACCACCGACAACCGCGCCTACTGCTGGGGCATCAACTTCTTCGGCCAAGTCGGGGATGGGACGTCCGACCATCGCTTGCGACCGGTCGCCGTCTCCGGTGGATTCCACTTCCGACAGGTTAGCGCGGGCACCAGCCACACGTGCGGCGTCACCCCGGCGAACCTGGCCTACTGTTGGGGTGACAACGAGAACGGCCAACTGGGGGACGGCACGACGACGACGCGCGGCACGCCCACTCCGGTGGCAGGCGGCCGTCAGTTCATCCAGGTGAGCGCTGGCGGGTCCCATACCTGCGGGCTGAGCTATCCCGACCACCGGGCGTACTGCTGGGGCTGGAACGACGTCGGACAGCTCGGCAACTTCAGCACGACATCACGGCTGACCCCGGTGGCCGTGGGCGGCAGCCGCCGGTTTCGGCAGTTGAGCGCGGGCTGGAATCACACCTGCGCCGTTACTCCCACGAACCAGGCATGGTGCTGGGGGCGGGCGAACAACGGCCAGATCGGCGACGGGTTCACAGTTTCTCGGCGCACCGCCCCGAAGCTGGTCGCGGGCGAGCACCCCTTCGTTCAGGTCGAGGCTGGCGCCGTCTCCACCTGCGGCGTCACCACCGGTCACCGGGCCTTCTGCTGGGGGAACGGGAGTCTGGGGCAGCTCGGCAACGGCACCGCCACCAGCCGCAACACACCGGGCGCGGTGGCCGGCGGGCACCCCTTCGACCGCGTCACCGTCGGCGAAAGTCACGCGTGCGCGGAAGACTCGAGCAACCGGGCCTGGTGCTGGGGCGAGAACTCGGCCGGGCGGCTGGGCGACGGCACGCTGACCAATCGGCTCAAGCCCGTAGCGGTCACGGGCGGGCGGCGCTTCGTCCAGGTCAACGCCGGGGTCTACGCCACCTGCGGTGTGGCCGACACGGGCGCGGGGTACTGCTGGGGGTTCAACACCTTCGGGCAGCTCGGCGACGGCACCACCACCGAGCGGCCGACGCCGACGCCGATCGCCGGGCCGATGTAATCGGTGCTGCTCGGAACTCGGCCACGGGACCGGAGAACTGCGGCCTTCCCCTACAGCACCCGGCCGGTCGCTGTCCACGGCGGACTGCGGGCTGCCTTCGCGCAGCAATTCATTGAGAATGACCTGATATAGGCTCACCAGGAGCGGTCATGAATTATGCGAGCAGGTCAATCGCGACCGCCATAGCCGCCGCCATCGGAATGGGCCCGGGTTCAATGACGACCTCAGCCCAGGCCACCATTGATCTCGAGAACCGGTATTCCAACGTCGGGGCGATCATGGTCTGGCGCGTCGACGATGCCGGGAAGCCGGTAGAGCTCCGGGCGTTCGTCAGCGGCACCCTGATTCGGGATCGCGCGATGGTGACCGCCGGTCACTTCACCGCTCCGGCGAAGGCACTCGGCTCACTGCCGCCGTCGATCCGAATCTTTGCCAGCTTCAGTCCAACGGACGCCAAGGATCCAAGGACTTGGATTCCCGTGGTCCGGCTGGCGACACATCCATCGATGCCGCACTGTCCGCCGCCTCCGCAATGCGATCCGACCGACGACAGCCTTGTTGCCCCGCTCGAGCCAGGCATCGCCGACGTTGGGCTGGTCTTCCTCGCACAAGCGCCGCCCGGTATCACACCGGCGCGCTTCGCCGAGCCTGGCACGCTGGATCGATCCGAAGGAGCGCCAACGACCATCGTGGGATACGGCACGACGACGCCACGGCGCCGGGACGCCCCCCCGGACAGCGCGATGTGGGACGGAAAACGGCGCATCAGGACTTCGACACTGCGAAGAGTCGTCGACGAGACTTGGGGGCTCTGGTCCATACCCAGCTACGTTTGCTCCGGCGACTCCGGTGGCGGCATTTTTCTGAATCCCCGACCAACCGCGGCCAATGAGGTCGTGCTGGCCGCCAACGTGAGCGATGGCGGCCGCGACTGCCGCCGCCATAACAACAACAATCGTCTGGACACGCAGCAGCATCCAGAACTGGATCAACGACATGTTACGGCGGCAGCCTGGCGGGACCTAAGTCGCGGCGATCTTCTCGCCGCGATCACAGCGTCATCAAGCAGTCGGAGAGGTCGCGAGTACCCTCTAGGGCGGGATAACGGGTGTGGAGTATCGGTCCACCAAGTCGTTGGGCGCCTGAGCGCCCAAGACAGAAACGAAAGAGCAACAGGCATGAAGGCAAAACAGCGTGAAGAACTACTCAGAATATTGAAAGCCCGCTTCGAGAAAAGCATGAACCGCCATCCAGGTCTTGAATGGGCTAAGGTACAAGCCAAGTTGGAAGCTGGTACCGAAACACTGTGGTCGCTCAATGAAATGGAAAGAACCGGCGGTGAGCCGGATGTTGTTGGTCATGATGGGGGGGCAGGCGAATACACTTTTTGTGATTGTTCGGCGGAAAGTCCCAAAGGCCGCAGAAGTCTTTGCTACGACCGTGAAGCCCAGGAGTCGAGGAAAGAACATCGGCCAGAGAACAACGCTATCGATGTGGCAGCTGCCATGGGCATTGAGCTCTTAACGGAAGTGCAATACCGGGAAATGCAGAACCTTGGAGAGTTCGATACGAAAACGTCGAGCTGGGTAAAAACACCTTCTGATATCAGAGGACTCGGCGGCGCCCTCTTTTGTGATCGGCGCTACGACACTGTCTTCGTGTATCACAACGGTGCGTCCTCTTACTATGCTGCCAGGGGGTTCCGGGGCTCGCTAAGGATCTAGATTACCGCATCCGCTCCCTCAACTTGACTCTCGAAACAAAGCACTGGCTCCGCCAGCCCGGACACCTAACCCGCGCATGCAGCCCGACGTGGGCGCGAAGCTCCGCGTGGGCGGCGCCCTCCTCGATCGCCGCTAAGGAAGTGCAGGTTTGTGCGCTAGCGAGCACGATAGCCCGCAGTTGATACGCATCTCGTTACGCCGACAACAAGGAAAATCCTCGAAGCGCAAAGGGCATCACCGTGCTCGATGACAGGAGTTGAGGCCAGTCGGTCGTAAAGAAAGCAAACACCAAAGGTCATCATCCTATGAGCATGAACGTCATCATGCAACGCGATGGAACGCTCCGGCGAAAGTTGTGGGAGGCGCGGCAATATTTGCCGGGAAGAGAAATGTGATTGATCTCACCGACCGCCTGCGCGTTGCAGGCCTACGCTGAGACGGAACTGGAACTTCACAAGCTAAAGACGGCCTCGCGGCCGTGCCGGAACGTACAACTGGGGAGGAACTTGAGATTCGCTTGACGATGTGCTGGGACCATGAGGCGCGGCCGTCGTCAACGAGCACTCCTGGGGCTGGATCATTCCCGTTTCCACGCCTCTCGCCGTCGCTCCCCGTCATGCTGGCGCCTGTAGCGGTCCGGCGCTGGACCTTGGCAGAGTGCTCACACAGCGGTTCATGGCGGCTGCTTTGTCTTCACGCGCTGCCAAGAGCTGCGTACCTTCGATGCCGAGGTTCGTATGTTGTGTCTGAGCCGACTCCAGATCTATTGCTTCGAGCGCCCTCGCGTCCTCACTGCCGCCGTTGCCCTCGTCCTGACCGGCGCGGCGCTGACTGGTTGCGGGGAACGCGATGGACCTCCGACGGATCCAAGCACCGATCCGCTAACGCCCACCTCCCAAACTACGGCCAACCTCGCCGCCCCGGCACTAGTCCAGGTCAGTGCCGGCACCCGTCACACATGCGGCGTTACCGCGACGGGGCAAGCTTATTGTTGGGGCCAGAACACGCGGGGGCAACTGGGGAACGGAACTGTTAGCCAGTCGAGCAGCCGGCCGGTTCAAGTGGCCGGGGTTCTCTCCTTCCGCCAGATTAGCGCGGGCACCTTTCACACGTGCGCCGTCACTTCCGACAATCGCCTGTACTGCTGGGGCTCTGGCAGGTACGTGGGCCTCACGCCGCCTCCCCCTCCCGGCGAGGACGAGCCGCGCGTGCCGGAGCCGCGGCCACTCGCCCCAACCCTTCGCTTCCAGAGCGTCTCGGCGAACGTGACCCACACCTGTGCCATCACGGTCGGGGACCGCCGGGCATACTGCTGGGGGGACAACTTGCAAGGAGGGTTGGGCGACGGCACGACCAACTTCCGTGTCACGCCGGTTCCCGTTCTGGGAGGTCACGCTTGGCGACAAGTCTCGACCGGTAACTTCTTCACCTGCGGGATTACGACGGCGAACGTGGCCTGGTGCTGGGGCACCGACAACCGCGGTGCGCTCGGCGATGGGCTGACCCAGCAGCGAAAGCTCACACCGGTGCGCGTAGCCGGCGACCATCGGTTCATCCAGATCGGTTCCGGTACGTCTCATACCTGCGCCGTTACGCTGACCCAGCGCGCCTGGTGCTGGGGCGAAGGCCTCTCCGGCATGATCGGCGACGGCAAGAATTTCAACCGATTCACGCCGAGAGCCGTCGTCGGCGGACTCACGTTCGACCGCGTGAGCGGCGGGGTCCATCACACCTGCGCGGAATCCACCTCGAACCAGACCTATTGCTGGGGCATCAACGACGCTGGCCAACTGGGCAGCGGGGCCACTTCGCCTGGCAATATTCCCCGACCCTCGCTGGTGGTGGGCGGTTTCCGCTTTGTCCAGGTGGACGCTGGCGGTGATCACACGTGCGGGCGGACCTCGGACGGCGTGGTGCGCTGCTGGGGCTCCAACTCTGTGGGGGAGCTGGGCGACGGCACCACCATCCAACGTCCGAGGCCGAGGCCTATCGTCGGGCCGTCATGAGCCGGTGGGTGATGTTAGTTGTAGCGTCTCTGCCACTCGGTGCCTGCGAGTCCAATACAGACCCGACGGGTACCGAGTCGCTGCCGGAAGCGAGCCACGCCACGCGTTGATCGCCGATATGGACGGTGACGGTGTGCTGGCCTTGCTCGGCGATGGCGTCGGCTGCGAATGCCGCCCTAGGCGCTCGTGATCGACTTCCATTGCTTCAGCCGCTCTGCGATCAACTCGGCGCGCTGCCGATCGTCCCGTCCGTCGAGGATGCCCATGTCCTCGGGCTCGGCGCGCCAGAAAACACCGGCTGTCCGAGCGCTCACCATCGGCTGCGTGTCCGCCCGCGTCACGAAGTACCCGGCAGCGCGATCGGGGGACTCCATCCGGATCTCCCCTGTCCCCTCCAACTGCGGCGCGTTCGGGTCTCGGGGCCTTTCTCCCTTCCAACAGTAGAACACGCCCGAAGGGTCCTTCTTCTCTCTCACCGCTTCGCTCCAGTACCTCGCTGACAAGCTGCCATCCTCCTGCCATGAGCGGCCGCTCAGCTCCAGCGCGCCGTCGCGGTCTCGCGAGATCCGCAGGAGGCTCACGGCGGAAGGCTCTCGCGGGCCGAGCTCCGTGAGCGAAAATTGCCACCACAGACCCTCGATGCGGGCGACGCGCCCCTCGCTCTCGATCGCCTTCCGAAGCTGCTGGTTGACGACTCTCATCTCGGAAGCCGTCGTCACGTCGCCGTACCGGACACACGTGAGGCCGAGGAGATCGCTCGGAAGCTTCGACCCACGGGCATGGAGGATGAAGGTCCGGCGCATGCCAAGGACGCCGCCGAACAGGCCCGCTTCGAAGACCACATTGTCCCGCGGAGAATCCTGACCGGTTCCGGGCGGAGAGGAGGCGTCGGGGCTGGTGCCCGTCCAGTCGTCCCTGGCGAACACGAACGCGGCGAAGTCGACTTCATGCGCAAGCTCGACGAGGCGGTCCAGCGTGGTGGTCCCGGGATTGAAGGATGTCGTCCAGGGATCCACGTGCGCGATCTCCTCGAGACCGCGCGTCAGCGCCTGCAGCAGCTTCGCCTGCTTTCCCGAGGAGCCAAGGAAGATGCGGGGTTTGTCCATCCATTCCTCCCGAAAGCGATGCTTCGACGCGCGGGCTGAGCTGTATCTTATAGCTGATTGCGGTCAGTGCCACACCCGAAGCCCGCGTTTCCATTCGGCCGCCGACTCCACCCTGATATGGGACTTGGCACCAGGGTTTGAACCGGTCTATCGTCGGGGGATGACGCCATCCCTCGAGAGGATGCAATGTTGAACGCCATCGAGACGAACGGGCTGGTCAAGACGTTCGGTGACACCCGCGCCCTGAGCGGCGTAGACCTCCGCATCCGGAAGGGCTCCGTCTTCGGCCTGCTGGGCCCGAACGGCGCGGGCAAGACCACCACCATCCGCATCCTCGCCACGCTGCTCCGGCCCGACGCCGGCAGCGCCACCGTGCTCGGCCACGACGTCGTCCGCGAAGCCGCGATGGTCCGCCAGAAGGTGAGCCTGACCGGCCAATACGCCTCGGTGGACGAGGACCTCACCGGCCACGAGAACCTGGTGCTCATGGGCCGCCTGCTCGGCCTGCCGTGGCGCGGCGCCCGGCGGCGCGCCACCGAGCTGCTCGAGGCCTTCGGCCTCGCCGAGGCCGCGGGACGGCAGGTGCAGACCTACTCCGGCGGCATGCGGCGCCGCATCGACATCGCCGCCAGCCTGGTGGCCATCCCCGAGATCCTCTTCCTCGACGAGCCCACCACCGGTCTCGATCCCCGGAGCCGGAACCAGGTCTGGGACCTGGTGCGGCACATCGCGGACGAGGGCACCACCGTGCTACTCACCACCCAGTATCTCGACGAGGCCGACCGCCTCGCGGAGCGCCTGGCGGTGATCGACCACGGCCGGGTGATCGCCGAGGGCACCAGCCGCGAGCTCAAGGCATCGGTCGGCTCCAGCGCGCTGCACGTCCGCCTCGCCAGCGCCGAACAGCGCGACCGGGCGCAGGCCCTGGTCGCGCGGGTGCTGGGCGACGGCGTGGTGCCGGTCAACGATCCAACGGCGCTGACCGCGCGGCTCGCGAGCCCCGCCCAGGCCGCCGCCGTCCTCACCGCGCTCACCCAGGACAGCGTGGACGTCGCCGAGTTCTCGGTCGGGAATCCCAGCCTGGACGAAGTGTTCTTCGCGCTCACCGGCCACCCCGCGGAGGAGACGGCCACGGAGGGCAAGCCATGACCACCGACGCGCTTCTCTCCACCGGCGAGCGGACTCACCGGGTGCTGGGGGCCCAGGCTCGGCCCCGGCCGGCCTCGGCCGCGTCCTCGGTGACGACCCTCGCCTGGCGCGCGATGCTCAAGATCAAGCACGTGCCGTTCCAGCTCTTCGACGTGACCGTGATGCCGATCATGTTCACGCTGCTGTTCACCTACATCTTCGGCGGCGCGCTCGCCGGGTCGCCCCGGGAGTACATCCAGTACCTGCTGCCCGGCGTGCTGGTGCAGACGATCGTCTTCATCACCGTCTACACCGGGATGGGACTGAACACCGACATCCAGAAGGGCCTCTTCGATCGGTTCCGCTCGCTTCCGATGTGGCAGGCCTCGCCCATCCTCGGCGCGCTCGCCGGCGACCTGTTCCGCTACTCGGTCGCGTCGGCGCTGATCCTGATCATGGGCCTGATCCTCGGCTTCCGTCCGCAGGGCGGCGTCGTGGGCGTGCTGCTCGCGATGGCGCTGGTCATGATCTTCTGCTTCGCGCTCTCCTGGCTCTGGATCATCATCGGCATGCTGGTCCGGACGCCCGAGTCGGTCATGACGACGAGCTTCATCTTCCTCATGCCGCTCACGTTCGCCAGCAACATCTTCGTGGAGCTGACGACGATGCCGCCCTGGCTCCAGGCGGTGGTCGGCCGCAACCCGGTGACCCACCTGGCGAACGCGTCGCGCGGGCTGATGCACGGCCAGCCGGTGGGAAGCGACGTGGCCTGGGTCCTGGCGGCGTCCGCCGTCATCGTGCTGGTGGCCGCGCCGGTCGCCATGCGGATGTATCGCAAGGAGCGGTGAGGGACGGGTGGCCGCCGTGACAAACCCGCTCGATCCGGCGTCCTTGAGAGTACAGGCCAGCGCCACGCGAAACGCACCCTTTCTTCGGACCCGGAGGAGTTATGCAGTCGTCACGAGTTGCCCTCACGGCCCTGGCACTGCTGCTCTCGCTGACGCTTTCACTTGCCCTGGGGGGTGCCTCGTTCGGCGACCCTCAAGGCCGGCACCGGCAGCTCGAAGTCGCACGGCTTCGGGCACACTTCGACTCGGTCGACGCCGAGCTCCGGCAGGCCGCCACCCGCGATCTCAGTCCCGCCCAGCGTGCGGCCAGGGCTACCCTCATCGGCTGGCTCCGGGAGTATCGGGAGGCGGGCAGTTTCCCCCTGAATGACCGGTTCCCGGACCGGGCCATGCCGTTCTTTCGCGACAGCCGTGGCGTGCTGTGCGCCATGGCGTATCTGATCGACCGCTCGGGGGGGCATGACCTGGTCAACACGGTCGCCGCGACCCGAAACAACGCATTCATTCCCGAGCTGGCCGGCGACCCGAAGCTGCGCACCTGGCTGGAGGGCGCCGGCCTGTCGGTCGCGGAGGCGGCTCGCATACAGCCGTCCTACGAGCCTCCTGAGGACGAGCAAGGAGTCGATGCGGGATACGCGATCACCTCGATCCTCGTCGGCGGCTCCTCGCTCGCGACGCTGGGGCTCAACGCGTTCGATCCCAGCAAGGCCACCGGATGGGCCGGCGTCATAGCCGGAACGGCTAGCCTCATTGCCGGTGCGGTGAAGCTGGACGAAGCCGGCGCGACGGACGACGTGGCCGCGGCCGACATGATTGCCGGGGGCAGCGCCCTGGTGTTCGGGGTCTATCGTCTACTGACGTCCACTTCAGGAGGGCTTGGGGAGAGCGGCGAGGTTTCAATCAGTCCGGTGGTGATGCCGGCTCCCGGCAGCCGACGCCTCGGCCTCGCGCTGCATAGCGCCTTCTAGTCCAGGGGCCGGTCGCCGGCAGACATCATGGATGTTCAGCTCCTCCTCGTTCCCTACGATTCCGGCCGGCTCCGCTGGCGCTGCGGAAAGGGGCCCGAGCATCTGCTGAACGTCGGCTTGACGGACCATCTCCGTAGCCTCGGACACGTCGTCCAAGACGTCCAGGTTCTCGAAGATGAGCCCGGTCACGAACCCGCCGAGATCCGCACCGCCTTCGAACTCGCGCGACGTCTGGCCACCCAGGTCCGGGCGGCTCAGGCCGCGGGTCACTTCCCCCTCGTGCTCAGCGGCAACTGCAACTCCGCCATCGGCACCCTCAGCGGGTTGACCCCGGCGCGCCGAGCCACCTTCTGGTTCGATGCCCATGGGGACTACAACACGCCGGAGACCACTACGACCGGCTTTCTGGACGGGATGGGGCTCGCCGTGACCACCGGGCACTGCTGGCAGCGCCTGGCAGCCACGGTGCCTGGATTCCAGCCCGTCGAGCCACAGGCCACATTCCTTCTAGGGGCCCGGGACCTCGATCCACCGGAAGCCGCTCTGCTGCGGGAGTCGGCGATCACACTGGTTGCGGCCGACCAGCTCCCAGACCAGCTGCCGCGGGTCCTGGGGCAAGCCTCGCTGGCCGATGCCGTGGGATACCTCCACCTCGACCTCGACGTGCTGGACCCCACCGTCGGCCGGGCGAACTACCTGCCGGTCCCGAACGGTCTCTCCCTGTCCCAACTGACCGCCACGGTGGCGGCGATCCGCGCCCACGTCCCGCTTCACGCCGCGGCACTTGCTTCGTACTCACCCGAGGAAGACCACGATCAAGGTGTCGCTCGCGCGGCGTTCTCCGCGATCGACGCCATCCTGGCCGACGGTGGCTGATCCGCAGACTTTACTCTCGCAGCCGATATCCCGCCTTCGCCACCGTGACGATGTACCCGGGATCCCCCGCCACATGCCCCAGCTTGCGGCGCAGCACCGCGACGTGGGTGTCCACCGTCCGGCTGCTGACGCCGTCCTGATACCCCCACACCTCGGCCAGCAGCTCTCGCCGGCTCGCCACCGCGCCGGCCCGGGACACGAGCGCACGCAGTAGCTCGTACTCCTTGGGCCGGAGCGGCACCAGCCGGCCGGCGCGGCGCACGTGCCGTGTCGCCGGGTCCAACTCGAGGTCGGCGAAGCGGAGGGGCATCGCGGGCGCGCGCAGGCGCTCGAGCTCATCCACCGGCGTATCCGACAGCTCCCGCAGAATGGCGACGAGGTGCTCGTGCGAGCGCCGGCTCCGCACCGCGGCCGTCCAGGCGCGGACCCGGTCCAGCGTGGCCCGGAAGCGTGACTCCTCGAACGGCTTGAGCAGGTAGTCGAGGGCCCGCACGTCGAACGCCTCCAGCGCGTAGCGCTCGTGCGCCGTCACGAACACCACCGCCGGCAGCGGCTTGCTGCCGAGGCCGGCCGCCACGTCGATCCCGCTGGTCTCGGTCATCTCGATGTCCAGGAACACCACGTCGGGGTGCGAGCGCGCGATCGCCCCGGCGGCCTCGGTGCCTTCGGCGCACTCCGCGATCACCTGCATGTCGGCGTGGCGGGCGAGGAGTGTGCGGAGCCGGGCTCGCGCCAGCGGCTCGTCGTCAACGATGAGCGCGCGGATGGCCGGGGTGGTCATCCTGCGGCCGGCTCCGCGAGCCGGAACGGAATGGAGAGCGCGCACACGGCGCCGCCGGCCGGGGCAGGGGTGAGCTCCACCCGTTGCTCGGGGCCATAGAGCTGCCGCAGGCGGGCTCGGGTGATCGTGAGTCCCACGCCCTCCCGGACCGGACGCCCTTCCCGAAGTCCCACACCGTCGTCGGATACCGCGAGGTGCAGGCGGCCCTGGCCCTCCCAGGCGCGCACGTCCACTCGACCCGGCGCGATCCGGCGGGTGATGCCGTGGCGGATGGCGTTCTCCACCAGCGGCTGGAGGATGAGCCGGGGCACCATCGCGTCGCGGACCGCCGGCTCTATATCGAAGGCCACTCGGAGCCGGTCGCCGTAGCGGGTCTCCTGGATCTCCGCGTAGCGGCGCAGGAGCGCCAGCTCCTCCGCGAGCGTGGTCTCCACCCGGGTGCCGCTTCTGAGCGTGAGTCGCAGCATGTCGCTCAGCCGGGCCACCAGCCGCTCCGCCCTCGGAGGATCCTCATACACCAGGGCCGAGATCGCGTGCAAGGTGTTGAACAGGAAGTGCGGCTGGAGCTGCGCGCTCAGCACGTGCAGCCGCG
This sequence comes from uncultured Gemmatimonadales bacterium, assembly GCA_963844445.1. Lineage (GTDB taxonomy): Bacteria > Gemmatimonadota > Gemmatimonadetes > Gemmatimonadales > GWC2-71-9 > CAVVWJ01. Next base: position 553,252 of record CAWJOB010000001.1, read on the forward strand.
CCTCGGCGAGCTGCCGGGCGTAGGTGGCGGCGGCGATGCCACTCCGGCGCGACTCCCAAGCGTGGGCGACGGCCTCGGTGACGGCGACGACGAGGCAGTACAGCAGCAGGTCGGCGCCGAGGTAGCGGAGGATGCCGTGTCCCGCGGCCGCCGCGAGCCCGACGTTTTTCGGGGACCACGGCAGCAGGCTCTCGAGCACCCCCATCAGCGCCCCACCCACGACCAGGAAGAGCAGGGCTCCTACCGCGTGGAGCACGAGCACATGCGCCAGCGACCGGCCGGCCGCGCGGACCCGCAGCGCGCCGGCCACCAGGGCCGGGGTGAGCAGAGCGCAAGGCAACCAGCTCGCCAGCTCGCTGACCAAAAGCCGGTGGAACGGCGTGGGGGCAGGCGTGCCCAGCTGGAGCAGCACGATCTGCCCGGCGAAGACGAAGGCCATCGCAGTCCAGAACGCGAGGCCGGTCAGGAACAGGCGGCCGAGGCCCACGATGTCGCCGAGCCGGGCCGGGCGTCCGGCGGGGGGATCGTCGAGGATCGGGGACTCGGCGGAATCGGCCATGTGGTGAGGAGACGCCCGAGCGCCGCGCTGCGGCACCCGGGCGTCAGAGAACCGTCAACGGCTCAGGGGGCTGCCGGCGCCGGCCGGCCGTTGCCGAAGTCCGCCACGAACCGCCAGTCGCCCTCCTTCTGCTTCCGCCACACGGTGAGGTACTTGGTGTAGAAGGTGGGGATACCGACGAGGTTGAACACCGCATCGCCGACGGTGAAGCCCAGGTCGCCGCTCAGTGCGGCGTCCGCGAAGCGCGGCTCCCAGCTCACCACGTCGTCGGGACCGCTGGAAAACGCTTCCCCGATGGCGGCCGGACCGAAGACGAACAGCCCGCCCACCGCGATGCCGTTCGGGGCGGCGTAGCCCTCGAAGGCGGGCCCGGTGCCATCCGAGACCGAGGCCTCCGAGAAGGCCGCGTCGGTCTCCCGCACTTCCTGGCGCAGCGCCGTGACGCCGGGGGAGGGAAATTGCCGGCCGTGCTTCGTCTCGGGCGTGCCGAAGCCCTCGGGCAGCGGCAGCGGCTGGGGCCCGCCCGCGTTCAGGACGAAGGCGGCGATTTTCCAGTCGCCGCTCTCGGTGCGCCGCCAATAGGTGAGGAAAAAGCTCGGCCTGGGCGTGGCGCCGGTGCCGAAATCGATAGTGGAGCTGCCCTGGGCCCAGGTGTAGCCCTGGGAAGCGTCGTTGGACACATCGGCGAGGATCACTTCCCAGCTCAGTGCGGATGGGGCGTTGGGGGCGCTGGCGAGGAAATTGGTGGCGGCGACGCGGCCCTCGATCGTAGCCACTCGGGGCGAGAGCAGCAGGCCGTTGTTGCTGAACGCGCCACCGAGGGCGGAGGCGACGCCGTTCGCCGCGATGGCGCTGGAGAGGGCGTTCCCCGCGGCGATGAGCGAGGCGCGGTCCTCCCGCAGGTCGGGTCGAGCGAGGCCGGCGGCTTGCGGCGAGGCGGCGTCGTCCATGCCGGTGGTGTCCCGGCACGCGGCGGCGGCCAGCGTCAGCGAGGTGAGCAGTACGAGGTGGCGCATGGTTCGGGTCTCCCGAGGGTGAGTGACTTGCTTGACTCACCGGGGGACGCCGGACCGGGGCCGCCGAACGGGGTGGGGGTGTTAGAGAATTGTGAGAGTGTTCACGCCGCGATATCATGGACATGGCGGCAGCGCTGGTGGAAGCCACTACCTGACGGTGCGGACACGATGCCATTCAAGAGCAAGGCACAACGACGGAAGTTCGCGGAGCTGCTGGTCAAGGGCGAGATCTCGGAGGAGACCTACGAGGAGTGGAATCGCTCGACCGGAGGTGCGAAGCTGCCCGAGCGAGTCCGCCCCAAGCCGCGCAAAGCCGCTCGCCGCAAGGCCAAGGCCGCATCGAAAAAGTCCCCTCGCGCCAAGACGAAGGCGAAAGGCAAGCGACGCTAAGCCCCGGGCGCCGGCCCCAGATTTTTTTCATACCGCCACACGTCGAGCAGATATTCTCCGCTCGACGTGTCCAACCGGTTGACCATCGTCCCGACCCGGCACCAGCCCTGTTTCTCGTAGAATCTCGCCGCCCGTTCATTCCCGATCGCGCACGCCAGCCAGGCGGTCTCTACGCCGCTCGCGGCAAGCCGAGCCTCCGCGTCGGCGATCAACGCCGCCGCGACTCCGGAGCCGCGTGACTCTGCCGACACGAAGAGCTGATATAGCTCGGCGTCTTTGACGATGCAGAATCCGACCGGCGCGCCGTATGGGCCCAGGACTCGGACAGTCGGTAGGGCGTCCTGAATCCGCTGTAGAAAGCTCTCCAGCGTCCGGAGTCGGGTGAGCTCCGCGGGGACTATCTCCGCGTGAGCGTCCTGCCAGCCTTCGTACCACAGTCTTGCGAGTTGATCGACCTCTGCGTCCTCCGCGGCTCTCACATTCATGGGATAGGCGAGTTCGACGAGCTCGCCGTTGCCTCGGTGAGCTCGTCGAATCTGTTCGTGCTTCGGTGCGGCGTCAGGACGCCGGTTGCATCTGCGAGAAGAACGACTCCGCCTTCTTCCGCATCTCCTCGGGCGTCAGGTCCTGGATGTGTTGTGCCAGCCACCACTGATGGCCGAACGGGTCCTCGATGCACCCGGTCCGATCACCCCAGAACTGGTCCGCAAGCGGTACGACCGGCTTGCCGCCGGCATCGACGGCCCGCTTCCAGTTCGCATCCACATTCTCGGCGTACACGAAGAAGCTGACCGGGGTCCCGCCGATCGTTTTCGGGCTCCTGCCGCCGCCTTGGTCGGGCATCTCCTCGCCGAGCATGATGATCGAGTCGCCGATCCGAAGCTCCGCGTGCATGATGGTCCCGTCCGGCCCGGTGAACCGCGACAGTTCTTCGGCCCCTAACGCCTTCTTATAGAAGTCGATAGCCTTCGCGGCCCCGGTGATGACGAGGCTGGGCGTGACGCCGTGGTGTCCCTTGGGAATCGCCTGTGTTTTCGTTGCCATTGATAGCCTCCTGCTACCGTGAAATGATGCCAGGCAATATTGGATTTCAGGCACGGAGGGGCAACCTCAAAACGTCTCGGAGGTGAACACCGATTGTCACAGTTCGCTCGCGGCGGGACGGTAGTTCCCGAAGTACCAATGGTGTCCGTCGAAGTCGCGGGCGCCGTATTCTCTGCTCCCGTAGCTGGTATCGGCCAGCGCCCGCACGATCTCCGCGCCCGCGGCCCGGGCCCGCGCGTGGTGCGCGTCCACGTCCTCGACATACACGTAGATGTTGAACCCCTCCGCGCACTCCGGCGCCGCGCCCAGCATCACGATCCCAGGCCCCAGCCTCATCTCCGCGTGCACCACGGCGCCGTCGTCGTCGGTGAAGAGCGCGTGCCGCTCGAAGCCGAAGGCACGCGCCAGCCAGTCCATCGCCGCGCGCTCGTCCCGGTACCGGAGGCCGGGGAAGATATTGGGCGCGTCCGCCTTCGGCCGCTGGGAAGGCGGGGCGTCCGCGGCGGTCTTTCCGATCTCGTGTCCGAGTAGCCACTCGTGTCCGAAGGGGTCGCGCACCCGGCACTGGCGCTCCCCGTGGTCATAGTCGGCCGCTTCCCGCACCATCGTGGCGCCGGCGGCGAGGGCGCGCGCCGCCAGCGCGTCGGCGTCGTCCACATGAAGGTGCAGCGTCGTGCCGGTGCCGCCGAAGGCGGCCGGGCTCAGGATCCCGAGCTCGGGATACTCGTCGGCCAGCATGATGGTGATGGGTCCGAGCCGCAGCTCGGCGTGGCCGATCCGCCGGCCGTCCGGATCGGCTATCCGCAGGATCTCCTCCGCGCCGAACACCTCGCGGTAGAACTCGATCGCGGCGGCACCGCCGCGGACGATCAGATAGGGATACACCTCGCGGATGGCAGCCATGCGGAAGCTCCTGGAGAAGGCCTGGCGCCGCCGGGATTCGGCGAGCCCAGGTGCAAAGATCGCCCCGGGCGAGGCGGCCGTCTTGGAGAAATTTTCGGGGAACTAGGCCGGCTCGGGCAGGCTGAGGCTGTTGGGATAGCGCGCCGCCGCGAGGAACTCGCCCGGTGTGAGCCCGGCCATCTCCCGGAACTCGGCGTTCATGTGCGGCTGGTCGAAGTAGCCGGCGCGGTGGGCGACGCTCGCGAGGGTGCCGCCCTTCCGGCTGAGCAGGCCGAGCGCGCGGTCGAAGCGGTGGATCCGGGCGAGCCGTTTCGGCGTCACCCCGACCTGCTCCCGGAAGAGCGAGATCAACCGAGCGTCGGTGAGGCCGGTCTCGGCCCGGAGCGCGGCGATTGGCCGGCTCCCGCCGGTGTCGGCGATGCGGCGCGCGACCCAGTGCGCCGCGGGATCCACGGCGCGCGCGTTCGGCCCCCGGACCCGGGCGCCGAGCCACGCGACTGCGCGGCGGACCCGCTCCATCCCGCTGCCGGCATCGTGGCACTGCTCGGCCAGCTCATCACCCGCGCGGCCCAGGAGGTCGCTGAGATCCGCCGTCAGCTCGGCGAGCTGACAGAGGGGGTGCGTCAGCAGCGCCCAGGCGCCCGCCGGACGGAGCCGCACCCCAAGCACGCGGCAGGGCCGCCGGGGTGCCTGCACCACGGCGGACCGGGAGAAGATTCCAGTGACACAAGCCGCGGGAGTCGGCACCACGCCGGCGGCGGTGACGTCGAGGTAGCGTTCGTCGAGCTGAACGATCAGCTCCAGGTGGCCGTTGGGGAACACCCGCTCCCGCGGGTGCGCCGCCATACCGTGGAAGTCCCACACCCGGTCCACCGCCCACTCGAGCGGGTGGCCCGGCCCCGGCCGCCATGCGGTGTGGGTCCACCGGCCCAGGGTCGAATCGAAGTGCTGCGACAGGATGGGCATCCGGCTCAAGCTACCGTCGCGGCCGGGCCTTCTCCAGCGCGTGCCCTCCGGTCCCCATTCACCCCGTGGATGCAACCGCCAGCCGCAGCTTCAAGGCCCCTCATAGACCAGCCAGCCATCGCCGAGGAAAAACTACCGGCGACCCATGGCGGAAAGGAGAGCGGCGAGCGCGAACGGATGGTCCGCGTAGTCTCGCCTCCAGTCGGATCGGGTCTCCTCCAGGAGCAGTGCCATCGCGGCGCCGAGTGGATAGAAGGCGACCCGCCGATCGCGCGCCAGGGACAGTCCTTCCAGCTCCCGTCGCAGGCTGCGGCGCGCCGCGGAGGCGACTCGATCGTACGGTTGGTAATCCGGTAAGCTCCGAAACGCGGTGGAAGGCTGTTCAGAATCGGCCGCCGCTCGGGCCGCGGCGTACTCGATGAAGCGAGCCACACCTTCCTGCCACAGCTGGAACTCGAAGTAGCGGTAGTCAGCGGCCGTGAGGCGGCCGCGCAGCGTCTCTCGAGCGGCGACGGCGGCCTCCAAGGTCTTGGCCTTTGCGCTCGGGCGCGCATCCAGGGCTTGGCCGAGGGCGGTGGCCAAACGGCGCACGGCCTGCTGCACGGGAGCGGAGTCGTAAGGGAAGGGGTAATCCAGCATCCATTGCCCGGTCGTGTCGCCCCGCGTCAGATCGAGACCTGCCACCCCAGCGTAGTAACCGGGCCGGGAGTACTGCCATTGGTGGAAGTGCTCGTGGAGCAGCGTCAACACCCAATCGGTCGAGGACTTGTCGGTGTGCTCGGCGGATCCGATGACGATCGTAGGTACCCCGCCCACGGCCGGGAAAGTTGCAAGCAGGGTTGGAGAGAACTGCCGGGGTCGAGTCCAGATCTCATGGTTCAGCAGCGTGTCATAGCCCTGCCGGGTAAAATCGGCAGTTGGCTTGGAATGACCGATGAGAAACTCGGCCCCACCGGTGACGAGGAGCACCCGCAATGGTGTGCTCTTCCAGCCCGGCCAGAGGTCATCACGCAGCTCGTCCGCGAGCCGCATCGCCTCGGCAAGTCGCACGCGATCGCGCCCCGACAACTCGAAGACCGCTTGGGCATGTCCCGCTGCGGGAGCTGCCGCTGTCCCGAGCAGCAAGAGACCCAATCCACAGAAGGGCGATCGCACTTCGTTCTCCAAGGGAAGTGTCAGGTGAGTAGGATGCTCGAATCGCGGCAAGGGTCGCACCGAGGTGTGCCCGCGCCAGGTTATGCTTCACCTTCGTCAGGCCCGCAACCCCGCGCTTCATCTGCAGGCCGCTCCGCCGTGTTCTCAGCCATTCGACTCCAAGGACTCCGAGTGCCTTTTACTTCGCTCAAGCTCCATCCGAACCTCCTCAAAGGCATCAAGGAGCTGGGCTTCGTTCGGCCGACGCCGATTCAGGCCGACGCCGTGCCGCCCGCCATGGGCGGCCAGGACGTCCTCGCCTGCGCGATGACCGGCAGTGGCAAGACCGCGGCGTTCCTCCTGCCGATCCTGCATCGGCTCATCGACAAGCCTCGCGGGACCACCCGGGCGCTGGTTCTCACGCCGACCCGCGAGCTCGCCGCGCAGATTCTCGAGGACCTGAACGACCTTGCGGTGCACACCCCGATCACCGCGGCGGCCGTCTACGGGGGCGTGGGCATGGGCCCGCAGGAGCACGCCCTCCGGAGCGGCGCCGACGTCATCGTCGCGACGCCGGGCCGCTTGATGGATCACTTCCGCTTCCCCTACGCCAAGCTCGCCGGCCTCGAGATCCTGGTGCTCGACGAGGCCGACCGGATGCTCGACATGGGCTTTCTACCCGAGATCCGGAAGATCCTGCGACACCTGCCGCCGCCTTCACGGCGGCAGACGCTCTTCTTCAGCGCCACGATGCCCGACCCGATCCGCGCGCTCACCCGCGAGATGCTCCGCAACCCCGTCAACGTCAACCTGGAGCGGCGGTCGGCGCCGGCGGTGGGGATCACCCACGCCGTCTATCCGGTGCCGCAGGAGCTGAAGACGGCGCTCTTCCTCACCCTGCTCCAGCGCGGCGAGATGCGGGAAGCGCTGGTCTTCACCCGCACCAAGCACCGGGCCGACCGGCTGGCCAAGTACCTGGTGCAGCACGGGATCAAGGCCGAGCGGATCCACGGGAACCGCTCGCAACCGCAGCGGACCCAGGCGCTGGCCGGGTTCAAGGACGGGACGTACCGGGTCCTGGTCGCGACCGACATCGCCGCGCGGGGCATCGACATCGAGGCGCTCGGCCACGTGGTGAACTTCGACGTGCCGAAGGTGGCCGACGACTACATTCACCGGGTCGGCCGCACGGCTCGGGCGGAAGCCGTGGGCGACGCGTTCACCTTTGTCGCTCCGGACGAGGAGAACGAGCTTCGGAGCATCGAGCGGGCGATCGGGAAGCGGCTGCCGCGGGTGATCGTCCCCGACTTCGACTACAAGGCGCGGGCGGGCTCGGGCCTGGAGATACCGATCGGCGAGCGCATACGGGCGATTCGTGCGAAGAAGGCGGAGGACCGTGCCCGCGCGGAGGCCAAGGTAAAACGGCGCGAGACCGCCGAAGCGGCGGAGCGAACCCGGCGGGCTTCCCGCCGCTATCCCGGACGGTGAGGCATCGGCATGAAGTTCATGCTCCTGATCTACAACGACAGCACACTGCTCGATGCCCTGCCCGGGCCGAGGCCGACAGCATGATGCGGAGCTGCCTCGAGCTCGCCTGAACGGTAGACTTCAACGGCCAAGATGCCCCTTAGCTCGCTCGAAGCGGTGCTGCGGCGCGACCGCGCCGTCGTTCTGGCAGGCATCGCCTTGCTGACCCTCAGCGCCTGGGCATACGTCGTCTACCTCCGCTGGGCGATGCCGGCCATGGGGGACATGGCCATGGCTTCCGGCATGGCGATGCCGCAGGTGCGGAACTGGGGGGCGGTCGAGCTCCTGCTGCTCTTCGTCATGTGGGCGGTCATGATGGTAGCCATGATGGTGCCCTCGGTGGCTCCGCTCATCTTGATGTTCGCTCGGACGAGCCGGCAAACGGGAGCGGACCGGGTGGCGGGGTCCGCGGCGATCCTGCTCCTGGGGTACCTGATCGTCTGGCTGGGCTTCAGCCTCCTGGCGACGCTGGTGCAATGGAAGCTTCACGACTACGCCCTCCTCTCCCCCATGATGGCGAGCACCAGCCCCATTCTCGGGGGCGGTCTACTGGCGGTCGCCGGCATCTTTCAGTTCACCCCACTGAAGCGGGTCTGTCTGACGCACTGTCGCTCACCCATGGGCTTCCTGATGTCGGAGTGGCGGGACGGCCGGTGGGGGACCCTCGTGATGGGGCTCAAGCACGGGGTCCTCTGCGTGGGTTGCTGCTGGATGCTGATGGGCCTGCTGCTGGTGGCCGGAGTCATGAACCTGCTCTGGGTGGCCGCCATCGCGGGGTTCGTTCTCGTGGAGAGGATTGCGCCGGGAGGTGAGAAGCTCGGCCGCATCGCGGGAGCAGCGCTGATCCTGGCCGGGATCGCGCTCATCATCAGATGAGGAGAGCCACCACCACTTCGCGGGTGACCGGAGGAGACATGCTCGACCAGGGCGACGTCGCAGCCAGACTCCCGGCACAGGACCTGAAGCGAGCCAAGGCCTTCTACGCCGAGAAGTTGGGCCTCGAGCCCGTCGAGGAAAGGCCCGGGGGCCTCTTGTACCGCTGCGGCGGGGGGTTTTTCGCGCTGTTCCAATCGGCGGGCGCCCCGGCGGGAACCCACACCCAGATGGGCTGGGAGGTCGCCGACATCGAAGCCACGGTCGCGGCGCTGCGATCGCGCGGGGTGGTCTTCCAGGAGTACCACCTGCCCGGACTCGAGACGGTGGACGGCATCGCCGAGATCGCCGGGAACTATCCCAGCAAGGGCCGGGGAGAGCGAGGGGCCTGGTTTAAGGACAGCGAGGGCAACCTGCTCGGCATCGGCCAGCCGGTGCGTTGAGCCCCGGTCGCCTCAGAACTCGAGGTTGACCGTCACCGCTCCCGGCATGACGCGCACCGGCCCCATCCTCTTGGAGACCCAGCGCCCGCTGAGATGACCGATGAGGCCGCCGATCAGCACGTCGGAGGTCCAGTGCCGGTCATCGTTGACGCGGGACATGGCGGTCAGGGTCGCGGCGCCGTAGAGCGCGATGTCCGACCAACTGTCATCGGTCTCGTCCGCGATCGCGGTGGCGATCGCGAATGCCACCGCGGTGTGTCCGGATGGAAATGAGTTGGAGCCGCTGAACGGCCGGAATTGAATCGGGTTGCCGCTTACCGACGGGCGGGTCCGCCCGATGGTGTACTTGAGGGAGCTCGTCACCCCGGTGGCCAGTGCCGCGGCCGCTCCGGCGTGCAGGATCACCCGCTTCAGGTCGCTGCTGCCCGCGAGCTCCCCGGCCAGGTAGCCGGCCGACAGCGCCGGTATCACGAAGCGCCACTCTCCCAGAGAATTGCCCAACTTGGCAACCGAATTCGTGGTGCTGCCCCGGTGCTCCTGGGCCTCCTCGCGAAACCCGTGATCTCCCAGCAGGGCGCCGGCGAAGAGTAGTCCGGCCACGGCGGCGGTCTTCCCGGAGAGGAGCGGACTGGGATGGTGCGTCGGCGCTACGGCGGAGGGGACGAGGTCCGTCTGCGCCCACGCCGGCACTGAAAACAGGCTTGCGTGAAGCGCCAGGGCGGCGATCGCGACGGATCGACGAGCGGTCATCAAACTCTCGAAATGTGGTGATGCCTGGGATTGTGCCGAACGCCGATCGTTCAAAACGCGGAACAGACAAGCGGGAGGCGTGTGACGCGCGGCAATCTAGTGAGGTGGGAACCGGTTCGCGAGACTCTCCGGCGCCGGTCTAGCCCTGGGCGTCGCGCAGCCGAGGAAGCCCGGCAAGGATGACCGGCAGGCCTCGGCCAATACAAAGGATCACGGCGAGCCAGGCGATCGCCTGGAACGGGCCCAGCATCGAGCCGGCGGCAGGGAGCGCCTCGACCAGCGCCAACCCACAGAACGCCATGATCTTGGTGACCGAGTACCCGGTCCGCGTCCAGGAGGAGCCGACCAGGAAGCGGGCGAGCGTCCCCCGATGCTGGGCGAACGGCGCGGTCCCCTCCGCCACCCCTACACTTCGAAGCGCATCCGTCAACGTCGTCCGCGCGACGACGATCATCGGGATCACAGCCGGGATCATGCCGAGATTCGCGAAGCACACCCACAGGACCAGCTCGTAGGTGCGGTCGGCGGCGATGTCGAGCACGCTGCCGATCAGGCTGGTCTGGCCCCTGCGGCGAGCGACGATGCCGTCCACCGTATCGAGCATGAGGCCCAGGAAAAGCAGCGCCACTCCGGCCAGCCGAAGCGGGGGTGAGCCCAGATACAGCACCAGGATCCAGATCAGCAACAGGGGAAAGCGCGACAGGGTAATGCAGTTGGCCAGCATGGCTCGCTCCGGGTTCCGGCTACGGTGGCGAGCCGGCGTCCTCTGGGCGTGACTCGGTGGGCCGCGAGGCCCTTTTGGTCGCGAACGCTTGTCAGGTCGCTCCCGGCCGGTCATTGTTCAGGAGACCCGGTTGTCCGGAGGAGAGCATGAAGGGCCGCATCTCCAAGACGTTGGAATCCATCCTGCTCGACCCCAGCGCGCGCCGGCAGCTTCGCGAGCACCTCATCAATGGCCGCGACGGCTGGGTCCGGATGAACGGCCGGACCTACCGAGTGCACATCGACGTCGTCTCCAAGGTGAAGAGCCCGTTCGGCAGGAGACTCGCGGAAGCGGGATGAACTTCGCTTTTCCGGCCCTCCTGGTTTTTCTGCTGGTCCTTCCCGGAATCATCCTCCGTTACAGCTACGCCCGCGGTCCGTGGGGATGGGCCAGCCCCACCTCGCTGCGCCGCGTGTCCGAGGAGCTGGCATACGGCGTGGCCTTCGCGCTGGTGCTGCACGTGGCGTGGCTCATCCTGGTGCGGCGGCTGGGATTCCAGCCCGACGTGGATGCGATGTTCCTGCTGCTGGTGGGCAACTTCGGGGAGGGGAACGAGCATCTCGACAGGGTCCGCTCGTCAGTGGCGGGACATTACCCGGGCGTCGCGGGATATCTCGTGTCGCTCTACGCCGCGGCCGGGATCGCGGGGAACCTGGGGCATCGGGCCGTCCGCCGGCTCAAGCTCGACCACCTCACCAAGACCTTCCGCTTCGACAACTACTGGTACTACATGCTCACCGGTGAAGTGCTCGACTTCCGGGAAAACGTCGCGGAGGGGCGCTCGGTGGACGGCGTCTACTTCTCCGCGGTGGTGGACCATGCGTCCGGCAGCTATCTCTATCGCGGGATCGTGTCCGATTTCACCTTCGACCGCGACGGCGCGCTCGACACCGTCGTGCTGACCGACGCGCATCGGAGGAAGCTGGTGGACGACCGGCAGGACGGCGAGCCCTTGCCTCCCGCGGGGCCGGCGGAGCCGGACGAGCGTTACTACGAGATCCGGGGGGACTTCCTCGTGCTCCGCTCCGCGGAGATCCGGACGCTCAACCTCGACTACTTCGCCGTCACGCTCGCGGAGAGCGTGCCGGAGGGCGGCGCGGGAGAGGAGTGACGGGTTGTCAGCGGCGAGGTGGATGATCCAGGGACCACCAACTATGCTGGAGGGGCGTCGCACACCAGCCGCCCGCCTTTCTTTTTTTCGGTAGAGGTGACATATGCAAGAGCTCATCAACCAGGTGGCCGAGCGCACGGGCCTTGCGCCGGATAAGGCCAAGATCGCGGTGGAGACCGTGCTGAATTTCGCGAAGACCAGATTGCCGGCCCCGATCGCCACGCAGCTCGAGAGCGCACTCGCGGGTGGTGGGGCCGGGGATCTCGCCGGTGCGGCCAAGGGCATGGGAGGGTCGTTCGGGACCAAGAAGTAGACTCATGCCCGTGATTCCCTACACCTTCCTGCTGGACACCTACGCGACCGAGCGCCTCAAGACGCTGAGCGTCTGGTCCCACTTCGACCAGAAAGACCTGGGCTTCAGGCCGGAGCCCCGCGCGCGGACGCCGCTGGAGCAGATGGTCCACCAGTGCGTCTCGGAAGACGTATGGGTGAAGGGGATGCTCGGGATCGACGTCGGTCTCCCGCCGTTGCCCGCTAAGGAGGACCGGGTGGGCTTCCTGGAACACTACGCCGAGGCTTCGGCGCGGCGACTCGACCGGTTGGGCACCAAGCCCGCGGAGTGGTTCGCCGGAGAGACCCGATTCTTCGACGTGACCCGCTCGCGGGCGTGGGTGCTGACGAGGCGCATCGCCCACTCGGCCCATCATCGGGGCCAGCTCACCGTCTACCTCCGGCTGCTGGGCCACCAGCTCTACTCGACCTACGGCCCGACCGCCGATACCGGGGGTCTCTTCCAGCATGGCGCGCCGGTGATCTACCGGTACCAGTCGGTCGAGGCGCTGCTGACGGCAGTGCGGGAGGGCGGGGGAGAGTTGCCCGCGCTCCCTGGTCCCGGGGCCGCGCCGCCGACTGAAAGGCCGGGTGGAGGTTGATGCCCGGCCTCCGTCGAGCCGCATTGCTGGTGTCGATTCTGCCGGCACTTGCCCCGAGGTCCGCCGCGCAGCAGAGACAGCCCTCGGCAACACCGGAGCAGGTGGCTCGAGCCGTTGTTCGCGCGGACTCCACCGGCGAGTGGGCCACCCTCCTCAGGCTGGCGCACCCCGACGCGCTGGTCCGGTTCCGCGGCCTCCAGGTCTTCCAGCTCCGGATGCTCGGCAGCGCGCAGTGGCCGGGGATGGATTCGCTGGCCACGGACTCGCTGGACATGGACTCGCTAGGCGTGGACTCGACCGTCCAGGCGCGCTGGCAGCGGGCTCGAACCCGGCAGGTGCGGTTCATGCTCGATTCCGTCTTCCTGGTCCCCACCGTGGACTCGCTGGCGCACACGTCGCCCGACACCGTGTTCGCGAGGTGGTTTCGTGGGACCCGCTCGGCGAGCGAGCAGGATTCAGCCGCCACGGCCGCGAGGCGCCCGGCGACCTACCGGGTGATCGGCGCGGTCCGGGCGAGCGACACGCTGGCCTACGTCGTCGTCGTGCGCCCGGTGGTGCAGCCGCTTGGCCCCATGCCCGAGATGTTCCGCGACTTCCCGCGTGAGACCCAGCAGACCGAGGTGATGATCATGCGGCGGCACAAGAAGCAGTGGAGAAGCATGCTGGACGGGGTGAGCGAGGCGTACGGGTACCAGGCCGACCTGGGGCACGAAGAATGACGCTGCTGCTCTCCCTCGCGCTCACCCTGCTCGTCGTCTCCACCCCCCTAGCCCAGCAACGACCCCGCGCCCGCGACCTCGGCGTCGCTCCGGGACTGCTCCCGCCGGGCCGGCTCAATGCCATCACCGACGTCGCGGGAGTCGCGGTGGGGCAGGCGACCGTGCGCGAGGGAGATTCGGTCCGGACCGGGGTCACCGCCGTCGTTCCTCATCCGGGCAATCTCTTCCAGGAGCGGGTGCCCGCTGCGATCCACGTGGGGAACGGATTCGGCAAGCTGGTCGGCGCCACCCAGGTCGCGGAGCTGGGTGAGCTGGAGACGCCGATCCTCCTCACCTGCACGCTCTGTGTCTGGAAGGCGGCCGACGCGATGGTCGCCCACCTCCTTTCACGCGCCGGCATGGAGGAGGTCCGCTCGATCAACCCGGTGGTGGGCGAGACCAACGACGGCTACGCCCTCAATGCCATCCGGAGCAGGCCCATCGCGGAGCGGCACGTGCGGGCCGCGCTGGAGAGCGCCGCCGGCGGGCCGGTCGCCGAGGGCAGCGTTGGGGCGGGTACGGGGACGGTGGCGTTCGGCTGGAAGGGCGGGATCGGAACGTCGTCCCGACGGGTGAAGGCCGCGGACAGCACCTGGACGGTCGGCGTGCTGGTCCAGAGCAACTTCGGCGGAGACCTCCACATTCTCGGCGCGCCGGTTGGTCGAGGACTCCGGCGTGAGGGACTCGGAATGGCGACGGAGGCGCAAGGCGCCCGGGGATCCATCATGATCGTGCTGGCGACCGACGCGCCCACCTCGGACCGGAACCTCCGCCGCCTCGCGGCGCGCGCCATCCTCGGCGTAGGGCGGACCGGGTCGGCGATGGACAACGGGTCGGGAGACTACGTGATCGCGTTCTCTACCCACCCCGCGGTGCGCCGGCGATTTCGCGAGGAGCGCCGCACGGTGCCGGAACTGGGCAACGATGCGATGTCGGGGTTGTTTCAGGGCGCGGTCGAGGCGACGGAAGAGGCGATCTACAACTCGCTGTTCAAGGCGACGACGGAGCGGGCGAACGGGAACACGGTGGAGGCGATCCCGGTGGACGAAGTGGTGAGGATGTTGAAACGGAGCGGGGCGGTGAGGTGAGGGCGAGGATGATGCGGCTGCGGGCGGCGGTCAGGGAGACGCCGAGGCTACACGGCGATACTTTTTGATGAAACTCGAGCACCCATGACCGCCGATCCCTCGCGCCGCCAGCGAATCGAAGTCCTCTTCGACCAATGCTCCGACCTCCCGCTCGCGCGGCGCGGGAGGTTCCTGGAGGTCGCGGTCGCCGGAGACCTCGCCCTGCGGCGCGAAGTCGAAGAGCTGCTCGCGAGCGCGGACCGAGCGAACGCCACCGGCCGGCTGGAGCGCATCGTCGCCGCGGCGTTCGACCTTCCGCGGGCATTGATCGGAAAGCCGCGTCCCGGGAATCGGTACGAGCTGCTGGAGAAGCTCGGCGGCGGAGGGATGGGAACCGTGTACCGGGCGAACGATCGCAGCTCGGGCCGGACCGTCGCCCTCAAGTTCCTGTCCGAGAGTCTCGCCGGAGACCCGATGCTCAAGCGACGCTTCCAGCGCGAGGCCCAGGCAGCGGCCGCGCTCGACCACGTCAACATCGGCGCGATCCACGGAGTGGAGGAGACGGAAGACGGCCGGCTCTTCATCGTGATGCCCTACTACGGGGGCGGGACGCTCAAGAGCATGATCGCCAAGGGGCCTCTGCCGGTCACCGAGGCGATCATCTGCGCCGCCCAGGTGGCCGACGGCCTGGCCCACGCCCACGCTGCGGGCGTCATCCACCGCGACATCAAGCCCGCCAACCTCATGTTCGCCGGTGACGGCAGCCTCAAGATCCTCGACTTCGGGATCGCCAAGATCGCCGGCGAGAAACTCACCCGGACTGGCTTCGTGCTGGGCACCCTCGCCTACATGAGCCCGGAGCAGGCCGCGGGCGGCACCCTCGATCACCGCACCGACCTGTGGGCGTTGGGCGTCGTGCTCCATGAAATGCTCACCGGCCGGCCGCCGTTCTCCGCATCCTCCATCGAGCTGCTGTTCCAGGCGGTGCGCCAGGGCGAGCCGTCCGCGGTCCGGTCGCTCCGACCGGAGGTGACACCCGGGGTGGAGGCAGTCGTGAGCCGCCTGCTGCAGAAGGAGCCCGGGGGCCGGTACCCTGACGCCGCTTCGGTCGCGGACGCCTTCGGGTTACACTACAGGCTCCCCATCCTCGAGCACTGCCTTGACCATCGCGGACACCGTGGGCGCCGGGCGCCGCGGCGACAGGACGGTCGCCGTCCTCACCTGGCTGTTCTTCCTTTCCGGTGCCGCGGGTCTGATCTACGAGTCGATCTGGGCGCGCTACCTCGGCCTCTTCGCAGGGCACGACGCCTACGGACAAATCATCGTCCTGATCATTTTCCTCGGTGGGATGTCGCTCGGCGCGGCCGCGGTGAGCCGATTCACGACCCGGATCGCGTCACCTCTCATCGGCTACGCCCTGGTGGAGCTGCTGGTCGGCGGGATCGGTTTCTGGTTTCATGATCTCTATCTGAGCGTCACCGAGCACGCCTACCTCGCGCTGTATCCCGCCGTGGCCGGGACCTGGAAGCTGGCCGCCGTCAAATGGGGCATCGCGGGCGGCCTCATCCTGCCGCAGTCGGTGCTCCTTGGCGCGACGTTTCCCCTCATGACGGCCGGCGCCATCCGGCTGTCGCGGCTTCCCTCCGGCCGCATCCTCGGCCAGCTGTACTTCGCGAACAGCCTGGGCGCGGCGATCGGAGTTCTCGGGGCCGGCTTCTATCTGGTCGGCCGGGTGGGCCTGCCGGGGACCCTGCGCGTCGCCGCCGGGTTGAACCTGCTCGTCGGCCTCGCCACGCTCGCCGTCGCGGCACTCGTCCGGCGGCGGCAACTCCCGGCGGAGCCCCAGGTGCTCACGCCCCCCGCGGCGGTGGGCGGCGCGCTGCCGCGGGGAGGGGCCGGTCTGCGATGGCTCCTGCTGACCGTGACCTTCTGGACCGCCGTCGCCTCCTTCATCTACGAGATCGACTGGATCCGCATGCTCTCGTTGGTGCTGGGCAGCGCGACGCATTCCTTCGAGCTGATGCTGTCGGCGTTCATCCTCGGCCTCGCGCTGGGCTCGCTGTGGATCAGATCCCGCGCCGACCGGATCACCGATCCGCTCCGCGCGCTGGGGATCATTCAATGGCTCATGGGCCTGCTCGCCCTGGCCACCCTCCCGATCTACGCCCAGTCGTTCACCTGGACCTCGCGCCTCCTGCAAATGTTCGCGAGCACCGACCCGGGCTACTCCGGGTACACGGTATCCCGCTACCTCATCTGCCTGGCGGTGATGTTTCCGGCCACTTTTCTCGCGGGCATGACGCTTCCCCTCATCACCCGCACGCTGATGGCGTCGGGCGACGGCGAGCGCGCGGTCGGCGCGGTGTACGCGGTCAACACCCTCGGCTCGATCGTCGGCGTGGCCCTGGGCGGGCTGGTGCTGCTCCCCTGGATCGGGCTCAAGGCGATGCTCCTGGTGGGGGCGACCCTCGACATGGGATTGGGTGTGTTCCTGCTGTTTCGCGGCCACGCGGCGGGCCGGCGACTCGGCTTCGCGCTCGCGGCCGCCACCGCGCTGGTCGTGCTGGGCGGGTCGCAATTCATCCAGCTGCACAAAGGCGTGCTGGTGAGCGGTGTCTACCGCCGCGGCCGGCCGGGAGTCCCGGACAACACAGTGGTGTTCTACCGTGACGGCCGCACCGCGACCGTATCGGCGGTGCGGGTCCCGGACGCGGCGATGATCTATATCGCGACCAATGGAAAGTCGGACGCCTCGCTCACCCGGGACTGGTTCGTCCCCTGCTACGAGACCTCGCAGCGGGTTCCCCTGGGTGGCGATGCCGCGACTCAGACTCTCTCGGCGCTGATCGCCCTCGCGCACGCGCCGGGCGCCCGGACGGCGGCGGTCGTCGGCCACGGCTCGGGCATCACCTCGCACCACCTGCTGGCGAGCCAGCGGCTCGCCCGGCTGACGACGATCGAGATCGAGCCGGAGATGATCGCGGGCTCCCGGGTGTTCTATCCCTACAACCGCCGGGTGTTCGACGACTCGCGCTCCGAGCTGATCATCGACGACGCCAAGTCCTACTTCGCGTCCCAGCAGAAACGCTACGATCTGATCGTCTCCGAGCCATCCAACCCATGGGTCAGCGGGGTGTCCGGTCTCTTTACCACCGAGTTCTACGCCCGCATCCGGCGCTATCTGTCGGAAGACGGTGTGTTCGCCCAGTGGCTTCATCTGTACGAGCTGGACGACGAGCTGGCGCTCCGGGTGCTCGCGGCGATCCATCGGACCTTTCCGACCTACGAGATCTTCCTCACCACCGCCAGCGACATGCTGATCATCGCCGGCAATCGTCCCCAGCTTCGGGAGCCGGACTGGTCGGTGTTCTCGCTGCCCGGCATCCAGCAGGACCTCTGCCGCTTCGTGCCGATGACTCCGGCCGCGCTCGAGGCGACGCGGCTCGCCGGACGGGGGCTGCTGGCTCCCCTACTGGATAGCGTGGTGCCTCCCAACTCCGATTTCCATCCGGCCCTCGATGTCGGCGCCGAACGGCGGCGCTACCTCGGGCGCAACGCCACGGGGTTGCAGGGACTCTCGACCGAACGGTTCTCGATCGCCGGATTGCTCGAGGGCCGGCGTCGAGGGCTTCCGGACGACCCCCGGCTGCCGGCCCTCTCCATCCCGCGCCTTCAGGCCAACTCGGTGGCCGCGCAGGTGAGGGCCGACCGGGCGGGCACCGCGGTGGACGACTCGCAGGCGGCGGAAGCCGCCCAGGCGATATTCCGGTGGAGGCTGTGGCGGGAGGCGTTGAGCGCAACGGCGCCCCCGAGCAGCTGGCGAGTCTGGCTCGGCATGTTCGCGGAGATCGAGGGCATCGTGAGCGGCGGCGCGCAGGGGGTGGCGGACGAGGAGTTCTATCGGGCGGCGCGCCGGTATCTCGAGCGCCATCACGCGCCCCCTCCGGTCCACGCTGCCGTCTCCTTCTACCATGGACTCGCCGCTTGGGACTTCCAGGAGGCTGCACAGGCCGCCGAGCGCCTCCTGCCGGAATTCAGGCACCGGAGGTTCTGGATCAGACCGGACGATCTTCGCGACGGGGCAGTGATCGCCAACCTGAAGCTGAATGACGTGCCGCGCGCCCGTCGCCTGTTCCGGCTTCTCGCGCGAGTCAGCGAGCGGCCCGCCGACGGGTTCCAGTCCCAGCTGATCGAGATGCACCTCCGAAGGGCGGGGACCCGGCAGGATTGAGTGGGCCGGCTCCGGCCGGCACCGCCCCCTGATCGCAACCTTTCGCCGGCTCTTGCCGTCAAAGTGGGGTCGTGACGCCTTCCGTCCCTGCCCAATGAGCGTCCCATGGATACTCTGCTTCAGGATCTCCGCTACAGCCTCCGCCGGCTGGCCAAGAGCCCGGCCTTCACCGGCATCGTCGTGCTGACCCTCGCCCTCGGCATCGGGGCCAACACCGCGATCTTCAGCGCCGTCAACGCGGTGCTGCTCCGGCCGCTGCCCTATAACGAGCCGCAGCAGCTGGTGACGATCGAGCATCTCTATCCCTCGCTCGACGGGCTGGAGGCGCCGGTGTCGGTTCCGGGGTTCCTCGACTACCAGAGGAAGGGCCGATCGTTCGAGTCCATGGCGGTGCAGACCGGCTGGCAGGTGAATCTGACCGGCGTGGGTGAGCCGGTGCGAATGCAGGGGCAGCGAGTCACCGGAAGACTCTTCACCACCCTCCAGGTGCCAGCCCTGCTGGGCCGCACCATTCAGCCCGGTGAGGACTCCCCCGGCCGCGAGCGGATCGTGGTGCTCAGCTACGACGCCTGGCAGCGGATCTTCGGGGCGGACCCGGCCATCGTCGGCCGGAGCCTCGCCCTCAACGGCGAGAGCTACGAGGTGGTCGGCGTCATGCCGAGCGGGTTCCGCGACTTCTTCAACCGGAACGCGGAGATCTGGGCGCCGCTGCTCTTCCAGCCGGAGCAGATGACCGACGAGAACCGCACCCACGAATTTCTCAACCTCACGGCGCGGATGAAGCCGGGTGTCCCGGTCGAGCAGGCGCAGGGCGAAATGCGAACCCTGGCGGAGCAGCTCAAGCGCGACTATCCCGACAGCTACCTGCCCAGCTGGAGCCTCTTGGTGACGGGCCTGAGCCTTCAGGCCACCGGCGAGATCCGCCCGGCGCTGCTCGTGCTGCTGGGCGCGGTCGGGTTCGTGCTGCTCATCGCCTGCGCCAACGTGGCCAATCTGCTCCTCGCCCGCGCCGCCGCGCGCTCCAAGGAGATCGCGGTCCGCACGGCGCTCGGCGCCACCCGGGAGCGGCTGCTCCAGCAATTGCTTACCGAGAGCGTCCTCGTCTCGCTCGCGGGCGGAGCGGTCGGTCTCCTGCTGGCGTATCTGGGAGTGCGCGCGCTGGTGGCGATGGACATCGGCAACCTGCCGCGGGCGGACGAGATCGGGATAGACGGCACGGTGATGGTGTTCACCCTCGCCGTCTCGGTGGTGGCCGGGGTGCTGTTCGGGCTGGCGCCCGCGATCCACACCGCGACGCCCAACCTGCACGGCGCGCTGAAGGAGGGTGGTCGCGGGAGCACCGCCGACCGGGGAAGCCACACCCTCCGGCGCAGCCTGGTGGTCACCGAGGTCGCGCTCGCCCTCACCCTGCTTACCGGTGCCGGGCTGCTGCTCAAGAGCTTCGCCCGGCTCCAGGGGGTGGACCCGGGGTTCGACCCGTCGAGCCTTCTCATCTTCAACCTCTCGCTGCCGCAGACCAAATACGCGAACGACACCACCCAGGCCGCGTTCTTCGACCAGGCGCTGCCGGCGATCGCCAGGATACCGGGAGTCACCGGCGTCGGCGCCACGACGGTGATGCCGTTCGGCGGCAGCTGGTCCACCGGCAGCTTCGAGATCGAGGGCTACCAGCCGCCGGAGAACCAGCCCAACCCCTGGGGCGACATCCGGATCGTGAGCCCCCAGTTCTTCGAGGCGATGCGGATCCCGCTACTGCGCGGCCGCTACTTGAGCGATGAGGATCGTGAAGGCTCCCGGCTGGTGGCCGTGGTCGACCAGGAGCTGGTGCGGCGGTACTGGCCGAAGGACAACCCGATCGGCAAGCGATTCACCTTCGGGCCACCGGACGGGGTGACCGATACCACGCAGAACGAATGGATAGAGGTGGTAGGTGTGGTCGGTCACACCGCCCACGAGGGCCTCGACGCCGATCCCCGGGTGCAGGTCTATCTCCCCTACCGGCAGGTGGCCCAGCCCTTCATGGCGGTGGCGGTGCGCACGGCGGGGAGCCCCGACCGGTACGTCAACCTGGTCCGCGGCGCGGTCCGGTCGGTGGACCCCGACCAGCCGATCTCGGGCGTGAGCGACATGGACGAGCTGCTCTCCAAGTCGGTGGGCCAGCGACGGCTCTCGATGATGCTACTGAGCCTGTTCTCCGGGATCGCGCTGGTATTGGCATCCATCGGGATCTACGGCGTCATGAGCTACTCCGTCACCCAGCGCTCACGGGAGCTGGGCGTGCGGATCGCGCTGGGCGCGGACCGGGGCGACGTCCTCCGGCTGGTGCTGCGCCAGGGCATGGGGCTCGCGCTGCTCGGCATCGGGATCGGGCTTGCCGCCGCGCTCGCGCTGACCCGGCTGATCGAGAGCCAATTGTACGGCGTGGCCGCCACCGACCCCCTCACCTTCGCCCTGGTGGCCGGCGTCCTGGCCACGACCGCCCTCGTGGCCAACCTCATCCCCGCCGTCCGCGCGATGCGGATGGACCCGGCGGGGGTGCTGCGAGAGGAGTAGGCAGTATCTATCTCCAATTTCAGCAGGAACTTACGGGCGGGGGGTGGACGATCGGCCCGGAGTGGCGATCTTTGGGGGTCGAAATCAACCGAACCCTTGGAGGCTCCACCCGATGGCCACTCGTCTCGATAAGACGCTGAAACGGGAGCTGGAAGTCGAAGGGAAGCTCTATACCGTCACGATTTCTCCCGAAGGCGTGAAGATCGTGCCAAAGGGTGCCCGCAAGGGGCCCGAGATCACCTGGCAGTCACTGCTCAGCGGTGACGCCGAGCTTCGGCGCGATCTGAACGCCTCCCTCGACACGTACAGCGGGTAAGCTGCTGCCGTCCGGGCGCCTGGATGTCGGGCGCCTGGGCGGTCTCCCCGATATGCGGCACGACGCCGGCCGCGATCCCTAGTATCCGGGTCACGGCGCGATGGGACCGTCATCGACGATACCCGGTGGCTCGTGGCTTGCATGGCTCCCCCCTTCGATCCAACACCTAATGGCATCCAATATCCTGGGCCTCTCGGCCTACTACCACGACAGCGCCGCCTGCCTCCTGCGGGACGGCGAAATCGTCGCGGCAGCCCAAGAGGAGCGGTTCACCCGGAAGAAGGGAGATGCCGCCTTCCCGCAACAGGCTGTGGCGTACTGCCTTCGAGCGGGCGGGATCGAGGTGGGGGACATCACCCATGTAGGCTTCTACGACAAGCCACTCCTGAAGTTCGAGCGAATCCTCGAGACCTATCTCGGTATCGCCCCGCGGGGGTTCCGGTCCTTCCTCATGGCCGGGCCGCTCTGGATCAAGGACAAACTCTACCTCGACAAGCAGCTGAGAGCCGAGTTGGGCTATTCGGGCGACATCTTCTATGCCGAGCACCACGAGTCGCACGCGGCGAGCGCGTTCTTTCCGTCGCCATTCGAGCGGGCCGCCGTGCTCACGATGGACGGCGTGGGCGAGTGGGCGACCGCTTCGATCGGGATGGGGGAGGGCAACGATCTGCGCCTGCTGAGCGAGCTGCATTGGCCCGACTCGCTCGGGCTGCTGTACTCCGCGATCACCTACTACCTCGGCTTCAAGGTCAATTCGGGCGAGTACAAGGTGATGGGGCTCGCACCCTACGGCGAGCCGAAGTATGTGAAGCTGCTGCTCGACAACGTGGTGAGCATCCGGGAGGACGGCTCGCTCACTCTGAACCAGCAGTACTTCGACTATCTCGGCGGCCTCACCATGACCAACGCGGCGTTCGACCGGCTGTTCGGCGCGCCGCCCCGGGTGCCCGAGACCCACCTGGTCCAGCGCGATCTCGACATCGCCCGCTCGGTCCAGGAGGTCTGCGAAGAGGCGATGCTTCGGATGGCCCGCACCGCGCACCGTCTGACCGGCATGGACCAGCTCTGCCTCGCGGGTGGCGTCGCGCTCAATTGCGTGGGCAACGGTCGAATCCTCCGCGAGGGACCGTTCGAACGACTCTGGATCCAGCCTGCCTCGGGCGACGCGGGCGGCGCGCTCGGGGTGGCCCAGCTGATCTGGCACCGGCATCTCGGGGCGCCGCGCGGCGTCAACTCGCATGACTCGATGAAGGGCGCCTATCTGGGCCCGGAGTTCACGCTGGAAGAGATTCGGGCCTACCTGGACTCGGTCGGGGCCGTGTACCGCTGCGCCCAGCCCGACGAGCTGATCGAGCGAACCGCGGACATCCTGACCGCGGGCTCCGTGGTGGGCTGGTTCGCCGGCCGGATGGAGTTCGGACCCCGTGCGCTGGGGGCCCGCAGCATCCTGGGCGATCCGCGCAATCCGGCGATGCAGTCGCAGATGAACATCAAGATCAAATTTCGCGAGGGCTTTCGGCCCTTCGCACCGAGTGTGCTGCGGGAGAAGGTGGCCGACTGGTTCGAGCTCGACGCCGACTCCCCGTACATGCTCCTGGTGGCTCCGGTCCGCGCCGACCGCCGGATCGCGACGACGGCGGAGGAGGAGGGCCGCTGGGGGATCGAGAAGCTGAAGGTGCGGCGCTCCGAGATCCCGGCCGTGACCCATGTGGACTATTCGGCCCGGGTCCAGACGGTGGACCGGGACGTCAATCCGGCGTATTACGATCTCATCTCGGCGTTCAACCAGCGCACCGGCTGCCCGATCCTGATCAACACGTCGTTCAACGTCCGCGGTGAGCCGATCGTGTGCACGCCGGAGGACGCGTATCGCTGCTTCATGCGGACGAACATCGACCATCTGGTGCTGTGGCCATTCATGCTGGACAAGAGAGAGCAGCCGGAATGGCGCGAGGAGGGGGATTGGCGCAAGCAAGTCCCGCTCGACTGAGCCCGCGCGAAGGCCGCAAGTTCGCGGTCACGCTGGCGGCGGCGTTCGGCGTGCTCGCCGGCATCGCGTGGTGGCGGCAGAGCCCGCGCTCTCTGCTGGTATTCGGCGTGCTGGCGGGAGCTCTTGCCTTGGGCGGGCTGCTGGTGCCCGGCAAGCTGGGGCCGGTGTACCGCGCGTGGATGGGACTGGCCCACGTGCTCTCCAAGGTCACGACCCCGATCTTCATGGGCGTGGTGTACTTTCTGGTCATCACCCCCATCGCGGTGCTCCGCCGGACCTTCGGCGGCAATCCGCTCCGCCAGCATCGCGGCGCGACCGGCTGGGTGGACAGGCAGCAGGCTCCCCGCGGCGATCTCACCCGGCAGTTCTAGCTGGACAGAGGAGGAGAGAGAGAATGGCGAAAGGCGGACTGGCCCCCGAGCTGTGGGCCTACATGCGGGTGCGGAAGAAGTGGTGGCTGGCCCCGATCCTGATCGTACTGCTGCTGGTGGGAGCGCTACTGGTCTTCGCCCAGGGCTCGGCGCTGGCGCCGTTCATCTACACGATCTTCTAGCAGGCGGCGGGACGGCGGGACGGCGGTCCGGCGGTCCGGCGGTACGGGCGGTACGGCGGTAGCTCCTCAGGCTCCAAGGTCTCCGCCCTTCGCGCCTTCCGCCGTTCCGCCGTTCCGCCGTTCCGCCGTTCCGCCGTTCCGCCGTTCCGCCATGTAGTATTCGGAGCGGAAGGCGACGCGAGGACGGTTGACACCCGAAGGGCTGGAGGAAACCGGACATGACCGGCCGACCGTCGGTTGGACTGGCGGACCTGGATGAGGTCTCGCGGCGGATCGCCGCGGGGAAGTTCAGCAACCGCCCCGGTTGCACACTGGAGGTCTCGACCTACGTGTGGAACCGGAACTCGTTCGAGGCCCAGCACGGGTTCGAGGACGCCTGCCAAGCCCACGGGATCCGGTTCGCGGTGATCGAGCGGATCGGCGGGATCGAGTGGGCCTGCCCCTAGCCCAGCTTCTCGACCTCGGGGCCGAACCGCCGCTCGAGCCGGTCGAGCAGCACGGCGAGGGTCCCCCGCATGTGGCCCACCTCGTCCTCCAGGTCGTCCATCCGGCTCTCGAGCGACCGCGCGCGACCCTCGGCCGCCTTCGCCCGGGCTTGGGCGGTCTTGGCTTTGGAGCTGGCCGACTTGGCCCGCGAGTTGGTGTTGCGCAGTTGAATCTGCTGGATCAGGTCCCAGACAAACGCCATAGTCCCTCCCGGAGAGTCGTTGTGGTCCCACCCAGAGTAGGGGGTCGCGCGGTGTGCCGCTGTGACCGGCCTCATCCCGCTCCATGAGCGACAAGGCGCTCCGCGACCAGGTCGCCGCCTTGATCCGGTGGGAAGACGCCCACGCGGGGTTGGATCAGATCGTGGACGGCGTCCCGGGCGACAAGTGGGCCGCCGCCGCTCCCGGATTTCCCCATACGCTCTGGCAGCTGTTGGAGCACCTGCGGCTCACGCAGCTCGACATCCTCGACTTCTGCCGGAACCCCGGATACACCCAACCGCGCTGGCCGGAAGACTACTGGCCCAGTGAATCGGAGGCGCCCACGGCGGCCGTGGTGGCCGAGAGTCTCGCGGCTTTCCGGCAGGACCGCGAAGCGCTGACCGCGCTGGCGCTGGACCGGAAGACGGACCTCTTCGCACGCATTCCCCACGGAAGCGGACAGACGTACTTGCGCGAGCTCCTGCTCGTCGCCGACCACACCTCCTACCATCTGGGGCAGATGGTGGCTGTGCGGCGCGCGCTGGGGATCTGGGAATAGGAAGCCGGACTCTCCCGATGCCGCAACTCATCATCGCGTTCGTGCTGTACCTCCTCCTCCCCGGTGCGGCCGACGCGCAGCGGGACGCGACATCCGATGACTTCCTCGGCCTGACCAGCTGCGAAGGAGGCATGGCCGTCACCAACCTGAGGACCGACGTGCGCGACTCGATGCTGGTCGCGGAGATCGAGGCGCACGAGTCGGTGCACCGCGAGCAGGCCGCCGCGCACGAGACCTGCGACGCCTTCCTCGCGACCCTCACCAGCGCCCGCCGCATCATAGATGCCGAGCTGCCGGCCTACTGCGCGCAATGGAAGATCGCGGTCGCGCGGGGCGCGGACTCGGCGATCACCCGGCGGGAGTTCGCCTGGCGCATCGCCGCCCAGTCCGGCGCCATGGAGAACCGGCTGCAGATCACCCAGCGGTTCGAGGAGGAGTGCCGATAGTGGCCGAGCGCAGCCCGGGCCGGGCCATCCTGGCGATCGTCGCGCTGGCCGCGCTCGTCTGGCTCGGTAGCCGCACGACCGGGGCGGCCGGCCGGCTCCTCCCCGGCCGGGGCGCGACCACGGTGGATCACGGGGTGATCGTGGAGCGCACCAAGGCCGTGGCCCGGCTGGTGACCAGTGAGACCGTGCTTCGCGACGTGGTGGTGTACCAGAACCGGATGCTGGGCTCCACCAAGCGGAGCCTGGTGGTCGTCACCGGCAAGGTGCTCTCGGGCTTCGATCTCGATCGCGGCACCGAGGTTCAGGTGGACCACGAGGCCAAGGTGGTGCGCGTCATGCTTCCGCCGGCGGCGGTACTCGCCGTGGAGGTGACCGACCTCAGGACCTACGACGAGCAGCGCGGTCTCTGGAACCCGTTCCGGCCGGCCGACCGCGACACCATCTTCCGCCTGGCCCGCCAGCAGCTGGTGAAGAGCGCCGGCGAGATCGAGCTCGCCCGGCATACCGAAGAGAGCGCCCGGCGGCTGCTCGAGGCGCTGGTGAGCGCGGACGGGTACACCACCCAGGTCGTCTTCGACGGCGGGCATCACCCGGCTGGTGTTCCGGAAGAGCGATAGCGAATCTCCCCGCGCGGCTCGGGCGTAGGGCGATAGAACCCCTTCGCGGATCGCCTCCAATGCCGATCGGTGGGAGAGTACTGGTACTGGTACCGGTCCTGCTCTTCTTTTGGTGCGCTCGCGCGCCCGGGCTCGGGGCACAGGCCACCACCTTCCAACAGATTTCGGGCTACATCGGAGGCGGGCTCGAGGCCCTCGGCCGGGGCGACACCGCGGGTTACCGCACGGGAACCGGCCGAGCGTTCACCGTGGCGCCCGGGGTGCCGCCGGTGGCCTACCACCACGCCCGGGCACTCGCGCTGAGCGGCGAGACGGATTCGGCCGTCATCCTACTGGACCGACTCGCCCGGCAGGGCGCGGTCGCGGCGTTCGATGCGCTCTCGGATAGCGCATTCACCGCGCTCACCGCTTCTCCGGCCTGGCCCGGAATCAGAGGAAGGATTGAGCAGGCCAAGAGGCCGATCTCCAACAGCTCCCTTGCCTTCGAGCTGGCCGAGCGCGACTTGACGGCGGAGGGCACAGCTTGGGATTCGACGACGCGCACCCTGTTCCTCAGCAGCTTCTACAAGCGGAAGATCGTCGCCATCGGTCCGGCGGGCGCGGCGCGCGACTTCATCCCCGGCGGACGCGACGGGATCGGCCCGGTCGCCGGTCTGGAAGTGGATCCCGTGCGGCGTGGGCTCTGGGCCGCGAGCATGGTGCTTCCCGAGGCCGGCATTCCGCTGGCCGACAGCACCTTCACCGCGCACGGCCTCCTCTTTCACTACGACGTGGACACCGGCCGCCTCCGGCGGCGCTACGTGCTCCCGCCGGCCGGCGGCGTGCGCCACGGCTTCAACGACCTGACGGTCCTGCCCAACGGCGACGTGTACCTGACGGACAGCTCGGCGGGGGCGATCTACCTGATGCCCGCCAGCGGGGATGACCTCGTCGAGGTGGTTCCGCCCTCGACCTACATCTTTCCCAATGGCATCACCCGGTCCGACAACGGGCGCCGGCTGTTCGTGGCGCACGGCGGCGGCATCGACCGGATCGACATCGCGACCAGAAAGCGAACCCGGCTGCAGGTGCCCGATTCGCTCAACCTCAACGGGATCGACGGCCTCGCCTTCTACCGCAACGGCCTGATCGCGCATCAGCCGACCTGGTTCCAGCGGGTCGTGCGACTCCGGCTCGACCGGAAGCAGGAAGGGGTGGCGTCGTGGGAGACGATCGAGCGCCATCACCCCCGCTTCGCCCAGCCAACCACCGGCGAGATCGCGGGCGACATCTACTACTACATCGCCAACGCGCAGCTACGCCGGTTCCGGGATGGGAAGATCTTCCCCTGGGACTCTCTGGATCCGGTGCTGGTGCTGAAGGCGCGCTTGCGGTAGCCGGCACTCCGCCGGCGACTATCGGCCCTTGCTCAACCGCGCCAGCAGCGCCTCCGACCAGACGGGCAGCGCCGGGGCCCCCGGCCGCCGCGCTTCGGCGGCGGCATTGAACCGCCGCAGCAGTCGAACCGGATCGCACAGCGTTTGCACCAGCGCGGTTCTCCCCTCTTTCCGCTCGACGGTGGACGCCATGAGCCATCCGACGGTGTACCACGGGCCCTGGACGCCGAAGAACGCCATGGCCGCCTGGCGGGTGGAATCCGGGTCGGTGAGACGATGGTCGAGGATGTCGAGGAAGAAAGCCTCCAGCCTCCGCAGGTCGGCGGCCGAGTTAGCGACGTCGTGGTCCCAGCGCAGCCGGTCCTTCATCGGACTCACTGCATGGGGGTGTACCTCCGGCCCGCCGGCCGCCGCCAGCATCGCCACGCCTTCGCCGAAGGCGCTCAGCCACACGCGCGCGGTGGCGACCGCCGAGTCCGCGGTCGAATCGTTGGTCGAGGGACACGCCGCGGCATAGCCGATATGGTGCAGCTCGTGCGCGATGGTGTTCTCGAGCTGATCCCGGGTTCGCGCGGGGTCCAGATACAGCATGATCGCCGGGTCCGTCTCCGGCTCGAAGACGAAGCTGTTGGTCCGGGGCTTGATCAGCAGATATACCCGGGCGCGGAGTCGGGCACTTCCGGGCAAGTAAGCGAGCGCCTTGGCCTGCGCGGCGCCGAGGTCAGCCTTCCGCCAGGCAACCAAAGTCTTCCGCAGGTCGGCGGCTCGCGGCAGCAGCGTGTCGGAGAGCAGGAAGGCCCTGAAGGACGAGTCCTCGAAGCCTCGCCCCATCGCTGTCTCCCTGGCCTTGAGCCGCCGATAGCCTTCGGTCGCGAACAGGCGTCGCCACGACTCCTCCGCCACCGCTCGACCGGCCCGGCGGGTCTCCAGGATATGAATCGCCGCCTCCGCCTCGTCCGTCACGATGACCAGCTGGGACGGGGCAGGCGATGCCGTGGCCAGCAGGAGGATCGGGATCGGGAGATGTCGAAGTGACCTCATATCGCCGTTCGACACCCCGACGGGTGGGTTGGTTGGCCGTCATGGTCGTGCGGACCGTCGCACCGGGGGCGCCGGCCTCCGCCCAGCAGCCTGGTCTCGATTCTCTTCCAGTCGCGATCGCCCGAGCCCGCCACGTCCTCGGCGAGGCAATGTGCGGCGGCGCCGCCCCCGGCGCGGCGGTGGCCGTGGCGGCGGGCGGCAAGCTGGTCTGGTCCGACGCGTTCGGCGTGTCCGACCTGTCGAACGGCACTCCGGTGACACGGCGAACCCGGTTCGGGCTGGGGAGTATCTCCAAAACGCTCACCCTCGCCGCGGCGCTTGCGCTCGCCGATGACCGGAAGCTCGACCTCGACGCGCCGGTCGAGCGCTACCTCCCCGACTTTCCTCATCGCGGGCAGGGCGTGACCATCCGCCGGATCGGCGCCCACCAGAGCGGGATCGCCGACGCGTTCGCCGACCGCAACTACTACACGACCGAGCACTTCCCCTCCCTGGACAGCGCGTACCGCGGCATCGCCGCGGCGCCACTGGCCTTCACGCCGGGGAGCCGAACGGAGTACGCCACCGGCATCTTCACCATCGTGGGACGGATCCTGGAGCGGATAACGGGGGAGGACTACCTGGACCTGATGCGGCGTCGCGTCCTCGATCCGGCGGGGATGAAGTCCACCGCGCCAAACGACCCGCGGCGAGCCATCCCTCACCGGGCGGCCTTCTATGTCCGGCGTGAGGGTGGCGGGTTCGACCCGGTCCCGGCCTTCGACCCAAGCTTCAAGCTGCCGGGCGCGGGCTTCCTCTCGACGGCGGAGGATCTCGCGCGGTTCGGGGCGGCGCTGCTCGGGCCCCACTTGCTCTCCGCTGGTTCCAGGCGCGAGATCTTCACCCCGGTCCCGCTCGCCGACGGCACGCCCACCCTGTATGCGTTGGGCTTCCAGGCCCTGGAGGAAGACGGTCGCCGTGTGATGCTTCAGCCCGGTGGCGGTCCCGGCATTGCCGCCTGGCTCGCGGTCTATCCCGAGGACGGTCTCGTCGTCGCCATCCTCTCCAACGCGACCGGCGCCCCGCTCGGCGACGCCGTCCGCCGGGAGGTCGCGGACGCCTTCCTCACACCTCCCGCACCCGGGCCATCGCCGGCGCCGGCTCGTCGGCCGGGGACCTGACCGGCTCCTTCGCCCTTCGCCGGCCGAGCCGGTGCTGGAGCGCGTCGAAGTAGGTGTAGATCACCGGCGTGATGTACAGCGTGATGATCTGGGAGAAGAACAGCCCGCCCACTACCGCCACGCCGAGCGGCCGGCGCGCCTCGGCGCCGGCTCCGTGTCCCAGCGCGATCGGCAGGGTGCCCATCAGCGCCGCCATCGTGGTCATCATGATCGGCCGGAACCGCACGCTCGCGGCCTCCAGGATCGCGTCGTGCGCGCTCTTGCCGTGGTTGCGCTCGGCCTCGATAGCGAAGTCGATCATCATGATCGCGTTCTTCTTCACGATGCCGACCAGCATGATGATGCCCACGAACGCGTAAATGCTGAGGTCGAGCCCGAACACCATCAGCGCCAGCAGCGCGCCGAACCCGGCGAAGGGCAGTCCGGACAGGATCGTGAGCGGGTGGATGAAGCTCTCGTACAGCATGCCGAGCACGAGGTAGATCACCAGGATCGCCAGGACCAGCAGGACCAGGAGTCCGGCCTGCGCCTGCTGGAAAGCCTGCGCCGTGCCCGCGAAGCTGGTGCTCACCGTGGAGGGCAGCACCTCTCGCGCCGCGCTCTCCACCCGCTCGACCGCGGTGCCGATCGAGATGCCGGGCTGGAGGTTGAACGAGAGCGTGACCGAGGGGAGCTGTCCCGAGTGGTTCACCGTGAGCGGGCCGGTGGACTCGGTGACCTTGGCGAGGCTGCCGAGAGGCACCGAAACCCCCTGCCGCCCGGTGAGGTGCAGCAGGTTCATCGCCGACAGGTCTCGCTGGTACTCCGGGAGCAGCTCCATCACTACCCAGTACTGGTCGTTGGGGGTGTAGATGGTGCTGACCTGCCGCGCGCCATATGCGTTGTAGAGCGCGTTCTCGATCTGGTTCACGTCGATCCCGAGCGCCGCCGCGCGGTCGCGGGCGATCTCGACCTGCACCTGAGGGTTCTTGATCTGGAGGTCGCTGGTCACGTCCGCGAGTCCGGGAACCTCCTGGAGCCGCCGCTCGAGCGCGACGGCGCCGTCGTAGAGTGCCTCGATGTCGGAGCTGGTGAGGGTGAACTGATACAGGCTCTTGGACGAGCGGCCACCGATGTTGAGGACCGGCGGGTTCTGAATGAAGGCCCGCATCCCGGGCACCGCGGCCAGCTTCTGGGAGAGTGACCGGGCCACCTCATCGGCGCTCATCTCCCGCTCGTCCCGCGGCTTCAGGTGGATGATCAGGCGACCCTGGTTGATGGTGCTGGTCCGTCCGCCCACGCCGACTGACGACATGAACCCGTCTACGTTGGGGTCCTCCTGGACGATGGCGGCCGCGGCGCGCTGGTGCTTGACCATGGCCTCGTAGCTGGTTCCCTCCGCCGTCTCGGTCGTGGCCTGAAGCTGCTGTTGATCCTCGCTCGGGATGAAGCCCTTGGGCACCAGCCGGCCGAGGACGATGGTGCCGACCAGGATCAGCGCGCTGAAGGCGAGCGCCAGGCCCCGCCGGTCCATCACCCAGGCGAGCGATCGCTCGTACCACGACAGCGTTCCATCCCAGGCCCGCTCGGTGGCGCGGTAGAAGCGGCCTTGCCTTTGCGTTTCCTGGCCTTTGGCCTTGAGCCAGCGGCTGCACAGCATCGGCGTCAGGGTCAGCGAGACGAATCCCGAGACCAGGATGGCGACGCCGATGGTGACGGCGAACGCCTGAAAGAGGCGTCCGATCAGCCCCCCGAGGAACAGCACCGGGATGAACACCGCCACCAGCGACAGGGTCATCGAGAGGACGGTGAATCCGATCTCCCGGCTGCCCCTGATGGACGCCTCCAGCACCGGCTCGCCCTTCTCGATGTGGCGGACGATGTTCTCCAGCACCACGATGGCGTCGTCCACCACGAACCCGACCGCGAGCGTGAGCGCCATGAGCGACAGGTTGTCGAGGCTGTAGCCCAGCAGATACATCACCGCGAAGGTCCCGACCAGCGACATCGGCAGCGCCAGGGCGGGGATGATGGTCGCCCGGAGGTTCCTGAGGAACAGGAAGATCACCATCACCACGAGGCAGAGCGCCAGGAAGAGGGTGAACTTCACGTCGTCCACCGAGGCCTTGACGGTGACCGAACGGTCGTTGAGCGTGGCGATCTCGACCGAGGGCGGGATCTGCGAGCGCAGGTCGCTCACCGCCGCCTTCACCCGCTCCGCCACCGCGACGGTGTTGGTGCCGGGCTGGCGCTGGATCGCCAGCACCACCGCGCGCTGGCCGTTGAACCAGCTCGCCCGCTTGGTGTCCTGCACGCTGTCGACCACCCGGCCCAGGTCGCCCAGCCGGACCGGGGCGCCGTCCCGGAACGCCACCACCAGGCTGCGGAAGCCGCTCGCGTTGGTGAGCTGCCCCTGGCTTTCGACCGAGTACGCCTTGTCGGTACCCCACAGGATGCCGGTCGGCAGGTTGACGTTCCCGTTCTCGACCGCGGCGGCCACCTCGTCGATCCCGATGCTGCGGGCCGCGAGCTGCTGGGGATCGAGCTGGATCCGCACCGCGTACTTCATCGAGCCGTAGACCTGCACCTGCGCCACGCCGTCTACGGTCGCCAGCCGCTGGGCCAGGAAGGTCTCGGCGTACTCGTTGAGCTGGTGCAGCGGCAGCGTGGTGGAGCGAAGCGCGTAGTAGAGAATGGGCGAGGAGGACGGGTCCACTTTCCGGAAGCTCGGCGGCAACATGTCGCGCGGTAGCTGGCGCTGGGCCTGCGAAATCGCGGCCTGCACGTCCTGCGCGGCCGCGTCGATGCTCCGGCTCAGCGCGAACTGAAGCGAGATGGAGGTGCTGCCCTGGCTGCTGGTCGACGTCATCACCTCGATGCCCGGTATGGTCGAGAACTCCTTCTCCAGCGGAGTCGCCACCGAGGAGGCCATCGTCTCCGGGCTCGCTCCCGCCAGGTTGGCGCTCACCGAGATGGTGGGATAGTCCACCGCGGGCAGATCGCTCACCGGCAGCAGCCGGTAGGCCACCAGCCCGAAGATGAGGATGCCGGCCATGACCAGCGTGGTCATGACCGGCCGGCGGATGAAGAGCTCGGTGTTCATGTGGTCCCCCGCGCGGCCGGTTCGGCCGCCGACTTGATCTGCACCTTGGAGCCCTGCCGCAACCGGAGCTGCCCGTCGGTCACCACCCGCTCGCCGGGACTGATCTCTCCGCCACGATGGCCACATCGCCCGCGGTCCGGCCGAGCTTCACCGGCTTGGTGGCCGCCGTGCTGTCGTCGCCGACGACGAACACGAAGGTGCCCTGCTGCCCGGTGACTACCGCGGTCGCCGGCACCACCAGCGCGTCGCGCTCGACGTACAGCCGCAGCCGGACGTTGACGAACTCGCCGGGCCAGAGGGCGCCGTCGGTGTTGGGGAAGGTGCCCTTGAGCAGGATCGTGCCGGTGGTGGTGTCCACCGCGTTGTCGACGAAGGTGAGCTGGCCTTCGCTGGAGTCACCGCCGCCCACCGGCTGCGCCAGTACCACGAGGTCTTCGCCGCGGTACCGCTGAATGAGGGCGAGGTTGGCCGCCGGCACCGCAAACCGCACCAGGATGGGTCGGATCTGGTTGATCGTCACCAGCGGCGCGGCGTCCGCCGCGCGGACCAGGTTGCCGTCCCGCACCCGAAGACTGCCCGGTGCGACCCGAGATCGGGGCGCGGATGGTGGCGTACTGGAGGTTGAGCTTGGCCTCCTCGACCGCGGCCTCGCTCCCGGCGAGCGTCGCCGCCGCGGCCGCCGAGACCGTGCGCGCCTGGTCGTACTGCTGCGCGGTGACGTACTCCCGGTCGGCCAGCTCGGCGTAGCGCTTCGCCTCCTGCTCGGCGTTCGCGGCCTGGGCGCGGTCGCGGGCCAGGAACGCCTCGGCCTGCGCCAGCGCCGCCTGATAGGGGCGCGGGTCGATCTGGAAGAGCACCTGGCCCCGCTCGACGTCCTGTCCCTCGCGGAACGCGATCCGCACGATCGGGCCACCGATCTGCGGCTGCACCGCCACGGTCTGGAGCGGCTCGACCGTGCCGGTGGCCGGCAGCTCGAACGGCACGTCGCGCCGCTCCGCGGTGCCCACGGTGACCGGGACCAGCTGTTGGGGCGGCGCGGCCTGGTCGGCGCAGGCGACGAGAACGACCAGCGGGGCCAGCAGGAGCCGTCGCGTCATCGGGGGGTGCTCGTGGTGTCCTGAGTGAGCCGGAGCGGGCTGCCGCCCCGGGTGTCGAGCACGCCCGCGTCGTGCGCGAGCTGCGCCAGCGATACGCTCCAGGCCAACCGCGCATCCACCAGCTGCGCCCGGGCGCCGGCCAGGGCGGTCTGCGCGGCGAGCAGGTCGAGCACGCTCCCCACGCCGGCCTTGTACCGGCCGAGCGCCACCTCGTTCGACTGCTCGGCGCTCGCGAGCAGATCCTCCGCCGTTCCCACCCGCCGGGTGGCGGTCTGCAGCGCGTAGTAGGCGCTGAAGACCTGGAAGACGACCTCCTGCCGGAGCGACTCGCGCCCGGGCCTGCGCGGCCTCGGCCTCGAATTCCGCCGCGCGCAGGTCGTACTGCCGGGAGAACCCGTTGAAGAGCGGAATCGTGAGCCCGAGCGACAAGGTGTAGCTGTTGGCGCCGTCGGGGATGGTGGTGGCGTAGGTCCGGCCGCCGGTGGCACTGAAACCGAGTGAGGGAAGCAGCGCCGCCCGGGTCTCGCCTATGGCCGCCCGCGCCGCCGCGACCTCGGCCTGGGTGGCCGCGAGGTCGGGGCGGCCCTGGAGTGCGGTCGCGATGATGGCGTTCACGCTGTCCGCGAGCGGTGCCACGGGAGCTACCGCCGCGGTCGAGTCCACGTCGTACGGCAGGTTCGCGGGCAGGCCCAACGCCAGCGCCAGCGCGCCGCGGGTGGTCTGCACGTTGCCTTCGATCGTCTGGAGATCCAGCCGTGCCTGGCTGGCGGCAGTCCGCGCCTGCAGCACGTCGGCGATGGTGGCCAGGCCGACCCGCCGCCGCTCCTCGGCCGCGGTGAGGTTGGTCTGCGCCTCCTCCAGCGTGGTGCGCTGCGCGGCCAGCAGGGCGCGGTTGGCCAGGTACCGGAAATAGGAGACCTGGACCTGGAGCACCACGTCCTGGATCGCGGCATTGTGGGTAAAGCTCGCGGCCACCAGCCGCTGCCGCGCCCCGGCGACCCGCCCGGTGCGTCCGCCGAAATCGAACAGGAGGTAGGTGAGCGTCACGCTGGGCGTCAGGATGGACTGCTCG
Source organism: uncultured Gemmatimonadales bacterium (assembly GCA_963844445.1). Taxonomy (GTDB): domain Bacteria; phylum Gemmatimonadota; class Gemmatimonadetes; order Gemmatimonadales; family GWC2-71-9; genus CAVVWJ01. The sequence continues at coordinate 588,267 of CAWJOB010000001.1, forward strand.
ACCGCCGACCGCCCCTGGCTCGCGGCCGTCTTGAGCCGCGCCGCGCTGACATCGGCGTCGATGGTCGGAAACCAGGCACCGCGCTCGGAGCCGTAGACCGACGCAGCCGTCTGCGCGTTGGCCCAGGCGAGCCGGGTGGTGGGGTTGTTGCGCAGGCCGAGGTCCACGATTTCGTCGAGGGTGAGCCGCTGCACCCGGTCGGCGATATCCGGGGGGACCGCGGCCTCGGCCGAGGTGTCCGCCTCGGCGATGCGGGGCAGCGCATCCGGGGGCGGGGTCCAGGGAGTCTCGGGAGAGGGCGACGCCCCCCGTACGCCAGAGACGCTCGGGGTCCCCGCGCACCCCGCCAGGAGGAGCGCCGAGGCAACGGCGGCGCGCCTCACCGCGCCGACCCGGCGCGGGCGAGAGCGGGCGAGGGCGCCCCGCGCCACTGCGCCAGCGCGCGGCCGATCGCGTCCACCATGTAGCTGAAGCCGTTCTCGTACTGCTCCAGCCGCTCCCGCACCTCGGCGCTGGCCAGCGGCAGGGTGCGCCGGCCCTCGCCGATCGCCTCGGTGAACCGCTGCCAGCGCGCCAGGCGCTGCGCCATGGAGCGCTCGAAGAGATCGGGCGCGATCCGGTAGTAGTCCCTGCGGCTCCCCGCACGGCGGACCTGCTCGACCACGCCGAGCTGGGCGAGCAGGCGCGCGTTGGTGCTCGCGCTCGCCTTGCTCACGCCGAGCTCCTCGGCCAGCTGGTCCAGGCTGAGGTCGTCGTCGCTCAGGAGCAGAAGGCCAAAGATGCGCCCCGCGATGGGAGGCAGGCCGTCGTTCTCGAACAGCACGGCGAGGCGGTCGGTGAAGCGCGTGGTGCGGGGGTCCATCGTTCTCCTGGTTGTGCTCGGGTGCGGAGCGAAAGAGGTGGGTCCGGATCGCACGTTCAGTATGGATTGAACGTTGGCCAAAACCAAGTGCGCCCCTATCCGCGGCCGGCCAGCCAGTCCAGTGCCCCGCGGGCGATCTCGGTGGGAACGGCGTGTCCCCCGTCGAACTCGGTGTATCGGACGTCGTAGTCGTCGCCGCGGAGGTCCCGCACGATGCGCCGGCTGCACCGGTCTATCGGCAGCACCGGATCGTGGACCCCGTGTGATACGAAGAGCCGCGGCTTCCCCCGGCGCGAGCCTTCCGTGACGAAGCCGGGCGAAAAGGCGATGACGTGGGTGAAGAGGTCTCCGTTAACCAGGCCGAGTGACAGGGCGTAGCTGGCCCCGTCGGAGAACCCCTCGGCCACCAGCCGAGTGGGGTCCACGGCGTAGCGGGCGAAGACCAGGTCGAGGGCGCGGTCCACGAACTCGGCGTCCCGGCCGAAGCTGCCGGTCATGACCACATCCCAGGTCGTGCCGCGGGAGTCGGGGGAGAGGAGGATCAGTCCCGCCGCGTCCGCCAGCGGCTGCAGCCGCCGCAGGCCCCGTCGTCCGCTGCCGGTGGCGCCGTGGAGGGTGAGCACCAGCGGAGCGGGCGAGTCCGGCCGGTAGGAGGGCGGAACATAGAGGATCCCGTCCCGATCTGAACGACTCAGATGAAGAGGGACGAGGCCGGTGGGAGGGGAGCCCGAAATGGGCGGGCGGGGCCGGCTGGTAAGGCGGCCGGCCGCATGCAGGCGTCGGCGCTGAGCTGGGTCGGTCGGCGCCGCGCCGTCGGAGCCACGCCCGGTGCCACAGGCGCCGGCAACGCGCGCAAGGAGGGCGGCACCGGCGAGCCGAAGCAACTCGCGTCTGTCGAGGGGAAATGGCATCTCCGGTACCGTACGGTGTCAGCCGTCTCGGAGATGCAGGCCTGTCATCCTGAGCGAAGCGAAGGATCTCGCCCAGGGTTAGAAGCGGAACTCACCTGCCTGGGTCGTCTCTCCCGCGTCCACTTCGACTGTCCTGGTCGGCCCCACGACATCGCGCTCGAGATCCTCGGGCACGACCGTGTACCGTCCGGGCCTCAGGAACGACGCTCTGAACGCGCCGGAAGCATCCGCCCGCGAGGTCGCCACCAGCGGGCCGAGCGTCGCCGCGCTGTCGAAGGCGTGATGGATGCTCACCGCGGCGAGCGGGATGGGCGCCCCGCCATCCGCATGGACCAGGGTCCCCGCGATCCCGCCCGACCCCGCGCGGGTGATCGCCCGCAGGAACGGAATGAAGATGAACCCGTCCCCGCCGTCGGGCAGGAAGCTGCGCCCGACGTCGAAGTCGATCACGACGTCCTCCCCGTTCTCGTCGATCGCCATCGCCTCCTCGACCAGGCCGAACAGGGTCGGAGTGTCGCCCTTCGCCTGCCAGTCGATCGCCGGGTGGGCCCCGTCCGTGTCCGTCATGCTGGAGCGGGCCGGATCGAAGGTGACCCGGACGGCGCGGTACTGTCCGGGAGGCACGTCGGCCTCGCCAAGGAGGGCCGTCGTCCCGTTCTGAAGGTCGAGAAGATTGAAGGTCCGGTCGGGGTGGGCCACGGTGATCCATCCCGGGGGGCCCTGGGAGGTGTCGGCCTGCGGGGACAGCCCGATCTCCGAGATGTGGATGTCCACCCGGGCGATGGCATCGAACGGGAAGGGCGCATCGGTGAGAAACACCGCGGTCCTCCCCTCTCCAGGACCCGACGGCCCGATCTCCGAGGTGTTACAGGCCAGAAGGCCCAGGGCCCCAGCCACCGCAAGTGCAAGTCTCGAGCTGTGCATCGTCGTTTCTCCCGAAGTCGGAAACCGTCTTGCTCCCGGCTCTTAGACCCCGCGGCGGCCCCAGGTGTGACCGCGCGCCGGGCGGGTACCCCTCCGTTGTTACAACCGCGACGCGGTGGTGGTCTATTGAGGATGAGCGACAGCGATTCCGCGCTGGTCGCCCGAACGCTCCGCGGTGACCTCCACGCCTATGCCGCACTGATGGCGCGCTACCGCGACAAGTTCGGGCGCTATGCCTTCCACATGCTGGGAAACCGGGAGGACGCCCAGGAAGCGTTGCAAGACAGCTTCGTCCGGGCCTATCGGGCGCTGGGTACATGCCGGCAGCCGGAGCGGTTCGGGGCCTGGCTCTTCACCATCGTGGTCAACCGCTGCCGGACGGTGCGCCGGCGGCTTCTGCGGGACCGCCGGTTCGACGTCGAGCTGCCGGACGATGTCCCATCGGGGGGGGAGAGGCCCGACGCCTTCGAATGGCGGGACGAGATCGGCTTGGCGCTCGACCGGCTCCGCCCCCACTACCGTGAGGCGTTTCTGCTGCGTTACGTAGAAGGACTGGAATACGCCGAAATGTCGGAGATGACCGGCGCGAAGGAGCCGGCACTTCGAATGCGGGTCAAGCGCGCGAGCGACCAGCTCCGCGAGCTGCTGCGAGACGTCCATGCCGGCTGACCGCGACGACCAGATCCAGGACGAGGTGCTCCAGCGGGCGGTGTCCGAGCTCCGCCGGCCGGTGCGGCTCGACCCGGCGGTGGACGAGCGCGCGCTCGATCAGATCCGGGCAGAAGCCGCAGGCCGGCCGGTCTCGCCCACGGGCCATCGGTGGGGTGCCTGGATCGCCGGCGCCGCAATCGCGGCGGGGCTTTTCCTCGCGGTGGCTCTTCGGCGTCCGACCGGGCCCTCCGCGGCGGACACCCGGCCGGTTTACTTGACTCTCGACGCCCCGGCCTCGTCCCGCGTCGCCGTGGTCGGCGACTTCAACGACTGGGACCCCGCCGCCACGCCGCTCCGCCCCACCGGCGAGCGCGGCACCTGGGTGGTGGAGCTACGGCTCAAGCCCGGCCGGTACCACTACACCTTCCTCATCGACGGACGGCGCTGGGAGCGGGATCCGAGCGAGGCCCCGGCGGCGGAGAGCGATTTCGGCGCGCCGGTCTCGGTGCTCACGGTGAGTTGACTCATGTTCCTCGTCCGCACCCTCTCGCTCGCGCTCTTTCTCGCCGTTCCAGCGGCTGCCGCCGCGCAGGATGCCCGGCTGGTCGAGCGGCTGGACACCGGCACGGCGGCCAGCGTGCAGCGGGTGGTGGATTCCGCGCGGGAAGCGGGCCTTCCCACCGAGCCGCTGGTGCAGAAGGCCCTCGAGGGCGGCACCCTCGGCGCGAGCGGCGATCGCATTGTCGCAGCGGTGGAGGCGTTGCACGGACAGCTCGGCCGCGCCCGCGACGCCCTCGGTGAAAGAGCGAGCGACGGCGAGCTGACCGCTGCCGCGGGAGCGCTGCGGGCGGGTCTACCGTCCGCCGCTCTCCGCAGGCTACAGTCGCTTCGCTCGGGCCGGCCGCTGGTCGTGCCTATCGCGGTGCTGACCGATCTGGTCGCCGAAGGCGTACCGACGGAGCAGGCGACCCGCTCGGTTCTCGACCTCGCCCGAGACGGGCGGCCGGACGACGAGTTCGTCGCCCTCCGGCGCCAGGTCCAGATCCAGCGACGAGGAGGAGCGAGCGAGACGATAGACCGTCCCGCGCTCCGCCCCGCCGCCGATCCGCCGGTGGACCGATGACGCGCCGGCCTGGATTGATCCTCTGTCTGGCCTTCTCGGCGTGGGCGTCGCCTGCCGCCGCGCAGCTCGCCGGCACGCTGGACATGGGCGCCGGAACCTACCGACCCGATCGCGCGATTCCCGGCGGCATCGCCTCTATCGTTCCTTCGCTTCGTTACAGGAGCGGGGCGCTCGAGCTGAGCGCGATCGGCGTCTACTCCGACGCCCCCGCGGGGCGGTGGAATTTTCAGGGCGGCACGGCCGCCTCGGTCGCCACGCCCGCGCTCGGCATCTTCCAGCTGGAGGCGATGGGACAGGCCGAGTGGACCAGCCACTATCGGGTGCGCGGCACCACGCTCTTCACCGGTGGACTGCGGGCATATCTCACGCCCGGCTCGGGAGCCCGGGCCTGGCTCGGCCGGTCCTACGGCCAGGCTTCGTCGCTCGGCACCCGGCGTCCGCTTCAGCGAAGCGAGTTCGGCGGCTCCGCCAGGCTGGGATCCGTGCACCTGGAATTCTCGGTGGCGAACACGACGGTCGACCGGTCGCTGATGTTCGGGCCCGCGGATCCTCGCGGAGGCGACACCCTCACCAGCAGCCCGGTGCCCAACACCCAGAGACAGGTGGAACGCGTTGCGCTGACCGACATGGTGCTGTCGGGACGGTGGCGGATCAGCTCACTCGACTTCGACGCCTCTCTGGGCCGCCGCTTCAGCCGCAACACCGCCGAGACGACGATCTGGGGCCTGAGCGCGTCTCGCGGCATTGCTCCCTCGCTGGCCCTGGTGGCCGCGGCCGGGCGCGCGGGCTCCGATCCGGTGACGTCGGTGCCGGGCGCGCGGTACTTCGCCCTCGGACTTCGGCTCAAGGTCGGGTCGCAGGCCATCGCTCCGCCGGCCGCGGCCGCCCGGACCACCGCCACGACGCCATTCCGGATCGGACCGGCGCTGGCGGCCGGGCGGGAGATCGTGATCCGGGTGGCGGATGCGCGCGCCGTCGAGCTGGCCGGCGATTTCACCGACTGGAAGCCCGTCGCGCTTCAGCCCTGGGGCGAGGACGGCTGGCGGGCTCTGCTCCCCATCTCGCCCGGATTGCATCGCCTGGCCATTCGCATCGACGGCGGTGCCTGGCGGGCACCGCCTGGCACTCGGCCCATCGCGAGCGAGTTCGGCGGTGAGGTGGCCGAGGTGGTTGTCGAGTAAGTAGGCGGATGAAGTCGATTCCCTTCCGATGCCCCCCTAAACAATTGGGCGCTGACGCTCGCGAGGTCGCGCTTCGGACGATCGGAGGACCCTCGTATTGGGCTGACGAGTGAGGTCGGGTATGCTTCGGCGACGTCGGAGTGTCTTCCACCCAGTCCCAGGAGGCGACCGATGGCATCGCGGAAGCGGTATCGGCTGGATCAGGTGGCGGTGGAGCCGGGCGCAGCGCGGAGGGCCAAGTGGACCTTCGCCAAGGGGGGACGCCAGGCCCCGGTGAGAGGAAACGAACACCTCTACACGGTGGCCGACGGGAATCTCGGCGGCCGGAACAAGTGGGAGTTCCTCGTGCGGGTGCCGGACGACTCCGACGGCAGGGTGGAGGTCCGGCCCAGATCGACACCCCCGATCCACACCTGGAAGGCGCTGACCTACCGCTCGCTCCAATTCCAGAAGGCCACCAAAGGCGAAGCGCGCGGCAAGCGCTACTGCAAGGTGTCGCTCGCCGTGCCGCCATCGGGCCGCGCGAAGGACGATCCCCGCGGCACCCGCACCAAGGACGTCATCCGGGGCGACCAGCGGCGCGACCTCATCCGTGTGGCGAAGTGGTTCGAGAGCCTCCAGGGCCGGATGCGGACCAAGGAACGGGTGCGCAGCACCAAAGGCACGGACGGGAACGTTCTGGTGATCCTGGTCCAGCCCGACGACTACGGGATGATGATCCGCCTCTATTTCGCGATGAAGGTCTGGATCCTGAAGGAGGGGATCGAGCTGGAGTGACCGAGGAACAGCGCTACCGGCTACGCACTCCGGCGTCGGCCCGCTCCTTCGAGGAGGCCCGGCGCTACCTTCCCGGCGGCGATTCCCGCAGCACGCTCTTCTATCCGCCTTATCCCGCCGTGCTCGACCGCGGCGAAGGGTGCTGGGTGGTGGATCTGGACGGGAATCGCCTGCTGGATTTCACCGGCAATCACTCCGTTCTGATTCACGGGTACCTCGAGCCGTCGGTGATGGACGCGATCCGGCGGCAGGTCGGCAAGGGCACCTGCTTCCCCGGTCCCACGGAGCCGCAGGTCGGGCTCGCGCGGCACCTGGTCGAGCGGATCGCATCGCTCGAGCGGGTGCGATTCACCAATTCGGGCACCGAAGCCGTGATGATGGCCCTCCGCGCCGCGCGAAGATTCACCGACCGGAAGATGGTGGCCAAGCTGGAGGGCGGGTATCACGGCACCTCGGAGGACGTGATGGGGACCGTCCATCCCGACCTGGTGCTGCTTCCCGCCGGGGACATTGACGCGGCGGTCGGAATCCTCGAGCGCCAAGCCCGTGAGATCGCCTCACTGCTGATCGAGCCGGTCCAGGGCTCGGCGGGAATGATCCCGCTGGATGCCGCCTTCCTGCGCGCGATGCGCGAGACCACCCGCCGGCTCGGCATCGTGCTCGTGTTCGACGAAGTGGTGAGCCTGCGAGTCGCCTATGGCGGGGCGGAGGAGTACTTCGGCGTCGTGCCGGACATGACCTGCCTCGGCAAGGTGATCGGAGGTGGGCTTCCGCTCGGCGCGTTCGGCGGGCGGGAGGACATCATGGCGCTGTTCGATCCGTCGCGTGGCCCGCCGGCCATTCCGCATCCCGGCAGCTACAACGCCAACCCGGTGAGTCTCGCGGCGGGGCTCGCGACGCTGGAGCTGCTCACCCGGGACGCGATCGCGCAGCTCAACCGGAAGGGCGAGAGGCTGCGCGAGAGCCTGAAGCGAGTGTTCGACGGGGCGGGGGTCTCCGCCACGATCACCGGGCTCGGGTCCCTGTTCGGGGTCCATCTCACGGGAGGCCCGGTCCGCACGATTCGCGACGCGGCGCGCGGCGATGCCGAGCTGCGACATCGCATCTTTCTCGGGCTCTATAACGAAGGGATCCTGCTCGACCCACGGGGCGTCGGGACGCTCTCGACCGCGATCGGGGAGCGGGAGATCGAGCGCTTTCTCGAGTCGCTCCGCACCGTGCTCTCGCGATGACACCCTCGACCCAACCGTCGGAGTTCCGCGTGACCGAGCCCCCCGCGGGGAGCGAGCTGCCCTCACGACCAGCCTTCGCACGGACCCTCGTGCTGCTGCTGGCGGTTCTCAAGCTCACCTTGCACGTGATGGTGAACGTGCGAACGCCGTACGGCCTCCACCGCGACGAATTGCTCTACCTCGGGATGGGCCGGCATCTCCAGCTCTGGAAGATGGACTTCCCCCCGGGCATCGCCTTGGTCGCGGAGGTGTCCCGCACGCTGCTGGGCGACTCGATCACCGCCATCCGCTTCCTTCCCGCGGTATTCGGCAGCGCCATCATGGTGCTGGCGGCGCTCATCGCCCGGGAGCTCGGCGGTGGGAGGACAGCCCAGGGGCTGGCCGCCTTCTGCGTGCTCGCCAACCCGCTCTTCCTCCGGTCGGCCAACCTGTTGCAGCCGGTGGTCATGGATCAGCTGATCTGGACCGCCGCGCTGTACGCGCTGGTGCGCCTTTGCCGGGGTTACGGGCCGGGCGGCTGGCTGCTGCTCGGACTATGCTTGGGGCTGGGACTGCTGACCAAGTTCAGCGTGGCATTCGTCGGCCTCGCCATCGTGGCGGGCATCCTGCTCTCGCCCCTCCGCATCGCGTTGCTCACCCCGTGGCCCTGGATCGGGCTCGCCCTGGCCCTCGTCGTGGGCGCCCCCAGCGTGGTGGGACAGATCCGGCTGGGCTTCCCGGTACTGGCCCAGATGGCGGACCTCAAGGCCAGCCAGCTCGAGCGGATCACGCCCGCCGATTTTCTGCTCGGCCAGCTGTTGTGGGGGCCTGCCGTGCTACTCGCCATCGCCGGCCTCCATGGACTGCTTGCCGGCCCGGCGCTCCGGGCCTTCCGCGCGTTAGGGTGGAGCTGTGTCGCGGCGCTCGCCATCCTCGTCCTGCTCCAAGGGAAGCCATACTACGCCGGGCCGCTCTATCCCGCGCTGTTCGCGGCGGGCGCGGTGCGCTTCGAGCGAATAGCGGCTAAGGGACTGGCCGGGGAGATGCTTCAGATGGGCACCGTCGCGATCCTCTTCGCATTCGGGCTCGTCACCCTCCCGTTGGGCGTCCCCATCCTTCCCCCTGCAGCGATGGCGGAGTATGCCCACACCCTCGGCGTCGAGGCTGCGGTCAGGACCAATACCGGCGAGACCCTCTTGCTGCCGCAGGACTACGCCGACATGCTGGGATGGGAGGAACAGGTCGCCACGGTAGCACGCGTCTACTATACTCTGCCCGACGATCAGCGGCGCGACGCGGTCGTCGTCGCGGGAAACTACGGTCAGGCCGGCGCCCTCGACTTCTACGGGCCGAGGTACGACCTCCCCCAGGTGGTAAGCCCCGCGGGCAGTTACTGGTTCTTCGGCCCGGGCGACCGCCCGGGCAAGGTGGTGATCACCATCGGCGTCGACCAGGACGACCTGCGGCGCTTCTTCGACTCGGTCCAGACCGCCGCCACGGTGAGCCACGCCTGGACGGTACCGGAAGAGCGAAACCTCACCTTATACGTGGGCACGCGTCCACGTGCGACGCTACAGCAGGTCTGGCCGTCGCTGGCCGGACAGAACTGACGCCACACCCGGGAGACGGCCATGATGCTGGGTAACCGGCCGATGAGCGAATGGGTCGCGCGGTACGCCCAGAGCCACCAGCACCCGATCAATCGCATCTGCCACACCTTCGGCATCCCGATGATCGCGCTCTCGGTCCCGCTGTTCATCGCGGCGATCTTCGTCGAGGGATTGTGGCCGGTGCCGCTCGGGTTGTTCGTCGTGGGCTGGATACTGCAGTTCGTCGGTCATTTCTACGAGGGGAAGCCGCCCGAGTTCTTCCATGATTGGCGTTTTCTGCTGGTGGGCCTCCGCTGGTGGCTCGCCAAGATCAGGGGCCGCGCGTAGCAGCCACCTGGCCGTCGTTTTCCTCTTCCTGAGCCCCATCGCCTGTGGCGCGCCCACCGCCAGGGAGCCGGAGCAGGTTGCGCCCTGGCTCCGGGAGGATCCCCAGCGCTGCCTTCTCACCCGCGACCTGCGGGAGGGCATGGACGCGATGGCCCGCCACTGCGCGGAGGCGTTCGTCCGGCAGAACGGCTACACCGACCTTCCGGCCGTCGAGGACTCGACCCGGTGGGTCCTCGAGACGGGCGAGCTCGGCGCCTGGCCCGAGGTGCTCGCCTCTCGGGGCGGCAGCCTCGAGCGGGAGGCGGCCACCGTCCAGTGCAGCATGCGCCAGTGCGTGGTGCTCTTCCGGGTCCGCCGCACGCCGCTCATCTGCGCCTACCGCATCGTCACCATGACCCAGGTCTTCACCAAGCTGCGCTTGGAGCCGGGCGGCATTTCCGACGTGCGCTGCGACGAGCGGCGGGCGTAGGTTGCGCCGCAAGACAAGCGAGAATCGCGCCCATCGGAAACCCCGCGCCCTCGGACGCCGTCATGTTGGCTCCATCGCCCGCCGCCCCCGATCACACGATCACGAGGCTCTCGTCATGCGCCTGCTGGGCATTCTCTTTCTCACGCTGGTTCCGTCCTCCCTGTTCGCCCAGACGTTCGACAAGGCCGAGTTCGCCGCCCGTCGCGCGAAGCTGCTGGCGAAGATCCCCGACGGAGTCGCGGTCGTGTTGGGCGGGATCGAGCATCCCTATCCGCTCCGGTTCCGCCAGTCGCCGGACTTCTATTACCTGACCGGGCTGAAGGAGCCGGGCACGGTGCTGGTGCTGAACGGGGTCACCAAGAACGCCGCGGTCTTCGCGATGAAGCGCCCGGAGTTCGGCGGGCCGAGCCTCACGCCGCAACTGCGCGACGTGAAGGATGCCGAGCAGCGCTACGGCCTCCAGGTGCAGCCGATGGAGAGCTTCTTCACCTTCCTGAGCTTCGCGGGCGCCAACTCGGCGGTGAAGAAGCTCTATCTCCAGCTCACACCGCCCGACGCCCAGATCCACGCGCGGTTCGAGAGCCAGATCTTCGCCGCGCAGGCGATGGACCACCCGCTCTTCGGGCAGCCGCAGCCGTACGCGGTCGCGCTGGACCGGATCAGGCAGGCGGAATCCCACCTCGAGGCGGCGGACGTGAGCCCGCTGATCGACGAGCTGCGCTGGCTGAAGACGCCCTACGAGGTGGAGCGGCTGCGGCGGAGCGGCAAGATGGGCGCCGAGGCGACCGCGGAGGCGATCCGCGCCACCCGCCCTGGGATGTACGAGTACGAGGTCGCCGCCGCGGCGCAGTACGTGAGCACCCGGCTCGGCGCGGACGGCGACGCGTTCCCGCCGATCGTGCCGTCGGGCCCGCTCACGCCGATCGTGCACTACATGGAGAACCGGCGGCAGATGCAGGCGGGCGAGATCGTCTACCTCGACTACGGCTCGGACTGGGAGTACTACACCTCGGACATCACCCGCACCTGGCCGGTCTCGGGCCGATTCACGCGCGGAGCAGGAGAAGATGTACCGCTGCGTCCTGGAGGCACGGAACGCGATCATCGCCGCCATGAAGCCGGGTGCGACGCTCACCGGCCTCAAGGACGCGGCGGAAAAGGTGTACGCCCGTCATGGCTATCGCGACGAATTCCTCGGCACCGGGCGCTACATCGGACACTTCGTCGGGATTAGCGTGCACGACGTGGGCGGGATCTCCGGCGCGTGGGCCGAAAGGCCCTTCGCCGTCGGGGTGGTCTTCAACGTGGAGCCGATACTTCAGTTCCCCGAGCGAAAGATCCACCTGCGCCTGGAGGACACGATCGTGCTGACGGAGAAAGGCCCGGAGAACCTGACCGCGGCCGTGCCGGCGGAGCTGGAGCCGCTCTACGCGCTCATCAAGGAGAAGGGGGTCAACTCGAACCCGGTGCGCCCCTAAGAAAGGCGTGAACAGTGAACGGTGAACAGTGAAAGGGGCGAGAGGGGGCAGACCCCTTTCACCTTTTACCGTTCACTGTTCACGCTTTTGGAACTGCAGGTGGCCCCCGGGATCGTACTAGCTGGCCGCGACCCCGGGGACCGGTTTACTGCGGTGGTGTTGCACCCATTCAGATGCGAGAGACCGGGAAATGGTTGCGACGGACCCCGCCCGCTAGATTGCAGTCATGCGGGAAGCCCGCCTTCGCCAAGAATTCGCCCACCTCTATCCCGAGCTGATCCCCGGCCAGTGGGAACCCGCCTCGCGGATCGTCGAGGTCGTGCTCGCCCGCTTTCTCCTCCAGCAGATGGCGTCCGACCCGATGGAACGCGCGCTCCAGGAGTCTCACTTCGAGTTCCGGGGCGGCGCCCAGGATCCGCCCCGGGCGAACCCGCGGCGGCGGGTGGAGGATCGTACCGACGAGTCGTAACTTTCGTGCGACCCGCGACGGCTGAGAAACATGGACGATCCCCGCTATCCCATCGGCCCGTTTACGTACCAGGGCCCGCAGACGCCCGAGGGGCGTCTCGACTGCATCGCCCGCATCGCCGCGGCGCCGGCCACTCTCCGGAAGGCGGTCGCCGGTCTCAGCGAGCCGCAGCTCGACACGCCGTACCGCGACGGCGGCTGGACCGTGCGCCAGGTGGTGCACCACGTTCCCGACAGCCACCTCAATGCCTACACCCGGTTTCGGCTCGCGCTGACCGAGCCCACGCCGACGATCAAGCCCTACCTCGAGCACCGCTGGGCCGAGCTGCCCGACGCCCGCAGTGGGCCGGTGGAGATCTCGCTGTCGCTGCTCGAGGCGCTGCACCGCCGCTGGGTGCCGCTGCTTCGAGGCCTGGGCCCCGCTGAATGGGACCTCAGATTCGTCCACCCTGAGCACGGCCGGGAATGGTCGCTGGACGAGACGCTGGCCATGTATGCCTGGCACGGCGAGCATCACGCGGCGCACGTCACCCGGCTTCGCGACCGCATGGGTTGGGCTGGAGCCACCCCTTGATCCAGGATCCCGGCGGGAAATCGGAGATCATCTACCGGGCCGGCCTTCTGCTGGTCTGCTCCAACGTCTTCATGACGTTCGCCTGGTACGCCCACCTCCGGAACATGGCCGAGAGGCCGTGGTGGATCGCCGCGGTCATTAGCTGGGGGATTGCGCTGTTCGAGTATCTGCTCCAGGTGCCGGCCAATCGCATCGGCTACACCATGCTCTCGCTGGCGCAGCTCAAGATTCTCCAGGAGGTCATCGCTTTGGCGGTCTTCGTGCCGTTCGCCGTGCTCTACATGCGGGAGCCGATCAAGCTCGATTATCTCTGGGCCGCGCTCTGCCTGATGGGCGCGGTCTACTTCGTCTTCCGGTCGCACTGATGCGCCCGGCGCGCCGGCTGGCCGTGCCGCTCGCGATCCTCGCCTTGACCGGCAGCCCGGCCGCCGCGCAGGGCCGTCCCGAGCGCGCGCGCGAAATGGGGATTCCGCTGGAGGGAACGGCGGGGCGGCTCGACGCGATCACCGACGTTCCCGGCGTCACCGTCGGACACCTGACGATCGTGCGAGGGTCGGGAAAGCTCGTAGTGGGGAAAGGGCCGGTGCGCACCGGGGTGACCGCCATCTTTCCACGGGGAAAGGCAGACCTGGACCCGGTCTTCGCCGGCTGGTTCAGTCTCAACGGCAACGGCGAGATGACCGGTACCGCCTGGATCGACGACTACGGGCTGTTGGCCTATCCCATCACCCTGACGAACACCAACAGCGTCGGGACCGTGCGTGACGCGGTGATCGAATGGGGGCGAACCAGGCTCTCGGACGCCTTCAACTGCTGCCTTCCGGTCGTCGCCGAGACCTGGGACGGCGACCTGAGCGACATCTACGGCTTTCACGTCACCAAGGATCACGCCTTCCGCGCCCTGGAAAGCGCGGCGCCGGGTCCGGTGCCCGAGGGCAACGTCGGCGGAGGCACCGGGATGAACTGCCTCGGCTTCAAGGGAGGCATCGGGACCGCGAGCCGGAAGCTTTCGGAGCGGGGCGGCGGGTACACCGTGGGCGTGCTGGTGCAGTGCAACTTCGGCCAGCGGCGGCTGCTTCGGATCGCCGGCGTTCCCGTGGGTCAGGAGATCACCGAGCCCAGGGAGTGCTACGAGGGGCCCGACCTCGACTCGGCGCGCGCCGCCGAGCGCTGCCCCGTGGGCAGCCGCCGCCCGGAGAAGGACCAGGGCTCCATCATCGCGGTCGTCGCCACCGATGCGCCCTTGCTGCCGCACCAGCTCCGCCGCGTGGCGCGCAGAGTCGCGCTCGGCATCGGGCGCATGGGCGGGATCGCGGGCGCGGGATCGGGCGACCTGTTCATCGCGTTCTCCACGGCGAGCACCGGAAAGCCGGGCGAGCACGGAGTCCGGCCGGTGCAGATGCTGGGCGAGGACCGGATCGACCCGGTGTACGAGGCGACGGTCCAGGCCACAGAGGAGGCGATCATCAACGCGATGCTCGCGGCGAGGACGATGCGGGGGGCGGACGGCTACGTGGTGCCGGCGCTGCCCCACGACCGGCTCAAGGAGGTGCTGCGGAAGTACAAGCGGTTGCGGGACTAACCGGCCGTCAGGCTAGCCCACCTGCACCCCCGCCACGGGATGAAAGTCCCGCCAGACCTCCCGGTACGGCTCCACCATCAGCTCTACGAATCGCTCCATGGCCACCGGGAAGGGGAACCGCCGGCGGAACTCGAGTGCGGTGAGCCCCAGCATGGCGCGAAGGTGCCGGCCGAAGCTCTGCGGCGAGGAGTACTCCAGCCGGTAGGCGACGTCGGCGACCGAGAGCCCGGAGGCCTCGAAGAGGTACGCGGCGTGAAGCAGGCGAATGGCGGACAGATAGTTCTTGGGCGAGGGCAGCCCGGCCCGCGCGAAGCGCGACATCAGCGTGCTCGGCCGGACGTAGAGCCGTTCGGCGAGCGCGGTGACGGTCGGTGTGTCGGGTGCGAGGCGGATCATCGCCTCGACGAAGAGCCGCGCGTCGGTGGGGGCTTCGACCAGCGCCGTCAGGATCGGCCCCTGGATCCGGGAGACCGCCCGGGTGGCCGGCTGGCCGACCACCTGCCGCAACCGACTCCAACCGGTTGGCGTAGTGACATCCACCACCTGCTGCACGCCGGACGCGCCGAGCCGGAGCAGCATCTCGGTGGAGGACGGGTCGTGCTGGGAGACCAGGGCCACGGTTGGGATGCCGGGAAACTCGTGCACCAGATGCCGGACCGCCTCGACTTGCTCGGGAGGACAGCGGTGCACCGACAGGAGCACCGCGTCCACCGCCCGCTCCCGTACCACACGGACGGCGTCGGGCACCGAGTCCCGGTGGACGACCGCGAAACACCCGTTCCCGGCGGCGTCCACCCTGAGGCGCTCACCGGGGAGGAGCACCGCGGCGACGGTGGTGGATGGGAGATCGGCAGTGGCGGGCACGGGTTCCTCCAGGCGATGGTGCAAGAGGATGAACCTGGCACGTCAATTTGGGTTCAACCCGAAACATCCTGAAACGCCGCGCCGCGCAACTTTTTTCGGCAGGAGTGCATCCAACGTGACGCCGGCTCGATATATTCCTGACCCGTCTTCGCGACCGGTCCCAGCATGAGCAACCCGACGACCGACCCCTTCGAGGCGCTCCAAGGCGCGCTCGAGCCGCAGTACCGGCTGGAGCGCGAGCTGGGACGAGGCGGCATGGGAGTCGTGTACCTTGCCACCGACACCACCCTCGATCGCCGGGTGGCGATCAAGGTCGTCCATCCCGATCTCGCCGCGCACCCCTCCATCGCTCGTCGCTTCCTGGCCGAAGCGCGCACCATCGCTCGACTTCGCCATCCCGGTATCGTCACCGTCCACGCGGCCGGCACCGCCCAGGGCCTGCTGTACTACGTCATGGACGAAGTGGAGGGCGAGAGCCTCCGCCAACGGCTGAGCCGCGACGGAAAGCTGCCGACCGACGAGGTGGCGCGGATCGTGGCCGACCTCGCCGCGGCGCTGGACGCCGCCGGACGCGCCGGCGTGGTGCACCGGGACGTGAAGCCCGAGAACGTGCTGCTCGAGAGTGGCAGTGGCCGCGCGCTGCTGGCCGACTTCGGCATCGCCCGGGCGATGGTGGTGGACGGCGCCTCCAGCACCGGGCAGGGGGTCGCGGTAGGCACGCCGAGCTACATGAGCCCGGAGCAGGCCGCCGGTGAAGAGGTGGACAGCAGGAGCGATCTCTACGGTCTGGGCGTGGTCGCCTATGAGATGCTGGCGGGCCACCCACCCTTCCAGGGCACCAACCGGGTCGTGGTCTCCAAGCACATCGCCGAGCGACCGGTCCCGATCGAGCGGGCCCGGCCCGATTGCCCGCGGCCGCTGGCCGGCGCGGTGATGAAGGCGCTGGAGAAGCAGCCGGGCGAGCGCTGGCAGAGCGGCGAGGAGCTGCGCCAGGCGGTGGCCGGCGAGCGGGCGCTGCCGGCGAAGCGGGTCGATCGCCGCACCGCGGTCATCGCCGCCGTCGCCGTGGGACTTGCCGCGGTGGGCGCGAGCGTGGGCCTCGCGCGCCGGAGCGACGGACCGCCGGAGGGAGTGAACCCCCGGCACTCCATCCTCGTGCTGCCGTTCGACAACCTGCGGGACGATCCGGCCGTGGAATGGATGCGCGACGGCAGCGTCAACATGCTGGGGCTCAACCTGTCGCAGTGGAACGACCTCACGGTGGTGGACCAGGAGCGGCTGCACGACCTCCTGGGGCAGCATCAGCTCGAGCGGGGTGACGACATCGGGCTCGACCTGGCGCGGCGGCTGGCGCGCGAGGCCGGGGTGTGGACGGTGGTGCTGGGGGACTTCGCCCGCTCGGGCGACTCGCTCCACCTGGCGGCGCGGGTCTACGATGTCGCGACCGGGACCCGGATCAGCGTCGCTCGGGTGGACGACCGGACCGGAGAGGACGCCCGCCCGCTCTTCGACCAGCTCGCGGCGGACCTGCTCGATCTCTCGGGGGCGCCGACCAACCTTCCGGTCGGCCTCGCCCGGTCCACCAGCCAGTCGCTCGAGGCATACCGTGCCTACCTCGCCGGGGTGGATCAGCTCAACCGCTGGGACCTGGCGGGGGCGGAGCGCGACCTGCGCCGCGCCCTGGAGATGGACACCACCTTCGGCCTCGCCTACTACAAGCTCGCGCTCACCCGCGGCTGGCTGAGCGGCATCAACGATTCGGTGGCCGACCACGCGATCGTGCGGGCGACCGCGCACTCCGGCAACCTCCCCGAGCACGACCGCACCGTCATCAACGCCTATCGCGCGTTCCTCGGCGAGCGAGTACGAGGAGGCGCGCGACCTCTACAAGCGCTTGCTGGCCCGGGACGTGGGCGATGCCGACGCGTGGTACGGGCTGGGCGAGGCGTGGTTCCACGACACCGCCGGACCCGACCACGCGCCGGCGTTCACCCAGGCGATCCGTGCCTTCCGGCGCACCCTCGACCTCGATCCCGACTACGCGCTGGCCTACGACCACGTGCAGTCCATGCTGGGCATGGCGGCCGAAGCGAAGCCCAGCTACGCGCTGGTGACGAGCGACTCCTTCGCCCTCGCGGTCGCCCCGAACGGCCGGCCGCTGGTGGACAGCCTGGCGCTCCAGACCGCGATCCGCCGGGCCCGGACCGCGGGGCTCAGTACCGCGCGGAGCTGGGTCGCGACCCAGCCCGGCACGCTGCGGGCCCACGGCGCGATGGTGAACGCCTATCTGGCGTCCGGCAACTACGACGCGGCGCTGGGTGAGGTGGACCGCTTCCGCAACACCACCCCGGTGCACCCGGAGCTGCCGTTCGTCGAGGCGCGCATCCGGTTCGCCTCGGGCGACGTGGACCGGGCGGCGGCGCAGCTGCGGACCGCGCTGGACACCGTGGCGCCGCAGGACTTCCGGCCCTATCAGGGGACTCCCACCGTCGTTCTCGACATCGCCGCGGCGGCGAACGTCTTCGCCTATCAGGGCGACCTCGCCAACGCGGCGAAGGCGCTCGATCTGGCGGACCAGGTCCGGCGCGAGGTGGTCAAGCACCCCGCGGCCGGCTCCGACAACCCGATGGACGAGAGCTGGCGCCGGGTGGTGCTGGGTGAGCTCTACGCCGGCGTCGGCGTGCCCGCGGCCTCGCTTCGCCAGGTCTGGCAGAGCGCCGCGGAGGCCGGCCGCATGGCCGCGGCCGACTCCAGGAAGCACCTGGTCCACAGCGGGGCGTCCGCCGCGATCGGGCTCTTCACCGGGCCGAGCGCGGACAGCACCGCGCTGGTCGAGTACCGGGCGATGACCGGCGAGTCCGCTGTCACCCGAGGTGCGCGCGCTGCTGGCCCTGAGCCAGGGCGACTCTACCGCCGCCCGCCGGATGCTCACCGAGACCGGATACCGTGCCGCAGGAAATGCCCAAGTGGACCTCGGGCCTCTACAGCCGGCCGCTGGCCGCGCAGGCCTACTTCCTCCTCGGCGACTATCATCGGACGCTCAGCGTCCTGCAGGACTTCGAGCCCCAGGCCCTCAAGACCGGCGGCTTCGACTCCCGCTGGGGCATGCTGGGCCGGGTGCGCCTGCTCCGTGCCGCCGCCTACGAGCAGCTCGGCCGCCGGGCGGAGGCGCGGCAGGAGTACCAGGAGGTCCTGGCCCAGTGGAAGACCGCCGACGCCGCCCTGAAGCCGTTCATCCAGCAGGCGGAGCAGGGGCTGGCGCGGCTGGGGGAGGCGTAGTAGGGCGGCGACGGAGCGCTGAGCGGGGAGGGCAAGGCGTGAGCGGGGAACGGCGGACGGCGACCTCCTCGCGCCTACCGCGAGCTCACCCCGCTCAGCCTTCCGCCCTTCCGCCGTCCGCCCTTCCCCCCTCCCCCCGCTATATTTCCCCCCGCTGGCCGAGCGTGATGGTCGCGGGGCGGTCGCAAGGCCGTCTCGAGGAAAGTCCGAGCTCCACAGGGCAGACTGCCAGGTAACGCCTGGGCGCCGAAAGGCGACGGATAGGGCAACAGAGAGCAGACCGCCCTGCCACCCCTCGCAAGAGGGCGACGCAGGGTAAGGGTGAAACGGTGGGGTAAGAGCCCACCGCGCCGCTGGCAACAGCGGCGGCACGGCAACCCCCAGTCGGAGCAAGGCCAAATAGGCGGCGAGGTGTGGCCCACACCGATCCCGAGTCCGCGAGGAGGAGGGGCCAGCCGCGGGTAGGCTGCTAGAGGTGGCCGGTAACGGCCATCCCAGACAGATGACCATCTCCCTGCTGCCGATCGAGCAGGCGGCGGGAGAAACAGAACTCGGCTTACGGCTCGACCAGCGACGGCCCCCCGGGCGAAACACCCCGGGGGGCCGTCTAGTGTCCCACCTGCCGATCGGGGGCCGACGGTTTACCTTTTTCAGCCGACACCAGGAGGACTCGATGCCGACATACGTCGCTGCACTGGGCGCGCTGGGCGCGGTCGCGCTGGCGCTGCCCGCGGGCCGGCTGGCGCCCGGTCACCTCGAAATACCGGGTCGACCAGAGCCTCACCCAGGAAGTGGACGGCACGCCGGCCGGAGCGGGGAAGCAGGTCCTGAAGTTCGCCACCAGCACGTTCGTCACCGTCATCCTGAACGACAGCGGCGGGGGGCGGACACTGCGGGTGGTGATCGACTCGATGAAGGGCGACAGCGCCACGCCGATCCCGGCCGCGGTGATGGACAGCGCGCGGGGCGGCGAGTTCCGCGCGTTCGTCGATCGCTCCGGGAAGCCGTCCCCGCTCACGCCGACCGGCACCTCCCCGGCCGCCGCCCAGGTGCAGGGCCTGCTCACCGACTTCTTCCCGTGGGTGCGCCCGGGCTTCAAGGTGGGCGAGGCCTGGGCCGACACGTCGGTGAGCACCACCGGGGCCGGCAGCGACACCGTCACCGTCCGCCGGGTCACCAACTACAAGGCCGCGGCCAGCGAGACGCGGGGTGCCACCCGGGCCGTGAAGATCACCGCCGACCACGTTTCCAACGTCGCCGGCAGCCAGCCGACCCCGCAGGGATCGGCGAAGATCGAGGGGACCGGCAGTGGAACCGGCACCTACTTCGTGAGCCCCGACGGCCGCTACCTCGGCGGCGAGTGGCAGCTCCGCTCCGCCCTGCAGCTCTCCGGCTCGTTCTCCAAGGAGCCGCTTCCCATCACCGTCACCCAGACGACGAAGGTCACGGCCGTCCGATGAGGAACCAGCCCGATCGCCATTCTCGCCGCGGCGCTGCTGGCCGCCGGTTGCAGCTCTTCCACCGCCTCCGGTGGAGGCAGCGAGACGCCCGCCCCCAAGCCGATCGATCCGGACGCGCCGCCGCCGCCGGAAGGCGGCCACGGCCCGGCGGTGACCTACAGCCCGGTCAAGGGAGCGGCGTACCGCCTGGAGCACCGCGACAGCCTGGTGCTCCAGTATCCAGGCGGGGCGAGCCAGACCCAGGCGCGTGATCGGGTCGCCTTCCTCCGCCTGACGCTCGCCGGGGCGCCGGAGCGGGGGGCTTACGCGGTCACCGTCACGCTCGACTCGCTCGAGGCGCTGGAGAGCGGCACCCCGGTTCCTGCCGACTCGTTGGCCGCGGCCCGCGGGACGGTCTGGAGCGGCACCGTCTCCAGCGTCGGCACGCTCTCGCCGCTCAAGGCCGACCGCTCCGGTACGCTCACCGACGAGCTGGCCGGCCACCTCCGACTGCTCTTCCCCGCGCTGCCGCAGGGCGGCGTGCGCGAGGGCATGCAGTGGACCGACTCGACCCAGTACCCGCTGGTGTCGGACGCCTTCAGCGGCAGCGAGACCTCGGTCACCGTCTACCGCGCCACCGACACGGAGGAAGCCGAAGGCCGCGAGGCGATTCCGCTGGAGACCAGCAGCAAGTACAGCCGCGCGGGCAAGCGGGTTCAGGCGGAGCAGGAGCTGGAGATGACCGCCTCGGGGACGCGCACCGGCGTCCACCGCCTCGGCCTCGACGGAGTGCTGGTGTCGGCGCAGGGAACCGACACCGGCGAGATGATGATCTCCGTGCCCGCCCTCGGTCAGACGGTCCCCATCACCCGCTCGAGCACCTACGCCGTCACGTCGCTCGCGCGCAGCCGGTAGCCGCATCCGGCGGCTGTCCGGCCTGGTCCTCGTCCCGCTCGGACTCCTCCTCCTCTGGCTCCTCGCCGTCTGGCCGCCGCCGATGTGGTATCGCACCCATTGGCCGTCGAAGACGGAGTTCATGCGACTGCGAGGCGACTCGCGGGGCCGCTACGCCCCCGTTCCCCTCGATGCCATGGCGCCGGCGATGCTCGACGCCGCCGTCACGGCCGAGGACGCGCGGTTCTGGACCCACGGCGGCATCGACTGGCACGAAGTGCGGAAGGCGCTGGGCTACCGGCGCGGCGGGTTCGACTGGGGGTCGGCGAGGGACCGCGGCGAGCTGTGGCGCGCGATGGGAAGCTTGGCGGGCCGGAGGGAGGCGCTTCGCGGGGCCAGCACGATCACTCAGCAGGTGGCCAAGAACCTCTACCTGTCGCCCTCGCGCAATCCGCTCCGGAAGATCAAGGAGGCGGTGACCGCATACCGGCTGGAGCTCGCGCTTCCCAAGCGGAGAATCCTCGAGCTCTATCTCAACGTCGCGGAGCTGGGCGACGGGGTGTGGGGAGTGGAGGCCGCGAGCCGGCGCTACTACCGCAAACCCGCCCGGCGCCTCACCGAGGCTCAGGCCGCAGCGCTCGCCGCCACGCTACCGTTTCCGCTCAGCTCCAATCCCGCGTACCGGCCGGTCCGAATGCGGAAGCGTCAGACCCTCATCCTGCGCCGGATGCGGGGCGAGCCGATCGAGGTCCCGCCGGTTCCGGAGGAGCCGGTTCCGCAGCCGGGCGACAGCATCGTGTGGACGCCGGGAATGGATTCGCTGATGGATTCGCTGCGGGCGCCGGTGGAGACGCTGCCGCCGGCGTCGTTCAGTCCACCAGGCGCAGCGGCATCACCAGCGTCAGGTAGCTCGCCGGGTCGTTCCAGCCGACCGGCTCGCAGGTGGCCGCGCGCTCCGGGGCCTTGAAGGTCATCCGGACCTCGTCGGTCGGGATGTACTTGAGGATCTCGAGCAGGTACGAGGCGTTGAACCCGATCTCGAGCGGGTCGCCCTCGTAGCTCACCGTCAGCTCCTCCTGCGCCTCGCCCAGGTCGGGCGTCTGCACCGAGAGCTTGCAGGAGCCGTTGGCGAACGCCATCCGGATCCGGTGGGTCTGGTCGCTCGCCACGATGCTCATCCGCCGGAGCGCGGACGTGATGGCCGCCTTGTCGGCCGTGGCGGACTTGTCGTTCTCCCGCGGGATGACCTGCTCGTAGTTGGGGTACGGCCCCTCGATCAGCCGGGTGAAGACCTGGGTGCCCGTGGAGCGGAAGCCGAGGTGGTTCTCGCTCCGGGCGATCTCCACCTCCTCGTCGGCGCCGAAGAGCCGGCGGATCTGCTCCAGCGCCTTGGGCGGCACGATGAGATCGGCCTGGGCCGAGCTGCCCGACGGCGGCGTCGGCACGTCCATCCGCGCCAGCCGGTGGCCGTTGGTGGCGACCATCCGCATCCGCTCGGGCCGCAGCTCCCAGAGCACGCCGTTGAGGATCGGACGGCTCTCCTCGGTGCTCGCGGCGAAGGCGACGTGCGCGATGAGCTTCTGGAGGTCCTTGGCCGGCGCCCGCCAGCCGCCGTCGAACTTGACCGCCGGGAAGGCAGGAAACTCCTCGCGCGGCAGGCCGAGCAGCCGGAACTTGGAGCGGCCGCACTCGATCGTCACCCGCTGCTCGCCGGCGGCGGTGATCCGGATCGCCGCGCTGGGCAGCTCGCGCACGATCTCGACCAGCTTGCGGGCCGGCAGCGTGATCGCGCCTTCCTGATCGACCTGCGCCGACACCGTGGTGCTCACCGCGATGTCGAGGTCGGTGCCGGAGAGACGGATGCCGTCCTTGGTGGCCTCGAGGAGGATGTTCGACAGGATGGGCAGCGTGGTCTTGGCCGGCACGCTCGCCGCCACGGCGACCAGTCCTTCCTGCAACTGCTCCCGCGTGATCGTGAGCTTCATGCCGCTCCTTGAGATGCTATAATCTCTACTATTCTTCCATTTATATAAACTAGCAGCAGTAGTAGAGGCTCTGGAAATGTGGGCCGCCGCCGCAATGCGCCCCGTGATGCACAGTTACCTCTTCGTGACCGTGTAGAGATCTTGTGTGCCATGGGGACGGTCACCCCACCTTCTCCACCGCGTTCAAGAGTTCCCACAGCATCGCGAACCCGCGGGGATTACTCTGCGGACAACTCCTGCCGCGCGTGCTCGACGCGCTCGCGGAAGCTGCGATCGCGCGTCATCTGCCGGCTCACTTTGTCCACGCTGTGGATGACGGTCGAGTGGTCGCGGCCGCCGAACGCCTGGCCGATCTCCACCAGCTGCATCTCCAGCAGCTCGCGCGCGAGATACATCGCGATCTGGCGCGGCACGGTGAGCGTCTTGATCCGCGCCTTGGACCGGAGTCCCTCGGGCGTCACGCCCCAGCGACGCGCGACGACCTCCTGGACCTTGTTGATCGAGGGCCGGGCGCGGGGCGCGGGCCCGTCCTCGCCCGGCCGGATCTGGTCGGAGAGCGCCTCGCGGGCCAGCTCGATCGAGACTTCCTTGTGCTTGAGCGAGGCGTAGAGCAGCAGCTTGATGATGCAGCCCTCGAGCTCGCGCACGTTGGACCGCACGTGCTCGGCGATGAAGCGGAGCACGTCGTCCGGGATCGTCATCTCCAGGTGGTCCTGCTCCTGCTTCTTCCGGAGGATGGCGATCCGGTGCTCCAGGTCGGGCTGGCCGATGTCGGCGACCATGCCCCACTCGAAGCGGCTCACCAGCCGGGCCTCCAGCCCCGGGATCTCCTTGGGCGGCCGGTCGGAGGTCAGGACGATCTGCTTGTTGCCCTCGTAGAGCGCGTTAAACGTATGGAAGAACTCCTCCTGCGTCATCTCCTTGCCTTCGAGGAAATGCACGTCGTCCACCAGGAAGAGGTCCACGTCCATGCGGTAGCGGCGCCGGAACTCCGGCATGGTGCGGCTGTGGATGCTCTCGATGACCTCGTTGATGAACTGCTCGGCGCCGACGTAGAGGACCCGGGTCTCGGGCTGGCGCTGGATCACGCCGTGGGCGATGGCCTGCATCAGGTGGGTCTTGCCCAGCCCGGTGGCGCCGTAGATGAAGAGCGGGTTGTAGGTCTTGCCCGGGCGACTCGGCCGCCGCGTGGGCCGCCGCGGCCGCCAGCTCGTTCGACTTGCCGATGACGAAGGTGTCGAAGGTGTAGCGCTCGTTGAGCGCCTGGCTGCTGGGATTGCCCGAGGCGGTCCGGCCCTCGGGGACTTCGCCGGCCGCGCGACCGGCGACGGGGGCGGGCGGCGCGACGAAGAAGTCCATCTGCGGCCGCTTGTGGCGATCCTCGTGAACCCGGAACACGATCGCGGTCGGCTGGCCGACCACCGGCTCGGCCAACTTCGACAGCAGCGCAGCGTGCTTGGTCTCGTTCCACTCCACCGCGAATTGATCGGGTGCTCCGACGATCAACCGTCCTTCATCGAGGGCGATCGCCTCTGTGGGCTCGAGCCAGGTCCGGATCGTGTGATCGGGAAGTTCGCGATGCGCCTCATCGAGGATGCGCTTCCATGCGTCTTTTGCGGACAGCTGCATCGGTACTCGAAAACGGTGGGGGATTTTTCAAGGGCAGGAGATGTTACGGGTCGGGTGTGGAAAAGTCAATGCAGCAAGATCGACCTCACGCGCAGGCTTGACAGCGATGATTTTCTCACTCCGCGCCACGCGCTCGCGAACGCGCCCGCGAGTGCGCCGTGATGCGCGCTCGCTGTGCCGTCGCTGCCGACTCCTTCCATGCCGCGGCGTCCCGCCAGCACATCGGCCCGGCTTGACCCGACCCCGATCTCCAACTAGTTTCCACGGCTCACTTTGGAGGGGTCCTGCACGATGAAGCCATCCTATCGTCCGCGCAACAAGCGCCGGATCAACAAGCATGGATTCCGCGCCCGGATGGCGACGCGGTGGGGTCGCGCGGTGCTCTCGCGCCGGCGGAAGAAGGGACGGAAGCGGCTCACCGTGTCGCTGCCGTCGAAGCACGGAGGCTCCTGACGGCGACGGCGCGGCTTCCGCGAGCCCATCGGCTCGCGCGCGCCAGCGACATTCGCCGCTGCCTCACCACGGGCCGGCGCCGCCGCTTCGGACATCTGGACATGATCTGGACGGACAACCTGACGGGCCACCCGCGGATGGGACTGATCGTTCCCCGATTTCAGTCGTCCGCGGTGGCCCGCAATCGTTTGCGCCGGAGGATCCGAGAGATCTGGCGGCGTGAGCTGCAGCAGCACCAGCCCGCGTGGGATCTCGTGATCCGCGCCCGGCGCGAAGCCTACGGAGCGGAGTTCGCCGCGCTGCGGGAATCGCTGCTCGCCTGGCGCCGGGCGGTGCTGGAGACACCATGATTCTCGCCGCGCTGATCCGCGGCTACCAGCGGGTGATCTCCCCGCTCCTGCCGCCGAGCTGCCGCTTTCATCCGTCCTGCTCCCAGTACGCGCTCGAGGCGGTGACCCGTCACGGCGCGCTGCGGGGAAGCTGGCTGGCCGCGCGGCGGCTGGCCCGCTGCCATCCGTTCCATCCGGGCGGGTACGATCCCGTCCCCTGACCTCGTGACCTGAGTCCATGGACCGTCGTACCGTCTGGGCGATCCTCCTGATGATGGTGATCGCCGTCGCACCAGCGTTGTTCCTGAAGAAGCCGGCCCCCCGGCCGGCTGGGCCGGCGGACAGCCTTTCCGTCGCGTCCGACACCTCGCCCGCGCCTGCCGGCGCCGATCGGCCGGCCGTCACGGCGCGCGACACCGTGCCCTCGGCGGCCGATTCGAGCGCCCCGGCTCCGTCCGCCGGTGCGCCGGTCGGCGAAGATACCGTCCGCGTCACCTCGCCGCTCTACACCTACGGCATCAGCACCAGGGGTGCGCGGCTGGTGCAGGCCGAGCTCCGGCGCTACGCGTCGATGGCGCCGGGCGAGGAGCAGCGGCGCGCCCAGATCCTTCCCAAGGGGAGCGCGCTGCTCGGTCTGACCGTGGTGCGGGGACGGGACACCATCGACTTCCGGGAAGCGACGTTCACCCCCTCGGCCGAAAACCTCGCAGTGAGCGGCGAAGACGCCGCTCCGGCTCAGCGCCGAGCGGGACGGCGTGCGGCTGGACCTGACCTATACCTTCGAGCCGGACGACTACCGGGTGAGCGCGTCGGGGAGGGTCTCCGACGTCGGCCCCAACGGCGGCGCGCTGCTGGTGGGCATGGGCCCCACCATCGCCAACACCGAAGCGAACATCGAGGAGAACCACCGGGACCTCGCGCTGGTCACCAAGCGGGACGACACCGAGCGCACCGATTTCGCCAGCCTGGAGCCGGGCGAGCGCCGGGCCCTCAGCGGCCCCTTTCAGTGGGTCGCCGTCAAGTCCAAGTACTTCGTGACCGGATTGATCGCCGCCGACTCCAGCGGCGGCCGGATCAGCGGCGCCACGGTCACTGCCCCCCCCGGCTCCGAGGAGCCCACCTCCGCGGACATCCGGCTCAGCATGCCATTGCAGCCGAGCGGCGCCGTCGACTTCACGGTCTATGCCGGCCCCATGGAGTACGAGCGCCTCGCGAGGGTGGGTCACGACTTCGACGACGTCAACCCCTACGGCTGGCCCGGCTTCCGGACCATCATCCGGGTCTTCGCGGTCGCCGGTCCGCTGGCTGCTCGTCTGGATGCACGAGAACCTGCACCTGGCCTACGGGCTGGTGCTGGTGGTGTTCGGGATCCTGGTCCGGGTGGTCCTCTGGCCGCTCAACCAGAAGGCCATGCGCGCCAACATGAAGCTGCAGGAAGTGCAGCCGCTCATGAAGGAGATCCAGGACCGCTACAAGAGCGACCCGCAGCGGATGCAGCAGGAGGTCTTCAAGCTCTACAAGGAGTACAAGGTGAACCCGCTGGGCGGCTGCTGGCCGATGCTGCTGCCCATGCCGGTGCTGTTCGCGCTCTTCTTCGTGTTCCAGAACGCCATCGAGCTGCGGGGCACCGTCGTTCATGTGGATCCCGGACCTGTCCCGGCCCGACCCGCTGTACGTCATCCCCATCCTGATGGGGGCCTCGATGTACTTCCTGACCAAGGTCGGCCAGATGGGGATGGAGCCCAATCCCCAGATGAAGATGATGCTCTACATGATGCCCCTCATGATGACGGGCATGTTCCTCTTCTTCCCCTCGGGGCTCAACCTGTACTACACGGTGAGCAACATCGCGAGCATCCCCCAGCAGTGGATGCTCGGCCGGGAGCGGCTGAAGCGGACCGCGCGGGCGATCGTGGACGTGAAGACCGAGCGGCCCCAGGTGCCGCGGCCCGCGCCGGGCAAGAAGCGGAAGAAGGCCTGACCGCCGGGCGCACCCTCCCACCATGCTCTCCGATCCCATCGCGGCACTCGCCACACCGCCGGGCCGCTCGGCCCTCGCCGTCGTCCGGCTGAGCGGGCGGGGCGCGTTCGAGGTGGCGGCCAGGGTCGTCGAGGGCTTTCGCGCCGACCGGCCACGCATGGCGACTCTCGCGGCCTTTCACGAGGCGGGTGAGACCTTCGATCGCGGACTCTACACCGTCTTCCCCGCGCCCCACAGCTACACCGGAGAGGACCTCGTCGAGCTCTCCTGTCACGGAGGCCAGCTGGCGCCCGCCCGGCTCCTGGCCGCGCTCCACGCCGCCGGCGCGCGGCCCGCGGCGCCGGGGGAGTTCACCCGCCGCGCGGTGCTCAACGGCAAGCTCGACCTGGTGCAGGCGGAGGCGGTGGGAGACCTGATCGACGCGGTGGCGCCGGCGCAGGCGCGGGCCGCGCTCCGCCAGCTCGAGGGCGGCCTCTCGCATCGGCTCACCCAGCTGCGCGACGCGCTGGTCGACGCGCAGGCCCTCCTCAGCTACGAGATCGACTTTCCCGGCGAGGACGACGGGGCGGTCCCGCCCGAGCGGATCGCGGCGTCGCTCGAAGACGCGGCGGGCCGGATCGGGCGACTCCTCGCCACGGCGCCGTCGGCCGACCGGCATGCGCCACGGCGCGCTGCTGGTGCTGGCGGGCCGGCCCAACGCCGGCAAGTCCTCGCTCTTCAACGCGCTGCTCGGCACCAGCCGGGCACTCGTCACCGAGATCCCCGGCACGACCCGCGACGCGATCGAGGGCCACACCGACTTCCTCGGCTGGCCGGTCCGGCTGGCGGATACGGCGGGACTCTCGGATTCCGGCGACCGGCTGGAGCGGATGGGCGTCGAGGTGAGCCGGCGCTATCTCTCGGCGGCCGACGTGGTGTTGCTCTGCGTCGAGGCGGGACGGGATCCCGGGCCGGACGAGGCGGCGCTCGCCGCGGAGCGGCCGTCGCTCGTGGTGCGCACCAAGCGCGACCTGGTGCGCGGAGCCGTCGAAGGGCTGGCCGTCTCGGCCGTGACCGGCGAGGGGATCGAGGAGCTGCGGCGGGCGGTGGCCGACCGGGTCTTCGGCGACCGCATCGCCCTGGGCGATCTCGAGCCCACGCTCAGCAGGGAGCGCCATCGCACGGCGCTCCTCCGCGCGGAGTCCGCGCTGGCGGAGGCGGCGGCGCATCTCGCCCCCGTCGGCGACCCCGTCCTGGTCTCCCACCACGTGCGCGAGGCCACGATCGCGCTGGATGAATTGCTCGGCGTGGTGGACGTGGAGGAGGTGCTGGGGAGGGTGTTCGCGGGGTTCTGTGTAGGGAAATGACGGCCGTGCGACTCCCTACGCCGTCTGGACACCTCTCGCCAGGTCTTCCGCATGCTGAAACTCGTGCGCGGAGCTCCGCAGCGCCTCTCGGATGCCGCGCTCGGCGACGAGCGCCTCGGTCATCCGGTAGCCGAGGTAGTAGCCTGAGCGCTCCGGCAGCACGCGGCCGTCGACGAGGCGAGCCGACGGACTCATCCCCCCCGACAGGTATCGGAGTCTGAGGCCCAGACCGCTCTGCTCCAGGTCGGGCTCGACGGCGCGGCGGAGGAACGCCTCCATCTCCCGCAGGCGGTGATACTGCCGCCGGGGGTAGCCGAAGTAGTCGGCCGCATCGAAGCCCGGCGCGATCGCCTGCGCCGCGTGCACCGCCAGACCCTCGTTGACCAGCAGCTCGCGCAGGGTGGCCCGGCTCCCCGTGGACCAGTAGTCGTAGTAGCCGCCGTTGTCGGCCACCAGGCGCCGCATGTCGCTCGCGCTGCGGGGCGAGGTGTAGCGCACCGTGTGCGCCAGCTCGTGGGCGATCCAGAGCGGAATGAGCTCGGGGGCGAGTCCCATGCCGTAGGTCTCGGGGTTCACCCGGCCGGTGAAGTGCTCCAGGCAGACGAACGCGACGCCCCGGCCGCCGACGACGAGCTCGCCCGCGTTCGCGCCGCCCAGTCCGACCATCAGGTAGACGTCCGTGGGCCGGTCCAGATGCAGCACCGCGTCCGCCTTCGCGATGGCCTCCTCGGCGAGCTGCACCAGGTCGGTGGCCTCGGCGAGGGCCAACAGGTCGCCGCGCTCCGCCCTTAGCGCGGACGCGACGATGTCGTCGGCGTGCGGGCTATCAGGGTCGAGAACGTAGTTGCGCCAGTAGGCGTCGAGGATGGGGCGGTGGGCTTCGCGATACTGACGATACGCGGCTTCCCGGTCGTGGGCACTGAGCACCACGAGGAAATCGGGAAGGAGGTTGATCAGCACGAGACGCAGGATATGAAAGCGGAGGGAGAGAATCAAGAGTCGATGTGGGAGGGGGAACGGCGGAACGGCGGAAGGTTTCCGGGAGCTACCTCATCCCGAGCGGAGCGAGGGACCTGCTCGAAAGAAGTCCGATGCGCGCGTGAGGAGGTCCCTCGCTCCGCTCGGGATGAAGTAAAACAGCGCTTCGGGTGTTGCCCCCAAGGGCCGCTCTCGCCTATCCTCGCCGTTCCGCCGTTCCGCCCCTAATGCTCCGACTTCTTCTGCTTGGCCACCTCGTCGAGGAATCGCCGCTCCGCGGGCGTGAGACTCGCGATGCCCTTCTCGGAGATCTTGTCGAGCACGCGGTCCACTTCCGCGGCGACGGGGTCGGCCGTCGCTCGGCGCCGGGGTCGTGCCGGCGTGACCGGCGTGCGACGCTCGGGCTCGGCGGCCCCGGACTGCACCATGACGACGCGCTCCACCGCGCGGGGCGGCGGGTGCGGACTGCGGCGGGAGAATCCCTGCATCCGGAAGAAGAGGTAGCCGAAGGCGACGCCGCCGACGTGAGCGAGATGGGCGATGCCGTCGCCCGGGGTGAGGAAGTAGAAGAGGACGTCGAGCCCGACCAGGAGCGTGACCAGCGTCCTGGCCCGGATCGGCATCGGGATGGGAAAGACGACCAGCTCCGCGTCGGGCCAGTAGATCGCGAAGGCCAGCGCGACACCGAGCACCGCGCCGGAGGCGCCGACGAAGGGACTCACCTGCATGATCCCCGAGAGCCCAAGCGAGAAGACCGCGGCCCCCGCCCCGCACAGCAAGTAATAGAGAATGAAGGTCCGGCTTCCCATCCGGTTCTCCACCGCCGTGCCGAACACGAACAGCATCAGCATGTTTCCGAGCAGGTGGAGGAGCCCGGCATGCACGAACATGTAGGTGAGCAAGGTCCAGGGCTGGCGGAGCGCGTTCGCGGGCGAGAACGCCAGGGCATCGGCCAATGCCGGCGAGATGAAGATGGTGCGCATCAACAACAGCACCACCATGTTCGCGATGATGAGCCGAAGGACCCACGGGGTAAAACGGCTGGAGGGAGCGAGATTCATGGAACCGCCTCTAACTCTAAGACCCCTAGATGCTTACGACGGTTCCTTGAGGCGGCCCAGCCGGGCGGTTCGACAGATCCGTTCGCATAGGTCGGGGAACTCGATGCCGACCGCCCGGGCGGACTGGGGCAAAAGGCTCGTCGCCGTCATGCCGGGCAGCGTATTCACTTCTAAACAGAAGGCTTCTCCGCCCGGTGTCAAGCGAAAATCGACCCGTGAGTAGCCCCCCAACTTCAGGGCCTCGTGGGCCAGCAGGGCCAGACGCTGGCATTCCCTGGCCACCGCGACCGGGAGATCGGCCGGAAAGATCTCCTCCGACATGCCCGGCGTGTACTTGCACTCGTAATCGAAAATTTCATGCCGGGGGATGATCTCCCCGACCGCCAGGGCCTCCCCCTCCAGCACACCCACCGTCAGCTCCCGGCCCGGGACGAATCGCTCGATCATGACCTCGTCGTCGTACCGGCTCGCCAGCTCGACCGCCTCCTCGAAGCCCGACGGCGCCTTGACCACCGTCAAGCCCACCGTCGAGCCCTGTTTCGACGGCTTCACCACCATCGGCCACCCAAAGGACGCTTCGGCCTCCTCGCGCCGCACCGGGGCCATGGCCCAGTCGGCGGTGGGGACGCCGGCGTCCCGGAACAGCCGCTTGGACACGTCCTTGTCCATGGCCATGGCACTGCCGAGCCGGCCGCTCCCGGTATAGGGGACGCCGACCATCTCGAGAAGTGTCTGGATCGTCCCGTCCTCGCCCCGGCCTCCGTGGAGTGCAAGGAACAGCACGTCGGCGTCCCGGATGACGGCCAGGTTCCCCAAGCCGGACAGCAGCAACCCCCGCTCGAGGGAGTGGAGCTCCTCGATCGAGGGCGGCGCTATCCCTACGCTCCCCGAGAGCAGATGGCTCTCGTCCGGCTGCGGGATGAACCCGCGAGCGGTGTCCACCACCGCGACGTCGTGGCCTTTCGACCGGAGCGCGCCCACGATCTGGACAGCGGAAGCGATGGCGACGTCACGCTCGGAGGAGGTGCCCCCGGTCAGGACGGTGATGCGCATGGGACCGATGTAGAAAGGCGTGAAGGGTGAAGCGTGAAGGGTAAAGCGTAAACGGTGAACGGGAAAATCGGAGGCCAAGAGCTCCGTTCCTGTTTACTGTTCACTGTTCACGCAGTTACTAGCGGGTCCCGATGAGCTGTTGCAGCACGTCGTACCGGCTCACGATCCCGATCAGCTTCCCGTCCTTCCGCACCAGGGTCGCCGGGCTCTCCCGGGTGAGCATCGCGCCGACCCGGTCGGCGGGCGCGCCGGCGTCCACCTCGGGAAACGGCTGCTCCATCACCTCGCGCACCGGACGGTCGAGCAGCGCGGGCTGCGCCAGCGCCCGGGTCATCAGCGTGCCCTCGATCAACCCGCCGACCGACTCGCCGTTCTCGACCACCGGGATCTGGCTCACGCCGTAGGTCGTCATCAGGTTGAGCGCCTGGCGGACCGCGGCGGCGGGGGCGACGCTCACCAGCGCCGGGGCCGTGGCCGGCCGGCGCTCGAGCAGCTGCTCCACGGTCACCCGGGGCGCCTCGAGCATCTGGTTCTCCTGCATCCACTCGTCGCTGAAGACCTTGGAGAGATACCGCTCGCCGGTATCGGCCAGAATGGTGACGACCATCGCGGCCGGATCGTCGAGCTCGCGCGCGATCTCGACCGCCAGCCACACGTTGAGCCCCGCCGACCCACCGACCAGGATCCCCTCTTCCCGGGCCAGCCGCCGGGCCATCGTAAACGATGTGCGGTCGGGTACTTGCCTGAATTCGTCGATCTGGTCGAACCAGATCGTCGTGGGGATCTTGTCGCCCCCGATCCCCTCCACCTTATAGGGATGGCCTTCGCCCATCGACTTGGTGCGGTGATAGTGGGTGTACAGCGAGCCGATCGGGTCGCCGGCCATCACCCGCACCTTGGGGTTCTTCTCCTTCAGATACTTCCCGACCCCGCTCACCGTGCCGCCGGTCCCGGCTCCGGCCACGAAGTGGGTGACCTTGCCCCCGGTCTGCTCCCAGATCTCCGGCCCGGTGGTGAGGTAGTGCGCCTCCGGGTTGACCGGATTGTAGAACTGGTCCGCCAGCACCGCGCCCGGAGTCTCCCGCACGATCTGCTTGGCTTTGACGATGTAGTGATCGGGATGGTCGGGCGGGACGGCGGTCGGGGTGATCACGACCTCCGCGCCGTAGGCCTTGAGCAGCCGCACCTTCTCCTGCGACATCTTGTCCGGCATCGTGAAGATGCAGCGGTAGCCCTTGAGGCTCGCCGCGATCGCGAGTCCCAGCCCGGTGTTGCCGCTGGTGCCCTCGACGATGGTCCCGCCGGGCTTGAGGTCGCCCCGCTGCTCCGCGCTCTCGATGATCGCGAGGCCGATCCGGTCCTTCACCGATCCGCCGGGATTGGCATACTCGGCCTTGCCGAAGATCGGCGTCTTGATCCCGGCGCCGACCCGGCCCAGCCGGATGAGCGGCGTCCACCCGATCGTCTCCAGCACGGAGTCGTAGGGCTTGAGATGGGGATGGGTCATGGGTCGCTCCGCGACCGGGGATGCCGGAAGTGCACCGGCTGGAGGAAGGGCGCCGCGATCGCGCGGCCGTTGCGGAGCGCCGGTGAGAAGCGGAGCTCCCTGGCGCCGCTCAGCGCCGCCGAGTCGAGCGCCGGATAGCCGCTCGACTCCGCCAGGCGGGTCGAGTCCGGGATCAGCTTGCCCTGCGCGTCCACGTAGAGCCGGAGCAGCACCCGGCCTTCGATGCCCTGCTCCAGCAGCGCGGGTGGGTAGCGCATCGGCGTGACCGGGTTGATGGCGACGGGAGACTGGTCGGCGGTGCTCTCCGCGGTCGCGGGCTGGTGGTCGCCCAGCGCCACCGTGCCCACGCTCCGGTCGCCGCAGGAGACGAGGGCGGCCAGCAGCACGGCCCGGACGGCAACGCCGGCGGGTGGATTCATCGGTCGCGTTTCCTCTCCGGATCCCCGGTGCGACGGCCGGCGCCCTGCGCGCGGCGCTGAAACTCGGCCAGCCGATTGAGTGCCTCGAGCGGCGTGAGGGCGTCGAGGTCGAGCGCCTTCAAGTCGTCCACCACGGGATCGGGCGCCGCCTCCGCGAAGAGGGCCAACTGCCCCGCGTCCCGCTCCAGCGGCGGCGGAGCCCCGGGCACCATCCGGTGCTCGCCTTCCAGCGTGCCGAGGATCTCGCGCGCGCGGCCCACCACCGCGCCGGGCAACCCGGCGAGCTGCGCCACGTGGATGCCGTACGATCGGTCGGTCCCGCCCGGCTCCAGCCGATGGAGAAATACGACGGTATCACCGGTCTCGCGCACGGCCACGTTGTAGTTCCGCGCGTGCTGCAACCGCTCCGGAAGCTGCATCAGCTCGTGGTAGTGGGTGGCGAACATCGTCTTGCATCCCACCCGGTCGTGCAGGTGCTCGGTGACCGCCCACGCGATCGCGACGCCGTCGTAGGTGGAGGTGCCGCGCCCGATCTCGTCCAGCAGCACCAGGCTCCGCGCGGTCGCGCTGTGGAGGATCGCGCTGGTCTCGCTCATCTCCACCATGAAGGTGGACTGCCCTCGCGCCAGGTTGTCGCTCGCGCCGACCCGGGTGAACAGCCGGTCGACCACGCCGATCGACGCCTCCGCGGCGGGGACGAAGGCGCCCATCTGGGCCAGCACCACGCACACGCCGATCTGCCGGAGTATGGTGGACTTCCCGGCCATGTTGGGGCCAGTGACGAGCAGGACCCGCTCGGCGTCGGTGAATCGCGCGTCGTTGGGGATGAAGGCCTCGCGCGCCATCATCCGCTCGATGACCGGGTGGCGGCTCTCCCGCAGGGCCAGGTCGAAGCCGGGGTGCACCTCGGGACGCACGTAGCGCCCCACGACCGCGTGCTCGGCGAGCGCCGTCCATACGTCGAGCCGGGCAAGCACCCGCGACGTGCGCTGGATCCGCCCGATCGCGCGGCCCACCGCGGCGCGGAGCGAGCCGAACAGCTCGGCCTCGCGCACGGCCATCCGCTCCTCCGCGCCCAGCACCCTGGACTCGTAATCCTTGAGCTCGGGGGTGACGTAGCGCTCGGCCGAGGCCAGCGTCTGCCGGCGCTCGTAGTCGGCGGGCACCTTGGCCGCGTGGGCGTTGGTGATCTCCAGGTAGTACCCGAAGACCTTGTTGAACCCCACCTTGAGGGAGGAGATCCCGGTGCGCTCCCGCTCCCGCTGCTGCAGCGACGCGATGTACCGCCGGCCGCCGTCCCGAAGCGAGCGCAGCTCGTCGAGCTCGGCGTCGTAGCCGTGGCGGATGACTCCGCCATCGGCCAGCACGGGCGGTGGGCGATCCTCCAGGGCGGCGACCAGCTCACCCGTGAGATCGGCCAGCAGGTCGAGCTCGTCGACTGCATCGGCCAGCAGGGCCGCGCGCCGCCCGCCCGGCAGGGCGAAACCGGCAGCGGCGCTCAGGGCCTCGGCGACGTCGGGGAGCCGCTGGAACGAGTCCCGCAGCGCGCCCATCTCCCGGGGCACGGCGCGGCCGGCCGCCGCGCGGCCGGCCAGCCGCTCGAGATCCCGAACACCATCGAGCGCCTCGCGTAGCCGGGCGCGGCCGCGGGAGTCGCGCACCGCGACGTCCACCGCGTCCAGCCGGGCCTCGATCGCGGCGGGATCGCGAAGCGGAGAGAGCAGCCACTGGCGCATCAGCCGGCCGCCCATCGGCGTCACGGTCCCGTCGATCGTCTCGAGCAGGGTGGCGCCACGCGCGCCGGCGCGGAGGGGCTCGACCAGCTCGAGGTTTCTCCGGGTCATGTCGTCGAGCCAGAGGAACGCGTCGCTACGGCGGACGGTGGGCCGCGCGAGGTGGGGAAGCCCGGCGGGCTGGAGCTCGACCAGGTAGCGGAGCAGGGCGCCGCCCGCGCCGAGAGCGGCCGCATCCTCCGGGCCGACGCCGAGGCCGTCGAGCGAGGCGAGGGAGAATCGGCGGGCCAGCTCCTCGCGCGCGAGGTCGGGGTCGAACTCCCACGGCTCGCGGGACGTGAGCAGCGGGGCGACGGAGCAGGGAGGCAGTGGGGCTGCGTCATGGTTGGGGGTCACGACCTCCGCCGGGCTGAGCCGCGACAGCGCCTCCTCGAGCCCCTCCTCATCGGTCGTCTCCAGCACGAACTCACCGGTGCTCAGGTCCACCGCGGCCAGGCCGACGCCACTGCCGCGCTGAATCGCCGCGATCCAGTTGTTCCGCCCGCCGGGGATCCACCCGTCCACCAGCAGGGCGCCCGGGGTCACCGTCTCCACCACCTCGCGCCGCACCAGCCCCTTGGCCAGACGAGGATCCTCGACCTGCTCGCAGATGGCGACCCGGTGGCCCGCGCTCACCAGCTGGCGGAGATATTCCGCGGCAGCCTTCACCGGCACGCCGGCGAGGGGGACGCCGTCGCCTCTCGAGGTGAGGGTGATCTCCAGGACGCGCGAGGCGAGCTCGGCGTCCTGATAGAACATCTCATAGAAGTCGCCGACCCTATAGAAAAGGATCGTGTCGGGACGCTGTGCCTTGACCTCGCGCCAGTGCTTCAGCATCGGCGGGGTCGAGGTACTGGCAGTCTCGCGGCTCACGGACGCCACGGGGGCAAACGGGGGGACTGGCGGGACATACGCTGGAGAATATAACCCTTCATCCCTGGGGCTACCGCGCTCTCTCTTCCCGCGAAACGCGAGGTGCACATGGGTGGTCAAGGCTCGACAGGCAACGTGATCGCGGCGCTCGCCAGCTTCTTCATCCCCGGATTGGGGCAGTTGATTCAGGGACGGCTGATCAAGGCGGCGGTGATGTTCGTGCTCGCCGCGGTGCTCTGGTGGTTCCTGCTCGGGTGGATCATCCATCTGTGGTCCATTCTCGACGCGGCGCTGTATAAGCCGCGGGGGGAGATCTCGGTCTGATGTCCGCCTTCCATTTCGCCTTCTTCGTCCGCGACCTCGACTCCACCCGCCGGTTCTACGGCGAGATCCTCGGCTGCCGGGAGGGCCGAAGCACCGACACCTGGGTGGACTTCGACTTCTTCGGCAACCAGATCTCGGCCCACAACACCGGACAGGTGACTCCGACGCAGAACACCGGGAAGGTCGATGACCTCCTGGTGCCGATGCCGCACTTCGGCGCCATCCTGGGCTGGGATGAGTTCGACGCCATTGCCGGCCGGGTCCGCGCGGCGGGGATGTCCTTCATTCTGGAGCCCCGCACCCGTTACGCCGGCCAGCCGGGAGAGCAGGCGACGATGTTTCTCCTCGACCCCAGCGGCAACGCGCTCGAGTTCAAGAGCTTCAAGCACCCGGAGCACGTGTTCACGGCATGATGACCGCGTCGGTCGCCGTGATCGGAGGCGGTGTGATCGGCGCCAGCGTAGCGTATCACCTGGCCACGCGCGGCTGGCGGGATGTGGTGATCCTCGACCGTGGCGCGGGTCCGGGCCAAGGCAGCACCGGCCGCGCCACCGGCGGCTACCGGGCGCAGTACGCCAGCGCGATCAACGTCCGTCTCTCGCTGCTCGCGCGGGAGAAGCTCGGTCGCTTCGAGGCGGAGACGGGCGTGGACCCCGGTTACTCGCAGGCCGGCTACCTCTGGCTCGGCGCCGACGAGCCGGAGCTGGCCGCGCTGCGCGACGCCCAGAGAGTTCAGCGCGCTGAGGGGCTGAGCGAGGCGGTGGAGCTGAGCCCGGAGGACGTCGCCAGGCTCAATCCGGCGCTCGCCGGGGACGGCATAGTCGGCGGGGTCTTCTGTCCGACCGATGGCTTCATCCGGCCGCTCCGGATGCTGGAGGGCTATCTCGCGGCAGGCGCGCGACTCGGTGTCCGGTCGGAGTGGGGAACGGCGGCGACCGGGTTCTCCCGCCGGCCAGACGGCACCATCTCGGGGGTGCTCACGACCCGGGGGCCGATCGGCGTGGCGGCCGCGGTGAACGCGGCCGGACCCTGGGCCGCTGCGGTCGCCGGGTGGGCGGGAGTGGCGCTGCCGGTCACACCGCTCAGGCGCCAGGCCGCGGCCACGGTGCCCTGCGACCTGCTTCCCGAGACGATGCCGATGACGATCTTCGCGGGTGACGGATTCCACTTCCGGGTGCGCGACGGCCGCGTGCTCCTGCTCTGGCCGACGCCGGGCATCGAGGGCCGTCCGTTCGACGATTCGGTGGATCCGGCGTGGGTGCGTCAGGTGACGAGCATGGCGCACCGCGCGGGTGCCGGTGCTGCGGCGCGCCGAGATCGATCCGGTGGCCTGCTGGGCGGGACTCTACGAGATGTCGCCCGATAAGCACGCCATTCTCGGCCCCGCGCCCGGATGCCCCAATCTCTTTCTGGTGAACGGCTCCTCCGGGCACGGCGTGATGCACTCGCCCGCGCTGGGGCAGTTGCTCGCCGAGATCATCGCGGACGGGACGGCGTCTTCCCTCGACGTGCACGCACTCCGGCCGACCCGGTTCGCCGAGGGCGATCCAAACCCCGCGTCGGGCGTGCTTTGACCCAGACAGGAAAAGCGTGAAAAGTGAAAGGTGAAAGGTGAAAAGTGAAAGGGACGCTCACTCCCTTCACATTTCACCTTTCACTTTCACCTTCGTCAACCCCTCCGAAGGGGCCGTCAGCATCCGGCGTGATCTTCCGACTCCGCCGGCGTGTGATCGTCCCCGAGCGATTCCTCGACGACCGCGCTGTCGGCCTCTACGACAGATCGGATATGCGTCGTCGCCGACGAGGGCGAGGCCTGATCGAGCATCTCTTCGTCCTCTGGGGCGCCCGGTAGCTGGCATGCGAGGAGCATGACGGCTAACGGCGCTAGAAAAGTCACTCGCATGTTCGGATCCTCCATGGCGTTTAGGTAGATCACTCCACTGTTGAATCCTTCGAGGCGACTGGGGCCACCGTGGTGTCCCTCCACCGCTGCACTTCCGCCTGGAACTCGGTGGCCAGGGCCGCCAGATCCACCGTCGTGGTGTCTCCCTGGACGTGCGGGGTCACCCGGGCGACGCTCGCGGCGGACTTGGCGTAGGTGCTGTCGGCGGTCAAGCGCCGCCTCGTAGGCCGCCTTGGCCGCGGCGAAGTGGCCGGTGCGCTCCAGGGCGGTGCCGAGGTTGTTCTGGAAGACCGGCGAGTTGGAGCGCAGCTCCACCGCGCGGGCCAGGATCGGGAGCGCGACGTCGCTCCGGTCCTGCTGGATATAGATCAGCCCCAGGTTGTTCATCGCCCACCCGTCGCGCTCGTCGAGCGTGATCGCCCGCTGGTAGGCGTCGATCGCCTCCGGGATCTGCTTCAGCTCGTAGCGCGCTCGGCCCAGCAGACGGAGACCCTCGCCCGAGAGCGGCTCGATGCCCTGCGCCCGCTCGACACGCTCCAGAGCCTCACGCGGACGGCCGGTCTCCAGCAGCACGCGGGCGGAGTTGAGCAGGCTCTTCCGGTGCTGGGGATCCAGCCGCAGCGCCTCATCGAAGCTGGCGATCGCCTGCTCGGGGTCCCCCGCCTTCCACGCCGACAGGCCGAACATGTAGTGGCCCCAGGGGTTGTCGGGGCTGGAGCGGGTGTAGGCGGCGAAGAGGTCGACGGCCTCCTCGTAGTTGCCGCCGGTGTAAGCCGCTTCCGCGTCCGCGTAAGAGGCGGAGGCCGTGGTCGGGCGGGTGGCTGCCGTGGTCGACTCTCCGCCGGTGGACGGGGTGCCGCTGTCCGCGACGGCCACGGTGGCGGGGGAGCTGGAGATGGTGGTGGTGACCGGGCGCTTGTCATCGCCACAGCCGAGCGCGAGCGGTGCGAGCGCGGCGGCGAAGATCGCGAGGTGGGACGGGCGGAAAGACATGGGCTTCTCCTGGCTGTGCGCCGCCTGGGGGCGCGTTCTGGGTGACCGACGCCAGGAGGAAAGGCAAGCCGGCGGCCAAGAGGACACATGGCTGGTGCCAGGACACAGTGCTATTGATGAGTAAAGGGTTTACTGGAAATGAGATCGGTGGGTTCTGCTGGATAGTGTACCTGTGGACACAGCTGGCGGCAGTCGTATGTGTCCGCACATACACGTCGTCGTACGCTTCGGGCTGCCCGCTGTCATGACCCTACCCCGGCCGGCGGATGCTGTGCCGGCGCATGATCTTGAGCAGGCTGGCGTGGTCGGCCAGCCCGAGCGACTGCGCGGTCCGGGTGACGTGCCACTCGTGCCGCTCGAGGGCGGCGATCGATGATCCTCCGCTCCGCCTCCGCCTTGAGCTCCTGGAAGTCCCTGGAGTCCGCCGGGGCGCGGCGGGAGCGACCCGCCGGCCGGATCTCGGCAGGCACGTGCTCCGGGCGCGATCACCTCGCCGTCGGTGGCGATGATCATCCGCTCCACGATGTTCCGCAGCTCGCGGACGTTGTTCCGGCGCCAGTCGTAGGCCATCAGCAGATCGAGCGCGTCGGGGGCGATCTTCTTCCGCCGCATCCCGAACCGGGCGCAGATGCCGGTCAGGAACTGGTCCGCCAGCGCCGGCACGTCGGAGAGCCGCTCCCGCAGCGGGGGGACCGCGGATCGCGTGGACGTTGAGCCGGAAGTAGAGGTCCTCCCGGAACCGGCCGGCCGCGCACCTCGGCCTCGAGGTCGCGGTTGGTCGCGGCGACGATGCGCGCCTCGACCGCGATCGGCCTGGTGCCGCCGAGCCGGGTGACCTGCCGCTCCTCGAGCACCCGCAGCAGCTTGGCCTGCGCCGCGAGCGGAAGCTCGCCGACCTCGTCGAGGAACAGCGTGCCGCGCTCCGCCGCCTCGAAGGCGCCCTTCCGGGTGCCGACCGCCCCGGTGAACGCGCCGCGCTCGTGGCCGAACAGCTCGCTCTCGACCAGGCTCTCGGGCAGCGCGGCGCAGTTGATCGCCACGAACGGCGCCGCGGGCTGGGGGCCGAGCCGGTGGAGGTCGCGCGCCACCAGCTCCTTGCCGGTGCCGCTCTCGCCCACGATCAGCACCGGGCTCGGGACCGGCGCGACCCGGGCGATCGCCTCCCGCAGCTCGGTCATGGCGGCGCTGCCGCCGACCAGCGACGTCTCCCGGCCCAGCTGCCGGCGGAGCGCGCTCACCTCGGAGCGGAGCCGGCGGCGCTCCATCGCGATCTCGATCTCGTGCACCACCCGCTCCATCGGCTCGGCCTTGTCGATGAATCCGTAGGCGCCGAGCCGCAGGGCCTGGACGCAGCGATCGTAGCTGCCGGTGCCGGTGTAGACGATCACCGGCACCTGCGACCCCTTCCGCTCCAGCGCCCGCAGCACGTCGAAGCCGTCCATCCCCGGCATCTCGAGGTCGAGGATGACGCAGTCCACCGGCGCGCAGCCGAGCGTCTCGAGCGCCTGTCTCCCGTCCCGGCGCCGTGAGCACCTCGTACCCGCCGGTCCGGCGCAGGTCGTAGGCGTACTGCTCGGCCAGCGGGGCCACGTCGTCCACCACCAGGACCAGCGTCATCCGCGCCTCCTCCCGCAGGACGCGGCCGGAAGCTCGACCGATCGCCCGGGTGCCGGCGCCGGGCTCGGTCTCGATCCGCAGCGCGCCGCCGAGGTCGAGCACCAGCCGGCGGACGATGGAGAGCCCGAGCCCGGTCCCGCCGGCCTTGGTGGTATAGAAGTCGTCGAAGGCGCGATCGAGCTCGGCGCGGCTCATGCCCGGCCCGGTGTCGGCAACGACGACCGGACGGCGGGCCCCTGCCGTCGCGGGTGACGCGCTCGGTCGGTGACCACCGACCTCGCCGTCGCCGCCGCCGAGGCTGTCGACCGCGTTGCCGACCAGGTTCTCCAGGATCCGGCGGAGCACGAGCCGGTCGGCGGCGACCGGCGGCGAGTCCGGTGCGCGAGCGCGGGTGCGCACGCGTGGCGCCCGCGGCGGAGGCCCGGACGACCTCGGCCACCATCGCGTTCACGTCGCAGCGCTCGGGCGCGGCCGCGGGCGAGAGCCGCGCGTAGTTGCGGGCCAGCGTGTCGAGATAGGTCACGCTCGACTCCAGCGTCCCCCGCCGCTCCTCGAAGATGCGCGCGCAGCGCCGCCGGCTGGTCCCGCGCCACCTCGTCGAGATGGCGGAGCACGTTCCGGATCGGCACCAGGCCGTTCTTGATGTCGTGATTCACCTGCCGGGCCAGGTCGCCCATCGCGATGCGACGCTCGGCCTCGCGGAGCCGGGCCGCGCCGGCGCGGAGCCGCGCGGTCATCGCGCCGAGCAGCCGGGAGAGCGCGCCGATCTCGTCCGCCCGGTCGGTGGGGAAGTCCATGGTCCAGCCGGTCGAGGTCGATCGCCGCGGTCTTGCGGCGAGCTCGGTGAGCGGGCGGCTGATGCGGCCGCGAGAGCCAGCGCGGCGAGCGCCATCGCGAGCAGCGCGGTGACCGCGAGCGACGACGAGGAACCAGGCGTTGAGCCCCCGCCGGAGCGCGGCCAGCGTGCCGGACGTGCGGGTCACGACCAGGCGCGCGGTGTCGGCCACCGACGCGCCCTGGGCGTCGAGAAAGCGGCAGGGCGATGGATCCGATCTCCTGGGCGCCGGCATCGGCGCGCGCCGGCGGAATCGGGCGTGTCCAGCGCCACCGAGAGATCGGGGTCCGGATCCAGTCGCCGGAGAAACCGGTCCTCGGCCGCGATGCCTCCGACCAGGACGAAGGGCCGGCCGGCCACGGCGAACCGCTCCGCGGCGGCCAGCGCGAGCAGCGGCGATTCCGCGGTGCGCACCCGCACCAGCGACGGAGCGCTGCCGGTGGCAAGCAGGAAGGCCGGGCAAGCTCGGGCCGCAGCCGGTCGTACTCGTTTCGGAAATGGCCGGAGCTCAGGATCCGTCCGGCTGCTGTCCTGAAGCTGGAGCAGAGACATGCCCGGAGAGCCGCATGGCGCCGCCGGCCCAATCGAGGAGGTGAGGGCGCGAGGCGGCCTCGCCCTGAACCGCGGCGAGCCTGAACCGATTGTCGGTCGAAAGATCCTTCACCAGGGCGACCAGCCGTCCCACCACGCGCTCCCGCTCCCGGGTCAGCTCGGTGCCGAGCGCCTGCACTGCGGCGTCGCCCCGGCGGCGGGCCTCTTCGTCGAGCCGGCGGCCCATCTCGCGGCGCACCCCGAGCGCGAGGACGGTGATCGGGACCAGCACCGCGACGGAGGTGGCGAGGAAGAGTCGAGTCCGGAAGCTCACGGCGCGTCCACCGGGCGGAGGGCGCCGTCGAGCTCGACAGTGAGCGGAGGCACACCCCGCCGCACG
Organism: uncultured Gemmatimonadales bacterium; assembly: GCA_963844445.1. Taxonomy (GTDB): domain Bacteria; phylum Gemmatimonadota; class Gemmatimonadetes; order Gemmatimonadales; family GWC2-71-9; genus CAVVWJ01. Next base: position 630,880 of record CAWJOB010000001.1, read on the forward strand.
ACGGCGCTCAGCCGGGTGTCGATCAGCGGGATCAGGGTGGTGCCGGCCGGCCACCCGACGACCTCGCGACACGGGACCAGCGCCGTCCGCGGCAGCGCCACGACGTAGGCGCTGCCGAATCCGCCGCGGATCGCCTTCGTCATCGCATCCGCCGGGAGCCCCCGCGTCGCCATCGCCGGCCTGTCGGCCAGCGCCACCACCCGCTCGGCGAGTGCCCGCGCGACGACATCCTCCCCAGCGTAGACCACGGCGTCCGTGCCGGGGGTCTGGAGACGGGAGCGGGGCCTCGGCGTCGGGGCAGGGCCCCATCGCATCCCACCAGAACGGCGGCTCCGCCCCGCGCGCCATCACCTGCACCGCGTCGCGGGCGAGCCCCGCGCGGAACGCCGCGCTGTCCGCGGGGATCAGCGCGCCGATGCTCTTCTGCCCGGGAGGGACGAGAAGCACGTACGTCCGGCTCCAGGGCAGCGGGTGCATGGTGAAGTCGCTCCGGGATCGGGCGTATTCCAGGACCGCCGGATCACCGGTCCGGAGGATGTCGGCGCCGCCGTCGACGGCATCCCGGGGGTCTCCGGTCCCGGGCCGGCGAGTGACGAACGTCGTGCCGGCGGGCGGCAAGGAATCGGTGAGGAGCGCGAGCGAGGGGTCGGCGAAGAGCGCGGGCACCGAGTCGGCCGGGCGATCGAGGGTGACGACGAGCCGCCGGCCGTCCAGCGGGATCACCGACGCGACTCCGGCGTGCCGGAGTGTCGCGGCCGCGTCGGGCCGGGTATTCCATTCGACTGCGGCTCCCGCCGCCGTGAGACCGAGTGGGGAGGGCGCGAGCACAAAGGTCCAGCTGCGATGGGCGGAGTCGGGGGTCCACGACTCCGCCGCGCCTGGCCGGGCGACGCCGGCGCAGTCGAGCCGGATGAGCGGCTCGGGCCGGAGCCGGGCGACGATCGTCGAGTCCTCGGGCCGGATCGCGGCGACGACCAGCTCGCGCGGCTGCCCGGGGTCGCCGGCGGCAAGGAGACATGGGTCCGGGGCCGGCACCGGATGGGGTGGGGAAATCGGCGCCGGGCTGCCACAGCCCCCGGCGGCGAGCGCGGCGACCCACGCCGCCGCGCCGACTTCGCGAGCCAGCCGGATTGTGCGGAGGACCATAGATGGGGGCCTTGCGCGCTTACGGCTCCGCGACCACGAACGGGCTGCCGCCGATTTTGGCCTTGAGCTTCGAGACGGCGGCCTGCGCCTCTTGCCGGGTGGTGAACGCTCCGGCGCGCACCTTGTAGAGCCCGCGCTCCCGGACGATCACGGTGGGGAAACCGAGCCCTTCCGCTTTGCCGGCGGCGTCGTCGGCGGCGCCGGGTGTGGCGACAGCGGCGACCTGCACGCGGAAACGAGTCGCGCGGGCAGCCGGCCGCTGCGGCAGGGAGTCCGCCACGCGACCGGCCGCCGAATCTGCCTGGGCGGGCTTGGGGGCTGCCGATGGCGCCGTACCTGAATCGGACCGGCCGGCTCCGGGCCGGGACGCGGTGTCCGCCACGCCGCTGTCCGCGGCCGCCACCCGCACGTCGCACCGCTGATAGAGGAACCCCAGCTGCCGCCGCAGCTCGAGGTCGGCGTCGGAGCGCGCGATTCCGTCGGCGAGCCAGCGGCAGGCGCGGGTGGTGTCCTTCAGATCGAAATAGGTGCGGCCGCCCCAGTAGGACGCCTGGGCGAACAGCGGCGTGAGCGGGTAGTCCAGCCGCAGGCGCTCGAGGTTGCGGGCCGCGTTGTCGAAGCTCCGAGTGGCATAATCCATCTGCACCAGGCGGAGCAGGGCGTCGTCCACCCACGACGAAGTCGGGTGCTCCACCACCACGTGCTGGAGGTGCCGGCGCATATCGGCCGCGGTGTTGGCCACCATCGCCTGGGTGTAGAGGATCTCGGGGTAGAGCGAGTCGGTGGGCGGCGGTGGCGGCGAGGAGCCGGTCCACCGCGCTGCGGGCCGAGTCGCCCTGGCCCTCCTGGGCCGAGCGCACCGCAGCGACCAGGCGGGGATCGTTCTGGGCGGCGACGGTCGAAGCGCCGGCCAGCAGCAGCGCGAAGAGACACCGGGCCAGTCGGGTCACGCGGCCGCCCGTCCGGAGGTCGCCATGCGCAGCACCACGTCGGTCAAGATGCCTCGCTCGTCGGAGATGGTGGTGCCCTTGAGGGCGCGGTCGGCCTCCAGGATGGAGCGCAGGGCGTCCGCCACCCTCGTGGCGGGCCAGCTCGGCGCCCAGCGGAGCCAGCGGCCCTTTTCCTCGCCCCAGCTCAAGAGCCCGTAGACGCGATTTCGCCGGATCACCCCGAAGATCGCTTCGTCGAGGGACCTGCCCCGCAGCCGGCGGTCGTAGTGCGAGCGGGCGATGCCGACCCCGATGAGCGTCGTGCCCAGCATCGTCACCAGCTTCACGCCGGAGTTTCCCGGCTGGTCGAGCAGCGGGCCCACCAGGCGGATCGCGGGTCCCGGGCGATCCTCCAGCACCGCGTCGCGCCAGTCGAAGACGGTCTCGCCATGGTGCACGCCCACCAGCTCGCCCACCCGCTCCACGGTTAGCGGCTCCCCGAGGGGAAGCGCCGTGAGCTTGTCGAGCTCCGCCGCGATCGACCCGAGCTCGCCGCCGACAGCGCGCACCAGGTGGCGCGCCGCATCGTCCGGCAGCTCGAGGCCCAGCCCTTGGCCCGGCGGTCGAGCCACCTGAGCACCCGGTCTTCCGGCAGCGGCTCGAACGCCACCGCGACCGCCGCCTTCGCGATGTCCTTGTCTTCGTTCTCCTCGTTCGCGCTTTGAATGAGCACCAGCACGGTGTCGGGCGCGGGCCGGCCGAGGTACTCGAGGAGCGCGGAGCGGACCTTGGGCTTCCGCCTGAGCGCCTCCACCTCGCGCAGCACCACGACGCGGCGCTCCGCCATCATCGGCAGCGTGGTGCAGAGGGCGAAGAGCGAGTCCGCGTCGAGCTGTGCCGCGGAGCGGAGGTCGAGGTTGAAGTCGCGCAGCGCCGGATCCAGGGCCCGGTCGAGAACCGCCCGCAGCGCCTCGTCCTTGAGCAGGTCTTCCGGGCCGTGAAAGTAATAGGCGCGCGCCGGCTCGCCCTTGGGGAGCGAGCGGAAGAACGCGTCGAAGGACTGTGCGGGCATGGGTGAAAGCTACGCGGGGCGGCGCCCCGGAGGAAACGTCGTGGGGTGCTCGCCGGTGGCGCCGCCGGCGACGGCGCGCTCGTACAGTGCCAGGACATGGGCTCGGCTCACCAGGCCGAGCAGGTGGCCGGTGGCGCGGTCCACCACCGGAATCGACGGGGCGCCGCGGACTCCCATGCGCCGGATCGCCTCCAGCAGGTTGTCGTCCGGCGCCACCGTCTCGGCGGGGATGGTCACCTCGGATGCGACCAGGCCCGCGGTCTTCTCCCGGGGCTCACCGGCCAGCCGGCCGAGGTCGGCGATCGGGATGATGCCGATCAGCCGGCGCTGGTCGTCCACCACCGGGAGATCGGTGAACGCGCCGGTTCCCAGGTGCTCCAGCAGCTGGCCGAGGGGCGCGGTCTCGCCCGCGACCTGTGGCGCCGGGTCGAACGCGTCCGCCACCCGGAGACCCGCGAGCACGTCCCGGTCGGCGCCGTGCTGGAGCCGCTCGCCGCGGCGGCGGAGCCACCCGCTGTACAGCGAGTCGGGCTCCAGCCGGCGCGCCACCAGATTGGCGATCACCGTGGTCAGCATGAGCGGGAGGACGATCCCGTAGTCGTTGGTCATCTCGAAGACCAGCAGCATGCCGGTGATGGGCGCGCTGGTGGACGCCGCCACCACCGCGCCCATGCCCACCAGCGCGTAGGCCTCCGGCCTGAGGCCGAGGTCGGGAAAGAGGCCGGTGAGCGCGACGCCGAAGGCGCCACCGGTCGCGGCCCCGACATAGAGCGAGGGCGTGAACACGCCGCCCGACCCACCGAAGTTGAGCGTGATCGAAGTGGCGAGGATGCTTCCCAGGGCCAGCAGCGCGAGAGAGGTCCACGACATCCCGCCGAACACCTCGAGGTGCACCGCGAGGTGGCCGTGTCCGACCAGCACGCCCTTGGAGAGGAGCACCAGCACGCCCACCAGGAGGCCGCCGAGAAATGCCAGCGTCCAGCGCGGCCCCTGGGCCTTGCGGGCGAAGGTCTCCATGGCGAAGAACACCCGCACGAAGAGCACACCCACCAGTCCGGCGATGAGGCCGAGGAAGGGGTAGAAGATCATCAGCTCGCGCTGGTGCGCGTAGCCGTACTCCTCGGGAATCGGAAAGGCGGGGTTGTTGCCCAGGAAGCTGTGGGAGACCACCGCGGCCACCACGCTGGCCACCACGACCGGCGGGAAGGCGCCGACCGCGAGCGAGCCCAGGATCTCCTCCAGCGCGAAAAAGGCGCCGGCCAAAGGGGCATTGAAGGCGGCCGAGATACCGGCCGCCGCTCCGGCCGCCACCATGATCTTGGTGCGGGCCGGGTCGAACCGGAATGCGCGGCCGAGAAACGAGGCCAGCGCGGCGCCCAACACGGCCACCGGGCCTTCGCTGCCCGCCGCGCCTCCGCTCCCCAGGGTCACCGCGCTCGCTGCGGTGCGGGCGAGCGTCGGGCGCATGGGCAGGCGGCCCCCCTCGCGCGCGACCGCGCGCTGGACGTCCGGGATATTGAGCCCGTCGTGTCCCCCTCCCGGCCCGCGCATGATCAGGTATGCCAGCGTCACCCCGAAACCGGTGAGCAGGGGCCGATACGCGAGAATCCCCGACTGGGTCAGGAAGACCGCGGGGGTGAGATAGAGGACCCAGTAGGCGAGGTCGATCAGCCGGTAGAACGCCACCACGCCGAGCCCGCCCGCCAGGCCGATGGCCACGGCGAAGCCGAGCAGGATGGTGTTTTCGTTGAAATGGAAGGCGTTGAACCAGTCGGCGAACTGGTCCCAGATCCCGCCCGCGCGCCGGGCAGCGAACCGGGCCGCGTCTCGCGCCGGTCGAGTGGGATCGGGCAGCGGGGGAAGCCGTCGCACGGCTACCTACGAAAACATTGTACGAAGAGCAAGCTGACCAGCGTTTTCCCGTCCACGATCTCCCCGCGCTCCATCAGCCGCAGCACCTCGGACCAGCGGAGCGTGTGCAGCTCCATGAATTCGTCGGCCTCCCGGTTCTCCGCGCCCGGCTCCAGTCCCTGCGCCATAAAGAGATGGATCCGCTCGTCGGTGAAGCCCGGCGTAGTGTGGATGGTGGTGAGCCGGTCCAGCCGTCGGGCGCGCATGCCGGTTTCCTCTTCCAGCTCCCGCCCGGCGCAGGCCTCCGGGCTCTCGCCCGCGTCGAGCCGTCCGGCCGGGACCTCCCAGATGTAGCCGTCGGCCGCGTGGCGGAACTGGCGGATGAGGACGACGCGGGGATCGGCCTCCTGCGGCGGGTCGAGGAACGGCACCACCGCCGAGGCGCCGGGATGCCGCAGGATCTCGAGCTGGCCGACCGAGTCGTCGGGGAAGCGGACGCTGTCGAGATCGAGGTTGACGATGCGGCCCGAATAGAGACGGGTGGAGGAGAGAAGGGGCATGCAGCAAGAAAAGCGTGAACGGTGAAAAGTGAAAGGTAAAAGGGAGGATGTCCCGTTCACTTTTCACCGTTCACCGTTCACGCTTTTCAAGTAGGGCCCTCACCCACGCGACCGGCACTTTCAGTCCCTCGGCGAACAGGTAGCGGAGCTCGAGCACCGGGTTGTCGGAGATCGGGCTGCTTTCCGTGGGAGAGGTGTACGCCTCGAGGGCGGTGCGCCGGGCCTCGAGCCGAAGGCGGCACATGTGGAATGGGTCGCTCACCAGCAACACCCGGCTGAGCCCTCGGCCGTGGAGCCACTGGCCCACGGCGGTCATGGAGGTCCGGGTGGATCGGCCCACCGGTTGCGCGATCACGGACTCGTCCGGCACCTCCCGCGCGACCAGGTAGCGGCGGCCGACGATCGCCTCACTGAGGGTGTCGCCTCGGCCGACGCCGCCGGTCACCACGATCAGCGGGGCGTAGCCCTCGCGGTAGAGGCCAATGGCATGATCCAGCCGGGCGCGCAGCACCGGCGAGGGCCGGCCGTTGTACTGCGCGGCGCCCAGCACGATGATCGCGTCCACCGGGCGCCGTTGGTCGTGCTGGCTGGTCACCAGTACCGCGGCGAGCGCGACGGTGTAGACGATCGCGGGCACCAGAAGCACCAGTCCCACGAACGAGCGCAGCGAGCTGCGGCGCGGCACTAGAGGTCGAAGCTCTCACCGTGGTGGGGGACGCGCACGTCGCGGACACCCGCTTCCTGTAGCGTCTTGGCCATCGCCGCCAGCGGGCCCGGTTCCCCGTGCACCACGAAGGCCCGGCGGATCGGCCCGCCGAGCCGGCGCACCCAGGCGAGGAGCTCGCTGCGGTCGGCGTGCGCGGAGTAGCCGGCGATGGTCTCCACGTCCGCCCTGACCGGGTACTCCTCGCCCAGGATCTTGACCGGGTTGGCGCCCTCCTGAATCCGCCGGCCCAGCGTGTGTTCCGCCTGGAACCCGACGAAGAGCACCAGGTTTCGATGGTCGCCGATGCCGTGCGCCAGGTGGTGGAGGATCCGACCCGACTCGGCCATCCCCGAGGCCGCGATGATCACGGCCGGTCCCGCGGCCGCGTCGAGCGCCTTCGATTCCTCGACCTTGCGGACGTAGCGGACCAGCGGGAAGTCGAAGAGGCGGCTCTCCGAAGTGATCAAATGCTCCCGTTGGTCGAAGACCTCGGGATGCATCCGGAATACCGTGGTGACGTCCACCGCGAGGGGGCTGTCCACATGGATCGGAATCTCCGGGATCTTCCCGGCCCGCCAGAGCTGGTGGAGGCTGTAGACCAGCTCCTGGCATCGGCCGAGGGCGAACGCCGGCACCAGCACCTTCCCCCCTCGGGCGGCGACCCGCCGCACCGCCTCGCCCAGTCTGGCCTCGGCATCGGCCACGGACTCGTGGCTCCGGTCCGCGTAGGTGGACTCGATGATGAGGGTGTCGACCGGACCGGAAGGTGGCTCGGGGTCCCGGATGATCGGCAACCCGCTCCGCCCGATGTCCCCGGAGAAGACCAGGCGATGACTGCCGGACTCGGTGATCCGGATATCCACCGACGCGGAGCCTAGGATATGGCCGGCGTCGAGGAACTCGAGGGCCAGGTGCTTTCGCAGGTGGGTGATGCGATGGTAGGGCACGCCCACCATCAGCTCCTGGGTCGCCACCGCGTCGGCCATGGTGTAGAGCGGCTCGCTGTCCGCGCCCGCCTTGCCCCGCCGCTGGAGAAACTCGAAGTCCTTCTCCTGGATGTGGGCCGCGTCCGGGAGCATCACCGCGCAGAGATCGCGGGTGGCCGGCGTGGCGTGGATGGGGCCGTGAAAGCCGTCGCGCACCAGCAGCGGCAGCCTGCCCGAATGGTCGATGTGGGCGTGGCTCAACACCACGCCGTCCAGCCGCCGGGCGTCGAACGGCAAGCGGAGATTCAGGTCGTGGGTTTCCGAGCGGCGGCCCTGGAACAGTCCCGCGTCGAGCAGGAACCGGCCGCCGGCGGCCTCGAGCAGGTGCATCGAGCCGGTAACCTGGCCCGCCGCGCCGAAGAAGGAGAGGCGAATCGTCATCGGCTTCTCATCGCTTGCTCCGGGTTCCGAACAGCCGGTCGCCCGCGTCGCCCAGGCCCGGCAGGATGTACCCCTGCTCGTTGAGCTGGCGGTCGAGGGCGGCGGTGTAGATGGGGACGTTGGGGTGGCTCTCCAGCATCCGTTGCACTCCTTCCGGCGCGGCGACCAGGCAGAGGAACCGGATCTTCCGCGCGCCGGCCTCGCGCAGCGCGGAGACCGCCGCAACGCCCGACCCGCCGGTGGCGAGCATGGGGTCGAGCACGAAGAAATCGCGCTCCACCTCCGCCGCCGGAATCTTGAAGTAGTAGTCCACCGGCCTGAGCGTGTCGTGGTCGCGATAGAGGCCGATGTGGCCCACCCGGGCCGACGGGATGAGCTGCGCGATCCCCTCGACCATCCCCAGTCCCGCGCGCAGGATCGGCACCAGGGTCAGCTTCTTCCCCGAGACCTGACGGCCGGTGGTGCGCTCCAGGGGCGTCTCGATCTCCACCGGCTCGGTCGAGAGGTCCTTGGTCACCTCGTACGCCATCAGCGTCGAGATCTCACTGACCAGCTGCTTGAAGTCGCGGGTGCTGGTGTCCCGATCGCGCAGGATCGAGAGCTTGTGAACGATCAGAGGGTGGGTGAGGACGGTCAGGTTGGGAAAGGATGCCTGAGGCATGGGTCCAATATGCGGGGGGACATCGATCGGCAGTAGGGGAGCGGCCCGCACGAAGCCCTCAAAATCAAGAACGGGGAAGCCGGCCGGCTTCCCCGTTCCCGTTGCCGGCAAGGCGATCGGCGCTACCTGCGTGCCCAGACCTGGCAGAAGGAACCGTTGTCGGTTCCCCGGATCTCGTCGCGCCCCGTGACGTAGGCGGCGTTCATCAGCGCCTTGGGCGCGAACTTGATGTCGCTGATCTGGAAGCCGTCGGCCTGGTCTTTCTTGGTGCGAAACAACTTGCCGAAGTGCGCCAGGCTCAGCCCGTGTCCGGTCTCGTGCGCGAGGACCGAGAAGAAGTCGATGGTGTTCGGCGCCCCGCGATTGGTGTAGATGAACGAGGGGTTGTAGTAGATCTCGGCCAGGGCGGAATCGAACTTGCCGTCACCGTCGATGTCCGTGGGGACGTCGTCGGTCTCGTCGGGAGTGCCCTGGTCGTCGACAAAAAAGAACGTAAAGGTGATGCCCAGGATCAGATCACTTCCACCGGGCGTGAAGCCCTCGAAGAACTCGGGGGGCTGCCACCCGGCATGGACAACGTCGGCGGGCTGGGCGTAAGTCGGGCTGGGCGTCGGGCGGCCGAGGAAGAAGTCGTCGAGCAGATCGGGGTCGGTGCCGGCCGGCACCGCCACCCGCTCGATCGGCGCATCGGAGCACTTCCGGTCCCGCCACGCCTGCATCGCCTCCTCGATGTACCCGTCGAGCTCCGCTTGAGTCGAGAGCCGGAAGCCGCCTCCATCGACCTCGACGGCCGGGAGGTTGGTAAAACCGAACGCGGACGTCCGCAGCACGGGATCCACGGCGTAGGTGATCCCGACTCGGCCATCTCGCCGCGGATCGCCGGCGACCCACTGGTGGGAGGTGGTGTGCGTGCGATCGTTGGCGAAGATTTCGGTAGGCGACAGGGCGTCGTACCCCTTCGCGGCGTAGCGCAGCTCGGCCTTGCTGACCCGCAGATTCGCCCCCGCCGCTGCCAGGCGCTTGTTGATCCGCGTCAGCTTCCGCTGGCCGACGACGGCAGCGCTGCTGCCGGAAACCTTCGCAAGGGCCGGCCCGTCACTATCCGACGGCGACGTGGCCGGTTGATCGGCACAGGCCGTGAGACCCGCGAGCGCAAGGAGACTTCCCAGGCGCAATGACCTCGATAACCACATGTGCACCTCTGGGAGAAACGTGGAGAGCGCCGGCCTCAGGAGCGGCATCGGCAGGACTAGCGATGGTGGAGAAATGCGACTGCGCGGTAGAACCAAGGTCTCCGTCAAACTACGCTTCGCCCGTAAAAAGGCAACCAACAGGAAGAAGCTTCCGGGTCCAAAGGCCGCATCGGGGTTGCGTCTTGAACCGCGCCATTTATGCGTCCTCGCGTGCGGTCTTGCTCCGGGCGGTCGACACCAGCCACACTCAAGGCATCAACGTGCGACCACAAGGAGAGAGGAATGCGACCGATTCGGATGACCAGTGGAGCGATGGTGTTGGCGGGCATGGTGATCGCGACGCCGCTCCTGACCCAATGCCGGGCGCAGACGCCCCAAAACGGCCCATCGCAACGGTCTCCGACCCCGAAGTCGATCGCGGGCAAGGTCGGCGCCGAGACCGTGGCCGAGGGCCTCGAGCATCCCTGGGCGCTGGCATTTCTGCCGGACGGACGGATCCTGGTCACCGAGCGTCCGGGGCGGGTCCGCATCGTGGAGAAGGGTGGCCAGCTCTCCAAGCCGTTGGGCGGCGTGCCCAAGGTGGTGGCGCAGGGCCAGGGCGGACTGCTCGACGTGGCGATCGATCCGAAATTCGAGGAGAACCGGCTGGTCTATCTCTCCTACGCGGAGCCCGGCGAGGGCGGTGCGGGGACCGCGGTGGCGCGGGGGCGGCTCGGCGAGGGCAGGCTCGAGGACGTGAAGGTGATCTACCGGCAGCAGCCGAAGGTGGAGGGGAACGGGCACTTCGGCTCGCGCCTGGTCTTCGCGCCCGATGGCAAGCTGTTCATCACCCAGGGCGACCGCCAGGCGTACCGGGAACAGGCGCAGAACCTCCAATCGGGGCTCGGGAAGCTCATCCGCCTCAATCCCGATGGCTCGATCCCGGACGACAACCCGTTCGTCGGGAAGAGCGGTGTGCGCCCGGAGATCTATTCCTACGGCCACCGCAGCATGCAGGCCGCCGCACTGCATCCGGAGACGGGACAGCTCTGGACCGTGGAGCACGGGGCGCGCGGGGGCGACGAGCTCAACCACCCCGAGGCCGGCAAGAACTACGGCTGGCCGGTCATCACCTATGGCAGGGACTACTCGGGCGCGAGCATCGGCGAGGGGACGGCCAAGGAGGGGATGGAGCAGCCGGTCTACTACTGGGACCCGGTGATCGCACCGTCGGGGGCGGTGTGGTACACCGGTGACAAGTATCCCGGCTGGAAGGGCAATCTCTTCGTCGGCTCCATGCAGCCGGGAGCGCTGGTCCGCCTCGCGGTGGAGGACGGTCACGTGACTGCCGAGGAGCGCTATCTCGGCGAGCTTGGCAACCGTATCCGCGACGTACAGCAGGGGCCCGACGGGTTTCTCTACGTGGTGACCGACGAGGACGACGGGCGGGTGCTGCGGGTGGTGCCGAAGGGTTAAGGGCCCTACAAGCCTCTCGGAGGTGCGCCATGAGAAACCGGTGGATTCCGCTGTGCTGCGCTCTGGCGCTGGCGAGCGCAAGCGGTGTCTCGGCCCAGGTCGAGCACCATGTGTGCAGGTTGCTCAAGCCCGACGAGGTCAAGGTGCTGATCGATCCCACCATCGTCCTCGCGAACGTGCTCGAGGAAGAACCCGAGCGCTCGATCTGTCAGTACGAGGACGACGACTCGCCGGTGTTCGTGCTGACGGTGTACTGGAAGGGCGGCAAGAATCAGTGGAACGCCTCGACCGCCGCGATGAAGGCGGCGGACAAGATGTTGGCGAGCTCGGAAGGGGTCGGCATCGACAGCCTGGCCAAGGCCGGGGTGGTGAAGGCTGGGCCGGTCCAGGGGTTGGGGGACGCGGCGTACTTCAGCGACGTGCTTCCGTCGCTGGTACTGAAGGGCGACGTGCTCCTGGAGCTGAACATGGCTCTGCTCAAGGCGCCGGAGACCAAGTTCCGGCCCCTGGTCGAGAAGCTCCTGGCGCGGATTTGACCGAGCGCGACGATCTGCTCGACTCCCTGCGCCGCACCCAGCACGTAGCGGTGCTCACCGGCGCGGGTGTGAGCGCCGAAAGCGGACTGCCGACGTTCCGCGACGCGCTCACCGGGCTCTGGTCGAAGCACCGTCCGGAGGACTTGGCGACCCCGGAGGCGTTCGAGCGGAATCCGGCGCTGGTCTGGGACTGGTACCGGATGCGTCGGGAGGCCGTGCTGCGCGCGGAGCCGAACCCGGCGCACCTCGCCCTGGTGCGGCTCGAGGAGCTCGTTCCGGCTTTTACCCTGATTACCCAGAACGTGGACGGACTCCACCGCCGGGCCGGCAGCCGCACGGTGGTCGAGCTGCACGGCGACATCACCCGAGTGCGCTGCTCGCGCGAGGGCACCGCCGCCGGCGAGTGGGTCGAGCCTCCGCCGGGCGGCGAGCCGCCCAAGTGCCGTTGCGGCGCTTATCTCCGGCCGGATGTCGTCTGGTTCGGGGAGAACCTTCCGGAGGAGGCGCTGCACCGGGCGTGGGCGGCCGCCTACGATTGCGATGTGTTTCTGACGGTCGGGACTTCGAACGTGGTAGAGCCCGCGGCCTCTCTTCCCTGGCTCGCCGCGGCGCAAGGCGCCACGGTGGCGGTGGTCAACACCTCGATGGAAGGACAGCGCTCGGGGGTCGGCATCCATCACCTGACCGGGCCAGCTGGCGAAGTGCTTTCCGGACTCGTGGCGCGGGGTTGGCCGGTGTGAGCCCTTTCCTTATATTCACCGCCCCGAGGCCAGGTAGCTCAGTTGGTAGAGCAGCGGACTGAAAATCCGCGTGTCGGGGGTTCGATTCCCTCTCTGGCCATCACGTCAAATCAATGATTTAGCTAGAGCGGCAACGAGTTACCGGGTTTCCGGCTCGTTGCGGCTTTTGCGTTCCGTGCGCCCGTTTTCGGGCTGTTTTGGAGTGGTGGGATAACAATGGGATAGCAACGCGAGCGAATCATACAGCGCACACGCACTGTGTATAAAGTCGATGGCAATTCACGAGTTGACCCCTGTTGACTCTTGAGTGATGGTGTACGAACATTTGGCATCCCGGCACGCCGGGAGCATGGCAGGCAACAGGGCCGGGGCGGCGGTTCCAAGAGCCTTCAGTGCGTGGTGAGGCACCCCATGACTTTCCCAACGGGAGAGGCGTGGGGTGCCGGTCTTTTTGGTCGCACCATGGGTTCGAACCCCGCGCCTGTGCAGAGGCGCGGGATATTCAGTTGCGCGACGCTGAGATCGGTGGTTCACTGCCTGATGGAGACCAATTGATCGCAGGGCAAACTTTGAAGCGCGCTCTGGAGGAAGTCTCCAAGGCGCGTCTTAGGCAAACTCTGTTTGCAGAATTTCCTGTCCTGCGCCCGTACATCGAAAAATTGCGAGGCGGTAAAGCGCAGCACTCCCTTGATACCTTGGTCGAAAGATGGAAAGAATCAAGGGAGCAGGCTCAGGAGGTTGCGAACATGCTCGTTGAGGTCGGCTTCTTCGAGCGCCGGGGTTCTCGCGACATTCCTGACTATTGGATTCCATTTCTGTACCGCGAGGCCCTTGAGCTTACCCAAGGCGCAGCGGAGTAGCCTTGTGGAAGCGTCTTGACGCTTGCGCCCACGGCGCACGAGAACTGCGCGGGCTGGGTGAGCAGGAAGAACCGCCCGGCGGCGGGCAGCTGTAAAGTCATCCCGGGAGACCAGATGAAAACAGTCATCGAACGGGCAAGTGATCTCCAAGCAGATGGCATCTACTTGGGCGGGCCGCCTGAGCTATTCGACACTGCTGGCCGAAAGTTGCTCATAACGCTATTGAGCGAAGGCCTGACTCCTAGTTCGAAAGTTCTGGATATTGGATGCGGATGCTTACGCGGAGGGTATTGGCTCATCCACTTCTTGGACAGGGGGTGTTACTTCGGTATTGAGCCTAATACTAAGATGCTTGAGGGTGGGATCAGAGTTCTTCTGGAACCTGGGCTGGAAGAGCTAAAAAGACCTAGGTTCGATCACAATGCAGATTTTGACTTCGCAGTCTTCCAAGAGAGGTTTGATTTCTTTGTGGCACGCTCAATATGGACGCACGCCTCGAAGAAGCAAATTCAAACCATGCTAGATGGATTTGTGAGTGCTGCAAACAGCGAAGGCCTTTTCCTTACTTCTTACTTGAAGCCGACGTTGTTCAAGAGAGACTACAAGGGTACAGAGTGGATTCAGGGAGTTCCTGCGACCGTACATCACAGTCTCGGCTGGATACAAACTGAATGTGCAAATAGGGGGCTGGTCGCTGAAGAGAACAAGGGAAAAGCCTACAACTTTGGCAAGCAGACGTGGATAAGGATCAAACCTAGGGCCGCCTGATAACGCAGGAAGTGTCCCCAGCTCCGCTCGGGTTGGCCCGGCTCACAAGCCTGCCCGGGGCGACCATGGCCGATGTCGGAGAATGCACAGTGTTCCTTATCGACATGGCCGACTACGCTGCGATGAACGGCGTGTACATCGAGTTCTTTCGTGTAGATCCACCGGCCCGCGCAACGCTGGCGGTATCGGCGTTGCCGAGACCGAGGGCGCGTGTGGAGATCAAGTGCAGCGCCCTGATCCGGCGGCGCTGACGGGCAGCCTGCCGCCTAAGCCGCGCATACAGTTGGCAGGCCGGTCCAGCGCAGAGTTCCACTCGGGCAGGAGCTTCTTGAGGGGCTAAGGAACGTAGGTTTGCGCGGGCGCCGGCACGAAGGCCTGCACCTGATGCGCATGTCGTTAGGGAATCACGTAACCTATGGAGGCAAGATCCCTCGCGTTCGGAGGCTGCGGAAGGAGCGTTACTACGCGGGTGCATGAGGGAGGTAGAGCGGCTCACCCCTCATAACCCGATCCAGCCACCAAGGATGCGCTTGCTGGCAATCCGCCGCAGCCGGGGCCACATTCCAGGCGTCCGAACCCAGCCAAACCGTGACCGCAGTTAACTCGCCGCTCGCTGCCGCCCTCGCCGGCCGCTACGCCATTGAGCGCGAGCTCGGGCAGGGCGGGATGGCCACCGTCTATCTCGCGCGGGACCTACGGCACGAGCGTCTGGTCGCCCTCAAGGTGCTCCGTCCCGAGCTCGCCGCCTCGCTCGGCCCCGAGCGCTTCCTGCGCGAGATCAAGCTTGCGGCTCAGCTCCAGCATCCCCACATCCTCCCGCTGCACGACTCGGGTGAGGCCGCTGGGTTCCTCTACTACGTCATGCCGTATGTCGAGGGCGAGTCGCTGCGCGCCCGGCTCGCCCGAACGGGCGAGCTACCGGTCCACGATGCGGTCAGAATCCTGATCGAGGTGACCGATGCGCTCGCGTACGCGCATGCACACGGCGTGGTGCACCGCGACGTGAAGCCCGACAACGTGCTGCTCTCGGGGCGGCACGCGCTGGTGACCGACTTCGGGGTCGCCAAGGCAATAAGTGAGGCAACCGGACGGCAGCAGCTCACCACGGCCGGAGTTGCGTTAGGCACGCCGACCTACATGGCGCCCGAGCAGGCGACGGCCGACCCCGGCATGGACCACCGGGTCGATCTCTACGCCGTGGGCGTGATGGGTTACGAGCTGATCGCGGGCAGGCCGCCGTTCTCGGGTCGGACAACGCAGGACACTCTGGCAGCCCACATCACGCAGCCGCCGCCGCCGCTCACCGCCCAACGGCCCGCGTGCCCGCCTGTGCTCGAGGCCGTCATCCTGCGCTGCCTAGAGAAACGCCCGGCCGACCGCTGGCAGTCGGCCGACGAGCTGCTCCCCCAACTCGAGGTGCTCCTGACCCCCAGCGGGGGGACTACGCCGGCCACGACTAGGCCGGTCGAAGCCCTGGCGCCGCCTGCGCGGTCGGCAGCGCGGCGGAGGTGGATCGTCCCAGCGGCACTGCTCCTCACGCTCGCGGCCGCACTGGCCTTTTTTCTCACCCGCCCGCCGCCCGAGGTGCGTCTGGGCCGGCGGGTGCAGCTTACGCTCGCGCCTGGACTGGAGATCGATCCGGCGCTCTCACCCGACGGCGGGCTCGTGGCGTTCGCCGCGGGGCCGCTGGAGCAAACGCGGCTCTATGTGCGGCAGGTGGACGGGGGAAAACCTGTAGAGCTCACGCGGGAGGACGGGGGGTTCGCCCGCGTGCCGCGGTGGTCCCCCGACGGGCGGCGGCTCCTCTTCCTCTCGGAACGCGGTCTCGAGGTCATGCCCGCGTTGGGTGGTACCTCGAAGCTCGTCGTGCCTCTTGAACGAGGAGTCTGGTCCGAGGGCACTTGGTCCCCGGACGGGCGCTCGGTCGCCTACGCCCTTGGCGACTCGGTGTTCGTCCGCCCCCTGGAGGGCGGTACCGCTCGAGGCGTGGCCCGGCTCCCCGACGCTCACTCCTGCGCGTGGTCCCCCGACGGGCGCCGGTTGGCTTGTGTCTCCGGAAATCGCAATTCCGTGACCAACGAGGACTTCGGCAATCTCGCCGCGAGTAGCGTCTGGCTCGTGCCTGCGGACGGCAGCTCCCCTGTGCGGGTCACTGATGACCAGGCGTTCAACGTGAGCCCGGCGTGGCTGTCGGACGGGGGCACGCTGCTCTACATCTCCGACCGCGAGGGCGGCCGCGATCTGTACCAGCTTCCCATCACACGCGCCGGGCGCCCGGCCGGGGACGCGGCTCGGCTCACCACTGGCCTCAACGCGGCCCGCGTGAGTGTCGCGGCCGATGGGCGGCGGTTGGTCTATGCCACCTTCACCCAGAACTCCAACGTCTGGTCACTCCCGATTCCGGTCTCCGGCGTCACGGGCCTGAGCCGGGCCGAGCCGGTCACCACGGGCATGCAGCTGATCGAGTCGTTCGACGTCTCGCCCGACGGGCGGTGGCTGGCCTTCGACTCCGACCGCGGCGGCACCCCGCAGCTCTACCGCATGCCTCTCACCGGGAACGGCGAAGTCGAGCAGCTCACCTCGGGCGCCGAGCCCGCCTTTGCCCCCGCCATCTCACCCGACGGGCGGGAGATCGCCTACCACGCCTTCCGCCACGGCACGCGGCAGGTCTTCGTCGTCCCCGCTGAGGGCGGCTCGCCGATCCAGGTCACGACTGGGAGCGGGCAGTACCAGAACCCCGATTGGTCGTCGGACGGGCAGGCGCTGGCGGTCGTGACGGCTTACCGTACCCCTGCCCAAGAGGTGGTACTCGTGACCCGCGACCCGCGGGGACGCTGGGGCGCGCCGCGGACACTGGCTAAGGGGGGCATGCGCGGCGTTTGGTCGCCGGAGGGCCGCTCGGTGCTAATGGCGATGGGCGTGGTCGGGGCCGTTCGCACGCTGGCGGTCGCCTCAGTTGCTGCAGGTGGCGAGACCCGCGTGGTGCTGCCGGTGCGGGACCCGGCCACCGACGTGGCACCGGGCGGCTTCGACGGGTGGATCTGGGCGGCCGACGGGCGGTCGATCTACTTCGTCGGCCGTGACCCACGCGATCAGCGATTCGGTGTCTGGCGCCTGCCCGCCGCGGGCGGGGTGCCCCGTCCCGTGGTGCGGTTCGATGACCCCACCCACCGGTGGCACCGGACCACCGGCCTTCGGGTCCAAGGCGGCCGCTTCTACCTCAACCTCGGGGACCAGCAGAGCGACCTGTGGCTGGCGGAGATTGCGGGCTCACGGTGACGGACACCTTAGCCGGCGCTCGAGTGAACGGCTTGTGACGGATGGATCCGCGCCCCAAGGACGCCTGCCGAGCAAACAGGAGATCGATAAAGGCACACCCGGCGAAAGCCGGGGCCGCAAAGCCAGGGGGTCCTCGCCGCCCTCGGCAACGCTGCACGGTAATGCGGGGAGACGCCACGAAGGGCCTCATGACGCCCGAGCCGGGCGGCTGGGCACGGGCTGGCATGAGGCCAGTTGTGGGGGAATTGTGCGTTAGGTCATGGAAGCTTCAACAAGTGACAATCGCAAACTGCGGAGCCCCGATTTCAGATGCAAGTACACCCGAGGCTGAACATGCGCTACGGTATCTGCTCCGCGATCCTGTTCCTGCTCCTCGTCCCGCGCAGCATGCCTGCGCAGGCCGCCACGCCGCTGCGGCTGGTCACCGTGACCGCCGGCGTCGGCAACGCCATGGGCTGGTACGGTGCACAGGCGGAGCGATACTTCGGGCCGGACCGTCTCTCTGGCTTCGTCGGCGCGGGGCACACACTGAGCCTGGATCAGGGCGAGCCCTCCGGCCCCACTTTCGCCGCGGGCCTTCGCGGCTACACCGCGGGATTCAAGCATCGCGGGTTCCTGGAGGCCTCGGTCAGCCAGATCTTCACCGAGGTCAATGCGCTCGAGCCCGGTCGGCGGCTCTACGGCCCCGGCATCGCCGCGGGGTATCATTTCGTGTCGCGCGGCGGGTTTACCCTGATGACCTCGCTCGGACTCGGCTATGCGCCGGGCATGGACGACGGGCATACCAAGGTCGGTGGGCTCGTCAACCTCGGGCTCGGATACACCTGGAGGCGGCGGCCCCGCTGACCCCTTTGCTGATCGTGCGGGCCCAGATCTATCACCATCGCGGTGATTCCGGCCGGACGAGGGAAGGGGAGGCCGGAGCCTAACGCATGCCCCCTTCGCTTCGCTCAGGGTGACAGGCGCGGAGGACGTGAGGGGGTTCGCATGGTGAGCATGCGTTACTGGACGCAGGGCAACCAGCATCCGACAACGCACGACAGCCCTTCACCTGGGAGGACCAGATGAACCCGACCCTGCAGATGCTCGGCGCCGTCTGCTTCGGTGTCGCGCTGGCCTGCAGCGACGGCACCGCGCCGGTGAGCGGTACCGGTTGCGGCGAAGACCAGCAAAGCGGCGTCGTGCTGGAGGGGGATTCGCGACTGATCCGCGTCTACATCACTCGCGAGTACACTCAAGTAATTATCGTCTCGGCCCAGGCGACGACATACCACTACAGGACATGTCAGAGCCACACCTGTTGGGAAGCGCGCGAGGACCCTGCCGCCCCGCTCGGAGAGGCGGAAGCTACGGACGCCCTGGCGCGCTGCACCGCGCAGGCGGATGCCGTGTGGGCGGCGGAGAGCCCAGCCTGATCCTGGAGCAGTCTTGGCCGAGCACCTCGGACATCTGACGACCGCTCTTGCCGACCGTTACCGCCTCGAGCGCGAGCTTGGGCGCGGCCACCCGACTCGGGTGGCCATTTTTAGTAGCTAGTACCTGAATTACGCCATCCTCGGGAGGCTCTCAGAACTCACGCGTCTCGCGGCTTCGCCGCGTACCGGAGGATGACGCCGCCGGTGGCCAGCGGGCGCGCTTGCAGCAGCGTGATGTTCTGGCGAGGGCTGCCCGGCTTGAACAGCGGAACGCCGGTGCCGAGCACGACCGGCGCGACGCAGATACGGAGCTCGTCGAAGAGGCCGCGGCGCATGAGCGAGTCGCAGAGCTTGGCGCTCCCGAACACGAACAGGTCCTTGCCCTCGCCCCGCTTCAGCTCCGCGACCTCGTCGGCCGCGTCGCGACGGACGAGGCGCGCGTTCTTCCAGGTCGCCGCGTCGAGCGTGCGCGAGAACACCAGCTTCGGGACCTCGTTCATGAAGTCCGCGGTCGGGCCGGTGGCCGTGGTCCAGTGCTTGGCCATCCCCTCGTATGTGGCGCGGCCGTAGAGCAGGGTGCCGACCTCCTTGGCCTGCTCGAGCGAGAACTGCTGGAGCTCGTCGCCCCACGCCGCGTCGTGGAACTCGAGGTCCCAGGGCGCCTTGCCCTCGAAGTAGCCGTCGAGCGTCTGGAGGTTCCACATCACGAGCCTGCGCATCGTCAGCGTCCTTTCCGGATGAGGGTGGCCACGTAGAGCGCGAGCCGGCCGGGCGTCTGCTTGCGGGGACCCGCGCCCACCGCTCCCGGTCAGGTGATTGATTCACCGTTTCGTCGGCTCGGTCGGAACCGGCACTTCCGTCGTTGGCGGGGGATCGTCGGCCGGCGTCGAATCGCGGGGCGTCGGCCGGCCATAGGTCGGATGCCGGGAACACGCGCTGACAACTAGGGCGAGGAGCAGGAATGCGGTGCCGCGTCGCATAGGCAGCCTCCGGCCGTTCGACCTTGAATGCGGGTTGAGGCTGGCGGGGGTGTCGTCGGCCACGCCTGAAACCTAGCCGAGCGAGGACTACGCGGGGATGAGCTCCTGCGAACTAGCGCGCATGCTTCGGTTGCGACGCTGCCGGTCCCACCCACGGTTGCCGAGGGGCGAAGGCGAGCCTCAGTAAGCCTCGTTGGTGCGCAGGTAGGCCTGATGTTGGTTCGCGCCGCCCAGCGCATGGATGATCCCGCCGGCGGTGGCGGCGCCTAGGCCCCGGCGCGGAATGCGCAGTCGCGACCCGGTGCTCCATGTGTCGGAGACTGGGTTGTAAGACTCCACCGTGGTGAGCTCGAAGGTCGAGCCCGGCGTTGCGACGCCGCCCATCACATAGAACCGCTGCGAGAGCAGGCTGCCCGCGGCCACGGCACCGGCCCCGTCGAAGCGCGCGGTCGGCATCGAGGCCTTGGTGGCCCAGGCGTTCCTAACGGGGTCGTACATGTCCAGCTTGTTGGAGGCGCCGTTGGGCGTCCATCCGCCCGCGAGATAAAGCTTGCCGTCGAGCGCACCAGCCGCCGGCATCTCGACGCTCCGCGGCGGACGGGCGAGCTTCGTCCAGGCATTGGTCCCCGGATCGTACCGGTGCAGCATGGGCCAATAGTCGGTGGTCTGGTTCTGCGGCGTGTAGACATACAGCTTGCCGCCGATAGCCACTGCGGCGCCACGCAAGCCCAGCACCGGCAGGTCGGCCTTCTTGGACCAGCTGTTGGTGGCGGGATTGTACACGAACAGGGTCGAGTGCATGTGGCCGAGGCCGTCCCGGCCCCCGACCAGGTAGATCCTGCCGTTGATCACGGCGGCGCTGGCCTGCGTCCGTCCCTCCCACAGATTGGCCTTGGTGCTCCAGGTCTGCATGGCCGGATCGTAGGCCTCCACCTTGGCGTAACCGCCCTCGCCTCCAATGGCGTAGACGATGCCGTCTACCGCCGCTACGACCGGATTCTTCCGGGCCGTCGGCATCGGCTTGAGCGCGACCCAGCTCTTGGAGGGGAATGTTACGACACCTGCCGGCTCGCCGGTCGGGAGAATTTCGGGTTCCGAGCCGGTAGGAGCAGCTCCTTCGGCGCAGGCGACCGCGGCCGCGAGGCGCAGCAGACCCGCCAGGTAGTTCCACTTCATGGAATGACTCCCAGGTTGAGTTCCTATGAGCGGTGCCGGGCGCACGTCCGGCAACGGCCGCTTCATGGTCGGCCGGAGGATCTCCAGCCCGGCTCACAGAGATCTCAACGCGATCTCATCCCACGCTATCTGGTGTCTATCGTACCACATAGCCGTCGATCGTCGCGGCAGCATCGGCCGCTTGAGGGCGTCGCCCAAGTGCATCTGCGCTGGCCTAGCGACCTGCCCCCCTGAGCCCCATGTTTCGGGTGGTCCATGGCCGCCCCTCTCCCTCGCCTCACCACCGCCCTGTCCGACCGCTACCACATCGAGCGCGAGCTCGGCGCGGGCGGCATGGCCACGGTCTACCTCGCCCAGGACCTCAAACACGACCGCAGGGTCGCGATCAAGGTGCTCCGCCCCGAGCTGGCGGCCGTGATCGGGGCCGAGCGGTTTCTCCGCGAGATCAAGACCATCGCCAACCTGCAGCACCCCCATATTCTCGGCTTGATCGACTCGGGTGAGGTCCATGGGACCGCGTATTATGTGATGCCGTTCGTGGAGGGCGAGAGTCTGCGCGACCGGCTCACCCGCGAGAAGCAGCTCCCCATCGCCGACGCCGTCCGGCTCGCGACCCAGATCGCCGGCGCCCTCGACTATGCCCACCGGCACGGGGTGATCCACCGCGACATCAAGCCCGAGAACGTCATGCTGCACGACGGCTCGGCCCTGGTGGCGGATTTCGGGATCGCGCTGGCGGTCTCGAGCGCGGGCGGCGGCGCCAGGATGACCGAGACCGGCATGTCGCTCGGCACGCCGCACTACATGAGCCCGGAGCAGGCGATGGGCGAGCGGGAGATCACGGCCCGCTCCGACGTGTACGCGCTGGGCTGCGTGCTCTACGAGATGCTGCTGGGCGAGCCACCCTTTACCGGGCCGACGGCCCAATCCATCGTAGCCAAGGTGATGTCGGAGAAGCCGGCCCGGCTCACCCCGCGGCGGGACCGGATCCCGCCGGAGGTCGAGGAGGCGGTGCTCACCGCGCTGGAGAAGCTGCCGGCCGACCGGTTCGCGACCGCGGCCGAGTTCGCTGCCGCGATAGGTGGCGGCGGCGCCGTCACCCGCACCACGACGCGGCCCCACGCCGGCGCCGCCCGCGGGCCGTCGCGGGGGCGGCGTGCTCTCGTAGCGATCGCCGTGACGGGCGCAACGCTCGCCGCGGCCGGCGGGTGGGCTCTCGGGCGCGGCACGGTGGCGCCGGGATCGGGCCCGCCTTCCCGGCTCGCGATCGTGGAGCCCGGTGCCAGCGTCGCCTTCAATGGGGTCGCGCGAACCATCGACATCAGCGCGGACGGGCAGCTGGTGGTGTTCGCCGTGAACCACGCGCTCGGATCGCGGGTACTGGCGCGACGCCTCGACGGCAGTGCGGGCCAGCCGATCCCCAATACCTCGACCGTCGCACATCTCCGCCTGTCACCCGATGCCCAGTTCCTCTACTCCGGCTACGGTAGCGCGACCATGCAGCGCATGCCGATCGCCGGCGGGGCGTGGAGCCCGCTGCGGGGCGTCGAGGGGACGTCGTTCATTGCGTTTGCCAAGGACAGCACGATCTGGTGGGGCTCCCACGTGGGTGTCGGAACCTACCGACGCGGCGTGGACGGCCGCGACTCGCTCGTCTTTCCCGCCAGCACCATCGGGCAGATTCTCCCCGGTGATCGCTACGCCGTCGGGCTCGGCCTGACGACCGGATCCAACAACGGCGTGGCGCAGCTGTTGGACCTTCACACCGGCGAGGTGGTCCCCCTCTTCGCTACGCCCGTCGTGGAGGTCCGCTACACGATGGGGTATCTGGTGTACGTGCGTCCCGACAACGTGATGGCGGTCGCGCCCTTCGACCTGCGGTCGAGACGCGTGACCGGCGCCCACGTGGAGATCGCGGCGGACGTCCTGGTGAGCGGGATCGGGTTCGCCCAGTTCGCCGTCGCGGAGAACGGAACCGTGGCGTATATCCCGGGCTCCGAGAGCGACCTGGTCCGGGTGAGCCGGGCGGGGGAGGTGCGGATCCTGATGGAGGAGCGCCGGCGCTATCACAGCCCGCGAATCTCGCCCGACGGTCGCCGTATCGCCTTCGACCACGTGTCGAGCGAGGGCCGGGATGTGTGGATCTGGTCGGAAGAAACCGGAGACCTGACGCGGGCGACCTTCCAGCGCGACGGCCACGATCCGGCGTGGACGCGCGACGGCAAGGGGCTCTACTATCTGGCGGGGAACGGCGGCAGGCTGGACATCTTCCGCACCCAGCTCGGATCCACGGTGCAGCCGAGAGCCGAGTCCACGGGTGTGGATCTCTCGTACACCGGCACGCACCTCGGGAATGACGCCGGCTTCCTCACGACGGTTCCGGGAAGCGCAGGGCGTGGGCTGGATATCGTACGGTTGGTGCCGAGAGGCCACACGGTCGACACTGTCCTCGCGACGGCCGCCGACGAGAGCTACGTGGTGCCGTCGCCCGACGGCCGTTGGTTCGCGTACGTCTCGGACCATTCGGGACGTCCCGAGGTCTATCTGCGCTCCCTGTCCGGCAGCGATGTTCAGTTGCAGGTGTCGATCGACGGGGCGGCGGAGCCGGTCTGGTCGCGCGATGGGCAGGAGCTGTTCTATCGGCGGGCGACACCGACGGGCACGGAGCTCGTCGCCGCTGCGCTTCAGTTCGGCGCGGAGCCTCGGGTGCTGAAGCGCACCAGGCTGTTCGACGTCTCGGGATACGACACCGCTGCCCCGCATGCGAACTACGACGTCTCTCCCGATGGGCGCTGGTTCGTCTTCGCGCGCCCGGACGGTGCCAATCATATCGTGGTGCTGCAGAACGTCCCGGAGCTGGCGCGCGGGATCGCGCGCGGGTCGGCGGCGGCGCGGTGAGCGCCGAACGCCTCGCGACGGCCCTGGCCGAGCGCTACCGCATCGAGCGGGAGCTGGGCCAGGGCGGCATGGCCACAGTGTATCTCGCCGAGGACCTGAAGCACGGACGCAAGGTCGCCATCAAAGTCCTGCGACCCGAGCTCGCAGCCGTGATCGGCGCCGACCGGTTCGTCAGAGAGATTCGCACCATCGCCGCTCTGCAACACCCGCACATCCTGGGGTTGATCGACTCAGGGGAGGTGAACGGCACCGCGTACTATGTGATGCCCTTCGTCGAAGGGGAGTCGCTGCGCGCTCGGCTGCACCGGGAGAAACAGCTGCCGATTCAGGACGCGGTTCGGATCGCGGGCGAGGTTGCCGCCGCGTTGGATTACGCCCACCGCCACGGCGTCATCCACCGCGACATCAAGCCGGAGAACATCCTCCTCCACGACGGCTCCGCCCTCGTCGCCGACTTCGGCATCGCCCTGGCCGTGAGCAGTGCCGGCGGCTCCCGCATGACCGAGACCGGGATGTCGCTGGGCACCCCGAACTACATGAGCCCCGAACAGGCCATGGGGGAGCGGGAGCTCACCGCGCGAAGCGACGTCTATGCTCTTGGCGCGATGACCTATGAGATGCTGCTGGGCGAGCCGCCGTTCACCGGTCCCACCGCGCAGGCCATCGTCGCCAAGGTCTTGACCGAAGCACCGCGCCCGCTGACGCCGCGACGGCATTCGGTCTCGCCGGCAGTCGAGGATGCGGTGCTCACCGCGCTGGAGAAGCTCCCGGCCGACCGGTTCGGCTCCGCGGCCGAGTTTGCGATCGCACTACAGGATGGAACCAAGGCACGCCGGAAGGCCGCCGAACCGGACCATCCGAAAGTCATGGGCTTCAGGCAGCGATGGCTTGTGGGGATGGGCCTGGTGGTCCTGCCGCTCGCGGCGTTTCTCCTGGGGCGCGAGAGCGGCAAGTCCCCTCCGCCCCCCCTCACGTTCGGCCAATCGATCAAGGTGACCTGGGACCCTGCCGTGGAAGCGCTGCCTGCGATGTCGCCGGACGGAAGGAGCGTCGCCTATGCGAGCGGCACGCCTGCCCGCATGCGGGTGTTCGTGCGCTCCGTCGCGGGAGGGCGCGGCCTCGCACTGACCGATGACACCACCCAGGTCCAGTCCCATCCGCGCTGGTCGCCCGATGGCAGCCGGGTGCTGTTTCTGCAGGGCGGGGGCGTCTTCAGCGTTCCCGCATCCGGGGGAGCCGATCGCCCGGAAGTTCCGCCTGGCCGCACCAGCCCGGTCGCATCGGCCGTGTGGTCGCCGGACGGCAAGAGTATCGGGTATGTCGTCGGAGACTCGCTCTTTGTCCGGGACGGGAAAAACGACTCGCGGGGCATCGCCGGCTTCTTCGAGCCGAATGCCTGTCAGTGGAGTCCCGGTGGCGAGTACATCGCGTGTGCCTCGGGCAACGCCATCTCGATGATGCCCGGGTCCCTCTTCGGGAATCTCTCTCCCAGCCAGATTGTGACGGTGCGGGTCACCGACGGCGTGGTCGCGTCGATTACCGACAGTCTCTCGGTCAACCAGAGTCCCATCTGGTCGCCCGATGGGCGATGGCTCTACTTCGTCTCCAATCGCTTCGGACCGCGGGATATTTTTGCGGCGGCGATGTCGGGCGGCCGGAGGACAGGCCCGGCGATCCGATTGACGACCGGCTTGAATGCCCACACGATCTCGCTCGCGGTCGACGGAAGCCGGCTCGCTTTTGCCAGTCTCGAGATCGAAAGCAATGCGTGGTCGATCCCGATCCCGGCCAATCCGCCGGCAACCGCTTCGGGACAGACCCAGCTCACCTTCGGGGTTCAGCTGGTGGAAACGGCCGACATGTCTTCGGATGGCCGCTGGCTGGTCTATGACTCGGACCTGGGAGGGAATGCGGATCTCTATCGCATGGCACTCCCGAACGGGACCCCGGAACGGCTGACCACCGATCCGAGCGATGATTTTTTCCCCGACATTTCGCCTGACGGCACGGAGATCGCGTTCCACTCGTGGCGCGGTGGATCGCGCGACGTCTACGTACTGCCGCTGGACGGGGGCCCGATTCAGCGGGTGAGCTCGTCACCCCGCCAGGAGTCCACCGCGTCGTGGTCGCCCGACGGTACTCGGCTCACCTTCGCTGATTTCAGCGCCAGGGGAGGCATCTGGACCGCGAAGCGCGTCGACGGGGTGTGGCAGCCGCCCGAGCTTCGGCTGGACCGCGGCGTGTGGCCCCGCTGGTCACCCGACGGAAAATTCCTCTCCTTCAGCAGCAACCTCATACGTGGCTCGATCTGGATGATGCCGGCGGACTCGGGACCGCCGCGCCTGGTCACGGACTCCACCGGACCCGGCGGGGTGTTCAGCGATCAGCCGCTGTGGAGCCCGGATGGCCGATCGATCCTGACCCGCAGTACCAATCAGGAGGGGGATGCCACGTTCTGGCAGGTCCCCTTGAATGGGGAAGCTCCCCGTCTACTCCTCACGTTCAACGGCCCGGGACCCAAGCCATCTCGCGGCGGGTGGGGGATCCACGACAACCGAATCGTCTACACGGCCCCCGCTCAGCACAGTGACGTGTGGGTCATGGAGGTGCAGAAGCCGTGAGCCTCTGTCCGCCGCGGCGAAGACCGGTCATTGCACGACCGGCACCGGCGTGGAGCGAATGGTATGCGTGCCATCGCCGAGCTGGCCGCTGCTGTTGGAGCCCCAGCAGTAGACCTTGTGTGCCGCGGTCACGCCGCAGCTGTGAAAGCCCGCCGCCGCCACGCTGATCCCCTCGAACACGAGGTTGCCCGCTACCCGTACCGGTGTCCGGCTGGAGCTCCCCACGCGGCCCAGCTGGCCGAGGTCGTTGCTCCCCCAACAGAAGGCCACGCCGGCAAGGGTCAGCCCGCAGGTGTGGAAGATTCCGGGCTGCACCGTGCTGTAGCGGCGCCCACCGGCCACGAGCTGCGGCGTGTTCCCCCCGACCGTCGAGCCGGTGGCGCCGAGCCCCCAGCAGTATGCCCGGTCGTCTTGGGTCACCCCGCAGCCGATGCCGGTGTCGAACTCCACCGAGTTGATGCCGTTGTCGAGCCCCGAGCCCGGACGGGCCTGCCGGAAGCTGAGGCCGCCAGCGATCAGCGTCGGCTTCGGCTGCGTGAACACCAGTACCCCGCTGCCACCCTGGCCGAAGACGTTCGCCCCCCAGCAATACCCCTTGTTGTCCAGGGTCGCCCCGCAGGTCTGGCTGGCTCCAGCGAACACCCGCCGCCACTTGAGCCCGCCGAGCACCCGGGTCGGTGTCGTGGTGAAGCCGCCTCCCGTGCCGAGCTGGCCGAATCGGTTGCTGCCCCAGCAGAAGGCGACGTCGAACGGATTCACCGCGCAGATGTGCTCGTGTCCTACGCTTACCTTCCGGAACCTGCGGCCCCCGGGCACCTCCGCCGGCACCAGGTCTTCTTCCCAACAGTAGAGCCGCAGGGCCGTGGTGACGCCGCAACTCACCGGCCCCGGGTCGTGTAAGGTGCCTTGAATGCCTCCGCCGGCACTCACCTCCAGGAACCTGAGCCCCCCCGAGACGGGCGTCGGGGTGAGATTTCCTCCCCGACCCCAGCAGTAGGCGAGGTCCGTCGTGGTCACGGCGCAGGTGTGGTCGCCGCCGGCGCTGACCTGGCGGAACGCTAGCGCGGCCGCCGCTGTGACGGTGGTGGAGAGGGTGGGCGTAGCTGGGGCGGTCGGTGCCTCGGCGCCCTCCCGACACCCCACGGTCGATGCCAAAAGCGCCGTGCCAAGCACTGCGGTGCGCGCGGTACGGGATCGCATGGAATTCAGCCCTCTTTCTTTCCCGGCGTGAACTCAGGTGCTACGGGAAGAGCTACGACTGGACGAGTTTACGAAATGGGCCTCAAGCGGAATTCAAGGCCGCCCTGGGTATCGGTTTAGCCGAAGAAGCCGACCTGGCTCAGCCCTTGTCGTACTCGTCGTGGCGGCGGAACCAGAGGCCCGTCTCGTTGCGCCCCTTGGGGGCGCGGTCGAGCCACTGGTACATGCTCCAGAGGCCGTCCACCCCGCGCGCATAGGCTGAATAGGTGTGGTAGACGACGTCATCCTCGAGCACGAACGCGCTCATGCCCGGCCTCTCGCGGACGTAGGTGGCTGTGTCGGTTCCGGTCATGCCAGCGAACAGCGTGGCCCCATCGGGTGTCGCGCGCGAGGAGATCCGGGCCGCCGGCGCCTCGCGCCGGTAGTTGTATTCAGTGCCCCCCTCGCGCTGTTGCTCTTCGGTGATCCAGACGTTGAAGTCGGCGTTGAAGTCGCTGCCGTGCGAGGACGCCCAGGGGAAGGTCCACCCCATCCGCCGCTGGTACGCCAGCAGCTTCGCGAGCGGCGCTCGCGACACCGCCCCCAGCGTGACGTCGTGGTTGGCGAGGTGGACGACGCAGGGGTCGAACCCGTCCGCGATCGCCGAGCAGGCGGGACATCCTGCCGTGTAGTCGGGCCCGAACATGAAGTGGTAGATGAGGAGTTGCGAGCGCCCCCGGAAGAGGTCCGTCAGCGAGGCGCTCCCCGCGTCGGTCTCGAATCGGTACTCCTTTTCGATCCGGACCCACGGCAGCTCCTGCCGCCGGCGCGCCAGCTCGTCGCTGCGCCGCGTGAGCTCCTTCTCCGCCTCGAGTAGCTCGAGCCGGGCGGTGAGCCACTCTTTACGTGTCCCGGTCTTGTGCTTCGTCATCTCTCGTCTCCTTGCGTGTCGTGCGTCGCCGTGCGTCGCCGTGCTTTCTCGACACCACGTGCGGATGTTGGTCGTGAGAGGAGATTTACACCGGGTATCGAACGGGTGGCAGTAACAGGTGTGACGGGATTCTGATGGACTCGCTGATCACCGCAGCGGCGCGTGCACCCTCGGGCAATCGCATAACGTCTATTCCAGGCAGGACTACCGTCGAAATGTCGAGAGGAACACGTTTGGGGCGTGGACCACGTCACCGACCGGGGCGGGAAGGCGGCTTACCATTGGCTACGATGCTTGCCCGAACCCCACCCGAGTGCTGGAGGCACGTATGATTTGGCTAGCCGTGATTCTTGTCGTCGCCTGGGCCCTAGGCTGGGGCGTGTTCAACGTGGCTGGTGGATTGATCCATCTGCTGCTCGTGGTGGCGTTGGTGGTGTTCCTGTACAACTTCATCAGCGGGCGGCGGACGATATAGCCAGGCGAGATCGGTGATGGTTCGAGGGCCGCTCTACGGGGCGGCCCTTCTTCTTCCGGCCAATTAGGACGCTCAGCTCACGCCCCGCGCCCGATACAATGCAGGAAACTGCCGCTTCAGGTGCTCCAGCTTGGGTGCGTCGTTGATCACGATGTACGGCTGGGTTGGGTGGCGCACCAGATAGTCCTGATGGTACGTCTCCGCCGCGTGGAAAGCCCGCAGTGGAGCGACTTCCGTCACGACGGCGTCCTTGTAGAGCCGGGCATCCTGGATCCTCGCGACATAGCGCTCGGTCGCCAGCCGCTGAGCAGGGTTCCGGTAAAACACCGCCGACCGATACTGAGTCCCCACGTCCGGACCCTGGCGATTGAGCTGGGTGGGATCGTGGGCCACGGTGAAGAAGACCTGCAACAGCTGGTCGTAGGAGATCTCCGCCGGGTCGTACACCACCAGCACCGCCTCCGCGTGTCCGGTGGTTCCCGAGCTCACCTGCTCATACGAGGGCGACGGGGCCGATCCTCCGGCGTACCCTGAAGTTGCGGACGAGACCCCCTTGAGGTGCTCGAACACGGCCTCGACTCCCCAGAAGCAGCCCCCGGCGAACACAGCCGTGTCGCTCGACGCCGTCACCCCGACCGGCGCCGGTTCCGGAGTCATGGCGGCGGCGGCCGGATTGGGCGCTGTAGGCTCCCCGAAACGCGGGAATGACAACAACATGGCTGGAATCAGGGCGATGGCCGCCAGGGCGGGTGCGACAGGACGGGGGAACTGCATGATCCATTCGGCTCCGATGGGGGTCACCCTATGAACGTCGCAGGCACGCCAACGGTTTCCTGCACCTCGAGCTGCCCGGCTCGAGATCCTCGACCACCGCCCGGCCAAATCTACCGAGGCCGCTGGGACAACGGATACATTGCCTTCCCTGAGCACTCGATCGGGCTGCAGCGATGGACGTCTTCGAGATCGTCATAGCTCTCCTCCTTCTGGGCGCGGCGCTCGCCGCCGGTGCCCGCCGCATCGGCGCGCCGTATCCCGCGCTCCTCGCCCTGGCCGGAGCGGCACTCGCCCTGATGCCGGGCGTGCCGGCCGTCACGCTCGATCCGGAGCTCGCCCTCGCCCTCTTCGTGGCGCCGGTGCTGCTGGACGCCGCCTTCGACGCTTCCCCCAGGGACCTGCGCGAGCACTGGCGTCCGGTCGCGAGTCTCGCGCTGGTGACGGTGGCGCTCACCGTGGCGGCAGTCGCGGTGACGGCCCGATGGCTGGTGCCCGAGCTGCCATGGCCCGCCGCCATCGCCCTCGGCGCTATCGTCGCGCCGCCCAGACGCGGCCGCCGCCACCGCGGTGCTCCGCCAGCTTCGCCCGCCACACCGGCTCCTCGTCATCCTCGAGGGCGAGAGCCTGTTCAACGACGCCAGCGCGCTCCTGATCTACCGGCTCGCCGTCAGCGCCACGGCCGCCGGGGCGATTTCCGGCTGGGGCATCGTGCCGATGCTCCTGCTGGTGACCGTCGGCAGCATCGTGCTCGGGCTGGTGCTCGCCCACACCACGATCTGGGTGAACCGGCGGATCGAGGACGTCGCCACGGCGGTCATCGTGCAATTCATCGGGACGTTCGGCGTCTGGATCATCGCCGAGCGGCTGCACCTCTCCGGAATTCTCACCATGGTCGTCTTCGCGATGTCGGTTGCCCGCACCGCTCCCGACATCCTCCCAGCCAGGATCAGGATTCCGTCCTATGCGGTCTGGGAGGTGGCGGTCTTCGTGCTGAACGCGCTGGCGTTCATCCTGGTGGGACTCCAGCTCAAGCCGATCGTGCAGCAGCTCGAGCGCGCCGAGCTGCTGGATCACACCAAAATCGGCCTGACGGTCTGCGCGGTGGTCATCCTGGTCCGGATCGCCTGGGCGCTGGGGGCCAATGTGGTGCGGGGCTCCCGGGCCGAGGGTCGGAGCCACGCGATCGTGGTCGCCTGGTGCGGGATGCGCGGCACGGTCACGCTCGCGGCCGCGCTGGCGCTGCCGGGGGGCTTCCCGCAGCGCGATCTCATCCTGTTCACCTCGTTTCTCGTGGTGCTGGGGACGCTGGTAGTCCAGGGGCTCACGCTCAAGCCGCTGATGGCGTGGCTCGGCCTGGAGCATGACGACGCGGTGGAGCGCGAGGTCCGGCTCGCCCGGCGGGAGACGCTGCGAGCGGGCGCGGCCAGCCTCGAGGCCAACGGGGCCGGGACCGAGGTGACGGATCTGCTCCGCAGGAAATACCAGGTTCGTCTGGAGCAGGCGGAGACTCGGATGGCCGGATCGAGGTCCGGGACGCAGGCACCGAACCAGGAGCGGGAGTACGCGGTGGCCGCCAGAGCCGCGATGGCCGCGGAGCGTCGCCGGCTCTCGGCGCTGCGCACCGACGGCACCATCGGCGACGACGCGTTTCACAAGGTGGAGGAGGAGCTGGACCGCGCCGAGCTCAGCGCCGAGGCGATGGACCCGGGGGACTGAAGGATGCTAGAGGGCGACTCGCTCGGGATGGGTGTACACGGTGAGCCGGCCGTTCCGCGCGAACCCCACGAGCGTGAGTCCGGCCTGCTGCGCGACGCGCACCGCCAGGCCGGTCGGGCCCGAGATGGCGGCCATTAGGGGCGCGCCCAGCACGGTAGCCTTCTGCACCATCTCGAAGCTCGCGCGGCTGGTGACGACGACGAAGCCGGATTGGGGATCGAAGCCGCGCTTGAGCAGCGCGCCGACGAGCTTGTCGAGGGCATTGTGGCGGCCCACGTCCTCGCGGGCCAGCTCGACGGTGCCGTCGAGCGACGACCATCCGGCGGCGTGCACTGCCCCTGCGGCCGCGTTGAGCGTCTGGTGAGTCAGCAGCGACTGGATCGCCCGCTCGATGATGGCGGGGGAGACCGCCTGGCCCGGAGCGACGGTGTGAAGCTGCTTCAGGACGGCGGTGATGCTGTCGGCGCCACAGATACCGCAGCCGGTCCGGCCGGTCAGCCGCCGAGTGCGCGATGCGATCACCTCATTGCACTCCGGAGCAACCCCGGTCTGGATCTCGATCCCCTGGCTGTACCGCACCACCTCCACCGATTCCAGGTCCGCCGGTCCGCGAATCAGCTCTTCGGTGATGCTGAACCCCAGCGCGAAATCCTCCAGATCGACCGGGGTAGCCATCATCACGACGTGGGGTATGCCGTTGTAGACCAGGACGACCGGGGTCTCCTCCACCACGTGTTCGGTCCGCTCGTCGCTGGCCCCCTTCTCCCAGCGCTGCGCGCGCAACTCCAGCAGCGGCTTGGCATAACCCAGCCGGAGAAGCCCCAGAGGGTCCTGCATCTGGTTGAGGTCGATCGCCAAGGGCGCGGTCCGTTCGGGCTGAAGGGCACGGCAACAGTACGGGCTACCTTCAAATATAGCCCCGGCAAGAACGGGAGTTACTGAAGCTCACCGCAGCTGAAAGGGACGATCAGATGGCGAAATTCGGTGTGATCGGCTCGGGCGAGGTCGGCCAAGCGCTGGCAAAGGGCCTTCGGGGCATCGGTCACGAGGTCCGGATCGGAAGCCGCGATCCCAGAAAGCTCGCCGCCTTTAGCGAACAGACCAAGATTCCCAGCGGAACCTTCGCCGAGGTGGCGAAATGGGGAGACGCGCTGGTCCTGTCCGTGCTGGGAAGCGCCGCGGAGGACGTGCTCGAGCAGGCGGGACTGGAAAATCTCGCCGGGAAGCTGGTGATCGACACCACCAATGCCATCACCACCGCGCCGCCGAAGGACGGCGTGCTCGAGTGCTTCACCGGACTCAACGACTCGCTGATGGAGCGACTGCAGAAGGCCGCGCCGCGCGCCCGGTTCGTGAAGGCGTTCAACAGCGTCGGCTCGGACCTGATGGTGAACCCGAAGTTCGCCGCTGGGAAGCCGACGATGTTCTACTGCGGCGACGACCCCGAGGCACGCGCCGAGGTGGGCAGGATCCTGGAGCAGCTCGGCTGGGAAGGCGCCGACATGGGGTCGGCCGTGGCGGCCCGGGCCATCGAGCCGCTGGCCGTGCTGTGGTGCATTCCGGGCTTCCGCGAGAACCGCTGGACGCATGCGTTCAAGCTGCTGACTCACTGAGCCTGGAGCGGTCACACCGGCAAGGTATCTTTGCAGGATGACCGCCATCCCCGGAATCGACCCTCCCCTGACCGCGGGGACGGGACCGGTTCCGACCTCCGCCCAGCTCCGCGCCATCGAAGCCCCGCCCGGACCCGTCCTCGTGGTGGCAGGGCCGGGCGCCGGCAAGACGTTCTGCCTCATCGGGCGGATCGCCCATCTGATCGGCCCGATGGGGCTCGAGCCCCGCCGGATCTGCGCGATCACCTTCACCAACAAGGCCGCGGACGAGATCGCCTCGCGGCTCCGGCGCGAGCTCGGAGCCGAGGTCGATGAGGTCACCTGCGGCACCCTGCACGCGCTCTGCCTCAGCCTGTTGCGTGAGCATGCCGCCTTGATGGGCCTGCGGCGCGGGTTCGGGCTCGCCGACGAGGACTATCAGAAGCGGGTCCTTCGCCGGCTCCACGTCCGACCCGAGCGCCAGGCGCAGCTCCTCCGCCTCTTCGGCCGCCACCAGCTCGAGCACTACCCGCTGAGCCCCGGCGACCAGGAGCACTTCGCCTGCTACCGCGAAGCGCTCCGGTCCCGCCGGCTGCTCGACTACAACGACCTCATCGCCCTCACCGGCGACCTGCTTCGCGGACACCCGGGACCCGCGGCCGCCATCCGCGGACGGTGGGATGCGGTGCTGGTGGACGAGTTCCAGGACCTGAGTCTGGCCCAGTACGAGGTGGTGACGGGCATCTCCCTCGGGCACCGGCACTGCTTCGCCGTGGGCGACGACGAGCAGTCCATCTACTCCTGGGCGGGGGCCGATCCCCGGATCCTGGAGCGGTTCGGCACGGACTTCGAGGTGGCGGAGCCGATCGTCCTCGAGCGGAACCGGCGCTGCTCCCGGCAGATCTTCGAGGCCGCGCGGCGGGTGATCGCCCTGAATCCCGCGCTGTTCGAGAAGAAGCTGGAGGCCGACCGCGACTCGGAGCACTGCGTCGCATCCTACGTCTTCGCCGACGAGGCGGAGGAGGCGACCTGGCTGCTCGAGGATCTGTGGCGGGATCGCGAGGCGACCGGGATCGAATGGGGAGAATACGCGCTGCTCTACCGGGCCCACGTGACCGGCCAATACCTCGAGACCAGGTGCATCGAGGCGGGCATCCCCTGCCGTCTGGCGCAGGGCCAGTCGGTCAGGGATGACGAGCTGATCGCCTTTGTCCTCTCGTCGCTTCAGGTGATCCGGTCGCCCGACGACCCGCTGGCGATCGAGGCCTTCGCCGACCAGGTGCTGCCCCGACCCCTGGTGGAGCAGGTGCGGGCCCGCTATCGCGACCTCGACCTGGTCTCCGCGTTGCGCGCCTTCGGCCGCGCCGCCCGGGGCGACGTGGACGGGCGAAAGGCGTGGCGCTTCGTCTTCCACGTCGAGAATCTCGCGGCGCTGGGTCGCACCCACGAGACCCTGGCGACCCTGGTGGACGAGCTGCTGTCGCAGCGGATCGGGAAGTACCGGAACCCGCTGGAGGAGCGCGCGTCGGAGCTGAGCGATCCGGCGGAGTTTCCCGGGGCCGGTGCGCTGGCGGAGCGGATCGGCGCCGCGGTCTCGCGGGGCGGAGCGATCTGGGTCGAGCCCGATCGCGGGGTCGAGATCGCGACGGTGCGCCTGCTCCAGGGCGCGCTCGGCGGCGACGTGCGGCGGCTGCTTCCCGGCGACCGTCCTCTTCCCGGCGACGTCGTCCTTCCGGCGGGCGCCATCCGGCCGCTCGCCCTCTTCAAGGCGCTCCAGCTGCATCACTGCCGGGCGATGGAGGATCCGTTCCAGGACTACGTCGCGTTCGACCTGGAGACCACCGACAAGCAGATCGCCGACTGCGAGATCGTGGAGATCGCCGCGGTCCGGGTGCGCGGTATGGTGGTGGTGGATCAGTTCGCACAGCTGGTGCGCCCCAACCGGCCGATCAGCCGCAAGGCTAGCGAGGTGCACGGCTGGTACGATGCCGACGTGTGCGACCAGCCGTTCTTCGACCAGGTGTGGCCCGCGTTCCGCGCCTTCGTCGGCGACGACATCCTGGTGGCGCACAACGGCCAGCACTTCGACATGCCGGTGCTTCGCCGCCTCGCCGCCGGCCTCCCCGGCGTGGACGACCTGGTCTTCTACGACACCCTCCCCCTGGCCCGCTCGCTGCTCGACGAGAGCGCGAAGCTGGAGGACCTGGCGCACCGCTTCGGGGTGGACGCGGGCCGCTCGCACCACGCGCTCGACGACACGGCCGCGCTCGCCGGGGTGCTGCGGCACCTCGGAGCCCTGAAGCTGGCGCGAGCCCGCCGGTCGGCGCTGGTGCAGCTGCTGGGATGGCTGGGTCTGGCGCTGGCGCTCGACGACTCCGCCGAGCCGACGGCGGAGGAGCGGCTGCTTCGCGAGGTGTCGCTCCCGGCGACGGTGGGCCGGTATGGCGACTGTCTCCAGGTCTACGCCGAGGAGTGCGAGGCGGCGGGCGCGCCGTCGGTGGAGGAGCTGACCGAGCGGCTGGGTGGCGCCAGGCTGATCGAGCGGATCCGCACCCAGCGTCCAGTCGAGGAGCGCTACCCGACGTCGGTGGCGCGGCTCGCCGCGCTGGTCGCCGCGAGCGCGGGGCCGACGCTCGACGACAGCATCGACCTGCTGCTGGGAAGAGTCGCCCTCTCCCGCAGCGACGGAACCGAGACCGACGAACACCGGATCAACCTGCTGACCCTGCACTCGACCAAGGGGCTGGAGTTCTCGCGGGTCTACGTGGTCGGCGCGGAGGACGCGGCGCTGCCCGGATTCCTCGCGCTGAGCGAGAACCGGGAGCAGGAGATCCAGGAGGCGCGGCGACTGCTCTACGTGGGGATGACGCGGGCCAAGGACCGGCTGGTCCTCACCCGGGCGGAACGCCGGGCCGGGCGGCCGACGGGTGGGGAGAGGCTGCTGCGGGAGGCGGGCCTGGAATCTCGCCGGTGATGTCCGCCGCCGCGATTCGGAGCGCCTCCGCGGCCTCGGCCGGCGCCGGCCCGGGTCGCCCACCGATCGAGCGGGTGAGCGGCAGGGTGGCGAGGACCAGCACGCCCGCAAGCCAGAACGGAACCCCGACCCCGAACCGATCCATCAGGAGGCCGGCCGCGATGGGGAAGGCGACCCGGGACACGCCACCGAAGGTGTGTTGGACGCCCATGTAGAGCCCCCGCTCCGGGCTCGGCACCCTCCGGGACAGGAGGCCGGTGACGCAGGGAAAGAGGAATGCCGTGCCCAGGGGCATGAGCGTGAATCCCGCGGCGAGCACCGCGCTCCCGCGGCCCAGTCCGGTTGCGGCCAGCCCCGCCGCGAGGATCACGATGCCGAGCCGAGCGAGACGCGCCTCGCCGAGCCGGTCCACCGCCCGCCCAAGCAGCAGCGCGCGCACCACCACGCCCATCCCGCCCAGGTACATCACGAAGTATCCGACGGTGCGCTCGGTGACGCCCAGCCGGTCGGCCAGCAGGAGCGGCACGATCTGGATCGTCCCGTAGAAGGCCCCGATACCGACCGCGTAAATCCAGATGAGCCGCGGCGCTGGCTCGTGCCAGCGGGAGAGAACGTGCGCGATGGCCGCGCGGCCGGTGGTCAGGCGGGCCGCGTCGGCGCCCGGCGTCGGCGCCCGCCGCGATTCCCGGAGGAACCGCCAGGCGAAGAGCGCGACCAGCGCCGCGAGCCCGGCGGCCCCGAGCCCCACGAACTCCTGCCCGCCGAGCGAGACCATCAGCGAGCCGAAGGCCGGTCCCGCCACCGCGCCGAGGCTGGTGATGGCGGAGAGCCACCCCAGGCTCTTGGTGCGCTGCTCCGGCGGGGAGACGTCGGCGACGTAGGCCTGGACCACGCCGATGGTGCCGCCGCCGATGCCCTGAACCAGCCGCGCGAGGAGAAGCAGGGGAACCGATTGGGCGAAGGCGAACAGGAGATACGCCGCGGCGGTGATCAGGAGGCCGGCGAGAATGGCGGGGCGTCGCCCGTAGCCATCCGAGAGCCGTCCCCACAGCGGCGCGACGGCGAGCTGCGCGATCGAGAAGGCGGAGATGAGCACGCCGACGGTGGCGGCGCCGGCGCCGAACTCCGTGGCGTAGTAGGGCAGGAGGGGCACGATCATCGCGAGCCCCACCATGTCCACGAACGCGGTGACGAAGAGAACGAGGAGCCTGGTCAGGGGCGCCGTGCCATCTCCGCTTCGACCTCGGAGATCTCCCGGGGAGCGCGCGAGAGCCATTCGGCTCCCGTGCTCGGTGATCAGGTAATCGTCTTCGATGCGGATGCCGATGTCATGGTAGCGCTCCACCGCCGGGCGCACCTTGGCGATCATCGCGCGGTTCTTCGGCGTGTCGGGCAGGATCTCGAGCAGCTTCCGACTCACGTAGATGCCCGGCTCGATGGTGAACACGTCGCCGGCCTGGAAGGTGCCGGCGCCGTACCAGGGATGCGGACGGTCGTGGACCTCGAGCCCGATCCCGTGGCCGAGACCGTGCGCCATGTAGAGAAATGATTGGGTGCAGGCGACCGGGTTGCCGGAGCACTGATCGGCCCACGGCGGATCGAAGGTCGCGTCCACCCCCTCGGTGAGCCCGAGCCGGGCCACGCCGCGCGCCACCATCTCGCGCGCCGCGTCCCGCCAGGACTCGAAGGAAGCGCCGGGGCGCGCGACCTTCGCGGCCGCGGCCTGCGCGTCGCGCACGATCTGGTAGACCGCGCGCTGCTCGGCTGCTGAAGCGTCCGCTCGCGGGAAGGGTGCGGGTGACGTCGGCGGCGTAACCGCCGAAGCCGGCGCCGACGTCCATCACGACCACGTCGCCCTTGCCGATCCGCCGGTCGTTGGCGTTGTAGTGATACTGGGTCGAGTTGGGACCGGAGCCGATGATGGAGACGAACGCCGCGCCGTCGCCGCCATTGCGGCGAAAGGCCGATTGGAACATCGCCTCCGCCTCGTATTCCCACATGCCGGGCTTCAACGCCCGCATGACCTCGCGGAGCCCTCCCACCGTCAGGTCGATCGCGCGGCGCAGCATCGCTTGCTCGGCGGGACTCTTCCGGGTGCGAAGGCTGTCGAGAATCGGGTGTGCGTCGCGCACCGTCAGGCTGGGGTGCCCGTCGGCGAACTGACGCATGAGATGGGCGCCCCGGGTGAGCGAGTCCGTCTCGGCGGCGTCGGCGGTGGCAAAGTCTCGCAGAGTGTAGAAGGGAAGGCCGGTTCCGGCGAGCGAGTCCAGGTGCGCGGGCAGCGCGCCGATCGAGCGGGCGTCGATCCCGGTCAGCCGGGCAACCTCGGTCGAGTCGGGCGGGAACCCGTCGTAGAGCGCGCGACGGGGGTCGCGCTCAGAGGTGAACAGCGTCGCGTGGCCCGCACCGGGCCGGACCACCATCACCAGCGCGGCGTCGGGCTCGAGAAAGCCGGTCAGGTAGCGGAAGGCCGAGAGCTGCATGAACCGCTCCGGGCCCACCGGTGTCCGGCCGCCGAAGGCCACGACGACGCCGCTGTCGATCCGCGCGGCAAGCGAGTCGCGGCGCGCGGCGTATTCAGGTGAAGCGATGGTCTGGGCGGCGAGCGTGGCCGGAAGGAGCACGCTCGAAAGAATCACGGACCGTAGAAGACCCATGCGCGGGACCTGGCTCGGAGGTGGAAGGGGGCTCGTGTCCTGACTACGGACGGGCGGAGCCCCCGGTTGCAGCTCGGCCGGCAACCTGAAGCGAACGAGGGATCAGGTCCGCGGAGGTCGAGCCCTTTCCGGGCAAGATCCTTCGCTTCGCTCAGGATGACAACGGCGCTCCGGAGACTGTGTCGCAAGGCGATCGGGCCAGATAGTTGACAAAAGCAAATAATATGGCATCCTAGTCATCCCTCGCGGAAGCGGGGGACGACATCGGAGGTTCCATGCCCGGCGCGCCCAGCGACCCCACGACCGCCGTACGCCGCTTCAACCGATTCTACACCCGCCAGATCGGGCTCCTCGACGAGGGGCTGCTCCACAGCCCCTTCTCGCTCACCGAGGTGCGGTTGCTCTACGAGATCGCCCATCACGCGGGCATCACCGCCACCGAGCTGCGGGAGACCCTGGCGATCGACGCCGGCTACCTGAGCCGCCTCCTCCGCGGGCTGCGGAGACAGGGGCTGGTCTCCGCGCGCGCGCCCGCGGCGGACCGGCGCCGCCGGCGACTGACGCTGACCGAACGGGGCGGCCGCGCCTTCGACGCCCTCGACGCACGCTCCACCGAGGAGGTGGAAGCGATGTTGGCACGCCTGAGCCGGCCGGAGCGTAGGGAGCTGATCGAGGCGATGCGCGGGATCGAAGGTCTGCTCGGCAAGGCCGCCGATCGCCCGGAGGTCGAGACACCCAACGTGGTGCTGCGCGAGCCGCGGCCGGGTGAGCTGGGCTGGGTGGTCGAGCGGCACGGCGAGCTGTACGCCGCCGAGTACGGCTGGGACGCCGGGTTCGAGGGGCTGGTGGCCGGGATCGTGGGCCGATTCGTGGCCGAGCTCGATCCCCGGGTCGAGCGGTGCTGGATCGCCGAGCTGGGCGGGGTTCCCGCCGGGTCGGTCTTCCTGGTGAAGGAGTCCTCCACCGTCGCGAAGCTTCGGCTCCTGCTGGTCGAGCCCTGGGCGCGGGGGCACGGGGTCGGCTCCCGACTGGTGGACGAGTGCCTGCGGTTCGCCCGTGCGGCGGGCTACGCCAAGGTCGTCCTCTGGACCAACGACGGGTTGCACGCGGCCCGGCGGATCTACCAGAAGGCCGGATTCCGGCTGGTGGAGGAAACGCCGCACCACAGCTTCGGCCACGATCTGGTGGGGCAGACCTGGGAGCTGGACCTGGTCTGACCGGTTCGGCACCGACCAGTGTGTTGCACGTTACAGCCCGGGATCCCCGGGCCCTGCTCTATTGCCTCTCCTCGCTCGATTGGTGGAGCCGAGATGGAAGACCGGGAGCATCGCGCGGAGCGATCCGCGCCACGGGCGGTCCTGCACACCCGCGACGGCGTCATCCTCGTGGTCGGCCTGGTGCTGGGCGCGGGGATCTTCCGGGCGCCGCAGCTGGTGGCCGCCGGCAGCTCGTCGGGGACCATGTTCATCGGTCTCTGGGTGATCGGTGGCGTGATCTCCCTGATCGGCGCCCTCTGCTATGCCGAGCTCGCGGCCGCGTACCCCAATGCCGGCGGCGAATACCATTTCCTGGGTCGAGCCTTCGGCCGGCGAGCCGGCTTCCTCTGCGCCTGGTCGAGAATGACGGTGATCCAGACCGGTTCGATCGCCATCCTCTCCTTCCTGGTGGGCGACTACGTGGCTTCGCTCGCGGACGGCCCGGATCCTCGCTCCGGGCTGTCGTCCGGGGTCGCCGCGACCGTGGTGGTGGGGCTCACGCTGCTCAACGTCGCCGGGCTGCGCCAGAGCGGTGGCGTGCAGTACGCGCTCACCACGCTGGAGGTGCTGGGCCTGGTGGCGGTGATCGTGACGGGGCTTCTCATCGCGGCGCCGGCCGAAGCGACTCCCGCGCCGCCGGCGGCATCCCCCGGCGGAACCGCGCTCGCGATCGTCTTCGTCCTTCTCACCTTCGGCGGATGGAGCGAGGCGGCGTACATCTCGGCGGAGCTTCGAGATCGCCGGCGGGGCGCCATCCGGACCCTCGGCTGGGGCCTCGGCATCCTCACCGCGCTCTACCTGCTGGCGAACGCCGCCTACCTGCGAGGCCTGGGTCTCCAGGGCGTGGCCGGCTCGTCGGCGGTGGCGGCCGACCTGATGCGCCGCGCGGTCGGCGGATGGGGCGCGGTGGCGGTCAGCTTCGCCGTCATTCTCGCGGCGCTCTCGTCGGCCAACGCCACCATGATCACGGGCGCGAGGAGCAACTACGCGCTGGGCCGGGACGTACCGCTCTTCGGCTTTCTCGGCGGCTGGCACGAGGGCCAGCACACCCCGCGGGCCGCCTTCCTGTTCCAGGGAGGCGGTCGCGCTCCTGCTGGTGGCGTTCGGCGCCTTCGCCCGGAGCGGGTTCGAGGCGATGGTGGCCTACACCGCCCCGGTCTTCTGGCTCATCCTCTTCGGCACCGGCGCCTCGCTCCTGGTGCTGCGGCGGCGGGAGCCGTCGGTGGAGCGCCCGTTCCGGGTACCGCTGTATCCCATTATCCCGTTGACCTTCTGCGGCATCGCCGCCTACATGCTGTATTCCAGCGTCGCCTACGCCGGGCGGGGCGCGCTCCTGGGAGTGGCCGTGATGCTCGCGGGACTTCCGGTGCTCGCGTTCGCCAGCCGCAGCCGCGTGACGGCACTTCACCATCCGGTCGCACGAGACTCCACATGGGCACCGTAGCCTTCATTCTCTCTCGCAGACTCGCCCTTCTGCCGGCGACGATCGCGCTGGCGCTCGTGGTCCCCGGCGGACTATCCGGCCAGGAGACTTCGGCTCCCGCCCGAGCTCCCGACGTCCACTTCGTTCCCACCGACACGACCAAAGTGCGCGAGATGCTCGCCGCGGCCGAGGTCGACTCCAAGGACCTGGTCTACGACCTGGGGTGCGGCGACGGCCGGATCGTCATCGCCGCGGTGAAGAAGCACGGCGCGCGCGGCGTCTGCGTGGACATCGATCCAGTCCGCATCAAGGAGAGCAGAAACAACGCGGACACCGCGGGTGTCACCCGGCGGATCGAGTTCGTGGAGGGCGATCTCTTCGAGCAGGATCTCTCCAAGGCGACGGTCGTGACACTCTACCTGCTGCCTTCGCTGAACGAGCGACTCCGGCCCAAGCTGTTCAAGGAGCTGCGCCCGGGCACCCGGATTGTCTCCAACGCCTTCGACATGGGCGCATGGAAGGCGGACCGGACCCTCAACATCAAGACCTTCTCCGGCATGCAGAGCTACGCCTTTCTCTGGATCCTCCCGGCGGACGTGTCGGGGGAGTGGCGACTCGAGCCCAAGGGAGGCTCCGGCAAGGCGTACACCCTCGCCCTCGAGCAGAAGTTCCAGATGGTCTCGGGCACCGCCGCGCCGGGTGGGAAGGCGGCGCCGCTCTCCAACGTCACCCTGAAGGGAGACCGGTTGAGCTTCGTGCTGCCCGACGGCGCCGGCGAAGGACGAGGGGTCACCTTTAGCGGCCGGGTGGACGGCGATCGGGCGAGCGGCACTGCCAAGACGAATGACGGCGGCTGGTCGTGGACCGCGGTCCGTACCAAGCCGGGGTCCCGGCCCGACCTTCTGCCCACCGAGAGCGGCGCCCGTAGCGCGCCGAGGAGATTACGATGCACAGGCTCATCGCGGAGCACCCGCTCCCCCTCGCCTCGGCCGCAGCCTCGTGGAGCGAGAGCCGGCGGGATTCGCGGCCGCTCCGGATGTCAGGGAGTGGACCGTTCCCTGGGAGGGCACCCGCCCGCGCGATCCCTTCGTGGACGGAAAGGGGCGGGTGTGGTTCGTGGGACAGCAGGGGAACTACGTCGCCTACCTCGAGCCGAAGAGCGGCAAGTTCGAGCGCTATGAGATCGAGGCTGGAACTCATCCGCACAATCTGGTCGTGGCGCCGGACGGCATGGTCTGGTTTACCGGCAACCGCAATGGTCGGCTGGTCAAGCTGGACCCGGCAAGCCGAAAGCTGACCAACTTCCCGATGCCCGATCCGAAGGTGGACGACCCCCACACCATGATCCTCGACCGGGCGGGGAACGCCTGGTTCACCGCGCAGAACTCCGAGGTAGTCGGACGGCTCGACGCCAAGACCGGCCGGATACGCCTCTGGCCCACGGGCAGCGGCACCAGGCCCTACGGGATCGAAGCGGATGGGAAGCAGCGGCCGTGGTTCGTGCTCTTCGGCACCAACGAGGTGGGGACCATCGACCCGGGTACGATGGAGATGCGACGCTTCACGCTTCCAGAGGGTGCGCGACCGCGGCGGCTCGCAGTGGCGGACGACGCGATCTGGTATGGCGACTACGCGCGCGGGTACCTGGGGCGGCTCGATCCGGCGACGGGGAAGGTGCGGGAGTTCGCCATGCCGGCCGGAGCCGGTTCGCTGCCGTATGCCATGGCGGGCGACGACAAGGGGAAAATCTGGCTGGCTGAGACGGGGGTGCGGCCCAACCGGCTGGTGGCGTTCGACCCGGGCGCGGGGCGTTTCACCGACAGCGTGGCGACGGAGGGCGGAGACGAGCCGAATACCATCCGGCACATGGTGTTCCACAAACCCAGCAGGGAGATCTGGTACGGAACCGACCGAAACACCGTGGGCCGTCTCCGGCTGCCCTGAAAGCCGAGCGGCCCTCCGCCATCCCTGCCAGAAATTGCATCGCGTTGCCGCGCGAAACCGCTTGTCCCGCCTCGGCCCCATCGCGTACCTTCCCACTCCCCCCCATCACCCCAAAAAGGATCGCGCCCATGCCCTCGGATGCCACAGGAGTGTCGTCCTCGGAAGGACTGCGTTTCGACGAGCCTGCCGGCGGCACCGGAGCGCCCAGCTGTGGGCAGTGCCAGACGCCGATCGGCGACGCGTATTACGAAGTGAACGGGCACGTGGTCTGCCCCGCCTGCAAGGCGGCCCTAGAGCAGCGCCCCGCCGGCAGCGGCGCCTCGCGGCTGGTGCGGGCTACGGCGTTCGGACTCGGCGGGGCCGTCCTTGGTGCCGGAGTCTACTACGCGATTCTGGCCGTCACAGGGTACGAGATCGGCCTGGTGGCGATTGCCGTGGGCTGGCTGGTCGGCCGCGGCGTGCAGAAGGGGTCCGATGGCAGGGGTGGCTGGGCATACCAGTCGCTCGCGGTGGGACTCACCTACCTGGCCATCGTGAGCACCTACGTGCCGTTCATCCTGAAGGCGGTCACGGCGGACGAGACCCAGCCGATCGCGGCCGCTTCGGCTCCGGCCACCGGCGCTGACAGCGGGTCGGCCACCCCGGCTCTCAATGCCGCGAGCTCCACCGAGGACGCGAGCTCGACGGGCGAGCTCGCCATTGGCTTCGTGGCGTTGCTGGTGCTGGCGGTCGCGTCTCCGTTCCTGGCCGGTTTCGAGAACGTCATCGGCATTCTGATCATCGGCTTCGCGCTGTACCAGGCGTGGCAGATGAACCGGCAGGCCCCGATGACGTTCACCGGCCCCTACGCGGTGGGCCGAGGCGCGGGCGCGTCCGGTGGCGAGTAGCATCCCGCTCGCCCGGGGAACTACCTGCGGCGGGTGCGGCACCGAGCTCGCGAGCACGCTGCTCCGCTGCCCCACCTGCCGCCGGCTGGTGCACGCCGACAGGTTGGCGTCGCTCGCGGCCGACGCCGAGCGCCATGAAGCCGCGGGTCAGCGCGAGGAAGCGCTGGTGCAGTGGCGGCAGGCGCTCGAGCTGCTGCCGGCCGATGCCGGGCAGGTCTCCACTATTCAACAGCGCATCGGCGCGTTGGGCAAAATGCCGGGAGCCGACGGCTCCGGGAGCCGGGCGCCTGATTTCGCCAAACGCTTCGGGCCGGCGCTGGGGGTGCTGCTGCTCGTCCTCTGG
The DNA here is from genome assembly GCA_963844445.1 of uncultured Gemmatimonadales bacterium. GTDB lineage: Bacteria > Gemmatimonadota > Gemmatimonadetes > Gemmatimonadales > GWC2-71-9 > CAVVWJ01. The sequence goes on from CAWJOB010000001.1 coordinate 675,244, forward strand.
AAGTTCAAGTTCCTGCTGGTCTTCTTCCTCACCAAAGGGAAGCTCCTCCTTCTCGGTCTCACCAAGACCAGCACGCTCCTGTCCATGTTCGCCGCGGCCGGTGTGTACTGGACGCTCTGGGGGTGGAAGTTCGCGTTCGGTATCGTGGCCTCGATCTACGTGCACGAGATGGGACACGTGGCCTCGCTCCGGCACTACGGCATCAAGGCGAGTGCCCCGATGTTCATCCCCGGCATCGGCGCGATCGTTCGGCTGCATCAGCACCCGGCCACCGTGCACGAGGACGCCCGGGTGGGCCTGGCAGGCCCGATCTGGGGGCTCGGCGCGGCGCTCGCGGCGTACGTTGTGTTTCTGACGACTCATGTCCCGATCTGGGGAGCCATTGCCCGCTTCGGCGCCTGGATCAACCTCTTCAATCTTCTCCCGTTCTGGCAGCTCGACGGCGGCCGGGGCTTTCGTGCGCTGACGCGCCGGCAACGCTGGCTCGCGGTCGGAGCATTGGGCGCGATCTGGCTGGCGACATCGGAGCCTCTGCTCGTGCTGCTCGCCCTGGCCGGGGCCGCGAACGCGTTTGGGGAGGCGCCGGAGGAGCCGGACACCGGCGCCCTGGGGACGTACGTCGCGCTTGCCCTGGCGCTGGCGCTCCTGTCGCGCCTGCACGTGCCGATGACGGCGTCATGAGGAACAGCCTCAAGTCACGCGCGAGTCACGCCGGCGGACGACACTGAGGGGGACCTCCACAGAGAGTCGTTCATGCCGGCGCTCCCTCGACTCGTTTTTCTTCTGCTCTTGTCCATCACCACGGCGGCCAGCGCGCAGCACGCGCCAATCCGCATCGCCGGTCCAACTGCGTCCGAGGTGCTCGGCGTGGCCGCCCGGGGACCGCTCCGCCAGTCGCTGGCCGTCGATTCGGTGCGGCGAGAGATCCGCCCCACCCAGTGGAAGAAGGGTGCCCTCATCGGCGGATTGGCGGCCGGGCTCGGGTTCGTCGTGCTGATGGACCGTGTTTGCCGTGGCTCGGACACGGGCTGCGGAGGAAGCGTTACCCCCCAGGCGTTTCTGCTGGGTGGAGTCCTCGGCGGGCTGGCCGGCGCCTTGATCGGTGCCCAGTTCCCCAAGGCGGAAGAGCAATGACCCGGGCGCCACCGCCACCCTCGCGATCCTCGCGGCCCTCGCCGGGTGCGGAGATGACGCTACCGGTCCGGGGGCAATCGAGGGTGAATACGACCTTCGCGGCCTGAACGAAGAGCTGTTGCCCTACGATCATGAGGGCCTGGGCTGCTGCACTTACTTGAGTGGGGGACTGGTCCTCGACGGGCCGGGCTACACCGCATCGCTTACGGCGCGGAACCGCAACAACGGCCTGGTCTTCACCGCAATGGAATGGGGAACGTACGCGCGCCGGGGATCCTCGCTCACGTTCGAGCTGGATAGCGTCGTCGTTGCGCCGCTGCTTCTCGACGCAGGCACGATCTCCGGCGACACCCTGCGAGTGGCTTTCGGCGGCGAGGGGCCCGGGTCTCCGGACCAGTTTCGGGCGATCTACGTGCGGCGGCCCACCTGAGGCTCGCCGCCCAGTGGGCCCGGCCCTCGCGGGCTACCTGCGCAACGGGATGAGCGTGAGGAGCCGGCGTTCGCGCAGGAAGAGTCCGCCCCAGATCAGCGCGGCGACATAGATCGGGAAGAGGATGTGGGTGAACAACGGGCTGCCGACCCGCACGTGGGTCGCGACCGCGCCGCCCAGATAGCCCGTCAGCAGGACCGCGCCAAGCACCGAGGTGCGGGGAACCACATAGAGAACGAGACAGGTGAGCTCGAGGAGTCCGATGGCGAGGCCGAGGCTGGTGGGGTAGCCCAGCTGACGGAACGACTCCACGACCGGCTCCATAGTCGTGAACTTGATGGCGGTGTCGAAGGCCAGAAACAGCACCGGGATCGCGCTGACGATCGGGCCGGCCAAATGCCTTTCCTTCGAGACCGGAACCGCGTGAGTACTGGAATGCACGGATGTTCCTCCCTGTGACGTTCAATCGAAAAAACCCTGCTTCTACATTGACGTCGAACGAAGGGGGAAGAATCGACATGTGCTACAAAGAGGGCGGGTACAGCTCGCGGCTGCCGTCGAGGTCGCCGGTGTCGGCGTAGGTGAGTGGGGTCGCGTCGGGAAGGAGGATCTCGCCCGCGATCGGTCGGGCGATGGCGATCTCGTGGTCGCCGGCGGGGATGCGGCTCGTAAGGCGGCACTCGAGATATGCCACCGCCCCGACGAGGATCGGCGCGCCGGTGCTGCCCGGGCGCCAGGAGATGCCGGCCAGCTTGTCGGTCTCACGGCCGGAGCGGGTGCCGAAGTGCCGGGCGAGGTCGAGCTGGTCGTGGGAGAGGACGCTCACGGCGAAGCCGCCACCGGCTACCAGGAGAGGGTAGGAGGCGTGCCCGGGATTGACGCTCAAGGCCAGCAGTATCGGATCGAACGAGACCTGCATGAGCCAGGAGGCGGTGAAGGCGTTGCGCCGCTCGCCCTCGGCGACGCCCACGACGTAGACGCCGGCGTTGAGCCGCCGAAACAGGTCGGCGACGTCAGCCACGGCGACGCAGCCGCCGGAAGAGCTCGTGGCTCGACCGCTCCAGCTCGACGTGCCATTTCCGGTACAGCCGGATGATCTCGCGCGCCTCCGCGGTGAGCTCGCTGCCGCCGCCGGACGCTCCGCCGCGGGTGGTGAGGATGACGGGTGCGCCTAGAACGCGCTCCATCCGCCGGATCCGGTTGAGGCAGGTCCGGTAGCTGAGCCCGATGCGGGAGCACGCTTCCCGGATGCTGCCGCGCCGGTCGATCTCCTCCAGCAACCGGACGTAGCGCGGGCCCATCAGGAACTCGTCGCCGGCGACGAGCCAGGCCTTGACCCTGGGCTGGAGCGAAAGCCTTTTCACCCCACGAGGATCCATGCCGCTATCGAAAGCGATCTGTCGCAACGCGTCATCATTTGCTCATGTCTAGGAGCGTTGGGCCGGGATGACCAAATTATACCCATCCGACGCAACGCGGCCGGAAACCGTCTCTCGCGACCGGCCGTAGGGCCACCGTTCGCCCACCCGAAGCCCCACCCGGAGGTCAGGTGCTCCAGTCGATCCTCAGTCTGGCCATGTTGGCTGCCGCCGCGGCGCCCCCCGATTCAATCAGCCCGCCGAAGGACGGCCTGGAGCTGATCGGGCAGATGCGCCAGCGCTATCTGGGCAAGTGGTACCGCACCCTCACCTTCGTGCAGACGACCACGCTGGCCGATGGGAAGGTCGAGACCTGGTACGAGGCCGCCGAGCTGCCCGGTAAGCTGCGCATCGACATCGCGCCGCTGGATGGGAAAAACACGCTCCTGTTCCGAAGCGACTCGCTCTACGAGTTCAAGAATGGAAGGCTGGCCGAGACCAAGCCCATGGTCCACCCGCTGATGGTGCTCGGGTTGGACATCTACGCCCAGCCGGTCGAGATCACCGCCCGCAAGCTCCAGGGACTCGGCTTCGATCTAAACAGGCTGCACGAGTCCACCTGGCAGGGGCGGCCGGCCTACGTGGTGGGTGCCGCGGCAGGGGACACGGTCACTCGCCAGTTCTGGATCGACAAAGAGCGGCTGGTCTTCGTTCGCATGGTCGAGCCGGGCAAGCAGAACCCGTCGGCCAGGGTCGAGACGCGTTTCAACAAGTACATCCCGCTGGGGCAGGGGTGGCTCGAGACCGAAGTCCGGTTCATGGTGGACGGGGAGACCAAGATGCTGGAGCAGTACGCCCAACCGAAGGCGGGAGTGGCGCTGAACCCCGCCATCTTCGAGCCCAGCCGCTGGATTCCGCCGGGCTGGGTCAAGTAAGACGCCGGAGCCGTACGGGTCGTTGCGCGAGGGGCGTGGGGTAGCTAAAGTTGCGGTACCCCCGCACGCACGATTCAAGCTGTTTTTCGCCCCTTCTCCTGATACGGCTTCCATGAGACTCAAGAGCTCCGGCCTGCTCGCGTTCTTCGCATTCGCCATCGCCGGCCTGTTCGCCTGCGTCGATCAGCCCGACACCGCGATGCAACCCACGGAAGCAGTCGCGGAGGCCGGCGCGCCCGCTATCCTTCTGGCGGCGGGTGACATCGCGGGATGCCTCGACCGCTTCAAGGACGAGGTCACTGCCGAGATGCTGGCGGAGCTGCCCGGCACGATCGCGGCCCTGGGCGACGTGGTCTATGAGGACGGGACGAGGTCGCAGTTCCGCAATTGCTACGATCCGAGCTGGGGGCGAGTGCGGTCCCGCACGCGGCCCGCGCCCGGCAACCATGAGTACCGCACCGACCAGGCCGGGCCGTACTACGAGTACTTCGGCAGCCTGGCGGGTCCCAGCGGCAAGGGGTATTACACCTACAAGCTGGGCACCTGGCGCGTCTACTCGTTGAACAGCGAGCGCAACATCCCCGAGCAGACGAGCTGGCTCACGTCGCATCTCGCCGATAACCCCTCCAAGTGCGTACTCGCCTACTGGCACAAGCCGCTGTACACCAGCGGCCGGGTCCCTCCCACGCCGGCCGTTCGGCCGCTGTTCTACGCGCTGTACAAGGCCGGGGCGGAGGTGGTCCTCAATGGACACCAGCACAACTACGAGCGGTTCGCCCCCCAGGATGCCGACAGCAACTTCGTTGCGAGGGGCACGCGCGAGTTCGTGGTGGGGACAGGCGGAGCCCAGCTCGAGGACTTCATCTCCGTGGCGAAGAACAGCAAGCTGCGGTACGTCGCGGGGCACGGCGTGCTCCGGATGGCGCTCGGCGCCGGGAAATACAGCTGGAAGTTTCTACCGGTGCCCGGGGCGCCGCCGGCCGACACCGGGTACGCCAACTGCACCTAGCCCTCGTCCAGACGGCCCCCTTCGCTGTGCTCACCCCGTGGCCTCCACCCGGGCGAAGGACCGGTCCAGCACGTCGAGGGCGAAGTCCACGTCGTCGGCGGTGATGCACATCGGCGGCTTGATCCGAAGCACGTTCCCCGCGAGGCCGCCCTTGCCGAGCAGCACGCCCATCGAGCGGGCTTCCTCCAGCACCTGGAGCGTCTCGGCTGTGGCGGGCGCGCGGGTCGACCGGTCGGTCACCAGCTCGACGCCGAGCATGAGACCCATGCCCCGCACGTCGCCGATCAGTTGGTGCTCGCGCGCGAGGCGCTCGAGACCCTCGCGGAACTTGCCGCCCACCACCTGCGCGTTCCGCTGAAGGCCCTCCTCCTCGATCACCTCCATCACCGCGAGCCCGGCCGCCATGGACACCGGGTTTCCGCCGAAGGTGTTGAAGTGGAGCCGCTGCGCGAGCACCTCGGCGATCTCCCGCCGGGTGGTGACCGCGGCCAACGGGACGCCGTTGCCGAAGCCCTTGGCCATGGTGACGATGTCGGGGACGACCCCGAAGTTCTGGAATCCCCAGTAGTGCTCCCCGGTGCGGCCGAAGCCGGTCTGCACCTCGTCCGCGATGCAGAGGCCACCGTGCTCCCGCGCGATCCGATAGGCCTCACGGAAGTAGTTGGGCGCGGCGCTGGTGACGCCCCCGACGCCCTGGATCGGCTCGGCGATAAAAGCCGCGATCCGGCCCGGGGTGGAATAGCGGATCAATTCGCCGATGTCGGCGGCGCTCGCGGCGGCGATCTCGGCCGGCGTTCCGGCCAGCGGGCTGCGATAGGGCTCGGGACAAAGCGCGTGGTGGACGTGTGTGCCCTGCAGCGTCGGGAGCTTCCAGGTGTGTTGCGAGGTGAGCCCCATCGCCGACGGCGATCCGCCGTGGTAGCCGTTGCGGAGCGCGATCACGTCGGTGTGGCCGGTGTAGAGCCGGGCCATGGTGATCGCCAGGTCGTTCGCCTCGCTCCCGCTGTTGACGAAATAGGTGACCTCGAGGCCGGGCGGCATCTTCGCCGCCAGCTTTTCCGCGAGCCTCGGCATCCCGGGATGGAGATAGATGGTCGTGGTGTGCTGCAGCGTCTCCACCTGTTCCCGTACCCGGGCGACGACCTTGGGATGGCAGTGCCCGCAGGAGACGGTGACGATCCCCGCGAACAGGTCGAGGTAGCGACGGCCGGTCTCGTCGAAGAGGTACTGCATCTTGCCCTCGACGATCATCAGGGGGTCGCGGTAGAGCGTGAAGACCGCGGGATTGCCGTACTGACGCCGGGTGGCCAGCACCTCGTCCCGTGTGGGGCCCTCGTAGGGGCGGGGCGTGTGGTCGAAGGCGGGCATCTGCACGGGTCGGGTCATCAGGTCGGGCATGTGGGTTCCTGGCGTCGGTCGTATGCAGCGCGAAGGCGCAGGCGGAGTTGCGATGGCGTGAGTATTATTGTATCAAGTATACAATTCTGGTAAGGCTCGTCAATCGTTCGCCATCCGAGGCACGAATACCCCGGCCCATGACCTCCACCCTCTGGCCTCTCCCCGAAGCCCGCACGCTGTCCGACCAGGTCTACCGCGCCGTCCGCGCCAGGATCATCGACGGAGGACTGGCCCCCGGCGCCTTCCTGCGAGAGAAGGACCTCGAGTCCATGGGCGTGAGCCGGACCCCCATCCGGGAGGCATTGGGCCGATTGGCCAGCGAGGGGTTCCTCGAGCGGCTGCCGCACCGGGGCTTCCGGGTGCCCGAGGAGTCGCTGGGCAACCTGCTCGACCTCTACCCCATCGTCGCGTCGCTGGAGCTGCTGGCTGGCCGGCTGGCGCTGGAGCGCTTCACGCCGGCCGACCTCGCCCGGCTCAAGGCGGTGAACGGCCGCCTGGCCGAGGCGAGGGACCGGAACGACGTGCGCGCGATGCTGGATCTCAACACCGAGTTCCACCGGCTGATCTCGGAGCGCGGCGGCAACCGGCGGCTCGCCATGCTGCTCGACGACCTGCGCTCCCAGCTCACCCGGCTCGAGCTGTGGTACTACTCCCAGCCCGAGCGCACCCAGCGCTCGATCCAGGAGCACGAGGAGATCATCGCCGCCATCGAGGGCGGCGACCGGCCGCGGGTGCTCGCGCTCCTGGAGCGCAACATGTCGCTCACCTACCGGAGCCTGATGGACCAGGGCGATACGCCGCGCTACCCGGTCGCGTCCGGCGAGTAGGCCTGGCGCAGCTTCACCACACCGGCCTTCGCCTTCCGGGCCCGCAGGTTCAGCAGCTCCACCAGCACCGAGAACGCCATCGCGAAGTAGATGTAGCCCTTCGGGATGTGCTGGTCGAACGACTCCGCGATCAGTGACACCCCGATGAGGATCAGGAAGCTCAGCGCCAGCATCTTGACCGTGGGGTGCCGGTCCACGAACTCGCTGATGGGGCCGGCGAACAGCATCATGAACCCAACCGCGACGACCACCGCCGTCACCATCACCCCCAGCTCGTCCACCATCCCGACCGCGGTGATGACCGAGTCGAGTGAGAAGACGATGTCCAGCAGCATGATCTGGATCAACACGCTGCGGAGCGAAGGTGCGGCCCTGGCGGACGCCTCCCCTTCATCGCCCTCCAGCCGCTCGTGGATCTCGTGGGTGCTCTTGGCCAGGAGAAACAGTCCGCCGACCAGAAGGACCAGGTCCCGGCCGGAGATCTCCTGGCCCAGGACGGTGAAGAGCGGCGCGGTGAGCCGGATGATCCAGGAGAGCGAAAAGAGGAGCGCGATGCGCATGCCCATCGCCAGCAGGAGGCCGATGTAGCGGGCTCGCCCCTGCTGCTCGCGGGGCAATCTCCCGGCGAGAATCGAGATGAAGATCACGTTGTCGATGCCGAGGACGATCTCGAGGACCGTCAGGGTGGCGAGTCCCACCCAGGCCTGCGGGTCGGTGAACCAATCCATGATATCGAAGCTCGGGAGTGAGATTGCCGGTGGGACCAAGGGGACGGCGTCGGGCGTCAGACGATCCGGGCGGTCACCTGATGAATGCCGTTGTTCCCGTAGCCGAGCTTGTTCCACTCGGCGCGGTCGGGCTGGGTGCGGCCGGCCAGGTCCGTGGCGCGGGCGTGGAGCGTGACCTCGCCGGGCTGGTCGAAGTGGGCGATGAGCTCCCACCACTGCCAACTGTGGCGCTTGCGCTCGCCGACCAGCCGGGCCTCACGCCAGTCACCGCCGTTGACCCGCACTTCCACCTTCGCGATCGGCGCGGCGCCCGACCACGCGACGCCGCGCACGACCAGCTCGCCGGGATTGGCCTCCTGCCCCGGCGCCGGCTCGGTGATGAGCGCGCGGACGCGCTGGAGAGTGACCGGCTCGCGGAGCTCCTTGCCGTCCCGCTTCCAGTAGTAGACGTACTTCTCGGTCTGATAGTGCCCCTCGAACGGCCGATCGGTCACCTCGATCTCGGTCAGCCACTTGACCGACGCGACGCCGTACCAGCCGGGGACGACCAGCCGGAGCGGAAAGCCGTGCTGGATGGGCAGCGGCTCGCCGTTCATGGCGTAGGCCAGGATCGCGTCGGAGTCCCGAGCCTGGTCCACCGGCAGGCTGCGCTCGAACCGGATCGTGCCGCGCTTGTTGTCTACTTCGCCGCCGTCGGCGCCGCGGAAGAGTATCTCGCGGGCGCTGGAGCGCACCCCGGCGCGGTCGAGCACATCGGCCAGCGGAACGCCGCTCCACTCGGCGGTGCTCACCGCGCCGTATTGCCATCGCTCGCCGGGAACCGGCGGGTCGAAGAGCGTGCGCCCGTTGCCCGCGCACTCCAGCGTCACCACTTCGGCCTGCGAGCGCATGTTGTGCAGCTCGCGCAGGCTGAGGGCGAGCGGCCGCTCGACCTGGCCGGTCACGCTGAGGCGAAAGTCGGCGGCGTCGAGATTGGGGATCGGAAAGTTGTTCCGCACGTAGAACCGCGCGGTCGGCATGACCACGCCCCCGACCAGCTCGGGGAGGGGGGTCTCGCAATTGAGCGGGTGCGCCCGGTGGACCAGCAGGCCGGCGTCGATGGCGTGCTGGCAGATCTCCTCGGGGTCGAGCGCGGGGACGAAGTCGCCGACGGGGAGAGGGGCGCCGCACCCGCCGCTTGCCACCACCCGGGCGCAGGTGGAGGCGGGGTAGACGTCGAGGCTGCCGGCCATCTGGAACGGCTGCAGGAACTCGCGGAGCCGGGCCTCGTCGGTCGCCTCGGCGATGAGAAACATCGTATGCTCGCCCTGGACCACGGCTTCGCCGAGAATCTCGACCCCGTGCCGGCGCACGTTGGGCCGGCTCAGGTGATTCAGCAGCATCGCTCCCTTGTACGGATCCTGCGCCGGGCAGTGCTCGCCGGTATGGGTGTGCCGGACTACGAACAGCGGCATCGATTCTCCCGAAAGCGTGAGTCCCCTACAGCTCCCCCAGTATCCTCGCCTTCACCTGCTCGTACTCCGCATCGGTCAACAGGCCTTGGTCGAGCATCTCCTTCGCCCGCTGGAGCCGGGCCTGGGGCGAGCGGTTGGCGTCCTCGCCGCCGCCCGCCATGCCCCCCACGCCCCCGAGATGCACGCCGCCCGACTTGGCCCGCAGCTCCTCCAGCTCCCGCACCCGGCGCTTCTCCCGCCAGGCCTGCTCCTGGAACTGACAGGCGCGGTAGACCTCCTGCGCCTGGTCCTTCCGCAGCCCGGTGAAGCGAAACACGCGCGGCGTGCCCTCCGCGCCGGCGAGATCGTTGCCCTGGTCGGCGGAGACCGTGAGGGTCGCGCCGAAGATGCCGACCTGGAGCTGCGCATCGCGCAGGTCCTGCCAACGGAGATCCTGGACCGTGAATCCGCTCACCAGGCCGCGCTGCACCGCGATCAGGCGTCCGCTGGTGCCTCCCACGACGAGCCGGCGATGGGTGAGGGCGAAGAGCCGCCGCTGGATGGCGTGACTCTCCAGCCGCTCGCCGGGGATGAGCAGCGAGCGGATAGCATCGAGGCCGGGCGAGCTCTCCACCGGTTCGGCTGCAGTGACACCCATCGGGGCTCCTTGTGGCTCGGATGGCGAGGCGAACCGTCGAAGGATATCCCGCAGGGGAGGTGCTGGAAACTCCCGGCCGCGCCCGCCGTACTGCTGCGACGACCCCGGTGCCGGCCCACCCTCCACTCCATCCCACTCATGCGAAACTCGACATCGTGCGCGCTCGCCCTCGTCGCGCTCATCCTGCCGCTTCCGTCGCTGGCCGCCCAGGCGTCGCGCGGCGCGCTCACCCCGGGGACCTTCGCCATCACCGACGTCACCGTGGTTCCGATGTCCAAGGACACCGTCATTCGGGACGCCACCATCGTGGTGCGCGACGGGCGGATCGCCGAGGTGGGTGCAACTCGGAACGTGCGGGTGCCCCCGGGAGCGCGGCGGATAGACGGCCGGGGAAAGTTCGTCATCCCCGGCCTCACCGACATGCACGCGCACCTCTACTCCGATGGCGACGTACCCGATTCGGTCGCGCGATACGAGCTCGGCGTGATGGTGGCGAACGGCGTGACCGCGACGCGGTTCATGATCGGGACCCGGGAGCACTTCACCCTCCGTCGTGAGGTCGAGACCGGCCGGATCGTGGGGCCGCAGCTCTGGCTCGCCAGCCCGCAGTTCACCGGGCAGGAGGACGTGAACAGCCGGGTGGTCACCTCACCCGAGGACGCGCGGGCGGCCGTGAAGGAGATGGCGGACCTGGGCTACGACTTCATCAAGCTCACCCTCTTCATCACGCCTCGGGTGTACGACGCGATCGTGAGCGAAGCGAAGCGCCAGGGCATCAGGGTGGTGGGTCACGTGGACCCGCAGGTAGGGGTCGCGCGCGCGCTGGCGGCGGGGCAGCAGATCGAGCACCTGGACAACTACCTGGAGTCGGTGCTCGCCGACTCCGCGCCGATGCGGGAATCGGTGTCGGATCGGGGGCTCTTCCGGCTCAAGAACTGGGAGAGCCTGGACTATGTGGACGATGCCAAGGTGGAGCGCATCGCCGGCGCGACCGCGCGGGCCGGCGGCTTCACCTGTCCCACGCTCACGGTGTTCAAGACGGCATTCGCGCTGGGGCAGTCGGAGGAGGAGATCAAGGCCCGCCCCGACTGGGGCATCATGCCCGCCGAGATGCGCTCTCTCTATCTCGGCGCCCGTGAGAAGTATTGGAAGAACCCCGCCACTGAGGCCCGGCGGATGCGCTGGGTACAGGTGCGCGACCGGCTGGTGAAAGCGATCGCCGACTCCGGCGGCAAGATCATGGCCGGGTCGGACACACCCGAGTGGTTCTTCGGCTATGGCTGGACCCTGCACCGGGAGCTGGAGAGCCTCGTCGCGGCGGGGCTCACGCCGTATCAGGCGCTCGCCGCGGCCACCCGGAATCCGGCGGAGTTCCTCCGGGCCTCGAAGGAGTGGGGGACGATCGAGGCCGGCAAGCGAGCCGACCTGCTGCTGCTCGCGGCCAATCCGCTGGAGGACATCCGGAACACGGCGCGGATCGAGGCGGTGTCGGTGGGTGGGCGCTGGCTCGATGCCGCGGAGCGGCGTCGGATGATCGACGCCGCGGTGGCGCGGCTGGGCGGGGCGTAGACCTACTCCGCCCGGAGCGCGACCATGGGGTCGGTCCGAGCCGCTCCCCTGGTCGCGAGCAGGATCGCGCCCAGGGCGACCAGAGTGAACCCCACCACCGCTCCGACGATGGCGAGCGAATCGGTGGTGGCCACGCCGTACACGAGTGAAGACAGGACCCGACTTCCGGCGAGCGCGATGCCCACGCCGCCGGCCGCGCCGACCAGCACCGGCGCCATTCCCCGGCGGAGAAACAACCCGACGATCTGGCGAGACTCGGCGCCCAACGCTCGGCGGATTCCGACCTCGCGCGTCCGCTGGACCACCACGAAGCTGGTGAGGCCGTACAGGCCCACCGCGGTGAGCGTCACGGCGATGATGGAAAAGATCAGCAGGACGGCGGCGTTGAAGCGGGGGCGTGCCAGCGGCTGGTCGAGCACCGCCTTTATCGGCGAGGCGTTCACCAGGTCGAAGTCCGGATGCACCTCCCGAGCGGCCTCACGCAGGGTCGGAACCATGCCGCCGAATGGCCGCGCGGTACGAATGAGGAGGTATCCCGATCGCCACGATTGCTGTTTCGCCGGGACGTACACGCTCAGCCGCGGGTCGAGAAAGTCACGGTAGCGGGTATCGGCCGCGACTCCGACGATGGTGCGCCACCGGCCGGCGTCCTCGTCGCCGGCCCAACGGATCCGCTTGCCCACCGGGTCCTGTCCGGGCCAGACTCGCTGCGCCATGGCCTGGCTGACGATCACCACGAGCGGCGATCCCTCCCGGTCTCCCTCCCCGAATGCGCGTCCACGGAGGATCGGCAGGCGCAGGGTCTGGAAGTAGTTCGGCCTCACCGCTTCGTAGTTCAGGTACGGGTTGGCTGCCCCCTGCGCGTCCGTCTGACCTTCGGCGATGAAGCCGTAGTCCCACCCACCGGTTCCCGAGAGCGGCCGGGTCAGGCTCGTGGTCACCTGCCGCACGCCCGGAACCGCGCCCATGCGCGCCACCAGCTGCTCCACCAGCTGGCCGCCTCGCCCCGGGGTCTTCGGATCGGTCGAGAGCAGCGCGATCTGAGCGAGGCCCAGATCCTCGAGCTCGAACCCGGGCTCGAGTCGCTCGAGGTGATACAGCGTGCGGACCAGGAGAAGCGAAGCGATGAGGGTGACCACGGCGAGCGTCACCTGGGCGGCGATCGCACCGCTCCAGGCAAACGCGCGCGAGCCCGTCGGCGAGCCCGCACCCGCTCCTCGGGGCAGGCGCAAGTCGTTCTCCCGCAGCGAGAGCGCCGGCAACGCGCTCACGATCCCCACGGCGAAGAAGCCGAGGCCGAGCGCCACCAGCAGGACTGACGCGCTGGCCGAGATGCCCTCGATGCTGGGCAGGTCAGCCGGCGCGAGTGCGGGCAACACCCGCCATGCCGCCCAGGCCAGCGCCATGCCGACGGCGCCTCCCAGGGCGACCATGAGCACGGTCTCGACCACGATGTGTCGCGCCAGCGAGGCCCGGGTCGCGCCGATGGCCCGGCGGATGGAGAATTCCCGCTGACGTTCGAGGCCGCGGACGACCAGCAGGTTCCCCAGGTTCAGCACGGCGACCAGGAAAACGAGCAGGGCGGCCGCGCCGAGCACCCAGACGGCCGGCCGGACCTGCCCGACCACGACCTCCTGAAGGGTGCGGACGGTCATGGCCAGACGGGAGTCGGCGCTCCACTGACTTCCGTCCACCTCCGCCACCATGCGATCGAGCTCGCGCCGGCCATCCTCCATGGTGCGGCCGGGCCGCAGTCTCCCGACGAGATCCAGTGTCCCGTAGGCATCGTCCTTCAACAGGTCGGAGTTGATCGCGGCGACGGTGACCCAGACATCCGAGCCGCGCGGCAGATCGAAATCGCCCGGTGCGACACCGACGATAGTGTACTTGCCGGTGGTGACCTCGAACGGCTTCCCGAGGACTCCCGAGTCGCCGCCGAATCGGCGGCGCCAGAGGCCCTCGCTGAGGACTGCGACGGGGGCGGCGCCGACCCGATCGTCTTCGGCCGAGAGCGTGCGCCCGATGAGGGGTGCGATGCCGAGGGTGGAGAAGAGGTCTCCGGTGACGACGCCGATCCGCTGCGGCACGGCTCGATCGCCGACCCGCCCGACGTCCGCCCAGACGCCGTTGTAGTCGACCCCGGCCAGTTGCTCGAAGACCCGGGTGCGCTCGGCCAGCGCCCGCATGGTCGAGTGGGTCAGCGGTACGTGCCCGAAGCCCGACGACTGAAAGACCCCCCAGGACACGAGGACGCGGTCCTGGTCTCGCACCGGCAACGGCCGGAGCAGGACGTGCTCCACGATCCCGGCCATGGTCAATGCGGCACCGACTCCCAGTCCCAGCGTCGCCATGGCGGCCAGCGTGAGCCCCCGATGCCGCAGCAGGCTCCGGATGCCATGCCGAATCTCTAGCGATATCTCCATCTGCCTGCCTCCGTCAGTCGAGCCGCGCGGAGTTCAGCTCGATCAGGTTGCCGTCAGGGTCGGACACGTAGATCTGGGGCCACGGGGTCCGGTTGCGCGGCCGGTCGTCGAAGGGAATTCCCGCGGCCTCGAGGTGCTCGCGAGTCTCGCGGTGGCTGCGGACCCGGATAGCGAAGTGCCCGTCGCGCGAGTCGATGTCGGTGGTGCCGCGCAGGGTGCGGGTAGGTGGATGCACGATGAGATGGAGCTCCCGGTCGCCCAGGCGGTACCACGCGCCGGGGAAGCCGAAGTCAGGGCGCGGAATCTCTTCGAGACCGAGCACGCCGGCATAGAAGCGCTTGGCGCGCTCGAGATCGGTGACGGTGACGCTGACGTGGTGGAGCGCTTCGATGACGATCATCGCTCCTCCGGCCTCGACAGTCGAGGTCCCTTAGTACGAGTACGCATCCAGCGCTGCCGCGCGCCAGTCCGCGGTGTAGGCCACCGACGCCAGCAACCGCGACTCCCGTCCCTCGGCGCGCGCGTAGCAGATCCGCTCGATCCGGGCGCCCAGCCGGGAAATCCCCCGCTCGCCGACGGCGTCGCAGCCCAGCGGCTCCCAGCGGCCCACGTCCGCGAGGCTCTGCTCCCACTCGTCGCGCACGCTCTTCGACGCGAACGCGCGGAGCCCGGGCGCGAGCCGCGACGACGCCTTGCCGGCGGCGATGGCCGCCAGCAACGCGGCCACCGGCTCCGGCGGACCTTCCTGGCGCGGCGGGAGCAGGTGGGGCGGAAGCAGCGCGGGCTCGAGGATGCCCGCGATCCCGAAGGAGATCGCTTCGGGCGTCGCCGCGTCGAGGTTCGCCATCGCGATCACCGTGAGGCCGAACTCCGGGTACCGCTGAATGCTGCTGCGGAACCCCTGCCACGCCCCGGTGTGGCCCAGGCGAAGCCGGCCGCGCTGGTCGGCGATTATCCAGCCCAGGCCGTAGAGGTAGGTTCCGCCGTCGTTGAGCCGGACCGGCGTCCAGCTCGCGAGGAGCCCGGCGCTGTCGGGCACCAGCGCGTGATTGAGTCCTCTGGCCCAGCGCGCCAGGTCGAGCACCGTGAGGTAGAGTGAGCCGTCGGCCGTGGTGTTGAGCGTCGGCGAGACCCACTCCTGGTTCTTCAGCTCGCCGTCCACCATCCGGTAGCCGGCGGCGCGGTTGGGCACGATGTCGCTCTCGGAGATCACGCGCGCGGTGCGCATCCCCAGCGGCTGGAAGACCCGCTCGCGCAGGAAGTCGCCATAGAAGACGCCGCTCACCCGGCGCACGATGAAACCGAGCAGGGCGTAGCCGGTGTTGCTGTAGCTCCAGGTGCCGCCGGGCCGAAACTGGAGCGGAAGGCCGGCCGCGAGCGCCACGAACTGCTCCTCGGTGTAGTCGCGCCGATAGTCCATCGTGCTGTCGGTGTAATCGGCAATACCCGAGGTGTGCGTCAGGAGGTGGCGGATGGTGATGCCGCGCCAGGCCGGCGGCCCCTCGGGAAAGTATCGACGGATCGAGTCGTCGAGACCCAGCTTGCCTTCGCGCGCGAGGGTGAGGATCGCCGCCGCGGTGAACTGCTTGCCGACCGAACCCGACTGGTAGACGGTGCTGTCGGTCGCGGGCACCCGATGCTCCAGATTGGCCAGGCCATAGCCCCGCGCGAGTATCACGCTGTCGCCGCGCAGCACCGCCACCGACATTCCCGGGATCCGCTGCCGCGCAAGCTCGGCGCGCACATAGCGGTCCACCGAGTCGATCCCGGCCTGCGCCCAGGCCGGCGCGGTGTGGAGGGCGAGGCTCCCGAGGAGCAGGAGCCAGCGCTCCGGTTTCCATCTCATCGGTATGTCTCCGGGCAGACCCGCACGCTAGAGTCTCAACCGACCCTCTACCACCAGCACGGCGCTTCCCGACACTCGCACGCCGCCACCCCTCACCCGCACCTCGATTCGGCTGGGCCTCCCCATCGCCCGCCCCTGCTCGACCACCACCGGCCGCCGCTCCGAGGCCAGGTCGTGGGCGACCAGGTAGGCGGCGAGGGGTCCGGCGGCGCTGCCGGTGGCCGGATCCTCTGCGATCCCGACGTTGGGGCCGAAGAAGCGTGCCTGGGCGGGCGCGTCGGGATCGAGCGGGTCGACACAGAAGAGGTAGCAGCCCTGGGCTCCGATGGACCGGAGGTATGCCGCCAGCGGCTCCGACCTGGGACGAGCTCGGCCCAGCGCACCGAGGTCTCGCACCGGCACCAGCAGATGGGGGACGCCGGTCGAGACCACCTGCGCCTGCAGCCGGCCGACGGACAGCTCCGCGTCACCCAGGTCGAGCGCCCACGCGAGCGGCGAGACCTCGCCCACCACGGCCCCGAAGACCGGGTCCGCCTGGGCCATGCTCACCGCGATCACCCGTCCCTGGTCGGAGCGCACTTCCACCGGCAGCGCCCGCCCGTCGATCTCCTGGGTGAAGGTCCGCGTCGGAGCGTCCAGGGTCAAGCGCCCGGACGTGGCCAGCCACCACCATGCCCCGAGCGCGTTGTGGCCGACGCCGAACACCTCGATGCCGGGGGCGGTGAACGACCGGAGCCGCCAATCGGCCTCGGGACGCGTCGGGCGAAGGACGAAGGTGGTCTCGGTCTGGTTGAACTCACCGGCGACGCGCTGCATCAGCTCGGTGGAGAGGTCGTCCGCATCGGAGACGACCGCGAGCGGATTGCCGGTGAAGGGCTCGCTGGTGAAGACGTCGATCAGGTAGAACGGAATCATCTTCGCAGGATAGCCCGGTCCGCGGATCGTGCCAACGGAGCGTGAGCGTTCAGGAGGGTCGGCGAAGCGCGTCCTGCAAGCGGTCGATCAGCTCGGCCTGGGCGGGGTTGAGCTTGGCGCGCGCCGCGCCGGGCTCGAACCAGGCGCAGCGGTCCACTTCGGGGAAGGTGAGCGAGCGGCCGGAGCCGCGGGGCCACTCGCAGCTGGTCGTGTTGCTGACGATCGCGGCGGGGTCGGCGTCGCCCTCCCACGCCCAGGCGTGGATCACCTTGCCGGCCTTCTGCCGCACGCTGCCGAGCGACAGGAACGGCTCGCGGGGGACGATCCCGGTCTCCTCCTCGAACTCCCGGCGGGCGGCGTCGAGCAGCTCCTCGCCGGGTGCGACCAGTCCCTTGGGGATGGTCCACGCGCCGAGGTCGCGGCCGCGCCAGAAGGGGCCGCCGGGATGGGCGAGGAACAGCTCGAGTCCGCCGCGGGGGCGCCGGTAGAGGAGGAGGCCGGCGCTGGTGTTGCGGCGTTCGGCCATCGGCGATCCTTCTGGTGCGCGTGGCGGACGGGGTTGGGAACTCGACGGCGGGGCCAGCATAGTATGCCGCATCGCGGGCTGGCGGGGTAGGCTCGGGAACCGAATCAGTTCGACCGCGAGCCGCTCAGCACGAAACCCGCCCAATAGAACGGGTGCGCCATGCCGGGCTCGCGAAGCACCTCCCGCTGGGCCCCGGCCAGGGCCGTCGCGTCCGACTCACCGGCCGCCAGCCGCCGGTAAAACAGCTGCATCAGCCGAGCGGTCGCCCGATCTTCCACCCGCCACAGAGATGCGAGCACTCCGCCGGCACCGGCCTGGAGAAAGGCCTGGGTCAGCCCGACCCAGTCGTCACCTGCCGGCACGTCGGCCAAGGCGCCGGACGCGAGCGCGGTCTGACACGCGCTCAGCACGACCAACTGGCCGGCGAGATCCAGCCCGAAGACCTCGTGCACCTCGAGCCGGCCGTCGTCACCGCCGCCTGACAGCTCCACGTAGGAGAAGAGCGGGTTGTGTTTGTTGAGTATGCCGAAGGTCGCGAGGTGCAGGATGTCGTGGCCGGGTACGCCGGCGCGGAGGGCGGCCTCGGAGGCGGCGGGCCCGGCGAGCACGGTAGCGCGCCGGCCGTAGACCGCGTGGATGCCGGCCACCTCCTCGGCCGAGGCGGGGAGGCGGTTGACGTGAGGTGCCAGCGCGAGCACCCGAGCCGAGCGTCGAACCGCGGGCCGCTCGCCGAGCCGAAGCCACACGCTGGCGGAAGGAGCGTAGGCGATCTCGAATCGCTCGATGAGAGCGTCGTCCCGGGGCTCCGGCGCCAGCAGGGCGCCGAAGGGCAGGAAGTGCAGGTCGGCGTGCGGTACGATGACCAGCGACCGCTTGCCCGCGAGGTAGCCAGCCCGCTCCACCGGTTCGATGAGATGGTGGTACAGGCGGCGCAGCGGCGTCCGCCAGAGCGGATCCGCGGCTGGCCCGTCGGGCCGGTCCAGGGACCTGCGGGCAAAGTCGATCAGATTTACCAGCTCCTGGCGGCCGACGCTCAAGTCGAGCGCCGCGACCGTGTCGGCGGTCAGGGCCAATACCGTAGAGGACGAGTCCGTCAGCAGGTATTCGAGCAAGACCGCGTCGGCCCTCAGGTGGCGCGCGGTGGTCCGCCAGTCCACCGGCTCGGCGGACACCAGCTGTGCGTATCTCGGGTCGCTTTCGCGCATCTCGAGGAGCAGACCGGCATAGGCCTTCTGCGTCGCGTCCAGCGCTTCCCGCGCCACCTCGCGGGAACGCTGGGCGAGGGCCGGCTCGCGCCGGCCGCCCGGCGGCGTGGTGGACCCTTCGATCTCGTCCGTCAATTCGGTGAGCCGGCGGCGAAGATCCTGCTCGCGGGCGCTCGCGTCGGTGCGCGGCGCGACTCGCCCGCGAGACAGCATCGCGAGCATTTGACGGCCGCGCATGCGCTCGCTGATGGCGAAGGTCTCCGCCGCGCGTCCCCGCGCCTGCTCGACCAGGGCCAGCGTGGCGTAGACCTGCCACTTGTCAGAGAGAAACCCGGCGCGTCGCTCCTCGAGACGCAGCCCGGTCGCGACCTGCTCGATCGCGGCGACGGCCGCGCGCAGCTGCCCGGCCGCCTGGGTGAGGGCGCCGCGACCGCGCAGGGAACGCCCCAGCCCGGCATGGAGCCGCCACCGGAGATCGGGCACCGACCGGCCCCCGAGGCGTTGCAGGCCGCGCTGGTACAACGACTCGGCCTCCAGTGGTGCGCCTCGGCCTTCGGCCAGGGCGCCGAGCGCGATCAGCGCCGCGATCTCGCCGGTCGTGTCGTTGAGCGCCGTCAGAGAGTCGAGGGCGGCGAGGAATGTCCGCCTCGCGGAGGCGGTATCGCCCATCTCGCGGCGAGCGTCGCCGGCGAGGAGCCGCGTCAGGGCCGCGGCCCGGCGATCCCCCGCGCCGGCTTGCCCGCGGGCGGCGAGGTCGAGCAGCCGCAGGGCTCCCTCGTAATCCTCGCGCAACAGGAGGAGCACCCCACGCCCCTGCTGCGCTTCGGCTGCGCCGGCCGCGCCCCCCGCCGTTCGGTACATCTGCTCGGCGCGGCCGTATTCGTCGTCCGCCTCCGCCAGCCGGCCGAACTGAACGGCGAGGTCCGCGTGAGTGAGCGCCAGCCCTGCCCGTACCGATCGCGTGATCTCCGCTCCGGAGGCGTCTCGCTCCGCGCGACGCAGGGTCGCGACCGCTCCCTGGAGATCGCCGGTCCCGGCCTGCGCCCCGGCCAGATCGCTCCGCACCGACACCGCCTCGAGCATCGCGCCCGAGCGCTCATGGACCGCGAGGCCCTCCGAGAGGGCAGCGATGGCCGCGGGGTAGTCGCCGCGACGCAGTGCCAGCAGGCCGAGATCGTGCAACACGAACGCCGTCTCGGCGAGGTCGCCCGCGGTGCGGTTGAGCGCGAGGGCTTCCTGGTACGAGGCCTGGGCCGCGGCATAGTCGCCATCGATGCTCGCGAGATCGCCGAGGTTGGTTCGGTTGAGCGCCGCCTGGCGTTCGCGACCCGGCACCCGATTGAGGGCGAGCGCGCGCTGGAATGCGAGGCGAGCCTGGCGCAGGTCGCCGAGCGACCACGCGACCAGGCCCAGGTTGTTCTCGTCGGCCGCCATGCCACGGGTGTCGCCGCTGCGCGGCCGGATGGCGAGCGCCCCCTGATACTGTTGAGCTGCGCGCGACAGGTCGCCGCGGTCCTTGCTTACGCTCGCCAGGTTGCCCAGGGCGTTGCCGAGGGATCGGTAGTCACCGACCGCACGCGCGAGCTGCTGTGCTAGGTCGAGATAGCAGGTCGCGCTGTCGAGCTCGCCCGCACTGTAGAATCCGGCGCCGATGGCCCCCATGGCGACGGCGCGTCCGGCCGGGTCGTCCGCTGCAGTTGCCCGCCGCAGGCTCTCGCGCCACAGCGCCATGGCGGCGGGGACGCCCTGCTGGCCGATCGCCGCTCTGCCCGCCCGCCAAAGGCTGTCGGAGGCTGCCAGGTCTCTCCGCTGTGTCGATGAAGCCGCCTCGAACCTCGCCACGCGGCGGACTTGAAACGAGTCGTTCCACGCGTCGGCATACGCCTGTGCCAGGGCTCTAGCGGCAGTGAGCAGCGGGGCGCGGGCGCTATCTGTGTCCGCTGTTGATGCGAGCCGAAGGATGCCCGCAATCTCATCGCGGATGCTGTCCGCCTGAGCGCCGGTCGCCGGGGCTGTCCGGGCGGTGTCCCGGGGCGCCCGGGTGAGCTCTGGGTGCGACCGTGCATGGCGTTGGTACGCGAGGGCGAGGATCGCAACCACGAGACACCCAAGCAGGGCGTACTTCCTCATGGACGAGTCAGTCGCCCGCACGCGACCAGGCCGGCTGCTGGTCCCAGTAGCCCGGTCCCTCGGGCATCTCCGTATCGGGGATGAGTTGGCGCGCCGATCCATCTTCGACGCTCACGACCCAAATCCTCATTGGGCAGGCCGGCGGCGTACAGCCATCCGAGAGCGCTATCTTCTCGAACGCGACGTTGCGCCCGTCCGGCGACCAAGTGGGGTGCGCAAGGTAATTCGCCCCGCCTTCTCCCGGTTCAGCAAAATGAATCTGAGGGTCGGCGCCGCTCCCGTCGAAGGTGGCAAGGGCCCACGCGTTGCGGTCAGGGGTTGTGAGAGTATAGGGGTAGTACACGCGAAAGACTGCAGCGATTCTCGAGCCATCTGGTGACCATGCGTGATACTGCTGGCTCGGTGGCCCAACAATGTACTCACACGATTCCACGCCGCGGCACGGCGGCCAAGCCACCTCCAGTTGCCGAGGGTTGGAGCCGTCGGCGTTCGCGATGAAGAGCCGACTAGGTGTGAAATCCCAATCGCCGACGCTGATGAACGATATGCTGCGCCCATCCGAGGACCACTGGGGCGAGGCAGGGAACAAGCCGCCGTCACCTTCGATCAGTTGCGTGCGGGCACCGGGGGAGCTGACGTTCAGCACCGAGATGTCTCCTTCGATACCGGATCCATATACGATCTTCGTGCCGTCAGGCGACCACCCGGGAGGGGAGTACCCGGCGTTGAGGGCGAGAATTCTCTCCCCTGAGCCGTCCGAGTTGATCAATCGGATCTGACCCCCGCGAACGAAGGCGATGCTGCCACCGTCCGGCGACCACGCGGGATACCCGCCGCTCGTCAGGCGAGTCACCCGCGAACCGTTGGCGCGCGCCACGTAGATAGACGGCGGCCCGGGGCCTCCATTCTGTACGGGCTGAGTGCTCCTGACGAAGGCGATGCGAGGCTCGAACGGTTCGCTGGCGGTTTGAGTCGTAAACGTCACCGTCAGTGGTGCCTCTATCGCGATGCCCGTCAGATCGTGCACGTCCTGAGTGATCTCCAAGTCGTACCTGGTTCCTGGTTCCAAGGATGAAGCAGCCACGAACTCGGCGACCCAGGGTGCGAGCAGCTCGACGCGGCCGCTCACCACGGTCCCGCCGGTCACCAGCCGCATCCCGACCGGGAGCGTGGTGGGGTCGATCGGCTCGCTGAAGACCACCACCGGCCGCACGCTGAGGGCGACATCGGTCCGGCCCTTCGGCGGCGCGGTGCGCACCACCACCGGCGGCCGCCGGGCCGGGACGGTGCCGTACTCTTCGCGGACTCCGCCGCTCCCGTCCGTGAAGGCAAGCGCCAGCCGATCCCCCGCGCTGGCCGGCACCGCGACGGGATCGAACCCCCCGTCCACAATGGGCTCCGGCGCAGTGGCCTCGCCGCCGGTCGTCAGGTTCCGGATCCGCACGCTCACGGCCGTGGCGACGGTGCCGGGGGGGAGGGACACGTAGGCCATCGGTACGGCGATCCCGGCGCCGAGCGCGCCTTCGCCCGTGGCGGGCGCGAGCGCCTCCGACACGATCAGTTCCGGAAGCGTGTTCGGCGGGGCAGGTGTCTCCGGCGTCCCCGGACCCCACGGAGTGTCTGAGCACCGCACCCCGCCGAACGTGGCGAGGACGAGCACGACGAGCCATCTGGACCGCCGCATGATGGCCTCCTCAGGGCCGATACCCGGGTCGCTGTGCCGCATGCTAGCCCCGCATCTCAAAAGCAGGCCACGCTGAACTCGACGTCGAGCGTATCACCGTCCGATAGCGTGAGCGGCTCGTTCGGGTTCGTCTCGGTAGGCGCCTGAGCGCTGCACCGCACGGGTATGTCCGCCAGGCTGAAACGATAGAAGTAAGGATCTCCCCCCGTTCCACTGCTCACCGGGATCCGGGCGATCAGGGTGCCGTTCGGGCTCACGCCGCCCAGGGAACTCCAATCGCCGATGTTGTAGTCCCACGCCCCGTAGTGCGCGTGTATCGCGCTGAAGCGAGTCGACTCCGAGACGGGCCCAGTGGTTTGAACGCTGAACCGCACGGCTCCGAAGCCGGGCGGGATGGGGAGGAGCGCCGTGGTGAACTCCGCCGTCACGGGTGCCTGGAGATCGCCGCCGCCCAGACCGCGAACCTCTTGGCTGATCTCCAGCCGGTAGCCCCTGCCCGCTTGCAGGGGGGAAGCCGGCACGAACTCGGCGACCCAGGGTGCGAGCAACTCGACGCGGCCGCTCACCAGCGTCCCGCCGGTCACCAGCCGCATCCCGACCGGCAGCGTGGCCGGGTCGATCGGCTCGCTGAAGACCACCACCGGCCGCACGCTGAGCGCGACATCGGTCCGGCCCTTCGGCGGCGCGGTGCGCACCACCACCGGCGGCCGCCGGGCCGGCACGGTGCCGTACTCTTCGCGGACTCCGCCGCTCCCGTCGGTGAAGGCAAGCGCCAGCCGGTCCCCCGCGCTGGCCGGCACCGCGACGGGATCGAACCCCCCGTCCACAATGGGCTCCGGCGCGGTGGCCTCGCCGCCGGTCGTCAGGTTCCGGATCCGCACGCTCACAGCGCTGGAGATCGTTCCCGGTGGCAGGGAGACGTAGCTGAGAGCCACCGCGCTCGCGGGACTGGATGCGCTGGTGACGGTGGGGAGAGCCAATGCCTCCGACACGATCAGCTCCGGCATCGTGTTCGGCTCGGCGGGTGCCCTTGGACCCCACGGAGAGTCCGAGCACCGCACGCCGCCGAGCGTGGCGAGGACGAGCACGATGAGGCACCTGAGCCGTCGCATACTGGCCTCCATGGGCCGCCGGGCGCGGCGCACCCTGGTACGACTACGAGTCGGATGTCATCGAGTCGGGTCCGCCGGCCCGATGGTGAACTGCTCCCATTCCGATGCCACCCACCGGCCCCATCCCGTTCTGGCCTCGACCTTCCAGAGGTACGTGGTCGTCGCCATCCGGTCCAACCGAGCCGGCACCGGCAGGATCGTGTCGTCGGTGTGGGGTTGCCAGATCAGCGTGCCCTCCCGATCGAACACCAGGACCTGGTAGCGATCCGCGTGAGGCACGCTGGTCCAACGCAGGGAGTCCGCGGTCGTCGCCCGGCCGATGGGGCCCGCAATCCGCGGTGCGACCGTCGTGGTGATGGCGGTCTCCCGGTGGCGGCTGGTCTCGCTGGTGACGGCGATCGGACCCGGATCGACGGCGGGCCGAAACAGCACCGCCATCGCGGCGAGCGCGGCGAGCGCCGTGACGTCGGCCATTCTCACCGAACCGGATCTCCGCCGATGGAAAACCGCATCAGCTGCGATGACGTCCAGCGATCCCAACCGGTCCGCGCTTCGACCTTCCACAGATAGGCGCTGCCGGGCACCAGCCGGATAGAATCCGGTAGCGCGGCCGCGGTATCCCCCAGCTCGAGCTGATAGAGCACGCGGCCGTCGGCCTGGAACAGCGTCACCCGGTAGCGATCCGCCTCAGCTACGGCTCCCCAGCGAAGCCAAGCCGGGCGGGCACCGACACCACGAGGCGAGATGGGCTGTGGCTCTCCCACTGCTTCGATCGCCGGCGCCCGGTGGACCACTGGCTGCGGACTCTCGGTTGCCTGGCGCCCGAGCACCCCGATCAGGAGGACCGCCGCGGCGGCGGCCGGAATTCCGAGCCGGACGAAGCGCCGTCGGTTGGTCCGATCCGCCGCGATTCTGGCAGCCGCTATCTCCGGGTCGGCGAGCGCGCGCGCCAGGGAGGCGACGACGCGCCGGCAGTGCCCGCAGGTCGCCAGGTGCATCATGGTCTCGCGCCGGGCCGCATCCTCGAGCTCTCCGGCGGCGAGACCGGCCAGAAGCTCGTCGCCGGGACATTCGGCCCGCGGCTCGGCTTCGATCTCCCCGCCAGGTAGTGCGCCTCGTGCCATCTCGAGACGCCGCACCTCGTCCGCACAGGATGGACACTGGCCCAGGTGCCGAATTAGCACCGAGTCAACCCGAGCGCCAGGCTCGCAGACGTGGCGCACCAGCGCCAGCGGATCAGGATGCCTCACGTGCTTCGTCCTCCTGGTGATCTGTGCCGTTACGACGCCGCACCACTTGAGTTCCCGGCGCCCACAGCCGCCTCGACCCGGGCGACCGAGAGTGCCTCCGATACGATCAACGCCGGCATTGTGTTCTGATCGGAGGCCGCCTCGCCGGGCGGCTGAGTTCCCGGGCTCGATGGGGTCTCCGAGCACCTGACCCCGCCGAGGGTGGCGAGGAGGATCACGATGAGCAATCTGAACCGCCGCATGATGCTCTCCATCCGGGCGCCGGTCAGGGGATCGTATGCGACCATTCCACCGCGGTGTCCCAGTAGTTCGGGACCGCGGGCGTCTCGGCCTCGGGAATGAGCTGACCGTAGAACTCACCGGTCACCAAGTTCGTGGCGGCGATCCTCTGTTCGTACAGGCCGGCGTCCCCACGATAGGCAAGCCAGCGCCCGTCAGGCGACCACGACGGTCGGTTTCCCCCCGCATGCGGCGTGAGGCTGCCACTGCCGCTCCGACGGAGGCTGGCGATCTGCGACCCTCCCCACGCAAACGCCACCCTGGCCCCGTCCGGTGACCAGGCGGGCTGGCGGCCATTCCAACCGCCGTTCGAAGCCAGCTCCTGGGGAGGGACGAGCGGCGATGGCGATGAGCCGTCGGCGTTCATGATGTAGACCTGCGCCCCGCTATATCCCACGTCCCCCGCGTAGAACGCGATGCTCCGTCCATCCGGCGACCACGCCGGATCGGTGACACAATCCGCCCACCACGAGTACAGGGAGGTGGGGGGCTGACAGCCGGGGTGCGCGAACTCGTGGCTGAGCAGCAAGGTGACTCGGGAGCCGTCCGCATTCATCACTGAGATACCGCCGGTGGAGACAAACGCGATTCGCCCGTCGGGTGACCATGCCGGGTACGACCCCGGGCCGAGGATTCTCTCCCCGGTGCCGTCCACGTTGATGACACCGAAGACGGGCCCGTCGGGAGTCTCGCGGTGAAATGCGATTCGCTGGTCGTCCCACGACCACGCGGGCCCGCTCCCACTGGTGAGGCGCGTGACCTCCGATCCGTCGCCATTGGCGAGATAGACCTGTTCCGTGCCGTCGCGCGTGCTTACAAACGCGACACGCATCAGGCTTAGTGGAACGGCCGGGAGCGGTGGCGCAGACGCTGGGCCGGTGGTGAAATCCGTCGTCACCGGCGCTTCGAGCTCCATTCCGTCCACTCCGCGGATGTCCTGGGTGATCTCCAACTGATAGCTGGTTTCCGGCTCCAACAGTGAGCCAGGCACGAACTCGGCGAGCCAGGGCTCGATCAACTCCACCCGACCGCTGACGATGACCCCATCGGTCACCAGCCGCATTCCCACCGGCAGCGTGGCCGGATCAATCGGCTCGCTGAAGACCACCACCGGCCGCACAATGAGCGCCACGTCCGTTCGCCCCCGCGCCGGCGAGGTGCGGACTACCACCGGCGTGCGCTTGATCGGCACCTTGGCGTATTCCTCGCTGACGCTGCCGTTCCGGTCGGTGAACTCGAGCGCCAGGCGGTCTCCGACGCTGGCCGGCACCGCGACGGGATCGAACCCGCCATGGAGTATCGGCACCGGTAGGGTGGCGTCCCCGCCGGTCGTCAGGTTCCGGATCTGCACGCTCACGGCGTTGGAGAGTGTCCCCGGCGGCAGGGATACGAACACGACCGCGATCACACTGCTGGCACTCGCTGCCGCCTCCGCCCCGGTCGCCAGCGCCTCCGAGACGATCAGCGCGGGGACCGTGTTCTCGGCCGGATTCGGTGCCTCGGGACCCGATGGCGTATCCGAGCACCGCACCCCGCCGACGGTGCCGAGGACCAGCACGATCAGCCATTTGAACCGCTGCATCATGGCCTCCTGGCCGTGTGTCTCATCGCTGGGCTCCGCCGACGGAGAAGTTCACCAGCTGCGAGGACGTCAATCGATCCCAATCGGTGCGCGCTTCCACCTTCCACAGGTAGGAACGACCGGTACTCAGCCTGATGGAATCCGGCAACTCCGTGACGGGTGTCCCGGACTTCGAGCTGGTAGAGCGCGCGGCCGTCGTTCTGGAACAACGTCACCCGGTAGAGATCCGCCCCGGAGAAGGATCGGTTGCATCCGCATCTGCTGCCTCCGTCCGACTCGATGCTCCGCAGCTCGCAATCCGGGTGACGATCGCCCTGGAGGGCGGCCGGATTTCTGCCGAAGTTGGCGACGAATCTGGGAACGTTGGACGGACGGCTGGCGAGAATTGCTTGCGCGAGAAGAATTGTCCTACAGGTCTCCGCGCCGGATTCCGGCCTGCTCCAACCGGGTTCGGAGGTCGGCTAGGACGCGGTACACCCGGTTGTAAACCGCCTTGGCATTGGGGAGCCGTAAGATTCCGGCGACGCGCTCGGCCGGGAGCTCTTCGACGACATAGAGCTCGACCACGAGCCGATCGTCCGGCGCCAGGGCCCCGAGTGCGGCCTGGAGGCGCTTATGCCGCTCGGCTGCCTCGACCGGGTGCTGCGGGTCGCCCCCGGCAGGGTCGAGCGGCGGCACGGCGCCGAGCTCGCGCAAGAGGCGCCCCCGCTTTCCATCGCTCACCGCCCGGTAGGTTTCCCTGAGCTCGGCGAGGAACTCCCGGAAGCTGATCTCGGGCGCTTCGTGAAGGCGGAGAAGCTCGTAGGCCTCGACGTGGCTCCGCCGGTCGAGAAAGACAAGCTCAAAGATCCGGCGCCGACGTGGGGTCAGGTTCTCAGCGAGGGTCGACAGCCGGTGCCGGCCGTCGCGATGCCGAAACCAGTCGATGGCAGCGTGCCGAACCACGGCGACGAGCCAGGTGGAAAATTGCGCCCGGGGACTGGGATCCTCGGCGCGTCGGCGCAGGCGGTGCATCCCGTCCACGCGCAACTTCTCGCAGACGTGAGCGAAGAGCTCCATTCCGTCGTCATAATCCTGGGTGTAATGACGAATCGATGCGAAAATCAAACGCCGGTAGCGTGAGAGAAACCTGTCCCACGCAACGTCGGGTTGACCCTGCTGCAGCGGGAGGAGCCAGTCCTCCATGCCGACCTCGCACCTGGACTACATGATTCGCGTCGATGCCGGGACGACGTCACAGTCCGAAGGGTCAGGTTTGTCAGGTGGGTAGCCACAGGCCGGCGCTCTAGTCTACCGATCCTGTCGGAATCCGCAACGAGGGCTGGCCGCGGCGCTCGTGCGAGGAGTCAGGCGTGGGCACTCCCTCCTCTGATGTAGTCCACGATGTGGGCGATGCCGGCTCCGACATAAGCCGGGGCAGCAGCGACGCAAAGGATCACAAATTCAAACGGTGCGAGGTTGTGACTAGTCGGATCTTGCTGATAGTCGGCAATGATCACGAGCAAATGGGCGGCGCAAACGCCCAGCAGTACAAAGCCTGCGGTCCGGTACCTGCCCGTGGTCGCGCCAAGCGATGCGGCAAAGCCAATTGCCAGCACCACTCCGGCGAAGGTGAGGTAATCATCACTGGGCAGTTTGTTGCGTTCCGAATAGGACAGAAAACGAAAAAGGATGAGGGCGTAGGCGACCGAACCGGCTACGAACGCTACGATGTAACGATTCCTTGCCATTGCACTCACTCCTTTATTTTTGCTTTCTGCCGCGCCTTCCGCCGGGACGGCCTCAGAACTCCCGGCGCTTCATCTCCTTGAACAGCCGCTTCGTCTCCGCGTCCTGATCGGGCGCGCGCTGGCGGAGCGTGGGATCGAAGTCGGCCGCCTGTTCCTGCCGCGGCGGCTTCACCTTGGCGGCGTTCTTCTTCGCGAGGGCCGCGATCCGCTGGTCGTCGCGTCGGGTCATCGAAGCTCCATGATGGGTGAGGGTTGGTCGGGGGTGCACCGGGCCCGCACGAAAGATACCAGGCGAGTGGGCCTCGGCGCCCGGTGCCCCGCATCGGGGCACGCTCCCTGCCGATAGACTCCGGGTTTGCCATTTTCCCCGGAGATCTCATGCGTTCAGCCACAGTAGTGAGTGCCGCCTTCGCAATTATCGCTGCAGCGGCTTGCAGGCCGATCTCGACGGTGTCCTCGGAGCAGCCCGCGCCCGAGGCCCGGAGAAGGCCGAGTACCGCCGCCACCCTGGGCATCCCGCCCGGACACTTGCCTTCTCCCGGCATGTGCCGCGTCTGGGTACCGGGGAAGCCGCCCGGCCATCAGGCGAAGGCCCGCAGCTGCTCCAACATCGAGCACTCGGCCCCGGCCGGAAGCTGGATCGTCGAGCGCCCGGGCCGGGACAAGAAGGTCGTCCACGTCCGGGTAGTGGACGAGCGGCGCCCGGGCGTCGTCGTCCGCATGCGGGTCTACGAGATCAGGGACGGTAAGCTGGTCCGCGAGGGCTGACGCGCCAGGGGCAAGGCGGCGCTACACTTCAGCCATGCCTCCGCAGGTCCCGTCAGCCATGCGCGCCGTGCAGTTCGACCGCTACGGCGAGTCCGACGTGCTGGAGGTCCGCACCATCCCCGTGCCCGGACCAGGGCGCGACGAGGTTCTGGTCCGGGTGCACGCCTCGGGGCTCAATCCCAAGGATTCGATCGTTCGCCAGGGAGGACTGCGCCTGCTCACCGGGCGCCGCTTCCCACGGGGGACCGGCTGCGACTTCTCGGGCGAGGTCGCGGCCTACGGCGCGCGAGTCACCGACCTGAGCCACGGCGACCGGGTCTGGGGCTTCCTGGACGGATTTCTCGGCGGAGCGGCGGCGGATTATGCCGTGGTGCCCCGCGCCTGGCTGGCACCGATGCCGCGGAGGCTGCGCTGGATCGAGGGCGCCGCCTTGCCGCTGGTCGGGACGACCGCGTTGCAGGGCCTTCGCGACGTTGCGCGGGTCGAGCCCGGGGACCGACTCCTCGTCAAGGGCGCCAGCGGCGGCGTCGGCAGTGCGGCGATCCAGATCGCGAAGTCGATGGGCGCGCACGTCACCGCCCTCGCGCGCGGCGAAGGGATCGATCACTGCCGCGCTCTGGGGGCCGACGCCGTTGTGGACTACGCCCGGGACGCGCCGGAGTCGATCGGCGAGCGGTTCGACGTCTTCTTCGACTGCGTGGGCCGGAGCCCGTACCGGGGGTATCGACGGCTGTTCGCCCCCCACGGGCGGTGGGTCACGATCGCCCCCGAGCCGATGGTGTACGCTCTCACACCGATTTCGCGCGTGCTCGCTCCGGTGCTCGGCGGGCCGATACTCGGGTACGTGACCGTGAAGCCGCGGCTGGCGGACTTGGAGGAGCTGGGCCGGCTGGTGGACCGAGGACTCGTGCGCATGCCGGTGACGGCGATGTACTCGCTGGAGGAAATCCGGGCGGCCCACGACGCCGTGGCCACGCGGCATGGACGCGGCAAGCGAGTCGTGGTCATCTCGCCTGAAGCACTCGGCGAGCGCGACGCCGGCAACGAAGCGGTCGAGCTTCCTTAAGTCACAGAACCTTCACCTCGCGTGTTCCTCTGCCGGTCCCTCATCGCCGGCAGCTCCCGAAGGCCACCCGAGGTCGGAGGTCGCGTGCGTCTGCCACCAGTATGCCTGCTCGTGGTGCTGCTGTTCCAGATCGTCGCCGCTTCCCCGGACGCCGCCGCCCAGACCGAGGCCGGGCTGGCCGCGGCCGCTCCCCCCTCCCTCCTCTCCGGCAGGACCGCGGCGGTGGCCGGCTTCGTCCTGGCGGCCACGCTGTTCGCGGACCAGAACCTCCGGGGCCACGCCCAGGAGTACCGGGGGACCACGTCGAATGCCCTGGCACGGATCGGAAACGGCTTCGGGGAGCCGCGTTAC
Organism: uncultured Gemmatimonadales bacterium; assembly: GCA_963844445.1. Lineage (GTDB taxonomy): Bacteria > Gemmatimonadota > Gemmatimonadetes > Gemmatimonadales > GWC2-71-9 > CAVVWJ01. Next base: position 705,590 of record CAWJOB010000001.1, read on the forward strand.
GTGCTGCCGGTGATCGGTGCCGGGCTCCTGGTGGGACAGATCGCCGGCGAGGGCTCGGTGACCCGAGTGGCGCTCCGGGCGGGCGCGGCCGTGGCGATCGCCGGCGGGGTCACGACTGCCGTCAAGTTCGCGATCGGGCGGGGGCGGCCGGAGGGCGACGGCGATTCCGATCTCTTCCGCCCGCTGAGCGGATGGAGCTCGTTCCCGTCCGGCCATACGGCGGTGGCCTTCGCCCTGGCGACGACACTCGCCGAGGAAACCCGGGAGCCATGGGCCGACGCTGCGCTCTACGGCGCCGCCACCCTCACCGCCTTGGCGCGCCTGAACGACGACCGGCACTGGAGCTCGGACGTCTTCGTCGGCGCCCTGGTGGGGCATCTGAGCGCCCGGTGGCTCTCTCGGCGGACGGGCGGACTGAGGATCCGGCCGGCCGGCGTCACCATGTCACTGGAGTTCTAGTCGCCCCGCCGGTTCTCTCTTGACTGTCCGCGCACGGCCTGGGTACTCTGCCCTACCTTCAACCTCCGTGACCCGGGCCGTCGCTCCCCCCGCGACGTCTCCTCTCTGACGTCACGACGCAGCTCGCCGCGCGTCGTGAGAATCCACCGATGCGACATCGCAGCTGGTCTCCCCATGCCTCTCGCAGGCTCTTCCTGGGTACGGCCGCCGCATTCTGGCTGGCCTGCGGTGGTGGTGGGGACCTCACCGAGCCGACCACCGGGGCGGTCCAGGTCACCATCAGCACGGCCGGGGCCGTGCCGGACCCCGACGGCTATGCGTTGACCCTCGACGCAGTGGAGGTCCAGCCGATCGGGATCGCGGCAACGGCGACGCTCGCCGAGCTGAGCCCGGGAGCCCACCGAATCGGGCTCGCGGGAGTCTCCCCCAACTGCACGGTACAGGGCGACAACCCCCGCACGCTGACAGTCGTCGCCGGAGAGACGGCGGCCGAAGATATCGCGGTCGTCTGCGCCGCCGGAACCGTCAGGGTCATCACGGTCACCAGCGGCCCCGGCGCCGACCCCGACGGGTACGCGTTCGCCATCGGCGATGGTGCCGCGCAGTCGATCGGCGCGAGCGCGACGGTGAGCGTGTCCACCGTGGCGGCCGGCCCGACCACCGTGACACTCTCGGGAGTGGCGGCAGGCTGCGCGGTCGGCGGCGAGAATCCCCGTCCGGTGACCGTCCCGGCGGACGGCACCGTCGAGGTCAGCTTCGCCCTCACCTGCTCGCCGGAGGCCGGCACGCTCGAGGTGACGACCGTCTCCACCGGCGCCCCGGGGGATCCGTCGGGCTACACCGTGAGCGTGGACGGCGGCTCCGCGGTTGCCATCGGGGCGAACGCGACTCGCACCATCGGCGGGCTGGCGCCGGGAACCCATGCCGTCGCGCTCGGCGGCATCGCGGGGAACTGCGCCGTTCAGGGAACGAACCCGCGTAGCGCGACGATCGCGGCGGGACAGACGACGCCCCTCACCTTCACCGTCGAGTGCGGGGCGACCACCGGCAGCCTGGCGGTCACGATCGCGGGACTGCCGAGCGGCGCCGACGCCGCGGTCACGGTGACGGGCCCGGGGGACTACACCGAGCAGCTCACGGCCACCCGGACGCTCGGCGGCCTGGAGCCGGGCCAGTACACGGTGAGCGCCGCGAGCGTCAGCAGCGGCGGCGCCACCTATACATCGAGTCCCGAGGACCACAACGTCTCCGTCGCCGAGGGTGCCACCGCCTCGGTCACGGTCACCTACGTCGTGCTCCCCGGCTCGTCGCTCAATCTGTGGATCCCCGGCCTCTACCTCACCCAGAGTGTCCAGACCTTCAACCGTGAGGTGCCGCTCATCGCGGGGCGCGACGCGTTCCTGCGGGTGTTCGTGCGGGCCAGCGAGGCCAACACGGCGACGCCGGATGTCCGGGTCCGGCTGTACGAGGGCGACGCCCTGATCCAGACCTTTACCCTCGCGGCACCTGGCGGCTCCGTGCCACTCCAGCGCGAGGACGGCAGGCTCGCGGCCACGTGGAACGTGCCTGTCCCGGGCTCGCTCATCCGCCCTGGGCTCGCCTTCCTGGCCGACGTGGACCCGGCCAGTGCGATCGCCGAGGCGAACGAGACGGACAACAACTACCCCGCCACGGGCGGGCCGGGCCCGGTGTCGGTGCAGTCGGCACAGCCGCTTTCGATCACCCTGGTCCCGGTCCGGCAGACCGCCAACCAGCTGGAGGGCGACGTCACCACCGGCAACAGCGACCAGTATCTCGATCTGGCCCAGCGGATCTACCCGCTCCCGGGCTACGACGCCGAGGTGCACGACGTCTACCTCACGGATACCGCCGATCCGCTTCAGCCCGACGACGCCAACGGCGCCTGGACCACGATCCTGAACGAGATGGCCGCGCTGTGGATCACGGAGGGCGCCAGCCGCCACTACTACGGGGTGGTGCGCGTCGGATACCCCTCTGGCATGGCCGGGCGGGGGTTCATCGGAACTCCCGTGGCCATCGGGTATGACGACCCGGCCGACCGAGGCCGGATCACCGCCCACGAGCTGGGCCACACCTGGAACCGGGAACACTCGCCGTGCGGAACTCCGCCGGAGATCGACCCCCACTTCCCCTACACGAACGGCACCATCGGCAGGTTCGGCTTCGACGTGGCCAACCAGATTCTCAAGCAGCCGGAGACTCCCGACATCATGGGGTACTGCGGCGATCCCTGGATCAGCGACTACACCTATCGCGGTGTCATGGACTTCCGTAGCACCGCGTCGGCGGGCGCATCGGCCCAGCGCGAGCGGCCCTCGCTGCTGGTGTGGGGCCGCATCGTAAACGGCCGAGCGGTGCTGGAGCCGGCCTTCCAGGTGGTGACGCGACCGGTGCTGCCGAGCCGGCCGGGTGCGTACTCGGTCGAGGGCTTGGCGAGCGACGGCTCGCGGGTGTTCGGTCTGTCGTTCGACGCGACCGAAGTGGCCGACGATGCGCGGGGCGCCCGGCACTTCGCCTTCGCGGTGCCGCTCGACGAGCGCTCGGCGGGGCGGTTGGAGACGATCCGGCTCACCGGGCCAGGCGCCGGGATGGTCGCGGTCTCGGCCCCGCCGGCCTCGTTGCGCGCGACCCCGGCCGAGCCCGTCAGCGTCACGCGCTCGGCCGCCGGCGTCGCGCTCCGGTGGGACGCCACCGCGCATCCGATGATCATGGTCCGGGACGTCAGGACCGGCCAGGTCCTCTCGTTCGCGCGGGGCGGGAGCGCCGTGGTGCCGGCGGGGGGAAGCGAGGTCGAGCTGGTGATGTCGAACGGGGTGCGGAGCACGTCCGCCACCGTTCGGACGTCGCGCTGAGTAATCCTCTGCGTCACGAACGTGGTCGGCGGCTAGCCAGCCGAAACGACAGCCAGAAATAGAACGCGGGGTAGAGCAGGGAGAGCCACGCCGCCCAACCCGGCGCATGGGGATAGTCCGGCAGCAGGCAGAGCATGGCCACGAGCCAGAGGATGGCCCCCGCGATGACCGGCGCCCGCCAGGGGCGGGGCGCCAGGTTGGGATAGAGAAACCTGATCGGCAGCACCGTCGCCACCGAGAGGAGCAGGATCGCGACGGCGTTGATCTCCGGGCCGTACAGCCGATGGATGAAGCCGGCGTAGAACGCCACCACGTTCCAGTAGGACGGGAAGCCGAGGAAGAATCCGCCGGTCTCGTCCTTGATCCCGGTGTTCGCGAACCCGAAGAGGGACGCGAGCAGCGCCGGCCCGATCCACACCGCGCCCGGCTCCGGAACCCAGCCCATGCGCCACACCAACAGCAGCGGGACGAACGTGTAGGTGAGGTAGTCCACGATGTCGTCGATCGTCCGGCCGTCGATTGCCGGCAGCCACCGCTTCACTTCCCAGCGGCGGGCGAGCGGGCCGTCGGTCGCGTCCACTACCACCGCGGCGGCGAGCAACCCGAACACCAGCCGTGGATCGGGGGCCGTGGAGGAGATCTCCATGGTCGCGAGGAACGCGAGGACCGCGCCCGACGCGGTGTAGAGGTGCAGCGCGATGGCGCGGGCGCGCAGGCCGCCCCCTGGTCTTCCGCTGGTCGTTAGCGCCTCGATTCGGGTAGCCGCCGGCTCAGGGCGAGTTGGTGAGATCCCGGTACAGCTCCCAGCTGGCCCGCTCGACCCAACACTCGGCGAGCCTCCCCTCCCGAATGCTCCAGATGGCGATCCCGGTGAACGAGACGGGCCGCCCATCGGCGGGGAGGCCGAGCAGGCCGTGGTTGATCCCGGTGCAGATCCAGCGGGAGACCACCCGGTCTCCGGCGGGATTGGCGAAGGCTTCCACGTTGCTGGTGCGGGCGTTTCCCAGGCGGGTCTGAAACTCCCTCACCCAGTCCTTGAACGCCGCGCGCCCTCGCACCACCGTTCCCCCGGTCGTGATCGTGTAGTCCTCCGTCATCATCTCGTCGATCGCGTCCAGGTCGTGCGCCGGACCCCACACTCGGTTCAGGAACTCCACGGCCAGCCGCTCGGCGCCGGTGGGCGGCGCGGTCTCGAAGCCCCGGGCCCGCGCCTCCGTCGCCTCGTCCAGGCGCGCCCGGAGCGCCGCGAGAATCGGGTGAGCGGCGGTGTACGCCTGGCCGTAACTGAGATTGAACCGGTAGTCGAAGTCCGTGGGGTTGAGCCCCTGGGTGTGTTGCAGGATGGTCTCGAGCTTGTCGAGTCCCTTGGCGAGCTGGGCCTCCGGGGTGCGGGCGGCCTCGTACTCGTCCCACAGCGCGGTGAGCTCCTCCTGGAGCCGCTCGGGCAGCGGAGCCAGGACCGACCGAAGGTCCTCGCGCTCGCGGGCCGCTTTGTCTCCGTCCGGTCTCTGCTCCGGGGCCGGGACGTCCCCGTGAAGCGCTTCGCCGAGATCGTGAATCAGGCAGATCTTCAGCAGGCGGGCCAGATCGATGCCGGGGAACCGGTCGGACAGAACGGCGGCCATGAGGGACAGACGCCAGGTATGGGCCGCCACGCTCTCCCGCTCGCCGGCCGTGGTCCACCCGCTGCGCGGCGTGCTCTTGAGGCGCTCCGCGGTTCGCAGGAAGGCGAGGACGCCGTCGAGCTCGACGTCGGCGCTCATCGGAGATGGCAGGGCACGAGGCTCACGGCCGAAAAGTAGCCGCGGCGGGCCGGGTGGCGAGGCTGCGAGACCATGCGCTGTTAGACTTGGCCCAACGATACCGGGAGGCCCGCGGTGATCTGGAAGCTCTACGCCCTGCTCTGCGTCGCCTGGCTCGCCGGCTGCGTCCAGCAGCCTCCCGCCCGGGACGCCGTGCAGGTGGACTCCGCCGTGACGGTGCCCATGCGCGACGGGGTAATACTCAGGGCTCACGTCTGGCGTCCGGCCAGCGGCGGGCGGGTCCCGGTGCTGATCACCCGGACGCCGTACGGCCGCGGTGAGGACGCCACCGGACCGGATTTCATCCGCCAGGCGGTCGCGCGCGGCTACGCCGTGGTGGTGCAGGACGTGCGCGGCCGCTACGGATCGGATGGCGAGTACGAGCCCTATCGGCACGAGGGCAAGGACGGCTACGACACCATCGAGTGGGCCGCGCGCCAGGCGTGGTCCAACGGCGCGGTCGGCACCTTCGGGCTCTCCTATCCGGGGGCGGTGCAGTGGCTCGCCGCGGTGGAGCGGCCGCCGTCTCTTAAGGCCATGGTGCCCGCGATGACCTACGCCACTCCGGAAAGCTTCTGGTATTCCGGCGGAGTGTGGGACGGCTCATGGCTCGATTGGACCTGGTGGAACATCGCACCCGATCTCCGGCGCCGGCTCGACCGCCCCGGTCCGCGGACGGACGCCGAGGCCGCCGCCGCGTGGAAGCGGGACGGCGACCGGGCACGCCGGCACCGACCCTTGCTCACACTGCCGGACTTCCAGGACGTCGCGCCGTGGTACTACGAGTGGATGCGGCATCCACCCCGCGACCCCTGGTGGAGCTGGGCGGTGCTCGAGGGGCGGTACGACCGGGTCGGGGCCGCGGTGCTGAACATCTCCGGATGGTACGACGAGCCGTACGGGCCGGTCGGGGCGGTGACCAACTACATGGAGCTGGTGCGCGCCCGGCATCCCGGCGCCTCGAGAACTCGGCTGATCCTCGGCGCGTGGACTCACGGCGTGGATGCGGTCGGCCAGGGGAAGGCAGGAGACCGGAATTTCGGCTCCGATGCCGGAATCGACTACACCGCGACGGTGCTGCGCTGGATGGACCTCCACCTCACGGGGATCGAGAGCGGAGAGCGGCAGCCCGCGGTCAGGGTGTTCGTCATGGGGGCCAACCGATGGCGGGCGTCCGACACGTGGCCGATCGCCGGGACGGAAGCGGACACCCTGTACCTGGGGCGAGCGCTCGACTCCGCGAGGACCGGCCGGCTGCTCCCGCGTGCGGCGGCTGAGCGCGCGGCGGAGAGCGTCATCCGTTCCGACCCCGCAGATCCTCTCCGCGACCCCTTCAACGGCGACTACGGCGCCCACGACTTTCGCGCGCTGCCCGGCCATCCCGGCGTGGCGGTGTTCGAGACCGCGACGTTTCCCGCGTCGTACGAGGTGATCGGCCGGGTGATCTCCGAAGTGGCAGTGAGCGCTACGGTGCCGGACTTCGACCTCTGGCTCCAGCTCTACGATGTCGCGCCGGACGGCACGGCGTGGAACCTGGCGAGTGCGGGGACCGCCCTGCTCCGGGCGAGCTATCGCGACGGCGGCCCGGAGCGCCACCTGGTGCGGGAGGGTGAGGTCGTCCGGCTCCGGTTCGAGGGGCCGCTCACGGCGAACCGGTTCCTGCCGGGACACCGGCTGCGGATCGTGCTATCGGGAGCCTTCTCTCCACTGTTCTCGGTCAACCCGCAGACGGGCGAACAGGAATTCGGGAGCGCGGCGACTCGAGCGGGCGACATTCGGATCCACCACTCCGTCGAGCACGCCTCCTGGATCGTCCTCCCCGAGGTGCCGCCCGGCGATCGGTGACCGCTTGTCCGTTACACCGGGACTTTCAGAGCGCGTCGTGGAAGATGATGCCCACGGTGTGCCGCTGTCCGGAGCGGATCCGGCTGACGCCGTGCCGCAAGTTGACCCGGTAGACGCCCCGGGTGCCCCGAACCGGACGGTTGCGGACGGCGAACACCACCGCATCGCCCTGCCCGAGCGGAACGACCTCGGCGCGCGACTGCATCCGCGGTCGCTGCTCGGTCGTCACGAATTCTCCACCGGTAAAGTCGCGTCCGGGCTGGGACAGAAGGATCGCGACCTGCAGCGGGAACACGTGCTCTCCGTAGACGTCCTGATGCAGGCAATTGAAATCGTCCGCCTGGTACTGAAGCAGGAGCGGCGTCGGCTTGGCCTGGCCGGCCCGGTGGCACCGCGCGATGAAGTCCGCGTGCGCCGCCGGGTAGCGGATGTCGATGCCCAGCGCCTCGTTCCAGCTGTTGGCGATCGGCACCAGGTGCGGGTAGAGCGCGATCCGGAGGCCGGCCACGAGCTCCGGCAGCGGGTAGCTGAAGTACTGGTACTCGCCTCGCCCGAAGCCGTGCCGCGCCATCACGACGCGGCTGCGGAAGACGCCTTCCGCCGGGTATAAGGCGGCCAGGGAGCGGCACTCCGCCCGGGAAAGCAGCCCTGGCAGGATCGCGTTGCCGGCCGCGTCGAGGTCTCGGGCGACCAGACTCCAGTCCAGCGCGCCGGTGCGGTCCGCGACCTCCTCCGGCGAGGAGCTGGTCGCGGTCGTCAAGGCGGGGGCGCTCACGCCCGGGCCTCCCGCTGAAGTAGCGCGCGCTTGCGCTCGACGCCCCAGCGATAGCCGGACAAACCGCCGTCGTTCCGGACGACGCGGTGGCAGGGGATCGCCACGGCCAGGTGGTTGCTCGCGCAGGCATGGCCCACGGCCCGCGCCGACCCGGGCGCTCCGATGCGCTCCGCGAGCTCGCCATAGCTGACCGTGGAACCGGCCGGGATCTCCCGCAGTGCCTGCCAGACGCGCTGCTGGAAGGCCGTGCCTCGGACGTCCAGCGGCAGATCGAGTCCCAGTCCGGGGGCCTCCACGAATCCCACGACTTTGGCCACCAGCGTCTCGAACCCGGCGTCTCCGCCGATCATGGAGGCGCGGGGAAACCTGTCCTGGAGCTCCCGAGCCAGCGCGTCGGGATCGTCGCCCAGGAGAATGGCACAGACGCCGCGCTCGCTCATCGCGACCAGAATGGAGCCCAGCGAGCATTCGCCGACGGCGAATCGGATCTCGGCGTTGGCGCCCCCGGCGCGGTAGTCCGTCGGCGTCATGCCGAGAACCCGCTGCGATTCCCCGTAGAAGCGCCCGTTGGAGTTGTATCCCGACTCGTAAATCGCGGCGGTGACCGTGCGCGTCCGGCCCAGCTCCTGGCGAACCCGCTCGCCGCGATGGGCGGCCGCATAGGCTCTCGGCGTCAGTCCGGTGACCGACTTGAACACCCGATGGAAGTGGAACGGGCTCACCCCGGCCCGCGCGGCCAACTCCTCGAGGCGCGGCACCCTGGGCGACGTCTCGATCAGGCGACAGGCCTCGGTGACCTTCTCCGCGTGCTGCTCGAGGAGCGAGGGCTGATCGGGTTTGCAGCGCTTGCAGGGCCGGAAGCCAGCGCGCTCGGCGTCCTCGCGCGAGTCGTGGAAGCGCACGTTCTGGGGCCGCGGCAGCCGGGCCGCGCACGACGGGCGGCAGTACACGCCGGTGGTCCGGACGGAATAGAAGAAGCGGCCGTCCGCCTCCGCGGACCGGGCCACCACTGAGGCCCAGCGGGGATCGCCCTCAGTCGCCGCGGCGAGTTCCGTGATCTTCTCCGACATGGTCATTCGCTTCCTCTCCGCCGCAGTGCACCCGATGGCCGCGCTACGAGGTAAGTCTACCCGTGTCGCTCCGGCCTCGCACTCCGATTCTTGCTCTCGAATCGGCGGAGTGGATCAGGTCTCCAGGTTTTTTTAGATCAGTAACTTACGCCGAGCTCCGCGGTCACGGCTCTCTCCTCACCGAGGCCCCAATGACGACTGGCTGGACCGGTGCATAGGGGTCTACCAGCCACTGGGTGGAGGAATCCCACATCTCTTCGTAGCAGTAGACCTGGTCATCGATAAGGTGCACACAGGAGGTCGCGTCCTTCGCGGTCCGGGTCACCGGAAGGCCGGCGAGCCCGGTTGGGCCGGGTGAGGTCTCGAAGGTCGCCCCCTGCCAGCGGATCAGGCCAGCGGTACCGAAGGCGAATGTGTAGACATCACCGGCGGAGAGCCGAGTGAGCCCGGTGGCCGCCAAGGTGGGCACCGGCACGTCCGGTGGGTACATCAGGTAGTCCACCCACTCCTTCCCCCAGCACCAGGCCTCGCCGTCGGCCTTGCGTCCACAAGCGAAGCGCAGGCCCACGCCCAGCTCGGCGAACCGGTGGCCACCGCTCACGACACGGGGCGTCGGGGACGATTCTGCGGACCCATCGCCGAGGGGAGCGTCGCCCCAACATGCCGCGGTCGAGTCCGGCAGGAGGCCGCATTTCATGGACCCGATCCCCGTGTTGCCGATCTCGCCGTCCATCGCGAGAGCGACGAACGCCGGTGACTCAGGGACGGCGGCGACCTCCGAGGCATTCCAGCACCAGGCGGTGGAGTCGCTCACCGCCAGCCCGCAAAAGCTTCCGGGCCAACCCGAGAACGCGCCGGCGATGTACCAGAGAGGCGGCAGGCCGCTGACCGCTGCGATCTGAGGATGCTCCTCGTCGGCGCACCATGCCCCCCCGGTCGCCGTGAGGGCGCAGACCGCTAGCGCGCTGACCGCCAGATCGACGAAGTCGTGGGTGTCGTCCACCAGTCCCGGTGCGGAGTTGGTCCAGCCGAACTGATCCCGATCGGAGACGGGGGCCGTCGTCGTCCAGGCGTCGTTGCCCCAGCACCACAGGGCGCCGCCGACCAGGCCGCAGCCCAGCTTGAAGCCCGAGCCCAGGCGATCGACGCGGAAGGCCTCTCCGCTGGTGCGGAAGCTCAGCGTTACGTCCGACAGCGTACGGACGGCCAGATCGTTGGGTCCCGCCCGCTGGCCCAGGGTCCAGACTGCCCTCGCGAGTCCGACGTCGTCGGTCGCGTCATCCAGGGCCTGCACTGTTCCGCCGCCGCCGGTCACGACCCAGGTCACCGAAGCGGCGGCCAGGGGCTCGCCGCGGGTGCTCACCAGGCGCACCTGAATGGTGTCCAGCAGCTTCCAGCCCGGAGCACCGGCCGACGGCGGGCCGTGCACCACTTCGAATTCGCCGGCCTCGATCCCGGTCGGCGGATTGTTGCACGCGACGGTGGCCAGAACGGCCAGGGCGACGGCCTTGATGGACATGGTGGGAGATTCTCGGCTGTTCACGTTTGCGCGCGTCGGCCAAGGAGATAGGAGAAGATACGGTCGGGATTCCCTAGCCGTAATGGTGAGCCGCCTCACCGCAGGAACCCGCTGCAAAGTCGAGAATTCGGGGGTTGCCGTGACCGTCCCGAAAGTTTTCCGGCAGAGTGCCCGAACCTGTTGCCAGGAGTACAAATGAGAATAGTCAACCTCGCAGTTCTGAGTCTGCTTACTGTCGCCGCCTGCCAAAGTCGGCCAGGAGGGGACGAGACCGGCCGCGCCGGGGATGCCGGCATGGATGGGGCGGACACCACCATCACCACGGATCAGACCCTGGACACGACGATCGTGACCAAGGACACCTCGGTGGATGTGGACACGACAGTGAAGGAAGGCGACGAGACGGTCGGGAAGGATACCGTCAAGCAGTAGCAGAAGAGGCTGAGCTCAACGCTGGCCGCATGGCGCGGCCAGCCACTCAGCCCGGCTCCGACGGCCCTCGTTGCACCGAGTGCACGGCAGGTCTCCATGCCGAGCGCTCATCCGCGGTATAGTCCGGCCTGACGACACTCCCCTCGACCGAAGACCGCATACCCGCCTCGATCACCGCCATCAGAGTGGTCGCCTGCGCCGGCGTCACGGGTACTGCCCCGCCTCCGCAGATCGCGTCACGTATCGCCGCGTAGTAGGCCGGATAGTTACCCGCCGGGGGAGCGAGCGCAGTCGGCGCTCGCTCGTCACTGCCGGTGATGATGACCGGATCCGGGTCGTAGCCCCAGGCGGGGGAGCCGGGCTCCAGACCCTGGACGAGCTGGCCTTCCTGTGGATCACCACACCGCTTGGTGAGACTGCCCTTCGTGCCGCGCACGGTGAACCGAGTGGGAGCGTCGGTGGCGAGCATGCTGGAAGCCAGGACGACCCGCGCTCGGTCATATCCGAGCACGGCGAGAAACCAATCGACGGCCGACCCGCCCGCGCGTTGCACTTGAAGGTCGGCGAAGATGCTCTCCGGAGTTCCGAACAGGACGAGGGCCTGGTCGATCAGATGGGGACCCAGGTCGTACCAGAGTCCGGAGCCCGGGCCGGCGCGCTCCCGCCAGCGGTCCCGAACCGCGGGTCGGTATCGGCTCATCTCGGATCTCAACTCTACGACTTCGCCGATCCAGCCGCCGGCGAGCTCCCGGCTGATGCCGAGAAAGTCGCTGTCCCACCGGCGATTCTGGAAGACGGACAGCACCAGCCCGTCCCCAGCGGCCCTGGCGGCGAGCGCACGAGCCTGCGCCAGCGTGACGGTGAACGGCTTGTCTACCACGACATGCTTGCCGGCTTGCAGCGCGGCCTCGGCCAGGGGTGCATGGGTGTCGTTGGGCGTCGCGATGACGACCAGGTCGACCTCGGGATGGCGCACGGCGGAAAACGGATCGGGGACCAGCTCGACGTCGGGATGGGCCGACCGCACGGCGTCGCCCTGGCGTGAGCCGATGACGGTCAGAGCGAGTCCGGTAGTTGCCGAGATCAGCGGCGCGTGGAACACGCGGCCGGCGTATCCGAAGCCGATGAGCGCGACGCGGGTCAGATCGCGGCCTCCCGTACCGTCTCTCCCAACAGTCCGATCGCATCCCTGAGTTGCCGGTCGGACAGATAGGGCGCGGGGCCGAAGCGGAGGACCTCTCCACGCGCATCGGTCAGGACGCCTCGCGCACGCAGGCTTGTGGTGAGCGAGGTGGCGCCGGGGCACCGGAGCGCCAGGAACCCGCCGATTTCGCTCAGCGCCGGGCCACGGTCGCGGCTCACGGCCGCCGGGTCGAGGTCGAGCGCGTCGAACGAGGAGGCGAGCAGTCCGATCTGATGTTGGCTCACCTCTCGCAAGAGCGCGGGGGTGAGACCTTGCTCCTGGAAGAAGTCGAACACGGCGGCCGCCCGGTAATGGCTCGTGGGGTCGTAGGTGGCCCCTGCGAACCGGTTGCCCCCTTCGCCGTAGGCCACGCGGTCGGGCCGCTGACGGTCCGCCAGCGCCGTGAACTCGCTGTACCATCCGGTGACGATCGGCCGAAGGTCGCTGCCCTGGGGAATCCGGAGGAAGCAATTCCCCTCGCCCAGCTGGCAGTACTTGTACCCGCCACCCACGACGAAGGCATCGCCGAGTCCCTCACTTGCCAGCGAGAGGGGTACCACGTTGAGGGCGTGGTAGACGTCCAGCAGCAGCGTGGCGCCGCGGCGCCGGCAGCTCGCGGCCACCTCGCCGAGCCCTCGGGCGATGCGGCCGGTGTCGAAGAAGACGGCCGAGACCGCTACCAGCGAGGTGCGGTCGTCCACCGCCCGCCCGAGCCGCGGGGCCAAGGATTCGAGCGGCTCCTCGGGAACCCGCACCACCTCCAAGCCCGCTTCCGCGAGGCGATCGAGCTGGCGGCGTATGGTGTGAAACTCGCCGTCGGTGGTGACCAGCCGCGGGCGGTCCCGCAGCGGCAGCGCGGAGAGCAGCCGCACCACCAGCTCGTGGGTGTTGGGCGCGAGCGCGATGCCGCCTCCCGCCTCTCCCAGCAGGCGGGTGAACCCCTGGCGAACCCGCTCGGCTTGCACGAACGCGTGATCCCACTTGTCGTCCACGTAGCGCGCCGCGTCCAGCCAGGCGGCGGTGTGGGCATCGAAGCCGCGATCGGGCCAGGCCTGGTGGGAGTGCCCGGTAAACAGCAGCCGCTCCGATACGCGGAAGCGGGAGTAGTGGGGTGCGAGTGCGTTGGGAGAGCCGTAGAGGGACGCGGGGTCCATGCTACAGCTCGGTTCGGATGGCCCAGAGATCGGGGAACAGCGGCTGGTTGAGCGTGGCCATCAGGTATTCGGCTCCGGTGCTGCCGCCGGTGCCGCGCCGAGTCCCGATGGTGCGTTGCACCATTTTCACGTGGCGGTAGCGCCACTCCATCAGGCCTTCGTCGAGGTCCACCAGGCGCTCGCACAGATCGGCCAGGTCCGGGTGTCCGCGGTACACCTGGACCAGGACGTCCCTGAGCGCCGGAGACGGCTCCACCCGCCGGGTGACGTCTCGCTCGAGATCATTCGCGGGCACGGCGATGCCGTTGGCCGCCATGTGGCGCAGGAAGGCGTCCCACAGCGTGGCGGACGCCAGGCGTCGCTCCAGCCGGGCGCGTACCTCGCTTCCGGCGGGGTAGCGTTCCAGCGTGCGCGGGTCCTTCAAGCCCAGGGCGAACTCGAGCTCGCGAAACTGATGGGACTGGAACCCGCTGCCGGACTCGAGCCGGTCGCGGAAGGAGAGGAACTCGAGCGGGGTCATGGTCTCCAGGATGTCGAGCTGGGCGACCATCACCTTGAGAATCGTCAGGATCCGCTTCAGCGTGTGGCGGGCGCGAGGACCGTCGTTCCGCGCGAGCAGCCGCTCCAGGTAGTCCAGCTCGTGCAGCACCTGCTTGAACCAGAGCTCGTACACCTGGTGGATCACGATGAAGAGCATCTCGTCGTGCTCCGGCCCGTCGGACAGGGGCCGCTGCAGCTCGAGGAGCTCGTCGATCTTCAGGTACTCAGGGTACGATGGCATGCGGGCAGGATCGCCCCGCAGCCGTACTCGCGCAAGAGCGGTGACGCCCGCGTGTCGAGGGTCGCTGTGCGGCCGGCGAGACAGCGGTCGTCATGAAGGAGACCTCGTTCCAGGAGCAGAGAAGATGTCCGTCCGCCGACGCCGTGTGCTTACGGAGACCCTCGTGGTGCTCGGCGATCTGGGCTGTTCTTCGGTCACCGCCACCGAGGGCGTCTCCGGCCGTTCTCCTCTTCATCGGCAACAGCCTCACGTACGTCAACGATCTGCCGGAGATGGTGGCCAAGGTGGCTGGCGCCGCGGACGACTCCATCCACGTCGCCATGGTGGCCGGGCCCAACATGGCCGTCATCGACCACGTGAACGGCTCGAGCGATGCCGTCGCCCAGATCGGCCGGGGCGGATGGAGCTTTGTGGTGCTGCAGCAGGGGCCGACTCCGGCGGGCGTGTGCCGGGACACGCTGGTTATCGCCGCGATGCGTCTCGCGCCCCACCTCCGGAGCGTCGGGGCCAGGGCGGCGCTCTTTCTGCCGTGGCCCCGGCGGCAGTCCCCGCAATCGCTGGAGGCAGCAGGACAGTCCGCGGCGCTGGCGGCCAGGGCGGTGGGCGGCGCGGACGGCTATCACCCCGCGCCCGCCGGCACCCTGCTCGCGGCGCTGGCCGTCTACGACAGATTGTTCAGTCGGGACGTGAGAGAGATTCCAGTGGAGTCGCTGGCGAACCTCACGACAACGCGGCTTACCACCACGCTGGTTCGCGTGCTCGCTGCGGCGGCCCACACGGCCAGCGAGAGCTGGCCGGCCGATTCACCCATTCCGGTCCCGGTTGACACCACCAGACCTTCTGCCGGAGGAGGTCCTTGTTGATCAGGGCTGCTCCACTCACCAGCATCCAGATGGCGTCCGACGGCAGGGGCCGCTTTGTGCGTCCGGTTTGCCTGGCATTCGACATGGTGTCAGTATGAGGGCGAGGAGGCCCCGTGCCTGCATACGACGTGATCGTGCTTGGCCTTGGCGGGATGGGCAGCGCCACCCTGTTCCACCTCGCGCGCCGGGGCCTTCGGGTGCTGGGTCTGGAGCGCTTCGACCTGGTGCACGAGCACGGCTCCTCCCACGGACTCACCCGCATCATTCGTCTCGCCTATTGGGAGCATCCCACCTACGTCGCGCTGCTCCGCCGGGCTTACCAGCTGTGGCGTGAGCTGGCGGATCTCTCGGGCGAGACGCTCCTCCACATCACCGGCAGCGTCGACGCGGGACCGGCGGGAGGCTCGGTCTTCGAGGGCGCGCTGAGGTCCAGCCAGCTGCACGACCTGCCGCACGAAGTGATGGACGGCGCGGAGCTGCACCGGCGCTTCCCTGGCTACCGCCTGCCGAGGGAGACGCGGTGCCTCTACCAGCCGGAGGGCGGATTCCTGCTGCCGGAACGCTGCAATGTCGCCCACGCGGCGCTGGCGCAGACCCACGGCGCGGAAGTCCGTTGCCGCGAGCCGGTGATCGAGTGGGACGCGACGGGAGGACGCGCGTGGGTGCGCACGCCGCGGGGACGTTACGAGGCGGGCCGGCTCGTCATCTGCGCCGGACCCTGGGCCTCGAAGCTCGTCCCCGAGCTCGGTGGACTCGCGGTCCCCGAGCGGCAGGTGCTGGCCTGGCTCCAGCCGACCCGTCCTGAGTACTTCCGGCCTGCCGCGTTCCCCGTCTTCAACCTGGAAGTGGAAGAGGGCCGCTACTACGGGTTCCCCAGCTTCCTCGTGCCCGGGTTCAAGTTCGGGAAGTACCACCACCGTGGCGAAGTGGTGGATCCCGACGAGACCCGGCGAGAGCCGGAGCCGGAGGACGAGGATCTCCTTCGTGGCTTCGCCGAACGCTACTTCCCGGACGGCGCCGGTCCCACGATGATGCTCAAGGCCTGTCTCTTCACCAACAGCCCGGATCGCCACTTCATCCTCGACCGGCACCCCGATCATCCCGAAGTCGCGATCGCAGCCGGCTTCTCCGGCCACGGCTACAAGTTCTGCAGCGTGATCGGGGAGATCATGGCCGATCTGGTGCAGGACGGGCGGACCCGGCACGACATCGAGTTCTTTCGCCTCACGCGGTTTGCCGCGACGCGCTAGCGCCTCGCACGTGGAACCTGGACCTGCAGAATCAGGAGGGTCGAATGTCCAGGAAGTCGCTGTCAACGTCGTCCGTCGCCGCGCTGGTCGCCCTCGGCATCGCGGCCTCACCGGCGCCGCTCGCCGGGCAGGAGGCCCGGATCATCGCTGGGTTGAAGCAGCCGGAGTCCCATCGCCCTCGCACCGGGTGTTCGTTTTGGCCAAGCCGGCCGCGCGACAGAGCTTGATGATTCCGGACATGGGGGGAGGGAAGCTGGCCATTCTTCCAATGCCCAGATAGCGCGAGCAGCCTGCTTTTTCATTCCCCTTTAGCTCAGGGGGTGGCGCCCTCGCCGTGGCCGAGCAGAAACTGCCGCATGAACGCGACGGTGGCGTAGAACAGGTAGTCCGCGTTCGCCTTCTTGCGGAAGCCGTGCCCCTCATCCCTTCCCAGGAGATACCACACCGGGGTGCCGCCTTTCTTCACCGTGGCCACCATCTGCTCGGACTCGAGGCGCGGCACCCTCGGGTCGTTGGCGCCCTGGACCACGAACAGCGGCTTGCGGATCTCACGAGTCTGGTTGACCGGTGCGATCCGCTCGAAATAGGCGCGCATCTCGGGATCCCGCTCGTCCCCGTACTCGGAGCGCCGGAGGTCGCGCCGGTAGCTCTCCGTGTTCTGGAGGAAGGTGACGAAGTTCGAGATCCCCACCACGTCGAGCGAGCAGCAGATGCGGTCGTCGTACATGGCGGCGACCGCCAGGGTCATGTAGCCGCCGTAGCTTCCTCCGGTCACCATCACTTTGGAGGAGTCGAGGTCGGGCTGTCTGGCGACCCAGTCGAGCAGCCCCCCGATGTCTCGCACCGAGTCCAGCCGCTTCGTTCCATTGTCGAGCTTGGTGAACGACTTCCCGAAGCCGGTCGAGCCCCGGACGTTGGGATAGATCAGCGCCACCCCGAGCTCGGCGAGCAGATAGTTGTCCCGCCCCTGGAAACCTGGCACCGCCTGACTCTCCGGCCCGCCGTGGATGTCGATCACCACCGGCCGCTTCCCCGTGAACCGCGCGGGAGGCCGGTAGTAGAAACCGGTGATCTCCCGCCCGTCGAAGCCGGTCCAGCGCACCAGCGCGGGGTCGGCGAGCGCCGCGGGATCGAGCCCGCCCGTCTCGCTCTCGGTCCAGCGGGTGAGCCGCCCCGAGTCGGGATCGAGCGAGTACGCGTCGCCGGCAGACCGCACCGTGGAGACGGCAAAGCCGAGTGATCCGTTCGCTGGGTGCCAGCGGAGCCCGCCGATCTGGCCGACGGGGACGCCCCGGAGGCGGTGGTACCTGCGGGTCTTGGTGTCCAACAGGTGGAGCCGGGAGACACCGCTCTCGTTGACGACAAAGGCGATCCGCCGCCCATCCGGGGATGGCTCCAGAGCCGTCACGTCGTGCGGGATCGCGCCGGTGAGCGGAGTGATCCGCCTGGTTGCGAGGTCGAGGTAGGAGAGTCGGAGGAACTCGGAGTTCTGGTCGGTGGTGAGATAGACCCCTTTGCCGTCATGGCTGAAGCGGGCGTTGAAGTAGGCGACGGTGTCGCCGGCTTGGCGCGGCGT
The DNA here is from genome assembly GCA_963844445.1 of uncultured Gemmatimonadales bacterium. Classification (GTDB taxonomy): domain Bacteria; phylum Gemmatimonadota; class Gemmatimonadetes; order Gemmatimonadales; family GWC2-71-9; genus CAVVWJ01. The sequence goes on from CAWJOB010000001.1 coordinate 723,172, forward strand.
CAGCTCGGTCTTGGTCCCCGTCGCCGCATCCACCAGCCACAGAAAAGTCCGATTGATGGACAGGAACTCGAGCACGAGGAGCCGGGCGTCCCCCGGGGACCAATCGGCGACAGCCCAGCCTCCGCCTTCGACCTGGAGGAGGAGCCTGTCGGACCGGGGATCGGCCGGATCCATGAGGTAGATGTCGCGGTCGGCGCCGTTGCGCCGGGTGGAGCCGTAGGCGATCCGGTCCCCGGCGCGGGACCAGCGGATCCCCCCGTTCTGCGACTTGTCGCCCGCCGTGAGTTGGGTGACCCGGCCGCCCGGCAGGTCGTAGCGGTAGATCTGGCCGAACTCGTTTCCGCCCACGTCCTTGGTAAAGACGAAGTACCTCCCCGTCCGGGGCTCGTAGCTGGCGTCGGTGACCGGCTCATCGAGGAAGGTGAGCTGGGTGCGGTCACCTCCCGGGCGCTTGACCCGGTGGATCTGGGGCGTGTTGGCGAATCGAGTGACGATCAGCATCTCGGCGCGGGTCGGATGCCAATCAGCCAATCCCGCGGAGCGGTACTCGGCGTACGGCCGAACGTCGGCCGCGACCGAGGCGGGTATGGGCGGAATTCCTTCCACGTGGAGATTCTGAGGAAGCGCGACGGCAGTGGGCTGTTGGCTGTTTCCGGTCCGCACGGTGCACAGAACAAGTGCCACCGCGGCGACGGACACGGTGGCACGAGGGAGTATGCGTCTCATCGGCGGTCCGAATTGAGTGAGGTCCCGCTATGTCTCCAGCTCCGGACCTCCATATTGGCGGTTCCGGGCCCGCCGCGCGAGCGCCCAAAGTCTGGTCGCCGCCACCGCGAATCCAGCGAGCGGCCCGGTCAGCCACCACCCGCCCAGGAGCTGCACGCCGATGGCGCCGCCGAGCGCGGTCGCGACGATCGTCTCGGTGAGGGCCCGGCCCAACGGCACGTAGCGGAGCAGGGTGAAGCCGGCCACCGGCAGGATCACCGCGCCGAGGCCGGCCCCGAAGAGCCCCGCGAAACCCAGGAGCAGTGGAATCGGGGCCGCCTGGAGGCCCTGGGCGACAGTCACCCAAATCATGGCTCCAAGCGCGCCCGCGACAGCCCCCGCGGCCGCGCCGGCCGGAATGAGCCCGAGCGCGACAAGCGCCACCCGGGAGGGGATCACTCTGCGGGAATCACCTGGGGTGGCGGAAATGGCTCTCATGGCTCGCTGCTCGGTGAGTGACTTTGGTAAAGTACTTTGTGTAGTCAAGTAGTCAAGTAGGAGCTCACCCCGATCGCGGGTTCGGGCGATCCGCCACGGCTGCTACGGCCGGCGACGCCACACCACCGGGTTGTTGTCCCGCCAGTTGACTAGTTCCGCGACCGCGCCCGACCCGTCCCGCTCGAACACCCAGAACCCACGCACTCCGTGGCGAACGAAGAGGCGATCATCCAACGCATGGAGCCGCTGCGCGGGACGGCCGGGCCGCGTCAACACCAGCCCCGAGTCTTCCGACGTCACGGTCAGGCTCATTGCGGGCGTCAGCACGTAGGTGCCCGCGTACTCCTTCGCCAGCGTCTTCGGAACCGGCTTGCCGGCGATCGGCCGGGGCAGCGCGGTCACCTGGGAGCCCAGCAGTTGCCATCGCTCGCCCGAGCGGACCCATGTGTCGGTGACGTGGAAGCGGGTCAGGAGGAGCTGCCCGTAGTAGTGATGTTCCTCGTCCGCGTCATAGCTGACGACCGCGACGGCCGGACCGCCCGTGAGGTGCCGGCGGGTGAAGGTGAGCTTGCCCTGCTGCCCTTCTGGAAGCGGATGCAGGTCGGAGAGGAACGCGCTCCGGGTGATGACCTGGCCCTCCTCATCGGCCAGTATCCAGGTCGGGGCGAGGTGGCGTGCCCACAACGCGGCGTCACCGTCGGTGATGGCGTCGAGCAACGTCTGAGTCGTGGTGACCAGATAGGCGGAGTCGCGCGTGGCTACCTGGGCGACAGCAGGGCGGGTGCCGAGGAGGACGAGCAGGCCGGCCGGCCATGCCCAGGCGGGGTGCATCATGCGCTCCTTGAGGAGGCGAGATGATCCTATTCCGCGCGAAGCGTGCTGGCCGGATCGACCCGCGCGGCGCGCCACGCGGGTACGGCGCACGCGGCCATCGCCACCCCGCCCAGCAGCGCGATCACGCCAAGATACGTGGCCGGGTCGAGGCGCGACACGCCGAACAGCATCGCGGCGATGGCCTGGGTCGCCGCGGACGCCCCCGCCACCCCGATCGCTACGCCGACCCCGGCGAGCGTCATGCCCTGGCGCATCACCAGCGTCAGAATGTCTCCGCGCGACGCCCCCAGTGCCGAGCGCACCCCGATTTCGCGGGCCCGCTCGACCACGCTGCCAGCGAGCACGCCGTAGATGCCGGCCGCCGCGAGCGCCAGCGCCGTGAGCCCGAACGCCTCGAACAGGATCAGCGCGAAACGCCGCGCCGCGGCCGAGGCGGCGAGCAGGTCATCCATCATCCCTACGCGGACGATCGCCTGGTCCTTGTCGACCGACCAGACCGCCCGCCGGACCGCAGGGATGAGCGCGCCGGCCTCGCCGCGGGTGCGCACGACCAGGGACATCGCGCGGTCGGCGAAGCGCCACTGGGCCGCGGTGACGTATACGGCATCCGATTCGTTGACTGCCAGCGATAGCTGCTTCACGTCACCCACCACGCCGACGACGGTGTACGGCTCACCGGCTCCGATGCGCAGGCGTCGCCCGATGGGATCGAACCCCGGCAGCCTGCGCTTTGCCATGGACTCGCTGATCAGCGCCACGAGCGGCGCGCCCTCCCGGTCGCCCTCGTCGAGCGGCCGGCCGCTCCGCAGCGGAATCCGCATCGTCTCGAGGTAGCCCGGGGTAACCGCATAGCGAAAGCTGCCCCCGATCTCGCCCGGATCGTCGGGGGGTTTCGGATCGAAATGCACTCCATACAGGTCGAAGTCGCCGCTGAGGGGCAGCTGGCTAGTGAAGGCGGCGGCCGCGACGCCAGGGGTGCGGCGCACCGCCTCGAGCGCCTCGGCAAAAAACCGGTAGGTGGTGCTGTTATGGTCGAACCGGCGACCGGAGGTCTGCACCTGCATCGTGAGGAGGTGCGACGAGTCGAAGCCGGCGTCGACCGCGAACAACCGCTCCAGGCTCCGGAGCAGCAGCCCCGAGCCCACCAGCAGGACGAGCGCCAGCGCCACTTCGGCGACGACGAGCGCACCCTGCGCCCGCCGATGCCCACCCGCCGCGCGAGGCGTGCCCTGCTGCACGTGCCGGTGCGGCTCGTCCCTCGACGCTTGCAGCGCCGGGGCCAGGCCGACGACCAGAGCGAGCAGCGTGGTGACGCCCAATCCGAAGGCGAACACGGCTCCGTCCACGCCGATGGCGGCGGCGCGCGGCAGGTCCGGCGGGCTGAGCGCGACGAGCATCCGGACGCCGAACACGGCCACGCCCATGCCGGCCGCGCCGCCCAGCGCGGCGAGCAGGAGGCTTTCGGTCAACAGCTGGCGGTGCAGCCGATGGTGTCCGGCGCCGAGCGCGGCGCGGAGGGCGAACTCGCCGCGCCGCTGGACTCCGCGAGCCAGCAGCAGGTTAGTCACGTTGACGCATGCGATCACCAGCACCAGGCCGGCCGCGCCGAGGATGGCCAGGAGTGCCGGCCTGACGCCGCGGGTGAGATCGTCCTGCAGCGGGGTGACCAAAAGCCCTTGCTCCATGGATGCCCACGGCTGTCGGGGGAACTCCGGCAATGGCGCGCGCGCGATCTCCTGGAGATCCCGCACGGCTCGGTCCGTGCCGACGCCGGGCCGGACGCGCCCAGCCATACGGAGGTGATGACCCCACGCGCCGCCCTGTGACATGTCGTACTGCAGCGGGGTCCACAGCTCGGCCGTCGGCTCCAGGACGTTCTCGAAGCTCTTGGGCATCACTCCGATGACGACGCGGCTCTCCCCGTCCAGCGTGATTGGACGCCCGATGATCGCGGGGTCGGCGCCGAAGCGGCGCCGCCAGCTTCCGTCGCTCAGGATTACCGCGGGTGGCCCGCCGAGCCGGTCATCGGAGGGCTGAAAGTCCTGTCCCAGAGCGGGCGGCACGCCCAGGACCCGGAAGTAGCTCCAGCTCACCCGCTGGCCATCGAGTCGCTGGGGTCCGGCCCTCCGGACCAGCGTCGGCTGCCAGGGCTTCATGACCGAGAGTGCCTCGAAGGACCGACTCCGCTCCTGGAGCTCGACGTAGCTGCCGAAGGTGACGTCGAGCCGCGAGCCGTCGGTGCCGAAGTCCCAGATCGCCATGATCCGGCCGGCATCGGGGTAGGGCAATGGCTGGAAGAGGACCGGGTTCACCGCGCTGAAGATCGCCGTGGTGGCGCCGATGCCGAGGGCCAGCGTCGCCACCGTGACCGCCGTGAAGGCCGGCGCCGCGCGCAGGCGGCGGGCGGCGTAGCGCAGGTCGGCCAGGAACGTCTCCACCAGGTTTTCCCACCCGTACCCCCGCACTTGCTCGCTGACCTGCGTCACGCCGCCAATCTCGAGCCGGGCGGCGCGGAGGGCCTCGTCCGGCGACAGCCCGCGCGCCCGGTGGGCCTCGGCGGCCAGCGCCAGGTAGTGCTCCACCTCGTCGGCCACCTCCCGGTCGGCCCGGGACCGATGGGTGAGGCCGCGAAGGCCGCGGGTGACCTGGCGCCAGAGCGACACCCGCCTACCCCTCGGCCTTGAGCAGCCGGGCGATGGCCGAGACCCGGCGGGTCCAGTCGGCGGTCTCGAGCTCGAGCTGCCGCCGGCCGGCGCGGGTGAGCCGGTAGAACTTCGCGCGGCGGGCGTTCTCCGTCTGGCGCCAGTCGGCGTCGAGCCATCCGGACCGCTCGAGCCGCTGGAGCGCGGTGAGGAGCGAGCCGGGGTTGACCTTGAAGACCCCGCGCGAGATCTGCTCGATGCGGCGGGCGATGCCGTAGCCGTGCATGGGCTGCAGGCTGAGCGACTTGAGGATCAGCAGGTCCAGGGTGCCCTGGATGACGTCGGTGTTGGGCATGGGCCGACCATACCGCCTTTATCTTGATTGTCAAGATGTGGACGTCATACCGAAGCCGCTGCGGGGCGGCTGGCCGCCGGCCGCGACGGGGCCGGGTACTTAACAGGCGGCCCGAGTGGCCGGCACGATCGAAGGCCCGGCGGCGGTGGGTGACGTGACGAAACCCTCGCCCGGTAGCCGGTCGTAGGTGACGGTAGCGGTGGTGCGAGATTGCTTGCCGGTCATCACTTGGAGACCTCGCGCGGGATTCATGATCGACGCCAGGAGTGGAAGGCCAGGCCCGTGGACGTTCGTGCTGGCCGGCGGATTCGTGGCCGGAACGCTCGACATCGTCTACGCCTGCCTGTTCTGGGGGCTGAAGCGCGATGTGCCGGCCCAGCAGATACTGCAGTCGGTGGCGGCCGGTCTGCTCGGCGAGGCCAGCTTCGAGGGCGGCTGGGCCACCGCGGCACTTGGACTCGCGCTCCATTTCCTGATCGCCCTGTCGATGTCCGCGGCGTACTACCTGGCCGCGGGTCGCCTGCCGGTGCTCCGTGAGCGCCCCTTTCTGTGCGGTGCCGGTTACGGCCTGCTGCTCTATGCGGTCATGAACTACGTGGTAGTACCCCTGTCGGCAGCGGGGCCGGGCTCGAAGGATCCCCTGTGGATCACACTCACCATCGCGGTCCACGCGCTGTTGATCGGCATCCCCATCGCGCTCGCGGCCCGGCGCGCGAGACTCAAGGATCACCCATGAAGAAAAGCAGGGTCATGCTCGCCATTCGGGTTGGCGCCGGTCTCGTCGGCCTGGCTCTGATGGCCCCACGGGCCGCGGACGCCCAGGTCTCGGACCCGATCGCCGCGCTCGTGGCGCGGTTGGACAGTGCCTGGAACCGCCAGGACACCATCACCGTCGGCCGCCTGATGGCACCTCGATACCAATACTTCACTTCGATCGGTGGCGTGCAGTCGCGCGCTGAGACGCTGGGCTTCCTCGGCAGCCCCGACTACGCGCTCGAGCGCGCGACGCGATCGGAGCTGACCGTCAGCAGGAGCGGTCCCGCGGCCGTAGTGAGCAGTCGGTGGCAAGGGAACGGGACTTACCAAGGGAAGCCCTTCACCGACGATCAGCGCTGCGGGCAAGTCTGGTTGCTGACCGGGCGAACCTGGCAGATACTGAGCGAGCACTGTGTTCAGATCGCCCCGGAGGCGCCGTGAGCGTCGTGTGGCAGGTGGGGAACACCGATTGAGGACTTTCCTGACCGCGGTGGTGGCCGTCGCGGCGTTCAGCGGATGCACCGGCCCGACACCGTCCCGGTCCACCCCGGGCACCATCCGAGGTGCCCTGGCCAGCGCCCTGCAGGCTCGGGGGACGGACGCCGTGGCGGCGCTTCGCGCGCTCGATACGGCCGGGCTCGCCGAACGTGACGCGACCACCCGCCGCTGCATGCTCGAGCGATTGGGTGAGCGCAAGCGGCCGGGGATCGCGCTGGACGATCGCTTTCTCTCAGCCGTGCTGGCCGAATACCACGAGTACTGGTTGCGCTCGCTGCGTGCCGAGCACCCGCAGGCGGACAATGAGGCGTGGCTGCTCGCCAGGTTGAAGGCCCGGGTGGCGGGCGAGGGCGAAAAACAGGTGGCGAGCATGGAAGAGCTGGAGCCGGCGCTCCAGGCCCTGATCGGGGCCCGCGGCCACCATGCCCTGCTCGGCATGACTCGGCCGCTGCGCGAGCTGATGCTGTGGAGAACCGAATCGGAGACCCGGTACGACGTGCGACTGCCGGAGAGCGTTGAGTCGGTGACGGTGGTCTTCCTGGACGACTTCGCCAGTCTCGGCTGGGCCGGCTTTGCCACCTGCGATCGCCACCACAGCGGCGGTTGGACCAAGCCCGATCGCCTGTACGCCGTGCGCGCGGCGTACGACACCGCCAGCGAGTCCTTCAGCGTCAGCTATCTCGCGCACGAGGCTCAGCACTTCTCCGACAACCGGCGCTTCCCGGCGCTCGATCGACAGGAGGCGCTGGAGTATCGCGCCAAGCTGGTGGAGCTGGCCGTCGGCCGGACCACCGTCTACGACCTCCTCGACAGCTTCGCGGGCAACGTCAGCAACGACGTCTCCGTGCCGCACAGCTACGCGAACGGACGCGTGGTGCGCGACATGAGACAGCGGCTGTATCCCGATGTGAGCGAGGCGTCGGGGTGGCGGAAAGCGAGCCTCGAGCGCATCAACGCGGCCGCCACAGACCTGCTGCGGGAGGATACCGCGAGACTGGAGGAGGCCCGGCAGTCACCACCGGCATGAATTGGGGCCATCGGGCTGGATCGCTCGAAAGTCCATGAGCCGCATTTCCCAGTCCCATGCGCCTGTCCGCCACGCCGGGTCGGTGGTGATGTCCTTCGTCGAATGGATGGTCCCCCGGTACTCGAAGGTCAGCGGAATCGCCGCTCCCGCCCGGGTCCACGCGTAGATCAGCTTCCTGAACTCCACCACCGGCAGCAGCTGCCCTTGCAGGGGCTGGTACTGGTAGCCGATCCGGGCCTGCCGGTCATCGATGCGGATGAACCGGACAACGTCCTCCTGGTAGCCCCAAAGCTTCAGGGGATTGTCGCTCAGGAGCAGATGGTTCGAGCGCGCCCCCTCGGTCCGCAGGTTGCTGAACATGGAGAAGTTCCCGGCCGTGCGCAGGCCGAGGTAGGACGTGAGACCGTGGAGCAGGAGCAGAACGGGAAAGACGAGCATCCATCGCGGCGTCAGCCTGCTGGTGAGAGGGACGCCGGTCCAGGCCGGCCTGGGCGGCGGCGCCAGGGCCGCGGCGACCAGGGGCCAGATGAAGACCAGGGCGGCGAGCTCGAAGACAAAGGCGCCGATGAGTCGGCGGTCGAGCCCCGCGGAGACTCCCGCCAGGACGCCCAGCACCAAGTAGAGATGGATGCGCCGCACCGGGCGGCCGACGATCGGCAGGCGAGTCTCGCCTTCCAGGAGATCGCGGTAGGGGCGCGGGACGAAGGTGAACAGGAGCGCCAGGGCGAACGCACCAAAATCCACGAACCCGATGAGCGCCAACGTCGCGTGCATCGTCCACGAGAAGGCCAACACCGGCGCCTGGAGCCGGGGGACCGAGAGCAGCAGCCCACCGATCAGCTCCCACGTGATCACGACGATCGCCATCGCCAGAATCGCGGCCGTCATGGCGGCGGAGGGAATCGCCGGCGCAAGCCGGAAGACCAGGATGCCTGCCACCACGGTCATGCCCAGGACACCCACCCGCTTTGCCGTTGAAAGAGACCGGCGTGCCGACCACGCCGAGAGCAGCGCGTGTACCAGAAGCAGGACGCCGGCGAGAAGGACGAGCCGTGTGGGAATCCCGGCGACCCGGGTGCTGGCCATGTGGGTCAGGTCGCCGACCAGATCAGCGACACAGGAGACGGCTGGATCGAAGAAGTCGGTATTGAGCTTGTGAAACCCGGCCAGGGCGTAGACCAGGATCATGCTGATCTGAAGCAGCGGGCGGATCAGCTCGAAGCCATCGGCGTCGGTGGGGAACTCGCGGCTTCGAGCCAGCGAATAGCCGATCCCGGTCATCATCAGGATGTTGCAATAGATGGCGACGTTGACGTGGTTGGCCACGTCGGGAAACTGGACCAGGAGGAAATGCGCGGTCGTGACGGCCAGGAAGATCAGGAAGGTGAGGCGGGTGATCCCGATCCACACGAAGAGCGCGGCGAGGAGCAGGACCACCAGGGTGAAGACCGGGTACGTCCATCGCTCCGCCATCTCCAGGAACAGAGCGGTCATGTAGAGCGAGGCGAAGGTCGAGAAGGGCGTCATCGGTCGCGGGCGAACCATCGGTTGATCTCGGCGAACGGGACCGCGCCGGACAGGCCGGTGAAGGTTCCTTGCTCGGCGATCTCCCTCGCCGCCTCGAGGAAGCCGCTCCAGGCCGCCCGCGCGAGCGCGCCTCCGACGCTGATCCGCCGGGCACCCAGTCGAGCCAGCTCCTCCACCGTGGTGAAGTCGCTCCCGACCAGCACGTTCACCGGTTTGGGAGCGACCGCCGCGATCACCGCGGTGATCTCCGCCTTGGTATGGATGCCGGGCGCGTAGAGACACTCGGCGCCGGCTTCGGCGTAGGCGGTGAGCCGGCGGATGGTTTCGGTGAGATCGGGGCGTCCGACGATGAAGCCCTCGGATCGGCCGGTGAGGAGGACCCCCGTGCCGCTGGCGTCGATCGCCTCACGGGCGGCCCGCACCCGCTCCACCGCCAGGCTGAAATCGAACAAGGGTTGTGAGGCGTCACCGGTGGAGTCCTCGATCGACAACCCGGCGACCCCGGTGGATGCAGCCGCCGCGACGTTGGCGCCCACCGCGGCCGGCTCGGTCGCGAAGCCGCCCTCGAAGTCCCCGTTGACCGGGACCGGGACGCTCTCGGCGATCGACCGGAAGTGCGCCAGGGCCTCCGCCAGCGACACGTTGTTGTCGGGCCTGCCCTGGGACCAGGCGAACCCGGAGCTGGTGGTCGCCAGCGCCTGGAAGCCAAGCCGGACGAGGAGGCGCGCGCTGCCGACGTCCCAGGGATTCGGGATCACGAAGCAGCCGGACTGGTGCATCCGCCGGAACGCGGCAGCTCGATCGACTACGGAGCTGGCAGTTGACCCGCTCATTGCAGGTCTCCCGGCAGATGGGGCGCCGAGAGCAGCGCGCGGAATGCGTTCCAGCGGGCCGCGGCATCGGCCCCGCCGGTCCGTTCCACCCACGCCGTGACCAGGTCCCGGCCGAGGTTGTAGTTGATGACATAGCTGCGGTAGGTGTCGATGAAGCGCAACGTCTTGGCCGCCGCATCCGGCGCGACCAGCCAGTACCGCTGCATCATCGCCCGGGCGCCCGCCGCGTCCACCTGCCCATCGAGGTATTGCCGGGCGACCTCGTTCCGCGCGTAGTTCAGGCGCTCGACGATCTGGCGCACCGCGGCGTTCCGCTCCGCGAGGGCCGGGTCGAGGCCGGCGAGAGAAAACAGGGAGTCCCGCTCGAAGGCCACCCGCTCCGCCGGCGGGAACGCCATGTCGACCCCGAAGTTCGCGCTTCCCTCGGCGATGAGGGACTGCGGGCTGAACAGGGCATACATCGAGATCTCCACCCAGCCACGGTCCCGGACCAGCGCCTGCTCGAGCAGCGCGTTTTGGACGTGGTGCCCGGGATAGCCCTCGTGACAGGCGAGCTCGACCGCCCCGTCGAGCGGAATCGGAAAGTCCAGATTGACCCGGATCAGGCTGCGATAGTCGCCCTTGTACAAGTTGTGCGCGTTCCAGGGCGTTCCCTTGACGTACTCCAGATCGAATCGCTCGCCGGGTGGCAGGGGGAGATGGGCCAGCGTGCGCGCCCGGCACGCGGCGATGGCGGTCTTGAACACGGTATCTACCTTCGCCTCCGGAATCATCAGACGGTCCTGGAAGCGCTGGTACCGTTCGACCAGCGGTCCCCGACCCGGGACCAGGGTGTCGAGCCGGCCGAGCAGCGAGTCGAAGTGCGCCTCCCCGTGGTGCGGTGGCGCGGCGTCGTACAGGGCTCGTGCCTCCTCATCGAAGGTGAGCCGCTCCCCGCCGAGCATCCGAGCGCGCGCGGCCATCGAGCCGAGCTGGACACGGAGATAGCTGTGGCGCAGGGCGACGATCGAATCGGCGTAGGCCGGGACGCTGTCGCCCAGGATGGCCACGAGGGACTCCGCTCCCGCCCGGATGTCCTGCGCCGACATCGAATCCGCCGCGGCCACCGACCGCAGGGAGTCGGGGCCGTAGTAGGCGTCGACATAGTTCGGGTCGTGCTGGCCCAAGCTCAGACCGAGGACGACGTAGCGCCGGGCCACCGCGTCCAGGCGTCCGGGATCCGGGGCACTGGGGCGATCGGGACCGCATCCGGCCGCGAGGGCGAGCAGGATGGGGAGAGAGAAGCGCAGCCGCATGGCTCTTAGACTCCTGTCTTGCAACGGCATTCTCCAATCTTCCCGGGCACGTGATCGTTCGCCAGGACCGATGGGCGCAGTGTCGGCCTCGCGCTCCGGAGAAGCCCACCCCACCGGCCCGCCGACGGCTCCTCGGGACGCCGGGAGTTTGCCCCACCGGGGGACCGGTCGTATCGTTGAGGGACACGTCCCACGCTCGAGCCCCGCGCCGCACCGCCATCGGCCACGCCGCCTTCCGAGCGGGAGTCGCGTTTGCCCGGAGGAGCCATGAAGTACCCCGCCGTCTCCAACTATCTGAACGGAACGTTCGTCGCGGACGACCTCCCCGCGCTCGAGGTGTACGATCCGAGCGAGGGCAGCGTCATCTCCCGGGTCCCGCTCTCTTCTCGGCGCGAAGTGGACCGCGCTGTCGAGAGCGCGCGGGCAGCCTTCCCCGGCTGGTCCGGGACGACCATCAAGGAGCGGGTCCAGGTCTTCTACCGCTACAAGGCGTTGCTCGAGCGCCATCTCGACGAGCTGGCGGCCCTGGTCAGCGAGGAGAACGGAAAGATCGCGAGCGAGGCCCGCGCCGAGGTGCTCAAGTCCGCCGAGCTGACCGAGTTCGCCTGCTCGCTGCCGCAGATCGTGCCGGGCGAGGTTCTGGAGGTGAGCCGCGGCGTGGAATGCCGGATCGAGCGCTACCCCCTCGGCGTCGTCGCGGCGATCACGCCGTTCAACTTTCCCAACATGGTCCCGAACTGGTCGATCCCCAACGCCCTGGCCCTGGGCAACTGCCTCGTCCTCAAGCCCTCCGAGCTGGTCCCGCTGAGCGCGGGCAAGATCGCCGAGCTCCTGGCCGAGGCCGGGCTGCCTGAGGGAGTGCTCCAGGTGGTGCACGGGGGCAAGGACGCGGTGGAGGCGATCTGCGACCATCCGGGGATCGAGGCGATCAGCTTCGTCGGCTCGACCAAGGTGGCCAAGGTCGTCTACCGGCGCGGCACCGCTGCGCTCAAGCGAGTGCTGGCCCTGGGCGGTGCCAAGAACCACCTGATCGTCATGCCCGACGCAGATCTCGAGATGACGGCGGGCAACGTGGTGGCGTCCATGTCGGGCTGCGCCGGCCAGCGGTGCATGGCGGCCTCGGTGATGGTGGCGGTCTCCAAGACCGACCACATCATCCGCTGCATGGTGGAGCACGCCAAGCGGATGGTGCCGGGCAAGGACATCGGGCCGGTCATCTCGGCCGAGTCGAAGGCCCGGATCGAGCGCTACATCGCGGAGGCAGAGGCCGCCGGGGCCGAGGTGCTGGTGGACGGCCGGAACACGACGGTATCGGGACGGGAGGGCGGGTACTATCTCGGGCCCACCATCATCGACCGGGTCACGCCGGAGATGCGCATCGCCCAGGAAGAGGTCTTCGGCCCCGTGCTGGTGATCATCCGGAGCCGCGACCTGGATGAGGCCCTCGCCGTCGAGAACGCCTCTCCTTACGGGAACGCCGCGTCGGTCTTCACCGAGAGCGGCGGCACCGCGCGCTACGTGATGGAGCACGCCAGTGCCGGCATGGTCGGGGTGAACGTCGGCGTCCCGGTCCCCCGGGAGCCGTTCTCCTTCGGCGGCTGGAACGAATCGAAATTCGGGGTGGGCGACATCACCGGCCGGGGGTCCATCGAGTTCTGGACCAAGTCGAAGAAGATGACGACGAAGTGGAACCGGGAGGCGGGGGTGAATTGGATGTCGTGAGTGCCTTGTCAGGAAGCCAGGAGAGTCACATGGCCGTCAACCGATCCGTCGATTTCACGGGGATTCATTTCGAGAATCCCTTTCTCCTCTCCTCGGCGCCGCCGACGGAGTCGGAGAGCAACATCCTTCGCGCGTTCGAGGCGGGGTGGGCCGGGGTGGTCACCAAGACCATCGGGCTCCATCCGGTCGTCAACGTGGTGGGCGCCAAGGCCAAGTTCATGCGCACTACGCCCGAGGACGCCTACGTCTCGATGAAGAAGCGCCCGGGCGCGGCCCTCCACTCCTCGTGGAACTGGGAGCTCATCTCCGACAAGACCCTCGATTGGTGGCTGCCCCGCCTCCGGCGGATCAAGGAGGCCTTCCCCGACCGCGTCCTCATCGCGTCCATCATGGCGGGCTCCGGAAACGACAAGGAGCTGAAGAACTGGCAGCGCCTCGCGCGGGACTGTCAGGACGCCGGGGTGGACGGGCTCGAGCTCAACTTTTCCTGCCCCCACATGGACCGCCGCGACATGGGGTCGAACATCGGGAAGGACCAGGGACTCTGCTCGGTGGTGACCGAGGCGGTCAAGGAAGCCGCCACGGTGCCGGTCTGGTGCAAGCTCACCCCGGCCACGGCGGAGATCGAGGTCGAGGCGGCGGCCTGCTTCCGCGGCGGCGCCGATGCGATCGTCTCCTCCAACACCTTCCCGTCCATTCCCCTGATCGATCCCGAGACGCTGGAGTTCGAGATCAACGTCGATGGCTTCGTGTCCAGTGGCGGGCTCGGCGGGCCGGCGATCCTGCCGCTCTCGCTGGCGAAGATGGCGCAGATGACGCGGGCGTTTCCCGACCGGAGCTTCTCGGGGATCGGCGGCGTGTCCGACTTCAACCAGGCCCTGTCCTACATCCTGCTGGGTTGCGGCACGGTGCAGGTGTGCACCGCCGCGATGCTGGACCAGGCGGTGGGACCGAACGTGATCAAGCGGCTCTCGCCGGGCTCGACGCGTTCCTGGAGCGGAACGCCGAGCGTGGGTGGAGCCGGGTCGAGGACTTCCGCGGGCTGCGGCGCGACCGGATCGTCCCCCAGTCCGACATCCGCCGGCCCGAGGCGGCCGACTATCACTCAGGGTACGAGGTGGCGGAGGGGTACGCCGGCGCGGAGCTGTGACGCCGGCTTCACCCCTCCTCGCGCGTGATCACCGCTTCGATCCGCCCGTACGGCTCTTCGGTCGCCACGAAGATCTCATTCGGGTTGTCCAGGCCGAGCGGGGCGAGGTCCACCACCAGGTGGTGGCGGTTCGGCAGGATCAGGCGGATCTCGGTGATTTCGGCGCAACGGGCCAGCGCCGCCTCGCCCATCGCATAGAGCGTGTGCTGCACCGAGGCCGACTCGTGCCGGGCAAAAGTCTCGATCAGCGCCGCGCGGACCGCGTGCCATGAAGCACCGTAGTCGCCGGGCGGCTGCGAGTATCGCCAGCGCGCCACCACATCGGTGGCCAGAATCCGGTCGTCGGTCTCCCTGAGCGTGGTGTATTCGTCGCGAAGAAAGCCGGTGAACGCCGATCCGGTCGTCTTGAGCAAGCCCCAGACCCTCGATCCCCGCCTCGACTCCACCTCCCTTGTCGTCCACGGTGACGGTCGCCAGCCGGCGCTCCGCCGGGCCCCGCACGAATGCGTGATCGTGCGGGGCGTCGCCCACGCTCGCCCTATCCCATCGGTTGACCGTGATTCCGACGACCGCGCGCCGCGCGGCGGGGCAGGCGGCGAGAAAATGGCGGGCCAGCCGCTCGCCGAACTCCTCGGGTGGATCCACCGGACCCTGCCGGGCCAGGGCATACACGGTGTTCTTCATCGTGTCGGTGGGCAGGACCTGCCGAGTTGTCGCCCGCCGTATGGGTCGGCCCGAAGTCGCCTTGCAGCTGAACCTCGACCGTGAGGTCGTGCAGCTCATGCCGCGCCGCGCCGCGATCCACCTTCACCAGGCGAACCGCCGCCTTGCCGTATCCGTTCCAGGCCAGTCGCGGCGTCATGGCTCAGCTCCCCCGATAGGTGGAGTAGCCGAACGGCGAGAGGAGCAGCGGCAGGTGATAGTGCGGCACTCCGTCCAGCTACCTCGAAGTCGACCACCACCTCGGGATAGAGCGTGTCCCGGCCTGCCGCCTTGAACCAGGCGCCGGTCTCGAACACGAGTCGGTAGCGGCCGGACGGGACCCCGCCGGGGAGCCAGTCGCGAACCCGGCCATCGGCATCGCGTGGTGGCCGAAGCCAGTAGCCGTGGCGTCTGGCCCCCGGGCCCGCCTGCTCCAGTCGCACCGTCAGTCCGGCGGCGGGCTTTCCCGCGCTGGTGTCGAGTACGTGGCTCGTGATCCGGGTCATGAGTGCTCTCGCTCCGATCAGGGTCTTCAGCCGAAGCCGGGTGATCTTGCGCTGTTCCTCCGCCGCGATCGCGCGCTCCCGGTCAGGGTCGTTCCTCATTCTCGCCGCGATATCGGCCAGCATCTCGTCGGGGCTCCTTCCGGCGGCGCACACGATGTAGATCCGGCCGAACTGCCGCTCGTACGCGTCGTTCGCCTCGGCCAGCGCGGCTCGGGCCGCCGCCCCGGCTGCCGGTGGCGGCGCGCTGTTCCCCCGGCGGACCAGGCCCGGGCGGTCGCGCTCACCGGCGCCGCGGCGTGACGCTCGCCGATTCTCGGATGGTGGGCGAACGCCTCCTCCCAGTCCTCGGGGCCCGTCGCGCGCCACGCCTCGTCGGCCGCCGCGAGCAGATCGGCGGCGCTCGCGAACGGCCGCCGGGCGAGCATGGCCTCGACCCAGCGGGACGAGCCGCAGCAGCCGCGGAGCTGCTCCGCCGCCTCCTGCTGTGGCAGCGCGTTGAGCCGGTCGAGCGCGGCCGTCACGGCGACACCGTCCCGAAGAGCCGAAGCCGCGCGATGCCGCCATCGGGATAGATCGCGAGCCGCGCGTGGGTGGCCGGCTGCCCCGTCACCTCGAACTGGTGCTGGGCGTCGGGCTGGAGCGCCGTGCGCGGGAGCAGCGTGGCCCACGCGAGGTCGGGCCCGGAAAGCAGCTCCGGCGCGAGGCCGGGCACGTCGCAGGTCTCCACCGAGCAGCTCTCCGGAGCGTTGCCCTTGAAGTGGTCGGTGTCCACCTCGATCCGGCGCGATCGTTCCGCGGGCCGCCAGCCGCACGATGATCCAGTCGTGGCCGGGTCCGCGGCGGCGCTTGGTCTCCCACCCGTCGCCCATGTGGGTGGAGCGGCCGGGCAGGATGAGGTTGTGCCGGTGGCCGAAGAACATGTCGCTGCAGCCGACGACGAGGCCGCCGTTCTCGAGCGCGGCCAGGTCGGCCTCGCACGCCCGGCTGGAGACTGGGCATCGGGCACCGGTTCGCCGTACACCCGGAGCCGGGCCACGCCGCCATCGGGATAGATGTTGAAGCGGAGATGGGTGACCCGTCCCCGCGGCGCGACGGCGAACAGGTTCTCGGCGTCGCCCTGAAGCGCCGACCGGGGGAGGATCTCCTCCCACTCCACCCCATCTCCCGCGGCGAGCGCCTCGGCATCTTCTACGCCGTCGACCGCGCAGGCCTCGAGCGAGCACTGCTCGGGAAAGTTGCCCTTGAAGAAGCTGGTGTCCACCACCACGCCGTGCACCACCGCCGGGATGCCGAGCCGGACGAGGCACCAGTCGTGACCCGGGGTCGCGGCGGCGGCGGGTCTCCCAGCCGTCCATCCACTTGCCGCGATCGGTGTACTCGCCCTCGCGCCAGACCGGCTTCTCCGGCTTGAGCAGATTCTCCTTGGGCGCGAAGAACTCGTCGTTCGCCAGCAGCACGGCCCCGCCGAGGCGCGCGGCCGCGACGTCAACCAGGTCGGTGAATGGGCTCATGAGTCGAGACGGGTAGAGCAGTCGGCCGCGCGGCGGTGGATCCGTCCGCGCCGCGGGCATACACGCGCTCGCCCCGAAGGTACGTCGCCTCGACCACCCCGGCGAGTGTCCGGCCGAGCCATGGCGTGATCGCGTGGCGGTGGCGAAGGACGTTCTCGGTCACCACGAACTCCTCCTCCGGCTGCCAGAGGACCAGATCGGCGTCGCGACCCGCGGCGATGGCGCCCTTTCTGGCCGGCCAGCCCGGCCAGACGGGCGGGGCCGGCGCAGAGCCAGGCGGCCAGCCGCTCCGGGGAGTATCCTCGGGCCCGGGCGCCGGTCCAGACGGCGGGAAGCCGGAGCTGGAGTGACGCGATCCCGCCCCAGGCCCGGAGAAAGTCACCCTCTTCCCGCAGCTTCAGCGCCGGCTGGCGCCGGGGAATGGTCGCTCACCACCGCGTCCAGCCGGTCGCGCGCCAGCGCCTCCCACAACCCGTCGCGATGCCGCGCCTCCCTGATCGGCGGAGCGCACTTGTATTCGGTGGCGCCGTCGGGAATCTCCTCGGCGGCAAAGCCGAGGTAGTGCGGGCAGGTCTCCGCCGTCATCCGGATCCCCTCGGCCCGAGCGGCGGCGATCAGCTCGAGGGTCTCGGCCGCGGAGACGTGGACGACGTGCATCCGAAGCCCCGACTCGCGCGCCAGCTCGATCAGGAATCGCACGGCCTCGGTCTCCGCGCCGACCGGGCGGCCGGCGAGCCAGGTGGCGTAGGACCGGCGGATCTCCCGAGGTCACCGCGGCGCGCTCCAGCAGCCGGGGGCCACTCGGCGTGCACCATCAGCAGGGCGTCGAGCGCCGCGAGCGTCGGCGCCGCCTCACGCAGGTCGCCGGGCGACATCGGAGGGAACTCGTCCACGCCGGAGGGGCAGAGGAAGCACTTGAACCCGAAGACGCCGGCCGAGTGCAGCGGAGCGAGCTCGGCGGCGTTGCCGGGCACCAGGCCGCCGAGAAAGCCGGTGTCGACCGCGCAGCGGCCAAGGGCCGCGGCGCGCTTGGTCTCGAGCGCGGCCACGCCGGTGGTCGGAGGAATGCTGTTGAGCGGCATGTCGAGCAGCGTGGTGACGCCGCCGGCAGCCGCCGCGCGGGTCGCGGTGGCGAACCCCTCCCACTCGGTCCGCCCCGGCTCGTTCACGTGGACGTGGGTATCCACCAGGCCGGGGAAGACCAGCGCGTCGCCCGCCTCCACCAGCTCGACGCCGGCGGCCACCTCGTCGAAGGAACCGACAGCGGCGATCCGCCCGCCGGCGATGTGGATCGCCGCCGCGCGAAGCCCCTCGGGCGTCGCGACGCGACGGCCGCGGATGACGAGGGATGCCTTCATGGCCATCGGCGACCGTCACCCCGTCTCGGTCCAGAACCGGCGCAGCAGATTGGCTGCCACGTCCCGCCGGTAAGCCGCCGTGGAGCGGAGGTCGTCGATCGGATGGATGTCCTGATCCAGCCGGCGCACCGCCTCGATCCATGCCCGCACCGCCGGCCAGCGCCTCGCTCGACGGCCGCGAGCCGGATGACCGTGGGGGCGACGCTGCCGAGCGCGATCCGGGGCCGGGGCCCACGCACCGCCGCCATCACCACCTTGGAGATCGCCTGCGCCGCCCGGGTGCCCACCTTGCGGAACCACTGGCGGCCCTCGACCGGCGGGATCTCGAAGGCCACGATCAGCTCGTCGGGCCGGCGGACGGTGGCCCGATAGCCGGTGTAGAAGTCCCCGAACGGCACCCGCCGCTCCCCGTCTACGCTGCGCAGCACCACCACCGCCTCCGCCACCGCCAGCACCGGAAGGGTGTCCCCGGCGGGCGAGCCGTTGGCGACGTTGCCGCCCAGCGTCCCGCGGTTCTGGATCTGCATCCCGCCCACCTCGCGGGCCGCGCTCGCCAGCATCGGCAGGCGTTGCCGGACCAGCCGGGAGCGCAGCAGTGCCGTGTAGGTGGCGAGGGCGCCGATCCGGAGGGTGCCGTTCCGCAGCGTGATGCGGCGCAGCGGGCTCAGCGCCCAGAGGTTGAGGAACCGGGTGCTCTCCAGCGTGCCGAAGTTGAGCGCCACGTAGAGGTCGGTGGCGCCGGCCAGCGGTGTGAGCCGCGCCGTCGTTCCGCAGCATCCGGAGCGCGTCCTGCACCGAGCGGGGCTGGAGCAGCTCCAGCGGGGAGATGGCCGTTCTCATGTGCCGCGGTGGATCGCCCGGTAGATCGCCTCGTAGCCGGTGCAGCGGCAGAGATTGCCCGCGAGGCCCTGGCGGATCTTCGCCAGCGTCGGGCGGGGACCCAGGGTGAGGGCGGTGAGGATCATGCCCGGGGTGCAGATGCCGCACTGCGCGCCCACCTCGTCCATGAAGGCGCGCTGGAGCGGGTGGTCATCGCCCAGTCCCTCGATCGTGGTCACTTCGGCGCCCTCGACCTGCGCCGCCGGCACCAGGCAGGAGCAGACCGCTTCGCCATTCACCAGGACGGTGCAGGCGCCGCACTCCCCCTCGCCGCACCCTTCCTTGGTGCCGGTGAGGCCGCAGTCTTCCCGCAGCACGTCGAGCAGCCGCGCCATCGGCGCGACGTCGAGGTCGACCTCGCGGGCGTTCAGCGTGAAGCGCAGGCCGCCTCCCTCATCGCCTCCGGCAGCGCCGGGATCGCCCGCACGTCGAGCCCGAGGTGCCGGATCGCGTTCACCACCGCGGGGGCGGGTCCGTCGACGGGGAGCTCGCCGAGGCCTTTGGCGCCGAAGGGCCCGCCGGCGTAGGGGTGCTCCAGGAGAACGACGTCCAGCTTCGGAGTGTCCATCGTGGTGGGAATGAGGTAGTTGGTGAGCTGCGCGTTGGCCATGACGCCGTCTCGCATGGTCGACCCGCTCGAGCAGCGCGTAGCCGAGTCCCTGCGCGGTCCCGCCCTCGACCTGTCCCCGGGCGAGCGCCGGGTGAATCGCCCGGCCGATCTCGTTCACCACGGTGATCCGCAGCGGCCGGATCTCCCAGGTGTCGGGATCCAGCTCGACCTCGGCAACGTCACATCCCCAGGCGTAGGCGGCGTAGGCGTCGCCCCGATAGTTGACCTCGTCCCACTGGATCCAGTCGGGCTGCTCGTACTGGCTGGTGACCGCCAGCGGTCCGTGCCGCCGGTAGTACTCCGCGGGTGTCGCCTCGCCCAGCTTCGCCCGAATCTCCTCGGCGGCGCGCTGGAGGATGCGGCCCACCACCATGCAGGTCCGCGAGGCGACGGTGGGTCCGCTGTCGGGCACGACGCCGGTGTCGGCGTGCGGCGATCTCGACCTGCTCGTACGGGATGCCGAGGGCGTCGGCCACGATCTGCGCGTGCATGGTGCGGGTGCCCTGGCCGATCTCCGTGCTGGAGGTGAGCACCCGGACGCCGGTGGCGGTGAGCTCGATCGTCGCGCGCGAGGCGAGCTTCAGCTCGCCGCTCCCGGTGAACCCGGAGCCGTGCCAGTACATCGCGAGACCGATGCCCGCGGCCCGTTCCCGCGTACGCCTTGCGCTTGCGGCGGAAGCCCGATCGGCGCACCGCGGTGCGCAGCACTTCGAGCGCGCTGCAGTCGTCGCCCATGCGCTGGCCCGTCGCGGTGGTGTCTCCCGGCCGGAGCAGGTTGCGCTCCCGCAGGCGAACCGGGTCGAGACCGAGCGCCTCCGCGACGCGCTCCATGTGGACCTCGACTCCGAACTGGGTCTGCGGGGCGCCGAAGCCGCGGAACGCTCCGTTGGGCGGCGTGTTGGTGAACATCGCCCGGGCGGCGATCCGGACGTTCGTCGCAGCGGTAGGGCCCGGCCGCGTGGATCGCGCCGCGGGAGAGGACCACCGGCGAGAGCGTCACGTAGGCGCCGCCGTCGAGGATCACCTCGATGTCCATCGCCACCAGGCGGCCGTCGCGGGTGAGCCCGGTGCGGTGGCGGACTATCGCGGGGTGGCGCTTCGTCGTGGCCACCATGTCCTCCACCCGGTCGTACACCAGCTTGACCGGCCGGCCCGACTTCAATGCCAGCAGGGCGGCATGGGCCGCGATGCCGGAGGGGTACTCCTCCTTCCCGCCGAAGCCGCCGCCGGTCTCGGTCTGCACCACCCGCACTCGCGACACCGCGTCACCCAGCACGGTGGCGAGCGCCCGGTGGGCGTAGAACGGGCATTGGATCGACCCGTACACCGTGATCCCGCCGTCCTCCGGCACCGCGATGACTCCCTGGGGCTCGATGTAGACGTGCTCCTGGTGTCCGGTGCGGTAGGTGCCCTCGACGATGCCGTCGGCCGCGGAGAATCCGGCGCCGAGGTCGCCCTTCTCGATGAGGATCGTCTTGAAGGCCGTGGGCGAGCGCTCCGGATCGAAGACCGGCTCGCGCGGCTCCTCGACCAGGCTCACCCGAGCGCCGAGGAGGACTTCGCGGTTCTCGTGGGCGAGCAGCAGCACCGGCTCGGCGGCGTGGCGGATCTCGCGCTCGGCCAGACATGGCTGGTCGTCGGTGATCAGGGCGACGATGTTCCGGCCGGGTATGTCTCGGTGGTCCACCACGGTGAAGCCGGCGGGATCGAACTCGAGCCGGACGCCGGTGAGCAGCCCACAGGGGATGGTGGTGCGAATGGTCCGCCCGAACAGCATGCCTGGAAAATGGAGATCGTCGGCGTAGCGGGCCGTTCCCGTCGCCTTGCCGATCCCGTCCTTTCTGGGGACGCTGCGTCCGACAGCGTTGAGCAGGGTTGTCATCCGTCATCCCCGATGCGGGTCATCGGTGCCGGTCCACCCGCGCGCGCGCTGCGCGCACCAGGTCGCCGTTGCCGGTGGCGACCGTCCCATCGGGCAGGACGAGGGTGTCCTCGAAGCCGATCCGGGTGGCGTAGCCGCGCGCGCCCGCCGCGTCCACCAGCGGCCAAGCGGTCGCGTTCACGCCGTGAAGCAGTCTGGGTGCCCGCACGGCCGCCGCGTCGAGGACCGCCTCGGTTTGCGCCACCGTGGCCATGGCGTCTGCGGCGACCTGCTCCCGAGGCTCGAACATGATCCGGAGACACCGATCTCCCAGCCCGCTCCGAACCAGCTGTTGGGCAGCGAAGAGGTTCGCCACCCCGGCCTCGAGCGTCACGTCGCGCTCCATGAAGAAGGTCGCCAGCTCGGCGGCCCCCTCCTCGTCGAAGTTGATGGAGACGAAGTCGGGGAGCGCCGTCCACTCCCGGACCGTGGCAAGTCGACGCGCCGGGTCGGGGATTATCCATGCGCCGGTACTGATACCGAACGGTACGCCAAGCCCGCGGACCTCGGAGACCGCGCCGGCGACGTCGGCGGGGGCCAGGCTCTCCCGCCCGTCCGCCGCCCGGACATGGAAGTGCACGGCTCCAGCGCCCGCTCCGGCCGCCTCGGCCGCGGCGGCGGCCAGTTGCTTGGGCGACAGCGGCATCGCGGGATGGTCGGCTGGTGAGCGCCCACCGTTCAATGCCGCCTCTACGAGCATGTTGGGCCAAACCCCATGGCTGTCAAACCTACGCGCATCGCTCGTGCTCGCCAGCCTGCGCGCGGCGTTTGCACGGGGTTGGAGCCCGTCGTATGTTGACGTGAAACCCGGTCCGGAACACGGTACGATGTCATCCCGACCCCGAGAGCACGAGGGGGAGGGATCTTCTCACCCGGCATTCGATACCCGCGGAGTGGATCCCTCCCCCTCGTGCTCTCGGGGCCGGGATGACACACCAGGAGAAGCGGCCATGAGACTCGATCGCATCATCAGGGGCGGCAACGTCGTCACCCCGGCTGGAACCTTCACCGGCGACGTCGGCATCGCGGGCGAGAAGATCGCGGCGCTCGGCACGGACCTCGAGGCGTCGCAGGGTACCGACGTCATCGACGCCACCGGCCATCACGTGCTGCCCGGGGTGCTCGACGTCCACGTGCACCTGGCACTTCCGTTCTGCGGCACGGTCTCCGCCGACGACTATCGCACCGGCACTCGAGCCGGCGCCCGGGGTGGGGTCACCACCGTGATCGACTTCGCCATCCCGTACGCCGGAGAATCTCTCGACCAGGCGGCCAACAACTGGATGCTGAAGGCTGAGGGGAAGGCGCTGATCGACTACACCTTCCACATCTGCGTCACCCGCTATGCCGAGCACAAATCGCAGATCAAGGGCATGGTGGACCGCGGCTTCAGCACCTTCAAGGAGTTCATGATCTACGAGTCGGAGGGGTGGCAATCGGACGACCGCGCCCTGTTCGGCACGCTGGAGCAGATGCGGGAGCACGGCACCATGCTCCTGGTGCATGCGGAGTCGGCCCGGGTGCTCGACGAGTTGATCGCCCGGCACCACACGCCGGAGCTCATGGCGCGCTACGGCGCGCGGCTGCACCCGATGACCCGCCCCAACTTCATCGAGGCGGAGGCGATTCAGCGGGTGGTGCAGTGGTGCGAGGCCACCGGGGGACAGCTCTATATCGTGCACATGTCCACCGCGGAGGGCTCGGACATCGTGCGCGCGGCCCAGTCCCGCGGCGTGCCGGTGTTGGCCGAGACCTGCGCTCAGTATCTGGTGCTGGACGACTCGGTCTTCGAGCGGGAGGACGGGCACCTCTTCGCCTGCTGTCCCCAGATCAAGAAGCCGAAGGACGTCGAGCGGCTGTGGCAGGGACTCCGCGGCGGTGAGGTCTCGGTAGTCTCCACCGACACCTGCACCTTCACCCGCGAGCAGAAGGCGATGTGGAACGGAGACTGGACCAAGATTCCGATGGGGCTTCCGGGTCTCGAGACCCTGCTGCCGCTGGTCTACACGCGGGGCGTGCTCGGCGGCCGTCTCACCCTCGAGGAGCTGAGCATGAAGCTGAGCACCAACCCGGCGCGGATCATGGGCCTCGCTCCGCGGAAGGGCGCGATCGCGGTGGGTGCCGATGCCGATCTGGCCATCATCCACCCCACGGCAACCCGCGCGGTGACCCCGTCCGCCATGGAGACCAACGCCGACTGGTCGCCCTACGAGGGGTGGGAGCTGGCGGGGTTCGCCCGGACGACCCTTTCGCGCGGCGAGGTCATCGTGGATCGATACGCCGTGGTGGGTCGCGAGGGGAGAGGGCAGTGGCTGCCGCGCACCAGCGCGGGGCTCCAGCCGTCGGCTCCGCCGCCGCCGGCGGCGAATGCGCCGGCCGCCGCCCCACGCGCGCGGGTCAAGCGACCGGCAGGAGCCCGGTGACGACCGCCCCGGCGGCGTCCACGTCAGTCGATCTCAGCCAGAGCCCGCTCTGGAATCCCGACCTGGCTCCCACCCCGCCGGAGCGACGAACCTGGTCCACCTACAACATCGCCGCGCTCTGGATCGGCATGAGCGTGGTGATCACCACCTACACTCTCGCCTCCGGCCTCATGCATCAGGGGATGCACTGGTGGCAGGCGATGACCACCATCCTGCTGGGCAATACCATCGTGCTGGTGCCGATGGTGCTGAACGCCCACGCCGGCACCAAATACGGCATCTCGTTTCCGGTGCTGTGCCGCGCCAGCTTCGGCGTGCGCGGCGCCAACCTCCCCGCGATCCTGCGTGCGATCGTCGCCTGCGGCTGGTTCGGGATCCAGACCTGGATCGGCGGGCTCGCGCTCGACGCGCTGGTCTACGCGGCCTGGTCAGGCTGGGGGGAGGTGCCGGCCCACGCCGGCATCGCCTTCATGGTGTTCTGGCTGATCCAGGTGGCGGTGATCCTCAAGGGGACCGAGGGGATCAAGCACCTGGAGAGCTGGTCGGCGCCGCTGCTTCTGGCCGGAGGAGGCATTCTCCTCGCCTGGGCCATCCGCGCCGGAGGCGGGCTCGGCCACCTGTTGGCCGAATCGGAGCGGCTCCGCGGTGGGAGCACCTCGTTCTGGGCTCTCTTTCCGTCGGCGCTCACCGCCAGCGTCGGCTACTGGGCCACCCTGAGTCTCAACATCCCCGACTTCACCCGCTACGCCAGGAGCCAGCGCTCCCAGATGCTGGGCCAGGCGCTGGGCCTTCCCACCACGATGACGGCGTTCGCGTTCATCGGGGTGGCGGTCACCAGCGCCACGATCGTGATGTTCGGCGAGGCGATCTGGGACCCCGTAGTGCTGATCGCGCGGGTCGGGGGCACCGGCATGATCGTGTTCGCGGCGCTGGTGGTGCTCGCGGCCCAGCTCACGACCAACATGGCGGCGAACGTGGTGTCGCCCTCCAACGACTTCTCCAACCTGAGCCCCAAGCGGATCAGCTACGTCACCGGGGGGCTCATCACTGCGGTGATCGGCATTCTGATGATGCCGTGGAGGCTGTACGCCGACGCGGCTGCCTACATCTTCACCTGGCTGCTGGGCTACTCGAGCCTGATGGGCGCGCTCGGGCGGAATCCTCATCGCCGACTACTGGGTCATTCGGCGGCAGCGGCTGGTGCTGGACGACCTCTACCGCAGCAGGGCGCCTACACCTATGGCGCGGAGTCAACTCGCGGGCGGTCGCGGCGTTCGTCATCGCCATTGTGCCGGTGGTGCCCGGCTTCGTGCGCGCCGTGGCGACGCCGGGCGGGGCCGTGGCGGACCCGAACCTGTTCGACCGGCTGTACTCGTACGCGTGGTTCGTGACGTTCGGGCTGAGCTTCGTCGCCTACCTCGTGCTCATGCGGGGCGCGACGAATGCGCCTCCGCCCCAAGCGCATGAAGAGAGAGGCACAGAGGCCACGAGGAAGTACACTTTCTGGTAGGAGAAGGACGAGATGCCCCGAGTCGTGAAATGCGGATTGATCCAGGCGACCCATGCCTGCGCCACCTCCGAGAAGCTCGAGACGATCCGCGAGGCGAACGTCGCCAAGCACATGAAGCTGATCGAGCGCGCCGGGCGCGAGGGCGTGCAGATCCTCTGCATGCAGGAGATCTTCACCGGCCCCTACTTCTGCGCCGAGCAGAGCGCGCGATGGTACGACGCGGTCGAGGCGATTCCCGAGGGGCCGACCACCCGGCTCATGCAGGAGGTCGCCCGACGCTACTCGATGGCGATCGTGGTGCCGCTCTACGAGGAGGACGGGGCCGGGATCTACTACAACACCGCCGCGGTGATCGATGCCGACGGGTCCTACCTGGGCAAGTACCGAAAGAACCACATTCCCCACTGCGCGCCGGGATTCTGGGAGAAGTTCTACTTCCGGCCGGGCAACCTGGGTTACCCGGTCTTCAAGACCAGGTACGCCGACGTGGGCGTCTACATCTGCTACGATCGCCATTTCCCCGAGGGCGCGCGCGAGCTGGGCTTCAACGGCGCGGAGATCGTCTTCAACCCCTCGGCGACCGTGGCGGGCCTGTCGGAGTACCTCTGGCGGCTGGAGCAGCCGGCGCACGCGGTGGCCAACGCCTTCTTCGTCGGGGCGATCAACCGGGTGGGATACGAAGATCCCTGGCGGATCGGCGAGTTCTACGGGCAGAGCTACTTCTGCAACCCGCGCGGGCAGATGGTGGCGGAGGCGAAGCGGGACCGGGACGAGCTGATCACGGCGGAGCTGGACCTGGACCAGATCCGCGAGGTGCGAAACGTCTGGCAGTTCTACCGGGACCGGCGGCCGGAGACGTACGTGGGCTTGACGAAGCTGTAGACCGACCGGCCGCTCCGCGCTCAGCGGCCGATGTCCTCGTTCCAGAGGTCCGGGTGGTCGCGGATGAAGTCCGCCAGCAGCCGCTCGCAGGCGGGGTCCTGGACCACCTCGAGCGCCACACCACGGCTCCGCAGCAGGTCCTCCTCTCCCACGAACGTCCGATTCTCGCCGATGACCACCTTGGGAATCCCGTAGAGCAGAACTGCCCCGCTGCACATCGCGCAGGGCGAGAGCGTGGTGTAGAGCGTGCACTCGCGATACACCGCCGCCGGATGCCGCCCGGCCCTCTCCAGGGCGTCCATCTCCGCGTGGAGCACCACGCTTCCCGCCTGCTGCCGCCGGTTGTGCCCGCGGCCGAGCATGCGATCCTGGTGGACCAGGACGGAGCCGATCGGAATGCCGCCCTCCTCGAGTCCGAGACGAGCCTCGTCGAGAGCGGCGCGCAGGAAGCGGTCCACGCGATGGTCTCCGTGCGGCGGCAGGGAGACGGCCGACTACGGTGCGCGAGTGCCCTCGAACCGGAGGTGGGCCACCGAATCTGGGCCACTCGCCTTGTAGTGAGCGATGATCGTGCCCACTAGCTTGCCGTCCTCCAGCCGGTTGACGGTGGTTGACGTCACCTGGACCCCCTTCCGGAAGTTGCTCTCGAACGGGCCGGCCTCGGTCACAATGCTGTCGCCGTCCACCGCGACGACGCGGACCGGGACGGGGCTCCGTTTCGGGAAGGTGAATGTCCAGCCCAAAGTGTCGCTGGTGGCGACCATCTCGTGGCTCAGGATCGTGCTGTCCCCACTCTCGGGCATCACCCGCACTGCCCACCTGCCGGCGATGTCGGCGAGCGCGATCGGGGCGGGGGCTGCCGCGGTGGCGTCGGCCATCTCATCCGCTGCCGGTTGGGCTCTTTCTTTGCTGCAGGCCACGAGGACGACCGCGCAGCAGCAGATGGCGAAACGGCGCATCGGTCTCTCCGTTGTCGAGGACTGTTGGATCAAGATTTTGCAGAGGAGTGTCGAGGAGAACCTACGCGCCCGATCAGGGGCACGCAAACGGCCGGCATGGTTTGACGTGGAGCACATGTCTGACTAAAGTCAGCTAATGTCGTTCGACCAGATCTCCCAGGTCCGGCGCTTCAATCGGCTCGTCACCCAGCGTGTCGGAGCCTTGAATGACCATTCCCTGGGGCGCGATCGCCCGCTGGGGGAATCGCGCCTGCTGTACGAGATCGGCTCTAAGGGAGCGGACCTCCGGGACCTGCGCCGTCGACTGGGGCTCGATTCCGGCTACGTCACCCGGCTGGTCCAGTCGCTCGAGAAGAGCGGTCTGATCCGACTGGGGCAGGGAACCGAGGACCAGAGGGTCCGGAAGGCTCGGTTGACGGCCGCAGGACAGCGCGAGGTGCGAGAGATGAACGCCCGGTCCGACCGGGCCGCCGCGGAGCTGCTGGAGTCGCTGACTCCGTCGCAGCGCACCCGGCTGGTCGCGGCCATGGCCGAGGTGCATCGGCTGCTTCAGCTCGCCGGCCTCGAGGTCGAGAGGGTCGACCCGGCAAGTCCGGCCGCCCGCTGGTGCGTCGGGCAATACATCGAGGAGCTGGACCGGCGCTTCGACTCCGGCTTCGACCCGGCCGCCAGTCTGCCCGCCGACGATCGGGACTTCATCCCGCCCCAGGGCGCCTTTCTCGTCGCGTTCGTGGACGGGGAGCCGGTCGCCTGTGGTGCCCTAAAGGCAATCTCACCCCGTGTCGGGTCGCTCAAGCGGATGTGGGTGTCCGACGCGGTGCGCGGGCTGGGGATCGGGCGGCGAATGCTGGAGGCGCTGGAGGCCCACGCCCGGGAACTCGGGCTGACGAACCTTCGACTGGAGACGAATCGAACGCTCCAGGAAGCCATCCGCCTGTACCGGAGTGCTGGCTTCCGCGAGGTGGCGGCTTTCAACGACGACCCCTACGCCCACCATTGGTTCGAGAAGCGGCTAAGAAAGTTGCAGAATGCAACGTAGGCGGCGGTCAAAAGTCACATCTTGAACCTCGACCCCCCTGTCGCTATATTCCCGCCTGCGATGGTCACGCCCACTCGGCGTGATTTCAAGATCCAAGGAGCTCAGGGCCCCCGGAAATCGCAGGGGTCCTTTTTTCTTGGCAAGCCATCGCAGCCCAGCGTGAGGGCATCGATCACGACGAACTGGTAGTCGGTACGCGTGCGAACGCCGAGTCCCGATTACGAACACAAAGGAATACTCAGCATGCGCACCACCGGCACCGTGAAGTGGTTCAACGACGCGAAGGGCTTCGGGTTCATCACCCCGGAAAACGGCGAAAAGGACTGCTTCGTCCATCACTCGGCCATCTCGGGCCAGGGCTTCAAGAGCCTCGCCGAAGGCGAGAAGGTGGAGTTCGACGTGGTTCAGGGCGCCAAAGGCCCGGCCGCGGAGAACGTCGTCAAGGTCGGCAAGTAAGCCAGCTCTGACGCACACGACATAGCCTTCGGGCCCCAGGGGTTGAAGCAGCCTGGGTGATCAATCCTGCTTCGACTTGCGTCCCGGCGGTGCCATAGCACCGGCCGGGCGTTTTGTTTTCGCTGAGGCGACCCGGCCGGACGGTCGCTCAGCAAGGGTCGACCGCCCGGCCCATCTGCAGGCAGTCGTTGAACTGCCCGTCGATCAGCGTGTCGCGAGTGCTCCTCCCCTCGTGCACCCAGCCCATCCGCTCGTACAGCCGGATCGCGCTGACGTTGTCTACCCGCACCTTGAGATTGATCTTGCGGACTACGCCGCTGTGCTCCGCCCACGCGATCATGTACTCGATCATCGCGCGGCCGATGCCGAGCCCGACGTATTCCTGGGCGACGCTGATCCCGAACTCCCCGACGTGCCGGAGTCGTGGCCGGCGGCCGCCATCGAAGGTGAGACCTCCCACCAGCGTGTCTCCCACCAGCGCCAGGATCGCCAGCGAGTTGTCCGCCTGGCCGACACGGGTGAGATAGTCGCGCTCCTCGTCTTCGGTCAGCCCCGGGCCTTCGGCGCCGAACGTGAGGTTCGGGGTTTCGCCGCCGACCACGCTGAGATAGCGGAGCACGACGCCGGCATCGTCCGGAACGGCGCGACGAATCCGCACCGCCCTGCCGTCAGGCAGCCGCAGCTCGCGCTGCATCGCGGGGGCCGCGGTCATCACGACGGGGTCGCCATCTTGAGACCCACGATGCCGCCGACGATCGCCGCGATCGAAAGCAGCCTGGCCGGGCTCCTGGGCTCGCCGAGAAGCCAGATGCCTACCAGCGCGGTGCCCACGGCGCCGATCCCAGTCCACACCGCGTAACCGGTCCCCACTGGGATCGTCCTGAGCGCGCGGGAAAGCAGAACTATGCTCAGTGTCATCGCGATGAGTGTAATTCCGCTCGGCAGCAGCCGGGTAAAACCCTCGGTGTACTTGAGGCCCACGGCCCACACGACTTCGAGAAGCCCAGCCGTAATGAGTAGGATCCACGCGGTGCTCACGATCTCCCTCCCTCGTCGAGCAGGACCTGAAGTTTCTTCGGCGCGATGAGCCGGTAGGAGTCACGCATCAGATCGTCCACCTCGGCCCAGTCGGGATCGCGGTCGAGCCACACACCCACCCAGCCGCTCGGCCCCACGTAGGGCGGCACGAAGAATCGACCCGGCGACGCGCGCACCATCAGCGACTGGTTGCCGGGCGCGGCCTTGCACCAGACGGCGGGCCGTCCGCCGCCGTGATGGTTGTTGGGCGCGGCGTACATGGCGAACAGCTTGTTGCGCACCCGAAACGTCGGCTCGCCCCAGGCTTCGACCTCGTGGGCCTCCGGGAGCGCCAGGCAGAGCTTGCGCAGTCGGGTGAGTGGGCTCGGCGGCATTGAGTCAGGCTCGGTCGAGTTCCGTCCTCAGCTCCGCGGGCCCATGCCGATGCCACGCGCCATCGCGGTGGCGGCCAGAACCATCAACACGACCAGCACAACCTGAACGTAGCTGATGGTCGCCATGCGCCCGGCGGAGCTCGTGTCGGGTGTCTCGCCGTTACGGACCCGAGCCCGCCAGCGCGTGAGCGTCACGATCGGTGACACCTCGAGCACGAGGATCGCGAGGAGCAGCGTCATCTTGCCCCAGAAGACGTGATTGTGGAGGTAGTACTCCATGCTCTTCTCGAACCCGGCGAGCAGCCGCACCAGCCCGGTGCTGATCCAGATGGCGGCCGCGCCGCCCCACCAGCCATCGGCGTAGAACACTCGCCGGAGCCCCGCGATGTCGAGCGGACCGCGAAGCGCCCGGGCCCGGGCCCAGACCGCCCCCAACCCTACGCCCAGGCCAAGCAGATGAAGTGCGGCGAAGAGCCACCGAACCAACATGTTACCCTCCGGACGTGACTCGGGTCACCTCCCCTGGCTCCCCCCCGGCGTACGTTGCCCAGTTCGGTTGCTAGGGTCATACAACTGTGAGGTACTATAAATGATACGGAACTTGATGGCGCTTCCCTGCATGCTGGCGCTTGTGCTCGCCTGCGGCCAGGGGCGCAGCAATGGCCAGGATACCGGAGCGGCGGCCGGCGGTGCGGAGTCGGGCGCCTTGCCGGCGGACACCGGACTCACCGGCGGTGGGATCGAGGACACGACGGCGGCACCGTCCATTGACGCGGCGGACACCGCCGCCCCGGCGAGTGACACCCTGTCGGGCCATGACACCGGCAGCACGGACGCCACCAGCGACACCACGTACTGACCGCTGTGAACCCGAGCGCATGCGAGGGCGGGCGAGTTGCCCGCCCTCAGTGTTTCATCCTCCACATGTCCGCCAGCAGCGCCGCCGGCGTGACCGGTCCTCCCAGAAATTCCTTGACCACTTCCGCGCTCGGTCGCTCGAGCCCGAAGCGGAACAGCCTCCGCGACACCCAGTCGTACCACGCGGCGTCGCCCGTGACGAAGGGACCGTGGGCCTCGACGGTTCTGGCGCGGACACCCGCTATGAGCATCGCGCCGATCGCGTAGTTCATCATGTAGCCGGGCGAGTCCACCAGCTGACCCCGCATGGCCCACCACGACCACTCGGGATGCGGGCGGATGCGCAGGTAGTCGCGGGTGAGGTCGGTCCACAGCCGGTTCGGATCGGCCGCGGGATCTCGGAGCATCCGCAGCTCGAGCAGCGACCAGGCCACGTCGAGCACGATGCCTCCATATCGTGCGCGAAGCCCATCGGCGAGCGGCACCGAGTCGCCCAGCCAGTGCTGCTGCCAGGCCGGCTCGGTCACGTCGAGCGCCACGAAGTCGGCGATCGCCTCGGTGAAAGGGTCGCTGTCGGGCCAATCGGCGAACGCCGGCCGGGTCCGGATCGCCGCGATGTGAACCGCGTGCCCGGTCTCGTGTAACAGCTCGGCCAGGTTGTCGAGCCCGCCGCCTCGATAGGTCGCGAAAACCGAGGGTTCGCCCGGCGTCCACCCGCCATTGCGACGCCGGGGCCGCGCTCCAAAGTCGCAGAACGCCACCGGCGTCTTCCCCTCGCGCCGCTCGAGATCGTACCGGATGTTGAGCGCCGCGAGATCCGCGCCGAGCGCGCGGTACACCTCGGCGTTGAGCGCGGTGAGCCGCTCGCGCGAGATGCGACCGCCCAACGCGCGGCCGGCGCGGCCGGTCCGGTAGTACCAATCCCAGGGCTCGATCAGCGAATCGGGATTGACGGTCCGCCAGCTCTCCAGGATCGCCACCAACCAGCGCTCGAGGGAGTCGGGTGGCACGCCGGCGAGGCGCGCCTGCCGCGCCGCGGACAACTCGCCCGCGGGCCGCTGCTTCACCCTAAGCGCGATCAGCCGGCGGTACGGGCTGTCGGCACCGTTCTCCGCGTTTACGCTGTGCCACACCGGCTCGAGCGAAAGGAAGAGCCGCCGCCGCTCGGCCGGATCCTCGGTGCGGCCCAACGCGCCGAGCACGGAAAGCCGGTCCATCGTGTCGCTGCCGACGGCGACATGGCTCTGGGCCCAGCCGTAGCAGGCGTAGACCCGCCCCCGCAGCGAGTCGAGTCCGTTCCGGGCCGCCGCGATCGCGGCGGGATCGTACTCGCAGTCTGGGCGGCGTTGTGTACGGGGGGCGGTGGGCTCGGCCGAGTCCGCGAGCGTGGTGAGACCGCGATTGAGCGCGAGGCGCATCGTTCGGAAGGCCCGGGTGTCGTCGCCGGCAAGCGCCGAGGAATCGACAGCGTCCAGGCGCGCGACGAGCGTCTGGCGGAGCTGGTTGTGCCGCCGCGCGAGCGCCGCGACGGGAGTGCCGTCCCTCGCGGTGGTGCGGCCGGCGGACGCCGCCACGCCTATCCGGTCGCCCACCTCTCGCAGATCGAGGTACAGCGATTCGGCGGCCGCCAGCTCACCTGCGGGGGCCGGAGCAGCCTGAGGTGGCGCGGAGCACGCCGCGAGGAGGGTCGTGACCACCCAGCGACCCGAGCGACCGATCCGCGGGCGCGGCAAGCGAAGTATCGAGCTAGAGGTACCGGGCGACGGCCATTGCCGTGACCGCGAAGAGCAGCAGGTACGCGGTCGCCCGGCTGGCCGCAGCCGCGCGCCCGCGCAGCCGCTGCGCCTCCCCCATTATCCTCTGCCGCTCCTCGGCGCTCGTGGAAGGGCCAAGCGACTGGCCGAGCGCCATGGCCTTCAGCATCGAGGGACGCAGGATCGCCATGCCGAGCACCCAGGCGACGAACGCGGCGAGGCCACCGAGGCCGTAGGCCATGCCCACCGGCGACCGGCCGAACTCCGCCGGCATCCCGGCCCCCGCCCGGATGTACAGCCAGATTCCCGAGATCAGCGCGCCGATGGCCAGGATCGGCATCACGGTCATGAGCCCGCGCCGCTGGACCGCGGCCATGACTTTGCCTCCCTCGGGTCCGACTTCCTGGATCGCCGGCATCAGGAAAAAGGTGCTGAAGAAAATCATCCCGACCCAGAGCGCGCCGAAGACGACGTGGACGAACCGAAGGACGATGACGAGTGGGTCCACCTTGTCCCTCCTAGGTCAATGGCTTCACGTAGTGCAGCGTCTCGGGCGCATAGCCAAGTCGTTCGTAGAGCGCCCGCGCCCGCGCCCGCTGGTTGCTGGCGAACACGTTGAGTGTGATGAGATCGAGCCCCGCCGCGCGGGCCCATCCTTCCGCCGCCTGGACCAGCGCCATTCCGGCGCCTCGCCCCTCGGCCGTCTGGCTCACGGCAAGGATCTCGATGTGCGCGTGAGTCCGGCCGTAATAGTCGGTCTCCGCACGCACGTACACATACCCGCCGGGCACCCCTCCGCCTTCCTCGGCGAGAAGGACCGCTCCCTGATCGGCGCCGGGCCGGAGCGCCGCGTCGAGGGTGGCGCTCTCCGCCGCCACAACCTCTCGCGCGCTGCGCCAGGAGGGGAGCTCGAAGCCCTGGGCCAGCCGCGGGGTGATCCCGAGCATGAAGGCACGGTCGGAGGGCTCCGCGGGGCGAACACGCCACTCGGTGCGGGGAGTCCGGCCCGTGTCCTGTCTGTCTGCGTTGCCGCGCATATCTCCTTGTCGACTCTTCGTCTTTCACCCGCAAGGAGGGGAAGCCCGATGCGCAGGTCAAGCCCTCGACGCCACAGCAGGCCCATGGGAGTCGTGGTGCGACTCGCCCTCACTGCTCCTACGGTGTGGCCGCTCGCGGCGGCCGCGGCCGCGGCGGCGGTGTTGCCGGCGTCGCCGGAGCTCCGGTTCGCCGACGTACGGCTCTCCACCGGCGTACGGCTCCGCTACTTGGAGCAGGGGGACCCAGCCGGGCGGCCGGTGATCCTCATCCATGGCATCACCGACTCCTGGTTCTCCTTCAGCCGGGTGCTGCCTGAAATCTCGAAAGCGCACCGGGTCTATGCACTCGACCTGCGGGGCCATGGCGACTCCGACCGGCCGGCGAACGGCTACACGCCGCAACACATGGCCGCCGACGTCATCGCGTTCATGGACGCCCTGGGCATCCGGCGCGCCGTCTTGGTGGGACACTCGATGGGCAGTTTCGTGGCGCAGCAGGCCGCCCTGGCCGCGCCGGAGCGGATGGCCGGGCTGGTGCTGATCGGGTCCGCGACCGGCGCCCGCAACGAGGTCACGCTGGAGCTGCAGCGGGCCCTGGCATCGCTCCCCGACACCGTCCCGGCGGAGTTCGCGACGGAGTTCCAGGCCAGCACGGTGCACCAACCCGTGCCGGAGGAGTTCATGCTCCGGGTGGTCGCGGAGTGCCGCAAAGCTCCGGCGAGGGTATGGCGGGCCGCGTTGGCTGGCCTGCTGGAGACCGAGCGATTCACCGGCCTCCGCGGGGGCAGGGTTCCGGCGCTCCTCATCTGGGGCGACCGCGACGGGATGTTCTCGCGATCGGAGCAGGAGGCGCTGGTGGCGGCGCTCCCGATCGCGAGCCTCAAGGTTTATCGGGAGACGGGTCACGCGCCCCACTGGGAGCGCCCACGGGAAGTCGTTCGCGATCTCGAGCGGTTCCTCGGGACCGCCCCCTCATGAGAAGCGCCCCACCCGTGTGCTGCGGGTGGGGCGCGGTCAGTCACTGATGATTCGGGTCTGCGTCAGGCCTCGCGTCGCGGAAGCCCCAGCTCCTGCGTACCGAGCCATTTCAGCAGGCCCTTTTCCACCTCGTCGTCGGGCTGATCCGCAAGGTGTTCCATGACCGGCCAGCGCTTGGCCGGTCCCATCAGATACCACATCGCCGGCATCGCGGTCTCCCCGCGCCGCTCATTGGCAGGGTGGCCCTCGTAGGAGACGAAATGGAAATCGCGTCCCCTGTAGGAGAGGCGACACTGCCTGACTTTATGGCTGCTCACGGAAAGACTCGTGCGTTGGCGTGATCTGAGCGGCGGGCGCAGCCTGCGGGGCGGCCACCGATGCGGCGGGGCCGCATGGGTGAAATGTAACCTGGTCGGGGCTTTAGCGGCTGGCGGACCGCCTCAGACCAGCGGCACCGTCTCCGCGTCCACCTCGGGTGCCGGCTCACGCTGCCGCCCGCCGTGCTCGATCCTCGGCAGGAACGCGGTGAGCAGCCCCAGCGCCGGCAGGAAGGAGCAGAGCCGGTACACGAATTCGATCCCGGTCCGGTCAGCCAGGTCGCCCAGCAGCGCTGCGCCGATCCCGGCGGTGCCGAACGCGAACCCGAAGAAGAGGCCCGAGACCATCCCGATCCGGCCGGGCACCAGCTCCTGGGCAAAGACCAGGATCGCGGAGAAGGCCGACGCGAGGATGACGCCGATCGCGACGCTCAGCACCCCGGTCCAGAAGAGATTCACGTAGGGGAGCGCGAGCGTGAACGGCAGGACGCCCAGGATGGAAGCCCAGATCACCCACTTCCGGCCGAGCCGGTCGCCCACCGGGCCGCCGATGATCGTTCCCGCCGCGACGGCGCCGAGGAAGACGAACAGGTACACCTGGGCGCCCTGCACCGAGACGCCGAACTTCTCGATGAGGAAGAAGGTGTAGTAGCTGCTGATGCTCGCCAGGTACACGTTCTTGGAGAAGACCAGCACCAGCAGGATGGCGAGCGCGACCATCACCTGGCTTCGGGACAGGTCGTGATGGGCGGCGCCGGCCAGGGATCGCGATGGCGCCCCCTTCCGGTGCGCCTTGTACCAGCGGCCCACCCGCTCCAGGATGACCATGCCCGCCAGCGCCGCCGCCGAGAACCACGCCACGCTCCCCTGACCGCGCGGCACCACGACGAACGCGGCCAGCAGTGGGCCGATGGCTGATCCGGTATTGCCGCCCACCTGGAAGAGCGACTGGGCGAAGCCGTGGCGTCCGCCGGAGGCCATCCGCGCCACCCGCGAGGACTCGGGATGGAAGACCGCCGAGCCGAGCCCGACCATGCCCGCCGAGAGCAGGAGGAGAGGGTAGCTCGAGGCGGCGGAGAGGACGAGGAGACCCAGCAGGCTGAATCCCATCCCGGCCACCAGCGAGTACGGCTTGGGATGGTGATCGGTGTAGAGACCGACCAGCGGCTGGAGGAGCGACGCGGTGAGCTGGAAGGTGAGGGTGATGAGGCCGATCTGCCCGAAGTCGAGCCCGAATCGGCTCTTGAGTATCGGGTACATCGCGGGCAGCAGCGCCTGCATCATGTCGTTCAGCAGATGGCAGATGCTGATGGCGAAGAGGACTGCGTAGGCGGTGCCCTGCACCCGCGGATCGCCCGGCTAGAGACGGCCGTCCGGACCGTT
This sequence comes from uncultured Gemmatimonadales bacterium, assembly GCA_963844445.1. Classification (GTDB taxonomy): domain Bacteria; phylum Gemmatimonadota; class Gemmatimonadetes; order Gemmatimonadales; family GWC2-71-9; genus CAVVWJ01. The sequence continues at coordinate 759,509 of CAWJOB010000001.1, forward strand.
TGCGTCGGGCGTGTCGCCCGGCCGCTCTTCCGCCGCTTCCTTGCGCTCCAGCTTCCGCTGCTGCTTTTCTTCCTTCTTCTTCTGCTTGTTCAGCTCCTTCTGTCGCTTCTCGAAGCCATAGTTGCGCTTGGGCAAATGCACGCTCCGGGTCGTGAGTGCCGGGGCGCTTCGGCTATAGGTCTCGCGGCCCGGGTAGCGCAAGATAGTCTCCTACTCCCCCTCCTGCTCACGGTCCACGTGCCCCAGCAGGTCGCTCACGTCGTCCGGCGTCATGCCGATGTCGCGAAGGATCTGCTCCCGGCTGGGCCGGGTGAAATCCACTCTGTGCGCCTTGAAGATCAACTCGACCGCCAGCGGGGCGTCGAGACTCTGCTCCTGGAGCAGCTCCCAGCCCTGCTCATCGATGTGCCGGCGGCGCAGCGCCTCCAGCGACTCGAAGTCGGTCTCGGACCAGCGTCGGTCGTGGGGATTCCAGTAGCGTTCCCGGAGCGTGGCGCCGGGCTCCGCCCCGTCCCCCTCCACCACCGCCCGGGTGACCACCGTGACGAGGTGGCTGCGCCTGGCGGGCAACGACTCGCTGGGTTGCTCGACCACCGCGGGCAGCGGCACTTCCTTCCCCAGTGGCTCGCCCGTCGGATCTTCAAGCCGCATCGTCGGCTCCTCTCATCATGACTGGCCTCGGGCCGACGCCGCGTCAGGAGCGTGGCGCCTCGTGGTCGGTGAGCACCGGCAGGAATGGCACCCAGGGTCCGACCTCGTCGCGGTACTGCTTCGCCATCACCCGCGAGACCTGGGCGACGTGCCCGAGATCGTGCACCACCCAGCTCGCCAACAGGTGCCGCAGCGTGACGGGGCCGAGGCCGGGATGGTTGCCCGGGAGGTCGAGCTCCGCGTCGCCGAGACGCCAGGAGCCGAGCAGCTCGAGGTTCGCGGCCCGCAGCTCGGCGAACTCGGCCAGCAGCGATTCCAGCGAGCGGCCGACGTTGCGGGCGCGGTGGCGGAAGCGGTCGTACGGCTCGAAGCGCGGATCGGCGCCGCGCGCCAGGATGATGCGCGCGCGTGGGATCCAGTCGGTCTCCTCGCCGTCGATGAGATGGCCCACCACGTCGAAGGGGCTGAAGGTATCGGGCCCTTCGGTGCCCCGGGCCCAGGGTTCGGCCACTCCATCGAGCAGCACCTGAAGCGTCGCGGGCGTTCGCCGGAGCACATCCATCGCGGTTTCCAGCTCGAATCTCATTTCGTGCCTGCCGTCCCCAAGGGTCGCCAGACTCCTTCGTCCCACCGTTGCACAATGAACTGGAGAGCGCCGAAGGGGAAGCGCGGTGCAAGCCCGCGGTGCAAGCCGAAGCCTTCTGTCCGTCTTTTCAGTTCACGATGCGCGATCAACACCGACCCAAACAGGAGCTCTGCGACGAGGTGGCGGCCCTGCGCAAGCAGGTGGCCGACCTCAAGGCGGAGATGGTCGTGCGGCGCAGGGTCGAGGACGCGCTCCGTCTGTCCGAGCAGCAGCTCCGCGCCCTGGCCGACTCGGCGCCCGCCGGGCTCTGCATCATCCGGCCCGGCGGCACGGTGCGCTCGGCGAACCTGCCGTTCGCCCGGTTGCTCGGGTACGACTCCCCCGCCGAGCTCGCGCGGCTCAGCGACGTCCTCGGCGTCTTCGCCGGCCGGGAGGAGCTGGACCGGGTGCTCGCGATGGCGGAGCTTGCCGACCAGCGCACGGTGGGCGTGCTGTTTCGCCGGAAGGACGGGAGCCGGCAGTCGTTCGGCGTGATCGGTGTCGTGTGCGCCGAGTCCGACGCGGTCGCCATAGCGGTCCTCGAGCGCCAGCCGCAGCCGTGGCGCGCGCCGCCGCTGACGGGGACGGCGGGAGGGAAATAGCCGGGGCTCGCCATCCCCTGCGGTTACGGCGGCCCGATCCGCAACCCGGTCGTGGCCAGCCGGATCTCACCCAGGAACATCAGCAGTCCGACGAACAGCGCCAGCATCGCCGCGACGAAGAGCAGTCCGATCACCAGGGACGCGTCGGTCTTCAGAAACGCCCCGACGAACAGCGTCACGATCACCGCGCAGATGAGGAGCGCGCAGGTGGTGCAGAGGCCGATCGCGCGATTGATCAGCCGAGCCCGGCGCGAGAGCAGATCGAGCTCGCCGAGGGCGTGCGGCCGGAACTCCTCCGAGGCCACGGGAAGGCGTTCCTCGAGAACCCGGGCCCGGTCGATGATCCGCCCGAGCCGCTGGGCCAGCACGCCGAGCATCGCCCCGACGCCGGTGAGCAGGAAGACCGGCGCCACCGCGAGCTGGATGACATGGGCGACCGCGGTGATCTGCGTCTCGGCCTGCAGCACTCCTTACTCCTCCCCCTGGATCCCAAATACCCCCGCTCCGCCGGCCGCGCCGATCAGCGGGCCCACCACGTAGATCCAGATATCGCCCAGCGTCCCGTCGGCGAAGATGCTGTGCACCAGGATCGGCCCGAATCCCACGGCTGGATTGAACGCCCCGCCGGACAGCGGCCCGCCGGCGTACGCGGCGACCACGATAGTGAATCCGATCGCCAGACCGTAGAACGAGTTTCCCTTGGTCTTCTGGATCGTGGCCACGTTGAGCACCACCAGTGTGAGCGCGAAGGTGTAAAGCGCCTCGACTGCGAGTGCCGTGGTGGCGCCGATGCCCTCGGCCGGGGCGATGGTGAAGGTCTGTCCCAGGATCCCGCGGACCGTCAGCGCGGCTGCCACCGCGCCGGCGAGCTGGGCCCCGATATAGGGCGGCACCTCGGACCAGGGCAGCTTCTTCCGCATCGCGCAGGCGATGCTGACCGCCGGGTTGTAGTGCGCACCCGACACGTGCCCGCCCATGAACACCATCACCATCAGCGCCCCGCCGATGGCCAGCGGCGCGAATGGCGTTCCGCCGAGCACGGTGAGCCCGATGGTGAGAACCAGGAAGTAAATCCCGATGAATTCGGTGACGTATGCGCGCATGGCCGACCTCCTGGCAGGCAATCGTGACCGGCGGGAACGATGATCGGGCTGAGTGCCCAAGTTATCTTATCGAGGTTCCCAACAGGAGAGCCGCATGCGAACCCTGATCCGCCTGGCGGTCGTCTCCGCCGCCCTCGGTGCCGCCTGCGGGGGCGGCCGTGGTGGTGGCGTGAGGCCGGCCGAGACGGCGGCGGCGCCGGCCCCGTTGTCGGACGACACCACCGGCCTCCGTCGGGTGCGATTCGCTCGTGGGACGACGTCGGGGATTCTGAACGACAGCCTCCGGGCCGGCGAGACCCGCGGCTATCTCATCGGGGCGGAGCAGGGCCAGATAATGATGGTTCATGCGATCACCTGGCCGGTCCGGCGAGGAGAGGCGCCGCCCGCCACGGCGACGGTGCGGGTCTACTCGCTGGCCTTCGGGGGCGAGCTGACCGCTCCTTCGGGGTCGGGTCCACTCTGGTCGGGACGCCTGCCCGCCACCGGAGACTTCATCGTCCGAGTGACCGCGACCGAACCGACCGCTTATACGCTGGCGGTGCAGATCCCCCGGCGGCTGTCGGTAGGGGAAGGCGATCCGACGGCGGCGATCACGGGGACCGCGCCCTCGCGCGCGCCGGTGGACTACATCATCGAGGGCGGGAGCGGCCGGACCCTGGCCGCGTCGGTGCGGGACCGCGACTCCGCCACGCTCCACCTGTACGGACTGGACGACGGCACCCAGCTGGCACCGCTCTCGGAGCGCCGGAAACTGTGGGCGGGCACGTTGCCGACCTCGCAGGACTACGTGATCAGCGTCGTGCCCGCCGACGAAGGGACGAGGTACGAGCTGACCGTCGCGCTTCGGTGATCATGGCGGTCAGGCCACGGTCTCGCCGCCGAGCACGGGGAGCACCTCTCCGGTGATGTAGCTGGAGCAGGCCGACGCGGCGAGGAACACGTAGGACGGCGCGATCTCCTCCGGCTGCGCCGGCCGCTTCATCGGCACCTCGGCCCCGAACTCCGCCACCTTCTTCGGCGTCCTGATCCGCGGGATTGAGCGGCGTCCACACCGGGCCCGGCGCGACGGCGTTCACCCGTATCCCGCGGTCCATCAGGTTCTGCGCCAGCGACTTGGTGAAGGCATGGATCGCGCCCTTGGTGGAGGCGTAGTCCAGCAGCTCCTTGCTGCCCTGGATGCCGGTCACCGAGCCGCTGTTGACGATCGCTCCGCCCTTCTTCAAGTGCCGCAGCGCGGCCCGGGCCATGTAGAAGTAGCCGTAGATGTTGGTCCGGAAGGTCCGGTCGAGCTGCTCGTCGGTGAGGTCCTCCAGCGAGGGGAGATGCTCCTGGAAGGCGGCGTTGTTGACCAGGATGTCGAGCCGGCCCAGCTGCTCGACGGTGGTGTCGACCGCCCGGTCGCAGAAGCCGGAATCGGTGACGTCGCCCGGGAGGAGGATCGCGCGGCGGCCCTCACCCTCGACGGCGAGGCGGGTCTCCTCGGCGTCGTCGTCCTCGCTCAGGTAGACGATGGCGACGTCGGCGCCCTCGCGGGCGAAGAGGACGGCGACGGCGCGGCCGATACCGGAATCGCCGCCGGTGATGAGGGCGACCTTGCCCTCGAGCTTCCCCGATCCGCGGTACTCCGGCGCCAGGAACTTGGGCCGAGGCTCCAGGTCGGACTCGAGGCCGGGCTTCGCGAGATGCTGCTTCGGCAGCGGTGGCTCGGGATATTTCCGCTGCCCGGCCTGCACCGCGCCTTCCTGCTTGCCGCGGCTGGTCACCTCGCTGTCCCGGCGCCGCTGCTCCGCCTCGCGCTGGAGCTTCCGGTCGGATCGGGCCTTCGCCTTGCCGGCGGCCGCGCTACCCGCCTTCTTGGCGCCGGACCACCGCGCGCCCTTCTTCTTTACCGCCACGATGCGCCTCCCGCAGATTCAAGCGATTGTTCCTCGACATGCCGTATGCAGTGACTCACCGTACGCCTGCGTTTGGGCCGATGCGGTGATCCCCCTCACCAGGTCGCGCGAGCGAAACACCCGGCTCGAGCGAGCCGTAGAGCCCCTGACCCCGCATCACAGACCGAGGAGAGCACGATGATCCCCCGATATGGGCTGTCGCTCGCTTTGTTGCTGGTTCCCATCGCCGCCCATGCCCAGACCGCCGCCGACTCATCCTCCATCCGCGCCACGGCGCTCGACTACGTCGAGGGGTGGTACGAGGGGAACCCGGAGCGCATGGGGCGAGCCCTCCATCCCGAGCTGGTCAAGCGTATCGTTGCCAGCGACACGGCCACCAAGCGCAGCGTCCTGGAGAACATGGGCGCATCGGCGCTGGTGAACGGCACCCGCCACGGATGGGGCAAGCAGACGCCCAAAGGGCGCCAGCAGAAGGAGGTGACCATCCTCGACGTCTTCGGCAATGCCGCCAGCGTCAAGGCGGTGATGGCCGACTGGATCGACTACATGCACATGGCGAAGGTGGACGGTCGCTGGGTGATCGTGAACGTGCTATGGGAGATGAAACCCGGGGCAAAGGGATGAGGGTATCGCAGCGGGTGGGCGCGCTCGCCATGCTGGTCTCGGCTGGTGTGATCGTAGCCGCCGGGTGGCGGTCCATCACACCGCCCGCCCCGCCGCCGGCCGACGCCGTGAATCCGGCACGCTCCAGCGCCTGGCTCTCCCGGCTGCCCGACGGCGAAGTGAAGCGGAAGTTCATCCTCGACTGCACCGGGTGCCACCAGTTCGACGAGAAGATCGCCCGCCCGCAGGGGACGCCGCGCAGCGAGGCGCAGTGGGCCGAGGCGGTGACTCGGATGCTGGGTTACGCCGGCGCCAGCACCAGTTTCCCGGTGATCGCGGCGGATCGCGATGCGAAGGCGACCGCGGCGTGGCTGGCGAAGAGCCTCGCGGCGGGCGACGTGGCCGACGCGCAGGTCCCGAGATCGCGGCAGGCGGACGTGCGGGAATACCCGATGCCGGTGGCGCAGGACCTTCCGCACGATCTGATGGTCGAGCCCAACGGCGACGTGGTGATCACCGGAATGTTCACTCACCGGCTCTACCGCCTGAAGCCGGAGAGCGGCGCGCTGAGCGAGATCCCGATCCCGGTGGCGGAGGGCGCCAATCCGCGGGCCATCGACCGCGATGCGTCGGGCCGCACGTGGGTGGTGCTGGGGCAGCCCAAGCAGCTCGCGTCCGTCGCTGCCGACACGCAGTGGCGCAGCTGGGACGTGGGGATGTATCCCCACAGCCTGGCCATGGCGCCCGACGGGAAGGTCTGGTTCAACGGGCACTTCACCCACGCGCCCGAGCTCATCGGCGTCGTCGATCCCGCCGGCGACAAAGTCACCACGTACCCGGTGCCGCCGCATCCCACCCTGGCGAAGGGGCCGGGTGGGCCGATCCCCTACGAGATCCGCGCGAGCCGCGACGGACGGATCTGGCTGAGCGAGCTCCAGGGCAACCGCCTCGTGGCATTCACCCCCAAGACGGGGAAGTTTCAGACCTTCACCATGCCGACGTCCCACAGCGGGCCTCGGCGATTCGACGTGGACACCAAGGGCATACTCTGGATCCCGGCCTACTCGGCGAACTTGCTGGTTCGGCTCGATCCCGCGACCGGCAAGTTCACCGAGATCCCGCTGCCCATGAAGGACGTGCTGCCATACGTCGCCCGGGTGGATCCGCGCGACGGCGCCGTCTGGCTGGGCTCCGCCGCGGCGGACGTGCTGCTGCGGTACGATCCAGGCTCCCGACGATTCGACACCTTCCCGCTGCCCAGCCGGGGCGCGCTGGTCCGGCATCTGGCGGTGGACCCGCGGGATGGCGCCGTCTGGCTGGCCTACGGCGCGTCGCCCGGGATTCCGGCGCGCGTAGCGCGGGTGACGGGGTATTCGCCGCCTACCGTTCTCAAAAAGCGTGAAAAGTGAACGGTGAACAGTGAAAAGGGATGGTCGCCCTTTTACCGTTCACCGTTCACGCTTTTCTATCGTTGTTCACGCTTTTCTGTCGTTGCGGGCCTATTCGCCGAGCTTGATCCGCTCCACCCGCCGGTTCTTCGCCTGAGTGTTGTAGACTCGGAGACTCACGATCGCCCCCGGCCTCATCCCCTTGAGCATATCGCGCAGCTCTGCCGCGGTCTTCACCGGCTTGCCCTCCACCTCGAGGATGATGTCCGGACCGCCCCGGTCGGCGTCCACCAGCTCGCCCCAGGCCGGGCCGCCGGCGGTGACGTCGGTGACCACGAGCCCGCGTTGCGCGGCGGTGAGCTCGAAGCGGTCTACATCCTCCCGGCTGACCGGAGCGACCGTTACGCCGAGCCGGCCCAGGGCGGCGGCAGCGTCCGACTCACGTTCGCCGGCGCTCCTCCGCTCCGCTAACGCGGTGGTGCCGGGCATGGCCTGCAGCTTGACGGCGTACGTCTTCCGGACGCCGCCCTTGCGGGCAACCTCCACCTTGACCGTCTCACCCGGCTGGCGGAAGGCGATCCGCTGCTGGAGCTGACCCACGTATTCGACCGGCTTGCCGTCCACGGTGATGATGATGTCGCCCGGCTCCAGCCCGGCCTTCTTCGCCCCCGAGCTGTCGGTGCCGAAGTCCTCGACCAGGACGCCCCGGATATCGGGAAGTCCCACGTAGGCGGCGTCGTTGGCCGACGCGTTCCGCACCGCGATGCCCAGCACCGAGCGGCGGACTTCACCGTGCGAGATGATCTGGTCCATCACTTGGCGGGCCAAATTGATCGGGATGGCGAAGCCGTAGCCCGAGTAGAACCCGGTTCGGCTGGCGATGGCCGAGTTGACCCCCAGGACCCGGCCGCTGGTGCTCACCAGGGGGCCTCCCGAATTGCCCGGGTTGATCGCGGCGTCGGTCTGAATGAAGTCCTGGATGCTGCGGTCGCTGGCGTTCGGCAGCTGCAGCGTGCGCCCCTTGGCGCTGATGATGCCCGACGTGACCGTGAACGTGAGGTTCTCGCCCAGCGGGTTCCCCACGGCAAGCACCCACTCGCCCACCCGGGCGGCGTCGCTGTCGCCCAGCGGGGCGGGCGTCAGGTTGGCCGCCTCGATCTTGAGAACGGCGAGGTCGGTGCCCGGGTCGGTTCCGACCACCTTGGCCTTGAATTCACGCCGGTCGAGCAGCCGCACCGTGACGACATCCGAACCGTCCACCACGTGGTCGTTGGTCAGGATGAATCCGTCGCGCGAGACGATGAAGCCCGATCCGGCCGCCTCCTGAAACTCGGGCGGCTGCATCTGGGGAAGCTGAGGCAGGAACTCCTCGAAGCCCGGAGGAAGCTGGAGCCGGGGCTGGCTCCGATCGTCCTGAGCGTTCCGCTTGCCCGACTTGATGAAGACCACGCTCGGCTTTACGGCCTCGGCCACCGAGGCGAAGGCCTCGCTCAGGCTCTGGAGGCCGGCGGCCGCGGCGGGTGGGGCCGGGGTGGCCGTCCCCGCGGCATACCGGCTGTCCTGCTGCTGGGCAAGTGAGGAACCGGGCAGATTGAGCAGGCCGGCGAGAATCAATCCGGCGAGAAAGGCCAGCACGATACCACCGACAGGCAGCCGGCGCAGTGAACCCTGAGGCATCTTGGTATCTCCATCGTGGGAAACCCGAGGCGGACGGGAGCCGCCCTGACACCGCTTGGAATGCCCGAGACGCCGCCGCCGTCGCGCCCACGTTGCTCTTCGCATCGACCGAAACGAGGCTTGCCTGGGGCCCGTAGTCAGGCCATCATCCGGCCCCGGGCGGGGCGCCCCAGGACACCGATAACGGAGAGGCTGATGGACAGCACGGCGATGGCAGCTCGCACCCCGATGGCGGGGCTACTGGTACTCCTTGCCCTGGCGGGATGCAGCTCGGGCCGCGCCGGCTCCTCCAGCCCCGAACCGGTCGCCGGCCCTGCCGGGACCGCCCCCGCCGGCACCCGCGCAATGGAGGTCCCCGCCATGGAGGCCTTCGACCTGGCGGTGGCCAAGGGCACCCGCCTGCGGTCGGGCGCGCCGGGCCCCCGGTACTGGCAGCAGTGGGCCGACTACCGGCTGGAGGCCGAGCTCAATCCCGTCTCCAAGCGGCTCACCGGGAAAAGCGCGATCCGCTACTACAACCGGTCTCCCGACACCCTCAATACCGTCTACATCCAGTTGCTGCACAACATCTTCGCTCCCGGCAGCCGGCATAACACCGACATCGCCTGGGCGGTCGAGGGATACGAGCTCTCGAAGGTGGCCGTGCAGGGCACCACCCTCAGCGCCGTCGCCGGCGAAGGCGCGGGCTACGAGGTGGACGGAACCATCATGCGGATCCGGCTGCCCAAGCCGCTGCTGCCGGGTGGGACCGCCGACCTGGAATTCGCCTACCGCATCCGGATTCCGCCCAATGGGGCGCCCCGGGGCGGGCAGGACGGCGAGGTCTACTACATCAGCTACTGGTACCCCCAGATGGCGGTGTACGACGACGTGAACGGCTGGCAGACCGATCAGTACTTACGGGAACGCCGAGTTCTACATGGGGTACGGCAATTACGACGTCGCCCTGACCGTCCCCGCGGGGTGGCTGGTGACCAGCACCGGTACGCTGACCAATGCCGCGGAGGTCCTCTCCGAACAGACCCGGGCGCGGGTGGACTCCGCGATGAGCGCCAAGGAAGTCGTCCACGTGGTGAGCGAGACCGATCGCGGAGCGGGGAAGGCTACCGCCGCGGGCGCCGACGGGAAGCTGACCTGGCGCTTCCGGGCGGAAAACGTTCGCGACGTGGCCTGGGGTGCGTCGGCCAGCTACCTCTGGGACGCCACCAACGCCGCGGTCGGTGATGCCGACGGCGACGGCTCGGCGGACACCACCCGGGTGGACGCCTTCTGGCGGCCCGAGATGCGAACCAGCCACTGGGACCAGGCGGCCCGCTACGGCCGGCACTCGGTGGAGTTCCTCTCCAAGTACCTCTGGCCCTACCCGTATCCCCATATGACGGCGGTGGACGGGCCCACCTCCTGCGGCGGGATGGAGTACCCGATGATGACCTGCATCGGGGGCCAGTGGGACACGCTCGGCATGTACGAGGTCGTGGTCCACGAGATCGCCCACATGTGGACCCCGATGCTGGTGGGCTCGGATGAGAAGCGGTTCGCCTGGATGGACGAGGGGTTGGCCCAGTTCAGCCAGTCGCAGGCCATGCCCGACTTCTTCAAGGGATACGACGACGAGGCGGAGAACCGGGAGCCGTACCTCAGTCTGGCGGTGACGGGCGGCGAGGTCGAGCTGATGCGCCACGGCGATCGCTATCCTAACTACACCGCGTACGGCACGGCGAACTACTACAAGACCGCCACAGTGCTGGTGGCGCTGCGGGGCCTGCTGGGCAAAGAGACCTTCGAGAAGGCGCTCAAGGAGTACGGCCGGCGGTGGGAGTACAAGCACCCGACGCCGTACGATTTCTTCAATACGGTGGAGGACGTCGCGGGCCGTGATCTCTCCTGGTTCTGGCGCACCTGGTTCTTCGAGACCTGGAGGCTGGACCAGGCGATCGACACGGTCGCCGCCGTCGGCGACTCGCTCGAGGTGGTGGTATCGAACCGCGGCCGGGCGCCGATGCCGGTCCATCTGGTCGTCACCCGCTCGGAGGGACAGCCCCAGACCGTCGAGATCCCGGTCAGCGTCTGGTTCACCGGGGTGAAGCGCACCACCGTCCGCATCCCCCGCGAGCCGGCGATCAAGACCATCGAGATCGATCCCAAGCAGGAGTTCCCGGACGTAGACCGGGGCAACGGGATGTGGCCCAGGTAGGGGGCGCAGACGGGGGACGGCGGGACGGCGGGACGGGGGAAGCCTCCCTGGGCTTGGCCTGCCTCATCCCGAGCGCAGCGAGGGACCTGCCTTGCCGGCTTCGATAGCAGCCAGGTAGGTCCCTCGCTCCGCTCGGGATGAGGTATCCTCGCGTCTGCCGTCTGCCGTCTGCCGTCTGCCGTCTGCCGTCTGCCGTCTGCCGTCTGCCGTCTGCCGTCTGCCGTCTGCCGTCTGCCGTCTGCCGTCTGCCCGTCTGCCGTCTGCCGTCTGCCGTCTGCCGTCTGCCGTCCGCCGTCCGCCGTCCGCCGTCCGCCGTTCCGCCTCCCGCGTCCGCCGTTCCCCCCTCCCCCCTTTCGGCTACCTTTCCCCCATGTCCCGTCTTCTGATCGTGGCCAACCGGCTGCCCGTCACGGTTCGTCCCACCGAGGCTGGCGTCGAGGTGGAGCGGAGCTCGGGTGGACTCGCCACCGGGTTGTCTCGGCCCCACGAGCAATCGGGGGGGCTCTGGATCGGGTGGTCCGGAGCGGAAGAGGAGCTGACGCCCGAGCAGCAAACCGCGTTCGACAGGCAGCTTGAGGAGCACCGGCTGGTCGCCGTCCCCCTCACCCGGGACCAGGTGACACGGTACTACGAGGGGTACTCCAACGGGGTGCTCTGGCCCCTCTTCCACTACCTGCTCGACCAGGTTCCGCTCCAGGCCAGCGACTGGGACGCCTACGTCGAGGTCAACGAGCTCTTCGCCGACGCCGTCGCGAAACAGTACCGCGCGGGCGACCTGATCTGGGTGCACGACTACCAGCTGCTTCTCCTGCCCGGCCTGCTTCGCCGCCGGCTCCCCGACTCCCGGATCGGCTTCTTCCTCCACATCCCGTTTCCCTCCGAGGAGCTGTTCCGGACTCTGCCGCCCCGGAGGCAGCTTCTCGAAGGGATGCTGGGCGCCGACCTCGTCGGCTTCCACACCCCCACCTATCTCCGCCACTTCGCCACCGCACTGACCGACATCCTGGGCCTCACCGTGGACATCGATCGGGTACAGCTGCCCGGCCGCGAGGTCCGGCTCGGGGTCTTCCCTATGGGGATCGATGCCGCCTCGTTCCAGACCCTGGCGAAGGACCCCGCGGTCGAGGCCGAGGCGGAGGCGCTCCGGGGCGACGGGAGCGTCCGCATCCTCGTCGGGGTCGACCGGCTCGACTACACCAAGGGAATTCCCCGGCGGCTGCTGGCCTACGAGCGGATGCTGGAGACCCATCCCGAGCTCCGCGAGAGGGTCCGGCTGGTGCAGGTCGCGGTCCCATCCCGCACCGGGGTCGGGGCATACCAGGACTTCCGCTCCCTGGTGGATGGGCTGGTGGGCCGGATCAACGGTGTGTTCGGCACGCCGCGCTGGGTGCCGGTGCACTACATCTTCCGCGGCCTGTCCGCGCCCGACCTGGTGGCGCTCTACCGCGCCGCCGACGTGATGCTGGTGACTCCGCTCCGGGACGGGATGAACCTGGTGGCGAAAGAGTTCATCGCCTCCCGGCCGGATGGCGACGGCGTGCTGGTGCTGAGCGAGTTCGCCGGTGCGTCGTGGGAGCTTCCGGAGGCGCTGCCGGTCAACCCCTACGACACCGAGGCCACGGCGGAGGTCTTCTTCCGGGCTCTTTCCATGGACCCCGACGAGCGGCGGGCGCGCCTCGCGCCGCTCCGCCAGCGGGTCGCCACCTTCGACGTCCACAGCTGGGTCACCTCGTTCCTCGATCAACTCGAGCGAGTGACCGGACCCGCCGTCCGGACCACGCCCACCGCGGGCGAGCCCGAGCTTCGGGAGGAGTTGAACCGCGCCCTGGAGCGGAACGACGAGCTGCTGCTCCTCCTCGACTACGATGGCACGCTGGTGCCGTTCACCGCGACGCCGGAGCTGGCGCGGCCCGACGCCGCCCTGGTGCGGCTCCTCCGCTCGCTGGCGAGCCGCCCGGAGACCGAGGTGCACATCGTCAGCGGCCGGAGCCGCGAGGCGCTGGAGCAGTGGGTCGGCAACCTTCCCATCTGGCTGCACGCGGAGCACGGCTTCTGGTCCCGGCCGCCCGGCCAGGCCGAGTGGACCCCGGCGGCGGACATACACGGCACCTGGCGGGAGCCGGTGCTGGCGATCCTGCGCGACATCACCGCGCGTACCCCGGGCTCGCTCATCGAGGTGAAGGCGGTGGCCATCGCGTGGCACTACCGGCTGGCCGACCTGGAGACCGGCGCCCGACGGGCCAACGAGCTCCGGATCCATCTCAACCAGCTGCTCAGCAACCAGCCGGTCGAGATTCTCGCCGGCAATCGGGTCCTCGAGATCCGTCCCTACGGCGTCCACAAGGGCCGGATCATCCCCCCGATGTCCGCCGAGCGGGAGGCGCGGACGACCGTGGTGGCAATCGGAGACGACCGCACCGACGAGGATCTCTTCGCCTCGCTGCCGCCGGAGGCGATCAGCGCCCGGGTGGGCCCGGGCGCGACCCGGGCGCGCTTCCGGCTGGACGGGACCTCGGCGGTGCGCGGCGTGCTCCAGATGCTGGCGGACGCGGGCGTACGGGTCGATCTGGCATAGACCGATGAGCCCGCTGGTGCCCCCGGTCGAGCGAGCGCGACCACGTTGTGGGACCGGCCGACGCGCGCGTCACCCTGGTGGAGTACGGCGACTACGAGTGCCCCCATTGCGGGGCGCTCTATCCGGTGATCGAGGCGGCCCGGAAGGCCTTCGGCGGGAACCTGCGGTTCGCGTTCCGGCATTTCCCCTTGCGTTCGTCGCATCCCCACGCGCTTGCGGCGGCCAAGGCCGCGGAGGCGGCCGGCGAGCAGGGGCGGTTCTGGGAGATGCACGACCGGCTGTACCAGCGGCAGACGCAACTGGAGGATCGAGGACCTGGCGCGGCATGCGCGAAAGCTCGGGCTGGACGTGGCCCGCTTCCAGCGCGAGCTGACCGCGCGGGCCCACGAGGTGCGGATCCGCGAGGATCTGGCGAGCGCGGCCCAGAGCGGCGCGGGCGGGACACCCTCGCTCTTCATCAACGGTGAGCTGTACCAGAGCTCGCTCGACCGCGACGACGTGTTCGCGGCGCTGGCCCGAGCCGCCGTCGCGGCGGTTCCCTGAACCTAGGAGCGGTTATGGCCCGAAAGAGTTCGGAAGCCGCGCGCAACGCGGCGCGCGAGATCGGGCGGGTGACGGTCATCCGGCTCACGGGCTACTACCTGGTGGCCGGAGTCGCTCCTGCTCTGCCTCTCGGCCCTCCTCCCTCAGGAGGCCATCGCCCCGGCGGCGGGCCAGCCGCCGGCCGATATGCAGGGGGTGATCGAGTGGTTCCGCGGCCAGGTCGCGATGTTCCCCACCGGCACGCCCCGGTGGCTCGACGCCCTGCTCCAGATGGTCGCCGCGTTCCTGCTGGTCCTGCCGCTGGCCTTCGTGTACGTGCGCACCCGGACCCGGATCAAGTTCGATCACTCGCTGGTGCAGACGGTGATCGTGCTTCCGATCGTGGTGACGGCGATCCTGGTCGTCGTCCGCGACAGCCTGGCCCTCGCCTTCAGCCTCGCGGGCATCGTGGCGGCGGTCCGCTTCCGGAACAACCTCAAGGAGTCGGGCGACGCGGTCTACATCTTCGGCTCGATCGGCATCGGCTTCGCCACCGGCATCCACGCGATCTCGGTGGCGGCGGTGCTGTCGATCGTCTTCGTGGTCGTCGAGCTGGCGCTCTGGAAGTTCGACTTCAGCGCCGAATTCGAGCGGACCTTCGCCCGGCTCTGCCTGCCTTCGGGGGCCGACCTGGCGGATCTGCCTCAACTGAGCGACGCGCCGTCGAAGCCGGCGCCCGCCGGCAACGGCGCGGGAGACGACCGCAGCGTTCTGCTCCGGGTCTACGTGGACCGGGTGGAGGACGCGCAGCCGGCCATCGAGGCCGTGCTGGCCCGCGACGCGAAGCGCTGGAGGCTGGAGCAGGTGGTGGCGGACACCAACGGCCCTCCCCTCCTGACCTACCGAGTCCGGGCGCGAAAGAGCGTCGGCATGGACGGTCTGCGCGAACGGCTGCTTCGGGAGGGCGCGCCGCACGTCGTGGCCGCCGACCAGCCGCCCGGACGTCCTGACGAGATTCTGTCATTCCGCGCATGGCTCGCGGAGGAGGGCCGGTGATATCTATGGCCCATGAGCCAACAACCTACTCTCAGGCCGGTCCTCGGCCCCCTCGCTCTCACCACCCTCGGCATCGGTTCGGTCATCGGCACCGGCATCTTCGTCCTTACCGGGACCGCCGCCTCGCAGCACGCCGGCCCAGCGCTGGTGATCTCGATGATCGTCGCCGCGATCGCTTGCGCGCTCGCCGGTCTGTGCTACGCCGAGCTGGCCGCGATGATCCCGATCGCGGGCAGCGCGTACACCTACGCGCACGCCTCCGCCGGCCAGTTCGTCGCCTGGATCATCGGCTGGGACCTGATGCTGGAGTACGCGCTCAGCGCCTCGACGGTGGCGGTCGGCTGGTCGGGCTACTTCGTGAGCTTTCTCCGCGACCTGGGCGTGCACCTGCCGCCCGAGCTCACGGCGGCGTCGGGGTCGGCCGCGGTCGGCCCCGCCGGAGAGATGGTGCCCGGCGTCTTCAACCTGCCGGCCACGATCATCGTGCTGTTGGTCGCGGGGCTCCTCGTCGTCGGGATCAGCCAGTCGGCCCGCGCCAACACGGTGATGGTGATCATCAAAGTGGCCGTGCTGATCCTCTTCATCGCGCTGGGAGCGGCCTACGTGCAGCGGGACAACCTGACCCCCTTCATTCCGCCCAACACCGGTACCTTCGGTGAGTTCGGCTGGAGCGGCGTCATGCGCGGCGCGGCGGTCATGTTCTTCGCCTATATCGGATTCGACGCGGTCTCCACCGCGGCGCAGGAGGCCCGCAATCCGCAGCGCGACATGCCGATCGGGATCCTCGCTTCACTGGCGATCTGTACCGTGATCTACATCGCGGTGGCGGTGGTGCTGCTCGGCATCGTGCCGTACCGGGAGCTCAACGTCCCCGATCCGCTCGCCATCGGCATCGACGCGACCGGTCTCACCTGGTTCAGCCCGGTGGTGAAGATCAGCGCGCTGTTCGGGCTCTTCAGCACGATACTGGTGCAGCTCCTGGGGCAGAGCCGCATCTTCTACTCGATGAGCCGAGACGGACTGCTGCCCGAGCTTTTCGGCAGGGTGCATCCGCGGTTCCGTACGCCGCACCTGAGCACGATGATCACCGGCGCGGTCGTGGCCGTCGCCGCCGGGGTCCTGCCGTTGCGAACTCTCAGCCAGCTGGTGAGCATCGGATCGCTGCTCGCCTTCACCCTGGTCTGCCTCGGGGTCATCATCCTGCGCCGCACCCGGCCCGACGTGCCCCGGCCGTTCCGGGTGCCCGGCGTGCCTTACGTGCCGGTGCTCGGGGCGCTGGTCTGCCTGGTCCAGATGGCCGCCCTGCCGTGGGCCACCTGGGAACGGCTGCTTGTGTGGCTGGCGCTTGGTCTCGCGATCTACTTTATGTACAGCCGCCGCAGGGCGCGGGAGAAGCGGGCGGAGATGGCGGGGGCTGCTGGCGACGCTGCGGCTGCTGCCGTGTTACCCTGAACGGAACGAACCCGCCGTAGCGGGGGATCCGGCGGTTCGCCGGGTGACATAGATCTGTTGAATACCGAGCCCGGGAGGCAGGTTTGCGACCGGACAGGTTGACAGAGTTGCAGGGTGCGAGCGGACTGTAGGGGCCGGGGAGGCTAGGGGTTGGCTGGGCTTGGCCAGCCTCCCCGGCCCCTTCAGTCCGCTCGCACGGCGCGCTGACAGTCTCGCCCTCACGAGGGCTTCGATGAACCGTGCTTCCCGTTCCCTCGTTCTCCTCCTGTCCCTGACGGTCGCCCTCGCGGGCCTCCTGGCCTACGAGGCGCAGAGCGCCACCCGCTCTCACCGCGTCACCGCGGAGCGAGCGCTCCGGGACTACGCGACCGTGGCGGCCCGGGAGCTCGCCACCGCGAGCGCCGAGGCGCTGGAGGGAATCGTCGGCCCGGCGCTCAATCCTGTCGTCGGAAGTCCCGCCGCGTCGCCCTACGACCCGCTGCCGCCGGCCTCCGCGATCGCGGCCGCGGCTGACGGGATCCTCGGCTGTGGTGGCGCCGACCCCGGACGCACCTACTTCGCGCTCGACTTCCGGAGCGGCGCCCTCTCCACCGCCGGCGTCGTTCCCGACGCGGAGACCACCGCCTGGCTCCGGGCCTCCGTCGGCACCGCGGCGCGGGCGCGCCGCGATCGCGTGGGGCCGCGGCCCTATCGCCGGGCGGATCGCCGTGTACGGCGTCAAGAGCCTCCGCTACAGCGGCTTCGCCGGCCACGACGCGCCGCTGGCGGCCTACGGTCTGGTGACCTGCCGCTCGGCGCTCGGTCCGGTGATCGCCCGGGTGCTGAAGGAGCATCCGCTGCTGCCCCGCTCGGTGTCCGGCGGGCTCTCCAACGCCGAGCTGGCGGCGCTGGAGGTGAGCGCGCCCGACGGCGAGCCGCTGTTTCGCTTCGGCCCCGCGGCCGAGGCCGCCTACGCCGGCGACACCGTCACCGCCGGCCCCGGTTCGCCGGTCTTCCGCGCGTCGCTCCCCGCGTCGGTCGCCGGGCGCCTGGTGGTGGCGCGCCCGCGGTCGCGGCTGCCGCTCCTGCTTCGGGCTGCTCGCGGTCACCGCCGGGCTCGCGGCGGTCGCCCTGCGGCAGCTCCGCCGGGAGCAGGAGCTCGCTCGACTTCGGGACGACTTCACCTCCAGCGTCTCCCACGAGCTGCGCACGCCGCTCACCCAGATCCTCCTCTTCGCGGAGACGCTGGAGCTGGGCAGGGCGGGCGGGGAAGGCGAGCGGCGCCAGGCGCTGAGGATCATCGTCCAGGAGGCGCGGCGGCTGGCGCACCTGGTGGAGAACGTGCTGCAGTTCTCCCGCGCCGAGCCGGGGGATGGTGCGGCTGCGGACCGAGGAGCAGCGGCTCGCCCCGCTGCTCCGCGAGACGGCGGAGCGCTTCGCGCCGCTCGCCTCCGGGTGCGGCCGGCTCGGCGTCGAGCTCGACGAGGCGCTGGTGGCTCCGGTCCACGCCGACTCGCTGCGCCAGATCGTCATCAACCTGCTGGACAACGCGGTGAAATACGGCCGCGAAGACGGTGTCGTCTCGCTCCGGACATCCCTCGCCGCGGGTCGCGCGCGACTCGAGGTGGACGACGCGGGGCCCGGTATCGCCCCGGAAGACCGGACGAGAGTGTGGGAGCCGTTCGTCCGCCTCGAGCGGGCGCCGGCAGTGGCGGGGAGCGGTATCGGGCTGGCGGTGGTGCGCGAGCTGGTGGCGGCGCACGGGGGAGCGTGCTGGGTGGAGGAGGCGCCGGGCGGCGGGGCGCGATTCGTGGTCGAGCTGCCGCAGGGCCGGCACGCCGCATCGATCGAGGCGGCGTGATGGCACGGGTGCTCATCATCGAGGACAACCGGAACCTGGCGCTCGGCCTGCGCACCAACCTCGAGTTCGAGGGCCACGACGCGGAGATCGCCGGCGACGGCACCGCAGGCCTGATCCGGGCTCGCACCCGGGGCCACGATCTCATCGTGCTGGACCTGATGCTTCCGGGGCTCGATGGCTTCCGGGTGCTCGAGGTCCTGCGGGGCGAGGGACTGACCACGCCGGTGTTGGTGCTCACCGCCCGCGGCGACGAGACCGACAAGGTGCGCGGGCTGCGTGGCGGCGCCGACGATTACGTCACCAAGCCCTTCGCCCTGCGCGAGCTGCTCGCCCGGGTGGCCGCGCTGCTCCGCCGGACCCGCGCTCCGGGCGAGGAGCGATCCGCGCCGCCCGCCGTCTATCGCTTCGGCGAGATCGCGGTGAATCCGGGCACCCGGGTCGTGACGCGAGCGGGCCATCCCGTGCCGCTCAGACCCAAGGAGTACGATCTGCTCGGCGCCCTGCTGCGGCGCGAAGGCGGTGTGGTCGGCCGTGCGGATCTGCTGCGCGAGGTCTGGGGCTATCACGAGAGCGTGCTCAGCCGGACCCTCGACACCCACATCGGCGAGCTGCGCCGCAAGCTCGAAGCCGACCCCGCCATGCCGCGGCACATCCTCACCGTTCGGAAGACCGGCTATCGCCTGGCGATTGACCCCCAGTGAGCTGGTGCCCCGACCCGATCTGGCCTCACCCCAGGGGATCCGATATTGTTTCGCGCGACCCCCGCCACCGGATCACGAGCGCCGTTCTGGGGACATGCCGATGATGCTGGAGTTCCGCCCCGTCCATCCGACGGCCGCCACATGACCGCGCCCGAAGAGAGCCTCGACCCCGCGGACTGGAGCGAGCTCCGCGCGCTCGGTCACCGCATGGTGGACGACATGATGGACTATCTCGAGCAGGTGCGGGAGCGGCCGGTGTGGCGCCCGGTGCCGGCCGAGATCCGCGCCGCGCTGGACCAACCGACGCCGCGCGGACCTACCGATCCGGCGGCGGTGTACCAGGAGTTCCGCGAGCACATCCTTCCCTATCCCACCGGCAACATCCATCCGCGCTTCTGGGGATGGGTGATGGGCACCGGGACGCCGCTCGCGATGCTCGCCGACATGCTCGCTTCGGGAATGAACGCCCACCTCGCGGGCTACGATCAGTCGCCGGCGCTGGTGGAGCGTCAGGTGATTCGCTGGATGGCCGAGCTGCTCGGGTTTCCACCCGGCGCGAGCGGGCTGCTGGTGAGCGGCGGCACCGTGGCGAACCTGGTTGGCCTCGCGGTTGCCCGCAACGATCGCGCCGGGTTCGACGTGCGCGCCGAAGGCCTCCAGCGGCCGGGCACACCGCGCCTCCTGTTCTACGGCTCGAGCGAAACTCACAGCTGGGCGAAGAAGTCGAGCGAGCTGCTGGGAATGGGCGACCGCGCCTTCCGGCGGATCCCGGTGAGCCCCGCCTACGAGGTGGACGTCGCTGCCCTCCGCGCCGCGATCGCGGAGGACCGGGCGGCGGGGCACCGGCCGTTCTGTGTGATCGGCAACGCCGGGACGGTCAACACCGGCGCAACGGACGATCTTCCGGCGCTCGCGGCGATCTGCCGCGAGGAGAAGCTCTGGTTCCACGTGGACGGTGCCTTCGGTGCGTTCGCCGCTCTCGCGCCGTCGCTTCGCTCCATCGTGGCCGGATTGGAGGAGGCCGATTCGGTGGCCGTAGACCTCCACAAGTGGGGCTATCTGCCCTTCGAGGTAGGGCTCGCCTTGGTGCGCCACCCCGAGGCGCACCGCGCCACCTTCGCCACCGCGTCCAGCTACCTCGACGCCACCCCGCGGGGGATCGTCGCGGGCGGACTGCCGTTCGCCGAGCTCGGCGTCCAGCTCTCACGAGGGTTTCGGGCCCTCAAGGTGTGGATGTCACTCAAGTCGCACGGGGCGGATGCTTGGGCCCGCCTGGTCGAGCAGAACGTGGCCCAGGCGCGCTACCTGCGCGACCGGATCGCCGCCGAACCCCGGCTGGAGCTGTTGGCGCCGGTGCCGCTCAACGTCGTCTGTTTCCGCTTCACCGCGCCGGGGCTGGACCGCGCCGCGCTCGACTCGGTCAACCAGGAGATCCTGATCCGGGTGCAGGAGCGCGGCATCGCGGTGCCGTCGAGCACTGTGCTCGGTGGGCGTTTCGCGCTTCGGGTGGCGATCACCAACCACCGGAGCCGGCGGGAGGACTTCGATCTGTTCGTCGACGCGGTGCTCGAGGCGGGGGCGGAGCTGACGCAGGACTGAGGGTTCGCCGCTACTCCCCGGCGAGCGCCGAAGGCTGGATATGCCGGATCGCACGGCGGGCGGCGGCTGCGATCTCGTCGTTCAACTCCTCCTCCATCATCTGCTTGAGCCGGGGAACGGCGGCTTCAGCGCCGGGACCGATTTCGCCCAGGGCCACGGTGACGGGAAACCGCACTACCGCCACCGGATCGTCGAGCGCCTCGATCAGCGCCGGAACCGCGGGAGCGCCGGCGGGGCCCATGCTGGCGATCTCATATGCGGCCGCGTTTCGAATGACCGGTGCGGCGGCCTTGAGATCGGCGATCCACTCGCTCAGCGGCCGCCCGCGTGACTGGGGTTCCTTGGCAGCGGGCGTGGCGGTCTGCGCCGAGGCGCTTCCCGCCGTCACCACGAGCGCCAGTGCGAGGGCGCCGAGGACACGATTGAGCATGTTTGCCTCCAGGTATTGTCGCCGAGCGTAGTGCCGTCCATTCTGAATATAGACCCCTCGTTCCCGGGGGTCGTTATTGTTCTCCGCACCATGATACGCCTTCGCTCTACCGCACTCGCCGCCGCCATGACTCTCGCGCTCTCCTCGGCCCCCGCTCTCGCTCAGGGCAGCGGCATCCCGGCGGCCTATCGTGCGGCCGCTGACAGCCTGATCGGTGCCGCCGTTCGGGACAGCGCTGCCTACGAGCGCCTGGGCCGGTTGGTGGACGGGTTCGGCCACCGGCTCGCGGGCTCACCGAGTCTCGAGTCGGCGATCGACTGGATTCTCGCCCAGATGAAGAAGGATGGTCTCCAGAACGTGCGCGGCGAGCCGGTGACCGTGACCCGCTGGGTGCGAGGCGAGGAATCCGCCATTCTGGTCCGCCCTCGCCGCGACACGCTCGCCATGCTCGGGCTGGGCGGAAGCGTGGCGACGCCGAAGGCGGGGATCACCGCGCCGGTGCTGGTCGTCACCAGCTTCCAGGAGTTGGAGCGGCGGAAGGCAGACGCCAGAGGGAAGATCGTCCTGTTCGACGTGCCGTTCACGAGGTACGAGGAGACCCGCCGCTATCGCACCGACGGCCCGTCCGCCGCGGCGCGAGCCGGCGCCGTGGCCTGTCTGATCCGCTCGGTGGCGTCGACCTCCATCCGGAGCCCGCACACCGGCCGGACCTCCTACGACAGCACCGCCCCCCGCATTCCGGCCGCCGCGCTCAGCGTGGAGGACGCCATGATGCTCCACCGGATGCAGGAGCGCGGCGAGCCGGTCGTGCTGACGCTCCAGATGGGCGCCCGGCAGCTTCCGCCCGCCCGGTCGCGCAACGTGGTGGCCGAGCTGGTCGGGAGGGAGAAGCCGGACGAGGTGGTGGTGCTCGGCGGGCACATCGACTCGTGGGACGTGGGGCAGGGGGCGATGGACGACGCCGGCGGGTCGGTGGCGGCGTGGGAGGCCGTGCGCCTCATGCACCAGCTCGGGCTCCGTCCCCGCCGGACTGTGCGAGTGGTGCTGTGGACCAACGAGGAGAACGGGGTGGAGGGAGGGAAGGCCTATCGCGACCGGCACCTGGGCAAGCTCGATCGACACGTCATGGCCATGGAGTCGGACGGCGGCGTCTTCCAGCCCAAGGGTTTCGCATTCGCCGGCTCGGACTCGGCCGCCGCGCTGGTGCGCCAGGCGGCCTCGCTGCTGGGGCCGATCGAGGCCACGGCCGTCGACCACGTGAGCCAGAGTCCCGAGGCCGACATCGGGCCGCTGGTGGAGGAGGACGTGCCGGGCATCGGCCTGGTGGTGGACGGCACTCGCTACTTCTGGTACCACCACGCTGACGGCGACACCCTCGACAAGCTCGACCCCGCCGAGGTGGCCCGGTGCGTCGCGGCGATGGCGGTGATGGCCTACGTAATCGCGGATTTGCCGGAGAGGTTGCCGAGGGCAGAACAGCGTGGACAGTAAACAGTAAAAGGTGAACGGGTTACTTCCTCACCCCGTGACCCATTAACCCCCTTTCACTGTTCACCTTTCACTGTTCCCGCTGCTCCTTTCTACCCTGCTTCTCGAAACCACCACCCTCCGCGTCGCGTAGGCCCAAGTACCCCGACTCGCGAGCCCCGATGCTGCGCCACCTGGCGTTCGCCCTGCCCGTTCTGATCGATCCCCGATTGGTCTACCACGGTCGGTCGGGGAACCTGGACGTGAGGCCGCCCAGGCTCGAAGCGGAGATCGAGGTGGACGGCAAGCTCACCGAGGACGCCTGGGCCAGCGCGGCGGTGCTCACCGGATTCTCCCAGTTCTCGCCGGTGGACGGGGTGCCGGCCGCCGATTCGACCGAGGTCCTGGTCTGGTACTCCCCCTCCGCCATCCACTTCGGCATCCGGGCCTACGAAGCGCACGGCGCGGTCCACGCCACCCTGGCCGACCGCGACCGGATCGGCGCCGACGATCACGTGCAGATCCTGCTCAGCACCTTCAACGACGGGCGCCAGGCGACCGTCCTCGCGGTGAACCCGCTCGGCGTCCAGTCGGACGGGGCGCTGGTGGAGACCGGATCGACTTCAGGAAACGGATTCAGCAGCGCGGTGGTCCGGCGGGAGGTCGCGGACCTGAGCCCCGACTACATCTACCACTCGAAGGGCCGGGTCACCGAATACGGCTACGAGGTCGAGGTCCGGATCCCGTTCAAGAGCCTGCGCTATCAGTCGCAAGCCGGAGCAGAGCTGGGGGATCAACCTCACCCGCCAGGTCCAGCACTCCGGGTACGAGGACTCCTGGGTGCCGGCGCGCCGGGCGAGCGCCTCGTTCCTGGCCCAGTCAGGGCGGCTGGTCGGGCTCACCGATCTGCGGCGTGGCCTGGTGGTCGATCTCAATCCCTCCGTCACGTCGAGGACCACGGGACGGCGGAACGGGTCGGGATGGGACTACAGCGGCGGGCGCCCCGAGGTCGGCGGCACCGCGCGGTGGGGAATCAGCAACAACCTGAGTCTCACCGGCACGGCCAATCCCGATTTCAGTCAGGTGGAGTCGGATGCCGGCCAGCTGCTCTTCGATCCGAGGGATGAGCGGTTCCTCCAGGAGAAGCGCCCCTTCTTCCTGGATGGCATCGAGCAGTTCAACGTGCCCAGCGGCCTGGTGTACAGCCGGCGGGTGGTGCAGCCGGTGGCGGCCGTCAAGCTGACAGGGAAGGGACTGGGGGCCGACGTCGCCCTCCTGTCCGCGGTAGACGACCGCTCGCTCTCCGTGGGCCGCGACCACCCGATCTACAACATCCTCCGGCTCCAAAGGGACATCGGGGCCAACTCGCGGGTCGGGATGGTCTACACCGACCGTATCGAGGGCGGCGATTACAACCGGGTCCTCGGCGCCGACGCACGGCTGGTCTTCGGCGAGATCTACACAGTCCAGCTCCAGGCGGCCGGCAGCCGCACCCGGGTCGGCGACCAGACCACCACCGCCCCGCTCTGGGAGGCGCGGTTCCACCGGAACGGCCGCACGTTCGGATTCCGCACCAGCATCCGCGCCAGCGACGAGGAGTTCCGTGCTCGCAGCGGCTTCTTCCCTCGCCCGGGCCTGGTCCACGTGCAGTTCCAGCCCCGGGCCACGATCTACGGCAAGACCGGATCGGTGATGGAGAGCCTCACGTTCGACGTGAATCTGAACGGGCGGTGGCGCTACGACGAGTTCGTGGGCGAGGGCGGGATTCTCGACGAGCAGCTCCACTTCAACGTCAACACCACGCTGCGAGGCGGCTGGAACCTCACGGGGTCGTTGCTGCTCGAGACTTTCGGATACCCGTTCGAAATCTACGGCGGATACCGGGTGGAGCTGCCTCGATTCGGCGGCGACCCCGACACGGTCGCGTTCGTCGGCCGGCCCCGGATTCCCAACCGCGACTACGTCCTGTCGTTCGAGACGCCCGAGTTCAAGCACTTCTCGGGAAACGCGTTCATCCTGTGGGGGAACGACGAGAACTTCTTCGAGTGGTCGCCCGGGCGGATCATCATCTCGAACGCCGGGGTGACCTGGCGGCCGACCGGCAAGCTGCGTCTCGACGGCACCTACGCTCTCCAGCAGGTCCGGCGGGTGAGCGACGGCAGCCTGGTCAACGTGGCCCACCTTCCGCGGCTCAAGATGGAGTATCAGGTGTCCCGGCCGATCTTCCTCCGCCTGGTCGGCGAGTATGGCCACGAGAAGCAGGACTCGCTCCGGGACGACACCCGCACGGAGGCCCCGATCCTGGTGTTCGATGCGGAGGCCGGCGACTTCGTCCGGACCCGCGCGTTCACCCGCAGCTCCTTCCGCGGTGACATCCTCTTCTCCTACCAGCCCAATCCCGGAACGGTGGTTTTTCTCGGTTACGGCAGCACGCTGTTGAACCCCTTGGATCCGGCGCATTCCTCGCGCGGGCGGGCTTGCGGCGGGTGGAGGACGGGTTCTTCCTCAAGATGAGCTACCTGTTTCACATGTAGCCGTTGGTCCCCTCTTCGATCGCTTGTAGCCGGGCCGCAACAACGACCCTCAGTCAGGGCCGGATGCGCAAGCGTCTGCACCTCCTTCGCATCACGTTCAACCACAGCCGCGACGCGGGCTTGTCGTAGGATTGCATACCCTCCGCGCGGATGCCTCGACTCGCCTTCCATTGGCTTGCCTCTTGCCCCTGTCGTCCTAGCCAGCCCCGACAACAACCGATCACCTTCTCGAACGGATGCCCGCGAGCTCGATGCGCGTTCTCATCCTGAACTACGAGTATCCTCCGCTCGGCGGCGGCGCCGGAGTTGCCACCCAGGCGCTGGCCTCCGGGCTGGCGTCACGCGGGGTGACGGTGGACGTGATCACCGCCGGCGAGCGGGACGAGCACCGGTCCGAGGTCCTCTGGGACGGCCGCGCAACCGAAGAGGGACTGCTCACCGTGTACCGGGTGAAGAGCCGCCGCACCGGGGTACACCAGGCCGGCATCCGCGGGGCGTTCAGCTACCTCCGCGGCGCGCTCCCGCTGGTGCGCGCGCGGCTGCGCGCCGAGCACTACGACATCGTGCATCTGTTCTTCTCCCTGCCCACCGGCGCGCTGCTCCCCTTCCTGCCCCTCCGGGACACGCCCGTCATCGTGTCGCTTCGCGGGTCCGACGTGCCGGGCTACGATCCTTGCCAGCTCACCCTGCGCCGCGCGCACAAGGCGCTGCGCCCTCTCACCCGCTGGATCTGGCGGCGAGCCAGCCGGGTGGTGGCGGTCTGCGAGAGCCTCGGACGGCTGGCGCTCCGCACCGATCCCGGTCTCCGGTACTCGGTCATCCCCAACGGCGTGGACCTGGCCCGTTTCCGTCCCTCCTCCCGCCGCCGCCCCCGCAACCCGAAAAAGGTGCGGTGCCTCGCGGTCGCGCGGCTGGTGGAGCGCAAGGGAATCGGCGACCTGATCCAGGCGATCGCCTCGCTCGAGCGCGGCCGCTACGAGCTGGAGATCGTGGGATCGGGCCCCGACGAGCAGCGGCTCAAGGATCTGGCGGAGCTCCTGGGTGTGAGCCGCGAGGTGATCTTCGCCGGCTCGGTGGATCGCGCGGTGATTCCGGGGCGCTACCGTGACGCGGACATCTTTACGCTCGCGCCTTGGGACGACGCGTTCGGCCATGTCTTCGCGGAGGCGCTCGCGTCGGGGCTGCCGATCGTGGGCAGCACCGTCGGCGGGATCCCCGAAGTCGTGGAGCACGGCAAGAACGGTTTCCTGGTCCCGCCGCGGGAGCCGAAGGCCCTCGCCGCCGCTATCCGTCATCTGGCCGACCACCCCGCGGTTCGCGCCGACATCGGGCGGTGGAACCGAATCCAGGCGGAGGCAAACCTCTCCTGGGCTCGGGTCACCACCAGGTACCTGTCGCTCTACACCGGTGTGCTCCGCCGCGCGCCCGCGCGCCCGCGGCTCGCCGAGCTGCCCTCGAGCACCTGGTGAGCGGCGGCCGTCCGGAGATCGGGCCCGCGCTTTCGGCCGCCTGGAGGCACACCCGGGTGGCCAGGGCGGAGCTTCGCCTCTGGCAGGACGCCCGGCTCCGGCGCCTGGTGCTGCATGCGTACGAGTCGGTGCCGTTGTACCGCCGGCTCTTCGATCTCCACCGCCTGCATCCACGCCACATCCGTGGCATCGTCGACCTCGACCTGATCCCGTTCACCGACAAAGCGGAGATGCGCCGGCAGGGGCCCGCGGCGCTGCTCGCGCGGGGCCACGATCCGGAGGCGCTGCTCTCGGTGCGCACCAGCGGCGTGTCGGGCGAGCCCTTCACCATCCGCCGCACCTGGCTGGAGGACAAGCTCCAGGATCTCCTTCGGCTCCGTGCGTTCCACGCCTTTGGTGTCGGACCCCGCGATCGCATCGTGGTGGTGGGCGCCGCCGGCCAGCCAACGGCGGCAGACCAGAAGCTGATCGACCGCTCGCTCCGGGCGTTCGGATTTCACCAGAGGCAGCTGATCGACGGGCTCCAGGAGCCGGCCCAGGTGGCGGCCCAGCTCCGGGAGGCACGGCCGGAGGTGCTGGTCGGGCTGCCCGGCATGCTCGATCGCCTGGCGGCGCCCGGGCTGGCCGACCTCGTGCGGTCGGTGCGGCCACGGGTGGTCATCGTCGGCGGCGAGGTCGCCACGCCGGCGATGCGGCTCCGCATCCGCGAGACCTTCGCCGCGCCGCTCTACGAGACCTACGCCAGCCACGAGTGTCCCCTCATAGCCTGGGAGTGCCACCATTCGGGTGACCTGCACACCTGTGACGACGGCGTGCTGGTCGAGGTGTTGCGCGACGGCCGTGGAGCGGAGCCGGGCGAACGGGGCGAGGTGGTGGTGACCAATCTCCACGCCTACGCGATGCCGTTCATCCGCTATCGCATCGGCGACCTCGCCTCGCGAGGCGCACCGTGCGGCTGCGGCGCCGCCTTCTCCACGATTGGGGAAATCACGGGGCGGACGACCGATCACTTCCCGCTCGCCGACGGCCGTCTGCTGGACCCCCGCGAGATCGTCGGTCGCCTGGCGTGGGGGCCCCGCGAATGGATCAAGCAATGCCTGCTGGTGCAGGAGCGCCGCGACCGGGTGGTGCTCTACGTGGCGGCCGACGAGCCGCCGCCCGCGGAGCGGGTTCAGGAGATCGAGCGCGTCGCGCGCCCCATTCTCGGACCCGGCGTGGAGTTCGAGGTGCTGTCGGCCGGGCGCATCCCCATCGAGCCCAGCGGGAAGCTCCGTCTGTCCCTCTCCCTGGTTCACTCCGAGCGCGATCAGGTCGGGATCGAGCCGGTTCAGCCCGCGGACCAAGTCCGCCGGCGGATGCTCGGCGCCTGAGTCGCTTCTACCTCCACTGCGTTGGCTCCGTGGGCTCGCTGCATCGACTGGGCGAAGCGATCCCGGGCCTCGACCGGTATCCGGAGCGCGCGCTGCTCCTCGCCGGCGAGGGCGATGCCGTATGCGTCCCCACGCCGGTGGACCCCGCCTACCTCGGCTTCCTCGCCGGACTGGGGCTGGGTCCGCGGCCGGAGCACGTCATCGTCGCCGGCGGGAACGGTCGGGGCACGGGGCGCTCTCTCGCCGAGCGGCTGCTCTGCGAGCCGGCGGTCCTGAGCCGGGCGGCCCGCGCGCTGGGCGCCGACGAGGTGACCATCGACCCCTACGCGGCCACGACCGAGGTGATGGCCCTGGCGGAGGTCATGGAGCGCGAGAGCGGTATCCCGGTGAGGATGGACGGCTCGCCCAGGATCACGAAGTACGCCGACCAGAAGCATCACATGCGGGTCAAGGCGCAGGAGCTGGGCATCCCGGTCGCCGAGGGTGAAGTGGCGGAGCTGTCCTATCCCGGCGGCCGCCGCCGCCGCGACATGGAGCCGGTGCGGGCCGCGATCGAACGGCAGCTCCGGAAGTCCGCCAGGGTGATCGTCCGGGGCGCCACCGGTGCGTCGGGCTCCTCCACCTTCGTGGTCGGCCGCGGCGGCGAGGACACTGACGGAGTGCTGCGGCGGCTCGCGATGCGGTGCGACAACCGGGTCTACCTGGTCGAAGGGATGGTCGAGGCGGTGGTGTCGCCCAGCGTGCAGATCCACATTCCCCCGGCAGGCGCGCCGCTGGTTTGCACCGGGATCACCGATCAGCGATGGGCGCGCGGCCTCACCTACGAGGGCAACCAGCTTCCATCGTCCGCGCGCACCGTGGACGCGATGGAGGCGTGGGCTCGGATCCTGGCCAACTGGATGCGGAGCCAGGGTTATACCGGGCTGGCCGGGTTCGACTTTGTCGAGTACCGCGATCCGGTGACGAGCGGCCTCCGCGCCATCCTGGCGGAGGTAAATCCCCGGGTGAACGGGTCCACCTATCCACTCGCCGTGCGCGCCCGACTCAACGCGGCGGCCGGCCGGGCGGGCCGGCCCCAGGCGCGGGCATTCGTCTCGGGGACGGTGGGGACCCGCGCGGCGAGCTTCGTCCGGGTCAAGGCCGCCATCGGGCATCTCCTGTTCGATCCGGACCGCGGCACGGGGGTGGTACCCTACGCCACCGGCTGCCTGGAGCACGGACAATGCTCGCTCGTGGCGCTGGCGGGCTCGCGGCTGCGCGCCGCGGAGTTGTACGGGGCGGCCCGGGCCCGGCTGGAGGCGGCGTGAAAGACCTCCTTCTGGAGGTCTCCTACCGCCGTGCAGAACGGCACCGGCGCGGGCTCGACCACGTGGTCTTCGTCGGAGTCACCGGAAGCGCGGGCAAGACCACCACCAAGGACCTGGTCGCGGCCGTCCTCGCGCGCCGCTACAACGGCAGCAAGAGCCCGGGGACGCACAACGCGGCCCACTGGGTGAGCCGCACCGTGCTCGGCGTCCGGCGGGACGATGGGTTCTGCGTGCTCGAGCTGGGCGCGAGCGGCCCCGGCAGCCTCGACGATCCGATCGCCCTGGTGCGTCCCAGCATCGCGGTGATCACCAACGTCGGCGGCGATCACCGGACCGCGTTCCGCACCCTCGACGCCACCGCGGCCGAGAAGATCAAGCTGGTGGCCGCGGTGCCCCTCGAAGGCCTGGCGGTGCTCAACGCCGACGATCCGCGGGTGACGTCCATGGCGGGCAGCTGCCGGGGCCGCGTCCTCACCTATGGCCTCACCCCCTATGCATCGGTTCATGCCGAGTCGGTCACCAGCTCCTGGCCCGACCGACTCAGCTTCGTTGCCATTCATGGCGAGCAGCGTGTGGAGGTGCACACCCGATTCTGTGGCGTGCATTGGACCCATGCCTGTCTCGCCGCCATTACCGTCGGCGTCGGGTTCGGCATCCCGCTCGCCGACGCTGCGGCCGCGCTCGCGGACGTGGAGCCCGGACCGGGCCGGCTGAGCCCGGTCGAGGCGGGCGGCATCACCTTTCTGCGGGACGAGGTCAAGGCTTCCCTCTGGTCCATCGGCCCCTCGCTGGAGTTCCTCCGAAGCGCGCGCGCGGCGCGGAAGGTGGTCGTGATCGGGACCATCTCCGACTACGGCGGCCGCGCGTCCTCGGTGTACGCCTCGGTGGCGCGCCAGGCCCTCGAGGTGGCCGACGAGGTGATTTTCGTGGGCCCCCAGGCCCTCCGTTGCTCGGCGGCGCGGGCCCATCCCAGGGGCGCCGCGCTGCACGCGTTCCTCACCGCACGGAAGGCCCACAAACACCTCTCCGACACCCTGGTGGCCGGCGACCTGGTGCTGCTCAAGGGATCTCAGCGCGCCGACCACCTGCTGCGGCTGCTGCTGGCGCGTACGCGAAGGATCGCGTGTTGGCGGACGACCTGCCGGCGGATGACGTTCTGCGACGACTGCCTGCTGCTCCGAGTGCCTGAGCTTCCGTGGTCCGGCTACCGCGCACCGGTGGCGGGGGAGCCGGCCGATGCGTAGCGCGGTTGACAGGCTCGGCAACGGGGCCATAAGTTAGGCGACTACCCTCAGCCCGAGCCCCGCGATGCCTGAGACCGGCATGGAATCCGTGCGCATGAAACGCTGTTGCCGCGCCGGGCCACATCGCGGCCGGCGGGCAGCGCTGCTGTCCTAGGGCGTCGGGGTACCAGGTCCCGGCCGGCCGCTCTCCCTCCCGGGGCGCGGCCGGTCTTCGTTTCGGGCGGCTACAGCTCGAAGACAATGAATGCAGTGCAAGGAGGCAGACATGGCAACCGCCCAAGTGGCAGCCGCTACACCGATCGAGAAGCGGGGATACGCCCATCCTGAGGTCCTGGTCTCCACCGACTGGGTGGCGCAGCACCTCAAGGACCCGAAGGTCCGCCTGGTCGAGTCGAACGAGGACATCCTGCTCTACGACACCGGCCACATCCCCGGCGCGGTCAAGGTGGACTGGACGACCGATCTCAACGACTCGCTGGCGCGCGACTACATCGACCGCGAGCGACTCCAGAAGCTGCTCCGCGCCAAGGGGATCAACGACGATACCACGATCGTCTTCTACGGCGACAAGAACAACTGGTGGGCGACGTACGCGCTCTGGGTGCTCGCAGCTCTTCGGGCTCGAAGAACGTCGAAGGTGATGGACGGCGGCCGGCTGCGCTGGGTGGACGAGGGACGCCCGCTCTCCACCGAGCGCCCTCGCTATCCCGAGGGCAACATCACCGTCGGCGAGCGGGACGACAAGAAGATCCGCGCCTTCCGCGACGAGGTGCTGGAGCACCAGAAGCAGAAGGGGCAGCTGGTGGACGTCCGGAGCCCGGAGGAGTTCCGGGGCGAGAAGACCCACATGCCGGAGTATCCGCAGGAGGGCTGCCTCCGGGGCGGGCACATCCCGGGTGCCAAGAGCATTCCGTGGGCCAAGGCGATCGATCCGGAGACCCACACGTTCAAGTCCGCCGAGGATCTCCGGAAGCTGTACGAGCAGGACAACAGCCTGAAGAAGGACCAGGAGACGATCGCCTACTGCCGGATCGGCGAGCGCTCGTCGCACACCTGGTTCGCGCTCACCTACCTGCTCGGGTTCGACAAGGTGCGGAACTACGACGGGTCGTGGACCGAGTGGGGGAATGCGGTGCAGGCTGCCGGTGGAGAAGCCGTAGCGGCCTTCCAGCCCGGCCCGCCTCCGTGGCCGGCTCTCCCGAGGGGGGGCCGGCCACAGTTGTTTGTGGGAAGGGCGCTACAGCCCGCCTGACGGCCGCGCCAACTACCCGACGTATCGATCTGTAGCCCTATGAGTTGCACTTCGGAGTCGCTGGCGCCGCCGTCGGTACGGTTCCTGCCCTTACGGCATCCCTCATCCTGCGAAACATCGAGCAAGCGGCGTCCGAACTGCCCACCCCGGGTAGGCGCGGCCCGCTGTGCGTCAAGGAGGCGGGTATGCGCGTGCGTGGCTGGTGGACGACTGTCGTGCTCGCAGGTGTCGCGGTAGCCTGCGGCGATCAACCGACCGAGGTGGTGCCCGAGCGGCAGCAGATGACGCAGGGGCCGGGACTCATCGCCCTCGCGACGTCATCGTCGGACGATGGGCTCTCGATTACCACCGACAAGGACGATTACTCGCCGGGCGACACCGTGTGGTTCACCGGGGCCGGATGGCCAGCGAACGACACGCTGGACATCCTGCTCGAAGATGAGCCAGCGACGCACGAGCCGCATACGTGGTGGGTGCCGGTGGGGGAGGATGGCGGGTTTCGCGATTCGACATATGTGGTGGACATCAACGACATCGGTGTGAACTTCACCTTGACAGCGACCAGTCGAGCGACGGATCGCTGGCTGACGGTGCAGTTCACGGATGGCAACGTCAGGGTCACTGCCGCCCCTGACGGGGTCGTCTTCGTGGTAACCCGCACAGTGTTCAGCGCGGCGGGGTGCAGCGGGTCGATCAGCTTGGGCCCCAATACTTTCACGATCACCGCCGGTACAAACACCACTGTCGCCTCTGCCGGCGGCTCCGGACCGCCGTCAGTACGGCTTGTAGCCGCCGCGACCTCGGCGGCAGGAGCTTCGTTCGGGAGCTGGGCCGGGGACAAGCCGTTCACCGTCGATCCATCGGACACCAAGAGCATCTGCCTCAATGGGGACAATGGCAATCTGAGCTTCACGGCCACGTACAACGCGACTCCCGATCTCACCGTCTCGAAGGCGACCACTGGCGGCTTCGAGGTAGGCAGCACGAATGCTCAATACACCTTCGAGGTGTCGAACCCGGGTACCGCCACCGCCCAGGGTAGCGCCGCGAATCGCATCACGGTTACCGACGTCCTTCCAGCGGGCATCACCCCGCCCAGCTCGCCCTTTACTGTGAGCAACTGGAACTGCACGGTCACTGGGCAAACAGTCACGTGCCAGCTCGCGGCCGGTCAAACGATCATTCCCGGTGCTTCGAGGACCTTCAGCTTCGGCGTCGGCATCACGCTCGCGGCCTGCCCGAGCGTCTCGAACTCGGCCAGCGTAGGCGGCGGCAACGAGCCAGCGGGCAATACCGGGAACAACACGAGTGCGGCCGTTGCGACCCCGATCTCCGCAGGCTGCCCCAACCCGAACCAGGCGCCGAGCGCCGACGCGGGTGATGACAAGGAGGGCAACGAAGGCTCCGCGATCCAGCTGGACGGCAGCGGCTCGACCGACCCCGATGGCGATACGCCGCTCGAGTTCGAATGGACCGTCGTCACGCCCCTGACGGGATTTGATGTCGGCGCGTCCTGCGGCCTGGACGACGCTTCGATCGAGAAGCCATCCATCACCTGCACCGACGACGGCATCGTGAAGGTGACGCTGAAGGTGAAGGACAGCGAGGGCTTGCCGTCGGCGAACGAGGATGAGGTCGAGGTCACCGTGAAGAACGTGAAACCTGCGGTGACGGTTTCGCCGGCGTCGAAGACCATCGCCGAGGGCGGAAGCGCCAGCTTCACGGCGACGGTGACGGACGTAGGCGCCAACGACGATCCCGATGATTTCGACTTTGACTGGACCACGACCGTCAGCCCCTGCTCGCTGAGCGGTACGCCGACGCTCACGAGCGCGACCTTCTCCTGCAATGACAACGCGAGCGGCACGGTGAAGCTCACCGTGGACGATGGTGACGCGGATGGCGAAGCATTCGACGAAGCCAGCCTGACGGTCACCAATGTACCGCCGACGGCGAGTGGACTGACCACGAACAGCCCGGTGGCCGAGGGCAGCGACATCACCCTCTCACTCGCGGACGTCTTCGATCCGTCCACCGTCGACGCGGCGAGCCTGCGGTACGCCTTCGACTGCGGCGATGGGAACGGGTATGGCACGGCGACGAGCTATGCTACTGCGGGGGAAGAGAACGATGCGGATTGCCCCACGACCGACGACGGCACCCGCACCGTGAAGGGAAAAGTGTTCGACAAGGATGGCGGGTCCAACGAGTATACGGAATCGGTGACGATCACCAACGTGCCACCGTCGATCCAGAGTCTCACGACGCCAGTCGGGGGCCCGCTTCCGGCTTCGATCGCCATCGGAGCGACCCTCGACATCAAAGTCACCTTCACTGATCCGGGAAGTGGCGATACGCACACGGCCAAGATCGATTGCGGCACCGGGTATAGCGATGTCGACAGCGGCAATGATGTCGCCTCGCCGTTCCAGACTTCCTGTACGTTTGCTACCGTCGGATCAAAGACGATCAAAGTGAAGGTTACGGATGACGACGGCGGCTACGACGTGGAGTCGCATGTGATCAGCGTCCTGTACAATTTCGAAGGACTCTTTGCCCCGGTCGACCGGCCGAATACGATGAATGTTTCCAAGGCAGGCCAGTCGATTCCACTCAAGTGGAGGCTGACCGACTTTCAGGGCGCGCCGATTCTCGACTTCTCCCCTGCGGCTTTAGGAGTCGCGGTCAGCGGGTTGCAGTGCACGGTCTCGACCTCGCTCGACCAGATCGAGGAGTATGCCGGTAATTCGGGTCTCCAAAACCTCGGCGACGGCTACTACCAGTTCAACTGGAAGACCCCTCCCGCCTACGCGAACAGCTGCAAGGCGGTCGGGCTCAACCTCGGAGAGGCATCGCCTCGTGGGCCGCTGGCATACTTCAACTTCAAGAAGTAACCGCGCTTCCACTCGGTAAACGAAGGCCCGGCACCCCGCCGGGCCTTCAGTTTGTCCGGACCTCGACGATCGCCCGCGGCGAGTTGGTCACGATCCCGGCTACCCCGGATCGCCACAACCGTCGAGCCGCCGCCGGCCGGTCTACCGTCCAGACATGCACCGGGCAGCCGAGGGCACGGGCCGCGGCGACGAAGCGCCGGGTTGGGATGGTGAGCCCGCGATACCGTTCCGGGACCGAGAGCAGGCGATAGCGGACGGCCGAGCGGCGTCTGGCAAGGAGCGCCGCCCCTGGTAACGACGCCCGGTAGAGCGCCGCGATCTCGGGCCCCGACGCCCCGCGCGCGAACGCCGGCTCCTCGAAGACCCGAAGCGCCGCTTGGTGCTCCGAAGCCACCACGCACCGCTCGGCGGCATCCTCCTGAAGCAGCACCTTCCGCACCGCCTCTTGCGCCTCGGGCTCCTTGATCTCCAACAACACCGGCATCCGGGGAAATGCCCATAGCACTTCCCCCAGGCTCGGGATCCGGGCGTCGCCGCCCCGATAGGGAAAGCTTCGACCTCCGTCGTGCGTGAACCGCGCTCCGGCGTCCACCGACCGCAGCTCCGCGAGCGTGTGCGAGCGCACCAGCCCCGATCGGTCCGTGGTCCGGTCGAGTGTGTCGTCGTGGATCACCACCGGCGCGCCGTCCGCGGTGAGCCGCACGTCGAGCTCGAAGGCGTCCGCTCCACGTTGCACCGCGGCCTCGAACGCCGGCAGGGTGTTTTCCGGAGCCTCGGCCGACGCGCCGCGATGGGCGATGACCGGCCGGGCGTCGAGGTCAAGTAGCGGATTCACTCTCTCGCCCCGGCTCAGGGTTGGGGGTGACGGTCGAAGAAGTCGAGCATCGTGCGCGTCGCGTCGATGTCGCGGGAGACCCGCCCTACCCGGCGGCCGACCGGCGGGCCGCCGGGCCAGGTGTGGCCCCCGCCCTCGATGGTGTAGAGCATCACGTCCCGGCCCTCGGAGCAGCCGCCGTAGGCCGAGCGCTGGACCCGGGTTCCGTCCCTCACACTGTCGGGCTCCCAGGTGACCACCGGTGGCGGCGTGCAGCCATTCACGCCGGCGAAGAGCGCCGCGCTTCGTGTCGCGGCCAGCACCTTGCCTCGGCGGAAAAGAGTGTTGCCGCCCTCATAGGGCATTAGCCGGTCCCGGGTTCCCTGAAACGAGATCACCGAGACCGGTCGGGTCGCGGCGCAACTCTCCTCCAGTACGGCAGCGGGTGCCCCGGCCACCGGCGCGATCGCGGCGAAGGTCCCAGGCAGGTCGCAGGCGAGCCGGTAGGCGAAGCCTGCCCCGTTGGAGATGCCCGTGGCGTAGATTCGCTTGGGATCCACCGGTAGCTCGCGACTCAGGGAGTCGAGCAGGACGCGGATGAATTCGACGTCGTCCTGTCCGGCACTCGTTCCCCGACCGTCGTTCCAGCGCCGGTCGATGCCGTCGGGATAGACCACCGCATACCCCCGCGCGATGGCCGGCCCGGTAAGGCCCGTGTGCTCCGCCATGCCGGCCCCCTCTCCTCCGGCCCCATGCAACACCAGCAGGAGGGGGACCTGCTGCCCCGCGGGCTGCGCCGAGGGGACGTGGAGCAGGTAGGAACGCTCCCTGCTTCCTGCCTGAATCGTGCGGGGCGTGCCGACGGGGGCGTGGGACTGTGCGGGCAGCGATGCCGCCGCCCAGAGGACGAGCGCCAAGACGGATGCGAGCTGACGGACCAGAATCGGAAGCACCCGTGCATTAAAGCCCGCTGCCCCCCGTGCCACAACGGCTCGGCGGACGATACTTTTCCAACCATTCACTCTGGGGCCTCGAATGACGCCGCCCGTGGCCATCGCCGACCTGCGCCGGGAGTACGCGCTCGCGCGCCTGGACGAAAAGGACGTGAGCCGGGATCCGATCGCCGCGTTCGCCCGGTGGTTCGCCGAGGCGCAAGCCGCGGAGGTCGAGGAGCCGAACGCAATGGTGCTGGCGACCGCGACGACGGACGGCGAGCCGTCCGCCCGGGTCGTCCTGCTGAAGGGGTTCGACGAGCGAGGGTTCGTCTTCTTCACCGACTACCGGAGCCGGAAGGGTGCCGAGCTCGAGGCCAATCCCCACGCGGCGCTGGTGCTGCACTGGAGCGAGCTGGAGCGACAGGTGAGGATTACGGGCGACGCGACCCGCACCTCGGCGGAGGAGTCCGAGGCGTACTACCGCTCCCGGCCCCTCGGGAGCAGGCTCGGTGCGTGGGTGTCGCACCAGAGCCAGGCGATCCCCTCTCGCGACGTGCTCGAGGGAGGGCTCCGCGAGGTCGAACAGCGCTTCGCCGGCGGAGACGTGCCCCTGCCGCCGTACTGGGGCGGGTATCGGGTGAAGCCCGTGGCGATCGAGTTCTGGCAGGGGAGGCAGAACCGGCTGCACGACCGCATCAGGTACGTCAGGGAAGGGGGTGGCTGGCGGATCGAGCGGTTAGCCCCGTAAAAGTGAGGCGTAAATAGTCAACTGTGAGAGGTGCGCCCCCTTTTACTGTTCACTGTTTACCGTTCACGCGGTTCACACCTGCCTACTCCCATCGAACCCTATACCGGCACACCGCGCCGCCCTTGGCCCGGCACTCCTCCTCCTCGACCCGCGCGCCGCGCACGCCACACATCTCCAGCGCCTTCCGGTACCACCCGACGACGGTCAGGCAGTCCGGCGCGCTGAAGGTCTCCGCGGCATGGGTGACCAGCACCCCTTCTTTCGGCCCCGCCGGCTGATATTCCCGCCGCCCGGCCTCGTAGTAGAGGCTGTAGATGGATGGAGACTTGGCCAGGAAGCCGTGCGCGTCGCCCTTGGTGAGGTAGCTGGCGTGGATCGTGGCCAGGTTGCTCTCCGCGGAGGCCTCGCCCAGGCGCTCGAAGAACTCGGGCCGCCCGGCACCCAACACCTGGACGATGGCGTCGTCCAGAGCCTTGCCGAGGCCGAACGGATACCAATTCGAGGTGAACAGCATCCGCAGGGTGCGCTGCATCTCGGCCGGAAGCGTCTCGAGCACGCGCGCCACCGCGGCCTTGCCCGAGTGTCGCTCGACGAACGCGAGTCTTGACTTGAGCACTGCTCCTTTGACCTGCTGCATCGCGGGCGCCTCCAGGGGGATCGGAGACCAATATAGTTTTCCTTCCACCCGTTCCCAGAGGCGAGTCATGCCCGCATCCCCGATCCCGGGACAGCGCTCCGCGGGCCCCTTGCTGCTTCGCGACGCGGCGCTCTTCACCGATCTCTACGAGCTGACGATGGCGGCGGCCTTCTTTCGCGAGGGGATGCGGGAATCGGCCACCTTCAGCCTCTTCGCACGGCGACTCCCCGACACCCGGGCGTTCATGGTCGCGGCCGGGCTGGAGGACGCGCTGGAGTACGTGCGGACACTCCGGTTCACCCCCGGCGCGCTCGACTGGCTCCGGTCGCTCGGCCGCTTCGAGGAGAGCTTCCTCCGGTACCTCGCGACCCTTCGATTTACCGGCGAGGTTCGCGCGGTCGCCGAGGGAACCGTCGTGTTCCCGGACGAACCGATCCTCGAGGTGACCGGGCCGGTGATCGAAGCCCAGCTGCTGGAGACGGCACTGCTCAACATCTGCCAT
Organism: uncultured Gemmatimonadales bacterium; assembly: GCA_963844445.1. GTDB lineage: Bacteria > Gemmatimonadota > Gemmatimonadetes > Gemmatimonadales > GWC2-71-9 > CAVVWJ01. The sequence continues at coordinate 797,595 of CAWJOB010000001.1, forward strand.
CTCCAGAGCGTCCTGGCGAGCAAGGCGGCCCGGGTGGTCATCGCCGCGCGGGGGCGCGCGGTCGCCGAGTTCGGGCTCCGGCGCAGCCACGGCATCGATGCCGGGCTCAAGGCCGCGCGCTGCGCCTGGATCGCCGGATGCGACTCCACCAGCGACGTCCTCGCGGGCAAGACCTGGGGCATCCCACTGTCGGGCACCATGGCCCACTCGTTCGTCACCGCCTTCGCCGGCGAGCTGGAGGCGTTCCGGGCCTATGCCGGGGCCTTTCCGGACACCGCGGTGCTCCTGATCGACAGCTACGACACCATCCAGGGAGCCCAGCATGCCGTCGCGGTGGCGAAGGAGATGGCGGCGGCCGGGAAGAGACTCGCCGGGGTACGGCTCGACAGCGGCGACCTGCTCTCACTGAGCCGTGAGGTGCGGCGGATCCTGGACCAGGCCGGATTCCCCGACGTCCGCGTCCTGGTCAGCGGGGGCCTCGACGAGCTCGACGTCGAGCGGCTGCTTGCGCAGGGCGCCCCGATCGACGCCTTCGGCATCGGCACCCGGCTCAACGTCTCGGCCGACGCACCTTCGCTCGACCTGGTCTACAAGCTGGTGCGCTACGGCGACCGGGACGTGCTGAAGCTGAGCGAGGGAAAGGAGACTTGGGTGGGATCCAAGTCGCTCTACCGGCTGAGCGGCCCCGACGGCCGCGCCGCCGGCGACCTGCTGGCGCTGGCGGACGAGCCGCCGCCTGAAGCCGGGGAGCCGCTGCTCGAGACCGTCATGCGCGGCGGCGAGCTGGCGCGCCCCCACCCGGCATTGCACCGAATCCGCGAGCGGTGCGCGGCACAACTGGGCGCGCTTCCGGATGGACTTCGCCGCCTCAGCGGGCACGTCATCTATCCAGTCACTCCCTCGGAGGTGCTGCGCGCACGGCAGGAGAGAGCGGTGGCCGGCGCCCGGGCTCGGTAGCGGGAGGCCCAAATGCGCGAGCCCACCGCCGCGGACTGCGCGACGGCGGGCTCACAGCACCCGTCCCCGACTTCAGGGGGTGAGACCGATCTGCTGCGGAATCTCCAGGATGTACACCTGAGCTATCCGCAGGCCATTGTTGTCGTAGTTCCAGAGGTACTGCAGCGCCTCGTCGTCGAACAGGAACGACCGAACGTCACAAGGGTTTGCCTCGACAATGTGGTCGATATCGAGGCAGACGCTGAGCAGCTCCTTGCTCACATTCTCCACCTGTGGCTTCCCGGTGCCGCGGACCAGCAGCTTGGTCTCGGTGGAGCAGAGTGTCTCCAGCCCTGGCAGCGTGAGGTCGAAGTCCGCTTCCACGCACGAGCCGATCGTCGCGCTCCCACCGGGCTTACCTACCGGCCGAATGTAGACCCCGTACCACGTCTCGCCGTTGCCGTCCGGATCAGGGTCGGGCAGCTGGAACCGCCCGCCGTTGGCGTCGGTGGCATTCGCGTCGATGATGTCGAACTCGCCCTTCTGGAGATAGATCTTCGACGGCCCCTCGAGCTTCACGAACATCCGCTTCCCCTGATCGCCGGTCATGTCGGGAGTCTTCGCCCGCGGGACGCCGATGAGGTTGAACTTGTAGAGCCGGTCGTGGCCGTTGTTGGGAAGGCCGTTGGCGGACGCCAGAGTCGGCGATTCCCCCAATGTCGGCGAGTCCGCGGGTGTCGTGGCGCGCTCGGCATCGCAGCCGAACAGGGCGCTGGCCACGATCAAGGCGGTGACCGCGAGCAGCATAGCGGTGGCGGGCGGGCGGGACCTGGGCATGGGAGGGCTTCCTCCATCTGAGTGAGGCTCGCGCGGGTGCACGAGTCGGCGGCCGGTGAGCGAGTTGCCGGCCTGCGATGCGGAGTACTGTGGACGATTGGATGCTGGAGCGCCGGCGAATGCGGCAAGAGTTACGCCGGTGGAACAGCCGAGAATTGCACCAGGCGCAAATGAAGTGACGGACGAGGGCTATCGCGAAGGTCGCGAGGGTCGCGCAAGATCTTTCAGTTTTCGGTGTAGGGAAATCCGCCCGCGCCCGCGCGATTCGCCAGACGGCCTACCAGTCCGTCCCGAGTCTCGCGCGCAACGCGTTGCGGTAGCCGCGACTGAGCGTGAGGACCGGATGGGACTCATCGGCGCGGTAGGTCTGTCCGCCGCCGGACGGTTGGGAGGCTGCTGGTTCGGCCAGGTGGGCGGCGCGGCGGTATTCGGGGACTGCGCCAATCTTCGATAGGACTTCGGCGTCAGCCGCGATCAGGCGGAGCGCCGGCGGGAGCTCCTGGAGCAGAATGTTCGGCAGCGCTGGACTAGGAAAGCGTGAACAGTGAACAGTAAAAGTGAACGGGAATGCACCCCCGTTCACTTTTCACTGTTCACCGTTCACGCTGTTTTGCTGTCGCCCCTTCGCCTGCGATCTCAGAAGTTGGCCGTCACTCCCCCCAGCACCCTCCGCCCGATCACGGAGCCGCCGAACAGCTGAAAGCGCTGCTGGTCGAGGAGGTTGGTCGCGGTCGCGTGGATCCGGACGTAGTTGTTGATCCGGTATCCGGCGCTCACGTTGAGGAGCTCGTTCGCCGGCACGTAGCCCTGGAAGATGCCCGCCGACCAGGGTTGGCCGTCCACCAGGCGGAGGGTGACGTTGCCGTCGAAGCCCTGCTGGCCGGCGTAGCTCAGGGAGAACGTGGCCTTCTTGCTCGGCGTATTGGGTACCAGCTGATCGCCCGCGGCCTGCTCCGCCTCGTCCACGTCGAAGCTGAAGCCGGTGAAGGAGACGTCCCCCCGGACCTCGGGAGTGAACTGGTAGCCGAGGCCGATCTCGATGCCGCGCTCGGTAACCTTGCCGGCGTTGGTATAGGAGAGCACGACGGCGCGGCTCCCGTCCGAGAGGGTCGAAAGCGCGTTGACGCCTTGGATCCGGGTGCCGGCCTGGAGCTGCCCGTACCCGCCGAGCAGGAGCGGAATCGGGCTGCGGAGAGGATGGCCGGCCGGGAGCCCCAGGAGCGCCAACCTGGCGTCGAGCGCCGCAAGCTCGGCCGGGAGGTCGACCTCGTCGGTGAGCCCATACTCCGCGAACGCTGGATTCACCCGGGGCAGCAGGTCGGTCACGAAGTTGCTGAGCCGGTTGATGTAGCCGTCGACGGTGACGTACACCTGGTCGCCGATGGTTCCCTTGTAGCCCAACTCCCAGCCGGTCACCCTCTCGACCTCCAGCTCGGAGTTGCCCAACGCGAACGCCGTGGCGACCGGCGAGAAGTCCCAGGGCATACTGTCGGAGATGGTGAGATCGGCGATCGCCAGCGCCGGAATGTTGTCGCGGACGGCTTTGTAGTACGCCTCGACGCTCGTTTCCAGGAACCGGGCCGTCGGGGGCGCCACCGGTACCTGAAGGAACCACTCCGAGTAGTTCGGCGTCTGGAACGCACGGTTCACCGAGAAGCGGAAGGAATGATCCTCCGTCGGGCTGAAGACGATCGCCCCCTTGGGCGAGAACTGCCCGTCGATCAGGTTGCCGTCGTCGAATCGCGCGGCTCCGACCAGACGCACCTGCGGGGTGATCCGGTATTCCACCTGGCCGTACGCCGAGTAGAGATCGTCGCTCCGTGCGTCGTTGGCGAGGTTCATCAGCGTGCCGGAGGTGTTGACCTTCGTGTTGCGGTACGACGCCCCGTAGACCACCCGGCCGCGGTCGCTCTGAAAGTTCCAGTTGTTCTGCCCCTCGACATGGAAGATGTCGGACCGCTCCTCGATCTCCAGCCCCGAGGTGAGGGATACCTGTGGCTCGAGCGAGGTCCGGCTGTTCCAGTAGCCGAAGATGTTGTATCGGTCGGCGGCGAGCGCGGCCCGAGCGTACGGCTTGATCGCCTCGTCCACCTGCACCCGGCCGATGCCGGTCACGAAGATCTCGTTCTCGACCCTCGCGGCGCCCCCGTCCACCGAGAGCACCGAGCCGTTGTCGAGGTAGTAGTCCAGCCGCGCGCTGCCGTACACGTTCCGCAGCGGGTCCCGGTCGCCGCTCACCTCGCCGGTCACCTGGTCGGCGGCTTGGCCGTTGAGCGGCAGCGCCTCCACGACGGCGGGCAGAGGCTCGTCGGTGGCCTCCCCGTACTCCTCCTGGAGCGAGGTGCCGTTCCGCAGGGTGCGGGACCGCGAGTAGGTGTCGCTCCGGTTGTAGCCGCCGTTGACCCGGAACCCGATCCGGCCGTCGGCCAGGAGGCCGGCGTGCCGGCCGTCCATCCGGAAGGTCTCCAGCTCGCCACCCGCCACCGTCAGCCTGCTCCCGAGCACTTCGCGCGCCTCGGGAGTCGTGATGTTGATGACGCCGCTGAACGCGTTGGCGCCGTAGAGCGCGGAGCCCGGGCCGCGGACCATCTCCACCCGACCCAGATCGTCGAGCGGCTGGGTCAGCCCGGCCCACTCCTGGGCGCCCAGGAACGCGATGGCCAGGTCGCGCCCGTCCTGCAGCGTGAGCACCCGGCGGTTGAGCGAGGAGTTGAATCCGCGGGCGTTCACGTTGAAGTCGTTGACGCCGCTCTGCACGACGTCCACCCCCGGAACGCTCTGGAGCGCCATCGGTGCCTGGCCGGTGATCGCGACGTTCTGAAGGACCTCCTGCGGCACCACCGAAATCGCGGCCGGGGCCTCCACGATCCGCTCGGGGCCTCGTGAGGCCCCCTCGACCACGATCTCGCCCAGGGAGATGACCACCGCCTCGAGGGCGGCGTCGGCGGTCACGGTGGCGTTCGGCTCGACCACGACCTGCACCTCGGTGGGCCGGTAGCCGAGCCAGCGGAACACGATGGTCTGGGGGCCGGCCGGCACCCGCCGGAGGGTGTACTTCCCGTCGGTCCCGGTGATGGTGCTCAGGCCGATGGTCGGAATCCCCACCGACACACTGCTCAGCTCGCCACCGTCGGCCGCTCGGGTCGCCGTACCGGTGACGGTGCCGGTCTCCTGCGCGGGGGCGATGGCTGGGAGGGCGAAAAGGAGGAAAGCGGCAATGGCTGGAGCGGCGCACAGGGAAGTGCGGAGAGGCGCGGACGAATTACGTCGCATACCTGGCATCCTTCTCTGGGGGCGATGGGGACGGGTACCGCCGATCAGCGGGCCGTCGGCTACAGAACCACGACTGCGATGGGGAGATACAACAGTATATGGAATCCCGAGGCCCGCCAAGAGTGGGCCCGCCGGGCGCAGTGACTTCAGGAGAGGGGGGGCGGGATCAGGACGATGGCACCACGGATCCGGCCGCCCCGCAGTCGGTCCAGTCCCTCGTTCGCCTGCTCGAGCGGCAGTGGCTCCGCCGCGATGCGGAGCGGGATCCGCCCGGCGAGACCGAGGAACGCTTCCCCGTCCCCGCGGGTGAGATTCGCCACCGAACGGACTACCCGCTCTCCCCAGAGGATCTCATAGGGGAACGACGGGATCGGGCTCATGTGGATCCCGGCGCAGACCACCGTTCCGGACTTAGCGATGGCTCGGAGCCCGGTGGGCACCAGCGCACCGACCGGCGCGAAGATGATCGCCGCGTCGAGCGGCTCAGGAGCCGGCTCGGTGGAGGGGCCGGCCCATTCGGCGCCGATCTCGAGGGCGAACGCCTGGCCGTCGGCATCGCCGGGGCGGGTGAAGGCGAACAGCCGGCGGCCCTCGTGCCGGGCGACCTGGGCTACGATGTGGGCGGCGGCACCGAAGCCGTAGATCCCGAGCCGCTCGGCCTCACCCGCGGCGCGCAGCGCCCGGTACCCGATCAGGCCGGCGCAAAGGAGTGGAGCCGCATCGGCGTCAGCGTAGCCCGCCGGCAGCGGAAAGCAGAACCGCGCATCGGCAACGGCGTACTCCGCGTATCCGCCGTCGACCTGGTAGCCGGTGAACCGAGCCCGGTCGCAAAGGTTCTCCTGCCCCGCCCGGCAGTAGCGGCACTCGCCGCAGGTCCAGCCGAGCCAGGGCACGCCGACCCGGTCGCCCAGAGCGAACCGGTCTACCCCGGCGCCCAGCGAGACCACCTCGCCGACGATCTCGTGCCCCAGGATCAGTGGGAGCTTGGGCTCCGGCAGCTCGCCGTCGGCTACGTGGAGATCGGTGCGGCAGATGCCGCACGCGCGGACCCGGAGGAGCAACTGCCCGGGTTCTGGCGAGGGCGGGGGTATCAACCCGGGCCGAAGTGGGCCGCCGGGCGCGTCGAGGAGCATGGCCAGCATGCGGCTGAGAGTGCCACATGCCCGGGCGGCTCACAAGGTACCGGGGAATCGGCCTCACTTGCCGGAGATCACGCGCCGACGACGGCCGCCACCTTCCGCTCCGTCATCGTCATCGGCACGACCCCCTCCGCCCCCATCCTCGCCACCTCCCCGATCACCGTCACGATCGGCGCCTCCAGCCCGTCCCGCTCCGCCGCCTCGGCGATGGTGCGCCAGGGTGGCCAGCGTTACCCGCTGGGCCGGCGTGGTGGCCGACTGGATGCACGCGGCCGGCGTATCGGGGTCGCGGCCGGCGGCGATGAGGCTCGCGGTGAAGCTTGGCAGGCTCGCGCGGCCCATCAGCACCACGATCGTGTCCACCGCCATGAGCGGGGCGACGTCGTGCTCGCCTTCCTCGCCCGCCTGGTGCGCCGTCACCACCGCGAACGAGCGCGCGACTCCGCGCGCCGTGACCGGAATCCCGGCGGCCGCGGGCCCCGCGATGGCGCTCGACACACCGGGCACGACCTCGCACCGGACCCCGGCCTGCGCGGCACGCCGCCAGCTCCTCGCTGCCCCGGCCGAACACGAACGGATCGCCGCCCTTGAGCCGCACGACCTCCTTGCCGGCGCGGGCCCGGTCCACCAGCAGCTGGTTGATCTCCTCCTGCGAGAGCGCGGCGTGGCCCGGGCCCTTGCCGACATCCACCAGCTCCGCGCCCGCCCTGGCCTCGTGCAGCAGCTCGGGGCCGATCAGACGGTCGTGCACCACGACCTCGGCCCGCCGCAGCAGCTCGAGCCCGCGCGCGGTGATGAGTCCGGGGTCCCCCGGGCCGCCGCCGACGAGGTGCACCGTGCCGGTCGTGGCTCGCACGGGACGCCCGCCGCGGCCGTGTCAGCCGCGGCGGCGCCGGCGGATGCCGGCGGGCGAGATCCACGATCACGTCCACGATACCCGGAAGCGTGCCCACCGCGTGGTCGACCACGACCAGGCGCCGGTCCACGCGACCGGCGAGCGGAGTCGTCTCCCGGCTCCAGGCCGAGCGCGCGGGGGATGTCTTCGGCGGCGTGCGCTCCGCCGCCGATGAGGAAGGGAAGCACGAGCACCGGGCCGGGCGCGCCGGCGGCCAGCGACCTCGGAGAGCCCGGGCTCGTCGTCGATGAACCCGGCGACCACGTCGCCCGCCACCCGGCGGCGGCGCAGCGTCTCCGCGAGCTGGAGCGTGGTGTCCCGGCTCGCCGCATGGCGCCGGGTGCCGTGCCCGGCGAGGAGCAGCGTCGTCTCCGACCGCGCGGAGCGCGTGCTCCCGCAGCAGCTCGCTCACCCGCCGCGCCACGAGCGGCGCGATGCCCGGGTGCGAGCCGACCGGCGGCGTCTGCCGCAGGCGCAGCTCGGCATAGCGCCGGTTGCGGGCGAGCGCCTCGGGCAGCACCACGTCGGCGTAGTGCCCGGCGCTCGTCATCACCGGCACGACGGTCACGGCCTCCGACGCCGAGCTCGTCGAGCACCGCGTCGAAGCCCGGCTCGCCCTGGTGGAACGCGACCGCGACCTCGTCGAACAGCCGCCGCTCGCGGACCGCCTGGGCGAGGCGCCGCACCAGCGCGTTGGCCGCCGGATCGCGCCGGGAGCCATGGGCCGCGAGCACCAGCGCGCCGCCGCTCACGATCGCCACCGCCAGGGCCACCAGGTCGGCGGTGGGCTCCTCCCGTCCGGTGATGGACGCGCGCCGCCCGGGCCGGCCGATCAGCCGCTGGTAGAAGTCGCTCAGCCCCTCGCCCGGCCAGCGCTCCGAGGCCCAGCGCGACAGCAGCGGCCGCAGCGCCTCGAGCAGCTCCTCCGACCGGACGTCGGCCCGGAACAGGTCCACCACCCGGTCCCCGCCGAGCCCGCCGCCGACGTACACGTTGTACAGACCGAGCGAGCGGCCCACGAACGCGATGTCCGCGGTGTAGGGGCGGGCGCAGCCGTTGGGGCAGCCGGTCATCCGGATGGTGAGCGGCTCGTCGCGAAGGCCGAGCGCCGTCGAGCTCGGCCTCGAACTGGTCGAGGATATCCGGAATCGCCCGCTCCGACTCGGCGACCGCCAGCCCGCAGGTGGGAAGGGCGGGGCAGGCCATGGAGAACCGCCGCGCCGCGGACAGCTCCTGCGGCGGCGTGACGCCGTGCTCCCGGAGGATGGTCTCGATCGCTCTCGACCGCGGTGTCGTCGAGATCGGTGAGCAGCACGTTCTGCTGTCCGGTGAGGCGCACCCCCGGCCGGAAACGGGCCACGATCTCGTGCAGCGCGGCCTTGAGCCGGTGGGCTCCGGTGTCGGTGATCCGGCCGCTCTGGACGAAGACGCCGTAGAACCATCGGCCGTCGGGCTGGCGGTGGCGGCCCAGGTGGTCATGGTAGGGGAGCGCTGGGAGCTCCACCGCCGGCCCGAGCCGGAACCCCGCTCGGCTCTCGAACTCGACCCGGAACTTCTCGATCCCCCACTCGGCGACCAGGTACTTGAGCCGGGCGTGACGCCGGTCGGCGCGGTTGCCGTGGTCGCGGAAGATCGCGGCGACGATGCGCACCGCCTCGACCGCGTGATCCACCGTGACGAAGCCGAGCGGACGGGCGAGCCGGGCGGAGGTGTCGGCCTTGTGGTGGGTCATGCCGAGTCCGCCGCCGACCAGCAGGTTGAAGCCGCGGATCTCTCGGCCGGCCACGATCGCGACCAGGCCCACGTCCTGCGACCAGATGTCCACGCAGTTGTCGGTGGAAAGCGCGACGCCGGTCTTGAACTTCCGCGGCAGGTAGACCTCGCCGTAGAACGGCTCCTCCTCTTCGGTGGAGACCTGCCGTTCCCCGTCGAGCCAGATCTCGTGGTACGCCCTGGAGGCGGGGCGCAGCTGCTCGGCGATGCCGCGGGCCGCCGCGCGCACCGCGGCGTGCGCCTCGTCATCCACCGGCGCGGGGCAGCCCATCACGTTGCGGGAGACGTCTCCGCAGGCCGCCAGCGTCGTCATCAGCCGGCGATTCACCCCGGCGATCGTGTCCTTGAGATCGCGCTTGAGCACGCCGTGGAACTGGAATCCCTGCCGGGTCGTCACCCGCAGCGTCCCGTTGGCGTACCGGTCGGCGAGCTCCTCGAGCGCGAGATACTGCCCGGCATCCAGCGTCCCCGCCGGCAGGGCGACCCGCACCATGAACGAGAACGCCTTTTCCGCGCCCTCCTCCCGGCGCCTGCGCGCGTCGCGATCGTCCTGCTGGTAGGTGCCGTGGAACTTGAGCAGGGTAAGGTCGTCGCCCGCGAAATGGGTCACGTCCGTGCCGAGCGTCTCCGAGATGGTGCCTCGGAGATGGCGGCCTTCGCGCTTCGCGTGTTCGACCTTCGATTCCTTGGCATGCCCCGCTCCGGTGGTATCGATGCCGGCGTCACGACGCCCGACCGACGATGTGGTGCAGCCCGCATTCGTTCTTGTCCACGCCCCTCCACCGGCCCTCCCGGGTGTACTCACCGGTGACGTTACCGGCGACCGGCGCGGTGCAGTGGGTGCACCCCAGCGTCGGATAGCCCCGATCGTGCAGCTCGTTGTAGGGCACGCCGTGCTGCCGCACGTACTCCCACACCTTCCCGCGATCCCAGCCCGCCAGCGGGTTCACCTTGAGGAGCTGGTATTTCCAGTCCCACTCGACCATCCGGAGTCCGGCCCGCGAGGGGGATTGGCTCCGCATCAGCCCCGTCACCCACACGTCCACGTCGCCGAGGGCGTCCCGCATCGGCTCGACCTTGCGGAGCTTGCAGCAGGTCTCGGAGTCGCGAGCCCACAGCTCCGGGCCATACAGGCGCTCCTGAGCCTCGGGCGTGAGCGACGTCCCCCGGTTCTCGAAGTTCAGGTGGGGGTAGCGCTCTACCAGCCGGTCGCGGAGCTGGAGCGTCTCCTGGAAGAGGAATCCGGTGTCGAGGTACAGCACCGGAACCGGGATGCCGTGGCCGCGCGATCATGTCGATGAGCGCACAGCCCTCCATGCCGAAGGCCGTGGTCATCACCAGACGCCGCCCGGCAAAGCGATCCAGCATCCAGGCGACGATCCGCTCCGGCGGCGAGTCCTCACCGATCTCGTTGTCGAGGTCGCGTACGATCCGCATCCGCGCTCCACTGGTCCGTGGTTCCAACCGCGCAAAACAAAAAGGCCCGCAGGACATTCCTGCGGGCCGGGTACCACATTTGAGTCTGAGGCGCGCTAGGTCGTCCCGTCGGGGTGGTTACCGGTCATACAACAACACGCCGCCGCCATCACCAGCGAGGCGGGGGTGTGCAACCGGGAGAGACGGGCGACACGATCGCTCATGAGTGCAGGCTAGCGTGCGCTGGGGTGGCTGTCAACCTGGGTCGCTTACTGCGCGGCCGCGCTGTCGCTCGGCCAGGCGGTGCTGTCGGCCGGCATCGAGGTGCTGTCTACCGGGGTATCCATCGCGGGCTCTTCGGCCGGAACGGTGGCCTCGGCCGGGGCGGTGGTGTCTTCGACGGCGGCGGCGGTGGTGTCGGCCGGGAGAGCCTCAGCGGCGGGCGCTTCGGCAGTCTCGGGCGCCGGAGCGGCACCGGTATCAGCCTGTTTGTTGCAGGCCACCAGCGCGAACGCGGCGAAGAGGGGAAGCAGGAGAGAACGGGGCATTGGCAGGCTCCTAGTCGTGTGAATAGATCGAACGTCCTGGCTACCGAGCGGAGCCAATGTACCTCGCCAATCGCGATTCCATAAGGGTGGGGGGACTGGGCTAATAGGAACGTGCGGCTAATCCTGTGATTCACAACAACTTAGAAAATCGAGGGAGGGGTAGTCGAGGGCGGATTCGGGGTGCGGAGTCCTACCAAAAGGTCGAAAACGGTGCGGGGAGGCTCCCCTGGTTGTAGGGGGCCGTCGCCCTACTGCCGCACGAGCCTGGGCGACTCGCCGGACCGCCAGCGCACCGCCAGCACGGAGCCCTCGTCCACCGAGACCAACCCTTCACCGCTGGCACCGCCGCTGGGATTCAACTGGAGCATGGCGTCGAAGGCGTAGAGGTTGACCAGGACCCGATAGCGATGGGTGCCCGCCGGGAGACCCCGCACCACGATGCTGCCCGGCTGCCGGATGCTAGAGACGGTCCCCACCGCATCGTCGTCGATCCAGATCCGGGCCTCGAGGGCGTACTCGCCGGAGCTGGCCGCGGGCGACCGGAGGGTGAAGCTCACGTCGCCCACACCGGAGGCATCGGCCGGCCCCACGACCGGTTCCGCGGACTCCTCCGGGTCAGGCGGGAGGCAGGAGAGGATCTTCGCCGCCCGCTGGGCGCCGGTCGGATGGAACGCGTCGTACCGGTACGGCCCCATCCGCCGGAAGAAGCGGAGCGCCGTCTCGACCGCCTCGCGGTCCTGCTCGGCCAGGACCCGCGCGGCGTAGCAGTCGGCATCCAGCTCCTGCCGCTGGCGCAGGGAGCTCACCTCGCCGTCCTCGTGGGTGAGGGCACCGCCGGCATGTCCGTAGCGGAGATGGCCGTACTCGTGGGCGAAGAAGAACTCCGCCATGCGGGGGCCGAAGCCCTGGAGCAGGACGGGATTGTAATAGATCGTGGGCCGGCCCTGGACGAAGGCGGCCACCGCCACGTCACGCAGCGTGTCGGTCGCGATCTGCCGCACGTCGATCAGGCGCTGGAGCGCCTGCGCACCTTGTGGGCTCGCCGGGAGCAGCCCTGCGACGACCATCGCGACGATCCAGGACCTTCTCATCGTTCCCCCTTACAGATCTGTCGGGGATGCAAAACGCCCCCGCGGTCTGGATTCGACACGCGAGGGCGGTGAGTGGCGACGCGATGACGCGCGGCCTTACCGGGGATGCCTCGATTGTCGAATCGTCGCGGCCCCACGGGACGGCGCGCGACACTCACCGATGTTCGACAAGACGTTCCTTCCGGAATTGCTGAATCGAACCGGGCTCGCGGATGGGATCTGGAGCCGGCTCTGGGCATCTCTGAAGGCATATCGCGTGCCCGATTGCTCGCAGCGATGAGACAGTTGCATCTCAGGCCCGTTTCCTCTGTAGTCTGATGGGGTTAGCGTGCGACGCCCGGGCGCTCGAGGGCGGATCTGCCGGCTCGCCGGCTCGCGGACCGGCAAGAAGTTCCCCCCGGGCGGCGCGACCTGCATGCCATGCCTGCCTTCCGTACCGAGACCGCGATACACTTCAAATGCCGCCAGGGGCATCGGGCTGCACGGCGCCCGATTGAGATCGTACCCTTGGAACCTGATCCGGCTGATACCGGCGAAGGGAGCGCGGCCGCGGGCCTGAAAGAGGTCCGTTTCCGCTCCCTTTCTTTTCCCAGAGGGAGTTCCTCCACGATGACCGCCACACTTCCCGCGCGACCCACGACCGAGCCGTACGGCGACTCCTTTCCCAACTCCAGCAAGGTCTACATCGAGGGCTCGCGCGGGATCCGCGTCCCGCTGCGGGAGATCGCGCTCTCGGACGGAGAGCCGCCGCTCAGGGTTTATGACAGCAGCGGGCCGCAGGGGCATGATGTCCGCGAAGGGCTGCCCGTCGTGCGCGATGCTTGGATTGCGGAGAGAGACGTGGCGGACCGGCGCACCGGCGGTCCGGCGGAAGGTTCGCCTGACAAGCCGGCGTCAGTCGACACGGCGGAGCCCCCTTCCGCCGTTCCGCCGTTCCGCCGTTCCGCCCCGTTCCGCCGTTCCGCCCTATGCGGCCGCTCGCCAGTCACCCAGCTCCACTACGCCCGCCTGGGCGAGATCACCCCGGAGATGGAATTCGCCGCGATCCGCGAGGGGATGGATCCGGAGCTCGTGCGGAGCGAGGTGGCGCGCGGCCGAGCCATCATCCCCGCCAACATCAACCATCCTGAGCTGGAGCCGATGGTCATCGGCCGCCGCTTCCTGGTGAAGATCAACGCCAACATCGGCAACTCGGCGGTGACGTCGTCCATCGAGGAGGAGGTCGAGAAGCTCCGCTGGGCCACGCTCTGGGGCGCCGACACCGTGATGGACCTCTCGACCGGGAAGCAGATCCACGAGACTCGCGAATGGATCATCCGGAACTCCGCGGTCCCGATCGGCACGGTGCCGATCTACCAGGCGCTGGAGAAGGTGGGCGGGGTGGCGGAGGATCTGACCTGGGAGATCTACCGCGACACGCTGATCGAGCAGGCGGAGCAGGGGGTGGACTACTTCACCGTGCACGCCGGCGTGTTGCTGCGGTACGTGCCGCTCACCGCCCGGCGGGTGACGGGCATCGTCTCCCGCGGCGGGTCCATCATGGCCAAGTGGTGTCTCGCCCACCACCAGGAGAGCTTCCTCTACACCCGGTTCCGCGAGATCTGTGAGATCATGGCGGCCTACGATGTCTCGTTCTCGCTGGGCGACGGGCTCCGGCCCGGGAGCATCGCCGACGCGAACGACGAGGCCCAGTTCGCCGAGCTCAGGACCCAGGGCGAGCTCAACACGGTCGCGTGGGAGTTCGGGGTCCAGGTGATGAACGAGGGGCCCGGCCACATCCCCATGCATCTCATCCAGGAGAACATGGACAAGCAGCTCGACTGGTGCCGGGAGGCGCCCTTCTACACTCTGGGCCCGCTCACCACCGACATCGCGCCGGGCTACGATCACATCACCAGCGCCATCGGCGCGGCCATGATCGGCTGGTTCGGCACCGCCATGCTCTGCTACGTGACGCCCAAGGAACACCTCGGCCTGCCCAACCGCGACGACGTCAAGGCCGGCGTCATCGCCTACAAGATCGCGGCCCACGCGGCGGATCTCGCCAAGGGGCATCCCGGCGCCCGGGCCTGGGACGACGCGCTCAGCCGGGCGCGGTTCGACTTCCGCTGGGAGGACCAGTTCAACCTGAGCCTCGATCCGGTCACGGCCCGGGCCTATCACGACGAGACGCTGCCAGCGCACGGCGCCAAGGTCGCGCACTTCTGCTCCATGTGCGGGCCCAAGTTCTGCTCGATGCAGATCACCCACGACCTGCGGGAGCACGCACTGGAGATGGAGCGGAAGGCCAGCGAGTTCAGGGAGCGCGGAGGGGAGCTCTACGTGGCGTCGTGAGATGGGTTTCAGGATGACGTGTGCCACCCTGAGCCTTTCGGCTTCGCTCAGGGCCGGCCCCGCGCAGGCCCAAGTCGAGGAGGACCGCTGGCGCGCCGCACGGGAGCGGCTGGTGGCGGACCACTTGATTCCCCAGGGGATCAGCGACTCCGCGACCGTCGCCGCGATGCGCGCCGTGCCCCGCCACAAGTTCGTGCCCGGGGAGATGCAGCCCTACGCCTACGAAAACATCCCCCTGCCCATCGGCCACGAGCAGACGATCTCGCAACCGGTGGTCGTCGCGTTCATGACGCAACTGGTCCGTCCGCGGGCGGGCATGCGGGTTCTGGAGGTGGGCACGGGGTCGGGGTACCAGGCAGCGGTGCTCGCCGAGACCGGCGCCAGGGTGTGGACGATCGAGATCTTTCGGGTCTTGGCGCAGGAAGCGCAGGAGCGGCTCGCCCGGCTGGGATACCGCGGTGTCACCGTCCGGCACGGGGACGGCTACGCGGGCTGGCCCGAGGAGGCGCCGTTCGATGCGATCGTGGTGACCGCGGGCGCCGACACGATTCCGCCCGCGTTGATCGATCAGCTGGCGCCGGGCGGGCGGCTGGTGATGCCGGTGGGCGACCCGTGGCTCGATCAGGAGCTGGTGCTGCTGGAGAAGGACGCGGGCGGGCGGGTCGCCTCCAGACGGGTGATGCCGGTGCGCTTCGTGCCGTTGCTCCGCGGCGTGCGCTGAGGGCCCGCCCCGCCCAGGTTACCGCGCCTTCTTCCGCCTCCGCACCAGCGCGGCGCCGATCGCCGCCGCCGCGACGCCGGCCACGGCGGCGGCGGCGATCTTCTTCTTCCTGCTCTTCCGCCGCTTCCCGACCTTTCCGGCGACCTTCGACGCCAGCGATCTCGCCTTCCCGCCGGCGCGCTTCGCGGTCTTCTTCGCTCGCTTCGCGGACTTCCTGATGCTGGCCATCCTCTGCCTCCGGTGGTGGTGGACACGGGGTGGAACCCGAAGGATACCCGGGTCGGCTTGACAAACAAACGTAAGTATGTACTTATATAAGCCATGGCTTATCAGAATGCCCTCCTCGCCTTGGCCGATCCCACCCGCCGCCGGCTCTACGAGCGGCTCCGGCGGCGGCCCCACACCGTGGGCGAGCTCGCCCGGATCGCGCGGGTCACCCAACCCGCCGTGTCCCAGCATCTCCGGGTGCTGCGCGAGGCGCGCCTGGTCACCGACCGCCGCGAGGGCACCCGGCGCCACTACCGGGCCAGCGCCGAGGGACTCTCCGAGCTACGCCACTATCTGGAATCGCTGTGGGACGACGTACTGGCCGCCTACGCAGCGGATGACCCCGCCCCGCCCAAGAGAGGATCGCGATGACCGAGCCCGCCCTTTCCCCCATCGTCCGTTCCGTGCTGGTGTCGTGGGACCGGGAGGCGGCCTTCCGCCGCTTCACCGGCGAATTCGCGGCGTGGTGGCCGTGGCGCACCCATTCGATCGGCGGATCGCGGGTGAAGCGCGTGGTCTTCGAGCCCCAGGTGGGAGGCCGGATCTTCGAGGAGCACGTGGACGGCCGCCGGTTCCAGTGGGGCGCCGTGCTGGAATGGGAGCCGCCCAACCGGGTGAAGTTCACCTTCCATCCGTCGCGCGAGCCGGACAGCGCCCAGGACGTCGAGGTGCGCTTCCTCCCGGAAGCCGGCGGCACCCGGCTCGAGCTCACCGCGAGCAAGTGGGAGAACTGGGGGAAGGGCGCCAGCCGGGCGCGGAAGGGCTACCTGGTCGGTTGGGGCTATGTGCTCAACGTCTGGGCCGGCCGCCGGACCAACGTGATGCGGCTGATGGACGTGGTGGCCGGAGTGATGCGCCTGGTCGAGACGCTCCGCGGCGGAGCCGCCGCGTCGATCGCGCGGGCGGGGGGAGAGATCCCTCACGCCTGACCGGTCTGTCATCCCGAGCTGATCCCTCGCTCCACTCGGGATGACAGCGGCGCCTTTCCGCTCTACCTTGCCGCGATGAGCCCAGGCATCCGCTGCATCCTGCTCGCCGTCACCGCCGCGAGCTGCTCGAGCGCATCCACCAAGCCCACCGACTCGGTGAGCGCCACCGTGTCCGCGCCCGCCCTCACCCCGCAGCGGAGCGGCACCCCCGAGCGCCTCCAGGCGGTGAGCCCCGTGAGCGACCGGGTCGCCTGGGCCAGCGGCGTGGGTGGCACCTACGCGGTCACCACCGACGGCGGCGACACCTGGCGCAGCGGCGTCGTGCCGGGCGCCGACAGCCTCGAGTTCCGCGACGTGGAGGCAGTGAGCGAGAGGGTCGCGTATCTGCTGGCCGCGGGGCCCGGCGACCGCTCCCGCATCTACAAAACGGAGGACGGCGGACGATCCTGGTCGCTCCAGTTCACCAGCCGCGACACCAGCGCCTTCTACGACTGCTTCGCCTTTTGGGACGACCGCCGCGGCTTCACCATGAGCGACGCCGTGGACGGCCGGTTTCCCGTCCTTCGCACCCGCGACGGGGAGACCTGGAACGAGATCGGAGACCGGCTGCCCCCGGCGCAGGACGGCGAGGGCGCGTTCGCGGCCAGCGGCACCTGTACCGCCGCGGTGGGTGACCGGCACGGCTGGATCACCACCGGCGCCTCGGCGCGGTCACGGGTGCTGACGACCGGGGACGCCGGCGACACCTGGCGAGCCTACCCAACGCCGATCGTCCAGGGGAGCCCGACCTCCGGCGGAGCCAGCGTGCAGTTCCGGGACACCCTCCACGGGATCCTCGGCGGGGGCGACATTGCCGCCCCCGATTCCTCGGCGGACAACGTAGCTCGTTCGAGCGATGGTGGCCGGACCTGGCGACTCGCGACCCGGACGCCGTTCCCGGGGGCGGTCTACGGCCTGGCCTACGTGCCAGGGGGCGGGAGCCGGACAGTGGTCGCGACCGGCCCCAGTGGAGCCGCGTGGTCGGCCGACGAAGGGAGTAGGTGGACTCTGCTCGAAGGGGTGGAGGGGTACTGGGCGGTGGGGTTCGCCACGGCCGAGGCCGGATGGTTGGTGGGAACGGAGGGGAGGATCCTCAAGATCGCGTTCTGATCCCGCGCCGGGCGAGGCGAACTTTTCCCGGCATATGGGTGTTATAACAATCAGCGTGGTAACACTCAACCCAGGAGAACCTCATGTCGTCCCTCGCTTTCACCCAGCTCACCGCGGTGAGCGCCGGCCTGCTGGTCGGCCGGCTGGTGCTCGGCCTCCTCATGGCCGCTCACGGCACCCAGAAGTTGTTCGGCTGGTTCGGTGGCCATGGTCTCGCCGGCACCGGCGGGTTCTTCGAATCGCTCGGCTTTCGGCCCGGCCGGGCGTTCGCCGCGGCCGCGGCGCTGGCCGAGCTCGGTGGCGGCCTGCTGGTGGCGGTGGGCTTCCTGGGACCGGTGGGCCCCGCGCTCATCATCTCGGTGATGATCGTGGCGGCGCTCACCGTGCACTGGGGACACGGGCTGCTCTCGACGTCCAATGGCATCGAGGTGCCGCTGCTGTACGGGGCCGGCGGGCTCGCGCTCGCCCTGACGGGTTACGGCGCCTACTCGCTCGACGGGCTCCTCGGCCTCGGGTCGCTGTGGACGCCCTCCGTCGCCTGGACTGCGATCGGCCTCGGCGTCGCCGGTGGGATCGCGAATCTCTTCGCCCGGCGCTCCCCGGCGACCGCCTGACGGTTCAGGCCGCCGCTCTGCCCGCGCGAGCGAGGAGGGCGGCGGCCAGCCGCGCGGCGGCGCCAGCGGTGAGAAAGAGATCCGGCTCGATCAGCTCCAGCTCCATCAGCACCGGACCTCGCTCGGTTTCCACCAGGTCCACCCGCGCGTAGACCCAGGGTCGGGAGACCGCTGCCAGCACTCCCTCTCCGAAAATGCCCACCGCGCTCGATGGCGCCACGGCTTCCACGGTTCCCCCGAAATCGCGCTGCACCCGGAAATCACCGCCTGCCGGCCGCTTGCGCACCGCGTGACTAAATCCGCCGTCCACATACACCAGCGAGAGCTCCCCCCGCGATTCGACCTCGGGGACGAAGGCCTGGATCAGGCCTCCCGATGACTCCAGCGGCGTCCATTCGTCCTCGCTCAGCCTTCGGCGGGCGGAGAGGAGATAGGTGCCGAACGCGGTCGCCGAGATGCGTGGCTTGAGCACGGCGCGAGGCAGCTCCCATTCCCTGAGGATCGCGGCGCAATCGGGGCGCTCGCCCGGCTCGAACCAACGAGTCCGGGGCAGCGCGATGCCGGTCTCCCCCAGTTCCCGCAGGTAGCTCTTGTCGGCGTTCCAGAGCACCGTCTCCGCCGGATTCCACAGCGCGCCGGCGTGGTCCGCGAAGTCGCGTATCCATGCCCGGAATTCGGTCCAGCGCCGGTGATAATCCCAGGTAGAGCGGAGGCAGACAGCGCCGGCGTCAGCGGGGGCCGGGGTCACCGTGTCCCACGGTGCCGCGACGACGGTCGCGCCGGCCCGCTCCAACTCCTGGGCGAGCAACGCGTCGCTGGCCGACAGTCCCGGCTTGGACCGGCAGGTCGCGAGGACGATCCGCACGGCGGGTTACGAGCGGCGTCAGCGTGCGGGCGGGAACGGCCCCAGCATCGCCGACTCGACGTAGCACCAGCCCCAGGTCTCGCCCGGCTCGAACGATTGGATGACCGGATGGTGGGACGCCTGAAAATGCTTGGTGGCGTGCGTGCCCGGCGAGCTGTCGCAGCATCCGACGTGGCCGCAGCTCAGGCACAGCCGCAGGTGAACCCAGCGGCCGCCTGAGGCCAGACATTCCTCGCATCCCCGGGAGTACGGCGCGGCAGATGCCGCGGGCACGTGCGCACAAATCGTCATGGTCGCCTCCGGTTGGAGCCTCAGCCTCAGCGCATCCAGTTCACGAACAGGGTGATGATGATGGCGTTGGCGAAGTCGATGAAGAATGCGCCTACCAGCGGAACCACCAGGAAGGCCCGCGGCGCCGGCCCGTACTTGGTGACCAGGGCCCGCATGTTGGCGACCGCGTTGGCCGTGGTGCCCAGCGCGAAGCCGACGAACCCGCTCGCCATCACCGCGGAGTCGTAGTCCCGTCCCATGAGGCGGTAGGAGGCGGTGAGGGCGAAGATCGCGATGACGACGACCTGGGCGGCGAGGATGACGAAGAGCGGCAGCGCCTGGCCCGCCAGCTGCCAGAGCTTGAGGTCCATCAGCGCGACCACGAGAAAGATGTTGAGCGCGAACCCGCCCACGAAGTCCATCGCCGCCGGATCGATTTTGAGCCAGCCGGTGGCGTCGTCGATGTTGCGCAGGATGGACGCGACCATCATGGCGCCGATGTAGGCCGGCAGGGTCAGCTCCATGTTGGTGAACCAGCGGCTCAGGATGCTGCCGAGGCCCATCGCCACCGCCAGGACGATCATGTTCATGATGAGCGGCGCGTCTTCCCGGTCCGGCTCCACCACGATCGCGTGCGGCTTCACCACCTCCACTGCGGCATCGGCTCGCAGCGTACTCGTGGGGGTGAGCTTGTGGTTGCGGATCAGCCAGGTGCCGATCGGTGTGCCGGTCAGTCCCGCCGAAGACGATGCCGAAAGTCGCCGAGGTGAGCGCCAGGGTGCCGGCGCCGACCAGTCCCGCCTTCTCCAGCAGCGGCGCGAACGCGAGCCCGGTGGCCGGGCCGCCGACCAAGGTCACTGAGCCCGCCATCACCCCGAGCAGAGGGTGTTCCCCGAAGCCGCGGGCGATGGCGATCCCCAGGAAATTCTGCACGAAGCAGAAGACGGTGGCGAAGACCAGGAAGATGACCACCTGGAGTCCGCCGGCCCGCAGCAGCGCCAGGCTCGCGCCCATCCCGATGGTGCTGAAGAACGCCACGCTCAGCACCGGCTGCGCCGCGGTGTCGAGTTGCACGCTGAGGAACCGGTCCCGGCCCACCAGAACCAGGAGGGCGAAGAGCAGCCCGCCCACCACGGCGGCCGGAATGTTGAGCCGGTCGAGCCAGGCGATGCGCTTGCGCAGCTGAAGTCCCACGAAGTAGAGCACGGCCGCCACGCTCAGGGTCTGCAGGAGATCCAGCTTCAAGTCGAGCATCGGATGGCCGGTGTGAGGCTGAGGGTTGGCGGGGGCTGTGGGGGCTAGGCGGGAACGCTCGACCTGCGTCTCCGCTCCAGGAAGGCGGCGACGTCGCGGAGGGTCACGGTCCACTGCGAGATTCGGAGCCCCTCGTCCGACACCTCCAGGCGGGGCCCGAGGTGGGTCTCGGGACGCTCCAGGTCGAAGGGGCCGCCCAGCTGCTCAGCCAGGAACAGCCGCTCCTGCACCAGCACGCGGTCGCCGTCGCGCCAGGCCGGCCACCCCATGTGATACGCGGCGGTCGGGTGCACCATGTGGGTCAGGAACACGACCGCGGGCGCGCCGGCGACCAGGCGCTCCGCGGCGTCGAGCCATTGCGCGACGTAGTCGCCCGGCGCCCAGTCGTAGAGCGGCACCTGGAACTCGTCCTGGAACTCACCCAACCTGATGCGCCCCCAACTGAAGAGGCGCTCGCCCTCCCCCTCGGGTTGGCCGAGCAGCTCGAGATCGAACATCATCCGCCCTGTCGTCTTGGCACGTCGCACCCGCATGAAAGACGCATTCGGCACAATGGGCGGCCGCGGCCCTGCGCGTCGGGGTCGGGCGGCCGCCTGTAACTAGGGCGAGAGGCGGAACGGCATCAAGGGGTCCGGGCCGACAGCCTCCGGGTTCCCCCCGCTCGCGAATCAGGTTTACGTACCTGCCTGGAGTCCGCAGAGCCCCGTGACGCGAGGTGCGGCATGGCCGAAGCAAAGACCGCGAAGAAACCGCGCCGTTCCCGGAAGAAGGCGGAGGTCGCGCCGCGCTCCCGCGGGGTCGCGGCCGACGAGTTGGGAGCCGGAGCCCGCCCGGCCGAGGTGGCCCGGCTCGCGGAGGCGATCGAGGCCGACGGCGGCTCCGTCCTGGCGCCGTATCGCGACCCGCTCGGCGGAAACTGGCAGATCCTCGCCGGGCTGCCGCTCGACCGGGTCGAGCCCACACCGTACCAGCGCGACCTCTCCGCCGCCCACGTCACCCGGCTCACCGCCGCCATCGACAAGCTGGGCCGCTACCTGGATCCGATCGTGGCGGTGCGGACCGAGGACGGCCGCTACTGGACGCCGAACGGCAACCACCGCCTGGCCGCGCTCCGCGCGCTCGGCGCCTGGTCGGTGGTCGCCATCGTGGTGCCCGAGATGGAGGTGGCGCACCGGATCCTGCTGCTCAACACCGAGAAGGCGCACAATCTCCGGGAGCGCGCCCTGGAGGTGATCCGGCTGGCCCAGAACCTCGCCGAGCTGGACGACCGTCCGGAGAAGGAGTTCGAGAGCGAGTTCGAGGAGCCGGCCCTACTCACCATCGGACTCTGCTACCAGGAGAACGGCCGCTTCGCCGGCGGGGCGTACCACCCCGTGCTCAAGCGGGTCGAGAAGTTCCTCGGGTCGCCGCTCTCCAAGGCGCTCGCGGTGCGCCAGGAGCGCGCCGCCCGGGTGCTCGAGCTCGACGAAGCGGTCACCGCGGCGGTGGCCGAGCTCAAGGCGAAGGGCTTCGAGAGCCCTTACCTTCGGGCGTTCGTCGTGGCCCGGATCAATCCGCTCCGCTTCAAGCGGGGCGCGAAAGCGGAGTTCGACGAGACGATCGACAAGATGCTCGCCGGCGCGCGCCGGTTCGACTCGACCCGGATCCGCGCGGACCAAGTCGCGCGGACCGGTGGCGCGCCGGAAGAGTAGACCATCAACAGCGGAGGCGGGGGCATGCGACAGTGGAAGACGGCACGGGGCCGGATGGTGCTGGGTGCTGCGGCGATGCTGGCGGCGTGCGGTGGAGGCCGGGAAGGCGGCGAGGCAGCCGGCGCCGCCGACACGGCCGCCGCGGCTGACGCTGCGCCGAAGGCGGCCATCGCCCTCACCGTGGACAGCCTGGAGGCTCCCGAGGCGGCGAGGTTCGATCCGGAGCTCGGGGTCTACTTCGTATCCAACATCAACGGCAGTCCGCTGGCCAAGGACGGAAACGGCTATATCAGCCGGCTGACGCGCGACGGCAAGGTGGACTCGCTCAAGTTCATCGCCGGCGGACGCGGCGGCGCCAAGCTCGATGCGCCGAAGGGGATCGAGATCCAGGGCGACACGCTCTGGGTGGCCGACATCGATGCCATCCGCGCCTTCGACAAGCGCAGCGGCAAGCCGGTCGCGACCGTCAGCCTGGTCGGCAAGGCGAAGTTCCTCAACGACGCCGCCGTGGGGCCGGACGGGGCGATCTATTTCACCGATACCGGCGTGGCCGACGACGGCAAGGGTGGGATGGGCCACCCGGGGCCGGACCGGGTGTTCCGACTCGAGGGCCGCAAGGCCAGCGTGGCGCTCGAATTCAAGGACAAGCCCGGCCCCAACGGCCTCACCTGGGACAGCGCGGTGTCGAAGTTCATCATCCTGTCCTTCCAGGCGCCGACGATCTACCACTGGGCTCCGGGTGACTCAGCGGCGACAGCGTTGGCCAAGGGCCCGGGCATGATGGACGGGATCGAGGCCTTGGGCGACGGCCGCTTCGTGGTCTCGACCTGGACGGACTCGAGCCTCTTCGTCCTCGATGGCGACAAGATCACCAAGCTGGTGGGCGGGCTCCCCGCGCCGGCGGATATCGCGTTCGATCGCGAGCGCGGCCGGATCGCCGTGCCGCTCCTGACGGAGAACCGGCTCGAGTTCGTGGACCTCCAGCCATGAGGGCGCTCTCCTATCTGGCCGTCGGCGCGGGCGCCATGCTCCTCGGCGCCGCCGGCGCGAGCGCCGTCCGCCGTCCCGCGCCGCCGGCGGCGACCACCCACGGCGAGTGGGTCTACATCAAGAAAGGCGCGGACTCGATCCGTGCCTACGTGGGATATCCCGAGCGGAAGGACCGGGCGGCCGCGGTGATCGTGATCCACGAGATCTTCGGCCTCACGGACTGGGAGCCGACGGTGGTGGACCGGCTGGCGAAGGAGGGGTTCGTGGCCATCGTGCCCGACCTCCTGTCGTCAAAGCACGGGAAGTCGCCGCGGGATGAAACCGAGGGCCGGAAGCTGATTGGAGAGCTCGAGCCCGAGCGGATCACCACGGATCTCGACGCGACCTACGCCTATCTCAACTCGCTCCCGTCGGTGCGGAAAGGCGATATCGGCACGATCGGGTTCTGCTGGGGCGGGGGACAGAGCTTCCGGTACGCGACCGACAACCCCAACCTGAAGGCCGCCGTCGTGTGTTACGGCCCCTCGCCCGACACCGCGACCATGGGTCGGATCAAGGCGCCGGTGCTCGGCATCTATGGCGAGAATGACGCTCGCATCAACGCGTCCCTGCCCGATGTGAACGCGGCCATGGAGCAGCGGGGCAAGACCTTCACCCAGGAGGTGTTTCCGGGGACCGGCCACGGATTCCTGAAGCCCGGCCGGGAGGGGAGCGACGGGCCGCAGCCGGCGCGGGCCTGGACCCGGATTCTGGAGTTCTATCGGGCGAGGTTGGGGAAATAGCTCCGCCTTCATGCTAGCTCTCCTTCTTACGCTCCAGGCCGCCACCGGCCAACACGACGCTGTCCGCTACGACGTCACCCTGGTTCCCGCCGATACCGGCGGCCACCTTCTCGGCGAGGCCGAAACCACCTGGCGGCTCACCTCGCCGGACCAGGTGGCCGTCCGGCTCGACTCCTCGATGCGCGTGGTGCGGGTGCTGATCGACGGTCGCCCCAACACCAGGCTCTCGCGCACCATGTACGGCCGCTCCGAGGACGACCTCGTCGTTCCCCACCAGAAGCGCACGGGCGACTCCATCACCACCCGGGTCCGCTACCACGGCATTGCCCGCGAGGGCGCGAAGGTGGGTGTCAACCGGCGCGGGGAGCGGATCTTCTTCGCCACCGGGCGGGGGGACGGCGCGCACTTCTGGCTGCCGGTGCCCGTCCAGGCCGAGCTGGCTCGGGTCGCGGCGGCGTTCCAGGTGCAGGTGCCGGTCGGGCACCGGGCGATCGCCGGCGGGGCGCTGGAGAAGGTGGATACGCTGCCGTACGGGCACGCGGTGTGGCACTATCGGATGGCCACCCCGGCGCCGCTCACCTCGCTCGCCGTGGCGACGGGGCCGTATGAGGTGCGCTCGTTGACGCCGGGCCGCTGTGGCGACGGGTGCCCGGCGGTCGAGGCGTGGAGCTATCCCGGCGGGGGTGGCGCGCCGGCTGCCCTCGGGCGGGCGGCGGAGATGGTCGAATTCTTCGCCGCGAGGGCCGGGCGGTTCCCCTACGCCCGGCTGGCATTCGTCGCGGCGCCGGCGGCCGCCGCGGCGCCTGGGATCGTGTTCTACCCCGAGGGATCGTCCGGCGACGGGGGCCCCGCCGACTCGGTTCTCGCCCTGGAGACGGCGCGCCAGTGGTTCGGGCTCGCGATATCTCCGGCGGGCCAGGAAGACCGCTGGATCACCGACGGACTGGCGGGGTACCTCGCGTCGCTCTGGCGGGACCCGTCGGGCAAGCTGGCCGGCGCGGGAGGACGCGAGGCGTCTCCCGACAACTCGCGGGGTGCCCGCGCGCTGCATCGGCTTCGCGGGATCACCGGCGACTCGGCGTTCTTCGCCGGGCTCACCCGATTCACCAAGGATCGACTGCACCAGTCCGCGGCCAGGGCCGATTTCGTCCGCTCGATGTCGGCGGCGGCCGGACGCGACCTCGAGCGGGATCTCCAGCAAGCCCTCGATCGTGCGCGGTAGGCGGGTCTGGCTCGCGGGCTGGCTGCTGCTCGCCGCCTGCGAGAGCACCTTCCTTCCGCTGCGGGGCAGGTTCCAGGTGGGGCGGGATCCGCATGGTGGTCTTCGTGGGGGGCGACGGTGCCGGGGGCGGAGACCTGTACGCGGTCCCGACCGCGGGCGGCCGGGCGATTCCGATCACCTTCACCGCCGTCGGCGAGATGCGTCCGGCACTTTCTCCCGACGGCGGGGCCGTCGCCTTTCTGCGCGCCGGATCCCTGACCGACTCGGCGGCCGCGAGCGTCTGGGTGCTGAACCTGATCAACGGCGCCGAGCGCCAGGTCGAGCTGCCCGAGAGCGCGGGCGCGCCGGAGCAAGTCGGGTGGAGTGACGGCGGGCGCTCGTTGGTGGTGCGGGCGGGCGGGCGGCTCTACCGGTCGGAGGCCCCGCCGGCCAAGGACTCGGCCAGGCCGGTCCCCATCGCCGGGCGGGCGGCCGCCGAGTCGGCCCTGGCGGTGTTGCTGGGCCGTCCCGTGTTCGCCCGGGCGGTCCCCTGCGCCAACGCGGAGGACCTCTGCGTGGCCGCCGACACCGGCGCGCCCGCGCTCTTCGCGCGGCGGGGCTCGCGACCCGGCGCGCTGGGG
The DNA here is from genome assembly GCA_963844445.1 of uncultured Gemmatimonadales bacterium. GTDB lineage: Bacteria > Gemmatimonadota > Gemmatimonadetes > Gemmatimonadales > GWC2-71-9 > CAVVWJ01. Next base: position 823,211 of record CAWJOB010000001.1, read on the forward strand.
CGACGACTCGGTCGCCTACCTGGAGGGCGACGCGGCTGATGGTCCGCCCTCTGGCCGCGGGCCGGGCGCGGCTGGTGGAATGGAGCTCGGTGCCCGCCGCGGCCTCGCCAGCTCTCGATGTTCGCCGGCGCTACTGCCGAGCAGCGATAGCGTCCCACGCGGCGTCGAGGGTGAGCCCGATCCGCGGGCTTTCCGACTCCCAGTCCCTCGCTCCCACTCGCTCCGCCGCGAACGCGACCAGCGCGAGCCACACGTCGGTCCAGAGCTCCGACGGACCCTCCCGCACCTGGCCGTCCGTCTCGCCGCCCGCCACCACCTCCCGGAGCGCGCCGCGGAATTCGCGCGATGCCTCGCGGCTCCGCTCGTCCAGATGCTGGTCGTCCCGGCTCCTGAGCAGCATGCGGGTGAGCGAGGGGTCCCGCGCGGCCGCGTCCAGCAGCCGCCGGGCGATGTCGCCAAGGCGGTCCGGCACCGACTGGCGGCCGTTGGGCTCCGCCTCCTTGACCAGGCCGGCACCCCAGTGCTGAGCGTTGCGGTAGACCTCGTTCAGCAGATGCTCCTTGCCGCTGAAATGCCGGTAGATGGTTCCCTCGGCGACCCCGGCGCGGGCAGCGATCGCCGGCGTGGTCGTGGCCCGGAAGCCGACAGTGGTATACAGGTCGAGTGCGGCACGCAGAAGACGCTGCCGGGTGGCCTCACCGTCGCGTCGCGAAATGGTAGGATTCGACATGAAGGCAAAGTAAAAGTAAGTCCGTCCCGTTGAAGGTGACCGTTGGCCCGACTATTTTCCGGGGCTTTGTTCCGGTCACTTTTTTCTCGGGGTTGTCCATGAAAATGATGGTCCTCGGTGCCGGGCTTCAGGGTTGCGCCTGCGCATACGATCTCCTTCAGAACCCAGCCGTCAGTCAGGTGACCCTGGCCGACCTGCGCCTGGGCCAGCTCCCGCAGTTCCTCGCGGGTGACTGGGGTGGGCGACTCCGTCCGATCCGGCTCGACGTCACCGACGTGGCCGCGGTGAAGGACGCGATGCAGGGTCACGCGGCGGCCATGAGCGCGATCCCGTACTACTATAACGCGCCCATGGCTCGAGCGGCGGTGGATGCCGGCTGCCATTTCTCGGATCTCGGGGGCAACACCGAGATCGTGTTCGAGCAGAAGAAGCTGGATGCCCAGGCGGTGGCGAAGGGCGTCTCGGTGATCCCCGACTGCGGACTCGCGCCCGGGATGGTCAACATCCTCGCGGCGGAAGGGATCCGCCGACTGGACCGGGCGGAGCAGGTGAAGGTGTACGTCGGCGGCCTGCCGCAGCAGCCCCGAGCCGCCGCTCAACTACCAGATCGTCTATTCCCTCGAGGGCGCGCTGGACTACTACACCACGCCGTCCTGGGTCCTGCGAGGCGGCCAGCCCGGTGCAGGTGGAGGCGCTCAGCGAGCTGGAACCGGTCGAGTTTCCTTCGCCGGTCGGGACGCTGGAGGCCTTCCACACCGGCGGCGGCATCAGCACGCTTGCCGTTCGCCTACGAGGGCAAGGTGGACGTGATGGAGTACAAGACGCTGCGCTATCCCGGCCACGCCGCGATCATGCGCCCGATCCGGGAGCTGGGGCTGCTCGACATGAAGCCGGTCGACGTCAAGGGACAGACGGTGGTGCCCCGCGACGTCTTCATCGCCTCGGTCTCCCCGCGGCTCCACAAGCCGCAGGGCCGCGATCTCGTCGCGCTCCAGGTGCTGGTGTCCGGTCTCGAAGGACGGAAAGCGGCGACAGGTCGGCTTCCGTCTGATCGACTACTTCGACTCCGAGCACGGCATCAGCGCCATGATGCGGACGACCGGATACTCGCTCTCGGTCACCGGCCAGATGCAGGCCGACGGCCGGGTCACGCTGAAGGGCGTCCACACCCCCGACGAGGCGATTCCCTTCCGGGCCTACGTGGACGAGCTGGGCAAGCGTGGGGTACGCATCGAGGAACTGTAGGCGACGAGTAGGTGTTCGGTACCCATGACCGACTTCAAGACACTGTGGGAAGGCGCGCTGAGCTACGAGGCCTTCGTGGCGGCGAGCGACAAGCACAAGGGGCTGTGGGAGGGGATCTACCGGATCGTGCGGGTGCCCGACTGGGCGTTCCAGGCGGTGCCGCTCGGGACCAGGCGACGGCTGCTGGTGATCGCCGAGGACTGGTGCGGCGATGCCTCGAGCACGATGCCCATCCTCGCCCGGTTCGCCGACAGCGCGCCGGGGATGGAGCTTCGGGTCCTGCGCCGCGACGAGCATCCCGAGCTGATGGACCGCTATCTCACCAACGGCTCGCGCTCCATCCCGATCGTGATCGCCCTGGACGAGGACTACCGGGAGCTGGGCCACTGGGGCCCGCGTCCGGACGTGCTACAGGCATGGGTGATGGAGAATCGGCCGATCGTCCCCAAGGCCGAGCTGTACCCCCAGATCCGGAAATGGTACGCGAGGGACCGCGGGGAGACGACGCTCAGGGAGGTGCTCGCGGTGGCGGGGCTCGGGAGATCGGCGGCGTAGGCCCCTCACCCTAGAACATCCAGCCGTTCCCCACCGAGAAATTGAATCCGTCCGGTCCGCCGGCAAAGTTGAAGGTGAAGATGGTGGACCGGAGGAGCCGGAGCGCGATGCCGCCCCCGCCGCCGACGTGAAGGTCCTGCGTGGTGAGGCGGAACGACTCCCCTTCGAAGACCCGTCCCGCGTCGAGGAAGGCGATCAGCGTGAGCGCTCCCAGGTCGCCGAAGGGGAGCACGTCGTGCCGGACCTCGAGGTTCCCGAAGAGCATTCCCTTGCCGGCGAAGCGCCCGGTGTCGAACGACCGGTGGGAATATTCGCCGCCCAGCACGGGCACCTGCTCGTTCCAGGTGGGGAGGTCGAATCTGGCGTTCAGGGGTGGAGTGCCGCCCATGCCGGATCCCGCGATCCGGGCCGCCACGACCGTGCCTTCGCGCAGGGGGTAGTATCCGCGCACGACGCCGTACAGCCGGGAGTATCCGTCGCCACCGCTCCCGACCTGCGTCCCCGCCTCCGCGAGGACGCCACGGAGCGTGTTGAATTCGTTGTCCCGGGTGTCGTAGATCAGCGCCAGCCGTCCCGACACGTCGTCCTGCTCCAACCCATCCCCGAAGTCATCGACGAAAGCCGAGGGACCCGGGAGCGTGGTGAAGCGCACCTGCCCGATGTCGGCCCTCAACGCCACCTGAAACGGCCCCCGGATTCGGCGGGTGACCTCCACCCTCCCCTCGTATCGGATGCGGCGGACCCGAAAGAGGAAAGGCGTGTCCTCGCCGACCAGATCCCTGTCGTGCTCGGTGTCGTTCCCCAGCCCGAAGTACCCGAACCTCGCCAGCCGCTCCGCGACCAGCGAGGCGTCGAGCCGCCAGTCCTTCCACAGGCCGGGCGCCCGGAATCGCAGGGCGGCGTAGCGGGTTCCCCGAAGGCTGACCCCCGCGGCCCCGTCGAGCGCGGCGGTGTAGGTGGTCCGCGCGTCGTACTCCGCCGGCTGCCAGTAGCGGATTCTGGCGGAGAACACCGGACCGTCGTTCGCCTTGCCGCTGAGGTAGGGGAAGTAGCTGGTTCGCCATGGCGACTGGGATGGGCTTTCTTCCTCTTGCGCCGCCAGCCGGGGCGCTCGGACCAGCAACGGCGCGAGCAGGGCGAACAGCAGGAGCACGCGGGGAATCCGCTGTCGGGTCGAGCCAACCTGCATGTCAGCGCCTCCATCGGGGAGCGGAAAGGGACCACAGGATTTAGGAAGGACCATGGCGGAAGTCAAATCGGCGGCCCGCCTGACCCATGGTTGATGGACGTCCGCACGCGCCCTAGTTTCCCGGCTTGCGCCTTCCCTCGATCCTTCAGCACGCGCTCGACCGGGCCCACGTCCCGAGCGACGAGCCGCTTCGCCTCCTCCGGATCACCGTCGCCGTCCTGCTGCTCTTCGGGACCGCGGTGGCGATCGCACTGGCGCTGTCGGGCATCGCGCCGCGGGCGCTCCAGTTGGTCGGCCTCTTCTGGGCGGCATACGGATTCATCGTGGGCCTGACCAGCGGAATTCTGGAGCCGGTGATCGACGGCCTCTCCCGCGCGCTGGGTGACATCGGATTGATGCGCGCTGGCGGGGGATACTCGGCGATCGAGACGCTCGTGGTCCGGGGTGAGATCGCGTCGGCGGCGGAGGCTTACCGGGAACGAGCCCAGCGGCGAGGTGACCGTGTGGAAGCGACCGTGCGCCGCGCCGCGCTGCTCGGCGGGCCGCTGGCTCAGCCGGAGACGGCGCTGGTCGAGCTGGAGGGACTGCGGCGCTCGAACCTGTCCAGCGCGGACGACATCCGGGTGGGGGTGGCGCTGGTGGACCTGTATGACCGTCGCCTCGGCGATCCGGGGCGCGCGATGGCGGAGCTGCGCAGGCTCATCGACCGTCACCCTGGTGACCGTTCCATACGACGATTGCGCTCGGCGCTGGCGGAGCTCAAGGCCGAGCACCTGGGCCAGGCAGTGGAGGGAGAACGGGCAGTGTGATCCACGGCACAGCGGGGGCTTTCATCAGACCTATCTTGCGACACAATGGGAGCATGGTAAAGCGGAGCCTTGCGAGACGTCCGAATCAAGCCCTGAGTCCCCTGCTCTGAGGCCGGACGAGCCGTTGACCCTCTGCCCTCATTGTTGATCCCTTCCAATCCTCTTCTCAATTTCCATCTCGCCGGGAACGGGCCTCGCGCCCGTTCCACCCACCTTCTTTTCCTCGAGCGGTGATGTGATTTGAGCCACGGCAGGCTGATCCGGCTCCGGCGAGCGTGCAGCACCTCAAACCGGAGCACTTATGCCTCGCGGCGACAAGTCGGCATACACGGCCAAGCAGAAGCGACAGGCGCGGCACATAGAGGAGGGCTACGAGAAGCGCGGCGTGTCACGGAAGGAGGCGGCGCGACGGGCCTGGGCCACAGTGAACGAGGAGACGGGCGGAGGGAAGAAGAGCGGCTCGGGGCGGGGGAAGAAGGTGAACCGCGCGCCGTCGCGAAAGGGCGGCAAGAAGGGCGGGCAGGCCGCGGCGAGACGCTCCAAGGCAGCGAAATCGGCTTCGGGCCGGAAAGCGGCGGCGACCCGAAAGCGACGAGCGGGGAAAGGAAGCCGGAAGCGCTCGCGGTAGACGGGCGATCAGCATCCAAGTCCTTGCGCCGGACCTCCCTAGGTGGTGGACGTGCCCCGCCTCACATTCGCTCTGGCCACCCTTCACAGCGGCCGCGCCGTAAAAAGCCCATGGTGGCTCCGTCGGGCGAGCGCCCGGCGCCGCCCGGCCACTGGCACGCGGCAGGCTCGTACTTCTCCGGAGTGTCTATGTCGATTCTGAAGCTACGTGGAATGCTGCCGGCGTTGCTGGCTGCCGTAGGGCTGGCGGTCGCGGTGCCCGGCACGGCGCAGGCCCAAGGCGGCGTGAGCCTGGTTCCGTGGGCCGGCGCGTACATTCCCACTCGCAATTCTTTCGAGGACCTGGACAACGCGGCCTTCGACCGCGACATCAGCGTCATGGGTGGGGCCCGGCTGACCTTCTGGGGCACCGGCATCTTCGGCTTCGAGGCCACCGGCGGCTATTCTCCCGCGCGCGTGGCAGGTGAGACGATCAACGAGCGGAACACCAACCTCTTCGCCGCGAGCGGCCGGGTGTTGCTGGCCTTGAGTCCGGTGACCAATCCGGTCGGGTTCTACATCGGCGCCGGTCCGGCGCTGCTCACTCGGGGCCGCAGTGTATTCAACGAAGACCGCAGTCGCACCGACTTCGGCGGCACCGCGGGGCTCGGATTCCGGTTCGCCCTCGGTGAAACCGGTCGCTCGGCGGTCCGGCTGGATCTGGAGGACTACTTCTACAACGGTGACTTCGGCGGGGGCGACGAGTTCCAGAACGACATCGTAGCGTCGCTGGGGCTGGAGATCGCGCTCGGCGGACGGGCGGATTCGGACGAGCCATAGGTCCGGACGCCGTAGCTGATAGGCAAGATGGCGAGGCGCGCGGCCAAGGGTCGCGCGCCTCGTCCTTTTTCTCGCCGGCAGATCCGACGTCCGCCCCAGCCAGCCCGGTGGCGGCTCGCCAGCTCACCGGTGCGAGGGGAAGCTATGTGGTCATTGTATACGTGTCAAGCGTTTTGTGCAGAACTAGCAAATAATCTGGATCATTGATGCCAGATAGTGCCATTTCTGTAACTATTGACTATTCAAGTGTGCAATTCATACCAAAAATAGCTTACACTTAAGGATCGGGGCGGCGCTCTCAATCCGCGCCTCCCCGTGGGCGCGGGTCTGTCTTAGGCAGGGAGCACCCGTGTTACCCAGGCGCGACTCCCTTCTCGCGGGATCGACGCAAGGCGACGGCACGTTGCACCCGCGCTCCGACGAAGGCTCGGAGCGGGTACCTGAACCGGATGGAGTGCATGATGAAGCGACGGATGCTGGGGCTGACCTCGGGGGTCGCCCTGACGATGCTCTTGACCGCTTCGGCGGCGACTCAGGCGATCGCATACCACGAGCTGCCAGCACGACGGGAGGCAGTCGCGCTCGCCCAGGCTTACCATCTGAGCCTGGAGAGCGCCTGGCCGCAGCTGGGGCAGCTGGGCGCGTCCGGCGTGACCTGCCGCAACGGGGGTGACGAGATGGTTCGTGGATCGGTGACCCGGAACGCGGAGGGCCTCTACGAGGGCACGCTGGAGCGCAGTACGCTGCTCCTCTTCTGCGGCACCCACGGGGTGAGCGGTGAGTCGTGCGAGCTGGTACTGGAAGGCGACGGGAGCGTCCTGGTGCGAGGCATCGCCGTGCCCGATGCAGCCAGCCCGAGCGGGAGCGCGCTACGCCTCTCGTGGACTCCCGGGGCCGGTCACGCGGCCGAGGTGCGGGGGGCATGCTCGGCGGAGTTCAAGCGCGCCGTGCGGCAGATGTATCTCAGCGTACGGCACGGCGCGGAGTTCGCGCTTCCCATGGCGGGGCAGGGTATGCGGCGGCGGCTGGAGGACTACGCCTGGACGGTGGAGGTCCAATGACGCCGGCTCCAGTCGCCGGCCGCGGGGCGCCCGCCGGTCAGAGCTTGAGGTGGAAGTCGATGTCCACCAGGATCGCGGGCGCGCCTTCCTCGAAAACCACGCGGCGCTCCACCGTGCGGATCACCAGCCGCTCGACCGGTCCCTTGCCCTTGCCGCGACCACTGTTGCCACGGCGGTAATAGATCACCTGGGCGTCCTCGGCATGAACCACCCGCACCACCTCATAGCCCTGACGCTGGAGGACGCTGCGGGTCACGCTCATCGCCTTGTCGGAGCTGACCGAGTAGTGCTTGTCCTTGCCTTTTCCCTGGGCCAGGGCCGGCGACGTGATGCCGGCACCGAGGGCCATGGAGGCGAGGGTGAGGGCGAACAACGTCTTGCGAGTGGGCATGCGACCTCCCGGATCGGAACGAATGGTGTTGGTGGTCGCACACCGCGGGGGCAAAAACCGTGCGGCTCCAGCGAGGTGATCCTAAGGTGCGTGAGTCTTGAAGTTGGACAACGAGAGCCGCAGGGGTGCGCGTTTCTGCACTGCCAGGGCGATGCAATGGGCTGGGAGGTGGCGCGAAGTGCGGGGACACCCGCCGGCGGGAAGTCAGCCTTCCCGCCGTACCTCCCGGGCCGCCTTGTCGTCCCGAAGTCCGAGGAACCGCGGGTGCCGGAGCAGCCCCGCCTCGGTCCATTCTCCGAAACCGATCTGCGCGACCAGCTTCGGGGTGACCCACTGCACCGCTGCTGCCGGGAACGGACCGGGCGCGAATGGTGAGGTGCGGCGGTGCAAGGGGACCAGCTTCTTGGAGAGCAGCTCCAGCGTGCGGTGGTCGTAGCCGGTGCCCACCTTGCCCGCGTAGCGCAGTTGGTCGCCGTCGTAGTACCCCACGAGCAGGGCACCGAGGTGCTCGCGGGCTCCCTGCGGGCTGGTGTATCCGCCGATCACGAATTCCTGCTGCTGCACGCACTTGATCTTGAGCCAGTCGGCGGACCGCCCGCTCACGTAGCGCGACTCCGCCCGCTTGGCGATGATCCCTTCCGCGCCCTTGGCGCACGCGCCCCGGTACATCGCGGCGGAGCCGGTCGTCCGATAGGGAGTAAAGTGGATCGGGTGGTCGTACCACACCACATCGCGCAGCACCTTCTTTCGGTCGAGCAGCGGGAGTCCGCCGAGATCGACTCCCTCGTAGAACAGGCAGTCGAAGAGGTAGAGCTCAACCGAGACGCCGGTGCGCGCGGCCCGCTGGACGTCGCGGAGGTGCATTCGCTGCTGGAGCCGGGCGAAGGACGAGAGCCCGGTGGCCGGGTCGGGCGCCACGATCTCGCCGTCGAGCACCGCGTCTCCCCGGACCGCGAGCGACAGCGCCTCCACCAGCTCGGGATAGCCGCCCTCGACCTGCTTTCGGTTGCGGGAGTAGAGCCGCACCGATCCCCCGGTCACGTAAGCCAGCACCCGGACGCCATCGAGCTTGGGCTCGTAAATCCAGCCGCCGGTGGGCGCGCGATCGGTCAGGGTGGCCAGCATCGGGGCGATCCAGCCCGGCTGGGCCCGGTAGCGGAGTCGCCCCCGCGATTTCGCCAGCAGCGCTTCGCGCGAGGGACTCACGCCGCCCCTCCGACGCCGAGGATGGCCCCGAGGTCCTGTTTCGCTTCGAGGATCCCGCTCCAGGGATCGCCGCCGGCTTCGAGCCGCTCGGGCACGGTGCGCAGGGTGAAGTCGGTGGGATAGATCTCCTCCAGCTCGTCCCAGCGGACCGGAGTCGAGACCGTCGCGCCCGGGTGGCGGCGCGGGGAGTAGGGAACCGCGAGCGATTTGCCCCGGCTGTTCTGATTGTAGTCGAAGAAGATCTTTCCCCGCCGCCGCTCCACCGACCAGTCGATCGTCACGTCCCGCGGCCGTGCCTTCAGCGCGTGCCGGGCGATCGTCTGCGCCAGCTCACGGGCGGCGTCGAAGTCGAGGTCGCGCACGATCGGCAGGTAGAGATGCAGCCCCGTACGCCCCGACGTCTTGACCCAGGTGGCGAGCCCCAGGCTCTCGAGCTGCTGGCGGACCTGGAGGGCCAGCTTCCGGGTGCGATTGAAGGCTCGCCGGTGCAGCTCGGGCTCGGCGCCGCGCGCCTCTCGGCCCGAGTAATCGTAGGGGTCGAGGTCGAACACCACGAAGTCGGGATAGTTGAGCACCGATTTCTCCAGTGTCGCTTCCGACCCGGTGAACCGGCGGCCGTGGGACACGGCGTCGGGCGCCGGCTCGGTGCGCGAGTACCAGGCGTGCAGCTCGAGGCTGGCCATCTGACCGAGCCAGAGCAGGGTCGCGAGGTTCTCGCAGACGAGATAATCGCCGTCGGCGTCGCCCTGGCTGGAGTAGATCGCGACCGTTCGGGAGAATGGCGGGGGGTCGTCCCAGTGCTTCTGGTAGAAGCTCTTCCCATCGATGCCGTTGGGAAACCGGGTGACGAAGAGCGGCCGGTCCGAGAGGTGGGGAAGCATCCAGCGGGAGACCCGCGCCAGATAGCGCAGCAGGAATCGCTTGGTGACGCCCTTCCGGGGTCCGCTACCCGGCCACAGTGGCTTGTCCAGGTTGGTCACGACCAGGTCGTGCCCATCCACGTGGAGCGTGGCGCGGTCTTTCGCGGCATCGAGCTGCTTCAGGACCTCGCGGACCGTACCGGCGCTCGGAGACACGCTCGATTCGCTCAACTGACTTTCCGGGTCGCGCGCCGGGTGGCTCGCCGGGCGCGCGGACGGGCGGCGCGCTTCGGCTTGCCCTTCTTGGCCGCCTCGACGCTGCGGCGGAGCGCATCGGCGAGGTCGATGACTTTGGCCTCGCGCGCGGCTGGGGACGTCACCACCTCACGGCCCTCGAGCTTCGCCTCGATCACCTGGCTCAAGGCCTCGCGGTAATGATCCTTGTATTCCTCGGGGTCAAACGGCTTCCGCAGGAGATCGATCAGCGCGAACGCCATCTCCAGCTCGCGTTCGGTGATCTTCGTCTTGTCGAGATCCATCTCGGGTTGTGCCCGGATCTCGTCCGGGTAGAACAGCGTCTCCAGCATCAGCGCCCCGTCCCTGGCCCGGAGCACGCAGAGCTGCTCCTTCTTCCGGATCGTGATGGTGGCAATGGCGGTGAGACTCTTCTTCTCCAACGTGCGGAGCAGCAGCGCATAGGCCTTCTCGGCGCGCTCGTCCGGCGCGAGATGGTAGCTCTTCTCGTAGAAGACCGGATCGATCTCCTCCTCCTTCACGAACGCGCTGAGCTCGATGGTGTGCTTGCTCGGGAGTGGGAGCTTCTCGAAGTCCTCTTCGGTGAGGGTCACGTACTGGTCCTTGGCGTACTCGTAGCCCCGCACGGTCTCGCTCCAGGGAACCTCCTGCTCGTCCGTCGGGCACCAGCGGACCTGCTTGAGCCTGGTGCCGCAGGTCCCATGCAGCAGGTGAAACGAGATGTCCTTGCTCTCGGTCGCGCCGAACAGCTTCACCGGAATGCTGACCATTCCGAAGCCGATCGACCCACTCCAGATCGCTCTCGCCATCGCGCCTCCCCAAAAGCCGAGTCACCGCGGCAGTTTTCCACACCACAGAGGGTATTATCCACAGGTTTATCAACATAACCTGTTGATAAACAACGACTTGCGTCACCGGATATTGGCTGGGAGAGGGGGGACTCGCTGTGGGATGAGTCACACGGGGGTTACGGCTTAGTTGTGGCCTCCGCCGGCTTGGTGCCGTTGAGCGCGCGAAGGATTCTTTTCATGGCCATCGTGTCCTTGGTACGGGCCGTGGGCACCAGGCCCGCGGTGAGGCCGGGCAGCTCCACCTGGATCGCGGTGGGCGCCGGAGCGATATCCCCTGCCGGTTCCGGCTCCGCAGAGGGCGCTCGGAGGGCGGCCTTCGGCGTCCTGACGGAGTCGGCTCCCGGGCGCGCCGGAACCGATCCGGCAAACGCAGGCCCCGGCGTCATTGTGACGCGGGCCGGTGCGGACGTCACTCGCGGCGTCACGGCTGTCGGGGTCTTGATGGACCCGGACCCGCCGGCGGGTTGGCTGACCTTCGGCTGCGGGGGCGGTTCGGACGGGCTGGCGGGCGCCTCGACTTCCGCCTCCGACGCCGGCGCTGCCGGAATCAAGGACGCCAAGGGCGTCGCGGTCACGATGAAATGGGCGCCCGCGACCAGTGCCGCCGCCGTGCCCAGCAGCAGGAGCGGCCGCCCCTTCATACGCCGCGAGCGGCGCGCGGTCGGCCGCGCGTTCGGCAGCTCGGTGGTCTCCGCCTCACGCCACGGCTCGGCCGGCGGCCGAGGCTCCAGCGATCTGTATGGCTCCGGCGCGCGGGCGACCGGCGGGGGCACCACTGTGGCCGCTGGCGCGACGGGTGGTGCAGGTTTCACGGTCCACGGCAGAGGCTCCACCGGCGTGTGTACCACCGGCGTGTGACCACCGGCGTGGTCACCATCGGCGCATGCAACACCGGCGCATGAACCACTGGCGCATGGACTACCGGCGCATGGACCACCGGCGCATGGACCACCGGCGTATGGACCACCGGCGCATGCACCACCGGCGTGGTCACGACCGGTGCTTCCACCGTGACCGCCTGCGCGACGGGTGGCGAAGGCCTGATGGTCCACGGTCGAGGCTCGGGAATCGAGATCACCGGCAGGTCGCGGAGAACCTCGTTCTGCATCGCGATCACCGGCGACTGCACCGGCGCGGGAACGCTCGGCTCGATCGACGCCCTCGGTGCCGGCTTCGGCTCGGGCTCACGCTTTGGCTCGGGCGCACGCTTCGGCTCGGGCGCACGCTCGGCTCGGCGCACGCTTCGGCTCGGCGCAGCTCGTCGGCGCACGCTTCGACTCCGGTGCATGCGCGACCGAGTGCGGCTGCGAGTGCGAGGGCTGATTCCCTTTCGAGCGCGACGGCGTTGGGATCGGCGTCGTCGACGTCACCGGCGCTGGCGAGGCGCTCGCGGCGGGCAGTTGCAGCGCCTTCTTGTAATGCGGATGCAGTCCGATCGGAAGCCACTTCTGGGAGGCGTTGTGATAGATCCGGGCACGCGGCGTGACCACGCCGTTCCGGATAGCGACCGCCAACTCCTCGAGCGTCCGAAAGACGGTTTCCTCGCCGGAAGCGACCTCGATCCGATACATGAACGCGTCCTCTGAGGGGGCGGGAGAACAGAAATGCACGCCAAATTCATGCTCGGGTTGGATGCATTTCCCTGCATCCTGGGAGCCTCGGATCCACCACCGGCGGCCTCGCCCCCGACGCGCGAGCGAACCGTCGTGACCCGATGGGGTTACTACGCCCCGGCCCGACGCGAAAGGTTGCTCCAGGCGTCGGTGGGAAACGGCGTGCCTGCGCCCCAGCCGGAACTCCGTCGTCGCGGGGCCAGCCGGCTCTCGTAGATTGCACGACGTGAGCTGCTTTCCTGACTGCCGGCGTCGCCCGCGGCAGGCCACCCTCCGAGAACCGGCCCTGGTCGACGCACCAGCCCCCCGCCGGTGAGCGCGCTCCTGGCCGATCGCGTCTCCAAGCGGTATGGCGCCGTCCTCGCGCTCGATGGGATCTCGCTCGAGGTCCACTCGGGCGAGTGTGTCGCGCTGATCGGCGAGAGCGGCTCGGGGAAGACCACGCTGCTCCGCTGCTTCAACCGGCTCACCGACCCCGATGAGGGGCGCGTCCTGATGGATGGGGCGGACCTGGCCACCGTGAATCCCTTCGAGTTGCGGCGGCGCACCGGTTACGTGCCCCAGGACGGTGGCCTCCTTCCTCATTGGCGGGTGGAGCGGAACGTCGCGCTGGTGCCGTGGCTCCGGGGCGAGGATGGAGCGGATGGTGCCGCCGCGCGCGCGCTCGGGCTGGTGGGTCTCGATCCGACGCAGTTCGGCCCGCGCTGGCCGCGCGAGCTCTCGGGCGGCCAGCGCCAAAGGGTCGCGGTGGCGAGGGCGCTCGCCGCGCGCCCCAGCGTCGTGCTGCTCGACGAGCCGTTCGGCGCTCTCGACGCCATCACCCGTGCCGATCTCCAGGCCACGTTCCTGACGCTCCGTCGGGATCTCGAGCTCACGGCGGTGCTGGTGACGCACGATCTCGCCGAGGCGTTCCTGCTCGCCGACCGCATCGGGGTGCTGCGCGCGGGGCGCCTGGAGCAGTTCGCCCCACCGGCCGTGCTGCGCGCGGAGCCGGCGACGCCATACGTGCGTGAGTTGCTCGAGCGGGCTCGGGTCACGAGATGAGCCCGGCGGCGCTGCTGATCCTGTTCTCGCTCCAGGCGTCCGACCCGAGCCCTGTGGTGGTGGCCTCGAAGCCGTTCGGCGAGTCCTACGTCCTCGCCGAGATGTTCGCCCAGATTCTCGAGGCCCGCGGGATCGAGGTGGACCGGCGTCCGGGACTCGGCGCCACCGAAATCGCCTTTCGCGCCATCCGCACCGGCTCAGCCGACGTCTATCCCGAGTACACCGGCACGGGGCTCCTCGCGATTCTCGGTGAGCAGCCGGTATCCGATCCCGCACAGGTGTTCGACCGGGTGAGCCGGGAGTTCCGCCGCCGCTGGAACGCGCGCTGGCTCCCGCCGCTGGGCTTCGAGAACACCTATGCCGTCGCCGTGCGGCGGGAGACCGCGGTGCGCTACCGCCTCGCGACGTTGAGCGACCTGGCGCGGGCGGGTCCATCGCTCCGCGCCGGGCTGACGCCCGATTTCATCGGACGGCCGGACGGGCTTCCCGGCCTCACTCGAGCCTACGGCGTGCGATTCGCCGAGGTGCGGGCGCTGCTTCCCGCGGTGAAGTATCAGGCGCTGGCCGCAGCCGAGGTGGACGTGATCGACGGCTACTCCACCGATGGTCTCATCGCGCGGTACGACCTGGTGGTGCTGCGAGACGACAAGCGGTTCTTTCCGCCCTACGAGGCGGCGGCCCTGGTGAGCGGCGATCTCGCCGCGCGGCGGCCGGCCGCAATCGCGGCGCTGACCGAGCTGAGCGGCCGGCTCGACGAGGCGACCATGCGCCGGCTCAACCGGCGACTCGAGGTGGATCGAGAGCCGGTCGGGCGGATCGCGGGCGATGCGCTGGTCGAGCTCGGGCTCACCGCCGCGCCGGCCGGCGGGAGCTCGGCGCGGACCGAACCGCGGAAGGACGGAAGCTTCACGGGGTATCTGTGGGCCCGCCGCGCGGAACTGTTCACCATGGCGCGGCGGCATCTGCTGCTGGTGGTGCTCTCGCTGGCCGCGGCGATCGCGGCGGCGGTGCCGCTCGGCCTCGCCCTGGAGCGATTGCCCCGGGGCGCCGAGGTGGCCGTGCGCGCCGCGGGAGTGCTGCAGACGCTTCCCGGAATCGCGCTGCTGGCGTTCATGATCCCGTTGCTCGGGATCGGCGTCCTCCCCGCGGTCGTCGCGCTGTTTCTCTATTCGCTCTATCCCATACTGCGGAACACCTACACCGGCGTGCGCGACGCGGCGCCGGACGCGGTGGCGGCGGGCCGGGCGCTCGGCATGACACCGCGGCAAATTCTCGGGCATATCCGGCTGCCGCTGGCCGCGCCGGTGATCATGGCCGGCATCCGGACCGCGGCGGTGATCAACGTCGGGACGGCGACGCTGGCGGCCTTCATCGGGGCGGGAGGCCTGGGCGATCCGATCGCCGCGGGGCTGGCCCTCTCGGACACGCGGATGATCCTTTCGGGCGCCATCCCCGCGGCGCTGTTGGCGCTCGGGGTGGATGGGGTGCTGGGGGTCGTCGAGCGGGTGGTGCGGCCGGGAGGGTAGAACCGAGCTTGACGCCCCCTCGCACCCCCGCGTAGGATAGGGCCCGCCATGCGCCTGAATCCCTTCCGGGCCGTCCGCCCCCGCCCCGATCTCGCCGCCCAAGTGGCGGCCGTTCCTTACGATGTGGTCAATCGGGCCGAGGCGGCGGCGCTGGCGCAGGGAAACCCGCACAGCTTCCTGCACGTGGGCCGGTCGGACATCGATCTGCCGGAGGACGTCGATCCGTACGATCCCCGGATCTACCGCCGCGCTCGTGAGGCGCTGGACAAGCTCCTCGCCGACGGGACACTGCTCCAGGACTCGCGGCCGGGGCTGTTCCTCTACCGTCAGATCATGGATGGGCGGACCCAGACCGGCGTGGTGGGCTGCGTGCACGTGGACGACTACGAGCGCGACCTCATCCGCAAGCACGAGAAGACCCGGCAGGACAAGGAGGACGACCGCACCCGCCACGTCCTGACGCTGCACGCCAACGCCGAGCCGGTGTTCCTGACCTATCGCGGCCGGACCGAGATCGACCAGCTGGTCGCCGGGATCGTCACCTCTTCGCCCCCGCTCTACGACTTCACCGCCCCCGACGGCGTGCGCCACACGGTCTGGCCCGTGCCCGACACCGGCGCCCTGGCCCGGGCCTTCGGCGCGGTGCCTCACTCCTACGTCGCCGACGGGCACCATCGCTCGGCCAGCGCGTGGCGAGCGGGGAAGGAGCTGCGGGCCAAGAACCCCTCCCACCGGGGCGACGAGGAGTACAACTGGTTCCTCGCCGTCCTCTTTCCGGCCGACCAGCTGCGAATCCTCCCCTACAACCGGCTGGTCCGCGACCTGGTGGGGCAGACGCCGTCGGAGGTGCTCGATCGCCTGGGCCGGCTGGGAGAGCTGACGCCGACCCAGGATGCGACGCCCGACCGGACCGGGGTCTTCTGTAGCTATCTTGCCGGCCGGTGGCACCGCCTGGAGCTGGATCCCGCCGGCATCGACCGCGCCGATCCGATCGCGTCGCTGGATGTCTCGCTGCTGCAGGACCGCGTCCTGTCGCCGATTCTGGGCATCGGCGACCCGCGGACCGACAAGCGGATCGATTTCGTGGGCGGAATCCGCGGGACGGCCGAGCTCGAGCGGCGGGTGAATTCGGGGGAGATGGCGATCGCCTTTTCCCTCTATCCGACCGCACTCGAGCAGCTCATGGCCGTCTCCGACGCCGGCCACGTCATGCCCCCCAAGAGCACCTGGTTCGAGCCGAAGCTGCGGAGCGGATTGTTCGTGCACCAATTGGCTTAGCCATCGGCGATCAGCTATCAGTTATCCGCGGAGGTTGCCGCTCATCGGTGCCGCCGAAATCCCGGGGCTGATCGCGGATCGCCGACAGCTCCAATACCGGGAGACTGAATGAAAGTTCTGATCGCCGACAAGTTCGAGAAGGTCGGCATCGATGGTCTGAAGGAGCTCGGCTGCAGCGTGGTGTCGCAACCCGACCTCACGGCGGAGGCGCTGCCCGCGACGGTGAAGGAGGTGGACCCCCACATCCTGATCGTGCGGAGCACCAAGGTGAACGCCGCGACTCTCAACGCGGGCACGTCCCTCACGCTGGTGATCCGCGCGGGCGCGGGGATAGACACCATCGACGTGGCGACGGCGTCGAGCCGGGGGATCTTCGTCTCCAATTGTCCGGGGAAGAACTCGATCGCGGTGGCCGAGGTGGTGATGGGGCTGGTGCTCGCCTGCGACCGGCGGATCCCCGATCAGGTGGCCGATCTGCGGCAGGGCAAGTGGAACAAGGCCGAGTACTCCAAGGCCCGGGGACTCTACGGGCGGACCTTCGGCATCGTGGGGCTGGGCCAGATCGGCAAGGAGGTGGCCGTACGCGCCCGCGCCTTCGGGATGCGGGTCCTCGCCTGGTCGCGGACCCTGACGCACGAGGAGGCCGACCGTCTCGAGATCGCGTACGCCCAGAGCCCGCTTGAGGTCGCGCGGCTCTCCGACGTGGTGACCATCAACGTCGCCGCCAACGCGGAGACCAAGCACCTGGTGAACGCCGAGTTCCTGGCGGCGATGCGGCCGGGCGCGTATCTCATCAACACCTCCCGCGGCTCGGTGGTGGACGAGGCCGCCTTGCAGCAGGCGGTGTCGGAGAAGAAGATCCGAGCCGGCCTCGACGTCTTCCAGAACGAGCCGGCCGGCGGCAAGGGCGAATTCGCCAATGCGATCGTGCAGCTGCCGGGCGTCTACGGCACCCATCACGTCGGAGCCTCCACCGACCAGGCACAGGTGGCGATCGCCCACGAGGTGATCCGGATCGTCCAGGCGTTCCAGGCGACCGGCGAGGTCCCCAACGTGGTGAACCGCCTGGCCCGGAGCTCGGCCAGCCACGTGCTCGTGATCCGGCACCGGAACCGCCCGGGCGTTCTCGCCCACGTATTCGGCGTGCTGGCCAACGCGCAGATCAACGTCGAGGAAGTGGAGAACATCATCTATCATGGCGCCCAGGCGACGCTGGCGAGGATCCATCTCGACGGCCAGCCCGGCAACGGCGCGCTGGAGCGGATCAAGTCCGGCAACGCGGACATCATCAGCGTGGAGCTGAGCGCCATCGACGGCGCCCTGTCACCCTGAACGCAGTGAAGGGACCATGACCAAGCGAATCTTCAATTTCTCCGCCGGCCCCGCGGTCCTTCCCGAGCCCGTGCTCAAGAAGGCCCAGGAGGCCATCTGGGACGCGGCGGGGAGCGGCATCGGGATCATGGAGCACAGTCATCGGGGCAAGGTGTTCGACCGCGTCCGCGACGAGGCCGAGCAGGCCTGCCGCGATCTGGCCGGGATCCCCGACAACTACCGGGTGCTCTTCCTCCAGGGTGGTGCGTCGCTCCAGTTCTCGATGGTGCCGATGAACCTCCTGCCGGCGGACCGCACGGCCGACTACCTCCTCACCGGCGTGTGGGCGCAAAAGGCGGTGAAGGAGGCCAAGGTGCTGGGCGCGAAGGTGCACATCGCGGCGACGGGCGAGAGCACCAACTTCGACCGCATCCCGACGGCCACCGAGATCAAGTACTCCGAGCGTCCGGCGTACGTGCACCTCACCACCAACAACACCATTTACGGCACCCAGTGGCGCGCGGAGCCGACGGTGCCCGCCGGCGTGCCGCTGGTGGCCGACACGTCGAGTGACATGTACAGCCGGCCGATCGACGTGAGCAAGTACGGCCTGATCTACGCCGGCGCGCAGAAGAACCTGGGGCCCTCGGGCGTCGTGCTGGTCATCATCCGGGACGACCTGGTCGAAGCCGGCCCGAAGACCCTGCCTACGATGCTTCAGTACCGGACGCACGCGGCGGAGAAGTCGCTGTACAACACTCCGCCGACCTTCGGGATCTACGTGATGGGTGAAGTGTTCAAGTGGATCCAGGGCCAGGGCGGGCTCGCGGCGATGGCCGAGTACAATGAGTCGAAGGCCGGATTGCTCTACGACTTCATCGACCGGAGCGACTTCTTCCGCGGTACCGCGCAGCCCGACAGCCGCTCGCTCATGAACGTCTGCTTCCGGGCCCCGACCGAGGAGCTGGAGGGCAAGTTCATCAGCGAGGCGACCAAGCGGGGCCTCGACGGGCTCAAGGGCCATCGCAATGCCGGCGGCATGCGCGCCAGCATCTACAACGCCTGTCCCCGTGCGGCGGTGGAGGCGCTGGTCGCGTTCATGAAGGAGTTCGAGCAGGCCAACCGGGCCGCGGCCCGCGCCTGAGCCCGGCCTGAAACGGAGGGTCGCCCGGCCGCGTACGGCTCGGGCGACCCTTCCTCGTTTCCGGAGCTCTTCCATGCTGCAACTCGCCCTCGCCTGCCTCTGCGCGCCGCTCGCGGGACCCACCGACCCGCCGGGCGGCCGGCAGTCAGAAACCGTCACCGCGTTCGTAGACGTCACCGTGATCCCGATGGATCGGGAGCGGAGGATCCCGGGACAGACCGTCCTGGTGCGGGGTGACAGGATCGTCGAGATCGGGCCCGTGGCGCGGGTGAAAGTGCCCGAGGGCGGAGTGCGGGTGGACGGACGAGGCAAGTTCCTGATCCCGGGCCTCGCGGAGATGCACGCCCATATTCCCGGCGGCCAGGCGCCGGCTTCCGTGGTCGAGCGGACGCTCTTCATGTACGTCGCGGGAGGGATCACCACCGTGCGCGGCATGCTGGGCCATCCGCCGCACCTCGACCTCCGCGCGCGGGCGGCACGGGGCGAGCTGCTGAGTCCCACCATTTACACCTCGGGTCCCTCGCTCAACGGCAAGAGCATCCCTGACGCGGCGGCGGCCGCCAAGGCCGTCATCGAACAGAAGGCCGCGGGCTACGATCTCCTCAAGATCCACCCGGGGGTGAGCCGGGAGGCGTTCGACACGCTCGCCGCGACCGCGAAGCGGGTGGGCATCCCGTTCGCCGGCCATGTGCCCGCGGACGTGGGGATCGCCCGGGCCATCGAAGCAGGGTACGCCACCATCGAGCACCTCGACGGGTACGTCGAAGGAATGCTCCGTGATGGCTCGCCGGTGACCGCCGAGCAGTCGGCGTTCTTCGGCATCAACCTGGGCGAGCACCTGGACGAGGCGAAGCTGCCGGCGCTGGTGGAGGCGACCAGGCGTGCCGGGGTGTGGAACGTGCCGACCCAGGTGCTGATGGAGAATCTGTTCCTGGCAGGCAGCAGCCGGGACCTGGCCCGGCGCCCGGAGATGCGCTATGTCCCGTCCGAGACCTTGGCGCAGTGGGCCGAGAACAAGGATCAGATGCTGGCGGAGACCGGCACCACGCCGGCGTCGGCGCGGCGCACGATCGAGGTGCGCCGCCGGCTGATCAAGGCCCTGCACGACGCGGGCGCCGGGCTGTTGCTGGGCTCGGACGCCCCGCAGATCTACAACGTGCCGGGGTTCTCGACCCACCGGGAGCTGGAGTCGCTGGTGGCCTCGGGCCTGACGCCGTACCAGGCGCTGGAGACGGGAACCCGGAACATCGCGACCTACCTCGGCACGCAGAAGGAGACGGGGACGATCGAGAAGGGGAAGCGGGCGGACCTGGTCCTGCTCGAGGCGGACCCGCTGGCGGACGTCCGGAACACGACGCGGCGGGCGGGGGTGATGGTGCGCGGGCGCTGGCTGCCGCAGGCGGAGATCGAGCGGCGGCTGGAGGAGGTGGCGGCGGCGGTGGGGAGGTAGGGCGGAAGGGCGGAAGGACGGAAGCGGGCGCGAGCGCCATACCTCATCCCGAGCGCAGCGAGGGACCTACCGGGCAGTCATCGATGCCGGCCGAGTAGGTCCCTCGCTGCGCTCGGGATGAGGTATCTTCGGGTCCCGCCGTTCCGCCCCCTACCCCCCGTTCAGGCTCTTCACCAGCTCCGCGTTGGTCTTGTACCGCTTCAGATCCACCAGCAGATCGTTCATCGCGTTGATCGGCGTCATCCCCGCGATCCGCTGGCGCAGCGCGCGCGAGGCCGCCAGCGTCGTCTCGTCGAGGAGCAGCTCCTCCCGCCGCGTCGCGCTGGCCACCAGGTCGATGGCCGGAAAGACCCGCCGCTCGGCGAGCTCCCGGCTCAGCACCAGCTCGCTGTTCCCGGTGCCCTTGAACTCCTCGAAGATCACCTGGTCCATCTTGCTGCCGGTGTCCACCAGCGCCGTCGCGATGATGGTGAGCGAGCCGCCGCCCTTCGAGGGATCCACCCTCCGCGCGCTGCCCAGAAAGCGCTTCGGCTTCTCCAGCGACTGCGCGTCGAGCCCGCCGGAGAGGGTCCGCCCGGTGCCCTTCTCGACGCTGTTGTAGGCCCGGGCGAGCCGGGTGAGCGAGTCCACGATGAGCACCACGTCCTCGCCCAGCTCCACCCGGCGCCGGGCCCGCTCCAGGGTCAGCTCCGCCACGGCCACGTGCTGCGACGCGGGGTTGTCGAAGCTCGACGCGATCACCTCGCCCACACCCGCGGCCTCCATCTCGAAGACCTCCTCGGGACGCTCGTCCACCAGGAGGATGAGCAGATCGGCCTCGGGATAGTTCGCGTTCGCCCCTTCCGCGATCGCCTGGAGGACCATCGTCTTTCCCGCCTTGGCCGGGGCCACGATCAGCGCCCGCTGGCCCTTGCCCAGCGGCGAGAGCAGGTCGATCACCCGGTTGGTGTGATCGGGCTGGCCGGAGCGCGCCAGCCGGGCCTCCAGCCGGATCAGCTCGTTGGGGTGCACCGCCGAGAGGCGGGTGAACTCGGGTCGGGTGCGGATTTGATCGGGGGGACGGCCGTGGATGGAGGTGACGCGCTCGAGGGTGGGCCCGCGTCCCTTGCCGCCGGGACGCGTCTCGCCGGCGATCTCGTCGCCGGCCCGGAGCCCGTATTGTCGGATGATCCGCTCGCCCACGTGGACGTCGCCGCCGGACGGGAGATACCCCGCCTCACGGCGCCGGAGGAAGCCCGAGCCGCGGCCGGCGAGCTCGAGGACGCCGAGCATCAGACGGCGGCCACGGTGCGCTTGATGCGATGCAGGATGGCGGTGAGGCCCTGGGTTCTGGTCATGCCGAGAGTCTCGCTGAGGCCGAGCTGGTCGAGGAGGTCGTCGGGCACCTGCGCCACCGCCTCGGGCGGCGCGCCGTCGAGCGACCGGGCGAGCAGCGACACGAACCCCCTGACGGTGGGCGATTCCCTCGGCACGTCGGCATGGATGTGGACCTGCCCGTCCTCGACCTCCACCCAGAGAAAGACCGGGGTCTGGCACTCGTGCACCCGATGGTCGCCCCGGGCCTTCTCCAGCTCGAGGCGCTCGGGGAGGGGTGGAAGCTTGCGCGAGTAGTCCAGCAGCGTCTCCAACCGGGTGGCGCGATCGGCGGCCTTGAAGCGGGGGATGATGGTGTCGATCGAAGGCATAGGGGGAAAGGTAGCTCTCGGAGGGGCGCCGGGGCAGGCGGGGGCGGAAGGGCGGAACGGCGGAACGCGTCGCGGGCGAAGCGTGTCATCCCGAGCGGAGCGAGGGATCTGGCCGGCGGGCCACCGGAAACGGCCCACAAGATCCCTCGCTCCGCTCGGGATGACATAGCACCGCTTATGCGCTTTCCGCCGTTCCGCCGGCCCGCCGTCCCGCCCTTCCGCCGTACCGCCCTTCCGCCCCGCCGCTTGACGCCCCACCACTCGGCAATGTATAGATATTCATGATGCTGAATCCTGTCCGCAACCCGCTCACGATCATTCCGCTTCGGCTCTCCCCGGGAGGCGGCGCGCGGGCTTGCGGGTAGCGGCAACCACCCGACCGAGCAGCGACACGCGGCCTCTCCATCCGAGGGGCCGCTCTCTTTTTCAGGATGCGGCATGGCCATTCCAGATCCGGCGCACACCGTCCTGCTCTACGACACCACCCTCCGCGACGGCACGCAGCGCGAGGGGCTCTCCCTGTCGGTGGACGACAAGGTGAAGATCGCCCGCGCCCTCGACCGGTTCGGCGTGCACTATATCGAGGGCGGCTGGCCCGGCTCCAATCCGAAGGACGCCGAGTTCTTCCGCCGGATGCGGGAGTCGCCGCCGGCCCGGGCCAGGATCGCCGCCTTCGGCAGCACCCGGCGGGCCGGGGTCCGCTGCGAGGACGACGGCAACATCCGGGCGTTGGAGGAGGCGGCCACGCCGGTGGTCACTCTGGTGGGGAAGACCTCGACCCTCCACGTGGAGCGGGTGCTGGAGACCACGCGGGAAGAGAACCTCCGCATGGTGGCCGAGAGCGTCGCGTGGTTCAAGCGGCTCGGCCGGGAGGTGGTGTACGACGCCGAGCATTTCTTCGACGGGTGGCGTCTCGACCCGGCATACGCCTTTGCGACCCTGGAGGCCGCCGCCGGAGCGGGCGCCGACTCGCTGGTCCTCTGCGACACCAACGGCGGCGAGCTGCCGGACGTGGTCGCGGAGCGGGTGCTCGAGCTGCGCGGGCGGCTCGCCACCCCCCTCGGCATCCATCCGCACAACGATGCCGGGCTGGCGGTCGCCAACGCCCTCGCCGCGGTCCGCGCCGGCTGCGAGCAGGTGCAGGGAACCATCAACGGCTACGGCGAACGCTGCGGCAACCTCGACCTGGTGCCGCTGGTCGCCACGCTCCAGCTCAAGCTGGGACTCCGGCTCCTGCCGGGTGACGCGCTGCGCCGGCTCAGCGAGGTCTCCCACTATGTGGCCGACGTCGCCAACCAGCATCCCGATCCGCATGCGCCGTACGTCGGCCGCAGCGCCTTCGCCCACAAGGGCGGCATCCATGTCGCCGCCATCGCCAAGGTGCCGGAGAGCTACCAGCATGTGGATCCTGGCCTGGTGGGCAATGGCTGCCGCGTGGTGGTGAGCGAGGTATCGGGCCGGCGCAATGTCCGGCTCCGGGCCCAGGAGCTGGGGCTGGCCGCGGGTGGCGAGGAAGGCGCGGTGCTCCAGATGATCAAGGAGATGGAGCACCGAGGCTTCCAGTTCGAGGCGGCGGAGGGCTCGTTCGAGATGCTGCTGCGCCGGAAGGATCCCGCCTATCGCGCGCCGTTCGTGGTCGAAGACTTCACCGTCATCGTCGAGAAGCGTGGCGGTGACGGGATCCGGGCGCAGGCCACGGTGAAGCTCCGGGTGGGGGACGACGTCGTGCACACCGCGGCGGAGGGCGATGGGCCGGTCAACGCTCTCGACCGCGCGGTGCGGAAGGCGCTGCTGCCGCATTACCCCGCGCTCGCGGGGGTGCACCTGGTGGACTACAAGGTCCGCATCGTGGACGAGCACCTGGGCACGGCCGCGCGCCCGAGGGTCATCATCGAGTCGGCCCGCGGCGCGGAGCGGTGGAGTACGGTCGGCTGTTCGGAGAACATCATCGAGGCCAGCTGGCTGGCGCTCTGCGATGGGCTCGAACTGGCGCTGCTCAGGCCCCCCGCCGACGACTGACGGCTTTCAGCGCGAGGCCTCGACGCGGTGGGCTCCGGACCTGGCTTCCGCCAGCTCCGGCAGACCGGCGTCGGCGGCGTGCCAGTTCCGCAACAGCAGCCCATACCACCGCACCGCCCCTTCGCTGTCGCCCGCCTTGGCCGCGGCTCGCGCCCGCCCCAATAGCGCAGGAGAGCGGAGCGGGGTGCGCTGCAGCGTCGCATCGTAGGCCGCGATCGCTTCGGGCACCCGGCCCAATTCCAGCAGCAGGTCTGCCAGGAGCTCGCGCGCCGGAGGATCGACCGGTGGCCCGACCATGGACAGATCCGCCTCGAGCGTGGCCGCCTCGGTGAGGGCGGCCACCGCCTCCTCGTCCCGTCCGTTCACCCGGGCGTTCATCGCGGTGAGCTTGCGCTCGAAGGCGCGGACGCCGGGTGGCATCATGCCATCATGATGCTGCTTGATGGTGTCGGCTCGCAGGCGGAAGCCGGCCAGGCCGGCGGCGACGGTCTCGCGATCACCCCGGGGCATCGCGCCTGCCGCCGCCCGAAGGACCACCTCCCAGGGCTTGGACGCCATGAGCGGCGGCGTGGAATCCCGGCGCGGCATCTCCACCGCGTTCTGGCAGTCCACCATGATCAGGTAGGCATGCACGTGATGCGACGCGTCGGCGCGCCCTACCACGGGGAACAGCGCGCCGAGTGAATCGGTCAGCGCCCGCGCCCGGGTGTAGCGGCCCTGCTGGAGATAGCCGTAGTGCAGCCAGGCAGCCGCGTGCAGATCCAGCTCCTCGTTGGGCAGCTCCTTCCGCTTTACCCAAGCCTTGGAGGCGGTCCACGCGGCCTCGTTCGAGGCGACCATATCGTCCCACAGCCCCAGATGCACGAAGATGTGCGACGGCATGTGGAGCGCGTGCTCGGCCCGGGGCGCGATCCGGGCGTACCGGCGCGCCACCGGCAGTCCGAGCGGGGCCAACAGTGGGTCGTCGTAGGCGTGGATCAGGTAGTGTGTGGCGCCGGGATGGGTCGGGATGCGCCGGAGCACCTCCTCCACGATGGCCGCCGCCCGCACCGACGAGCGGAGATCCGCCTTGCCGCCGGAGCGGAGGCTCAGGAGCGCAAGCGCGTGCAGGCTCGCGGCCTCGAGGTCCGAGGAATGCGCGTCGTGCACCTGGGCCATAGCCCGCTCGTAGGCCTGGCGCCGCTCCTTGAGACTGCCCGCCCCGTAGAGGGCCTCCACCGCTCTCAGATAGGCCCGCTCCCGCGCGTTCCCGCCCCGGGCGACGCGCTGTTCCCCTGTCGCTCCCAGCCGGCCCAGCGCCTCGCGCGCAGCGGTCGAGTCGTGCTCGCCCCACAGCGGATGATCGTAGGTCAGCGCCTCCCCCCAGTAGGCCATCGCGAAGGCGGAGTCGAGCCGCTGGGCCTCCCGGAACGCGTCAGCTGCGTCGGCGTACTCGAAGCTGTGCAGCAGGGCCAGTCCTCGGAGGAACGACGCCTGGGCCCGGCGCGCGCCGGTGTTGGGGAAGCTGACCAACCCTAGCCCGCTGGTTTGACTCGAGCCGGGTGACGGCTGGACGGTCGCGATGAGGAGGAGGACGAAGAGGGCAGACCGGATTCGGCGCATAGGGCCCCGCAGGCGCGGCTGGTGCGCCCGAATGTACACCCCGGCGGCGGTCTCGGCGAGGTGGCGTGCCGCCCCTGAAACATGAGCCTCGAGTACCGCGTCCGGACGCCTCCTGGCGCCCTCTTCCCGGAGGAACTCATGGGCAAGCTTCGCGCTCTCCGGCTTCTCGCGGTCGTCACCTTCGTCGCCGGTCCGTCCGCGGTCCAGGCGCAGGCCGGCCCCCAAGTCTACGAGCCCGGCACCTTCTCCACCGGTGCGTGGGACTTCTTCGTCGCGCTCACTCCCGACCAGCACACCGCCTACATCTGCCGGGCGAACGGGGATTTCAGCTACTACACGATTCTCGAGACCGATTTCACCAACGGACGTTGGAGCGAGCCTCGCGCCGCTGCGTTCTCCGGACGGTGGAGCGACGCCGACCCCCACCTGTCGCCGGACGGAAGCAAGCTCTTCTTCATCTCCAACCGTCCGTTGACCGGCGACACTCCACGCGGAGCGTACGACATCTGGGTCGTCGAACGACGGGCCGGCGGACGCTGGGGCGCGCCGCGCAACCTGGGGGCGCCGGTCAACCGCGACAGTGTGACGGAGTGGTCGCCGTCGGTGGCCCGAAACGGCAATCTCTACTTCGGCACCATCCGGAAGGAGGGCAGGGGAGGGAACGACCTCTATGTGGCCCGGTGGACCGGGGATCGCTATGCCGAGCCGGAGAACCTGGGCGATTCGGTCAACAGCAAGGCCGGCGAGTTCGAGCCCTGGATCGCGCCGGACGAGAGCTACCTCATTTTCAGTGCCCAGGGCCGGCCGGAGGGCCCCGGCGGGTTCGACCTCTACGTAAGCGAGCGCCGCAACGGGACCTGGCAGCGGGCCCGGCCCCTGGACCCGGTGAATTCTCCCAAGGGTGACTTCAATCACAGCGTGTCACCCGACGGAAAGTACCTCTTTGTCAGCAGCACCCGCGGGCAGTTCGACTCGATGCCCCCTGCGCGGATTCCCTATCCCGAGATGCAGCGGCGTCTCACCGGAATCGGCAACAGCCTCGGCGACATCTATCGCATCCCGATGTCGGAGTTGGAGATTCGAGTCGGCGAGTAGCCACCCGGAACCTTCGCGGGCCTGCCGGCGTTCCTCCCATACCGGCTGGACGACCCATACCCACAGGTTCGATGAGCGCACCCGAGAAGTACGATGCCATCGTCATCGGCGCCGGACAGGCCGGCGTGCCGCTCTCGACCGCGCTGGCCAAGGCCGGCCGCCGGACCATCCTGATCGAGCGGGAGCACGTCGGCGGGACCTGCATCAACGAGGGCTGCACCCCCACCAAGACGATGATAGCGAGCGCGCGCGTGGCCTATCTCGCCCGCCGCGGCGCGGACTACGGGGTGCAGATCGGGCCGGTGCGGGTGGATCTCGGCCGGGTGCGCGAGCGCAAGCGCAGCATCGTGGAGAGCTTCCGCGGCGGAAGCCAGCGGCGGATCGAGGCGGCTGACGGGTTGGACCTGGTCTTCGGCGAAGCGCGGTTCACGGCGCCCCGCACCGTGGCGGTGAACGGGCGGACTCTCCAGGCCGATCTGGTGTTCATCAACACCGGCGGCCGGCCCGCCACCCCTGACGTTCCCGGCGTGGACCGCGTAGGCCCGCTCGACTCGACCTCCATCATGGAGCTGGACCAGGTCCCCGAGCATCTCATCGTGCTGGGCGGGGGCTATATCGGTCTCGAGTTCGCCCAGATGTTCCGCCGCTTCGGCAGCCGGGTGACCGTGATCCAGCGCGGACGGCAGTTGCTGCCGCTGGAGGACGAGGATATCGCGGATGCGGTGCTCGCCATCCTCCGCGAGGACGGCATCGACGTGCTGCTGGAGGCCGAGGCCCGGTGCGCCGAGCGGATCGACCAGAGCAGCCTGCGCGTCGTCGCCCGGACCGGCGAGGGAGAGCGCTCGATCGTAGGCTCTCACGTGCTGCTGGCCGCGGGGAGGGTGCCCAACGTCGAGGGCCTCGAACCGAAGGCCGCGGGGGTGGAGACCGACGCCAAGGGCTTCATCCGGGTGAACCAGCGGCTGGAGACCACCGCCCCTGGTGTCTACGCCCTGGGGGACGTGAAGGGCGGGCCCGCCTTCACCCACATCTCCTACGACGACTATCGCATCATCCGCGCGAATCTGCTCGAGCGCGGCGACAGGACCACCGCCGACCGGCCGGTCCCGTACACGGTGTTCATGGACCCGCAGCTCGGGCGTATCGGTCTCACCGAGCGGGAAGCCCGGACCCAGGGACGACCGTATCGCGTCGCCACGATGCCGATGAATTACGTGGCGCGGGCGCTGGAGATGGACGAGGCGCGGGGGATGATGAAGGTCCTGGTGGACCCGGAGAGCCGGCAGCTGCTGGGCGCCGCCGTCCTCGGCATAGAGGGCGGGGAGATCATGGCGGCACTGCAACTCGCCATGATGGGAAAGCTGCCGTATGATAGGATTCGCGACGCGGTCTTCGCCCACCCGACGCTGGCGGAGTCGCTGAACAACTTGTTTGCGACGCTCGACTGACCTGTCGAGCCAGGAGTCGCCGATGACCACCGCCGTGGCGCCCGACCGCGCCCTGCCGCAGACCATTGCCGAGCGCCTGCAGGAGGCCCGGGACCGGACCTTTCTCCTGGTGGCCCCGCTCAGCGACGAGGAGCTGCACGCCCAGCACGATCCATTGATGAGCCCCATCCTCTGGGACCTGGGGCACATCGCGCACTTCGAGGAGCTGTGGCTCACCCGCAACCTCGACGGCCCCATCGAATTCGTGGAGATGCCGGGGATGTACAACCCCTTCGAGCACCCGCGAAGCGAGCGCGGATCGCTGGCGCTGCCGGGCCTCGAAGAGTGTCGGCTGATCATGGACGAGATCCGGGGCCGGGTGCTGGCCCGCGTCGCGGCCACCGACCTGGACGACGCCAACCCCCTCCTCCGCGACGGGTACGTCTACCGGATGGTCCTGCAGCACGAGTACCAGCACAACGAGACGATCCTCCAGACCCTCCAGCTCAAGCTGGGAGCGCCGTACTCACCCGCCGTGCGCCTCGATCTCCCACCTCGCGCCCGCCGCGCCGCCCGCGCCGAGCGACATGGCTCGCTTTCCCGGCGGATCGGTCGAGATCGGGACCGACGACCGGTCGGAGGCATACGACAACGAGCGGCCGCGGCACGCGGTGGAGGTCCAGCCGTTCTTCATCGACGTTCACCCGGTCACCAATGGGGACTTCCTCGTCTTCATCGCAGCCGGCGGCTACGCCAAGCCGGAGTACTGGTCCGAGGGCGGGCGCCGCTGGCTTGCCGGGTCGGGCGTCCAGGCGCCGAAGTACTGGTTCCTCGGCGAGGGCCGCTGGATGACCCGAGTGATGGACCAGACCGGCGCGGTGGACCCGCGGCATCCCGTCTGCCACGTCTCCTGGTACGAGGCGGAGGCGTTCGCTCGATTCGCGGGCAAGCGGCTTCCCACCGAGATCGAGTGGGAGGCGGCGGCCTCGTGGGATCCCGCGACGGGCAGCCAGCGCAGGTTCCCCTGGGGGGACGAGCCGGCCTCGCGCCAGCTCGCCAATCTGGATCAGCTGGGCTTCGGCACCGCACCGGTGGGCGCGTACCAGCGGAACGTCTCGCCGATCGGCTGCTACGGCATGATCGGCGACGTGTGGGAATGGACGGCGAGCGACTTCCGCCCCTGGCCCGGGTTCGAGGCGTTCCCGTACCAGGAGTATTCCGAAGTGTTCTTCGGTAACGAGTACAAGGTTCTGCGCGGGGGCTCGTGGGCCACCCGGCCCGGTGCGGTTCGCAACACCTTCCGCAACTGGGACTACCCTATCCGCCGCCAGATCTTCAGCGGCTTCAGGTGCGCCCGTGACGCGTAGAATGCTGGCCCGTGAGACCGTCGCCGACTCGCGGATGCTCGCGGAGGTGGCCGACCGGTCTTTCCTCGCCGCAGAAGGAGCTGTCGCCCAAGTACTTCTACGACCAGCGCGGGTCGGAGCTGTTCGAGGCGATCACCCGGCTCGCCGGAGTACTACCCGACCCGCACCGAGCGGGCGCTGCTCGAGGCGTGGATGCCGTCGCTGATCCGCCGGCTCGGCTCCCGCACGCTCATCGAGCTCGGCGCCGGGAGCGCGGAGAAGAGCCGCATCATCCTCGACGCGATGCGCGCGGCCGGCACCGCCGAGCTGTACGTGCCCATCGACGTGAGCGCCACGTTCCTGAGCCAGACCGCGGCGCGGCTCCGGCGGGAGTATCCGCGGCTCGCCGTCGAGCCGGCGATCGCGGACATCTCGGAGGAGCTCAATTTCCCTCGCCGCGTGCCTCGTCCGGCGCTGTTCGCCTTCCTCGGCGGCACCATCGGCAACTTCTATCCGCCCGGCCGCGATCCGGCTGCTCGGCCGGGTGCGCGCCGCGATGGAGCCGGGCGACCGGTTCCTCATGGGCGTGGACCTGCGGAAGGACGCCGCGCGCATCGAGGCGGCCTACAACGACAGCCCAGGGCGTCACGGCGGAGTTCAACCGGAACATGCTGCTGGTGCTGAACCACGAGCTGGGCGCGGACTTCGATCCGTCCGCGTTCGACCACCTGGCATTCTACGAGCCGGTGGCGCACCGGATCGAGATGCACCTCGTGTCGCGCCGGGCGCAGCTGGTGATGATTCCCGGCGTCGGGTCGATCCCGTTCGCTGCCGGCGAGTCGCTCCGGACCGAGATCAGCTGCAAGTACGACCGGGAGAGCGTAGCGCAGCTGTTCGAGGCCGCGGGGCTTCGAGATCGAGGCCTGGCGGAGCGACCCGGAGTCGCTGTTCGCCCTGGTGGTCGGAGCCCCGGCATGAGCCAGGCACATGCGCGCGGCTCTCGAGGCGGATCTCGCGGAGCACGCCTTCGCCGCGCCGCCGAGCGCGTCGCTCACGCCCCGCCGCGTCGGGGCGGAGGTGGAGCTCATTCCGATCGAGGCGACGACGGGACGGCGATGTCCGCTGGAGACCGGCGCGGCGCCGGGCACCCTGCCGTTCCTCCGACGGTTCGGCGCTCGCCAAGGATGGAAGGAGACCTGCACGGCGAAGGGCATACCGTGCTTCGAGCTGCCGGCGGGGGGCACGGTGACCTTCGAGCCCGGCGGCCAGCTGGAGTACAGCTCTCCTCCCTGCCGGTCGCCCAGCGCACTGCTGGCCCTGCTCCGGTCGGTGGTGCTCCCGCTCCGCGCCGCCGCCGCCGACGACGGGATCGAGCTCCTGGCGGTGGGCATCGATCCGCTCAATCCCGCGGATCGCGCGCCGCTGCTGCTCCAGAGCAAGCGCTACGCACGAATGGCGGAGTATCTCGGCCGGATCGGCCCGGCGGGCGCGCGGATGATGCGGCAGACGGCGGCCTTTCAGCTGAGTCTCGACCTCGACGACGAGCCGTGGCTTCGCTGGTCGGTGCTCAACGCCGCGGCGCCGTACGTGACGGCGATCTTCGCCAACTCCCCGCTGTACGACGGCTCCGCGACCGGCTGCCGAAGCACCCGGGCCCAGGTGTGGCGCGCCCTCGATCCCGCGCGGACCGGGCTGCCCGTGGGACGACCGGGCGCCGGTGAGCGCGTATCTCGACTTCGCGCTGCGGGCGCCCGCGATCCTGCTCCCGCAGCTGCAGGGCGAGTACCGGCCGTTCGGCGATTGGCTGCGGCACGCGCGGCCGACGATGGAAGAGTGGCGCGACCATCTCACCACCCTCTTCCCGGAGATTCGCCCTCGCGGCCACCTGGAGCTTCGATCCTGCGACGCCGTGAGCCCGCAGTGGTACGCCGCGCCGATCGCGCTGGCCGTCGGGATCACCTACGATCCCTGGGCCCTCCGGGCCGCGGCCGACCTGCTCGGCCGGCCCGATCTCGGCCTGCTGGACCGGGCCGGCCGCCTGGGCCTGGGCGACAGCGCCATCGGGCGAACCGCGATGGACCTCGCGGACATCGCGGTCGCCGGATGCCGGGCCCTGGGTCCCGCCTACTTCCATCCCTCCGATCTGGAACAGGCCCGCTCTTTCTTCGACCAGTACACCCGCCGCGGCAGATCACCGGCCGACGACCTCGCGGATGCGGAGATCGCCGCCTAGCCCGCGATTCCCCGGTCCTGTGAGGGTCGTCACCCCAGGAGCACGACCATGAGCCAGATCGACGGTACTCCGGACAACCGACCGCAGGAGACCACCGGGCGCACCGTCGTCGGCCTCTTCAGCCAGCGGGCGGGCGCGGAGGCCGCGATACGAGACCTCCAGGCCGCGGGCTTCCCGCAGGATCGCCTCGGCGTGGCGATGCAGGAGCGGGTCGAGCAAGGTGACCTGCTCCAAGGCGCGGGCGGCGAGGCCGCCGAAGGCGCGGCCAAGGGAGCGGTGAGCGGCGGACTGCTGGGCGGGCTGATCGGCTTGCTCGGCTCGCTGTTGATCCCTGGGGTCGGACCCGTGGTCGTCGGCGGCGTGCTCGCCTCCGCGCTCACCGGCGCCGGCATCGGTGCCGCAACCGGAGGGTTGCTCGGCGGGCTCACTGCCCTCGGAGTACCGGAGGAAGATGCCCGGCATTTCGACGGTGGACTCCGGTCGGGAGGAACGCTGGTCACGGTGGACGCCGGCGCGAGGACTGCCGAAGCGCTCGCGATTCTCCAGCGACACGAGGTGGACTTCGGGCCCAGCGGAGCGCGGCGCTTCGATGGGCGCGACCGGTCGGCACCGGAGCGCCGGGTCTTCCTCGACCCCGCGTATCCGGGGCCGGAGCGCCGCCTGGCCGGCGCCTGAGCGGCGCTCCCCTAGATTACGGCGGTCATTCTCCCTGGAGCGTCGGTGCAGGCGATTCGCGTCCACGCCACGGGCGGGCCCGATGTGCTGCGACTGGAGGAGCTTCCGGATCCGACCCCTGGCGTGGGACAGGTCGTCATTCGGGTCGAGGCCGCCGGCGTCAACTTCATCGACGTATACCATCGCAAGGGTCTCTATCCGGTGCCCCTTCCGTTCACCCCCGGCCGTGAAGCTGCCGGGGTCGTCGAGCGGGTGGGAGAGGGCGTCTCTACCTGCCGGCCCGGAGACCGAGTGGCGGCTGAGAGTCTGACGGGCGGCTACGCGGAATACGTGCTCGCCGCGGCCGAGCGCGTCGTTCCGCTGCCTCCCCAACTCGACGCGCGAGTCGCCGCCGCCGTCATGCTCCAGGGCCTCACCGCGCACTTCCTCTCCACCAGCGCCTACCCGCTCCGTCCGGGAGACACCTGCCTGGTCCACGCCGCGGCCGGCGGCGTGGGCCTGCTGCTCTGCCAGATCGCGAGCCGCCTTGGCGCGCGGGTGATCGGCACCGTGAGCACGGAGGAGAAGGCCCGCCTCGCCCGCGAGGCGGGGGCGCATGAGGTCATCCTCTACACCCGCGAGGATTTCCAGGCGGAGACCAGGCGGCTCACCGGTGGCGCCGGCGTGCAGGTGGTGTACGACTCGGTGGGGCGGACCACGTTTCTGAAGAGCTTGGACTGCCTCGTGCCGCGAGGCATGATGGTGCTGTACGGCCAGTCGAGCGGGCCGGTGGAAGCCTTCGATCCGCAGCTGCTCAACCAGAAGGGCTCGCTCTTCCTGACGCGCCCTAACCTGGCGCACTACGTCTCCACGCGAGCCGAGCTGCTGCGGCGGGCGAGCGAGGTCCTCGGGTGGGTCGCCGATGGGTCGCTGGACGTGCGGATCGGCCTGGAGCTTCCGCTTCACCGGGCCAAGGAAGCGCACGTCGAGCTCGAGGCGCGCCGAACGACGGGGAAAGTCCTTCTCATACCCTAGGGTTGGTTCATGATCGAGCAGGCGCTGGTCACCACCGACTGGCTCGCTGGCCGGATCGGCCACCCGCGGCTTCGGATTGTGGACGCCTCGATGTACCTCCCGGGCAGCGGGCAGGGATGCGGCCGCCGAGTACGCCGCCGGCCATTTGCCGGGCGCCGTCTTCTTCGATCTCGAAGCCTCCAGCGACCGCCGGTCGCCGCTGCCGCACATGCTCCCCGCCGCCGAGGAATTCGCCGAGCGGATGAGCGCCATCGGGCTCGACGACGCCGACGATATCGTCGTGTACGACGGCTCGGGGGCCAACCTGAGCGCCGCCCGGGTCTGGTGGATGTTCCGGGTGTTCGGCCACGAGCGAGTCGCGGTGCTCGACGGAGGCATCGGGAAGTGGCGGCGCGAAGGGCGTCCTATCGAGCGCGGGTCCCCTGCGCGGCCACCGGGAACCTTCACCGCGCGCCGGCGGTCGGGCGACGCGGTTCGCGATCTCGACCAAGTCCGCCAGGCGTCGTCGGCGGGCGCGGCACAGATCGTGGACCTGCGCTCGCGCGGGCGATTCACCGCCACGGAGCCCGAGCCGCGGGCCGGACTGAGGGGCGGGCACATCCCGGGCAGCCTCAATCTCCCCTACGACGAGCTGGTCGGGGAGGACGGCACGGTGCTTCCAACGGAATCGCTTCAACGCCGGATCGCGGCGGCCGGCATCGATCCCAGCCGCCCCATCATCGCCACCTGCGGCTCGGGGGTGAGCGCCTGTACGCTGATCCACGCGCTTCACCGGCTGGGCCACCACCGGGTGGCGCTCTACGACGGCGCGTGGACCGAATGGGGCGGTCGCGCCGATACGCCGATCGAGACCGGAGCCTCGTGAGGACTGGCGGTCACTGACGTTTTTTCCCGCACGCGCGGAGCACCGCCCGTGGCGCCGGATGGTTGGGGAACAGCTCACGCGCACGCTGCGCGTGCGGCCGGGCGCGGTCGCAGCGGCCAGCCGCGCGCCATTGCTGGGCCAGGCGTATGTGAATCCGGTAGCTGCCGGGGTCCACCCTGGCCGCGAGCTCCAGCGCTTCGCGGCTCCCGCCTCCCGACAGGGTCATGGCCGCCACCTGTGAGAAGCTGTGGAACAGCAGCACGCCACCGACGGCGGCCACGACGACCGTCAGCCGCTGCCGCCCGAGCGGTGACAGCGGTACCACGCGTATCGGCCGGGCCGTCGTTGCCAGCGCACCTACCACCGTCCACGCGAAGAAGGTCGGGGTCGGGAGGAGCAGCACGGCATCGAACGCGCCTACTACGACGAGGGCGATGAGCGTGGCCACGATGGTGAGATCGCCCATCGCAGGCGTGCGCCGCGTGCCGCTCCGGACCCGCACCCAGGCTCCGAGCGCGATCGAGCCCCCCAGCGCGACGAGGAGCAGCGATGCCGGCAGCCCGCGCTCCGCGAGCATCGCCATCCAGTCGCTGCTGGGCCAGGGATTGGTGGGAATCACATCGTCGGTGTCGAATGACGGGTCGCCCGGGGACATGTACTTCGGGTAGTGCACCGGCCAGTTGCCGGGCCCCACGCCCAACACCGGGTGGTCCATCGCCATCTCCAGCGTGTTGCCGTACTGGATCAGCCGGCCGCGGCCGCTTCCCTCCTTGTAATTGGCGACGCCGGCCAACGAGTCGAGGTAGGGGGAATCCGACCGCCAGTTGAGCCGGTTGGGGAGGGCGAGCGCGAGCGCCAGTCCGCCCAGCGCGAGGCCGGCAAGGCCGAGCACCCGGCGCCGGAGCCGCCGGTCGGCCCACAGGCGTCCCGCCCAGAGTCCTTCCACTGCCAGAAAGAGCCCGCACGCCGCCGCGCCCAGCCAGGCGGCTCGGGAGCGCGAAAGCACCAGGGCCGCGGCCGCGAGCGTCACG
The DNA here is from genome assembly GCA_963844445.1 of uncultured Gemmatimonadales bacterium. Lineage (GTDB taxonomy): Bacteria > Gemmatimonadota > Gemmatimonadetes > Gemmatimonadales > GWC2-71-9 > CAVVWJ01. The sequence goes on from CAWJOB010000001.1 coordinate 858,167, forward strand.
CCCGCCGCACCCAGCACGAAGTCTCCCCTTCGCCGCGCCTCTATCGTCACCAGGATCAGGACCGGCAGCCCGATCGTGACCAGGTGGGCCATGAAGTTGCGGTTGCCGAAGGTGCCGCCCGGTGCCCGGGTCAGGCTGGCGAGGTCGGTCGTGATCAGTCCGTACGCCTGGATCAGGCCGGTCGCCGCGCCTACGACGACCGCGGCGGCGAGCGCGGCCAGCATCTTGGGGCCATGGCCCGCGCGGGCCAGCGTCCTCGCGACCCAGAAGAGTCCGGCCCCGGCGAGCGAGACGCCTAGACCGCGGGTGGCGAGCCACCCGTTGGTGGCGAACAGCGCGGAGAGCACCGAAAGCGCCAGGAACCCCGCGACCAGCACGTCCACCATGAACACCGTGATCTTACGCGCGGAGCCGATGCACAGCAGGACCGCGGCGAGGGCCGCGGCCAGCAGCACCAGCTCCTTCACGAAGGTGTAGCGGTCGAGCTGAAAGAAGGGATAGGGAAGAGCGGCGAGCACCACCAGCGCCGCTCCGGTCTGGAGCGCGCGCAGCGCCGACCTGCCTTCCGGCGAGGTGGACTCGGTCTGCACCTGTTCTCCTCAGGGATCGGGCGTCAGCGGTTCCGGCGAGCGGAAGCGATCGCCATAGCGGAGCGATTTCCCCCTGGACCAGGGGCGATAGCGATTGGAGAACTCGATCCGGTCGGCCAGATCCGGATGGCTGGCGCGCCACAGCCGGAAGACGAGGCCGGTCCGCGGCACCGCGAGGTTCTCGTCGTGCAGCCGGACGAATGCCCGGGCGGCCGCCTGGTTGTCGCGCGTAATCTCGAGTCCGAAGCGATCGGCCTCCCGCTCCTGCCAGCGCGAGAGCGCCAGGGCCGCCGGCGTCGTCGCTAGCATGATCGCGCCGCCTACCATGACCAGCAGCGGCAGCGAGGCCACGTCGTCCAGCCGGTCGAATCCGAAGCGCCGGTGGAAGCGAGCGATCAACCGACCGGCCAGGCGATGCACCACGAACAGCGACAGCGTGGCGAGCAGCGTGGCCCCAAGTATAACCGTGAGAGTGTGGCGAAGGACGAAGTGGCCGATCTCATGCCCCATCACGAACAGCACCTGGTCGGGCTCCAGCCGGTCCACCAGCGTATCCCACAGGACGATCCGCTTGGTGCCGCCGAAGCCGGTGACGTAGGCGTTGACCTGCCGGGTCTCGTCGCTCTTGCGGACCTCGTAGATGCGGCTGTCGGGGATGCCCGCGCGGGCAGCCAGCCGGTGGATCCGGGCCTCGAGCGCGCGATCCCGCATCGGGACCGTACTCGTCGAACAGCGGAGCGATCCACACCGGCGCCACGATCATTGCCAGCACGGTGAGGGGTGCCGCGAGGAGCCCGGTCCAGAGCCACCATCTCCTGGGACTCGCGCGCAGCAGCCGGTACGGGATCCACAGAATCCCGGCGGCGATGACGGCCGTGATCGCCGTCCCTTTCGCCCAGTCCGCCAGCCACTGCGCCCGCGGTCTCGGTCGAGAGTCCGTACGCGTGCTGCCGCACGAACCCGGCGTACCACGCGAACGGCAGGAAGGCGATCGCCTGGATCAGGACATAGGCCGCGCCGTAGATCGCGGCGGTGAGAAACCACCGGCCCCGTGCGATCCGCCGGGCCAGGTCGCGCACCCGGGCGGAGAGCCCGGTGAAGAGCAGTGCCGCGGGAACCGCGAGCTCCAGCGCGGTCGCCCCGGCCCAGATGACGTGGCTGCTCCGGTGATACTGAATCGCGAGCGCGCTCGGCACCGGCACCGGAACGGTTGCGGTGCTATCGGTCTGCTGTGCGGGTACCGAGTCGGATTGCCGCATCGTTGGCGAAAGCTACCCTGTTCCGCATAGCTTCCCCTGGTGTTGGACGCCATTCGCGGCTTCGTCACCCGCCGCATTCTGCCCTCCGCCCAGACCCCGGCGACCCCGGGTCGCCCCGCGCCGTCCGGTGTCCAGCTCGCCGCGTGCGCCCTCCTCCTCGAGCTGGCCCACGCCGACGGCGTCATGAGCCCGGCAGAACTGGCCCACATCGAAAGCGCGGTCGCAGCGTCACTTCGGACTCGACGACGCCACCGCGCGGGAACTGATCTCGCTCGCGGAGGCGGAGCGGCGCCAGTCGATAGATCACTTCCAGTTCACCCGCCTCATCGCGGCCGAGTACGACCTGGGCCAGAAGATGGTGCTCGCCGAAGTCATGTGGGGCGTGATCCTGGCCGACGGCGAGCTCGCCACCCACGAGGCGTGGCTGGTGCGGAAGCTGGCGCATCTGCTCGAGCTGGAGCCGGGCTATCTCGCGGAGGCGCGCAAGTCCGCGGCCTCGCGGCAACCGGGCGCCGCCGGAGACTCCCCATGAGCGACGAAAACCTGCGTGCCTACCTCAACGATCACCTCGCCGGCTCGGTCGGAGCGATCGCGATGGTCGAGCGGGTGATCGAGGAGAACGCCGGCGACCTGCTCGGCCGCCGGCTGGAGGAGATTCTCCAGGAAATCAAGCAGGACCAGTCCGTGCTCCAGGACCTGATCGACCGGGCCGGCGGAAAGGAGAATTCGCTGAAGAAGGCCGGCGCCTGGCTGGCGGAGAAGGCGGGACGGGTGAAGCTGGGCGGGACCGGCGACCCGGGCGGCCTGGCGCGACTGGAGGTGCTGGAGACTCTGGCGATAGGGATGCAGGGAAGGCGGGCGCTCTGGCGCGGACTGCGAGTCGTGGTTGACCAGCACCCGGTCCTGCGCGACCTCGACCTGGACCTGATGGAGCGGCGCGCGGTCGAGCAGCACGACCGGGTCGAGCAGTGGCGGCTGGAGGTGGCGAGGGAGGTGCTCTGAGCCGATTTCAGTCGTGCAGGATCGCGGCGAGCCGCTCGAGGCTCTCCACCAGGCTCGGACCGGGACGGCTGAAGAGCCGCACACCGTCCATCACGTAGATCCTCCCGTCGCGGGCGCAGGGCAGTCGCTCGAACCCGGGCCGCAGACGCAGCAAGTCCAACTCCCGCCGTCCCCGCGCCTCGTCGAATCCACAGCACGCCAGCACCATCACCTCCGGTTGCCATGCCACTACGTCCTCCCACCCGATCCTCCGGCTCGGCTCGCCCCGGCGTCCCAGTCCGTCGCGGCCTCCGGCGATTTCCACCAGCTCGGGATTCCAGTGCCCGCCGCAGATCATCGGATCTGCCCACTCGAGGAAGGCCACTCGGGGCCGGTGGACGAGCGCGCCGCCTCGGGTGCGGACGGCGTCCACCCGGCGGCGAAGGTCGCTGACCAGGGCGACCGCGCTCTCGGAGCGTCCGACCGCCGCGCCCACCGTTTCGATCGCGCCGAAGACCTCTCCGAGCGTGCGCGGCTCGAGCGTGATGACCCGCGGGTGCGAGCTCAGCGCCGGCACCGCCCGGCCTACCTCGGCCGGCCCGACCGCGCAGACCTCGCAGAGCGCCTGAGTCACGATCAGATCGGGCCGCAGGCTCTCGAGCAACCCCTCGTCGAGCTGGTAGAGCGACTCCCCGCGGTGCAGGCAGTCGCGGACCACCCTGTCGATTTCACGGCTCGGCGCGCCATGTGGGACCCGGGTGCGGGTGACCCGGGGAAGCGACGCGACCCGGCCCGCGAAATCGCAGGAATGACTTACCGCGACGAGCGCGTCCTCGAGACCGAGAGAGCAGACGATCTCCGTTGCGCTCGGCAGCAGGGACGCGATGCGTAGCGAAGCCGCCGCCGGGTCACTGGACACTGGTGGAGACTCCGAGGAAGAGCCCGCGGCCCCGGGCGGGGAAGCCCACGGCCTGCTCGTAGCTCTCGTCGAGCAGGTTCTCGACCCGCGTCGTGAGATCGAGGCCCGGCGTCCCCCGCCGGGGTTGCAGGACAGTGAAGGTTCCGCTGAGGTCGAGTGTCGTGTAGGACGGCAACTCCACTCGCTGGCTGGGCTCGGGAAACTGGCCGAAGCGTATGTCGTCGCGCGGGCCGGCCCAGGAGAGCAGCGCGCCGAGCCGGATGCGGCCGGCGAACGCGGACTCCACCCGGAGAGAGAGGACGTCCTTCGGGCGTCGCAGCAGCCGCTCTCCTTCCACGAAGGTGGCGGCGTCGCCGGAGTCGAACCCGGCGTCAGTCACTTTCGAGGCCAGTCGGGTGTACGCGATCGAGCCTTGCACCGTGCCGGACGGCCGGAGGTGCAGCACCGCCTCCACCCCGTTGGCGTTGGCCGAGGCGACATTGAAATAGTTCGGCCCGCCGGGCTCGGGTGGCACGAAGGTGAACTGGATGAGATCGCGGAACCGCTGGGCGAAGACGGTGACTCCCACGCCCAGCGCTCCATGGGCAAAGTCCTGCTCGACCCCGCCTTCGACGCTGAAGCTCCGCTCAGGCCGGAGATCGGGGTTTCCGATCGAGAATGGACTGTCGAAGTTCTCGAAGAAGCTCGGCTCCTTGAACCCGGTGCCGACCGAGCCGCGGATCCTCGTCGTGGGCGACGCGAAGGCCAGGGCCGCCGCACGGTAGGTCCAGAAGCTCCCGAACTTCTCGTTCTCGTCCAGCCGGCCGCCGCCGGTGAGCTGTACGCGAGGCAGCGGCAGGACGGTCGCCTGCGCGTAGATCCCCCAGTTGTCCCGGGCTTCGCGGAAGGCGCCGGTCACGTTCTGCCGCTGGGCCTCGAAGCTGGCGCCGGCGAGCCCGCGGATCCCCTTCGGCATGGTGAGCTGCACTCGAGCGTCGGCGGAAGTTCGGTCGGTGCTGGTGCGGTCGCTGCTGGCGAAGCCCGGACCCGGCGGCGGATCGGCCGGATTCTCGAAGCCGGTCTCGATGTCGCTCCGGCCGAGCAACAGCTGGCCCTCCACGATCTCCGAGAACCTGTGTCCGACGTCGAGCGCGAGCGCCGCCGTCTTGTCGGTGGTGAACTGGTTATGGTCCACCGGCACCCCGGTAAAATCGGTGGGGAAATGATATTTCGCGTCGTGGTAGCGGCCGGTGAGGCTCAGCGTGGTGCGGTCGCCGGCGCGGGCACGGAAGCGGCCGCTCGCCACAGTGTTGCGGTAGTCGTTGTTGAACTCGTACGTCCCATCGCTGGTGAGCCGGGAGAGCGACGCCGACCAGCCGAGGGCGTCGCCGCCACCAAGCGCGGAAGCCTCCCATCGCGCACTGCCGAAGCTGCCGCCCTCGGCGGCGGCGCCAAGCCGGAGCCCGTCTCCACCCTGCCGAGTGACGATCTGGATGACACCGGCGATCGCGTCCGAGCCGTACAGCACGCTTCCCGGGCCTCGCAGGATTTCGATCCGCTCGACGTTGTCGGTGGTGAGCGAGGCGAAATCGTAGAAGCCGCCCGGCTGATTCACCGGCACGCCGTCCACCAGCACCTTCACGTAGTCGCTCTCCCCGCCCCGCACGAACAGCGACGCAGCGGCGCCGTACGGGCCGCCCTGGACCAGGTGTGCCCCCGGCACCTGGCGGAGCGCGTCGCCGACGAAACGGATGCCTTCCGCGCGGAGGTCGTCGCCTCGGAGCACCGTCACCGTCGAAGCGACGGAGTCGGGCGCGACGGGGTAGCGGGTCGCCGTCACGACGATCTCGGGGAGCGAGGTGGTGTCCCTCACTTCCTGCGCGCCGAGAGGGAGGGGTGCCGCGAGAAGGGAGGCCGCGAGCGCGAGGAGGTGGAAGGTCGAGCCTCGGTGGTGCCGGGTCATCGTGGAGCTCCTGACATGGAATCGGTGAGCGCAGCGAAGCGCGCGCGAAGGGCGCGGGCGGCGGCTGGAGCGCGTGGACTGGGGCGGTTGGAAGACGATTCGGTGAGGCGGAGGAGGCGGCCGGCGCGCACCGCCGGCAGGGCCCGCCACTCGGGCCGGCGTTCGAGCCCGGGGATCTCGCTGCCGACGACGAGCACCACGGCGGGCGCCCGCTCGGCGATCGCCTCGAGCGACACGGGGGCGGAAGCCGAGGGGATGTCGGCGAAGACGTTACGGCCGCCCGCCAGCTCCACCAGCTCGCTCACGAAGCTGCCGGCGCCGAGCGCGATGACCGGTTGGTCCCAGGCGAGAAGCAGTGCGGGGAGGCGCTCGCTGGAGTCGCGTCGGACGGCGCGCTCGGCCGCCAGCTCCGCCTCCAGCCGGTCCGCGATGGAATCGCCTGCGGCCGGTGCCCCGATGGCCTCACCCAGCACCCGCGCCGCGCGCGCGACGTCGCGGAGGCGGTCGGTGCGGAGCCGGAGTACCGGGATGCCCAACTCGCGGAGGCGGGCGGCGGCCCCGGCGTTGCCGGCGGAGTGATACAGGACAACGAGATCCGGCCGGGTGCCGAGGACCGCCTCCAGCGCCGGTGGGAACCCACCGCCGACGCTGGGGACGGCAGCTACGCCGGCCGGATAGTCGCACGCGCTGCTGCGGGCGACGAGCCGGGGGCCAGCGCCGAGGGCGAAGAGCAGCTCGGTAGTGGTCGGGTTGAGCGAGACGATGCGGCGGGGCGGCAGCCCCTGGCCGACGCGCTCGCCGGCATCGTCCACGAGCGCGGTGCCCGTGGACGCGCCACCGGCCGGCCGGCAGGCGGCTAAGCTACCGAGGACGAGCGCGAGCGCGCGAAGGGAAGGTCCCTTCAAACACGCCGCCCATCCTCGGGGCTTCGAAGATGGGCGAATGCAGGCCGCGACAGCGGGGCCGGAATCGCCACCGTTCCCTCCCCCGAGGGTTCCGTGGTGGCGCGAGCGAGAGGTCTCCTGGCTCCGGGCCCTCGCTCGCCTTCCCGGTTACCCAGTGGCGATGCTGAGCGAGGTGTGGTGCCCGTTACAGTGGCGGGGCCGCGCCGGATTCGCACCGGCTTCCGTTGGATCTCGACTCACGTGGAGCGGTTATACGACGGTGCCATCTTAGGCCTTCGGGAAGCCTGACGCAAGAGTGCACGCGTGATACTGGCATGCCGGCCGTCGTGACGGAGCGCACCGCCACTTGAGGTACCGCGGCCACATAGTGCCATACCCATGTCCCCGTTCACATCTCGCCGGCGCGTTGTGGAGGCGCCTCACGGGGACGCCGCAGTCGGAGGAGGCAATCATGACCATGCCAGACACACGAGCCGGAGGCCGCGACAACACGGCCGTCGGCGAGGAGCAGGCTTTGCCGGGAACAGGGAGTGATGCGACGCGAGCAGATACGCCAGGCTCGCGACAAGGTGGTGGATCAGGCGAAGTCCACGTTCCGCGATGCTCGCGAGCGCGCGGGCTCGAGCTTGAACGACGGCCGGCGCAAAGCGGCCGACCAGATCGGCGGCCTCGGCGGCGCCTTGCACCGGACCAGCGAGCAGCTGCGCCAGGAGGACCAGGCCCAGTTCGCCGACGTGGCCGACTCCGTCGGGCGCCAGATCGACCGGGTCGCCGGCTATCTCCGGGATTCGGACGGCCGGACCATCGCCCGCGACATCGAGAGCCTCGCCCGGCGGCAGCCGGCGATCGTCTTCGCCGGCGCGTTCGCGCTCGGCTTGATCGCGGCGAGGTTCCTCAAGAGCTCGGACCCGGGCTCGGACGACGAGGGGTACGAGCGGATTCGGCCTGGCGGCGAGCCGGCGGGCCTGGGGTCCGGATTCGATCCGGGAGCGGGAGGGTTCGATGCACCAGCTTAGGCAGGAGCGCTCGGTCGGCGAGCTGTTCGGGCAGCTGACCCAGGATCTCTCGCTGCTGGTACGTCAGGAGACACAGCTAGCCAAGACCGAGATTCAGGAAAAGATTTCCCGGGCCAGCCGGGATCTGGTCGCGCTGGCTACCGGAGGGGTGGTCGCACTGGTCGGCGGCCTCGCCCTCACCGCGGCGGTCATCCTGTTGCTGGTGGACCCGGTCGGGCTCCAGCCCTGGCTCGCGGCCCTGCTGGTCGGGGTGCTGCTCGCCGGGGGTGGCTACCTGATGCTCCGCGGAGGCTTGCGCGACCTCAAGACATTAGATCCGGCTCCCCGCCGCACGGTGGAGAGCATCAAGGAAGACATCCAGACCGTGAAGGAGCGGCGGCCATGAACGAATATGAGCGGCACATCAGTGGCTCGGCGGGGGACGGCGATCCCCAGTCGCGAGGGAGATCGCCCGAGGAAATCGAGCGCGAGATCGAGGCGACCCGGCAGCGGATGACCCGGGACATCGACGAGCTGGGCGACCGGCTGAGCCCGCAGAACCTGAAGCGCCAGGCCAAGGACGCCATCACCGGAAAGGCGCAGGGCATCGCCCACTTCATCCAGGACAACACCTCGCTCGTGGCGGCGATGGGACTCGGCGCCGTCTGGCTGATCCAGCAGCGCAACCGAAGCGAGGTCTCCGGCGACCGGATGGCGCGGTTCGCCTACACCGGGCCCGAACGCCGGCGGGAAAGTCTTACCGGCAGGATCGCCGATCGTGCCGGCGAGGTGCGCGACAGTGTGACCGCGACGGCAGAGAGCGTCGCCGAGCGGGCGGGCGATCTGACCCATCAGGCGGGCGAGCTGGCCGGCCGCGCCCGCGAGCGCGCGGGAGAGCTGGGGGGTGAGCTGAAAGATCGCGCCCGCGACATGCGGATCCCGCGCCCAGGACCAGACTCGCCGGGCTCGCGGCGGCCTGGAGCGCTTGGTCGAGGAGAATCCCCTGGCGGTCGCCGCCGCCGTCGCGGCGCTGGGACTCGCCTGCGGATTCCTGGTGCCCGAGAGCGAGCGGGAGCAGCGCCTCATGGGCCCGGCCCGGGACGACCTGGTCCACCGCGCCCAGGGAACGGCTCGCCGGGTCAAGGATGCGGCGGTGCAGGCCGGCCATGAGTTGCGCGAATCGGTGCGAGAGGAAGTCTCCGACCGGGCGCCGGAAGTGAAGGCGGTGGTGCAGGACGTGGTGCAGTCCGTCGGCCAGCAGGTGAAGGAGAAGGCCGGCCGGGTGAAGGAGGAGGCGAAGCAGGCGGCCCGCGAGCAGCGGCCCGGCCGCGGCTCCGAACCCACCTGATCCGCCGGTGATCGGGAGGCTGCTCCGGCGGCGATCGTTCCTCTCGGACCGCGAGCAGGACCTGCGGGCACGGGAACAGGAGCTGCTGGGGCGCCTCGCGCGCGCGCTGGAGGCGTTCGGCCCCGACGTCCAGCCCGCCGACCTCCAGCGCTTCCAGGAAGCCACCGAGCAGCTCGCCGGCCTCTTCCTGCTGGTGATCGCCGGCGAGTTCAATTCCGGGAAGTCCAGCTTCATCAATGCGCTCCTGGGAGAGCGGGTGCTCCCGGAGGGTGTCACACCCACCACCGATCGCATCAACCTCCTCCGGCACGGCCCCGAGGTCACCGAGCGGCCGCTGGAGGCCTACCTGCTCGAGCGCACCCATCCCGCCGAGCTGCTGCGCGAGCTCACTGTGGTGGATACCCCCGGCACCAACGCCGTCATCCGCCGGCACGAGGAGCTGACCCGCGACTTCATTCCCCGGGCGGACCTGGTGCTGTTCGTCACCAGCGCCGACCGGCCCTTCAGCGAGAGCGAGCGCGAGTTCCTGGAGCGGATCCGGGAGTGGGGCAAGAAGATCGTGTTCATCGTGAACAAGATCGACATCCTGGCCGGGCCCGCCGAACGGTCCGAGGTGATCGCCTACGTCCGCGACAACGCCGCCGCGCTGCTGGGCGACACGCCGCAGGTCTTTCCCGTCTCCGCCCGCGCCGCTGCCCAGGCGCGCTTCGAGGGCGCGGCAGAGCGCTGGGCGGAGAGCGGCTTCGACGCGGTCGAGGAATACCTGCTCCGCACCCTCGACCAGGAGGAGCGCATCCGGCTCAAGCTGCTCAACCCGCTCAACGTCGGGCTCCGGTTGGCGGCGCGGTACAAGGAGGCCGCGTTCGAGCGGCTCAAGCTGCTGTCCCAGGACGTCGAGGCGCTCCAAAGCATCGACGCCCAGCTCGCGCTGTTCCACCAGGAGATGCTGCGCGACTTCGAGCCGCGGCTGTCTCGCCTGGAGCTGCTGCTGGGCGAGATGGAGAGCCGGGGCCAGCGGTTCTTCGAGGAGACGATGCGGCTGAGCCGGATCCGCTCGCTGCTCGACAGCGAGGGCGTCAAGCGGGCGTTCGAGCGCGAGGTCGTGGGCGACACCCCCCAGCAGCTCGAGGCGGAGGTGGGTCGGCTCATCGACTGGATCGTCGAGCGCAATCACAAGGTCTGGCAGGACGTGAGCCAGTTCGTGGACCGCCGCCGGCTCTCCCTCCATCAGGAGGGGATGCTGGGCGAGGTTCCCACCACGTTCAGCTACAACCGCCAGGCGCTGCTGGAGTCGGTGGGCCGGGTGTCGCGCGAGGTGGTCGGCGGATACGACCGCGAGCGGGAGGCGCGCGCGATCGCCGACGAGGTGCAGGGCGCCTTCGCGACCACCGCCCTCGCCGAGGCCGGGGCGATCGGGCTCGGCACCCTGGTCGTCACCGTCGTCACCGGCGCCGCGGCGGACATCACCGGCATTCTCCTCGCAACCGCGCTGGCGGTGGGCGGGTTCTACATCCTCCCCCGGAAGCGCAGGCAGGCGCAGCGGGAATTCCGCCGGCGCGTGGAGCAGCTCAGGACCCGGCTCCGGGACGGTCTGACCCGCCAGGTCCACCACGAGGTGACGCAGTCCACCGACCGGGTCAACGAGGCCATCGCACCTTACCGGAGGTTCGTCCACAGCCAGCAGCAACGGATCAACGAGGCGCGCGGCGAGCTGGTCGCCACCGAAGATGCGCTGCTTCGGCTCCGCGGCGAGATCGAGCGCCGCTGAGCGGAAAGTGCGGGGGATGTGATGACACGAGAATCCGGCAGCTTGTTTAAGCTGGCCAAGGCGAGCGTCAAGAGCTTCATCGATGACGACTGCCCCACGATGGCGGCCGCCCTCTCCTACTATACGGTGTTCTCCCTGCCGCCCTTGCTGGTCCTGCTGCTCAGCATCGTCGGTCTGGTGCTGGACCCCCAGGACATCCAGGGCACCATCGAGGCGCAGATGCGCGACGCGATGGGCCCGGCGGGCGCCGGGCAGGTCCGAACCATACTCGCCAACGTGGACCGACCCGGCGCCGGCGGGGTGCTGCCGGCGGCCCTCAGTATGATCGCGCTGCTGCTCGGCGCCACCGGGGTGTTCGGTCAGCTCCAGGCGGCCCTCAACAAGGCGTGGGACGTGGCGCCCGACCCCGAGAAGGGCGGCATCAAGACCATGTTGCTCAAGCGGATGTTCGGGGTCGGCATGGTGCTCGGGCTGGCCTTCATCCTGCTGGTCTCGCTGGTGGTGAGCGCCGCCCTCTCCGCCTTCGGCGACCAGCTCGGCCGCTGGCTGCCGGAGGGACTGTCGGCGCCGGTGCTGGAGGCGATCAACTTCGCCGGCTCGCTCGCGGTGATCGCCCTGCTCTTCGCCGCGATCTTCAAGGTCATGCCCGACGCCAGGATCGCCTGGAGCGATGTGCGGGTCGGCGCGGTGGCCACCGCGCTGCTGTTCGTGGCCGGGAAGTTCGCGCTGGGACTCTATCTCGGCAGGAGCAACCCGGGCGAGGCGTTCGGCGCCGCCGGGGCGCTCGCGCTGATGCTGGTGTGGATCTACTACTCCTCGATGATCGTGCTGCTGGGGGCCGAGTTCACCCAGGCGTGGGCCGAGCACCGCGGGCGGGGAATCGTGCCGGAGAAGGGAGCGGTCCGCGTGGTGCGGGAGACGCGGCGGATGGATCCGGCGGAGGGCACCCTGTCGTCCCGAGCGTAAGCGAGGGATCTTGCCCGCATGGCTCGAGGCATGCCCGGGCTGTTCGGCCCCCCCTCCGGCGCGCTCCGCTCCGGCGCCCGCATCGTCATCCGACGGCTCAAGGCCGTGGTCGGCCTCGACGTCTACCACCGCCCGGAGATCGCGGCCGAGACCGTGCGCCTGGGCGATGCCGGCGGCCGTTGGACGGTCGTTCCCGGGGGACTGGGACCCCACAGCGTGGTCTACGCCTTCGGCGTAGGCACGGACATCAGCTTCGAGCGCGACCTGATCGCGCGCTACGGCGTGACCGTGCACGCCTTCGACCCCACCCCGATCGCGCTCGAGTGGGCCGCCGACCAGCGCCTTCCGGACCGGTTCGTCCTCCATCCGTACGGCGTGGCGGACTTCGACGGCCGCGCCCGCTTCGCGGCGCCGCGAAAGCGGAAGCTCGCGTCCTTCAGTCTGGTGCGGAGCGAAGGTGCCGGCCCCGGCGTGGACGCTCCCGTGCATCGGGTCGCTACCCTGGCCGGCATGCTCCGGCTCCCCCCGCCGGATCTCATCAAGATGGACATCGAGGGCGCCGAGTACGCGGTGCTCGCCGACCTGCTGGAGAGTGGGTTCCGCCCCCGGCAGATCCTGGTGGAGTTTCATCACCGCTGGCGCGAGGTGGGGGCCCGGCGGACCCGCGAGGCGCTGGGGCTGCTGAGCCGCCAGGGCTATCGGATCGCCGACGTGGCGGACAGTGGGATGGAGTACACGTTTCTCCGCCCCGGAACAGCGTGAACCTTTTACCCTTCACCGTTCACGTTGTTAGGGGGTTGGCGCCCCGCCGCCGCTTTCTGCATCTTTCCCGATCATGCTCCGGCTCAACACGTTCGGCGGACTCGTCCTGCAGCAGGACGGCCAGCTTCATACCGGTCCCGCGTCGCAACGCAGGCGCCTGGCGCTGCTCGCCGTGGTCGCCGCGGCCGGTCAGCGCGGCGCGAGCCGGGACAAGCTGCTGGCGCTCCTCTGGCCCGACAGCGATGCGGAGCCGGCGCGGCACTCGCTCTACCAGGCGGTTCACGCCATCCGGCGCTCGGCCGGCAGCGACGACATCTTCCTCGGCACCACCACCCTCCAGCTGAACCCGCAGCTCATCACCAGCGACGTCGCGGAGTTCGAGGAAGCCATCGAGTCGGGCTCCCACGAGCAGGCGGTGCGGCTCTATCGCGGTCCCTTTCTGGACGGCTTCCGCCTGGAGAGCGCGCCCGAGTACGAGCAATGGCAGGATGGCGAGCGCGTGCGCCACGGCCGCGAGTACGCGACCGCGCTGGAATCATTGGCCCAAGGCGCCGCGGGACGCAGGGACTATCCGGCCGCGGTGCGCTGGTGGCGGCGGCTCGCCGCCGCGGAGCCGGTGAGCACCACCGCGGCGGTCGGATTGATCGAGGCCCTGGTGGCCGCGGGCGACCGGGCCGGCGCGCTCCAGTTCGCGGGCGTGCACAGCTCGCTGGTTCGTCAGCACCTCGAGGCCGAGCCCGACCCGGAGATCGACAGCTGGATCGGGCGGCTACGGACCGGCGAGATCCCGGCGCCGGCCGCGGCCGCGCCGGCGCCACCGAGACCCCGCGCATCCGGCGCCGAAGCCGCACGGGAGGCGGCCGGCCGCGAGCTCGACGAGATCAAGCGCGCGTTCACCGAGCGCTATCAGGTGGGCGACCGGACCGGCGAGAGCACCCTGCTGCTGACCTTCGCCGCTCGGGACCGGCGCGACACCCGCCCGGTCGAGCTGCACGTGCTGAGCCCGCGGCTCGCCGGCCTGGGTGGTGACGCCAGGGTCCTCGAGGCCCTGGAGCGGGTTGCCGCGCTGCGCGACCCGCGGATCGTGCCGGTGCGCGAAACCGGCGCGATCCAGGGAAGGATCTACTTCACCACGCCGCCGGCGGAGGGCCAGTCGCTGCGCGACCGGCTCGCGCGCGAGCGCCAGCTTCCGGTGAGCGAGGCCCGGCGCATCGCGCTGGAGCTGCTGGACGCCCTGGTCTACGCCCACGGACACGACGTGCGGCACGGCGACCTGCGTCCCAAGCACGTGCTGCTGGCGCGCAACGGAGTCACCGTGGCGTCGTTCGGCCTGGTGGAAGCGCTGGACGTCGCCGCGGCCGGCAGCGCGGGCAGCACGGCGGTCACCATCGGGGCGCCCGCCTACCTCTCGCCCGAGCAGCTCGCCGGCGAGAGCACGGCGGACGAGCGCAGCGATCTCTACAGCGTCGGGTGCATCGTCTTCGAGATGCTGGCCGGCGAGCCTCCGTTCGGCGGCAGCAACCTCTCGGCGGTGCTCAGCCGCAAGCTCACCCAGTCGGCGCCGCAGGTCAGCTCGCTCCGCGAAAGCGTCCCGCCCCAGCTCGACGCTTTCGTGGCACGCTGCCTGGCCCGGCTTCCCGCCGACCGGTTCCAGCGGGCCGCCGAGGCGCGGGAGGCGCTCCAGGCGGCGCAATGACCGACGCGCAGCGGTCCGCGCTCGCCGACGCGCTGGCCGGACGCTACCGGATCGAGCAGGAGATCGGCCGCGGCGCGGCCGCGACGGTCTACCTGGCCCAGGACCTCCGGCACGGGCGCCGGGTGGCGCTCAAGGTGCTCAACTCGGAGCTGGGCGCCGGCGCTCGGCGTCGAGCGCTTCCAGCGGGAGATCCGCACCCAGGCGCGCCTGCAGCATCCTCACATCCTGCCGCTGTTCGATTCCGGCAGCGCCGCCGGCCGGCTCTTCTGCACCATGCCTTACGTCGAGGGCGGATCGCTTCGCGACCGGCTCCGGCGCGAGGGTCCCTTGCCGGTCGAGGCCACCGCCCAGCTCACCGCCGAGGTGGCCTCCGCGCTGACCTACGCCCATGCGCTCGGCGTCATCCACCGCGACATCAAGCCGGCGAACATCCTCATCTCGGCCCGCGGCCACGCGCTGCTCACCGACTTCGGCATCGCCTACGCGATCGAGGACGGCAGCGGCCACGCCCGTCCCGGCCGGATCACCGAGTCAGGCGTCACCCTCGGCACACCGGCGTACATGAGCCCGGAACAGTCGGTGGGGGACGAGACGGTGGATTCGCGAAGCGACATCTACTCGCTCGCCGTGGTCGTGTACGAGATGCTGAGCGGGTCGCCGCCCTTCACCGGGCCGAACCCGCGCGCCATCATGGCCCGCCGCCTGGTCGAGCGTCCGGCATCGCTCGCGATCGTCCGCCCCGGCCTCCCCCCGACCGTCGAGGCGGCCGTCAACCGCGCGCTCGCCCGCCTGCCGGCCGGCCGGTTCGAGACCGCCGCCGAGTTCGCGGTGGCGCTGTGCGGCCGCGGCGAGGAGGGCGACGACGTCATCCCCTCGTCCGAGGAGCGGCGACGGGCCTGGGGCCGATACGCCGGCATCGCCGCCCTCGCGATCGCGCTGCTGGTGGGCGGACTCCTGGTCCTACCCCGCGTGCTCCGCCGGCCCCCGGCCGCGCCAGTCGGGGCGAGCGGACCCCGGATGCTGGTCGTGCTGCCGTTCAAGAACCTGGGCGATTCCGCCGACGCCTACTTCGCCGACGGGTTGACGGAGGAGCTGACCAGCCGGCTGGCCGGACTTACCGGCCTCCGAGTCATCAGCGGAACCAGCGCCGAGCAGTATCGGGGAAGCACCCAGTCGCTGAAGGAGATCGGCGCCGAGGTGGGCGCGGGCTACGTGCTCGAGGGGAGTGTCCACCTCGATCGCGCGGCGGACCGGGTGCGGGTGCGCCCGCGCCTGATCGCGGTGGCCGACGACAGCCAGCTCTGGGGCGCGCCTTACGAGGTGGAGCTGACGGAGGTGTTCCGGGTCCAGTCGGACATCGCGCAGCGGGTCACGCAGGAGCTCGACGTCGCGCTCCGGACGCCCGAGCGGGAGGCGCTCGGCAGAGCCGGCACCACCGATCCCGAGGCATACGATTTCTACCTGCGGGGCAACGACTACCTGGGCCGGAGCAACCAGCACGGCGATCTGGCGAACGCGATCCGGCTCTACCGGCACGCAGTGGACGCCGATCCCAGGTTCGCGGCGGCGTACGCGAAGCTCGCCCGCTGCCACACCCAGATCTACTGGCACTACTACGACCGCACCGAGGCCCGGCTCGTTCTCGCGAGGCAGGCGATGGACTCCGCCGTGCGGCTGGGGCCCGACCTGCCCGAGACCCACATGGCCCAAGGGTTCTTCCACTACTGGGGCCACCTCGACTACGACGCCGCCCTCCGGGAATTCGAGGCGGCGCTTCGGCTTCAGCCCAGCAACAGCGAGCTGCTCCAGGCGATGGGATACGTCGAACGGCGGCGCGGGCAATGGCAGAGGTCGCTCGTCCGGTTTGTCGAGGCGTTGCGCTACGATCCGCGGTCCGGAGTGCGGACCTTCGACGTTGGCGACAACTATCTGTCGCTCCACATGTTCAACGAGGCGGACCACTATCTCGATCGCGCCATGGTGCTCTCGCCGGACTGGGCCAATCCCTACGTCTACCGCGCCTGGTTGCAGGTGGTCTGGCGTGGCGACCTCGCCCGGGGCAGGGCCTTGATGGCACAGGGGCTCGGGCGTATCGAGCCCGCCCGGTTCGCCCCGGCGCTCCAGACCGGCGACCGCGTCTCCGCCTCCCTGGTGACAGCCGACAGCACCTTCTGGCCCATGCTGGACGGCCTGTCGCTCGCGACCTTCAGTGGCGACACCGTGCGCTATCACCTCCTCAAGGCGGAGGCCTTCGCCTTTCGGCGCAACGCCGCCGCCGAGCGCGCCCACGGCGACTCGGCCCGAGCGCTGCTCCAGCTCCGACTGCGGCCCCAGCCCGATGACGCGAAGTTGCTCGCCGCCCTCGCGCTGGCGTACTCCCACCTGCGGCGCCATCCCGAGGCGATCAGGGCCGGCGAGCGGGCCGCCGAGCTGCTCCCGCTGCAAACCGATGCCGTCTCCGGACCCTTCATCCTGGCGTACCTGGCCCGGGTCTACACCGTCGCCGGCCGCCAGGACCAGGCGGTCGCCGTTCTGGAGCGGCTGCTGAAGGTCAACGCCTCCTGGATCTCCCCTGTCTCCCTGCGCGTCGACCCCATCTGGGCTCCGCTGCACTCCCACCCGCGGTTCCGCAGGCTTGCCGGCACCGATTCTTCCGCCACCTGAGCCGGCGTTTGAGAGACAGATGAGAACAGGGTGACCGGACTCCGGTACTCTCGGGGTGGCATCTCCGCCGCCGCCCTGAACCCGGAGGCCACAATGGCCGACCACCGCATTGCTCCCCGCAGCGTAGCCCTCTATGCCGTCTCCCTGGCCGGCATCGCGGCGGGGCTCATGTTCTGGGCCGCGCCGGGCCGACCCGCGCAAATGCCGCCGCGGGCCGAGTCGGTCGTGCTGCCCGACACGCTGGCCTTCGAGGTGCGCTACGGCGGACTCGGCGCCGAGGGCGTGGACATGGTGTGGCGTGCCCGAGCCGGTGGGCCGGTGGCGGGGCTCGTCACCATCAGGATGGAGTACGCGGGCGATCCCGCCGATCGCCGGATGCCCGTGTGGCCGGTGAACGTCCGGCTCTTCTACTCGGCCGACGATCTCCGCAATTCGTTCGCCGCGGAGCTGAGCGGCACGATGAGCTGGAAGACGGGTGAGCTGCGGGTCGCCGGACTGGTGAGCGACGGTGCGCGGCGGGACACGGCGCTCGAGCAACGGATGCGGGTTACCCAGCCGGAGCTCAACGGGACTGCCACGATCGTGTTCTATCCGCGGATCGCGTGGGCGGGGGTCCGCCAGTAGAGGTGTGATCCCCGAGTAGGGGTGTCATCCCGAGTAGGGGTGTCATCCCGAGTAGAGGTGTCATCCCGAGTCAGAGGTGTCATCCCGAGCGGAGCGAGGGATCTTGCCCGCCGGTCCGGGAGCCCGCCGGCAAGATCCCTCGCTCCGCTCGGGATGACACGCTCCGCTCGGGATGACACGCTCCGCTCGGGATGACACGCTCCGTTCGGATGATGTGACCCGACCCGTCCTGACACCCTCCCTTGCGCCCGTTATGTTCCCGCCCATGTCACCGGTCGGAGCTGGAGCTTACGCCAGGATCTACGCGGTCGTTCGCCGCATCCCCCGCGGGCGCGTCGCCACGTATGGGCAGGTCGCCGAGCTGGCCGGACTCCCTGGCCACGCCCGCCAGGTCGGCTACGCGCTCGCCGCGCTGCCGGAGGGCACCGTGGTGCCGTGGCACCGGGTGCTGAACGCGCGAGGCGCGCTGAGCCTGCGCCGCGATTCCGGGGGAGAGATCTCGCAGCGCCTGCGACTGGAGCAGGAGGGAGTGCGGTTCGACGCCGGCGGCCGGATCGCGCTCGAGCGGGTGCGATGGCGGGCACGGCGCCCATGATCATCCATGTGCTTGGAGTGCCGATGGATCTCGGCTCGGGCCGCCGGGGCGTGGACATGGGCCCGTCCGCGATCCGGATCGCCGGCCTCGCCGACCGCCTCGCCGAGCTGGGCCACAAGGTGGTGGACGAAGGCGACGTCGGCATCAAGAACATGGAAGCCCTGAAGGTGGGCGACCTCCGCGCCCGCTATCTCGGAGAGATCGCCCGCGCCTCCCGGCTGGTGTGCAACAAGGTGGAGCGCATTATCGGGAAGGGCCGCTTCCCCCTGGTGCTCGGCGGCGACCACTCGATCTCGGTGGGTACCGTCTCCGCCATCGCCACGGCGGCGCGGCGGGAAGGGAAGAAGGTCGGTCTGCTTTGGGTGGACGCCCACGGCGACATCAACACCCCGGAGACCTCGCCGTCGGGGAACATTCACGGCATGCCGGTCGCCGCGTTGCTGGGCGAAGGCCCGCCGGAGCTGACCTCGATCGGGGGGGAAGGTCCCAAGGTGGACCCGCGCAACGTGGCGATGGTCGGGATCCGGAGCCTCGACGAGGGCGAGAAGATCCGGCTCAAGCGCTACGGGGTCGAGGTGCACACCATGTCGGAGGTGGACCGGACCGGGATCGACACGGTGATGAAGGCGGCGCTCGCCCGGGTCACCGACGGCACCGACCGGGTCCACGTGAGCTTCGACCTGGATGCCGTGGATCCCACCGTCGCGCCCGGAGTGGGGACGCCGGTCAAGGGAGGACTCGACTACCGCGAGGCGCACCTCCTCATGGAGATGCTGTCCGACTCGGGGGCGATGACGTCGCTGGAGGTGGTGGAGACCAACCCGATCCTGGACGACCGCAACGCCTCGGCGGCGTTCGCGGTCGAGCTGGTGCAGTCGGCGTTCGGGAAGCGGATTCTTTGAGGCCGGGGCGGCTCAGTGCCGCGCGTCGCCGAGCGCGGCCCGCACCTTCCCGAGGAGCTGTTCCGCGGTGAAAGGCTTGAGCAGGACGGGCAGGGGCGACTCGCGCAACCCGAGCTTGGTCGTCAGCTCCGGCGCGTGTCCCGTCATCAGCACGACCCGCAGGTTGGGGAGTTGGGCCAGCGCCTGGTCGGCGAGGGAGAGGCCGTCCATCTCGGGCATCACGATGTCGGTCACCACCAGGCCGATGCCGGGATCACTCGCCAGCGTGCGCAGGGCCTCCGCTCCCGATTCCGCCTCCACCACCCGGTAGCCTTCCGTCCGCAGCATCCGGACGGTGAGCCGCCGCACCCCGCGGTCGTCATCCACCACCAGCACGGCACCCGCCTCCGCCCCGAGTCCGGTCCGGTCGCTCTCGGGGGAGAGCCGGGCCCGGGGCGGGCGCGCGACCCAGCTCTGCAGGGCGACGGCGAACATTGTCGGCAACGGATTCCTCTGAGGCGCGAGGTGGTCGAACTGGTCGGCGAGGACCAACATCGCAGGGAATTGCCCGGTCGGCAACCCTGGGCCTCCTCCGGCGTCACCTGCCTCCCGGCGAGCCCCGACGGAGGAAGCGGAGCATCTCCGGCGTCCGCTTGAACACCCGCACGTCGGGCGACGCGAGCGCGCGATCGCGCGGCTCCAGCTTGAGGTCCAGATGGGGCCAGCGCCGGTTGCCCAGGTGGAGCGCCTGGGGCGGGGCGCCCACCCGCTGGCGGAACGCCTCCAGCTCGTCCAGGTCGTTGGTGGTGGAGAGCACGTGTGACCAGCCCGGCGCGTAGAGGTTTTCCCGGTCCATCACGATCACCCGGCGCCGCCCTCCCGCAGGAACTCCACCGACCAGCCGATGACCGCCGGGTCGCGCAGCAGGGCCCGGTGTCCCAGCCCGCTGGTGCGCTCCAGCCGGGAACCGGCCCACGCGCCCACGATCTCCTCGCCGTGGGCGATGGGAACATCGGTGTCGTCCCGGTCGTGAATCACCAGCGCCGCGACCGGCAGCTCCCGCACGATGGTGGGGATATGCAGGTCATCCCATACGATCCGGAGTCGGCGCTCGAGGTTTCGGTGCATGGTCTGCTGGACCGCCGGCGAGATCGCGAGCGACCGGGCGAAGAGATCGGAGAAGATCCGCACGTCGGCCGGAGGCGCGATCAGCACCACCCGCCGGGCAGCCAGTCCCTGCCGCATCGCCATCGCCACCGCGGCCCCCCCGAGCGAGTGGCCCACGAGCCCGTGGATCGGGCCCGCTGCCTCGGCCACGTCAACCAGAGCCCGGGCGAATTCCGGCAGCGACGCGAACCGTCCGGTGGACTCCCCATGGGCCGGCGCATCGAAGGCCACCACCCGGAACCCGGCCTCGACCAGCGCGACCGCCAGGGCGCCGAGCCTGCTCGCCCGGCTCCCCCAGCCGTGGACCAGCACGACCGTCGGGCCGCTTCCCCAGACATAGGCGGTGAGCTGCTGACCTTGGCTCGGAATGCCGAAGCGTGAGCCGGTCGCGATGAAGGCCTCGTCTCCCGCGCGGCGAGGCGGCGGCGTGCAGAAGAGGGTCTCGGCCCAGCGGGCGGCGAGGGCCGGAGCCACCGCGCCGACGGTGCGGAAAACGGCTCGGGTCACCCACAGGCGAAAAGAGAGTCGCGCCATCCGGAGGTTCGAAGGGCTATTTCGCCGCGGTCCGCGGCGGGACCGGCTTCCCCTTCACCACCTTCCCGTCCTTCATGACGAAGTGGACCAGCTTGAGGGCGTGCGGATCGGCCAGCGGATCTCCCGGCGTGGCGATGAGGTCGGCGGCCATGCCGGGGGCGAGCGTGCCCCGTTCCTTCTCCACGCCGAGCAGGCGGGCCGCGTTGATCGTCATCGCCTGGAGGAGCGCCTGGGGCGTGAGGCCCGCATCGAGGTAGCTGTCGATCCAGGTGATCGCGAGCGACCCGCGGGTGGTCCCCGGAAGGTCGTGGATCGCATCGGTGCCGAAGGCGATGGTGACCCCGGTCTTGTAGCCGGCGCGGAGCCGGTCGATTTCCTGGTCGTACTCCTTCTGACCCTCCGCTTCGCCACGGAAGGTCTTGAGCACGGCGGCCGGGAAGGGGGTGAACACCGCGACCACACCGTTGCGCTTGGCGAGCGCGAGGTCTTCGTCGGAAATGCCGTTCAGGTGCTCCATCGAGGCGACGCCGGCCAGCGCGGCGTTATGCGCCCCGGCCTTGGTCCACACGTGCGCCGCCACCTTGAGCCCCGACTTCGCGGCCTCGGCCACCACGAAGCGGATGTCCTCCGGCGTGTAGATGTAGTCCTGGTCGTCCACCACCAGCTTGATCACGGTGGCGCCGTAGTGGATGTTCTCCCGCACCGCCTTCAGCAGCTCGTCGCGGGTATCGGCGAAGAAATACTCCGGCGTCGCCAGCACCGGGCCCTTGTCGGGCTGGAGCTGGAACTGGCCGCCGTAGGGCGCGATGATCCGGCCGGCGTTGATGATCGTCGGCCCGTCCACCAGCCCGCGCTCTACCGCGCGGCGGAGGCTGCTGCAGGCGAACTCCCCCTCGTTGCCGACGTCCCGCACGGTGGTGAACCCCGCCTCGAGCATGGTGCGCGCGTTGGCGACGCCCTGGATCGCGCGGTAGGAGTCGGGATCGTTCAGCGTCGTGTAGTAATAGCGCCCGCCGTCGCGCCGCATGTCCACCGTCATGCAGAGATGGGTGTGGGCGTCGAACAGGCCGGGAAGGACGGCGGAGCCGGAGAGATCGATCACCGTGGCCCCCCGCGGGATCGCCAACTTCGAGCCCGACGCTTTCACCCTCTTGCCCTCGACCAGGATGATCTGGTCGCGGGCGGCCGTGCCGGAGACCGGGTCGATCAAGGTCCCGGCCCTGATGGCGGTGACCTGGGCCTGGAGGGCGGAAGCGCAGAGGGCGAGGGAGAGGAGCGCGAGCAAGGATCGAGGCCGCATGGGCGAACACTCCGGCAGTGGGTGATTTTCTGGGACCGGAGTATCGCTGGACGGACGCGATGCTGCCAAGGGAGGCCGGTTGGGGCCCCAAGGCCCGGGAAGGACGGGGGTGATTAATCTTAGACCATGGCAGACTCAATTCGAGACCTCTTCTTCGGCACCCCGTCCAACGAGCTGGTCGAGGCGATCGAGCCGCGGCGTACCTTCGACGACGTGATCCTGCCCGAGACCACCCTGCGCTCGCTCAACCACGCGCTCGCGCTGGTCCGGAAGCACGACCTGATCTTCCGCCAATGGGGCCTGGCGGAGCGGCACTCCAGCGGGCTGGGGCTGGCCTTCCACTTCGCGGGCCCTCCGGGCACCGGCAAGACCATCTGCGCGGAGGCACTGGCCTACACGCTCGACCAGCGGCTGCTCGTGGTGCGCTACGCGGAGCTGGAGTCGCGCTGGGTGGGGCAGACCGCGAAGCATGTGGCCAGCGTCTTCCGGGCGGCCGAGCGGCAGAACGCGGTGCTCTTCTTCGACGAGGCCGACGCGATCGCCGGCCGGCGCTTCACCTCGCTGGGCGCGGCCTACGAGCGCGAGGCCAACGCCATCGTCAACGTGCTGCTGCACGAGCTGGAGAGCTTCGACGGCGTGGTGATCTTCGCCACCAATCTCGCCGCCAATATCGACCCGGCGTTCGAGCGCCGGGTCCGCACCCACATCCTCTTCGACATGCCGAACGCCGAGGAGCGCGAGCGGATCTGGCGGGTGCAGCTCCACGCCCGGAAGACGCCCCTGGCGGAGGACGTGGATTTCAAGGCGCTGGCCGAGCGCTATCCGCGGAGCGGGGGGGACATCAAGAACGCCGTGCTCAAGGCCGCGCAGATCGCGACCACCGAGCCGGGGCCCGACGCGGAGAAGGAGATCCACCAGCGGCACTTCGTGCAGGGGATGGAGGAGGTGCTGGCGGGGGAGAGTGTGATGTCGCAGTCGCTGTTCGACGTTCCGGGCGCGGCGGGTCCGGCAGGCGGGGTGCTGGAGCAGATGGTGGAGGGCCAGGAGCAGCTCCGCGCCGAGCTGGGGCTGGTGGCGGAGCGGCTGGAAGGGTTGGAGCGGAATCAGACGAGGCTGGAGGCGGGGACGAAGGCCGCGGTCGTGGAGCTGGAGCGGCGGCCGGCGCCGTCGCGCCCGATACTCTACGCCGCCATCGCGGCTGTCGTCATCGCCGCCGCGTCTCTGGCCATCGCCCTTCTCTAAAGCCCCGGCCACCCCGACCGCTTCTGCAGATGCACGTCCTCGCTTCGCACGTTCTGCCCCACCAGGAGCACCAATAGCCGGGATTCGTACCCCTTGGCCGTCACCCGGACGTACTGCGTCCGGCAGTGGTCCATCAGCGAGAGATCGAATCGAAACTGGTACTCGCCTTCGCTGTCGGTGAAGGCCACGTACGGGGTGCCGAGCATCTGGAGATGCGCGCCCGCCAGCGGCCTGCCGCCGTCCTGCCGGTAGATCTTTCCCATGACGGTCCCGTATTGGACCACCCCGGCCGACTCGGCGGGCGCGGCCGGTTTGGGGACGCACTTGTCAGGCCGATCCGGGATGTACGACTCCATCGGCCGCACCGCGCGGGGCCCCACTCCGGGGCGCGTGGCGATCCGGCGCCGGCCGAAGATGCGAAGCGCCTCCGACTCCATGGTGGGCGCCCTGGCGGGCGGGGCGTCTCGCGCTGCCTCTCGCGGCGCATCGGGGTCCGAAGCGCCTTCGGGCTCGTCGGATTCCTCCCCTTCAGTGCGCGTCGCCTCCGGCGGCGCGTTCGCCCGGTCTTCCGGCTCGGGCTGGCGCTCGGGCGGCGGTGGCGCCTTCGGCTCGGGCGGGGGCGGTGGCTCGGGCTGAGGTGGTGGTGCGGGGGTGGCCGCCGGCGGAGGCGGAGGCGGCCGCTCCGGTGGCGGTGGCAGGTAGATCATGTCCACCTGGCGGGCGGGCTCGGCTCGGCGCTCAGGATCCATCTCCTCGACCGGTGGCACCCGGCTCGACAGCGCCACCGCAAGCGCGATCACCGCCGCGTGGACCGCGGCGCTGACGGCGAGCGAGCTCCAGGAGCGTTGGCGGGGAAGGAGGAGACGCGGCTGGGGCAATCCAGATCCTTTTTGAACAGCGGGAACGGTGAACGGTGAAAGTTAAAAGGGGCCGGCCGGCGACCCCCCTTTTCACTTTTTACTGTTCACTTTTCACGCTGTTCCGGCCCGACCGCCTGCCCCGCCTCCCACCCCCTGTTTCGCAGCTCCTCCAACAGCTCGATCACCTTCCGCCGATCCTGGTGCAGTATCAGCACCAGCAGGTCCCCCCGACGGGCCCACTCCAGTGCCTCACGTGCCCCCGCCACCTCACCCCCCGGCGTCGAGATCGCCCCCCCCGGCATCCCCGCCCGCCGCAGCTCGTCGGCGATCAGCCCCGGGACTTCCCCCGGCGTCCGCCCCCGCAGGTACGCGCCCATCTCCTTCGCGATCACGCGGTCCGGCCGGAGCGCGAGCGCCGCACGGGCCAGCTCCCGGATCGCTGCGTCATCGCGGTCCCCCGCTTGCCCGATCATCACCAGGCGGCGCTCCGACGGCAGCGTATCGAGCGTCGCCGCCAGCGCGGCCATCCCATGCGGGTTGTGGGCATAGTCGACCACGATCCGGATCCCGCCCAGCTGATAGACGTTCGCCCGCCCCGGATTGTCCGCGGGGTCGCGGCCGAAACGAAGGAGCGTCGCGCGGACGGCATCGAGCGGGATGCCGAGCCCGCCCGCCGCGGCCGCCGCCGCAAGTGCGTTGGCGACGTTGTGCCGGGCGGCTCCGCCGGCGGCCATCGGCAGGTCCGCCACTCGCGCGACCGCCTGCCGCTCCGAGCCGCTCACCAGGACCAGCGCGTCGCCGTCCACCACCGCGGCGGCTCCGCCGGCCGCGGTGTGCCGCCGAATCATGTCCTCGCCTGCATCGAGCGAGAACCAGGCGATGGGCGCGCGGACCGTCGTCGCCGCCTCCACCAGCACCGGATCGTCCGCATTGAGCACCACCCGGCCGCCGGGGCCGATCGCCCGGGCGACCAGCAGCTTGGTCTCGGCCAGCTGCCGCAGGTCCTGCACCCCGAACTCGCCCAGGTGGTCCGCGGCCACGTTGGTGACCACCGCGACGTCCGCCCGCTCGACCGTGAGCCCGCGCCGGAGCAGTCCGCCGCGCGCCGTCTCCAGGATCGCGGTGTCCACCTTGGGTTGTCGCAACACCCGCCTCGCCCCTTCGGGGCCGGAATAGTCGCCCTCCTTCACCACCTTGCCGCCGACCAGTACCCCCTCGGTGGAGGTCATGCCGGTGACCCGTCCCGCGGCGGCGGCCATCGCGCCGAGCAGTCGAACGACCGTCGTCTTGCCGTTCGACCCGGTCACCAGCGCCACCGGGATCTCGTGCGCCCGCGACCAGTCGATCCGCTCGACCGCCGGCAGGCGCTTCATCCGCCAGACGATCACGCCGGTCCCGGTCCCGGCCGACACGGCACCCTCGCCGCTCAGGAAGGTGAGCCCGCGCCGCCTCGCCTCCTCACGGATGGCGAGGAGGCGGGGATTGCGCTCCTCCGCGATCGCACCGCGCAGCCGCTCGGCGGCAGCGGCGAATTCGGGTTCGGCTCGCCCGCTGACCGCCGCCTCGGCGGCGGCCCACGCCCACTCGTTCAGATCGGTGGCGGAGTACAGCGAATCGGGCGGCGCGGTGAGGGCGAGACTCGCGCCGCCGGTGAAGCGCCGCGCGACGAGGTGCTCGCCGCCCCAACCCACGGCTCCAAGCATCCGCGTGGCGGCGTCCCGCCAGGCGGCGATCGCCTGGTCTACCGCCGCGCCGTCGATCTCGACGTCGAGGACGGCCCCCGGACCGTCAAGCAGGAGCCCGGGACCGGTAAGCCGGCGTGAGTCGAGGATCCGCATGGGCGGGAATAGTAGGTGTGGCCGCGCGCGGTGTCACCGAGCCCCCCTCGCCCCGGTGATTGCGGGGTGATTCGGGAGTGATCGCCGGCCGTAGACTCGGCGCGTCATCGAAACCGGCACTTCCTACTGACTTCGCACCGGGGACGCCTGTCCCAAGGAGACACGATGTCTGCGCGCACCGGACTTCCCCTGCTGCTCGGGCTTGCAGTTCCTCTTGCGCTGGCAGCCTGCAACGGGGCCGAGGAGCCGTTCGCTCCGACCGGCGAGTCGCCAATCGAAGCGGCAGCCGAGCCCGTCATGCCTGCCCATGCCTTGGCTGCCCTCACGGGCCAGCGGATCGTATTCACCTCGTACCGGAATGGCAGTGGCGACCTCTACAATATGGATCCTCAGGGAAAGAGCCTCGCCCGTCTCACCAGCATGGCGAAAGACGAGATGGCGCCGGCCTGGTCTCGTGACAACAAGCGCGTCGCGATGGTGCGCTCGCGGCTGGACGCCTCCAACACCCCCCACGACGACATCTACGTGATCAATGCGGACGGAACCAATGGGCACTGGGCACGGTCCACCCCCTCGCCGTACCACCTCGGCGACCCGTCATGGTCACCCGATGGGTCGCGCCTCGTGCTGACCCTGGCAGCCAACGGTACCTGGTTCGTGGGCTGGATGGATCTGGCCACCGGCCAGCTCGGCATTTTCAACGCGATCGGGGGCGGATGGCCCGGGCGGAAGCCATCCTACGATCCGACCGGCAAGAAGATCGTCTACGTCGGAAGTCGCGGCGCCTCGGTGGAGCAGATCAACGCCGGGGGAACCGTTCACAAGGTGCTCGTCTCGTCGACCAACCCTGTCGGCGATCCGACCTTCTCACCGGATGGGAAGAAGCTCGCGTTCTACAAACGGGTCCCCGACAGATTCGCCATCAACAATACGGAGATCTTCGTGAAGAGCTTCGTCGACGGGAAGACCACTCGGCTGACCCAGTCCGCGGGTCTGGACCTGCAGCCCAGCTGGTCGCCGGACGGCTCCAGGATCGCGTTCACCAGCATGCGTTCGGGGCAGCTCCAGATCTGGACCATGAACGCTGCGGGCGGGAGTCTTCTGCGGATCACGCACACCGCCACGACCGAGGGATATCCGGCGTGGTCGCATTAGTCGCAAGTCATGGATCCATCGCGGGTTCTCCCCGGTGATTCTCCGGTGATTCGGGGGAGACCGTCGGCCATAAACTCTGTGCGTCACTGACAGCGCACCCAACTGACTTGCACCGGGACCGGCGGTCCCAGGAGTCCACAATGTCATCCCCCAGTTTTCCGCACGTGATGCCGCGCCTGCGCCGCTCCGTGCCTTTCCTGCTGCTCACGCTCGCGACCCTCCTGGCCCTTGGCGCCTGCAACGGCGGCGATAGCCCGCTTGCCCCCACCGACCAGCCCCCTGCTCCCGCCGAGGAGTCATTCGTTTCCACCGGCCAGCCGGGGACGCCGGATCTTGCCCTGGCGACTACGGTGCAGCGGATTGTGTTCAGCTCCTTCCGGAAGGGAGGGTGGGACCTCTTCAGGATGAATCCCCAGGGGTATGACGTCGTCCGCCTCACCAGCCTTGCCGATTACGAGGCGGAGCCGGCCTGGTCTTACGACAACAAGCGGATCGCGATGGTTCGCCCGCGGCTGGACGCCTCGAACATCAGACGCTCGGACATCTACCTGATGAACGCGGACGGCACCAACAAGCGCTGGGCACGGCCCTCTCCATCCCTGTTCGACGTTCGCTATCCATCCTGGTCGCCGGACGGCTCGCGCCTCGCGGTCACCGTCGTGTTCCAAGGCCTTCCCTACCTGGCCGTTCTGAAGGTGGCGACCGGCGAGATGGCCTTTGTCATGCTGGGCGGCCAAGTCGTGCAGGGCACCTACCCATCCTATGATCCGACGGGCAAGTACATCCTCTATGTGGGCGCCACCGGGAAGACTATATCCATGGTGAACCCCGACGGAAACACTGCCTACTTGTGTGTTTCGTCGGCCACCATCATGAGCGGTCCGCGCCTTTCACCGGATGGACAGAAAATCGCCTTCGAGAAGGCGGTCGCCGGCAACGTGGATGTCTACGTGACGGCCCTGCTCGCCGGCACCCCCAAGCGCCTTACCACCCATGCGGGTCAAGACCTTCAGCCGACCTGGTCTCCGGACGGCTCCAAGATCGCGTTCACGAGCACACGGTCCGGGAAAAGACAGATTTGGACCATGAACGCAGCCACGGGTGGAAACCTCACCCGGATTACGCACACGACCACGGACGAGAAGGATCCGGCCTGGTCGCACTAGGCACCGGCTCAGGAACGCAAGGGCCCCCGGCGGATCATGCCGGGGGCTGTTTCATAGGGTTGTCCCTGGGTGATTGCACGGTGATTCCGACGTGATCGCCGGCCATAGACTCGGTGCGTCACTGATGCAGCACCCAGCTCACTCGCATCGGGACCAGTCGGTCCCAGGAGACAACAATGTCCTGCCCCAGTTCCCCGCACGTGATGCGGCCTCGGCGCCGCTCCGTGCCTCCGATGTCGCTCGCGCTCGCGGCCCTCCTCGCCCTGAGCGCATGCGACGGCTCCGACAACCCGCTCGAGCCCGCGGACACGCCGCCCCTTGCTGCCGAAGAGGCATTGAATACCGCCGAGCAGCCGGCGGCGCCCGACCTTGCCCTGGCAACTTCGGCGCAACGGATTCTGTTCAGCTCGGCCCGCAAGGGCACTAACGACGTCTTCAAGATGGATCCCTTGGGATCCAGCGTCGTCCGCCTCACCAGCTTTGCGAAGTACGAATGGGAGCCAGCGTGGTCCTACGACAATAAGCGCATCGCGATGGTACGCCCGCGGCTGGACGCCTCGAACGTCGAGCACTACGACATCTACCTCATGAACGCGGATGGCACCAATAAGCGCTGGGCGCGGCCCTTGCCATCCTGGTTCGGCATTCGCTTCCCCTCCTGGTCTCCCGACGGTTCGCACCTCGTGGTGAGCGTCTCGCTGGGAGGCCCGTATTACCTGGCCACTCTGAAGGTGGCCACCGGCGAGCTGGCCTTCGTCATGGTCGGCGGCCAACTGGTGCAAGGCACTCAGCCGTCGTACGATCCGACGGGCCAGAAGATCATTTATGTCGGAAGCAGCGGTAACACAGTGGACCAGATCCTCAACGGGCTGCACTACGGTATGATTGTGTCGCCGACAACGGTTACCAGCCCGAGGGTCTCGCCGGATGGAAAGAAAATCGCCTTCGCGAAGTTGGTCGGCGCTAACATGGATATCTACGTGTATACCATCGCCACCAACGCAACCAAGCGCCTGACCAGCCACGCGGCGTGGGACGCAGAGCCGACCTGGTCACCGGACGGTTCCAAGATCGCGTTCATGAGCCGACGGTCAGGGAAAGCTCAGATCTGGACCATGAACGCTGCCACGGGCGGCAGCCTCACCAGGATCACGCATACGGCCACGGACGAGACGGATCCGGCGTGGTCGCATTAGAAGCAGGCTCAGAAGGCAAACGGCCCCGCGACTCGATGCGCCGGGGCCGTTTTGCCATCCGGATCACCGTCTACTGCTGGCCCAGTTTCGTCTGCCAGACATCGCTCTCCCGCTCCGACACGGTGAAGTACAGCCGGCGTCCGTCAGTGGCGAACTCCGCCCGGGGCGACGGCCGCAGGGGGTCATCGAAGCGCACCAGGAGCTTCGGACTCCCGCCTTCAGCCGCGATCGACCAGAAGCTGGTCCGGCCTTCCGCATCAAGCGCCTTGTAGTAGATCGTGCGTCCGTCGGGGGCCCACTGGGCGAGCAGCGGCGTCAGCGGTGCCACCGGGTCGCCGGTGTCGATCAGGAGCCGAGGTGCGCCGCCCCCGGGCGCGATCAGCCAGAGTCCGGTACTTCGGACGTAGACGATCGCACGCCCGTCGGGAGACCAGCGCGCCTCCTGACCGCCGACCGTGGTGAGCTGACGAGGCGCGCCCCAGCGGCCCTTCTCCAGCCGCCCGACCACGTAGAGCTCGAATCTTCCGGTCCGGTCGGAGTGGAACACGAGATGGCGACCATCCGGAGCCCAATCGGGAAAACGCTGATTGGCGGAGTCGGGGGCGACAGCGCTCGGCGGGCCGCCATCGACTGGCATCACGAAGAGCCGCCGCCGCCCCTCGCGGAAGGTGTAGTAGGCGATCTCCTGCCCGTCGGGCGACCATGAGGGCATGAAGGCGTCGCCCGAGTCGGCCGATATCGGCTCCGGTTCGCCGCCGGAGAGCGGCAGCCGGTAGATCGCTTGCCGGCCGCCGCGATCGGAGTCGAACGCGAGCCATCGTCCGTCACGCGAGAGCGCCATGCCCTCGATCCGCTGATGGCCTGACGTGACCGGCTGCGCCGCTGCTGGCGATGCTTGTCCCTCGGCCGGAATCGGCAGCGACCAGATGTTCGCGAAGTCGGTGAAGTCGGTGTAGACCAGCACTCGGCCGTCACGCGAAAGATCGATGGTATGCAGTGCCAGCCCGGTCGTGAGCCGCTCGGCCCCGGCCGGCCGGCCGTCGCGGCCCAGCGCGACGCGGTAGAGGTCCCGGCTGCCGTCGCGGTCGGAGACGAAGAGCAAAGTGCGACCGTCGGGCATCCAGACGGGGCTCGTGTTGAGCGCGGTTGCGTCGGTGACTCGCACCGGTGGGCCACCGGAGGCCGCCACCATCCAGATCGAGCTGGGTGCGATGTTGCCGATGGCGAACGGTGCGTAGACGAAAGCGGCGTTGCCGAGGACGAACGCGAGCCGCGAGCCGTCGGGGGACCACGCCAGCGAGTGGGGATAGTCGACCCTGGCAATCCGCGTCGCGGGCCCGCCCTCCACTGCGCGCACTTCGATCCCGTGGCCGACGGCATAGGCAATCTTCCGACCGTCCGGCGACCAAGTCAGGTAGGCGGGACCCTCGTCGCTCAGACCAGCCGAGGCGTCGACCAGCAGCCTCGCCGCTCCGCCCAGGGCCGGAACCACATGGATGCCCCGGCCTGTCTCGAAGCTGAGCCGGGTGCCGTCGGAGGACCAGCGGGGCCAGTGCTCGTCACCGGCGAGACCGTCGGTGACGGCGATGGTGCGGCCGCCGGCGAGCTGTCGAACGTAGATCCTCAGCCGCCCGCCCGGTCCCGCCGCGTAGGCGAGGAGGCGGCCGTCGGGCGAGAGCGCGGGATGGATCTCGAGCCCGGGCTGCGCGCTCACGCGGCTGATGCGGCCGAGACGGACCTCGGAAGGATCCGGCGTTCGCAGTATTAGAGCGCCGGCCCCGAGCCCGGCGGCTATGAGCGCAGCGGCGGCCACCGGGCGGCCCACTCGGCGCGGTGGGCCCGGCACTGCCGGGTGCTCGGAGGGCGGCGGCGCAGGATCCGGGATCCGAGCGACCACGGCGGCGGGCTTTGCGGCGGCGGGCTCTGGGGCGGCGGGCTGGCGCCTGATCGCCTCGGCGAGCGCCAGGACCTCGCGATCGGGCGCCGCCTCCAGCTCCTGATGCAGGAGCGCCTCGTGCACCCGGGCATGCTGCAGTGCCGCGGTCCGATCGCCGGTGGCGACGAGCGCTTCCATCAGCCCGATCGCCACCCGGGCATTGAGCGGATCCTGGGCCGCCAGTTTGCGCCACCACTCGACCGCTCCCGGCCGGTCGCCGCGCTCGGCGGCCCGTCGGGCCAGCCGCTCTAGGGCGGTCGCGTAGTCTCGCGCCAGGCCGGCCCGCTCCTCCTCCAGCCAGCGCTCGAACTCCGGCGCCTCCGAGAGGTGGAACCCATCCAGGAAGGGCCCGATGTACTCCGCGGCCGCGCGCTCGAGCTGTCCTGACTTGATCGCGCCGCTGAATACCGCGACGTCGCTGATGACCAGCTCGGAATTGAGCCGCAGGTCTCGGCTGCCGAGGAAGACCTCGTCGCCGCCCATCTCCTGCCGCAGGGCGTAGAGCGCCTGGTTGAGCCCCTTCCGCGCCCGCTCCTCGTCGGTCTCCGACCACAGCATGCCGAGCAGCCGGTCGCGGGTCATGCCCTGCTCGCCCGATCCGGCCACCAGGGCCAGCAGCGCGAGACGCCGGGGCTGCGATGCCGCGCCGGTCAGGCGCTGGCCGTCGCGCTCCACGAACAACCTGCCGAAGGTGTTGAGACGTAACAGGTTGCGCTCGGTGATTTCGGAGTGATCGCGGCGAGCGATCTTGGGATCGAAATAGTAGAGTAGGAGTCGCCCACCTTGACGGCAAGACGCCAGGAGGCCGCATGACACCCGAAGCCGAGCGACTCGTGCGTGAGAGCTGGGCCCGATTCGAGCCGGTCGCGGTGCGTTCGGCGGAGTTCTTTTACGAGAAGCTCTTCGAGCTCGACCCCGAGGCCCGGCGGCTGTTCGCCCGGACGGACATGGAGGCGCAGGGGAAGAAGGTCATGCAGATGTTCGCGGCGATCGTGCGAACGCTGGACCAGCCGGAGGCGTTCGTCAGCGAAGTCGCCGACCTCGGCCGCCGCCACGTGCACTACGGTGTGCGCGACAGCCAGTACGACTCGGTCGGCATCGCCCTCCTCTGGACCCTCGAGCGGGGGCTCGGGTCCGGGTTCACCGCCGAGGTCCGGAGCGCCTGGACCGAGGCGTACCTCCTGCTTTCCACCGTGCTGCGGCGCGCGACCGTCCGGGAGCAAGGCGCCCATCAGTAGGGAGGCCGGCTAGATCCTCTTTGGCCTCACGCAGTTGCGCCAGTTGAGTCCGGGGTGATTTCAGGGTGACTCCCTCCCGTAAAATTGGTCTGGTCAACTTCACATCGGCATGGGCGCTTCGAGAAGGAGTCACACCATGAGCACGACGACGACCGTGGGCCTGAGCTCCTTCATCATGCTGGCGTTGGCCGCATTCACCACCGAGAAGGGCCCGGCGATCCGGCCGGCGCCCTCCGAGGCTTCCTTCTTCCTGGCCGAGATGCACGGCGACCTCCACGCGAGCCCCCGTGGCACGGCGACGTTCGGGCGGGTCGGTGGGGGCGACGGGGCGCCGGCGGTGTTCACGCTCTCGCTGGGTGGGGACACTGCGAATGGATCGGTGCTGTTCACCCGAATGAACGGAGCCCGCCTGGTACCGGGCACCTACACCATTTTCGGTCGGGACGACGGCTCGGACGAGCTACGGGCGCTGGTCATGACCGGCACCGCCAGCAAGCCCACCGGCGTGTTCCGGGGTCAGTCGGGTTACCTGATCGTCACCTCGGCCACCGACAACGTCATCGAGGGTCGGTTTCAGGTCGATGCGAAGGGGTTTCTCGCCTCGAATCCTTCGGACGAAAGCCGGCCGATGCAGGCAACGGCCATGTTCACCGCCACTCGCGACTGACATCGGGGCGCTTCGGCAGCGACATGTTGGGGTGAGAACCAGGTGAGAGAGTGATGAGGCGGCCCGGGTACCGTGTCTCATGACCTTACGGCACCGCCACTCTCTCACTGGGGGAACCCGATCCATGCTGCACCAATCGACCGATCGCTCCGGCCTGCACTCGCGGGCTTTCCACCTCCTCGCACGCCCGGCTGGGGTGCTGGGGGCGCTCGCGATCTTCACCGGACTGACGGCCTGCACGGACGATTCTTCGCCCATGCAGCCCGACGCGACTCTGCCGGCCGCCCAACAGCCGGCCGCGCTGCAGCCGGCCACACCCGTCGCCGACGTCCCCGCCGGCTTGGTCCTGAACAGTTGGACGACCAAGCAGAGCATGCCGACGGCGCGCTTCGGCTCCGTGGCCGCCACGGTCAACGGCGTCATCTACACCATCGGTGGCCGCAACCTGGACGTGTCCCTCGCGACCGTCGAGTCGTACAATCCCAACCTCACCCTGTTCTCCTGGAAGGCCAAGGCGTCGTTGCCGGCCCCGCGTGCCTGGGTGAGCGGGGCGGTCACGATCAACGGCAAGATCTACGTGCCGGGCGGGATAGGTGCGGATTTCGCTCCGACCAACACCCTCTTCCTCTATAGACCGGGTACCAATACGTGGGTGCAGAAGGCCTCCATGCCCGTCAACAGCTACGGCGGCGCCGCCGTGGCCATCAACGGCAAGCTCTACGTGGTGACGCCGACCGGGAATAACACGCTCCTTCACCGCTACGATCCGGCGACCAACGCCTGGACCGCGCGCGCGGCGGGGCCGGTGGGGCACTACCATCCGGTGGCCGGCGTGATCAACGGCAAGCTCTACGTTGCGGGCACTATGGGCAGCAACAATCAGCCTTCGCATCTGGTGAGCGTGTACGACCCGGCGACCAATAGCTGGTCGGCGAAGGCTGCCATGCCCGAGGACCAGATCGGGGCGGGCGGGCGGGTGATGAACGGCAAGCTCTACGCGGTGGGCGGTTACTATGAGCCGTACCTGGGAGCCCGCTCCATCGTGTATGCCTACAGCCCGGCCACCGACTCCTGGGTCAAGCGAGCCTCCATGCCCGCCCCGCGTGGCTGGGTGTCGGTCGCTTCCGCCAACGGTCTGATGTACGCCTTGGGTGGTCACCGGAACCTCCCCCTCGCGACCAACCAGGCCTACATCCCCTAGTCGTCCGCCTCCACCGCCCTCGGCAGCCGGACGCCCCGCACGTCGCGCACGAACTCCCGGCGCCGGTCCTCCAGAGCCAGCGGCTCCGGCGCCAGCGCGAACGCCGGCTCGGGTCGCGACACCCGGGGCCGGTCGGCCGGCCGGCCCGCCGCGTCGGGCCGGAATTGGATCACCTGCTTCCAGCTCCGGGTGATCGCGTCGCCGAAGATGAGATTGCGTTCACTCCTCGCTCACTTCCTGGCCCAGCCGCACCCCCAGCGCAGCCTGCGGACGCGCGACGCGCTTGCGGAGTCGATCGCATCACCGGCGTCCCCCGGCTGCTCGGGCTGAAAACGACACTGCAGGTGGTCGGAGGGCGCGGACCACTCGTTCGAGGTGCTCAAGCGGTCGGGCAGGACCGAGAGAGGGGGGCTGGAGGAGCTGGCGGGAACGATGGAGGAGTGGTGCCCTGGGCCTGCTGCGTGGCACCCCACGTAGGGATTCAGTCGGACGCTCCGCCTTTGACCTCGAGGCGCCAGGCCGCCGGGGAGCGTCCGACCTTCCCACCCAACGCTCACCCGGGTGGAGCGTCGTGAATGTAGGTCAACGTCTGACCCACATCCACAGTATTTCCTGGTGCGCCCTGGGGGAATGACACCACCCACTGCAGCTGACCACTTCCGGTCAACACTAGCGAGTCGGCAGGTTGACCCGGCCCCCTCACCCGACGCAGCACGTTGCCGTCCCGAACCCACGCTCCGCCCTGCAGAACGCCTTCCGCTGGGATCAGGATGTCGTCGCCCACAAGCGAGCCCACGGTGGCCCGGCTGACGAAGGCGAATTCGAACGTCTGGTCCTGCTTGAGCGTCACGAAGCCGCGGACGAGCTCATTCTTGACGGTCAGGTCCAACTGGCTGTCGCGGTACTGATTGACGCGCGCCGGAAGCGGCTCCCCGCTGACCGATACGAGATACCAGGTGCCGTAGATGTTGTCGCTCGGAGGGTCGGCTGGACCCGAGATGTCATCCCCACCCCCTCCGGCGCCGCAGGCGAGGAGGGTGAGTGTGGCGGCTGCGGCGAGGCAGGTGATGGCGGTCCGGCCGGACGAGCGGCGAAGCGTGGAGCCGAGCATGGGAATCTCCGGAGATCGGGTGGCGACCTGTCGGCGACCGAGTGCCGCCGCAGTTGACGGGAGCTACGATACGCGCCGCGCTCACCGCGTTGTCACCCAGGAATCACCGGAGCTAATGTGTTATGGGATCATACGTTGGACAGGTCGCTTCGCCCCCACCCGCGAGTACGCCTCGCTCCACGGACGCATCTTCGGCGTGAACGCCGTTCGAACGCCGAAGGGCCGTCAATCAGTCGTCCGCCTCCACCGCCCTCGGCAGCCGGACGCCTCGCACGTCGCGCACGAACTCCCGGCGCCGGTCCTCCAGAGCCAGCGGCTCCGGCGCCAGCGCGAACGCCGGCTCGGGTCGCGACACCCGGGGCCGGTCGGCCGGCCGGCCGCGCCGCGTCGGGCCGGAACTGGATCACCTGCTTCCAGCTCCGGGTGATCGCGTCGCCGAAGATGAGCACCAGGTCGCCCGCCTCGGCCTCGCGGAGCGCGGCGTCCACCGCCGCCTGCTCGTCGGGGATGACGAGGATCTGCTCGGCCAGGGCGCCGTGCTCCAGCAGCGCGTCGCGCAGCAGATTCGGCACCTCCTCCGGCTTCCGGCCGCGCAGCTGGTCGTCGCGCCGGCAGATGTAGCGCTCGAACCGGCCGGCGGCGATGCGGCCGATGTCCTTGATGTCCTCGTCGCGGCGGTCGCCCGGCGCGG
Organism: uncultured Gemmatimonadales bacterium; assembly: GCA_963844445.1. Taxonomy (GTDB): domain Bacteria; phylum Gemmatimonadota; class Gemmatimonadetes; order Gemmatimonadales; family GWC2-71-9; genus CAVVWJ01. The sequence continues at coordinate 894,364 of CAWJOB010000001.1, forward strand.
CGAGCACGCAGATCCGCCGGCCGGTGACCTCCAGCCGCTCCACCAGATCGCACATCACCTCCACCGCGGCCGGATTGTGGCCGTAGTCGAGGATCACCTTGAACGGGTGCTCGTCGTAGATGTTCATCCGGCCCGGCGCCTGGAAGAACGTGGTGTCGAAGGTCCGGAGGCCGTGGCGGATGTCCTCCAGCTTGAGCCCCATGCTGAACGCCATCGCGGCGGCGAACATCGCGTTCTGCACGTTGTGCATCGCCCGGCCCTCCAGCGTCGCCGGGATCAGGTGGGTCCAGAGCAGCGGGATGTGGGCGCCGTGGTCGTAGATGGTGATCATCTGGCCCTTGATCCCCGACTCCAGCACCACGCCCCGCCCGCCCGCCTTGATGTGCTCGCCCACCAGCTCGTGGGTGGGGTCCATCGTGACGTAGCACAGGTGCTTGGCCTGGGTGTAGTCGGCCATCTTGAGGCAGAGCGGGTCGTCGGCGTTGAGCACCGCGGTGTCGCGGGCCACCTCGACCACGATGCGCTTCACCTGCGCCAGCTGGTCCAGCGTGCCGATGCCGCGAAGCCCGAGGTGGTCCGACTTCACGTTGAGCACCGCGCCCACGTCGCAGTGGCGCACGCCCATGCCGGCGCGGAGCAGCCCGCCGCGCGCCACCTCCAGCACCGCGACGTCCACCGAGGGATCGCTCAGCACCATGCGGGTGGCCACCGGCCCGGTCATGTCTCCTGCGACCGTCCGCTGGCCGTCGATGTACACCCCGTCGGTGGTGGTCAGCCCCACGTGCTGCCCGGCCAGCTTGTGGATGTGGGCCAGCATCCGGGCCGTGGTGGTCTTGCCGTTGGTGCCGGTGACGGCGGCGATCGGGATCCGGCTCGGCGTGCCCGGCGGGAAGAGCATGTCCATCACCGGTCCGGCCACGTCGCGGGCGCGACCCTCGCTGGGCGCCATGTGCATCCGGAACCCGGGCGCCGCGTTGATCTCGCAGATCGCGCCGCCCACTTCCTTGTAGGACTCGGTGATGTCGGTGGAGAGGAAGTCCACCCCGCCGACGTCGAGCCCGATCGCCTTCACCGCGCGGGTCGCCATCTCCACGTTGTCGGGGTGGACCACGTCGGTGAGGTCGGTGGCGGTGCCGCCGGTGGAGAGGTTGCCGGTGGAGCGGAGGAAGACCTGCTCGCCCGGGGCCGGCACGCTCGACCGGGTGTAGCCCTTCCGCTCGAGCATCGTCTGGGCCTGGTGATCGAAGGTGAGCCGGGTGAGCACCTTCTCGTGGCCGATGCCGCGCCGCGGGTCCTGGTTCACTTCCTCCACCAGCTGCTCGATGGTGTGTACACCGTCGCCCACCACGTGGCCGGGAACGCGCTTGGAGACCGCGATCAGCCGCCCGTCGATCACCAGCATCCGGTGGTCGTCGCCGGTGATGAAGCTCTCGACGATGACGCTGCGGCTGTGCTCCCGGGCCACCTCGAACGCCGTCCGCACCGTCCTCGGCGGTGGTGACGTGAATGCTGATCCCGCGCCCGTGGTTGGCGTTGAACGGCTTTACCACCACGGGGTAGCCGATCTGCTCCGCGGCCTCCACCGCGTCCTCCGCGCCCTGGACCAGCCGCTGGCGGGGCACCGGAAGGCCCAGGTTGCCGAGGATGCGGTTGGTCTCTTCCTTGTCGGAGGCCAGCTCGACGGCGATGTGGGAGGTCCGGCTGGTGACGGTGGCCTGGATCCGCTGCTGATAGCGGCCGTGCCCGAACTGGATCAGGCTCTGCTCGTTGATCCGGATCCAGGGGATCTTCCGCTCCTCCGCGGCGCGCACCAGCGACATGGTGCTGGGGCCGAGATGGCGGCGCTGGGCGTAGCGGATGAACTCGTCCCGCTCCGCGGCGAAGTCGAAGTCCGGCGGCACCGCGCCGTCGGGCCTCAGCTCGGCCGGGAGCAGCGAATGGAGCAGCATGAGCCCGAGCCGCCCCGCCTCGATGCCGACGTCCTCCTGCTCGTACTGATAGATGACGTGGTACTGGCCCGTCGCGCCGTGCGACCGGGTCTTCCCGAAGGTGACCGGCTCGCCCGCCACGTTCTGGAGCTCGATGGCGACGTGCTCCAGGATGTGGCCCATCCAGGTGCCCTCGTCCTCCGTCAGCCGGCGGATGAATCCGCCCGGCTTGCCGTAGGAGCAGGTGTGCTCCTTCAGTCCCGGCAGCGCCGCCACCAGCCCGTCGGTGAACCGGCGCCCCAGCTTGACCGAGGGCCAGTTCTCCAGCTCGCCCAGATCCACGTCGAGCCGGATGACCGGGAAGTGGGCGTAGAGGCTCGGTCCGACATAGACGGCCTTGTCGAGAATGCGCATGGTTGTGCTGCTCCAATATGGGCGGAACGGCGGGCCGTCGGGCCGGCGGAAGGATCACGCGACGGCCCGGCGCCTCATCCCGAGCGAAGCGAGGGACCTACTTCGCGAACGCACGATGACTGCCGAGCAGGTCCCTCGCTTCGCTCGGGATGAAGTAATATCTTCGGCCCGCCGTTCCGCCGTTCCGCCGTTCCGCCGTTCCGCCGTTCCGCCGTTCCGCCGTTCCGCCGTTCCGCCGTTCCGCCCCCCTACACCCGCTTCGCGATCCCCGGCGGGGCCGTCGCCTTCCGGGTGTGCAGGTGGAAGGTGGACCCGTCGTTCAGAATGTGCAGCCGGAGGCCGATCAGGCAGACTGGATCGTTCTTGCGCACCTTCGCCATGGAGGAGAACTCCAGCTCCGAGGGATCCACGATGGTGAGCGCTCCGCCCCCCACCACCTCCAGAGTCTCGTCCGGCCCGATGAACCCGGCCGTGTTCTCGTCCAGCCCGATTCCGATGGCGAAGGGGTTGTAGGCGAGGGCGGTCAGCAGCCGGCCCAGCCGGTCCCGCTGCCGGAAATGTTGGTCGATGATCACGCGGTTGGTAAGGCCCAGCCCCGCGGCCAGGGTCACGATCCTGGCCCGGGGAGACGCGCCCTCGCGGCCGAAGGCGATCATGTGCTCGCAGAGGAATGCCGCCCCCGCCGAGGTGCCGGCGACGTGCATGCCCTCCCGGTTCCGCCGCCGGAGGGCCTTGGCGACCTGGGTGCCGCCGATCATGGTGCTGAGCCGGAGCTGGTTACCTCCGGTAAGGAAGGCGCCCTCGACCTCGTCCAGCACGTCCAGCCACTCGCGCCGCTCGCAGTCGGCGCGGCTCGCGATCGGCAGCGAGCGGGCCACTCCGATGCCCAGCGAGTGGAACAGCTCCTCGTAGCGCCCCCCGGTCTCGGCCAGCTCGGAGGCGGTCGGAATGATGGCGATCCGGCCCTTTTCCCCGCCGCAGAGCGCGGCGAACCGGCGCAGGATCGCGACGTCGCCGAGCTTCTCCTCGGCGCCGCCCACCGGCACGATGTATCCTCTGGTTTCCGCCACCCGCTCCCTCGCTGGAAGTTGAGCGCCGCGGAAAATACCGGGCCGATGGGAGCGAAGCGAGGGGCGCAACGAGAAAGCGGGAACGGTGAAAAGTGAACGGTGAAAGGGAACACACCCCTTTCACCGTTCACCGTTCACCGTTCCCGCTTTCTAGCTACGGGATCCCGCCGGGCGCTTACCGCCCGAAGTTGATCGCGCCGGCCAACCCGAACGCCGCATCCGACCCTTCCAGGCCCATCGGGATGCTGATGCTCGGATTCAGGCTGAACCGCGAGTTGAACACGAACCCGGTGCCCAGGGTGAGCAGGCCGTAGCTCTCGGAGCCGGCCGCCGAGGTCGTCCCATCGTCGATCTCGAGCCTGGTGTTGGCGAACTGGAAGCTCGCGTTGGGCAGGATCTGCATCTGGGTGCTGTGCCCGACCAGGGCGCCGACCGCGGCCCCGAACGCAATGTTCCGGCTCGACATGTCCACGCCGCTGCCGATCACGTCATTCGGCCCCGACCCGAAGCTCAGGCTGGCGATCGGGCAGAGCTCGGCCCGGCGCGAGGTGTGGAGCGGAATCTGGTAGCCGCCGCCGACGCCGAAGTCGAACGACGACCCATCGAGGCCGTCGTACGACGTGGTGCCGACGCTGGCCTTGCCGTACAGCCCGACCGGCCTGCCGTAGCCGAAGGTGCCGCCGAAGCTGCTGGTCCCGTCGGCGAACGAGCCGCCGGCCGAGATCTGCATCGGGCCGCTCGAGAACGACGGCATGCCGGCGCAGGCCTGCGCCGCGGCCTTCGATCCGAGCAGGAAAGGGAGCGCCAACGAGAGAATCAGAATGCGCCGCATGGGTGTCTCCACGACTGTGGGTGGTCCCGCCCGTCTCCGGATCAGGTCCACCCACATCACCGCGGCCTGGGCGCGCGCTGACAAGGGATGGGATCCCGCTGGCTCCGGCAACCGGACGGTCTCGCGCTGAGCGAGACTCCTGGCTTTGCGTCCCCGCCTCGCGACGGGTTTGCCTTGATCGGTTGGTGGCTCGGATTTCGGTCCACCAAGGCGGGTGGCAGGGCAACCCTCATGCCAAGCATGGGCGCGCTGCAAATACCGGCACGACAGGCCCGCTTACCGGCCGCCCTGCGGCGCTCAGCCCCGCCTCGGGCCGCGGGGAAGACCCGTCAATTCGCTTGGGGGGACAACCGGATCACTCGAAGGTGCCGCGGATCGCAACCCGCCCAGCCTGCAGGTGCCAGCGCCCCCGGGCCATCACGTCGGCCACGGTTCCGGCCTCGTCCAGAACCACGAGGTCGGCGTCGGCGCCGGGGGCGAGACGCCCCTTCCGAGTGAGCATGAGCAGGTGGGCTGGGTTGGAGGTGAAAGCGGGCAGCACCCGCTCCAGCGGCTGGCCGGCGGCGAGCAGCTCGCGAAGTGTGCCGCCCACCGCCGCGGGCTCTCCCACGTCCATGTCCACCACCCGGCCCTCGCCGTCGAAGACCGGGAAGCATCCGCCGCCGTCGGAGCTCACCGTGACCCGATCCGCCGGGAGACCGGCGTCGAGGTAGCGCACCAGCGCGTCGGCGGCGCTCCAGGCGTCCTCGCCCTCCTTCACCGGGAACGCGGTGAAATCGATGGTGCACCCGCGTTGGGCGAGACCGACCGCCTCGTCGAAGAGCGCGCGGCGCCGGTTCACGTGGGTCGGATTGAAGACTGCGGCGGGGATCTCGGTCCGGTCGAGCGCGTCGCGAATCGGCCCCAGGCCTCGGGAGCCGTCGCCCACGTGCAGGTGCAGGATGCCCGCTTTCCCGCTCATGAGGCCGCCGACGTGCGCATCGCCGGCCACGCGCAGCAACTCGTCCAGCGTGGGCTGGCTCGAGCGATGGTCGCTGATCGCCAGCTCGCCCACGCCTAGCACCAGGTCGATGAGTACCAGGTCTCCCCGCACGCTGCCGGTGACCGTCGCCGGGGGAACGTGATAGCCGCCGGTGAGGCAGTAGGCGCTGAGGCCCTCGATGTTGAGCCCGCGGGCCACGGTGACCAGCTCCGCCGGCGTGCGGATCGTGTCGTCCGTCCCCAACACGCCGACGGCCGTGGTGACACCGCCCCGCGTGAGCCGGCTCAGTGCCACCGGCGGTACCCGCGTATTGGGGCCCGCCTCTCCTCCGCCGCCGGTGAGATGGACGTGCCCGTCAATCAGCCCCGGGATGACCCGCCGTCCCTCCAGGTCCCACTCGTGCGCCAGCCCTCGCGGGAGCGCGGGCCGCTCGGCGCCCAGCCAGACGATCCGCTCGCCGGCGACGAGCAGGTGCGACCGCCCGCGGGGCGACGGGTCGTAGACATCCGCGTTCAGAAGGAGGGAAAGCATGGTGGAAGAAAGCGGAAAAGTGAAAAGTGAAAGGTGAACGGAGCGACGTTCCCGTTCACCTTTTACTGTTCACTTTCTGTTGGTCTAGTTGAGTCGGAACCCGCCCACCGCGCCCGTCAGTCTGGACGCCGCCTCCGCCAGGTGGCCGGCGGACGAGGAGATCTCTTCCGTGGACGCATTGAGCTGCTGGGCGGCCGCGGCGATCTCCTGCGCGGCCGCGGCATAGTCCTCGGTGCCGGCGGAGACCTCGCGCATCCGGCCGGCGATCCCCTCGATCAATCCCTGCACCTCGCCCGCCGAGGTCGAGATGCCGCGGGTCCACTCGTCGTTCGCCTCGGCGTCGGCGGCCACGTTCACCAGGCCCTCCGCGGCGGCGTGGGCCGCGTCGCGCGCGGCCAGGCCGCTCTTCCCCAGCCGGAGCAGCCGCTCGCGGGCGGTGGTGACCCGGGTGAGCACCGCCTGCACCGTCTCGCTGGTGGAGCTGGCGGCCTGCGCGGCCTGTGCGGCCAGTTTCCGGACCTCCTCCGCGACCACGCTGAATCCCTTGCCTTCTTCGCCCGCGCGAGCGGCCTCGATCGACGCGTTGAGCGCGAGCATGTGCGTCTGCTTGGCGATCGCCTTGGTCTGGGTGATGAACTTCTCGATCTCGGCCGACGCCGTGGCGAGCGCCTCCGCTTCCTTGGCCGCGGCCTCGACCTCCTCGGCCAGGCGGCCGAGCTCGGTGGTGCTGAAATCGAGCCGCTCGCGGTGCCCCCGGGCCAGCCTGGCGAGGGCCGCGTTCCGCTCGGCGGCCTGACCGGCACCCGTCGCGAGGCCCTGGGTGATCGTGAGGATCTTGCCGGCATCCTCCGCCGCGCGCCGCACCACGAGCGCCTGCTGGCTCGCGCGCTCGGTGAGGTCGCCCGTGGTTCCCGCGACCTCCTGGGTGGAGGCGGTCATCTGCTGGGTGGAGGCGGCGATCTGCTCCGCCATGGCCGCCGCGTCGTGGGCGTGCTGATGGATCGCGCCGACCAGGTCGCGCAGCTTGGCCAGCATCGCGAAGATCGTGCGGGTGAGCGGGTCCCGGGGCGCGTGCTCGGGCCTGGTGCTCCAGGAGGGGATGCTGAGGTCGCCGTCGGCGATCCGCACGGCGACGCCGGCCGCCACCCCGGTGGGCGCGAGGACCTGCCTCACCAGCACCCAGACGACGATCTGCTCCAGCACGATCGCCACCGCGGCGAAGAGCAGCACTCCCCGCACCAGCTCCGCGGTTCCGGCGGAGTGGAGCAGCCATCCCACGACCACGGTGAGCAGCGCGACGACGCCGAACGCCGCCAGGTGCAGGTGGTAGAGAGACTTCCCGCGAGTGGAGGCCATGGTCGGCTACGAGGCGTCGCGCGCCACGGCGGCCTTGGGCGCCGCGCCGTGGTGCAGGTGGGGAGGGACCAGCGAGCGGCGTCCGGCGAGCAGCCGCTCGATCGCCTCCGCCGTGACCGCCCGCGAGAAATGGTGTCCCTGGCCGAGGGGGCAGCCCAGCTCGATCAGCGCCGCGCGCTGCTCGGCCATCTCGATGCCTTCGGCCACCGTCTGGAGGCGGAGCGTGTCGCTGAGGCCGATGATCGCGCGGGCGAGTGCCGCGCGCTCGGCTCCCAACGCCACTTCCTCCACGAACGGCTTGGCGATCTTGAGGATGTCGATCGGGAAGCGCTGGAGATAGCTGAGCGAGGAGTAGCCGGTCCCGAAATCGTCGATCGCGAGCCGGACGCCGAGCCGCTTGAGCGCCTGGAGCCGCTCCAGCACCGAGTCGGTCTGCTGCATCAGCACGCTCTCGGTGATCTCCAGGACCACGGCGGACGGGTCCACCCCCGAGCTCACCAGTGCGTCGCGCAGGGCGTCGCCGATGCCGGGACCCTGCAGCTGGCGGCCCGAGATGTTGACCGACACCGAGAGCTGGGTCTCGGGGTACGCCTGCCGCCATGCCTGGACCTGGCGGCAGGCCTCGTCCAGCACCCAGCCGCCCAGCTTCACGATCAGGCCGGTCTCCTCGGCCAACGGGATGAAATGCTGGGGGAGGAGATGCCCGTAGGTCTGGTGCTCCCAGCGGACCAGCGCCTCGACCCCGTAGATCGCGCCGCTGCCGAGCTGCACGATCGGCTGGTAGTGCAGGGTGAGCTCGCCGTTGTCGATCGCGGTGCGGAGCGCGGCTTCCATCTCCAGCCGATGGCGGACGTCGGCGTACATCCGCGACTCGTACGTCGCGGAGCGGCCCTTGCCCCGGCGCTTGGCGGCGTACATCGCGACGTCCGCGTTGCGGAGCAGGTCGTCCGCGGTGTCGCTCACGGCCGCGGTCGCGACGCCGATGCTCGCGGTCACCTGCACCTGGTTGCCGCTCAGGGTGAACGGATGTCCCATCGCGGTCCCCAGCCGGTCGAGCAGCTCGCCCCGGCCATCGGGTTCGGCGGCGTGCTCGATCAGGATGGCGAACTCGTCGCCGCCCAGCCGGGCGACGGTGTCGGCCGCGCGGGCGCAGGAGAGGAACCGCTCCGCCGCGGCGATGAGGAGCCGGTCGCCCTCCGCATGGCCCAGGCTGTCGTTCACCCGCTTGAAGTCGTCGAGGTCGAGGAAGAGCACCGTGATCGGGTGGGCCTGCCGCTGCGCCAGCGCCAGCGCGTGGCTCACCCGGTCGCGGAAGAGCGCGCGGTTGGCGAGACCGGTGAGAGGATCGTGGAACGCCTGGTGGGTGAGCTGCTCCTCCAGCCGCTTCCGGTCGCTCACGTCGCGGGTGTTGAGCACGATCCCGCGCACGGTCGGGTCCCGGGTGAGGTTGGTGGCCAGGATCTCGGCGCTGAGCCACGAGCCGTCGGGCTGGCGGAAGCGCCACTCGACCGGGCCGGTCACGCCGGGAGTACGCGACGCGTTCTCGAACAGCGTCGTGGCGCGGTCGCGATCGTCGGGGTGAAGCAGGCTGACGATCTGCCGGCCTACCATCTCGGAGGGGTCGTAGCCGAAGACCCGGTTGGCCGAGGGACTCACGAACCGCATGGTGCCGTTGGCCCGGGTCACGATGATCACGTCGGACGAGTGCTGCACCAGCGAGCGGAACCGGGCCTCGTTCTGCCGCACCGCCTGCTCGGCGAGCAAACGGACGTTCTCCCGCACGGCGAGCAGTTGTCGCGCCACCACCAGGATCGTCACCAGCATGGCGCCGACGGCGAGCCCGCTCACCGGATCGGTCCAGGGCCGGATGACGGCCTGGACCAGCAGCGCGTACGTGCTCGCCACCGCCAGGTAGGGCAGCGGGCTGATGGGCTGCGTCCGCGGCCGCGGCGCAGCGCCCGCCGTGGAGCGTGGGACCGGCCGGCGGTAGTACAGCTCCGCGCCCGCGATCAGCATCACGTAGCAGAGCAGGTACGCGCCGTCGATGAAGCTGGCGCTCCGCCCGCCGGTCTCCAACGACACCAGGTTGAAGGTGAGGTCCGCGACGACGCTGATCAGCACCGCGCCGACGATCCATCGGAAGGCCACCCGGTTCCCGTCGGTGGGGCGGCGCAGGATCACCGTCGTGATGCCGAGCAGCACCAGCATGCTGACCAGCGGGTAGGCGAAGGCAAGCAGGGTGATGATGGTGCTGCTGCTGCCCAGCTCGGCGGTGCGCCGGATCGAGTAGTACCAGATCACCACCGCGCCGCCGACCAGCACCATGGCGGCGTCGAGTCCGAACTTCCAGCGCTCGAGCCGGGTGCGCCGCGCCAGCGGGAACGACAGCAGGGCGGCCAGGGTCAGCAGGGAGTCGGAGAGGTAGAACACGTCGGCCCAGGAGATCGGCGGATTCTCCCGGAGCACCATCAGGTACCAGGTCGAGATGCCGTTGCCGATGAAGACCATGGCCGAGCCCATGGCCAGGAACCGGAGGGCGCGGCGCACGCCCGGATCGAGCACGGGCGACCGCGATGCCAGCCCGGTGAGCGTCAGCACCAGGAGGTTCAGGGGCATGAACGCGACGTTGCTCACCAGGTCGCGGATCTGGGGCGTACCCCAGTCGTTCCGCTCCCACACCAGGTAGCCCACCGCGTACAGTGCGGTGAGGAAGGTGACGGTCAGCGCCGGGATGCGCCGGCGCGGGGAGTCAGCTGAAATGGCGAGATCTCCGGGGACGGCTCGGCGCCATGCCTAGAAACATGGCATTCTGCAATTTCTGGCAGCGCCGAGGCGTGGTCGTAAGTGCAATCAGGACAGGATTGTAGCTGCCGGCCGGCCGAGCCGGGAGCCCCTGGGGGAGGGGTTGGCAATGATAGTGCCGCGGGCGGGAGAGGGTAAGAGGGGGGATGAATTGAGCCCCTCGAGCCGGCGAAGGGGACCATGTCGATCATGGCCCCCTGGACCGCGCTCCAGGTGACGAGGGGACCTCAGCTCAGCGTGGCGAGCAGCCGGTCGAGCGCCGCGTAGCTCTCGTTGAGCCCGCCTTCCATCCCCGAGCTGAGCATGCCGTCGCGCTCCTCGGTGGTGTGGAACAGCGAGACGTTGATCACCTTGGTGCGGCCCTTTCCGGCGTCCTCCAGCGTCACGGTCTCGATTATCACGTAGGCCGGCATCCCGTCCCACTCGAAGGTCTGCACCAGCCGCGTCGTGGGCGTCACCTCGCGATAGCGCCCCTCGAAGCCATGCACCCCGTCGGGGCCGTGCTCGACGAAGCGCCAGTGCCCGCCCTTCTCCACTTCCATGCGCTCGATGACGAGCTTGTTGCCGCGCCCCCACCACTGTGCGACCAGCTTCGGGTCGGTGAACGCCTGCCAGACGCGATCGCGGGGCGCGTCGAACACGCGCTCGATCCGGATCTCGCGGTCGCTGGGTGTGGTCACCGTCGCCTTGCGAGTGGCGTCCTTCAATGATGCGCTCATGGGTAAGTCCCTTCTTGTCAGCGTGAACGTCGGAGGAATTCGTCGAGCCGGTCGAACCGGCCCTCGAGCATCTGCTGGTACTTCGCGATCCACGCCTGCTCGTCCTCGAGCCGGCGGGGGCCCAGGCTACAGGTGCGCACCCGGCCGGCTTTCGCCGTCCTTACCAGCCTCGCGTCCTCCAGGATACGGACGTGCTTCTTCATGCCGGTGAGGGTCATCCTGAAGCTGGCGGCGAGGTCGCTGATCGAGGCGCTGCCCCGGCCGAGCCGCTCGAGGATGCCGCGGCGGGTGGGATCGGAGAGCGCTCCGAAGGCGCTGTCGAGCGAATGCGAATACTGAACCATATGGTTCAGTGTATGGATGGGGACGGCGCGGCGCAAGGGGGAATCAACCTGAGATGGGACTTACGGTGTCGCGGTGAGCAGCGCCTGGAACCGCGGCAGCTTCCGGAGCGGGTCGAAGGTCGGATCCACCCGGAGCCACCCGGGCGACAGGTAGTAGGGGATCTCGAGCAGCGGCGCGAGGAGATCCACCGCCTTCTGGGGCTCGCCGGTGAGGATGTAGATCCGGACCAGCTGATGCTGGTAGTAGGGACCGGTGTACGCGTCCTCGGAGATCGGCAGCAGAGACACACCCCGCTCGCCCTCCCGGATCGCCTCCTGCTTCCGGCCGGCGTAGGCCTGCGCCAGGCCGAGCAGCACCCGGCGCTGGGCATCGTCCGGGGTGTTCGCGAGGACGTCGCCCGAGGCGCGGACCGCGGAGTCGGCGAAGGCCCGCGCGCGGCGCACGTCGCCCCGGTAGCCGTAGGTCTGGGCCTTGGTGATAGCCCAGGCGAAGCGGTCTCCCCCGAAGGCCGATGGGGACAGCCGGAGGAGGAGCTTCTGTTGCTCCTCATCCAGCACCCAGGCCATGTCCCAGAAGTTGGCGAACTGAGCGACAATCTCGGTGGGATCCACCTCAGGGGGAATCGTGCGGATGGCGGCCCGGGCGCCGGGAAGGTCGCCCTTGCCGAGCAGCGCCATCGCCTTCGTCTGATGACCGGTGAGGCTGGTCGGGGCCAGCGCGATGGTCCGGTCGGCAGCGGCGATCGCCTCGTCGTGCCGGCGCAGCCAGAGGTAGCTTCGGGCCATGCGGCTGCCGACCTGGGGTGAGCGGGGGTCGAGGACCTCGGCTCGCTTCAGGTAGTCGACCGCGTTCTCCCACCGCCCCAGGCTCTGTTCCGACAGCGCAGCCGCCGAGGTCAGCTCGGCGTGATTGGGGTCGGCGCGGCGCCCCAAGTCGAACTGCTCCAGGGCCTCGCCGTATTCGCCCGTGATGAAGTCGTAGTACGTCCCTAGCGCCAGCCTCGGCTCGGCTGCGTCCGGCGCCAGGGCCAGGGCTCGCTCGGCCGCCGCGCGCGCCCGCTCAGCTTTCTCGGGAGTGGGAACCCCGTTGGCGTAACGACTGGAGTAGACCTGCGATACCCGGACCCAGGCCTGCACGAACCCCGAGTCCAGTGCGGCGGCGCGCTCGTAAGCCGCGGTGGCGCGCTCCAGGGCCGACGGCTCGATCTCGGCCATGCGCTTGGAGGCCTCTTCGCCCCGGAGGAAGGCGTCCCACGCGGCCAGGTTCCGGGTCGGCCGCTCCTCCAGCCGCTCCCGCTCGCTCGCGCCGAGCGCGACGTCGAGCGCCTGGGCGACCTTCCCGGCGATCTCCCCCTGAACCTGGAAGACGTCGGACAGCACCGCGTCGAACGGCTGCTGCCACCGGGTGCTCGAGCTGGCCACCTCGATCAGCTCGGGACTCACCCGCACCCGGCTTTGGGCGCTGTCGGCTTTCTCCCAGCGCACCTTCCCGACCAGGAGGTAGTCCACTCCGAGCTCGCGGCCGATCTCCCGGAAGCTCTTGGTCGTGCCCTTGTACTCGGCGGCGCTCCGGTGCGCGATCACCTGGAGTCCGCCGAGCGTGGCGAGCTTGCCGCGGACCTCATCGGTCATCCCGTCGGCGAAGTAGCCGTCGGCCGAGTCGCCGAGATTCTCGAAGGGGAGCACGGCGAGGCGCTTGGTGTCGCCGCTTGCCGGCCCGGAGTCGGGCGAGTGGCGCCGGAGCCAGCCGAACAGCACACCGAGTCCGAGCAGAAAACCGAGCCCCAGCAGCGCGACCGAGCGATAGCGGTGAGGCCTCTTGGCCGCGGGCGCGGCCACTGTCGGCTCGGTCGCCGTGAGCGCCCGGCCGAACTTGAGCGCCGAAGAGAATCGGTCCGCGGGCGACTTCGACAGCGCCTTGGCGACCGCCTTCTCGATGTGCTCCGGCACCGTTTCCCGCACGGCTCTGAGCGGGCGGGGCGACTCGGTGAACCGGCGCGCGATCATCGCCTGCGGCGTGGGTCCGGTGAACGGCGGCTCGCCGGCGAGCATCTCCCACAGCACGCAGGCGAGGGAATAGATGTCGCTCCGCGCGTCCAGCGAGCGCGCGCCCGCAGCCTGCTCCGGGCTCATGTACGCGGGCGTGCCGAGGGTGGTGCCGGTGTCGGTCAGGCGCTGGTCGGTGGCGTTGTCGCCGGCGAGGGCGCGGGCGATGCCGAAGTCGGCGACCAGCGCATGGTCGCCGCTCAAGAGGATGTTCTCCGGCTTGATGTCGCGGTGAATCACATCGTGGCGGTGGGCATAGTCGAGGGCCTCAGCGGCCTCCCGGGCGATGCGAACAGCGTCTTCTATGGGAAGCTGGTTCTCCCGCTCCAGTCTGCCGCGGAGCGACTCGCCGTCGACGAACGGCATGGTGAACCAGAGCCGCCCGGCGGCTTCGCCGCTGTCGTGCACCGACAGGATGTGCGGGTGCTGGAGCCGGGCGGCGAGCTTGATCTCGCGGAGGAAGCGGTCGGGGCCGAGCGTGCGGGCGAGCTCGGGGTGGAGCACCTTGAGGGCGACCGGGCGGTCGTGGCGGAGATCCTGGGCGAGGTACACGGTGGCCATGCCGCCGCGGCCGAGCTCGCGCTCGATGCGGTAGCGGTCGGCCAGTGCGGCGCGCAGTGCGTCCGGCGGTTCACCCACCCGGAGGCTCCTCGGTGGCTCAGTGTGAGATGTAGGGGATCGGTGCCGTAAATAAACGCAACGGGCGAAGGGGCGCCAGCAGGAGTGCCGGGCTTCGGCCTCCCGCTAGCGCGGCACTGATGGCCACCCTGCGGTTGTGGCGGGGACGCTACTGCGTCTTCGAGTTCTTGCTCTCCATCATCGGCATCCACTTCCCGTCCGGCCCCTGCATTTCCATCTTGAAGGTGTACGCAGTGGGGGAGAGCTCCTTGATGGTGACGCGCGACTTGAACTTTGAGCCGCCCATCGTCCCTTCGTCGTTGTAGGTCCAGGTATCGCCCTTCACGGTGCCCTTGGGAACGCTGGCCATCGTCATGTTCGAGTTGTCCACGCCATAGTACGTGTAGACCTTCTCCTCCGGGCTGTAGCCGAGGATGCCCATGCTCTTGCTGGGGCCCATCGGCGTCTGCCCCTCCGAGCGACAGATGACGCTGAAGTGCCCTTCGAACCACTCGCAGTTGTCGGATGCGGTGAATTTTCCACCCGGGCCCATTGGACCGGGCTTCATCTCGCCCTCCGCGCTCCACTTCCCGACGAAATAAGCCAGCCGGGCATGCTCCGGGCCCGGCTTGGGCGCCTGGGGTGCCTGGGCAGCCGCGACCTGCACGACGGCAACCGATATCACACCACATGCGGCCAGGGTGTTGAGCATTCTTTTCATGGCTCCCTCCTGGTAGTCTGGCTTGATCCCATCCGCCGGTGGAAAATGCCGGGGCGGCTCCGGAGGCGTCAATACACGGAGGAAGACGACAGGGAAACTCTTCTGGTACACACCTCCGCCTTTCGCTTCCTCGCCACAGCCAGCAGCCCGTCCCACTGCGCTCGAATCTCCGCCTGCCGCCAGGTCGCCTCGTCATATCGCCAGCTGATGAAGGCACAGCTGGCCGGATGGCTCACCGCCATCGTCCCGAACCGCACCAGGTCCGCCGCGGAGCACGCGCTGGTCCCCACACCATTGCAGTGGTGCACATTGACGCCCATCACCACCCGGAGCCCGAGCCGCTCCGCGATACTCGCCGCCTCGTCGTAGAACGCCCGGGCGTCGCCTTTGCGGGTGTGATACTGGGCCCACGCGTAGTCCAGCAGCGGCGCGAGGGCGGGATCGGCCGCCACCCAATCGGGCGTCACCCGCACGCCCAGCGGGATGCCGGGCAGCTTCGCGCGGGCGTATACCGCCCACTCCGCGATCTGAGGCTGGGTGATCTTCGTCCCGCCCCAGCAGCCGCTGCAGCCGTAGTCGTCCCCGAGGTTCAGGCCGAGGATCGTCGCCTGGTACTTCCGGATGGTATCCGCCGGCAGCACGGCCGCGTACCGGTCGATGAGCCGCTTGGCGCTGTCCACCGAGAAGATGCCGGCCGGTTGCCCGTTCGTGGTGAGCAGCCGCCGTGGCGGGACCAGAATGAGCCGGACGCCGCACCGGGCCGCGAGCTGGATGCGGTCCAGCAGCCGACGCGGATCCAGCTGCTGCATCGCCGCCGACATGGGCCCGGCACAGTAGGAGTCGGTGGGCCAGGCGCTGAGTCCCACGGCGAAGCCGGTGCTGTGATCTTCCGCCGTCCGCACACTGTCCACGACGCGCGCGCTGTCCACGCGGTGGGCCGTGTCGTACACGATGCGGGGCAGTAGAACGAGCGTCGGGGTATACCTGGTGTGGCCGTAGATGGTGAAGTCGCCGAGGGCGAGGGTCCAGGCGGCGGTGTTCGGCGCCTGGGCTGCTCCCGGGCTCGCGAGACCGAGCAGCAGGAGCAGCGCGGAGCATGGGCGGGACATGGCTGAGCCTCCCGGTGGAGTCGGTGACGTCCGCATGGCTTAATTGTGCTCGCGAGCGGATCGCTCACTTGCATCGGGCGTGCCAACCCATGCAGTGGGGAGCGCAGTGCGGGAGTGATGCGTGCACCGCGCCTGCGTCCACTTCTGGCCACGCTCCACCCACACGAACTGTCTCCCCCGCTGGCCGGAAATCTCGTCCGGCGCACCGGCACTCGAACGACGCTGGAGGTGGCTCGATTGTTAGCAAAAGCTGCTGGTGCGACCGCGGTCACGGCGCCGATGGCAAGCGAGCTTCGAGGTTGGCGTCCATGACTCTTCCCCAATCGGGCAAGCCCGCCGAGCGGCAGCTGGAGGACGCGGCCCATGAGCTCGCGCCCTGGATCGCCGCGCTGGCCCGCATCGGATACGTGGCGAAGGCGATTCTCTATGCGACCGTCGGGGTTCTGGCCGCTCAGGCGGCCCTCGGCCGCGGGGGGCGAACCACCGACCTCGGCGGCGCCCTCCGCTCGGTCGTGCGGGCGCCGATGGGCGATGAGATCATGCTGGTCATCGCGCTGGGGCTCGCCGCGTACGCCGTGTGGAGAGTGGTGGACGCAATCGTCGACGCCGAGGGTCGGGGTAGAGACCTGAAGGGCATTGGCATCAGGGTGGGAAGCGCGGTTCGCGGGCTGGCGCACGCAGTGCTCGCTCTTGCGGCGTTCCGCCTGGCGACCGGGTCGAGCGACGGCGGAGGGCAGCGCTCGAAGCAGCTGGTTTCCCGCGCGCTGGAGTTGCCCGGTGGCGAATGGCTTGTCTGGCTCGCCGCAGGAGGAGTGCTGGGCTATAGCGGCTACCAGCTCTACCGCGCGTACGCTTCGAAGCTGGGTCGCCAGCTGAACCTCGCGTCCCTGCCCGCCGGTACCAGGCGCTATGTGATCGGTCTCTCCCGTTCCGGGATCGCCGCTCGAGGGCTCGTTTTCGGGTTGATCGGGGTCCTGTTGGTGCGCGCTGCGGCGCGGCGAGACGCGGAGCAGGCCGGCGGGCTCCGGGAATCGCTGGAGATGCTCTCTGGCATGGGTCGGTGGCCCCTCGCCGTGGTGGCGCTGGGTCTGGTGGCCTACGCCCTGTACGAGCTCCTCAACGCCAGGTACCGCCGGATTCGCGTCGCGTAGCCGGCCGGCGGTCCCTGGTTTTGTCACGTTTCTACCGCGATGCGCCGCGCGAGGCTACAGCTTCGCCGGCGTAGGCCCGCTCCAGCGCCGCCACGTCGATCTTCTTCATCTCGAGCATGGCCTCCATCGCGCGCTCGGACTGCTCGGAGTTGGGATCCCCCACCATCTCCTTCAGGATGGCCGGCGTCACCTGCCACGATACGCCGTACTTGTCCTTGAGCCAGCCGCACACCTGTGCCTTCGGATCCCCACCCTGCGAGAGCTTCTCCCAGTAGTAGTCCACCTCTTTCTGATCCTTGCAGGTGATGACCAGGGAAATGGCCTCGTTGAACTCGAACACCGGGCCGCCGTTGAGGGCGGTGAACGGTTGCCCGTCCAGCTCGAACTCCACCGTCATGACGGAGCCCGGAGGCCGATGGTGGACTTCACGGCCGGCCTCGCCGTAGCGCGAGATCTTTCCGATCTTCGAGTTCTTGAATATCCCGGTGTAGAACCTGGCCGCCTCTTCGGCCTGATGATCGAACCACAGGCAGGGGGCGATCTTGAGAGTGCTTGCCATGTCGTGCCTCCTTGCTGAAAGGCCAAGCCGCGTAGAGTAGAAGGGCGCGGGACCGGAGGATGTGATGCGGACCACGGAACCGTCGCCTCCGGACGTTGGTTTTGGACTGTAACGAAAGGATGTCACGTGCTCCCGACTCGCAGGCTCGGACACCAGGGACTCGAGGTCTCCGCCCTCGGCCTCGGCTGCATGGGTATGAGCCAGTCCTACGGTGTCCCCGACGACCAGGAATCCATCGCCACACTACATCGCGCCATCGACCTCGGCGTCACCTTTCTGGACACCGCGGAGGCCTACGGCCCCTTCACCAACGAAGAGCTGCTCGGCAAGGCTCTCGAGGGCCGGCGTGACCGAGTCACGCTAGCCACCAAGTTCGGCTTCCGTTTTCAGGGCGCTCAGCTCGACGGCACCGATAGCCGGCCGGAGCACGTCCGCGAGGTCGCCGAGGCCTCGCTCCGGCGTCTGAGAACGGATCGCCTGGACCTGCTGTACCAGCATCGGGTCGATCCCGACGTCCCGATCGAGGACGTGGTCGGCGCCATGGCCAGGCTGGTCGAGCAGGGGAAGGTGAGGTTCCTCGGCCTGTCGGAGGCCGGGGAGTCCACCATCCGCCGAGCCCACGCCGTGCACCCGATCTCGGCGCTGCAGAGCGAGTATTCGCTCTGGGAGCGGAATCTGGAGCGGGAGATCATCCCGGTCCTCCGCGAGCTGAAGATCGGCCTGGTGGCGTTCAGTCCGCTCGGGCGCGGCTTTCTGACTGGGACGGCCAAGCGGGCCGAGGAGTATCCGGAGGGCGACTACCGGCGGGGGGATCCCCGATTCCAGGCGGAAAACTTCGATGCGAACATGCGGGCGGCGTTTGTCGTGCATGAAATCGGGCGCCGCCGGGGCGCGACTGCCGCGCAGGTTGCGCTCGCGTGGCTCCTGCACAAGGGCGACGACATCGTGCCGATTCCCGGCACCAAGCGGCGCCGCTATCTGGAGGAGAACGTGGGTGGGGCGTCGGTCTTACTCGACCCGGCGGACATCGACGCGCTCGACCGGGCTCTGCCGCCCGAGGCGGTGGCGGGCCCGAGGTACAACGAGCGCATGATGGCGTTCATCGATCGATAGAGACCTGCTTCAACGAACCGGGGGTTAGAAGCCCACGAGCCCGAGGCCGCCCAGCGCCGTGGCGATCAGCAGGATCGCCGCGCATCCCTTCCGCTGGGACGGCGCTTCAGCCGGCGCGGGGGCGGACAAGGGCGGCGGTGGCGGCGGTGGAGGTGAGCCCGCGAGAGCATCGGCGAACTCCGCGGCGGTCGCGAACCGATCCGCCGGGTTGCGGGCGAGGGCGCGAAACAGGGCGGCCTCGGTCGCCTCGGGGACCTGCACTATCGGACGGAGGGTGCGGGGCGGCCCGGTGAAGCGCCGCATGAGCGTCGCCTGAGGCGTCGGCCCGTGAAACGGGGGCTCGCCCGCCAGCAGCTCGTAGAGCACGCACGCCAGCGCGAAGATGTCGCTCCGGCCGTCCAGCTCTCGCTCGCCGCTGGCCTGCTCCGGGCTCATGTAGGTCGGGGTGCCCACCACCATGCCGGTCGCGGTCAGCTTTTCCTGAACCTCGCTCACCGCTCGCGCCACGCCGAAGTCCGCGACCAGCACCCGGTCGCCCTCCAGCATGATGTTGTCGGGCTTGATGTCCCGGTGCACCACGCCCTGGTCGTTAGCGAAGGCCAGCGCCGCCGCCACCGCGCGGCCGATCCGGATGACTTCTTCCGCCGGGAGCGGTCCCTCCTTCTCCAGCCGTTCCCACACGTTCAGGCCGTCGACGAAGGGCATGGTGAACCAGAGAAAATCCACCGTGCCGCCCGGGAACGGCACGGCGGCGACGCCGGAGTCGAGCACGCTCAGGATGTTGGGATGCTGCAACCGGGTAGCCACCCGGATCTCCCGCCGGAAGCGGTCGGCGCCGACGGTGGAGCCGAGGTCGGGGTTGAGCAGCTTGAGGGCGACGGGCGTTCCCGCGCGGTCGTGCGCGAGGAAGACGGTCGCCATGCCGCCGCGTCCCAGCTCGCGCTCGATGGTGTATCGGCCGGCGAGGGCGGTCTGCAGCTGGGGGCGGAGATCGGGCTTCACGAGCCGTCTCCGACCAGCTTCTGAAAGCGCGGATGCTTTCGCAGCGGATCGAACGTCGGGTCGATCTGGAGCCAGCCAGGTGAGAGGAGATACGGGACCTTGAGCAGCGCTTCGAGCTGGTCCAACGCCTTGTCGGGCTCTCCGACCACGATGTAGATCCGGACCAGCTGGTGGTGATTGTACGGCCCCGAGAAGGCGTTCCGTGAGGTGGGCATCAGCTCCATGCCCCGCTGCCCCTGGCGGATCGCCTCGGACTTCCGGCCCAGATACGCCAGCGCAACCCCCAGCAAGGTGTGAAGCTGGGCCTCATCCGGCGTGTCGCGCAGCTGCTCCTCGTACGTGGCCCGGGCGGAATCCGCGTAGACCTGCACCCGCCGGGCGTCGCCCTGGAGTGCATACGCTCCCGCCAGCGCCAACCCCCAGCTGGCGCGGTCGTTGTCGAAGTGGGAGGGAGTGAGCTGGTAGAGCAGCGCGCGCTGGGCATCGTCGAGCAGCCAGAACATCTCGTAATAGCTGGCCACGTACGCCACCAGCTCCGCCGGGTCCACGCCGGCCGGCACGCTGCTGATAGCCATTCGTGCCGCCGTCAGATCGCCCCTGGCGGCGTGCACCATCGCGCGGGTCTCCAGGAGAGCGAGGTCGGTCGGGGCGACCTGGAGCCCTCGCGCGCTCGCCGCCAACGCCTCGTCATAGCGCCGGAGGTACAGCAGGCTCCGCGTTCTGCGCCAGGAAGTTGTCACCGATCTCGGATCGACCGATTCGGCCTTGCCGAGCAGCTCGCTGGCTGCCTCCCAGCGCCCGAGCTGCTGCTGGGTCAGCGCCGCCACCACCAACAGGTTCACGTTAGCGGGCGCCACCCTCAGCCCCAGCTGGGCCTGCTCCAGGGCGCGGACCCCGTCCTGTCGGACTCCCCGGTAATACTCGGCGAGCGCGAGATAGCCTTCGGGCCGCTCGGGCGCCAGCGTCCGGGCCCGGTCCGCCGACTCGAGCGCCATCCTCGACAGCGCGGGTTCCGGGACGCTGTTGACGTAAAGGAGCGAGTAGGTGCGGGCCCGCTCGGCCCAGGCCGGCGCGAAGCTGGAGTCGAGCGCGATAGCCTGATCGTAGTAGACCAGGGCGCGGCGTAGAGTCGGGGGATCGCTTACGCTCAGGCTGCGCGAGACCTCCTCGCCCTTGAGATAGGCGTCATACGCCGGCAGGTTGCGCGTCGGTCGCTCGGCCAGCACCTGCTTCTGGCCCGCACCGAGTGCCAGGTCGAGGGCCTGCGCGACCCGGCTCGCGACGTCGGCCTGGACCTGAAACACGTCGGTGATGCTGGCGTCGAACGGCTGTTGCCACCTGGTCGAGCCGGTGGCCACCTGGATCAGCTCCGGGCTCACCCGCACCCGGCTCTGCCCGCCTTCGCGCTTTTCCCAGCGGACCTTGCCCACCAGCAGGTAGTCCACCCCCAGCTCCCGCGCAATCGTCGCCAGGTCCTTGCTGCTCTTCTTGTACTCGGCCGCGCTCCGGCTGGCGGTGACCTGGAGGCCGGGGATCGCGGAGAGCTTGCCGCGGATCTCGTCGGTGATCCCGTCGGCGAAGTACTCGTCGTCAGGGGCGCCGAGGTTGTCGAAGGGGAGCACCGCGAGACGGCGGACGTCCGATGTCGCGCCGGCGCCGCTCTCACCACCCTGGCGTCGCAACCAACCGAAGAGCACACCGAGCCCGATGAGAAAGCCCAACACCATGGCGGTCGCGGCTACCGGGATCCTCCGGCGCCGGGGGCGAGCCGGCGTGGCGGCTGGTGTCGCCGCCGTGGTCGCCGGCCCGGCGGCTTGGAGGGCGTGGGCGAACTGCGCGATGTTGGAAAACCGGTCCGCCGCGGTCGGGGCGAGCGCCTTGCGGATCGCTGCATCGACCGGCTCCGGCACGCTGGACCGAACCGAGCGGACTCCGGGCGGTGGCTCGGTGAACCGCTTCGCCAGCAACGCCTGGGTCGTGGCACCGGTGTAGGGGGTTTCCCCCGCCAGCATCTCGTAGAGCACGGCGGCGAGGGAATAGACATCGGTGCGAGAGTCGGTTCCGCGGTCGCCGGCGGCCTGCTCCGGGCTCATGTAGGCCGGGGTGCCGATCGCGAGGCCGGTCTCGGTCAGCCGCTCGTCGCCATCGCCGCCCACCGCCCGGGCGATTCCGAAGTCGGCCACCAGCGTGTTGCCGTCGCGAGTGAGCAGCAGGTTCTCCGGCTTGATGTCGCGGTGGACGACCTCGTGCTCGTGGGCGTACTGCAGCGCCTGGGCCGCCTCTCGAGCAATCCGGAGCGCGTCCTCCACCGGCAACTGTCGCTCCCGCCGAATCCGCTCCCGCAGCGACTCGCCCTCGACGTAGGGCATGGTGAACCAGAGGAGCGACGGCGACCCGGGGCGGGGGACCTCGCCGGAATCGTGCACCGTGAGGATGTGGGGGTGCTGCAGCCGGGCGGCCAGTCGGATTTCGCGCTGGAACCGCTCGGGCCCGAGGGTGGCGGCGAGCTCGGGGTGGAGCACCTTCAGGGCGACGGGGCGGTCGTGGCGGAGGTCCCGGACGAGGTACACCGTCGCCATGCCGCCGCGGCCGAGCTCACGCTCGAAAGCGTAGCGCTCGGCTAGCGCCGACTCGAGGACCGCCCGCGGACCGGCTGTCACGACGTGCCCTCGACCAGCTTCTTGAATCGCGGATGCTGGCGCAGTGGATCGAACGTAGGATCGAGCCGCAACCACCCCGGGGAGAGGTAATACGGAACCCGGAGCAACGGCTCGAGCAGGTCCAGTGCCTTCTCCGGCTCCCCGACCATGATGTAGATCCGGACCAGTTGGTGTTGCATGTAGGGGCCGTTCGCCGCGTCCTTCGAGATCGGAAGCAGCGCGACCCCTTTCTGTCCTTCCTGGATCGCTTCGGCCTTGCGGCTGAGATAGGCGAGCGCGGTACCCAGGAGCACGTGGAGCTGCGAATTCTCGGGGGCGTCGCGCAACTGCTCCTCCAGCGCGATCCTAGCCGAATCGCCGAAGGCGCGTGCCAATCGCGAGTCGCCCCGGAGCGCGGCGGTCCCGGCCAGCGCCAGTCCCCAGGAGGCACGGTCGTCGTCGAACTCGCCGGGCGGGAGGCGGAGCATGAGCTGCTGCTGCTGGTCGGTCAGGATCCAGAAGAGCTCGTAGTAGGTCCCGAAGTTTGCCACCAGCCGTGTCAGAGGTATCTCGCTGGGCGGCGTTTCGACGATCGCTCTCGCGCCGGCGAGATCTCCCTGGCTGAGCCGGATCATCGCCTTGGCCTCGTGGGCCGTGGGATTTGCCGGAGTGAGGGCGATCCATCGGGCTGCGCTCTCCAGGGCTTCCGGGTACTGCCTGGCCCACAGGAGGGCGAAGGTAAGCACGTTGGCTACCGCCCCCGACCGCGGATCGAGCCGCTGCGCCTGCCGTAAATGCTGCAGCGACGGTTCCCAGCGTCCCAATGCCTGCTCCGCCTGTCCGATACCACGAAACAGCTGGGCGTTGGAGGGCGACTGGCGCTCGCCCTTAGCATACTCGTCGAGGGCCCGCGCGTAGTCGCGGGGGACTCTGCGGTAGTAATCGCCCAATGCGGCACGGCCGTCCGGCCGGTCGGGTGCAAGCGCCAGCGCCCGCTCGGCCGCGCCCCGAGACCGCTCGGCAAGCGCGGGCGAAGGAGCCCCCGCGACGCTCAGCAGGGAGGCCGTCTGTGAGAGTCTGGCCCAGGCGGACGCGAAGACAGTATCGAGCGCGATCGCCTGCTCGAAGTAGCCCATCGCCTGCCGGAGCGTGACCGGGCTGTTTCCCTGGTTGAGGGCTTCGATTCCCTTGAGATACGCATCGTAGGCCGCGAGGTTCTGGGTCGGCTTCGCGGCCAGGTCCTGCTGGCTGTTGTCGCTCAGCGCGACGTTCAACTCCTGAGCGACTCGGCCCGCGATATCGGCCTGCACCTGGAACACATCGGTCAGCGCCGCGTCGAACGGCTGCTGCCATCTGGTCGTCGCAGCGCTCCCGGGGCTCACCTGTACCAGTTCGGGGCTCACCCGCACCCGGCTCTGCCCGCCCTCCCGCTTCTCCCAGCGGATCTTCCCGATCAGCAGGTACTGCACGCCCAGCTCCTGGGCGATCTGCTGCGGCGGCTTCGTGGAGTGTTTGTATTGGCTCGCGCTGCTGCTGGCGATCACCTTGAGCCCGCTCAGCGTCGCCAACTTGCCCCGCACCTCGTCGGTGATGCCGTCGGCGAAGTATTCGTCGGTGGAGTCGCCCAGGTTCTCGAAGGGGAGCACGGCCAGCAGCTTGGTGGTTCCGGGGCCGGAGGGCTCGGCGCCTCCGTGGGACCGGAGCCAGCCGAACAGCACGCCGAGCCCGAGCACGAAGCCGATGGCGAGTGCGAGAGTAAGCGGGCGGCGCGACACTCGACTGGGTGCCGCCACTGTCAACGCCGGGGCGCTCGCGGCGACGCTGCCCGTGGTTTTGCTGCCCGACTCCTCCAGCGCCCGGGCGAACTCCGCCGCGGTGGCGAACCGGTCGGCCGGCGCCTTGGCCAGCGCCCGGGCAACCGCCTGGGATACACCGTCGGGCACGGTCTCCCGCACCTCCCGTAGCGGGCGGGGAGTGTCGATCAGCCGCCGAGCGATCATCGCCTGCGCCGTCGGGGCCGAGAACGGCGGCTCCCCGGCCAACATCTCGTACAGCACGATGCCGAGACTGTAGATGTCGGTGCGGGAGTCCACCCCTTTGTCCGCCGCAGCCTGCTCCGGGCTCATATAGGCCGGCGTCCCTATGGAGATGCCGGTCTCGGTCAGCCGCTCGTCGCCGGCGCCGACCGCCCGGGCGATCCCGAAGTCGGCCACCAGCGCCTGCCCGTCCACCAGCAGGATGTTCTCCGGCTTGATGTCCCGGTGCACCGCGCCGTGCCGGTGGGCGAAGTCCAGCGCCAGCGCCGTCTCGCGGGTGAGCCGCACCGCATCGGCGACGGGGAGCTGCTGTTCCCGCCGGAGCCGGTCGCGCAGACTCTCGCCCTCGACGAAGGGCATGGTGAACCAGAGCCGTCCGCCGGCGTCGCCGGAGTCGTAGACCGTGAGGATGTGGGGATGCTGGAGCCGGGCGGCCATCTTGATCTCGCGGAGGAAGCGCTCCGGTCCCAGGCTGGCGGCGAGCTCGGGGTGGAGCACCTTGAGCGCCACCGGGCGCTCGTGGCGGAGATCGCGTGCCAAGTACACCGTCGCCATCCCGCCGCGGCCCAGCTCACGCTCGATGGTGTAGCGGTCCGCGAGCGCCGCCTCCAGCGAGGCCCGGGCGTCGGCGCTCACGCCGTGCCCTCCACGAGCGCTTGGAAGCGAGGGTGCTTGCGCAGCGGGTCGAACGCGGGATCGATCTTGAGCCAGCCGGGCGACAGATAGTACGGCATCCGGAGCAACTGCTCCAACTGGTCGATCGCCTTGTCCTGCTCGCCGCTCAGCACGTAGATGCGTGCCAGCAGGTGCTGCAAGTAGGGACCGATGTAACCGTCGCGGGATGCTGGAGCGAGCGCCACGGCTCGCTCGCCTTCCTTGATGGCCTCGGCCTCTCGGCCGAGATAGGCGAGCGCCAGTCCGAGAAATGCATGGCGCTGCGGGTCGTCGGGTGTGGCCTTGAGTGTCTCCTCTATGCCCAGGCGCGCCGAGTCGGCGTAAATGCGAGCGTGAGCCCTGTCGCCACGCACGTGGTATGTCTGCGCCCGAACGCCGCCCCATGCGCCCCGGTCGCCGTCGTATACGCTAGGCGGTAAGCGCAGCAGCAGCTGCTGCTGGTCGTCGTCCAGCACCCAGAAGAGGTCCCAGTAATTGCCGAACGCGGCAACCAGCGCTGTAGGCTCGGTCTCCGGCGCTGCGGCACGGATGACCGCCCGCGCGCCCGGCAGGTCGCCCTGGGCGAGGTAGACCATCGCCTTGTTCTCGATCAGGTCGAGATTGTCCGGTGCCAGGGCCAGTCCCCGGTCGGCGGAGGCGAGCGCCTCCGGATAGCGCCGCAGGCGCAACAGGCTTTGCGACAGGCGTCGCTCGGTTGCGATGTAGCGGGGGTCCAGGGCCCGCGAGCGCTCGAGGTGTTTGACCGCCTCATCCCAACGGCCCACGCTCTGCTCGGAAAGCGCTGCGGCGGTGAGCAGCTCGGCGTTGTCCGGCGTCAGCTTGAGCCCCCGCTCGAACGCCGCCAGGGCCTTGTCGTTCTCGTTGCGAACCGAGGCGTAATAGGTGCCCAGCGCCCGCTGCGACTCGGGCCGCTCCGGCGCCAGCGCGACTGCTCGTTCGGCAGCCTGTCTGGCGGCCTCCGCGCCGGCCGGGGTCGGGGTGATGTCGTAGTAATAGAGCGTATGCGCCAGGCTCAGCTTGGCCCAGGCCAGCGCGAACCCGGAGTCGAGCGCCACCGCCTGCTCGTAGTGATTGATGGCGCTGCGAAGGGTCGGCGGGGTAACGAAAATCAGGGCCTGCGAAGCTTCACCCTTCAGGTAGGCATCATACGCCGCGAGGTTCTGGGTCGGCTTCTCGGTCAGGGTCTCCTTCTGCCCCGGAGCGAGCGCCAGGTTGAGCGCGGAGGCCACCTGGCCGGCGATGTCGCCCTGCACCCGGAACACGTCGGTCATCGCCGCCTCGAACGGCTGCTGCCACTTCGTGGTGGGCGCCCGCCCCGGGCTCGCTTGCACCAGCTCCGGGCTCACCTCGACCCGGCTGGTGCCGTCCGCGGTCTTGGCCCACCGGATCCGGGCGATCAGCAGATAGTCCGCCCCCAGCTCGCGTGCGATTTCGGGCAGGCTCTTGGTGCTGTGCTTGTACTCATTCGAGCTCCTGCTGGCGATCACCTGGAGCCCCGGGAGAGCGGAGAGCTTCCCGCGCACCGCGTCGGTGACGCCGTCGGCGAAGTACTCGGTGGTCGAATCTCCCAGATTCTCGAACGGCAGCACCGCGAGACGGCGTTCGCCCGCGGGCTGGTCGGCACCGGTGTGACTCCGGCGCCAGGCGAAGAGGACGCCGAGGCCGATGAGGATGCCGAGGACGAGAACGAGAGCGGAACGGCGGAACGGAGCGACGGCGGAATGGCGGGACAATGGGTCGGCGGAACGGCGGAACGGCGGAACGGCGGAAGGCTCCGCTGAGGACACAGTCACACGCTCCCGGGCGGAGCCTTCCGCCGTACCGCCGTACCGCCGTTCCGCCGCCGCAAGCACTTGGGCGAACTGCGCCATGCCCGCGTGGCGGTCCGCCGCCACAACCGCCAGCGCCTTCCGTATCGCCTGGTCCACCGCTTCCGGCACGCTCGGCCGCACCGCTCGCACGCTCGGCGGTGGCTCGGTGAAGCGCTTCGCCAGGATCGCTTGAGTAGTCGCGCCGGTGTACGGGGGCTCGCCGGCCAGCAACTCGTAGAGCACCGCCCCGAGCGAGTACACGTCGGTACGCGCGTCGAGGCCGCGGTCCCCGGCGGCCTGTTCCGGGCTCATGTACGCCGGGGTCCCGACCGCCAGGCCGGTCTCGGTCAGCTTCGGATCATCCCCACCCAGCGCCCGGGCGATGCCGAAGTCGGCCACCAGCGAATGTCCTTCGGCGGTGAGCAGGATGTTCTCCGGCTTGATGTCGCGGTGGATCACCTCGTGCCGGTGGGCGTAGCCCAGCGCGTCGGCCGCCTCGCGCGCGATGCGGAGCGCGTCCTCCACCGGGAGCTGACGCTCCCGCCGGAGCCGGTCGCGCAACGACTCCCCCTCGACGAACGGCATGGTGAACCAGAGCAGCGGCATCCCGCCCGCGCGCGGGATGTCCCCCGAGTCGTGCACCGTGAGGATGTGGGGATGTTGCAGGCGGGCGGCGAGGCGGATCTCGCGTTGGAAGCGTTCGGGGCCGAGGGTGGCAGCCAGCTCGGGATGGAGCAGCTTGAGCGCTACCGGCCGATCGTGTCGGAGGTCCCGGGCGAGATATACGGTGGCCATCCCGCCGCGTCCCAGCTCGCGCTCGATGGCGTAGCGGTCCGCGAGCGCGGCCTCCAGCCCCGCTCGGAGGCCGTCGCTCACGATGTCCCCGCTACCAACCGCTGGAAGCCAGAATGCTTCCGCAGCGGATCGAAGGTCGGATCCACCCGGAGCCAGGCGCGGGACAGGTTGTTGGGCACCTCGACCAGAGGCGCGAGCAGCTCCACGGCCCTGTCGTGGTTCCCCGCCATCATGTGTACCCGGGCGAGCAGCAGCTGAAGGTAGGGCCCGATGTACGCGTCTCGGCTGATCGGAACCAGCTCCACCCCGCGCTCGCCCGCACGGATGGCGTCGCCCATCCGCCCCAAGTGAGCCAGGGCGAAGCCAAGCAGCGCGTATTGCTGCGCGTCGTCGGGCGCCGTCCGCAGGGTCTCCTCGTAGGCCAGCCGGGCGGAATCCGCATAGGCGCGGGCCAGCGTCTTCTCACCCCGCAGCGCATGCAGCTGGGTCCGAACCAGGCTCCAGTTGGACCGGTCTCCCTCGAACGCGCTGGGTGGCAGCGTGAGCAGCTGTCGTTGCTGCGCGTCGCTCAACAGCCACGCCAGCTCCTCGAAGCGGGCGAACTGTACCGCCTGTTCCGCGGGATCAACCCCGGGCGGCACCTCGCGGGCGATGTACTGCGCCCGGGCGAGATCGCCCTGGCCGAGCGCGAGCATCGCGCGCTGGTGGATGATCGTCAGGTTGGTGGGCGCGAGGGCCATTGCCCGAGCATGGGCAACCTCGGCCTCGGGGTAGCGGCGCAACATGAAGAGGGCCAGGGCGTGCCGCCGGGCAGCATCGGGGGATCGAGGGTCCAGCGCCGCGCCTCGCTCGAACAGCGCGAGTGCCCCCTCCCAATTTCCCAGCGTCTGCTGGATGGCTCCGGTGGCGACGATCAGTTCCACCTTACTCGGGGCCAGCTTGAGTCCCGCCTGGAAGGCGGCGAGCGCCTGGCGCGGGTCTTTCATCACCTGCACGTAGTAGAAACCCAGCGCCAAAAATCCTTCGGGCCGGGTCGGGCCGAGCCGCCGGGCGCGCTCGGCGGCGTGCCGCGCCTGCTCCGCCAGCTCCGGCGTGGGCGCCCGGTTGGCGTACAGACCCGAAGCCACGCGGGAGACCTCGGCCCAGGCCGGCACGAAGGTGGAATCGAGCGCCACGGCTCGTTGGTAATGCGGCCAGGCTCGCTGGAGGTTCGGAATGTCCTGCGATCCTGCCCTGGCGGCCTCGCCCTTGAGAAAGGCATCGTAGGCCTCGAGGCTCACCGTGGGCCGGGCCACCAGCTCGGCCCGCACGCTGTCGGCCAGCGCCACGCCCAGCGCATCGGTCACCTTGGTGGCAATGTCGGCCTGCACCTGGAATACGTTGGTGAGCGCGGCATCGAACTGCTGGCCCCAGCGGGTGCGGGCCGCCTGCCCCGGTCGGGCGTCCACCAGCTCCGGGGTCACCCGCACCCGGCTGGCGGCGCCCGCCGCCTTCTCCCAGCGCACCGTGCCGGTGAGGAGGTAGTCCGCGCCCAATTCGCGCGCGATCTCCGCCGGCCGCTTTGCAGTGCCGCGGTACTCGATGGAGCTGCCGCGGGCGATGACCTCGAGCCCGGCGACCTGCGCCAGCTTGGTCCGCACCTCGTCGGTGACCCCGTCGGCGAAGTAGGCGTCGGCCGAGTCGCCCAGGTTCTCGAACGGCAGCACCGCCAGCACCCGAGTGCCGCCGCCGTCGCCGGCCCGGCCGCCGGCCGAGCGGCGCCAGGCGAAGAGCACGCCGAGGCCGATCAGGATGCCGAGCACCAGGACGGCGGCGGAACGGCGGAACAGCGAGTCGGCGGACCGGCGGAAGGCCGGAACGACGGAAGGCTCCGGCCGGGAGCGTATGACTGTGTCCTCGGCGGAGCCTTCCGCCGTTCCGCCGTCCCGCCGTCCCGCCGTCGCGAGCGCCTGGGCGAACTGGGCCATCGTCGAGAACCGGTCGGCCGGCACCGGCGCCAGCGCCTTCCGGATCGCCTGGTCCACGCTCTCCGGCACGCTCGACCGCGCCGCCCGGAGGCTCGGCGGCGGCTCGGTAAACCGTTTGGCGAGGATCGCTTGCGTGGTGGCGCCGGTGTAGGGCGGCTCGCCCGCCAGCATCTCGTAGAGCACCGCGCCGAGGCTGTAGACATCGGTCCGCGCGTCGATCCCGCGGTCGCCGGCCGCCTGCTCCGGGCTCATGTAGGCCGGCGTGCCGACCGCGAGTCCGGTCTCGGTGAGCCGCGACTCCGCCGCCCCGCTGCTCAGCGCCCGGGCGATCCCGAAATCGGCCACCAGGGTGTTGCCGTCCCGGGTGAGCAGCAGATTCTCCGGCTTGATGTCCCGATGCACCACGCCGTGATCGTGGGCGTACTGAAGCGCCTGGGCCGCCTCCCGGGCGACGCGGAGCGCGTCCTCCAGCGGCAGCTGCCGCTCCCGGGCGAGCCGACCCCGGAGACTCTCGCCCTCGACGTAGGGCATGGTGAACCAGAGGCGCCCGTCGGTCTCGCCGGAGTCGTAGACCGTCAGGATGTGGGGGTGCTGGAGCCGGGCGGCGAGCTTGATCTCGCGCTGGAACCGGTCGTCGCCCATGCTGGCGGCGAGCTCGGGATGGAGCAGCTTGAGCGCCACCGGCCGGTCGT
The DNA here is from genome assembly GCA_963844445.1 of uncultured Gemmatimonadales bacterium. Lineage (GTDB taxonomy): Bacteria > Gemmatimonadota > Gemmatimonadetes > Gemmatimonadales > GWC2-71-9 > CAVVWJ01. Next base: position 924,276 of record CAWJOB010000001.1, read on the forward strand.
GCCGGAGGTCGCGGGCGAGGTAGACCGTGGCCATGCCCCCGCGCCCGAGCTCGCGCTCGAACGCGTATCGCTGCACCAGCGCCTCACGGAGCCCCTGGAGCGGATCTATGGACAGCCTGCTGGTTAGGGAACGTGCCAAAGATACGCCGGGCGAAGGCGCTAAGCGAGGGATGCCAGAGGGCCAGATCGGGCCGATTTAGCGTGGGTTGCCGGGGGTGCTTAGGGAGCGAGACTTAGGCCTCAGGACCGCCCGGTCCGTGTCCCACGTCCTAGCCCGCCGGGTTCGGCCTTCCCCAAACTGTGCTTACTCGATCGCGGAAGAAGATCATGAAATCCGTGCGCCTCTGACGTAGGATGCCGATCCGCCCGAACCTCCGGAGGCCCGCGCCGCTCCTCGCCGCCATCGCGCTCGGCATCCTCCTCCTCGCCGTGGCCTTCCGCTGGTGGGACCGGTACGTGGAGGACGCGCTGGGCAGGTGGGCGGTCGGCGAGGTCGCCCGCCGGACCGACAGCACCTATCATCTCGTGCTCGGTGACCTGTCGTTTCTTCCGCTGGCCGGCTCCCTGTCATTCGATTCCGCGGCCATCGTGACCGACTCCGTGCGGAACCGCCGGCGACAGTCGCCGCTGCCGGTGCTGCGGGCGCGGGGCAGCGGATGCCGCGTGGCCGGCCTCGACGTGCCGCGGCTTCTGTTCCGGCGGTCATTCGATGCGGGAGCGCTGGGCTGCCGCCGCATGGCGGTGGTCGTGGCGCTCCCCTCACCCGCGAAGGCGCAACCTCGGCCGACGGCGGATTCGTCGGGCATTGCCGCCGTGCAGGGCCTCGTCCGTCCACTCGGTCTCTCCACCTTCCGCATTGGCGAGGTCTCGTTTCCTGCCTTGAGCCTCACGCTCGAGCGGCTTGGCCGGCAGGGACAAGGTTCCGTCGTGATCGAGCACGCCCGATTCGGCGCGGCGGACCTCGTGTTCCATCTCACCGGCGACCCCCGCGCCCGGCGCACCGTCTCAGCCGACCGCGCGAGGCTGGAGGCGACGGGACTGGTCCTGCGCCTCGACACCTTGACCGAGATCGCCGTCGCGCGGCTCGAGGCGGGCCTCACCGATTCCACTCTCGTGCTGGCCGATGTCGAGCGTGAGCCCGCGATCTCCGAGGAGCAGTGGGTGCGCCGGCAGCGGGTGCGTGACGACCGGGTCCGCTTCGCGCTCGACAGCCTCCGGGGGCGGGGCGTCGCCTACCGATCCTTCATCGCGACCGGCGACATCGGGATCCGCGCGCTGGAGCTCAGGGGCGCCCGGCTGGATGTCTTGAGCGACTGGCGGGTCCCCAAAGGCCCCCCGGAGCGGCATCGGACCCCGCAGCAGGTGGCGGCCCGGGCCAGCCCGGCGTTTCGCCTGGATACCGTCCTCGTCAGCGGAGGCACCATCACGTATCGCGAGCGCAGGCCCAAACGGGAGGGACCCGGAGTGGTCAGCTTCGACGCGCTGCGGGCGACGGTGCTCCATCTCGAGCTGCCCTCCCGTGGCGAGCCGCTCCGGATCGAGGCAGGCGCGCGACTCATGGGCGAGGGATTGGTGGCCGTGCAGGCCTCGGTGCCGCTCGACGCGCCCGACTTCCGCTACGAGCTCTCCGGGAAACTCGGCAGGATGCCGGCGAAGGCCTTGAACCGGTTCCTGTCGGTGAACGAGGCTTTCGAGTTCGACAACGGCTGGGTGGAGGGGGTCGCCTTCCAGCAGACGGTGAGGGGCGGTCGGGCCAGGACCACAGTCACCCCGCGCTATCGCGACCTGTCGGTCGAGCCGACCGGCGAGGGGGGCGGCGTCATCGGGTCGGTGAAGCGGACCGTGCAGGAGTTCCTCGCCGGCACCTTCGTGGTGCGCTCCCGCAATCCGGACGAGCACGGCGAGAATCTCCGCACCGTCCGGACGGTGCGGCGGTATGACCCGACCGATACCTGGCTTCAGTTCCTCTGGTTCGGCCTCCGCGATGGATTGATGGAGGCGGTGAAGGAGTAGGGTCACCTAGTCGTTGTCGGCGGACTCGATCTCCACGACGCCGCCATCGGAGGCCCGAATCTCCACCTCCTTGTCTCCCGAAGAGGTTCGGACCTGGACCTCGTAGAGCAATTGGCCTCCCTCGGTCTCCTGGCCCACGGTCAGAGCGGTCCCTCCGGTGGCCTCGGCCGCGATCGCCATTGCCTGATCGGGCGTGACCGGGGGTGGAGTCTCGATGCCAATGCCGGCCGCAAACTCGGTGCTGGGCGGATCGTAGTGGTCGCCTGGTCCGGAGCTGCCGCCACACCCCGAGGACACCAGCGCCGTTGCGAACCACACGGCGGGAATCATGCGATGCTTCATGCTCGACCTCCTGGCCGGGAGCGGCCGGCCCACCCGGCCGCCAACATGGAGCAGATCACCCCCGACCGATGTGACAACGGGGGCGGCTACGCCGAAGCCGGTGTGGGCTCAGTCGGGCCGAAAGAACCCCCAGCTCTCGAGCCCCGGCCCGATCCGGCCGTGCCCCACCATCCGGTAGCCGAGCCGCTCGTAGAACGGCACGTTGCCGGCGCTCTCGGTGGTGAGACTGACCCCGAGTGAGTCGGGGTGTTCCCGCGACATTGCGTGAACCCGCTCCAGCAGCCTGCGGCCGAGCCCACGCCCCTGAAACCGCGGCGGCACCCCGAGCATGTTCACGTGGATGTTGGGCTCGGCGACGTTGAGCGGCTCCCAGATGTGGACCCACTGGCCGTACCGCTCCCTGGCATCGGCACCGAGCGTGGCCCAGGTCCACTCCCGTGATTCCTCCAGGTCCGGCGGTCCCGGCAGCCCGGGCAGCGTGCAGACGGCGACGCCGCTCACCGCGTCGCCGTCGTACACGGCGAGGATAGGGTCCTTGCGCAGCACGCGCGCGACGAGGAAGAAGCCGACCAGGGTGCGAAGGCGGTCCCGGTAATCCCCGTCAGGGCCGAGGACATACCGCATGACCGGGTAGTCGGCGAAGGCCTCGCAGAGCGGGCCGAGCACCTCGTCGGCGGCGACGTTCGTCATCCCGGCATGGTACCCGGGTCCGCAATCCTACGGCGTGAAGATATAGCTCGCCGTGGGGTCGATAGTGCCAGCGGGTTTGACAGTGTCATCGGTGTAGAGGTGACCGCTGCCCACCGTGAGGATGGACGGAATGCCTTCAAAGACCACCCGCACGGCCGCGGCGGGGCGCAAGAGGAACTGGCCCCCCTCTCCCACAGGGCCGGGAAAAGGAGTCTTGTCGCTCCAAGTGTTGGTAGCGGGGTTGTAGGCGAGGGTGGTACGGTCGGTGGTCTGACTCCCGGACCCCCGGTCGGCCCCCGCAATCCCTATCACGTAGAAGCTGCCCCCCACCGCTGCCCCGACGGCGAACTGCCTGCGACGTGGAATGACACCGAGCGTCCGCCACGCGTTCTTCACCGGATCATAGACATCGAACGATTGGAAGGGGAAGGACCCTCCGCCCGCGACATAGAACTTGCCGTTGAGGACCGCGCCGGCGCCGCGCCTGTGGGAGTTGGGAGCCGGGGGCAACGTGGTCCAGGCATTGGTCGCCGGATCGTAGCGGTAGAACCTGCGGCAGAAGTCCTCTTGGCAGCGGCCCGCGAGAACGTAGAGCTTGCCGTTCATGACTCCGGTTACGCCCTCGGCAGTACGGTGAGGCATGTCGGCCTTTCTGATCATGCGGTCACCCGCCACTTCGTAGGCGAACAGCCTCGCTGATTTGTCCGTCCACTGCTCGGTCTGCCCGGAGAAGTTGGCCCCGCCCGAGATGTAGAGATTGCCACCGATCTGGCCGATCCCGTTCGTTGCCGCGCCGGTGAAGCGCGCCGCCTTCCTCGTCCAGGAAATCGTACCCACGTCCCAAGCCAGGACCCTGGTCGCCGGCATATCCGTCGGCGTTTGCTCGAAACGGCCGCCTATGACATAGACAGTCGAGCCTCCGGTAGCGGTGCGGACCACGCCGGCGGCGAGGTCAAACCGCCAAAGCCCTGTCGGGTGAGCCGCCGAGTGAAACTCCGCCGGCATGGGAGCCACCGCCAACCAGGTATTTGGAAACACAAGTGAAGGGGTGGCAAGGGGCTGCTCGCGTACCGTTCCGGCCTCCATGGGGGTCGAAGTCTCATCACATGCTACCAGGGCAAGCACGGTGAGCGTGAGCCCAAGGCTGAGCGACAAGGGGCGGGTCATGGATCCTCCCAGCGGGTGCGAACGCAAGGCTTCCCAGGTTCGAGCACTCAGGCTGGGCCCGCCGTATCAAGTAGACGTCAAGCGCGTGTCCGGTCGCAGGTCCTCGCCGCGCATCATCTCCTGTGACATGCGATCGCCCAACTCCGGGACCCGCGACCACTTCCCGCATACCGAGGTGACCAGATGAGTACCCGCGCCAACGCCCTTGCGGAGCGCCTGGAACAGGGCGCCCGCGCGCTTGCAGGTTTCGCCCGTACGCTCACTGACGCTCAGTGGAACAGCCGAGTCCCCGGTGACGGCAGGAAGACCGGCGTGGTGGTGCACCACGTCGCCAGCATGTATCCCATCGAGATCGAGCTGGCGCAGACGCTCGCCGCGGGTCAACCGGTGATCGGCGTGACCTGGGACGTGGTCCACGGGATCAACGCCAACCATGCCCGGGAGTACGACGGCGTCACGCTGGAGAAAGCGCTGGAGCTGCTCGGTCGGAACAGCGCGGCGGCAGCCGCGGCGATCCGGGCGCTGGACGACGAGGCGCTCGACCGGGCCGCGCCGGTCTCACTCAACGCCGACGCGCCGCTCACCTGCCAGTTTTTCCTGGAAGACCACGCGGTGCGCCACAGCTACCACCATCTCGCCAAGATCAGGAGCGCGGTGACGGCTGGGCTGTCGGCGGCCTGAGCTCAGCGCGCGGCGATCAGCCGTTCGAACCGCGGGTTGCCCCGCAGCGCCTGGAAGGTGGGGTCGACCCGAAGCCACCCAGGCGAGAGGTAGTACGGGATCCGGAGCAGCCGCTCGATCTGGTCCACCGCCTTGTCGTGCTGTCCGGTCAGGATGTAGATCCGGGCCAGCTGATGCGCGTTGTACGCGCCGGCGTAGGAGTCCTGGCTGATGGGGAGGAGAGCCGCGCCCTTCTCGCCTACTCTGACCGCGTCCGCCTTCCGACCGAGATACGCCAGCGCCAGTCCGAGAAGGATGTTGCGCTGGGCATCCTGAGGGGCGGCGCGCAGCTGGGCCTCGAACGCCACCCGCGAGGAATCGGCATACGCCCGGGATCGGACGGAGTCGCCCCGGAGCGCGTACACCTGCGCGAGGACCTGACCCCAAGTGCCCGCGTCGTCGTCGAACGCGCTGGGCCGAAGCCGCAGCAGCAGCTTCTGCTGCTCGTCGTCCAGCAGCCAGTACAGGTCCCAGTAAGTGGCGAGGTAGGTCACCAGAGTCGTGGGCTGGATATCCGGCGGCACCTCCCGCACCACCTGGCGGGCCCCGGCAAGATCGCCCTGGGCCAGCTGAATCATCGCCCGGGTGGACCGCGCCTGGAGGTGGGCGGGACCGAGCTTGAGCGCCTGGTCGCTGACGGCGAGCGCCTCGGGGTACCGGCGCATCCAGAGCAGGGTGAAGGCGAGGCGCCGGACCGTGGTTATCGAGCGCGGATCCAGGGCGAGAGCTTGCTGGAGCTGAGCTACCGCCTCGTCCCAGCGGCCGAGGCTCTGCTCGGCCAGGGCGGCTCCGGTCAAGATATCGAGGTCGTTCGGCGCGAGCCGGAGGCCCTCGGCATACACTGTCAGCGCCCTGGCGTTGTCCACGGCGACATGTCGCTGATAGTCACCCAGGGCGAGCCACCCTGCCGTGCGGGTCGGGCCCAAGGCCGCCGCGCGGTCGGCGGCGAGGCGGGCCCGCTCGGCGTCGCCCGCGTTCGGCGTCCCGATGAAGTACGCATAGGAGAGCACTCGAGACAGCTGGGCCCAGGCGAGCGTGAACGCGGAGTCGAGCGCCACCGCCTGCTCGTAGTAACCGGCCGCGCGCCGCAGCTCGGTCGGATTGGTGCCCCAGACTCCCTGGGCGGCCTCTTCGCCCTTGAGGAACGCGTCGTAGGCCGCGAGGCTGGTCGTGGGCCGCTCGGCCAGCTCCCGCTGCTTGGGCGGCTCGAGTGCCAGGTTGAGCGCCCCGGCCACCCGGCTCGCGACGTCCGCCTGCACCTGGAAGACATCCGACAGGGCCGCGTCGAACGGCTGCTGCCACTTGGTCGAGCCGGTGGCCACCTGGATCAGCTCCGGGCTCACCCGCACCCGGCTGCCGGCCGCACTCTTCTCCCACCGCACCGTCCCGGTGAGCAGGTAGTCCACGCCCAGCTCCCGGCCGATCTCGGCGGGCGGTTTGGTCGTCCGTTTGTATTGTCCCGAGCTGCTGCGGGCAGTGACCTGAAGGCCGGGGAGCCCGGCGAGCTTGCCGCGGATCTCGTCGGTCACCCCGTCGGCGAAGTACTCCTCCTGCGGCGCGCCGAGGTTCTCGAACGGGAGCACCGCCAGGCGCCGGGGACCGGCATCCGCCGACGGCTCCGGTCCGTGGCGACGGAGCCAGCCGAAGAGCACGCCGAGGCCGAGGATGAAGCCGATGGTGAGCGCCGCGGTGAGCGGGAACCGGCGGGAGCGCGCGGCGGGGACCGGCGCGACCTTCGGCTCGAAGGCCCGCGTCTCGCCGGAACGGCTCTCGCGGGAACGGCTCTCGCCGAGCGCCCGGGCGAACTCCGCCGCGCTGCCGTACCGGTCGGCAGGCGACTTCGCCAGCGCCTTGGCCGCGGCCCGTTCGACTGCCTCCGGCACGGTTTCGCGGAGGTCGCGGAGTGGTCGGGGCACCTCGGTGAACCGGCGGGCGATCATGGCTTGAACCGTGGGCGCGGAGAACGGCGGCTCACCGGCCAGCATCTCCCACAGCACGCAGCCGAGCGAGTAGACGTCGGTGCGGGCGTCGAGCGCGCGCTCGCCGGACGCCTGCTCCGGGCTCATGTAGGCCGGCGTGCCGAGCGTGAGGCCGGTTTCGGTGAGCCGCTCGCCGCCGGCGCTGGCCAGCGCGCGGGCGATCCCGAAATCGGCCACCAGCGCATGGCCGGTCATCAGGAGGATGTTTTCCGGCTTGATGTCCCGGTGGATGATGCCCTGGTGGTGCGCGTACTCCAGCGCGTCGGCCGTTTCCCGCGCGATCCGGACCGCATCCTCCACCGGCAGCTGCTTCTCCCGATTCAGCCGGTCGCGGAGGCTCTCCCCATCCACGAAGGGCATGGTGAACCAGAGGAGGGGTGCGCTGCTGGCGTCGCCGGGCACCTCGCCCGAGTCGTGCACCGACAGGATATGCGGGTGCTGGAGCCGCGCGGCGAGCCGGATCTCCTGCTGGAAGCGCTCGGCCCCTAGCGTCGTCGCGATGGCGGCATGCAGCACCTTGAGGGCGACGGGACGGTCGTGGCGGAGGTCGCGGGCCAGGTAGACCGTGGCCATGCCGCCGCGGCCAAGCTCGCGCTCGATCGCGTAGCGGCCGGCGAGCGCCGCCTCCAGCGCGGTGCGCTGATTGTCGCTCACGGCCGCATCCCGCGGCGCCCGAGCTCCAACGCGTAGCGATTCTGGAGGCCCTCGCGAACTTCCGCTATCGGGTCGGCCATGGGACTCGTTGTTGTGAGGATACCGGCTCAAGATACGGCCCTGGCGGGGACGGGGGAAGGTCCCGACCGATGGCAGTAACCTATCTTTGCGACTAGATTTAGCCCCTTCGTGCACCCTTGAGACTCCACCACGCCATGGGCTGATGACCGACATCACAAAGCCGTCCGCCGCGGCCCCCGCCGACCAGGCCTACCACCCCGACGCCGTCGAGGCCAAATGGCAGGCCCGCTGGGCCGAGCGGGGCACCAACGAGCCCGATCTCGACCGGGCCGCGCGGCCGTTCTTCAACCTCATGATGTTCCCCTATCCGTCGGCCGAAGGCCTCCACGTGGGGAACATGTTCGCCTTTACCGGCGCGGACGTCTACGGCCGGTTCAAGCGGCTCCAGGGGTACGATGTCTTCGAGCCCATCGGGTACGACGCCTTCGGGATCCACAGTGAGAACTACGCGATCAAGCAGGGGATCAACCCCGCGATCCTGATCCCGCAGAACATCGAGAACTTCCGCCGCCAGCTCCGCGGGATCGGTGGGATGTTCGACTGGCGGCACGAGCTCTCGACCACCGACCCGCGCTACTACAAGTGGACCCAGTGGATCTTCCTCCAACTGTTGAAGGCGGGGAAGGCCTACAAGAAGGCGGCGGCGGTCAACTGGTGCCCCAAGGACAAGACCGTGCTCGCCAACGAGCAGGTCATCGACGGCCGCTGCGAGCGGTGCGGCACGGTGGTGGAGCAGCGGACGTTGGAGCAGTGGTTCTTCCGGATCACCGAGTACGCCGACCGGCTGCTGGCCGAATCTCGACGACAAGACCAAGATGGACTGGTCGGAGAGCACGACGACGGCGCAGCGGAATTGGCTGGGTCGGTCGGAGGGGGCGGAGCTGGTCTTCCCAATCGGCGGACCGGCGGACCGGCGGACCGACGGACCGACAGACGAGTGGGCAGTGATCCGGGTATACACCACTCGCGCCGACACTGTCTTTGGGGCGACGTTCATGGTGCTGGCGCCGGAGCATCCACTGGTTGATGCGATCACCGCGCCTGATAAGCGGGCGGAGGTCGAGGCGTATCGCCGGGCGGCAGCGTCGAAGGACCTGGTGTCCCGCAAGGTCGGCGATCGGGAGAAGACGGGCGTGTTCACCGGTGGCTATGCGGTGAACCCGGCTACCGGCCAGCCGATCCCGGTCTGGGTGGCGGACTACGTCCTGATGGAGTACGGCACCGGCGCCATCATGGCCGTGCCGGGCCACGACGAGCGCGACTTCGAGTTCGCCAGGAAGTTCGGGCTCGAGATCGTCCGCGTCGTCGCGCCGGCACCTACCTCATCCCGAGCGGAGCGAGGGATCTTGCCGGCCGAGGCCGACCTCCCGCTCGACGCGGCCTACACCGACAACGAAAGCGGCCGCCTGGTCAACTCGGCCCAGTTCGACGGCCTGCCGGTGCCCGAAGCAAAGCGCGCCGTCACCGCATGGCTCGAGGCCAAGAGCGCGGGCAAGGCCGTCGTGCGCTACCGGCTCCACGACTGGTGCATCTCCCGCCAGCGCTACTGGGGACCGCCGATCCCGATCATCTACTGCGACGAGCACGGCGCGGTGCCGGTGCCGGAGAAGGATCTCCCGGTCGAGCTGCCGCTGATCGAGGACTTCGCGCCGGACGACAGTGGCATCTCGCCGCTGGCGCGGTACGAGAAGTGGTACCACGTCCCCTGCCCGGTGTGCGGCAAGCGCGCCCGGCGCGAGACCGACGTGAGCGACACCTTCCTCGACTCGGCGTGGTACCACCTGCGGTATCCCAGCACCGAGTTCGACGACCGGCCGTTCGACCCGGCGCGGACCCGCAAGTGGCTCCCGGTGCACAGCTACATCGGCGGCAACGAGCACGCGGTGCTGCATCTGCTGTACGCGCGGTTCATCACCATGGTGCTCCACGACCTCGGCCACCTGGACTTCGACGAGCCGTACCGGAAGTTCCGGGCGCATGGGCTGATCGTGAAGGACGGGGCGAAGATGTCGAAGTCGCGGGGGAACGTGGTGGTGCCGGACGAGTACATCGCGCGCTGGGGCGCGGACACGTTCCGGATGTACCTCATGTTCCTGGGGCCGTTCCAAGAGGGCGGGGACTTCCGGGACGAGGGGATCAACGGGCCGCGGCGGTTCTTGGACAAGGTGTGGAGCTTCGTGAACGATGCCTGCCGGGAGAGCCACGGGCAGGAGGTGCATCACAACGTCCTGGTCAAGCTGCACCAGACCAAGAAGCGGGTGACCGAGGGGCTGGAGGAGCTGCGCTACAACACCTCGATCGCGGCGCTGATGGAGCTGGTGAACGCGCTCCGGGCCGAGACAACGTGTGCGACAAGGGGATCGCGGAGGAGCTGGTCATCATGCTGGCGCCGTTCGTGCCGCACTTCGCGGAGGAGGCCTGGGAGCGGCTCGGGCATACGGAGTCGGTGTTCGAGGCGAGGTGGCCGGCGTGGGATGAGGGGCTCGTGGTGGAGGACACGATCGAGGTGGTGGTGCAGGTGAACGGAAAGACGCGATCGAAGGTGCAGGTGCCGCGGGATGCGGATGAGGAGACGGTGGTCGCGGCGGCGCTGCGGGATGCGGCGGTGGGGCGGTTTGTGGAGGGGAAGGGGGTGCGGAAGCGGGTGTACGTGGCGAATCGGCTACTGAATCTGGTGGTGGGGTAGGCGCGCTGCATTGTCGCGTGCTAGACGGGCGTGGTCGCAATTGACAAGACACATACTACTATGACGTGCACGCGTGGACAGGCTTCGCCGGACAGGCATACCCAAAGGCGCTTGTTCGCGGATTCGGGGGGCTACTGCCAAAATCCCGAATGCACGCGCCTGCTGTTTATCGAAACCGGAGCTGAGAGGCTCCATATTGCGGAGATAGCACACATCTGTGCGGCTGCAGATGACGGCCCTCGTGCCAATCAGTTGCTAACGGCTACACAGAGAGGTGCTTACGAGAATCTGATCCTGCTCTGCCCGACTTGCCATACAATCGTGGACAAGGCTCCGTCTGCCTATCCCGACAGCCTCATTCTCCGTTGGAAAAGATCGCACGTGGAAATGCTAGCAGCGGTGTTCGGTACCCGGCAGTATTCGGACCGGCCAAGCGCTCGTGCTGCTTTATCGCCCATCCTCGCGGAGAACCTTGGAATACATGAGCAGTACGGCCCCGACAACGACTATCGCTATAATCCCGAGGCTGAGCAGGCCGAGGTGTGGAAGAGGAAGATGAGAACGCGCATTCTTCCCAACAATCGCCGAATACTCGCGCTCCTTGATGCCAATCGGGAGCTACTGACTGCATCCGAGCAGCGGACCTTGGAGATGCTCCGCCAGCATGTGGACGATATTGAAGCCAGACATATCGAAGGAGACGTCGGCGGTGTTGGCGCGCGGTTCCCGTCGGTAGCCCACAATCTATTCAGCGACTAAACCAACGATGAGCGGTGTTGGCGATTGGACCGGCCCATGGGCAGCAAAGAAGTTGCGTGAGCACAAGCACGTCAGCGACGTGACCGTTTTAGCCCCAGGGCGCCTGCACATTGAGCGCGATGGCATGCCCCCTGTCCGAGTCGTAACGCTAGCGGTCCCGCGCATTGGCCGCTCGGACCTAGCCGCCCTACTCGCCAAGGATCCGCGCCCTGACTTCGTGCTCAATCTACAGTCTACTTGGTTACTGACTCCCGAGGCGTTCCACCTGACGATGGATGAGCAGCTCCCCGTAGGGCGGCTGGGAGATCTCAATCGAGCGCTTTCTCTGCCTCAGGTCCGGGAGTATGTAGACCCTGAGACCCGGTTTCGAGAGCGCGGGCTTCGAGCAGCATGCTCGCGTGGCCAGCTTTGAACGCCTGGATCTGAATCGCTACATCATCGAGCGTCATGGGTTACCGACGCTCACAGTCGTCTTCCTTAACGACTACGACCTAAGTGCCGAAGCACTTCGCCAAGCACGCACAGAGCACGGCGCATTCGACATTGTGGTCGCGAGCAATCCCAACGGCCGTGTCACAGACTTGGCGTTAGAGGTGGCGAAGCAGCTGGGATTTGAAGTGCTCAAGTGGGGACCCTTCTCTCACGCCTGCACCGTGAGGATGACCAAAGCTGACATATTAGACCAACTTCGAGCATGTGCGAGGCTGGTCGACGCAGAAGTGCCAGGGGCCCACTTGTTCGTCTTCGGCTCACTCGTACACAGCGAGTCCTGGCCAGAGGATGTGGATGTATTGGTCGTTTATGAGAATGCGATCGAACCCCAGCGGGTCCGCCGGGCCCTTGAACCGCTTTCTAGAGAGCTACCTCTTCACCTCCTCTTTCTAAGTGTCGTGGAAGAGGCGGAGTTAGGATTTGTGAAATGTGAGGGGTGCGTGTCACTCGGTTAGGACCCACATGCTACTCCGGTCACCGTGCGCCTCGTTTGCCGCCTAAACGCCCGAAGCCCCCCTCCGCATTCACAGCAGCCAGCCTCGCCTCGCCCCTGCATGCGCGCGTTAGGCGGCCTCGGGTGGATCGCCTCTATGGTCCGCAAAAATCGCTTGATGAAGGCAATTAAAAGACTTTCGAGTCGGCATCCGACGGCATCTGTAGAGCCTGCACATCATGACGAGCGGCCTACCGACTGGCAAATCAGCTGCAGGCGATCATGCCGGCGCCCGCACAAACAAAGGCATCCCCTGCAATGACCTCAAGGGACCTCGCGCCCGCTAGGAGCTCCGGCCGCCCCGGCCTGTCGGCTGCATTTGCGGGGTTAGGCCGCTGCCCGGCGCGAACACGAGCTGGCGGCGCGAGCCCGACGTGCATCCGCCGCCCCAGACGCCAGCCCGTGACCCGTTCGCACGCTTGCCAATTCCTACCGCCCCGATTGAAATTCCTATCCGCCAAGCGGTCACTGCCAACCCAGACACTTTGCGAATGACGGGCCATAAGCGATTGACTCCGAGGATAGCTGACCCGACTCGATCTAACAGTGGCACCGTCGCCGTCGATCTCTTCTGCGGCGCCGGCGGCCTCACTCACGGGCTCCTTGATGCTGGCATTCCCGTCATCGCCGGATACGATACTGACGAAATCTGCCGTTTCCCCTTTGAGAAGAACAACGTGCCGGCAGTTTTTCAAAACAAGGACGTCAGCGAACTGAAAGGCGCAGACTTGGCGCGCCACTATCCCGAAGGCTCTATCCGGATCTTGGTCGGCTGCGCGCCATGCGTCACATTCTCGAGATATGCACAACGGCTGAATCGCACAAGACATCCCAAATGGTCTCTCCTGCGGCAGTTCGCGCGGCTAATTCGAGAGCTCCAGCCGGACATCGTGTCGATGGAGAACGTCCCCGAGCTACAGTATCATTCGATCTTCAAGGAGTTCTTGAGGACGCTTAGGAGCGAGAGCTATCACTTCTCGAACGATCCACAGAAGCGTGTGGTGTATTGCCCCGACTATGGCATCCCTCAGCACCGCAGTCGCCTCGTTATACTCGCATCTCGAATCGGTCCGATAGAGATGATTCCTCGCACTCACAAACCGGAGGAGCATCGCACCGTCCGCGACGTATTGTCGCGCCTCCCTACTTTGGACGCCGGGCAGCGGTCAGCCCGCGATCGGCTGCACCGGGCGAGCGCGCTCTCGACGCTCAATCTTCGGCGGATAAAGCAGTCCAAGCCGGGCGGGACCTGGCGCGATTGGTCGGAGGACCTCATCGCCGATTGCCACAAAGCTGAGACGGGAGAGACGTACCCCAGCGTATACGGCCGGATGGAATGGGATCAACCGTCGCCAACGATCACCACCCAATTCTACGGATTCGGTAACGGTCGCTTCGGTCACCCAGAGCAGGACCGAGCGCTCTCGTTGAGAGAGGGAGCGATACTTCAGTCCTTTCCAAGGTACTATGCATTCGTCAAGCCCAAGTCCAGTTACTCCTTCAAGGATGTCGGACGGATGATAGGGAATGCGGTTCCTGTGAGACTCGGCGAAGCTATAGGGAGAAGCGTCAAGGCCCACTTGGAGAAACATGGCCGATAACCACCCCTTCACGTTCGAAATCTCACTCAGCGTGCTGGAGCACCTCGGCAGGCACCTCTATCGTAGTTTCGCGACCGTACTGGGTGAGGCTATTTCGAATTCTTGGGATGCCGATGCGGAGAACGTTTGGATATATCTCGACAAGACGAAGAATGGGTTTTGGATTAAGGATGACGGTGCGGGAATGACCGCCAATGACTTCCAAAACAAATTCCTCAAGATCGGCTACTCTAAGCGGAAGAAAGGTCAGTCCAAGTCGGCCAAGTTGAAACGCCCCTTCATAGGCCGCAAGGGCATCGGCAAGCTTGCGCTGCTTTCATGCGCCGACCGGATCAGCGTGATCTCTAAGGTGGACGGTGGCGACTACGTCGGTGGCGTCATTGACAACCCGTCTCTCGACGAAGCTATTACCGACGATCTGGTCCCCGAGCAGTATCCCCTGGACAACGTCGACATGAGGCCATTCCGCCGGTACACGAGGAAGCACTCGCACGGGACGATCATTCGCTTCGAGAGTATGAAGGAAGGGGCGCGGCACACGCCTGAATTTCTACGGAAGATCGTCGCACTCTACTTTCGCTTTTCGCTCATCGATAAGTCCTTCAAAATCCACCTGGATGGCAAGACCATCACGTACGAAGACCTGAAGGATCTCGCCGAGAGGACCGAATTTCTGTGGCGCATAGGTAAACACGAGGACCCCTATGTCGCGGATTTGCTAAAGCGGTTCGCGAAAGCACCTCACGATCACGAAACAGGTAGGCTTAGGGTCGCCAAAGTTAAGGGGTTCATCGCGTCAGTGTCGAAGCCGAGAGATCTTAAGATAATGACCACCGACGAGCGAGTTGGCGTCGATTTATTTGTGAACGGCCGCTTGCGCGAACGCGATATCCTGAAACACATACCTACAGCGCGAATCGCAGAGAGCTATTTGTACGGCCAAGTTCATTTCGACTCCCTGGACGACGATACTGATCGGTTCACGAGCAGCCGAGAAGGTATCGTGGCCGACGATCCGAAGTATCAAGAGTTCCTGGAGCGCTTTAGAGTCACGCTGCTCAAGGTAGTTGGTGAGTGGGACGGCTGGCGCATCAAGCAGCGAAAGGACGGCGATTCCGAGAATGAAAGGATGAGCAAGACCGAACGCGCCTCGTTGGGCCTCTACAACGTCGTATCCAAGGGTTTCGAGCCGAAGAAGGGGACCAAGGGTGCCGGCAAGGTCGATAAGTGGGTGAATGACCTCGCCTCCGACGCACGATTCAATTTCGAATCGTACGCCGAGTGCTTCGTTTCGGAGAACCTCGTGCGTAAGTACATCCAAGACAGAAAGATCACACTGTCGACGGAAGCGCTCGAGTCTGCGAAGACATACAAGCAGCGTGAGACGGCTAGCATGAACCGGGGGAATATCAGCATCAAGATCCGCAGGACCGGAGGAGACCTTGGCTACCTTTCTATGGACGACTTGGCGAATCTCGTTGACAAGGCCAAGGACAAAGTGAGGGAAGCTTCGCTTTCGCGCGACGCCTCGGAGTTCAAGCCCATCCGTGATGCCGTAGCCCACACGGCTCTTCTGACGAACCAGGCCAAGGCCAGGTTGAAAACCGTACGCGAGAACATCAAAGGACGCGTTAATAAATTGTTGAGTGGAAGCAAATAGAACGTATGACGGACCATATGACCGCCAAGCAGCGGTCGCGGGCCATGAGCCGGGTGAAGCTAAAGAACGGTCCGCTGGAGAAGCTCGTTCAGAGAGAGTTGAGAGCTATGGGAGTCCGATACCGCTGTAACAATCGGTTGCTCCCGGGAAGCCCTGATATCGTCCTCCCTCGACACCGCGTCGTGATTTTCGTGGACGGCAATTTCTGGCACGGCTGGCGTCTTCCGACGTGGGAGCACAAGCTCTCTGACTTTTGGCGAGAGAAGCTTCGCGCCAATCGTGCCCGTGACCAGAGGAACTTCCGGCGACTCAAACGACTCGGATGGAGAGTCTGCCGCATCTGGGAGCATCAGGCGCAGGACCGCGAACGGCTGATGGATATCCTGAAAACGATCGCTGCCAGGTAGAAGACAACCAGCACCTTGCAGTCTGGCAGCACACCGCCATCGCACGCATCTTTCCTGATTCCATGACCACCCTCCAGCACCAGCTCGCGTCCGGCCTCGCCGGCCGCTACACTCTCGAGCGCGAGCTCGGCCAGGGCGGGATGGCCGTCGTGTTCCTGGCCCAGGACCTCCGCCACGACCGCAAGGTCGCCCTGAAGGTCCTCCGCCCCGACCTCTCGGCCGCCATCGGTGCCGACCGGTTCCTCCGCGAGATCAAGCTCGCCGCCGGCCTGAACCACCACCACATCCTTCCGGTCTACGATTCCGGCGAGGCCGGCGGTCTCCTCTTCTACGTCATGCCCAACATGGAAGGCCGCTCGCTGCGGGAACGGCTCCAGCGCGAGCGGCAGCTGCCGCTGGCCAGAGGCGCTGACCATCACCCGGGAGGTCGCCTCGGCGCTCGACTACGCCCACCGCCGCCAAGTGGTCCACCGGGACATCAAGCCCGAGAACATCCTGCTCCACGAGGGGTCGGCCATGGTGGCCGACTTCGGCATCGGCAAAGCGCTGAGCGCCGACGCGTCGCTCACCCAGACCGGCATGGTGGTGGGCACGCCGACCTACATGAGCCCCGAGCAGGCCTCCGGCGCGCCCGACGTGGACGGCCGCGCCGATCTCTACAGCCTGGCCTGCGTCCTGTTCGAGATGCTGACCGGAGAACCGCCCTTTACCGGCCCCACGCCCCAGGCCGTCATCGCCAAGCGGTTCGTCTCCCCCATTCCCAAGGTGCGGGTCACCCGCGACGTGCCCGAGGCGGTGGACGACGCGCTGACCCGCGCCCTGGCGAGGACCCCGGTCGATCGGTTCCCCACGGCGGCGCAGTTTGCTGATGCACTCCGCCAGGTCAGCGGGCTGGCCACCCCGGCGCAAGCGACCGTCGCCGCCGGCCGGACGCCCGCGCCGGCAGCCAAGGCCATCGCCGTCCTGCCGCTGTCGAACATGAGCGCCGACCCCGAGAACGAGTACTTCAGCGACGGGATGACGGAAGAGATCATCAACGCCCTCGCCAAGGTGCCCGGCATGCAGGTGGCCTCGCGCACCTCATGCTTCGCCTTCAAGGGCAAGAACGCGGACGTTCGCGAGATCGGGGAGAAGCTGGGCGTGAGCTCCGTCCTCGAGGGGAGCGTGCGCAAGGTCGGGAACCGGGTCCGCATCACGGCCCAGCTCATCAACGTGGCCGACGGGTATCACCTATGGTCGGAGACCTACGACCGGCAGCTGGAGGACGTCTTCGCCATCCAGGATGAGATCTCCCGCGCTATCGTGGACGCCCTCAAGCTGCGGCTGGGCAGCGACGCCGGCACCCTGGTGGCGCCGACCAAGAACATCGAGGCCTACACCCTCTACCTGAAGGGGCGGTTCGTCTTCAACAAGGACACCGAGCCCTCGACCCGAAAGGCGCTGGA
Source organism: uncultured Gemmatimonadales bacterium (assembly GCA_963844445.1). GTDB lineage: Bacteria > Gemmatimonadota > Gemmatimonadetes > Gemmatimonadales > GWC2-71-9 > CAVVWJ01. Next base: position 941,465 of record CAWJOB010000001.1, read on the forward strand.
CTTCTTCCAACAGTCGCTGCTGCAGGACCCGGGTTACGCCCGGTCATACGCCGGCATCGCCGACTGCTGGACCCAGCTGGCCGATGACTTCGTGGTGCCGGACGACGCCTACCCCCGGGCCAAGGCGGCGGCCACCCGGGCGCTGGAGCACGACCCCGACCTGGTCGAGGCGCTCACGTCGGTGGGCAAGGTGCTGTGCTGGTACGAGTGGGACTTCGCCGGGTCGGAGCGCCGGCTCCGCCGCGCGGTCTCGCTGAACGACAACTACGCCGAGGCGCACTGGGCCTTCGGGAGCGTACTGCCGACCGTGGGCCGGCTGGCCGAGGCGGTCGAGGAGATGCGGAAGGCGCTGATCCTCGACCCACTCAACGCGGTGTACAGCCGGTGGCTCAGTCGCTTCCTGCTGTTCAGCGGTGACTATGCCGGGACGATCGCGCAGGCCCGGCAGACCCTGGATCTGAACGCCGACTACGCCTACTCGTACGTCGACATCGGCTCCGCCCACCTCGGGCTCGGCGATGCCGAATCTGCCCTGCAGTGGTTTCAGCGGGGCCAGGGGCTGGAGACCAGTGTGCGGTCCTACGATGCGTTGATCGTGCGCGCCCTGGGGCCGCTGGGACGACGCGAGGAGGCCGACGAGATTCTGAACCGGCTGGAGGAGCAGTCTCGGCAGCAATACGTGCGGCCGGAGATCATGGCGACGGGCTGGGCCGCACTGGGCGAGACCGATCGCGCCTTTGCCTGCCTCGAGCGTGCCTTCCAGGTCCGGTCGGCCGGTCTCATCTACCTGCACGTGGATCCCGGGTACGAGCCGCTCAGGATCGATCCCCGGTTCCGTCAGTTGGTGGAGCGGATCGGGTTGTGCTCTGGATGACAATCTAGCACGGCACAGCCGCCGGGTCATGAGGAATGGATCGATGGAACGCAGCAACCTGCACCATGCTGTTCAACGACCTCAAGAAGTACGCGGTCTCACGCTCGGGCGAGGTCGACACGAGCTGGGCGGGCTCAGTGCTTCGTCGCGACATCGCCGACGTGAAGCGCTTGCGGCAGGAAGACGGCCCGAACCTCGTCACTCAGGGCAGCACCGAGCTCGTGCATGCGCTGCTGGCCAATGATCTCGTTGACGCGATGACCATCTTCACGGTCCCTGTCGTGCTTGGCGGCGGCAAGAAGCTGTTCGCGGACGGCTCAGCGCCTCATTCCTAGTTCGCCGAGGCCCCCTGCGCCGGTGCCGGGGGCGCGTTGTCCGAGTTCCAGATGTCGCGGATGATGCGCCACCGGCCGTCCCTCCGGGCGAGGAGGGTGAGGTACTTCCCGGCATCCACCGTGGCACCCGACTTGTCCTTCGCGGTGAACGTGTTCCAGATCCAACCCAGGTCGCCCGAGGCCCCGACATCGGCCGTGGGCGACGGCGCCAGGGTGAGCTTGCCGGCTTTCATGTCGGCGACGTCCTTGGCGATGGCCGCCCGGACCGCGGCCGAGCCGCGCGCGGCCGGCGCGCCCGGGATGCTGATCACGGCGTCGTCCGCGTAGAGCGCGGCGACGGCGTCCACGTCGCCCGCGTTGTGGGCGCTGAACCAGGTCGAGTCGGCGGCCCGGATCGCGGCCTCATCGGCCGCGACGTCGGTGGAGGCGGCCTCGCCGGCGGTGGCTCCGGAGGTGGTCTCGCGGGTCTGGCCGCAGGCGGCCACGAGCAGGGTGAGACAGCAGGCGCTGATGAAGCGGATCATCGAGCCTCCGGGTGGGGATCGGACTGTCGTCATGGTGCGGGGATGAGGCGAACGTACGGGCGAACCAGCCGGAGCGCAAACGTTCAGGCGTCACGAAGCCGCCGTCGTCTCCGATTCCTTCGGAAGTGGCAAGCTGGGCGCCACCGGGGCAGATTCGGAGGCCACACCATTGGAGAATCCATGACTCGAAAGATCGCGTACTGGTGCAGCACGGTCATCGTTGCCCTGGCGTTGCTGGGCTCGCTTTCCTATCTCACCGGGAGTGAGCAGGTCGTCTCCGGCTTCGCCAGATCCGGGTACCCCCAGCATCTGAGGATCGTTCTTGGCTTCGCCAAGCCAGCGGCCGCCATCGTCCTGCTGTTGCCCGGGCTTCCCCTATTGAAGGAATGGGCATACGCAGGGACGACGTTCGCCCTGGCGATGGCGTTCATCGCGGCATATGCGATCGGGGACGGTCCGCAGGTATGGGTCATGCCGCTGGCCTTCCTGGCCCTGCTGATGGTCTCCTACCTGACCAGGCCCGCGAGTCGCCGCCTGGTCCTGACGCCACAGGCGGGGGCACTCTGAAGCGGGCGTCGGCGCGGCGTTCGGATCCAGGCTCCCCCAGCCTTCGCTGGCGCCTGCTGGTGTGCGCGCGATATTTCCCAATCGTCCCTGCCAGGCCCCGACCCGGAGCGCACCCTCCTCGTGACCACCGACGCCTTGCGTCTCACCTCCGCGCTCGCCGACCGCTACCGCCTAGAGCGTGAGCTGGGCCAGGGCGGAATGGCGACGGTCTACCTCGCCCACGACCTCCGCCACGACCGCAAGGTCGCCCTCAAGGTGCTCCGGGCCGAGCTCTCCGCTATCCTGGGCGCCCAGCGCTTCCTCGCCGAGATCAAGACCACCGCCAACCTGCAGCACCCTCACATCCTCGGCCTCTTCGACTCGGGCGAGGCCGGCGGGCTCGTGTTCTACGTCATGCCGTTCGTCGAGGGCGAGAGCCTCCGCGCCAGGTTGGTCCGCGAGAAGCAGCTCCCGGTCGAGGACGCGGTGCGGATCGCCCGGGAGGTGGCCGACGCGCTCGACTACGCCCACCGGCACGGGGTGATCCATCGGGACATCAAGCCGGAGAACATTCTGTTGCACGACGGGCGCGCGCTGGTGGCCGACTTCGGCATCGCGCTCGCCGCCGCGCGCTCGGACGGCGGCTCGCGTATGACCGAGACCGGCATGAGCCTCGGCACGCCGCATTACATGAGTCCCGAGCAGGCCATGGGTGAGCGGGAGATCACCGCGCGCTCGGACGTGTATGCGCTGGGGTGTGTGCTCTACGAGATGCTGACCGGCGAGCCGCCGTTCACCGGCCCCACCGCGCAGGCCATCTTCGCGCGGGTGATGACCGAGGAGCCGCGCTCGCTCACACTGCAGCGAAAGACGGTGCCGCCGCACGTGGAGGCGGCGGTGCTGACCGCGCTGTCGAAGCTGCCGGCGGACCGGTTCTCCACCGCCGCGCAGTTTGGCGAGGCGCTGAGCCGGCCGGGGCTCGCCACGGTGCCGATCGCGGTTGCCCGGGCGGCCGCGGCGCGACCCGCCCGCCGCAGGCGTGCCCTCGCGCTGGCTCCCTGGGTTGTGGCATTGCTCGCAGTCGGCGCGGCCGTGTGGAGCTGGCGCATGCGGCCGGCGCCGCTCGGCACCAGCTGGCAGTACATCCAGCTCGGCGACGGCTTCACCCCCAGGCTGCTGACTCCGTCCATGGCCCTCTCGCCCGACGGCACGAGCCTCGTGATCAGAGAGAGTCCCCAGAACGGCCGTCTGTGGCTCAAGCGCCGGGGAGAGCTGCGCGCGCTGCCGCTCCCGGGCACCGAGGCCGCGGACTTTCCCGCGTTCTCGCCTGACGGGCAGTGGCTCACCTTCACCAACGACAACCGCCTCATGAAGACGCGGCCGGGACAGGGCGGGACGAGCACCGTGACGGACTCGGTGAACGCCCCCTTCGGGGGCGCGGCATGGCTCGACGACGGCAGCCTCGCCTACGTCGGTCCGGCCGCCCACGAGCTGTCGCGGGTCAGCGCGTCGGGCGGGCCGCGGACCCGGCTCCTGCTCGATTCCGCGATGGCGGGCTACGGCATCGGGAACCTAGCCGCGCTGCCCGACGGCCGCGGCGTCCTGTTCACGTTGTGCAACTCGGGCTGCGTGTCCACCCAGATCCACGTGCTCGACCTCGGCACCGGCCGCGAGCACCTGCTCCTGGGCGACGCCGTATCGGCGTCCTACCTTCCGACCGGCCACCTGCTCTACGTGCGGCGCGACGGCGCCGCCATGGCAGCGCCGTTCGACCTGCACGATCTCAAGATCACCGGTCCCGCGGTCCAGGTGCTCGAGAACGTGCGGCTGGCCACGGGTGCGGCATTCCTGGCGTGGTCCCGGTCGGGCGTGCTGACCTACGTGCAGGGGAGCGGCGGAGTCGAGTTCGAGATCGTGCGCGTCTCACGGGCCGGCGCCTCGACCCTGATCGACAGCACCTGGCATGGGGGGTTCAACTCGCTGTCGCAGTCTCCCGACGGACGGCGGCTGGCCGTGGGGGTCGGCCTGGTGAACGGCGCGCTGGGGATCTGGATCAAGCAGCTCGACCGCGGCCCGTTCAGCCGGCTCACCTTCAGTGGCCAGGATCGGCGCCCGTCCTGGTCGCCCGACGGCGGGCAGGTGGCGTTCATCCGGGATTCGCTCAGCGGCTTCGAGCGTGTATGCACGGGTCACCGACGGCAGCGCGCCCGACCGGCGGCTGGTGCGGCTCGACCGGACGGTGCAGGAGGTGACCTGGTCGCCCGACGGGCGCTGGCTGGTGCTCCGGACCGACGACGCCGCGCAGGGCGCCGGGGACATCGTCGGCGTGCGGACCTCGGGCGACACGACCCCGGTGCCGCTGCTCGCGAGCGGCTTCACCGAGATGCATCCGGCGGTGTCGCCCGACGGGCGCTGGCTGGCCTACACTTCGAACGAGTCGGGAGCCAGCGAGGTCTACGTGCGGCCGTTTCCAGCCGGCACCGGCGCCCGCTGGCAGGTGTCCAACGGCGGGGGACTCGAGCCGCGCTGGTCGCCGGACGGGCGGGAGCTGTACTTCCTGGACGGCACGCGACTGGTCGCGGTGCCGGTCCGCGCGTCATCCACCGCCATCGACACTGGCGACCCGCGGCCGCTGTTCGACGCGTCGGAGTTCAGCATCGACATCTTCCACACGTCGTACGAGGTGCTGCCGGACGGGCGGGGATTCATCTTCGTGCGCCCGCGGGAGACTGGGCGGCCGGCGGCCCAGGCGGCGCTGGTGCAGGCGGAGGACTGGTTCGCGGACGTGCGGGCAAAGGCGGGGCGCTGAGGCGCAGGTCGCCGGATCACAACGCAGCAACCTGCCGAGCTATAGCCCTGGCCGACTGCCGACTCCGTCCCTATCGTGGACCTACCGCACCGCCCGGGGACCGTGCGGGATTGGCCCGCACGTCCGGGGGGAGCGGCATCAGGAGGGACTTACCATGCGCACCACGTTCATGCTGTTGTCCGCCTTGGGACTGCTCCTCGGGTGTGGGGAAGGTCGGGACCGCTCCGCCGATCGCGACGCCAGCGCCATGGGCGACCAGCCCACCACCGACACGATGGCTTCCGCTTCCACAACGTCGACCGACACCGCCGGGCTCGCCTGGGGCCCCGCACCGCCTGCTCTTCCGAGCGGCTCCCGGGTGGCGGTCGTCTCGGGTGACCCAGCCAAGGCCGGGCCGTTCACCATCCGGATCGACATGCCACCGGACTACGCGGTTCGCCCGCACTATCACCCGGCGATCGAGGAGATCCGCCTGCTCGAGGGCACCCTGCACCTGGGCCACGGCGCGAAGTGGGATGAGAAGGCGTTCAAGGTGGTGACTCCCGACCAGCCGGTCACCATGCCGGCGAAGCAGCCCCATTTCGTCCACGCCGCCAGCCGCGTCCTCATCGAGGTTCAGAGCACCGGCCCCTTCGAGGTCACCTACGTCGACCCCAAGGACGATCCGCGGACTGCATCGACGCCCTGAGCCGGCGAGTGATTGTGATGCTCGCGTCTCAGCTCGACTAGCTGGCTCAGGCGGGCGGTCCAGGTGGCACCGACATGAGCGCGCCGCCGACATTCGGGCTGTCGGCGGCGGCTCACACCACCTTGCTCCGGGCTAACCACCCCCGGTTCATGCCGCGGGCCTCACCTCGCCGGCCGCAGCCGGCGTTTCACCTTCTACTAGGGGCGGCTCCTCCGCTGTCCCTTGGAGAGACGGACCGGCTTGCCAGGACGCCGTACCGTGTGCCGGGCAGGCTGAAGTCGGGCGCCACCGCGCCGATCTCGAGCGGAGGTGTGGTGCCAGGCCGGGCGGGCGATTGCTGCGCCGGGAGCACCGCCGGAGTGAGGGCGAGAGTGAGGGCCAGTGAGAGCCGTCGCATGCGCGCTCCGTGTGATAGGCTTGCTGAACATAGGGTAAACTCGATCCCTACACCGGCGAGGCAGTGCGAACTGCGCTCACCGCCCGCGACTCGCCCAGATACTGGTGGGCGACGGCGATCGCCATGCTCCCTTCACCCACGGCGGCCGCACATCGCTTGATGGAGCCGTGCCGGACATCCCCGGCGGCGAAGACGCCGGGTACACTGGTCTCCAGAAGAAACGGATCCCGCTCCAGCGGCCAGGCGGCCGCCGGACGCTCGCGCAGCAGGTCCATCACGTCTCGCCCGGTACAGACGAAGCCCCACTGATCCCGGATGAGCGCGGGGGGCAGCCACGCCGTCTGGGGCTCGCCTCCGATCAGCACGAAGAGCGCGTCGCTTCGCCGCTGCTCCCGGCGCCGACCCTGGTCCGATGTCACTTCGATGATCTCGAGACTGTCGTGTCCTTCAGCACCGCTCACTTCGACACCGAGCTCCACCGTGACGTTCTCCTGCCTCGAGAGCCGGTCGATCAGGTACTGCGACATGCTCGCCGCGAGCGACGATCCGCGCACCAGCATGGTCACCGAATCCGCGTACTCCGCGAAGAACATCGCCGCCTGCCCGGCGGAGTTGCCGCCGCCCACCAGGTGCACGGTGCGGCCCTGCATCAGCGACGCCTCGCTCGGCGCGGCGCCGTAGTAGACCCCATGGCCCACCAGTCGCTCGATCCCCGGCACCGACAGCAGGCGCCACTGGATACCGGTTGCCAGAATCACCGTCCCGGCTGCGATCTGGTGTTCGCCATCCAGCACGATGGTGTGGGTTGTCTCCCCTTCGTGAGCGCCCGACTCCAGCCGGCCGACCGTGCGCGTAACCACCAGCTCGGCGCCGAATCGCAGCGCCTGACGCCGGGCGCGCTCGCTCAGCTCCTCACCGCTGAGGCCATTGGGAAAGCCGAGGTAGTTCTCGATCCGGGAGGACGAGCCCGCCTGGCCGCCCAGGACGGCCCGCTCGAGCAACACCGTCCGGAGCCCCTCGGACGCGCCGTAGACCGCGGCCGCCAATCCGGCGACTCCGCCTCCTACAATTGCCACGTCGTAGGACCGGTGCTCGGGTTGGGTCTGGAACCCGAGCGCCTCGGCCAGGCGGCGGACACCGGGGTTCTCCAGCCGAGTGCCGTCGGCGAGGAGGACGGTGGTCGTGACGGGTCCGTTCCCCGGCTGCTGCCAGGCGAACGGAACCCGGTTCCGGGAGAGGAAGTTGCGCAGCTCATAACAGGCCGCGTCGTTGGCGTGGCCGATGACCGTGGCCGCCACGGCCGGGTGCTCGGCCCGGAACTGACTGATGTGACTCACCCGAGCCACCAGGGTCTTGGTGATCTCGGAGCTCAGCACCTGACACTGACTCACCAGCTGCAGGAAGTCCGTCCCCTCCAGCCGGAGCAGGCGGCACGGCTCGGCGGCACGGAGGTTGGCGAAGACGGGCGCTCCCAGCAACAGCGGCACCTCGCCGAACGAATCGCCGGGGCCATAAGTGAAGATCCGCTCTTCCCGGCCGGCGATGTCCTTGAGGACATCGATGCTGGCCCTCGAGCAATCCGTAGAAGCTCGGCGCCTGGCCCTCGACCACCAGCCATTCGTCCTGGCGCAGCTGAATATCGGCGGCGCGGGCGGCCAGCGAGGCGCGTTCCGCTTCGGGGAGCTTGGCGAAGAGCGCGATGCGGCTGATCAAGTCGGCGGTGATCACGGTTCTTAGACCTTTGCCGTTCGCATCTTCTCCCGCATTGCCACCATCTCCTCCCGGTTCGGTCCGTAGATCCCCGGCGGCGTGCCGCCCGCCAGCCGGCACAACAGTGAGAGCTGCCCGCGATGATGGATCACGTGCATCAGCATCGTCCCCCAGAGAATGTCCCGGAGCGGCAGCCGCCGATCGGTGAACGGCAGCTCCCGGTCGAGCTGCGCTTCGGTGAGGTCCGCCAGCCGTGCCACCGCTTCCTCATGCACCCGACGATATCCCGGCGCCAGGAGCCGCACCTCCCGCGGACGCTGCATGTTCGGCGGCGCCTCCTGAAAGGTTACCGCCCCATGGGTGATCCCATGACTGATGTAGCCCTCGATCTCGCTCAGGTGCCACGCCATCTCGCCGAGCGAGCGGCCGCCCGGGTCGGGGCGGAAGTCGTACTGGTCGGTCGGGAGGGCTCCGAGCAGCTTGATCGTGAGCCCCGCTTCCATGTCCCACACCACGCGAAACCGGTCCAGCTCATTCTTCGGTGCCATCGTGTCCTCCTATTTGCTCGATGCCCGGGTAACCTAACCGCACGCCCCGCTGGCGAAGAGCCCGTTTGGGCGACAGTCTTCGAGATAATTCGCAAGGAGGTCCCATGCAGCTGTTCTCCCGCTCTGCCGTGCGCCTGTGGCGGGAACGCCCGCGGTGACGGCAAAGGCCGCCGGCGACGCGATCCCGCCTGCCTGCGCGGTGATCGAGGTGCGGGTGGCGGAGCTGCGCCAGCTCTTCAACTCCATCGACCCGTCTCCCTTCGAGGAGCGAGACCTCGACCCCAGGGCGGAGGAGTTCATCGTCGGCACGAGTCGCGAGCTACCGGCCGATGCGCCCCTCGCGCTGCTGGTGCACCTCGACCGTCCCGCGGGTCGGCCTGACGAAGCGGCCCTCCTCCGCGAGTCGATCCACTTCTTCTTCACCGGGCAGGCGAGCTCGACCAGGCGACGGCTCCGGAAACTGTTCCGTGACGGGCGGGTGAGCCTGGCGATCGGGCTCGTCGCGCTGGCGGGGACCATCGCCCTGGCGCAGCTGGTGAGCGGTCGGGGCGGCGGCCTGGGCGAGGTCCTGCACGAGAGCCTGCTGATCGGTGGGTGGGTCGCGATGTGGCGGCCCCTCGAGGTCTTCCTCTACGAGTGGTGGCCCATCCGGGCGGACGCCATCCTCTTCGACCGGCTGGCTGCAATGCCGGTTCGGATCAGCTACCCGGCCGATGCGCCGGCGGGGCCCGACATCGAGCGTTGGCGGAGTGACTGGCCCGCAGCCCCCCTCGAGCCGGGTGGTCAGCGGTAGCTGACGGTCCCTTGCGCGCGCCGACGCTACCGGCTGGCAGTACCCCGCCACACACTAGCCCACCCCGGCGGTACGGCGGTAGGGGTTCCGGGGAGCAACTACCGCCCTACCGCCGGGGTGGGAAGGGCAGAGGTGCGGGGTACCGCCGGGTGGAGAGGGCAAAGGTGGGGTACCGCTGTACGTGATCGGAGGTTTCGAGGAGAAGGCGGGCGGATCGATCGAGGCAATTCGGAGGACGAGCGTCTACAACCCGGCCAGCGACACCTGGGTGCTCAGGGAACCGTTCCCGGAGACGTTCATCAGTCTGTCCGCAAGCCGGGTGTCGCTGGATGGCAAGCCGCGGATTCACGTAGTCGGCGGACTGCGGCCGGGGAACAACCGGGCATACATCCCGTAGCTTAGGGGCTGTCAAAACGAAGAGGGGTGCTTGACGGATCCGTGACCGAGCGCGAGTTTCGGCGTACTCTTACCCGAAGCCCATTCGGAGGTCTTCATGGATTCCCGCGTCCAACGGGTTCCGCTGGCGATGCTGGCGGGGCTCGCGATCGCGTCCTGTAGCTCGGACAAGCCCCCGGCGGCGGCTGCCGGCGCCCCTGACTCCGCCCCCGTCGCATCCGCCGCACCCCCAGCCGTAACCGTCATCGCCAGCGACTACAGCTTCGACGCTCCCGCCGAGCTTCCCGCCGGCCTCACCACCTTCCGCCTGGTGAACCGGGGGCCTTCGATCCACCACGTTCAGCTCGTGAAGTTGAATGAAGGGAAGACGGTCGATGACTTCATGGCGGCGCTCAAAGCCGGTGGACCGCCGCCCAAGTGGGCCACGATGGAGGGTGGTCCCAATCCCCCGGAAATAGGGGACACGTCCAGCACCGCGGTGGCGCTCGAGCCCGGCAACTACGCCATGCTCTGCTTCGTTCCCGGGTCGGACGGCATCCCGCATGTGGCCAAGGGGATGGTCCGCCCCCTGACCGTGACGGCCGGGACCGGCGCCACCGCGGCCGAGCCGGAGGCCGACGTGGTGATGAAGCTGGTGGACTACGACTTCCAGCTGTCGAAGCCCCTCACGGCGGGCCGGCACACGATCCGGATCGAGAACGGCGGTCCCCAGGAGCACGAGGTGGCCATCGTGAAGCTCAACCCGGGGAAGGAGCCGATGGACTTCGCCGTGTGGGGCGAGAAGCAGGTCGGCAAGGCGCCCGGCACGCTGCACGGAGGGGTGAGCGGCATCATGCCGGGTGGCAAGGCGTTCGTCGAGGTGGACCTCGCGCCGGGGGAGTACGCCCTCATCTGCTTCGTCCCGGACTCGAAGGACGGCAAGGGGCACTACCATCACGGCATGGCGAAGAAGGTGACCTTGTCCTAGCTGGTGCCCCCGACCAGGGCCTGGAACCCGGGGTGGCTCCGCAGCGGATCGAACGTCGGATCCACCCGCAGCCAGGCCTTCGAGAGATTGTTCGGCACCTCGACCAGCGGCTTGAGCAGCTCGACCGCCTTGTCCTTGCTCCCGACCATCATGTGGACCCGAGCGAGCAGGAGCTGGACGTAGGGGCCGAGGTAGGCGTCCTTCGCCATCGGCAGCAGCTCCACCGCCCGCTCCGCCTCGCGGATGGCGTCCTCGCGACGACCCAGGAAGGCGAGGCTCAGGCCGACGCAGGGCATGCAGCTGCGCGTCGTTCGGCGCCTCCCGGATGGCCTTCTCGTAGGCGAGCTGGGCCGAGTCGGCGAAGGCCCGCGCGAGCGCCGGCTGTCCCCGCATGGTGTAGAGCTGGGCATTGACCAGTCCCCAGTTGCCGCGATCTCCCTCGTAGAAGTCGGCGTCCAGCTCGAGCAGCGCGGCGCTGCTGCGCATCGTCCAGCAGCCAGCCGAGCTCCTCATACCGGGCGAAGTTGTAGGCCAGCTCCATGGGGTCCACGCCCGGCGGCGGCGTGCGCGCGATCCGCTCCGCCCGCGCCCGGTCCCCCTGGGCCAGCGCCAGCATCGCGCTCTGGTGGATGATCGTCAGGTTGGTCGGCGCCAGACCTCGGCGCGACGCTGGGCGATCTCGGCCTCCGGGTACCGGCGAAGGGAGAGGAGGGCAGTTGCCAGCCGGCGCGAGGCCGCGGCCGAGCGCGGGTCGAGGGCCGCCGCGCGCTCGGCGAGGGTCACCGCGGCTTCCCAGTTCCCTGCGGCCTGCTCCAGGGCAGCTGATGCGCGCCGATCATGGTCACGTTGCTCGGCGCCAGCCTCAGGCCCGACTTGAAGGTGGCCAGCGCCCGCACGTTGTCCCCGAGCACGAAGCGCTCGTAGGTGCCCTGCGCCATGTAGCTCTCCGGCTGGGACGGGCCCAGGCGGCGGGCCCGTTCCGCGGCCGCGGCGGCCTGCGCCGCCAACTCGGCGGTGGGAGTCACGTTCGCGTACAGGCTCGAGTACGGCCTGGGACAATTGCGCCCAGGCCGGCAGAAAGCTCGAGTCGAGCGCCACGGCGCGCTGGTAGTACGGCAGCGCCCGGTTGACGCTCGGCGCAGGTCGATGAGCACTCATGCTGGCCGATCGCCGCTTCTCCCTTGAGGAACGCGTCGTACGCCTCGAGGTTCGCCGTCGGCCGCGCCTCCAGCCCGGCCCGCACGCTGTCGGCCAGCGCCACGCCGAGCGCGTCCGCCACCTTGGTGGCGATGTCGGCCTGGACCTCGAAGACGTTGGTCATCGAGGCGTCGAACTGCTGGCCCCAGCGGGTCCGCTCGGCCTGCCCGGGTGCGCCTCCACCAGCTCAGGGCTCACCCGCACCCGGCTCGCCGTCCCCGCGGCCTTCTCCCACCGCACCGTTCCGGTCAGCAGGTAGTCCGCGCCCAGCTCCCGCGCGATCTCGGCCGGGCGCTTCGTCGTCCCCCGGTACTGGATCGAGCTGCCCCGGGCGATCACCACCAGCCCGGACACCTGGGTCAGCTTGGTCCGCACCTCGTCGGCCACGCCGTCGGAGAAGTAGGCGTCCGCGGAGTCGCCCAGGTTCTCGAACGGGAGCACCGCGACGACGCGGCCGGCGCCGTCGTCGCCCGCGCCGGGGTGGCTCGCGCCGCCAGGCGAAGAGCACGCCGGCGCCGATGAGGAGTCCGAGGACGAGCGCCAGCGCCGCCACCGGCGGGCGGCGAGCCTTGGCGGGAGAGCGGCGGTGCGAGTCGGGGACGGAGACCGCGGCCGTCGTCTCCACGGTCGCTCCCGTCTCCAGCGCGGCGCCGAACTCGGCGGCGGTCGCGAACCGATCGGCCGGGGTCCGCGCGAGCGCCCGCTGGAGCGCGCGCTCCACGCTCTCCGGCACCGCCTCGCGCGCCTGCCGGATCGGCCGGGCCGTCTCGGTGAACCTCCGCGCGATCATCGCCTGCGCCGTCGGCGCCGCGAACGGCGTCTCGCCCGCGAGCATCTCGTACAGCACCACGGCCAGCGAATAGACGTCGGTCCGCGCGTCCAGCTCGCGCTGGCCGCTCGCCTGCTCGGGGCTCATGTAGGCCGGCGTCCCTACGGCCAGCCCGGTCTCGGTGAGCCGCTCGTCCGGCCCCGGTCTGAAGCGCCCGCGCGATCCCGAAGTCGGCCACCAGCGCGTGGGTGCCGCTCAGCAGGATGTTCTCCGGCTTGATGTCCCGGTGGATCACGCCTTCACCATGGGCGAAGGCGAGCGCATCGGCCGCCTCGCGCGCGATCCGGAGCGCGTCCGCCAGAGGGAGCTGGGTCTCCCGCCGGAGCCGGTCGCGCAGGCTCTCGCCCCGGATGAAGGGCATGGTGAACCAGAGCAGGGGAGCCGCCCGCCGGGCACGGGCAGCTCGCCGGAATCGAGCACCGTGAGGATGTGGGGATGCTGGAGCCGGGCGGCGAGGTGGATCTCGCGGAGAAAGCGCTCGGGGCCCATCGAGGCGGCGAGCTCGGGGTGGAGCACCTTGATCGCGACCGGCCGGTCGTGCTTGAGGTCGCGGGCGAGCCAGACGGTGGCCATGCCCCCGCGGCCGAGCTCACGCTCGAACGCGTAGCGGTCCCGCAGACCTTCGCGCAGCAGCGCCGCCGGGTCGGACATGGGGCTCGATGGGTCGGGAGAAGTCCGTAAGATATACCGGCGGCCCTCGGGTGGGGCCGCCACGACCCCGCCTGCTGGGTTGCCGGGGTCGTGTTCCGCGGAATGCCCCGGAGCAGCCGCCCCGCCTGCATCACCGCCCGAATCCGTCGCGTATTCCGAATGTCCGCCGTCGGATCCGCGTCCAGGATCACCAGGTCGGCCCACTTCCCCGGCTCGATCGTGCCCAGGTCCCGCTCGGCACCCATGATGCGAGCCGCGCCGCCGGTCGCGGCATGGAGTGCCTCCAACGGCGAGAGCCCCGCGGCCACCATCTCCTCCAGCTCGAGGTGCAGGCCGGTCGGAATCTGCCAGATGTCGGTGCCCGTGCCGATCGTCACGCCGCCCCGCGCGAGCTTCACCGTCGCCTGACGCGCCCACTCCCCATAGCGTTCGTACTCCCGGCGCCCCGCCGAGTCGAGCTCCAACATCCACTGGAAGGCGCTCCGCTCGGGCAGGAACGGTGCGATCTCGGGATCGGACTCGAGTGCGTCGGGGTGCCGGTTCAGCTGGACCGCGAGCGACGACGTACGAGATGGTGGGCACGACGCCGATCCCCGCGGCCCGGTAGAGCTGGACCAGGTCGTCGTAGATCGGGCCGTCGCTCCGCGGCTCGCAGAACCCGGCGTGCTCCTTGGCGTCCATCCCGGCGGCCACCAGCGGCAGCAGGTGCGCGCAGTGACCGGTGACCCGCATGCCGCGGCGGTGCGCCTCGGCGATGAACCGCGCGTTGATGTCCCACCGGCGGAACGTGCGCGTCTTGATGTGCGCCGAGCCGAACGCCTTCGCCAGCGCCACCGCCCGCCGCACGTGATCCGGATCCGCCTCCGGCTCCACGCCCTGCCCGTCCTCGAGGTCGTACGCCCAGTCGGTGTAGAACTGGATGCCGCCGAAGTCCACCCGCGGGCCGTCGAGCTTTCCCGCCGCCACGGCGTCGGCGGTGGCGACCAGCGGGCCGATCGCCGACGCCCTGGTCGCGGATCGTGGTCACCCCGAACCAGGCGAACCCCCGCATCAGCTCCGGCCGATACTCGTGAGCGTGCAGGTCGATCAGGCCCGGGATGAGAAAGCCCCCGCGGGCGTCCACCACCTGCGCCGACCCGGACGCAAGCGTGCCCCCGGCGGCGATCCTGCTGATCCTCCCGCGCTCGACCAGGAGGTCCCGCGGCGGAGTGACCGGCGCACCGGTGCCGTCGATGATCCGCGCGTTCCGGATCAGCACGGGCCCGGCGATCGGCGGGGTATAGGAGAGCGGCCAGCCGAGACGGCGCTCCCGGCCGTCCGGGAAGCGGAGGCGCAGGCCGCCCTCGGAGATGAAGAGGATCGTCCCGTCGCGCGCGGCCGAGGGGTAGATCGCCGGGTCGGCGCCGAGCGGCTCGGCCGGCGCGAAGCGCGCCGGTGCTGTCGAGCCGCGCGCGCCAGAGCCGGGCGTGGCGGACGAACACGAGCGCCCCAGCGGTCCACTGCGGAAACAGCGGCGAGTCGGGAGCTCCGGACACGGCGCGCCGGTCGCCCGACAGCAGGACGACGGCCGCTTTTGAGGCTTCGTGGGGTGCGAATCCGCCGGTGAGGTAGAGGAAACCGTCGGACGTCGGGCTCCACACTGCATCCCCGCCCGGCTCGGCCGCGAGGGCGCGGGCGCGGGTGGGGTCCGACACCTCACGCGCTCGCGCATCCACAGTCCGGAGGATCGTGCTGTCCTCCGTCGGCGCGTGCATGAACGCCAGGTGCTTCCCGTCCGGGGAGTACATGGGACGGTCCTCGCGCCCGGCGAGCGCGGAGACCCGGCGGGTCGTGCCGGTGACGACGTCGGTCGCGTACACGTCCTCCTGCATCCAGCGGCCGGCCGACCACGCGAGCGTACCGCCGTCGGGCGACCATGCCAGGTGATGCGCGTCGAGCGGCACGTCCGCTACCGCGCGGGGCGCCTCGTCTACCGGCATCACCCAGAGCCGGCCAAGCGCGAGCATCCCGACGCTCCGCGCATCGGGAGAGAGGGCGAGTCCCATGAAGGCCCGCACCTGCTGCGGCGTGCCGGGCTCGGGGAAGCGGGCCGGCGGCAGCACGCGTCGCTGACGCCGGATCGAGAGGGCGGCGGTGAAGGCGATCTCCACCGGCGTGCCTCCGGCCGCTGGGACCTTCCACAAGCGGCCGTCGGCGCCGTACAGCAGCCAGCGGCCGTCCCTGGTCCATCGCGCCCGCGTGGCTGTCACGTCGGCTTGGCCGGTGAGCCGGATGGGAGCCGCGGCCGCCGAGTCCAGATGCATCACCCAGAGCTGGGTCCGGTCCGCTGAGTCCGGAGCGAAGAAGGCGATCCGCTGTCCGTCGGGCGCGAAGGCCGGCGCCCGGACCGGGCCGGTCCGGGCGGGCAGGGGCGTGGCGCGCCCGGTGCCGCGTTCGACCAGCCAGAGGCGGCCGCCCCACGCGCCTCGCGCGGAGTCGGCGACCACCGCCAGGTGGCGCCCATCGGGCGCCCATGCCGGGTCGCGGAGATCGGGGCCCACCGTGTCCGAGACCGGCAGCTCGTGCACCTCGCCGCCCGCGGGGTCGATCCATGCGAGGCGGCTGCGCCACTCCCGCGAGACGCTGTCCGGCGGCACCAGCCGCGCGAACGCGATGGCTCCGCCGTCCGGCGACCACGCCGCCTGGCCGTCAAAGCCGTCGGGATCCTGGAGCTGGCTGAGCTGGCGGGGAGCGGCGGCGCCAGGCTGGAGCAGCCATAGGCCGGTGCGGCCGTGTCGCTCGCCTCGGAACACGATGCGCCGCCCGTCGGGGGACCACGACGGGTCGAGGTCTACGGCGGTATCCCGGACGCCGTCCGTCAGCGGCCGCGCGGTACCGCCGCCGCCGGGCAGCTCCCAGAGCTGGCCGAGCAGGTCGAAGACGATGGACCGCCCGTCGGGCGAAAGGTCGAAGCCGAGGACGGTGCCCTCGTTCACCCGGATGGCCACGGTCTCGGTGGAGGGTGGTCGCGCGCACGCGGCGAGACTGGCGAGCAGGGCCCACGCGATGGCCGAGCGTGCCGAATCGGTTGCTGAATCTCGTTGTAGGATAAGTTTCCTCGAAGAAGACGGTGTCGGAACCGATTCTCCTCCCCGCCGCCCCGACTACTCCCGCAGCCAGTGGCAGCTGTACCCGCCCGGATTCTTCCGCAGATAGTCCTGGTGATACCCCTCCGCGCTGTACCACGTCCCCGCCGGCTCGATCGAAGTCGTGATCGGCCGCTTCCACTTGCCCGACGCGTCCACCCGCGCCTTCACCCGCTCCGCGATCTCCCGCTGCTCCGGGGTCTGGGGAAAGATGGCCGACCGGTACTGCGTCCCGATGTCGTTTCCCTGCCGGTTGAGGGTCGTCGGGTCGTGCAGCCGGAAGAACCACTTCTCGAGCAGCTCCTCGTAGCTCAGCACCGCCGGGTCGAAGGTCACCCGGATCGCCTCGGCGTGACCCGACTTGCTGTCGTGGGTGTCGTCGTAGGTCGGGTTCGGCTGCCAGCCGCCGGTGTACCCCACGTCGGTGTCCAGGACGCCGGGGACGCCGCGCAGGATCTCCTCGACACCCCAGAAACAGCCGCCGGCCAGCATGGCCACCTCGGTCTGTTGCCCGGCGACCGCCGAGCGGTTCCCTGTCTCCTGCTGCTTCATGACGATTCTCCCGTTCTACCGGGCCACCAGGATGTGGTTCCTGGTGCCGGTCATCCGAATGCCTGAGGCGCTCGGGACCACAGGTTTGCTGTTGAGGTAGTATCTAGCACTCGCGGACGCTGCCGGCCGGAGCACCAGCGTCCAGGCATTGTCCCTCGACTCGATCGTGTACTCGAGCCCCTTGCCCGTTCGGGCAGCCGCCAGCGACACCACGTTCGTGCCGACCGGCAGGTCTTCGATGCGCATGTCCGCCCAGCCTTCGGGCATGTGCGGGGCGAAGATCACCGTCTTCTTGACCGCGTCGGGCCGAATGCCGAAGACGTGCTGGACCAGCGGCACCACGATCCCGTAGCTGGTCCACGCAATCGTGAAGCAACCCCCATCCGGCATCATCTCCGAGATCGAGCCCGGCGTCACCTGGTTGAAGGTCTCCGCGATCCTGTCCATGTACCACAGTGCTTGCTCGGTCCGTCCGTAGTTGGCCTCGGCCACGGCCTGGACGCCGGTGGCGATGGTCATCATGGCCCGCCGCTCCACCGCCGACAAGTACGGCCCGTGGGGACCGACGTTCTCGCGGCGGATCTTGTCCAGCACCCGAATGGCCCGCTCGCGCGGAGCGATGGCCATCTCCATCGGCGTCGCCACGACCCAGTTCTTGTTGGTGAGCCAGCCCCTGGTCGTATCAGGCATCGCGGCGAAGGCCCGCGCCAGGCGGGTGTAGTCCCGCATCAGCTCCCGCTCCCGTGCGGTCAGCTGGTCCTCTCCCTGGAGCCCGAGCTGCTTCCTCGCTCCCTCCGCCGCGCTCATCGCCTGCGCCCGGGTCCCGTAGAAGTCGGCGTACGAGCCTTCCTCCTCGATCCAGAACCGCCGGTTGATGCGTTCCTTCAGCTCCGAGGCCACTCGCGCATAGTGCGCCGCCGTGTCGGCCTCGCCCAGTACCCCGGCGACCCGCGCGGTCGCCTCGAGCGCCTGCTGGGTGTACACCGAGACGTCGATCAGCTCCGCGTTCAGTCCCAGGACCTCCATGATCCCGTAGCCTCCCGGGAACATATTCCCGTCCCGGTCCATGTCGCTGAGCAGCCAGCCGAGGCCCTGTTTCATCGCGGGGTACATCTCCCGCGCGAGCTCGAGGTCGCCGCTCCAGTCCAGCAGCCTCCCCAGTGTCAGGATGAACTGCGCCGTCTCCTGGCTGTTGCCGGGATTGGAGATTGCCCCAGCGGTGGTGATCTCGTGGACGATCCGTCCGTTGCCGTTGGTGCTGTCCGAGTATCGCTTCAGCAGGCGGAGGGTGTGCTTCGGGAGCTGAAAGTCGCCGGTCGCCATCAGGGCCTGGAGAGAATAGGTCTCGGTTCCGAACCACCAGGGATACTCCATGAAGCCGCCCGTGAGCCCGCGCCCGGTGCCCGGCACGTCCCTGACCAGCCATTCCATGTTGACCCGTACCCAGTCGTAGACCGCCTGCAGCCGTTTGTCGGGTATGGTCACCCTGGCCCGGCTGAGCAGCGCGGCGTACCGCTCTTGTTTCCTCTCCAGCAGCGGCGCGTGATTCGCGGCGAGATACCGGTAGGTACGGATCGCGTCGGCCTCACTGGTGGCGGAGCCTGCGAAGACGAATCTCAGGGTGGCGGTGCGGCGGGGGCCGACTGCGATGGGGTACCTCGCCGCTGCGGTGGCGCCGGAGCCGCCCGTTCGGGGGACATTCGTGGCGGCGACGGGTCGCGCATCGCGCGCTTCGGGAGCACCCCAGACGACGAACCAGCCGTGCCCGGTGTCCCTGCCGAGGAAGGTGCGATCGGCGGCCCGCCAGGCGACGGTGTCGGGCGCGTCGGTGATCCCGATCTTCTCGGAGTACCACACGGGGCTCAGCTCGGTCCTGACTGCGAGGACGAGGTCCAGTCGCTTCGGCCGGTCGGTCGTGTTGGTGAGTTGGTACTGGACGATCACGCCGGCCTGGCCATCCGGGGCAAATTGGAAGCGCTCGATCGCCAGGCCGTCGAGCACGGTCTCGTATCGGAGGCGGGTGCCGTATGGGTAGGTGACGAGCCGGTCGGCCGTGGTGAGCGCGGCCTCGCGGCCGGTCGATGAGTCCCGGACGGTCGCCCAGAAGCCGTCCGCCAGCTTGATCGGGTGAATCCAGAGCCCGGCCATCTCTCCCGGGACGTGCGTGCCCATGTCGGGAAACCCGCCGTCCTGGCTCCCGATCAGATAGGCGCGATCACCGGCGGTGACGTAGGGTTGGTCGCCATGGCGGCCCTGGTTGGAGATGCCTCCCATGGCCGTCGCGGCGTGCTCGCTCTGGGAGACGAGGGGTTGGGCCTGCACCACCGCAAGCAGAAGGCCGGCGAGGGTCGCGCGTAGCGAGAATCTCATTCGGGATGAATCCCGGTGTTCTCTACCCCACCTTCGCCCGCAGCCGCTCCAGCCTGCCGCGGACCTCGGTCACCTGCGGTTGGAGCTCTGAGTCGGCATCGGCCCACAGCTCCACGAAGCGAGCATACTGCTCGATGGCCTGCCGAGTCTCACCCTTGGCCTCGTAGAGCTCCCCGAGCCAGCGATGGGTCCGTGCCCGCCAGCGGGCATCTTCGTCGGGCTGCCCGTCCCTGGTGGCGAGGAACTTCTGATAGTGGACCATCGCCGAATCCGGGTGGCCCGCCAGGTCGTGCGCCCGGCCGATCTGCGCCATCGCGTGACGCTGATCTATGGAGGTCCGGGTATCTGCCTCGCGAAGCAGCCCGACCGCCGCTTCCCACCGCTGTTCGGCCAGGGCGATGTGGCCCGAGTAATACGCCCGGCGTCCCGCCGGATCGCGAGCAGTCGGCGCCTGGTCGCGCTCGAATCCGGCGAGTGCCCGGCGGGACAAGGCGGGGTCTGCGATCGCCGCCCCGAGCTCGGCCAGCAGATCCCAGGGCCGGTCGCTGGGGGGCATGGAGTCGAGAGGGATGCCGCGCCAGCCCTCGGTCGATGGCTGCCCGGCTCCGGGCGGCATCCCCTCCGTACGCCTCGTAGAATGCCGTGTCGATGGAGAAGCTCAACTGATTCGCGACTGAGGGCGTCGCGCGCATCATTGCCTCCGAGCGCAGCGTCCACCATCGAAGCCCCTCACGCCTACGACCCCGGAGGTGGGCCACTGAAGCCGTGCCCCACGCCGCGCGGACCGCCTGCCGGCTGGTGCGCGCCCGTCCGAATACCGCGCGGCTGATGCTGTCGGCTCGGTCCAGGTTCCCGGGACCCCACGCGGCGTAGCCATTCGGCCTCCCACAGGTCGTTGCTCTCGGGGAACCTCGCCCGGAACGCCGCTACCGTCGAGTCCAGCGCATTGAGCCGTCCATTGCGAATCTGCTCCTGCATCAGGTTGGTGAACGCGCCCCCGAAGGTGCGCGGCAGCGCCACCACCCGCCGGTACAAGACCTCGGCGCGCTCGAAATCGCGCTTGTCCGAATACACCACGGCGGCGTTGTTCAGGGCGCTGGTACTGGTTGAGTCGACGCGGATGGCTTCCTCGTAGGCCGCGAGCGCCCGATCCCGGTTGGGCTGGGGACCGCGGGTGTAGTAATAGCCCTCGGTGATGAGCCGCTCCATCTCGGTGAGCCGCGCGCGGTGGCGGTACGCAGTGGCGATGGCCTCGAGTGCGCGGGCGCGGTCGCGAAACTCGTTGCCCAACAGGACCGCGATCTTCCGCCAGGCCATGGCGAACCCGGTATCGAGCGCCACGGCTTCCTCCAGCAGCGCGAGTCCGCGGTCGACCTCGCCGGCCTCGTCGGCCAGCGCCGCACCCTCGACGTACTTGCGGAGGGCCGCGAGCGACGGCGTAGTGACTCGCTCCAGCTCCGAGCTCGCGCGGATGGTGCGCAGCGATTCGCCCGCCTTCTCCCGCACCGAGCGCGACAGGTCGCCCAGCGCGCCGATGAGGTGGTCCTCGTTCTCCGCCGTTTCCCTGAACGTCGCGAGCTCCTGGCCGTCCAGCGCCGAGACCAGCCGCGCCGACACCACATAGCTCTGCCCCAGCCGCACGATCTCGCCGTCGAGCACCGCCTTGGCGCCCTCTCGCGTCGCGATCTCCCGCGCCAGCTCGAACGGCACCACGCTCTCCACCGGCCGCTGCATGCGGCCGAGGATCTCGCGCACCGACGCCCGGGTCAGGACGTTGAGCGAGCTCGACTGTGCCAGGTCGGTGCGCAGCGCCTCCGCGACCGTGGGCCCGAGAGTAGAGTCGCCGGCGGGGGCACGAAAATCGGCAACGACCACGGTCTCCCTAGCGCCAAACGCGCCCTTGCCCCGAAGCGACGCCGCCGGACCGATGCCGAAGGCGCGGGTCACCATGAACCCGACCACCAGCGCGGCAAAGGCACCGAGCGCGATCCAGCCGCCGACCCAGGCCCGCCGCCAGGACACATGCGGACTGGCCTTGAGGGCGAGCGTCGCGAGCGTTCCCTGGGCCGGGACGCCCCCGCCGGGCGTGTGCTGTGGGGTGGTGACGTACGCGAGATGCGCCGCGCGCTGCACGAAGGCGGTGACGCCGATGACGGGGAGACCCGCGAGCATCACCCCCAGCGAGCCGGGCAGCACCCAGTCGGGGAGGCCGATGACGTCGGAGGCGGCCCATGCGGTCACGCCGACGCCGGCCGTCGCGGCGGCCCAGAGACCGAGCGCCTTGGACGACGGGGATGCGACCTCCGCGAAGCGCCTCCGGCACCGTCGCCGTGTTGCCGCTGGAGGTGACAGTATCCAGCACCCGCACCAGCTCCCGTGCCTGCTGCGGCCGGTCGTCCGGGTCCTTGGCCAGACACGCCATGATCAGGTCGGCGAGCGCGGGCGGAATGTCGGAGCGGACCGATCGGAGATCGCGTGGCGCCTCGCTGATGTGCGCCGCCAGGAGCCGCGCCGGCGTGTTCCCGCGGAATGGCGGCTGGCCGGCGATCAGCTCGTACGCCATCACCCCGAACGCGTAGAGGTCGACGCGATGGTCGGCATTGGGGTCCGCCGCCGCCTGTTCCGGGGCCATGTAGGTGGGCGTGCCGATCGCGGCCCCCACCTGCGTCAGGGTGTCCTGCCGGCCGCCCCCGTCGGTGCGGGCGGCGGTGATCGCCTTGGCGATGCCGAAGTAGGGGACGGTGACGGGTAGCCGGCGGAGAGGAGGACGTTGTCGGGCTTGTGCGTCGGCCGGTTGAAGACACGCGCGGAGAAGCAGCCGCCGGCCAGGACCACCACTTCGGTCTGCTGACCGGCGACGGCCGAGCGATTCCCTCTCTGGCCCCGGCGACCCATGCCCCCGGCGGCCGGCGGGGGTCGTCGGGAGAGATCTCCTCGACCCCCAAGAAGCAGCTGCCGGCCAGGGCCAAGAATGACGCATCGCCGACGCGTCAGGGGGCCCGGTAGAAGAAGTACTCCGCGGTGTACGGCACGTTCCTCACCTCACCCAGGCTTCCGGGAGCGGTGGGCGCCCGCCCTCCGACCGTGTTGACGCGCTGGATGAAGTCGACCCCGTCGAAGATGCCAGGTCCCTTGCTCCGCACCGCGTCGAGGAGGAGCCAGGGGATGTCAGCCGGACCGCGCTCGCAGGGTGTCTTGAGGGTGCCGACGACGAGGCTGCCGCTGTTGCTCTCCCAGGTCGGACCGCCGTAATGGATCCCGACCGTCCCCGTGCCAGCCGCATCGGCGTACAGCTTCGCGGATGGCCCCCTGAAGGCCCAGGCCCCACCGTCCCACCGATAGATCTGCACGCCCTCGGCATAAGCGTGGAGGGCGAGCTCGCTCCCTTCGGGGACGCCGAGTTCGTCGCACTCGCCGAGGTCCACGCCTCGACTGGCGGAGATCGCCGGCCGCTCGGTGGGACCTAGCGTGGTGTCGTCCTCGCATCCGGCCACCACGGCCGCGGCGGCGAAGGCGACGAGTGACAATCTGGACCGATGCAGTGCGTGGGCGATCATGACCGTCCTCCGAGTGGGGCGGCGCACGCCGCCGGGTGATTTATGGAGCCAGGAGATCCTGCGACACGAAACAGTGCGGAAACGCGGGGGCAGACCGGACACGCCACGCCCTGGGCGGCGCTCAGCGCCAGAGCGGCAAGGAGCACGGGGCGCGACGGCGTGGTGGTACGCATCGGTCTGGTCTCCCGGCGAAGGTGGCGTGTGGTCTGGTCCCATCGCTGTAGGCGCAACCGGGCCTCCAAACGAGCCACCCGGTCGCGCGATGGACGCCGCCGCGGGGCCCGTCATGCGAACGGGCCCGCCGGTCCCGAGTTTCTGGCCGTGGGGTGGTCCTGCTGATTTGGGAGTGTTCTCTACTTCGTGGGGCGGCGGTTCTGATCCGACTGCACCTTCTGCTGCCGCAGGCGAGTCGCCTCGCTCAGCAACGGCAGCAGGCTCTCCTCCACCGGTACGCCTGCAATGTGGGCGACCATCCGGCGTCGCGCCCTATGCGCGGCTACGGCCGGCCTGGTCCAGGTACCGGCCGATCTGCTCCAGGTGCTCTGCGGACGGCTCGGTGTCGCCGTATTCGTCGTGCCACTTCCACCACTTGTACAGGGGTGTCTGGGGGTAGCCCTCCGGCGAGTCTTCCCACTCCTCCTGGCGCCCGAGTGCCGTGATGTCGAGGTAGGCCCAGGTGCCCCCCATCACCTCGTCGCCGCGGTTGTTGACGAAGTAGGTGCGGAACACGCTGTCGCCGGAGCGGATGAACGCGTTGGTGCCGTGCCACTCGTCCACGCCGAAGTCTTTGTCGAAGCTGTCGGTTAGGGTGTACCACGGTATCATCTCCCAGCCCATCCGCGCCTTCAGGCGCTCGATGTCCGCCTGCGGCGCCCGCGAGGCGAACGCAAGCGTGGTGTCCCGGGCGTTGAGATGGGCGACGTGGGCGACCTGGTCGGCCACCATGGAGCAGCCGACGCAGGCATGCTCGGGCCAGCCGGCCACGCCGGGCTCGAAGAAGGCGCGGTAGACGATCAGCTGGCGGCGACCGTCGAACAGATCGAGCAGGCTCGCCTTGCCCTCGGGCCCGACGAACTCGTATTCCTTCTCCACGGCCAGCCACGGCATCCGCCGACGCTCGGCGGCCAGCGCGTCACGGGCGCGGGTCAACTCCTTCTCTTTCACGAGCAGCTTCAGGCGTGCGGCCTCCCACTCCTGCGGCGACACGATCGGGGGCGTCTTCATTGCGAGCTGTGCCTTCGTCACTGTTACCTCCTGGTTTGGTCGATCGGCTCATACTTCCATCCTAGTCAATCGGCAGAGGAGCGGGGAGTAACAAGGTCGTCGTGAATCCCGGCACCGCCTCAGCGCTGGCAGGCAGCGCGATCCGAGCGTAACGTCCATCGCGCCGCCGCGAAGCCGACCCACACCCGGAACGGCATACACGACGGCGTCTACTACGAGGCTCAGATGGCGGTGCAGGACCCGTCGCTCATCCGGTGGGCGCAGCGCGAGCGCGCGGGGCTGCTCTCCCTCCACGGCGTGGAGCTGATGCAGATCGGTATCGACCTGGGCGGCACCAAGATCGAAGCCATCGCGCTGGCGGCGGACTCCTCCAGCGCGGTCCGCCGCCGGATTCCCACCCCCCGCGCCTACGCTCCCACCATCGACGCGATCGCCCAGTTGGTTGCCGACCTCGAATCGGCAGCCGGCCAGCCCGCCACCGTCGGCGTCGGCATCCCCGGCGTCGTCTCCCACAGCACCGGCCTCGTCAAAAACGCCAACTCCACCTGGCTTATCGGCCACCCCCTCCAGACCGACCTGGAAGCCCGCCTCAACCGCCCGGTGCAAATCGCCAACGACGCCAACTGCTTCGCCCTTTCCGAAGCCATCGACGGCGCCGGCCAGGGCTTCGAGACCGTCTTCGGCGTCATCCTCGGGACCGGCGTCGGCGGCGGCATCGCGATCCGCCAGCGCATCCACGATGGCCCCAACCAGATCGCCGGCGAGTGGGGCCACAACCCGCTCCCCTGGATGACCGACGAGGAGCGCGCCGCCGCGCCCCCGTGCTACTGCGGGAAGACCGGCTGCATCGAGACCTTCCTCTCCGGCCCCGGCTTCGAGCGTGACTACGCGCTCCTCTCCGGCACGCCGCGCTCGAGCCAGGACATCGTCCGCGCCGCCCCCGCCGGCGACCCGCACGCCATAGCGGCCCTGCGCCGCTACGAGGACCGCCTCGCACGGGCCCTCGCCACCGTCATCAACATCCTCGACCCCGACGCCATCGTCCTCGGCGGCGGCATGTCCAACCTGCCCGACCTCGCCTCGGCCACATCCGCCTTGCTCCCCCGCTACGTCTTCTCCGACACGGTCCTCACCAAGATCCTCTCCAACGCGCACGGCGACTTCGAGCGGTGTGCGAGGCGCGGCATGGCTCTGGCCGCTTCCATAGATCCTTGCCCCCTCCGTCGGCGTGGGGCACATTCTCTCCGATGCGGAGAGGCGGCCATGGCACTCCTTGATCAGCTCACGGCGGCGCTCGGAGATCGATACCGGATCGAACGTGAGCTCGGCCGCGGCGGCATGGCGGTCGTCTTTCTCGCCGAGGACCTGAAGCACCACCGCCCCGTCGCCATCAAGCTGCTCAAGCCCGAGCTGTCGGCCGTGCTCGGGAGCGAGCGGTTCCTCCGCGAAATCGCGATCGCCGCGACCCTCCAGCACCCCCACATTCTCCCGTTGTATGACTCGGGGCAGGCCGACGGCCTGCTGTACTATGTAATGCCGTACGCCGAGGGCGAATCGCTCCGCCAGCGGCTCGCCCGGGAACAGCAGCTCACCCTGGACGCGGCGCTCCGCATCACCCGCGAGGTCGGCAGCGCCCTGCAGTACGCCCACGACCACGGGGTGGTGCACCGCGATATCAAGCCGGAGAACATCATGCTGTCCGGCGGCCAGGCCGTCGTCGCCGACTTCGGCATCGCCCGGGCCCTGAGCGCCGCGAACGCCGATCAGCTCACCCAGACCGGAATGGTGGTCGGCACGCCCCACTACATGAGCCCGGAGCAGTCGGGCGGTGCCACGGTGGATGGGCGAAGCGATCAGTACAGCCTGGCCTGCACCCTGTACGAGATGCTCATCGGCCAGCCGCCCTTCACCGGACCGTCGTCCCAGGCGGTCCTCGCCCGGCACTCACTCGAGCCTGTGCCCAGCCTGCGGATCATGCGGCAGACGGTTCCCCCGGCGGTGGAAGGGGCGATAATGCGGGCCATGGCGAAGCTGCCCGTCGACCGCTTCGCTTCGATCCAGCGGTTCCTGGACGCGCTGGAGTCGCCGGGGATCTCGGCGACTCTCCCAAGCGCAGTCGCCCGGCCGCCCGGCCGCTCGGGGCCGCGCGTGAGCCGGCGAGTGACGGCCGCGCTCGGGGTCGGCGTGCTGGCGACGGCGGCCGCGTGGTGGTTCGTCGCAGGTCGGACAGGACCCCCTGGCACCTCCGCCCCACGCGTCAGCGCGGTCGCCGTGCTCCCATTCCGAGATCTCGCGAGCAACCCGGACAGCGCCTACCTCGCGGACGGAATGACCGAGGGGCTCATCGCCGATCTGGCGGAGATCGGCTCCTTGAAGGTCATCTCCCGCTCCTCGGGCTCCCTGGCGCAGGGAACGGGTCGGTCGCTGGCGGAGGTCGGCCGCGAGCTCGGGGTCCAAGCCGTCGTGAGAGGCTCGATTCGGAGGGCCGGCGACAGTGTGAGAGTGAGCGTGCGATTCCTCCACGCCCCGGACAGCGCGCTCCTCTTCACCGGAGACTATCAGGGTCGCCTCGGCGAGCTACCGGACCTGCAGCGGAAGATCACCCTCGCCATCACCGGAGCGATCGGTGCCGAGCTCCAGGGCGCCGAGCGAAGCCGTCTCGACCAGCGCCGGGAGGTGGACCAGGGCGCGTACGAGGCCTACCTGCGTGGCCGGTTCTATCTGGAGCAGGGTGAGATGGAGCAGGCGAAAGCGCAGTTCGAGCAGGCAGGCCGGCTGGCCCCCGATTGGGCGCCGCCTCGCGTCGGCCTGGCCAACTACTACACGTCCCTTCCGTTCTTCATCGACGTTCCCCCGGCGGAGGTGCTGCCCAAGGCTCGGGCAGCGCTGGCGGAAGCCCTCGAGCTCGACGAAACGCTGGCGGAAGCGCACGCGGCCAACGCCTACATCCGGGCCTACTACGAGTGGGACTGGCGCGCCGCCGAGCGGGAGTTCAGGCGCGCCCTCGAGCTGCGGCCGAACTACGCCGACGCCTACTTCTCCTACAGCCGCTTTCTCGCCTCACGCCGGAGGCTCGACGAGGCCATCGCGCAGCTCGGCCGGGCCGTGGAGCTGGATCCCCTGTCGCTCCCGCTGCTGGCGAACCGCGCCTTGCTCGACTACTTCGCGGGCCGCTACGACGCTGCCGGCAGCCGGCTGAGGGAGATCCTCAAGAGCGACTCCACCGACCTGGTGACCAAGTGGGGTTTGGCCCTCGTGGCCGAGCAGCAGGGGAGGCCCGGCGATGCGATCGCCATCCTGGAGCCGATCAGCGCCGGCTCCCTCAACCGGCAGTCGTCACTCGGCCATGCCTACGCGATGTCCCGAAAGACCACCCGTGCGCGCGGCGTTCTCGCCAACCTTCGCTCGGAGGCGGACCGAAGGTACGTGCCATCCTACTATTTCGCGCTGCTGCACGCCGGCCTCGGCCAGCGCGACTCGGCACTCCGCTACCTCGAGCGGGCGTACGACGAGCGCTCGACGGTGCTGGCATACCTCCTGATCGATCCGAGGCTCACGCCGCTTCGGAACGAGCCTCGATTCCTCGCCCTGGCGCGACGGCTCGGCGGGGAGTGAAACCGGGGCGTCTGACGCCCGACGTCACCACCCGATCGCCCGGCGGTCGTGAAAGAAACCGCCGGCCGGTCCGCCATCCGGGAGCGTGGCGCACCAGACGATCGTGTCCGCCCCCTGCTCGACGGAGCGCGGCGCCGAGGGCCCACCCATGTCCGTGCGCACCCAGCCCGGATCCACCGCGTTGACCAGCACGTTGCGGTTCCGGCCGGCATGCGCCAGGAGCCGCGTCAACGCGTTGAGCGCCGCCTTGGAGAGTGAATACGGTGGCGCATAGTCGCTCATGGTCGCGATCTGCCCGGCGCCCGAGGACACGTTCACCACTCGCCCGTAGCGGCGGTCGAGCATCCCGGGCATCAGCGCCTGACAGAGCAGCAGGGGCCCGTAGACGTTCGTCTCCACGGACTGACGGAAGGCATCGGCCGGGACGCTCAGCACCTCGCCATCCTCCGCCAGGAGGACCGCGGCGTTGTTCACCAGGACATCGGCGCCGCCGAATCCCCGCTCGACGGCCCCGGCCAGGTTGCGGACGCTGTCCGCATCGGTGACGTCGAGGACACGCGCGAAGACCTTGGCGCCTGCCTGCCGCAGACTGCTCGCGGCCGCCTCCGCCTGCTCAGGGTTGCGGCCGGCGAGGAGCACCCGGTATCCGAGCGCGCCGAGCCGGCGGCACACCTCGAGACCGATCCCGCGGTTGCCGCCGGTGACGAGCGCCGTGCGAAGCCTGTGCGGAGTGATGACCCGCTTCCTCCCTAGTGACTGTCCGGAATGATGCTGAATGAAAGTATGTCATCCCGTGCGCGGCGAGGAATCTTCTCCGCGAAGCCCCCGCTCCCTCCGCTCGCACAGCACTACCGCCCGCGAGCGGGCGACCCGGGAACCCTCTCCCCCACCGGTCGGTTATCAATCCATGTCAACAATCGAACTAGGTCTCGACACCTTCGGCGACGTCACCGTCGACGCGGACGGCCGCCCCAAGTCTCACGCCCAGGTTCTCCGCGACGTCGTCGCCCAGGCCGAGCTGGCGGACCGGCTGGGCGTGGACTTCTTCGGCGTCGGCGAGCACCACCGCCCCGACTTCGCCATCAGCGCGCCCGAGGTCGTCCTCAGCGCGATCGCCTCTCGTACCGACCGCATCCGGCTCGGCACCGCCGTCACGATCCTCAGCACCGACGACCCGGTCCGGGTCTACCAGCGCTTCTCCACCCTCAACGCCGTTTCTGGCGGCCGCGCCGAGGTGATCCTTGGCCGCGGCTCGTTCACCGAGTCGTTTCCGCTCTTCGGCTATTCGCTCGAGGACTACGATGACCTGTTCGAGGAAAAGCTCGCGATCTTCGCGGCGCTGCGGGACGCCGATGGCACCGGCGAGCCGGTCCGGTGGAAGGGCACGATGCGCCCGCCGCTCGACGGCGTCCGCGTCTTCCCGCCGGTCGAGCGGCCGCCGCTCAGCGCCTGGGTGGGGGTAGGCGGCAGCCCGGAGTCGGTGGTGCGCGCGGCGCGCTACCGCTTTCCGCTGACACTCGCCATCATCGGCGGCGACCCCGCCCGCTTCGCGCCCTACGTCGAGCTCTACCACCGGGCGCTCGCTCAGTTCGACTCGGAGGCGCTGCCGGTCGGCGTGCATTCGCCGGGGCACATGGCGGAGACCGACGCTAAGGCGCGAGAAGAGCTGTGGCCGGCGTACGAGGTCATGCGGAATCGGATCGGCGCCGAGCGCGGCTGGCCCCCGACAAACCGGGCCGAGTTCGATCGCGAGGTCGCTGCGGGCTCGCTGTATGTCGGCTCGCCGGAGACGGTCGCGCGCAAGATCGCCGCGACGGTGCGCGCGCTCGGCGCGTCCCGGTTCGACCTCAAGTACAGCAACGGCACGCTGCGGCACGAGTTGATGCTACGGAGCATCGAGCTCTACGGGCGCGAGGTGATCCCGCGGGTGCGTCGGCTGCTCGCCGAGGAGGCACCCGCGTCCCCCACCCGGGGGATCGCGGCGTCCGGCGTCTAGCGGACAGGTC
The DNA here is from genome assembly GCA_963844445.1 of uncultured Gemmatimonadales bacterium. Lineage (GTDB taxonomy): Bacteria > Gemmatimonadota > Gemmatimonadetes > Gemmatimonadales > GWC2-71-9 > CAVVWJ01. The sequence continues at coordinate 971,178 of CAWJOB010000001.1, forward strand.
TACCTTCCCGCCACCGGCTTCCCCACTACTTTGGACGCTCCCCGCGCTACGATTTCGCGTTGAACTGGACCTTGATGTCCACCTTGCCCATCTTCTTCGCCGGATCGTGCGACGTCACGCCGGCGCACGTGTAGTCGCCGGAAACTTCGGCCTCCGTCACCTGTACCTTGCCCGAGCACTGTGACTTCTCGCCTGGAATGATCCCGCCGGTGGTGATGAACTTCCCCTTGCCCACCGGAGATCCCAATCTCCTTCGTCTGGCCGTAGGTGATGAGGAGGTTCGGGTCGTCGGACCCGGAGACGCCGAACTGGAGCCACGACACCTCACCGTCGCTGTAACTCGCCTGGTTGTTGAGCGGGATCTCCTGATCGATCGTGGTGGAGCCGCTCACGGTCACCTTGGCACTGCCGCCGCTGTACTGGCGGGCGCTGATGGTCGGAAACCCGCTGGTTTGCCCGCCGGCCGAGGAGGGGAGGAGCATGAGGATCGCGCCGGACATGACGACATTGAAGAGGGACCTGAGGTGGCGCATGGGACGCTCCGTTACAGGGTTCACCGCCCTCCGGGGTCCTGCGAGCGAGAACCTACCTCCCCATTTCCGCTCCTGCCAGAGCCACCCGCTATGCGCCTCGACTGGCACCTCCCGGCAATCGCACGCATCTTTCCCATTCTCCATGACCACCCTGCAGCGCAATCCTACATCGGCCTCGCCGCCGCGATCACCGGCGCCGTCTTCCTCGACTTCGCGCTGGAGCTGTTCATCGACCTGTTTCTGCTGCCGATGGTGATCTGGGACCTCGCCTCTCGCGGCCGGGGCGGACTGGCGCTGATTGCTGCTCAGCCACTCCGGATGATGCTAGGCGCGACCCCCGCGTGGCTCGCTTTTGCCGGCTGGGCGGTGAGCCTGCTCCCCCGCTGATCACTTGACGTGAAGTCGGTAGAGCGCATCCACTTCCTCGACGACCAGCGGCGCCACCGCAGGTCGAGCCGGCTCTCCGCGGGCCTGGTGGTCGCGGCGCTCGTGGTATCCGGCATCCCACTCTCCATCCTGATCTCTCCGGTCGTCCTCGCCGCGGCGCTCCTGGTTGGCCACATCGCCGGCCTGTTTGCGACTCTGCCGCCCGAGCTGTCGGACTGGCTCTATCGCGCGTCCCACATCCTGCCGATCTCCTGGTCCGCGCTCCGGCAGGACGATGTGACGATGCCGTGGCGGCTGCTGGCCCTGCTCTTCCTCCTGCCGGGCGCGGTGGTCACGGTCCTGCTCTGGGCGCTGATTCGCCTGGTCTTCCGCCGCACCGGCGTGGGCGGGATGCTCCGGCGGATCGAGGTGCGGCCGCCTCGGCCCCACGACGCGGCGGAGCAACGGCTGGTCAATGTGATCGAAGAGATCGCCATCGCGGGTGCGATCACACCGCCGAGAGTGATGCTGATCGACTCCCCGGCGCCGAACGCGGCTGCCCTCGGCCTCACCATCGAGGACGCCACGCTGGTCGTCACTCGCGGTTTCATCGACCGGCTTCCCCGGGACCAGCAGCAAGCCGTCCTTGCCCACGTCATAGGATCGATCGGCAACGGCGACCTGGCAGTCGCGCGGGAGATACTGACCGTGCTCCAGACCTGGGGCCTGGTGGTGCTGGCGCTCGATGCCGCGATCGAGCCATGGGCGCGGAAGAATCTCGCCATCGTCGCGAGCACGATCAGGGGCGTCTTGTCCGGCTCCGCCGATCAATCGCACCGCGAGCAGGCGCTCGATCTCATGCTGGGAGGGGCGGGTTACGAGGAAGAGGCCCTCAAGAGCGATATCGTCCTACCGGAGATTCATCCTCTCGCTCTGATGGTGTTCTACCTGCCGCTCCTGCTGACGTTCGGCCCGGCTGCCATCACGGCCAAGGGCGTCATCTGGCTCTTCACGCTGCTGGTCGCCGGCCCTTGGGTGGCGCTTCTCTGGCGGGCCCGCCGGCGCCTGGCCGACGCTACGGCGGTCGAGTTGACCCGCCACCCGGCGTCACTCGCCGCGGCGGTGCACACGCTCTCGGGGATGGACGTCGTCGTGAAGGGTGGGGTTCCGGTGAACTTCCTCTTCCCGATCTGGGATCCCGATGTAGACAAGGACACAACCCGGGCCGACATCGGCGGCGCACTCCTCAGGATGCACCTGCCGGTGGAGGCTCGCTTGAAGCGGCTGGAGCGGCTGGGGGCGCTTCGGGGAGCCGCGCCGGGCTCGAAAGCGCCCGTCAAGTGGGGCGAGGAGCTGCGCGACCTTGGCAAATTCGTGGGGTGGTTGGCCGGGTCGCTCTTGCTGCTGGGGGCCTTGATGGTCTTCAGCGCCGCAGCCGCTGCGGCGCTGCTCTGGCTGCTCTGGTGGGTGCTGAACTGGGTGTTCGTGGTGATGCCGGGTCGGGTCGCGGGGCTCTGGTCGTGAGGTCCTGACACCGGGCTCACAAAATCCCGACGATCCAATCCCCGAGCACGTACCCCACCGCCGCGACCCCCAGCCCCACCAGGAACATGTCCATCCCGCTGCGGAGCAGCCCCCGCCCGGTGAAGACGCTGCGCGCCGCCCCCACCCCGAAGTGCGAGACCATCGCGAGCGCGAAGGAGGTCCACACGGCCCAGGGCCCGGTGCTCAGCAGCAGCGGCGCCACCGGGATGAACGCGCCCAGCGCGGTGGCGGTCCCAGTCACCCATGCCTCCCGCATCGGCGTGCTGCTCGCCTCCCCGATCTTGAGCTCCTCCCGGACCTTCTCGCCCAGGGCCCGCTCCGGATCCCTCATCACCTGCGAGGACAGGGACTCCGCCTGGGCGGTCGGAATCCCCTTCGCCTGATAGATCAGGCTCAGCTCCTCCCGCTCCAGCTCCGGCATGAGCCGGATCTCCTCCCGCTCCATGGCGATCTCGTGCTCGAATACCTCCCGCTCGCTCTTGGCCGCGAGGTAGCCCGACGCTCCCATGGAGAGAGCGTCGGCCATGGCGCCCGCGATGCCGGCGACCACCACCGTGTGGCCCGCGATCTCCAGGCCGCCCTGCGCTCCGATCATCCCCGCCACCAGGCCGAAATTGGCGGTCAGCCCGTCGTTGAAGCCGTAGACCACGTTGCGCAGGAAGCCGCCGGCCCCCGTCTTGTGCCACGGCTCCCCCTTCGCCCCGGTCATCCGGGCCAGCGTCTGGGCGTGCTCCTTGGACTCCTGGGCCAGGCGCAGGGCGGTGGGCGCGACCGGACCGTCCGGGGTGGAGTCGTAAAGCCGGAGGTAGCCTTTGACCTCCCGGCCCTCCTCCGCCAGCAGCATGGGCAGGAGGACGGATCCGCCGAGCCGCCGGGCCAGCCAGGCGCGGAACCGGGCGGCCCGGCTGGGGGCCGGGGCGCCCCACCGGGTGGCCGTTCTCCGCCAGCAGCTTGCGCCACATCTCCACGTGGCGGTCCTCGACGTCGGCCAGCTTCAGGTACAGGTCCGCCCGGCCGGGTTCGGGCTCGGCGCGGGCCAGCTCCCGATAGAGGAAGGCCGCGTCGGCCTCGTCTTCCAGGTGGTGCAGCCATTCGGCCGGGGGGGAGGGCATGGCGGAAGGTAGCGAGAAATCCGGGAGCGGGGCGAGCGCCAAACTCGGTCCGCCGGTCCGCCGGTCCGCCGGTCCGCCCGTCCGCCCGTCCGCCCGTCCACCTGCAACCATCCCCCCATCCCACGCATCTTTACGTCGCCATGACCAGGACCCTCTACATGGATTCCTATCTCCTCGCCGATGCCGACTCCGTGATCGCCCGGGCACGGCAGGGAGACGAGGCCGCCCTCGAGACGCTGTATCGGGCATTCGAGGTGCCGGTCTACAACCTCGCCCGCCGAATCTGCCGCACCACGGAGGACGCGGAGGATGTGCTCCAGGAGACCTTCTTCGAGGTCTGCAAGAGCATCGGCCGGTATCGGGAGGAGGGGAGTCTCTGGGGCTGGATCCGCACCATCGCCGCCAGCAAGGCGCTCATGCGCCTCCGCCGCAACAAGTACCGCGACACCGACGAACTGCACGACGAGCTGGTGGGCCGACCCAAGGAGGAGACTCACCTCCGGATGGATCTGGAGGCGGCGCTGGAGCGCCTGCCCGAGGTCTCCCGCGCCGTGGTCTGGCTGCACGACGTCGAGGGCTACACCCACGACGAGATCGCCGGGATGATGGGGAAGACCTCCAGCTTCTCCAAGTCGCAGCTGGCCCGGGCGCACGCCCGGCTTCGCCGCTGGCTCGGCGAGGAGGTGACGGCATGACCCACCTCTCCATGGAAACGCTGGTCGGCCTCCGGGGAGCCGGGCTCGAGCCGGGCGACGCCGCGGCCCAGGAGCACCTGGACGGCTGCGCCCTCTGTCGCGGCGAGCTGGAGCGGCTCCACCAGCGGGTCGCCCGGCTGAAGGCGCTGCCGGCGCTGCGGCCGTCCCGGGAGCGGTGGTCCACGGTGCGGGACCGGCTCCGGGCGGAGCGCAGGCGCTACCGCGCCCGGTTCGCCGGTTTCGCCGGGTTGGCGGCGGCCGCGTCGGTGACCCTGGCGCTGGGGGTGAGCACGCTGCGGCAGCCGGAGCCAAGGCTGAATCCGGGTGACATCGAGCAGGCGATGGTGCGCTCCCGGGTGCTGGAGTCCGCCCTGGACCGGATCGACCCCGAGAGCCGGGTGCTCGACGGCCGCACCGCGGGGATCGCCCAGGAGCTGGAAGACCGGATCGCCCGGGTGGACCGGGAGCTGGAGATGGCCGAGCTGATGGAGCAGCAGGCGCGCGATCCGGAGCTGCTCAGACTATGGCGCGAGCGCGTCGGCCTGCTCGACGCTCTGGTGGATGTGCACGTAACCCGCGCCAGTCACGTGGGGCTCTAGCCCCGGAGGGTTCCTTTCATGCGACGTCAAGCGATCATCGGCGCCCTCCTAGCGGCGGGCGGTTTCACCGCCTCCGGCACCGTGGCGGCGGCCCAGGAACCCATCCCGGCTCGAGCGTGGGCCGGACCGGTTGATGCGAATCATGCTGGACCGGCGGGCGCGGCTCGGCATCAAGGTGAACCTCCAGCCGCGGGAGACCGACTCCATCGGCGCCTATGTGGACGCGGTCACCCCGGGCGGTCCCGCGGCCCAGGCCGGGATCCGGTCGGGTGACCTCATCACCAAGCTCGATGGCAAGTCGGTGCTCGCGGGCGGTGCGGCCGAAGACGACGACGTCCGCAGGCGGGAATCGTTGCCCGGACTCCGGCTCATCGAGCTGGCCGCGAGACTGGAGCCCAACGATACGGTTGCGGTGGAGTACCGCCGGGGGAAGGATCGGCGGACCGCGTCGGTCGTGACGGCGGAGGAGCCGGACTTCGCGTTCGGGCCGGGCGAGGGCGGTCGGTTCAGCTTCCGTGTTCCGGGCCCCGGCCGACCGGGAGCCGGCCACCGCATGGCCGTCGGCGATTTCCTGGAGCGGTTCGAGACCGCCGGCCCCCACTGGGAGTTCTTCGGCGGCTCCCCGCTGGGCCGGCTCGAGCTGGCGCCCCTCAACTCCGATCTGGGCCGATACTTCGGCACCGACCAGGGGGTCCTGGTGATCAGTGCGCCCAAGGACTCGGCGCTGGGACTTCGGGGCGGGGACGTGGTCCTGGCCGTCGACGGACGCGCGCCCTCGAGCCCGTCCCACCTGCTCAGGATCTTGCGGAGCTACGAAACGGGAGAAACCTTCAAGCTGGACATCATGCGGAACCGCAAACGGGAAACCGTTACCGCCCGGATTGGTGAGCCCGACGATTGAGCCTGGGTTCCCCCCTGTGCGCCCGCTCACAGATGTCCGCCCGGGACGCTGGTATATCTTCGGCCCACCTTGGAGGGAAATATGGGAATCCTGTGGACCTTGATCATCGGGTTGGTCGTCGGTGCCATCGCCAAGCTTCTGATGCCCGGGAAGGATCCCGGTGGTTTCATCGTCACCATGCTGATCGGTGTGGCTGGCGCATTGCTGGCCGGCTTCCTGGGGCGTGCCCTCGGCTGGTACGCCAATCCCGGCGAGGGCCCTGGGATCATCGCCTCGATCATCGGCGCGCTGCTACTGCTGCTGCTGTACCGGATGTTCGTGGGAAGACGGGGGACTACCGTACCGTAACAGCGTGAACGGTGAACGGTGAACAGTGAAAAGGGGGCCCGCGGGAGGCCCCCTTTTCACTGTTCACCGTTCACCGTTCACGCTGTTCTGACCGATACGTCCGCCGGCCGTCCCGGATGGACGCGACTGCTCAGATCCGCAAACATGGGGAAGTTCAGGCTCTGCGCGCCGTCACTCATCGCGTGGTCCGGGTCGGGGTGAACCTCCACCATCAGACCGCACGCCCCGGCGGCGAGCGAGCCCAGCCCCAGCGGCACGACCAGCGATCGCAAGCCGGCCGCATGGCTCGGATCCACAATCACCGGCAGGTGGGTGCGCTCCCGGACCATCACGACCGCGTTGAGGTCCAGCGTGTGCCGGGTGGCCCGCTCGAAGGTCCGGATGCCCCGCTCGCACAGCACCACGTTGGGATTCCCCTCGGCCAGGATGTACTCGGCCGCCATCAGCCACTCTTCGATCGTGGCACCCGCGCCCCGCTTGAGCAGGATCGGCTTGCCGCTCCGGCTCGCGGCGCGGAGCAGCGTGAAATTCTGCATGTTCCGGGCGCCGATCTGGAGCATGTCGGCGAAGTGGGCGACCACCGCCACTTCCTCCCAGCTCAGCACCTCGGTGACGACCGGAAGGGAGGTGCGCTCGCGCGCGTCCGCCAGGTAACGCAGCCCCTTGACCCCCAAGCCCTGGAAGTCGTAGGGCGAGGTGCGCGGCTTGTAGGCGCCGCCCCGCAACATGTCTCCACCCGCCGTGGCGATCGCGTCCGCCGTCTCGAGGATCATCGCCTCGCTCTCGACCGAGCAGGGACCGGCGATCAGTACCGGAGTCTCCCCGCCGAACACGACCTGGCGCACCTCCACCCGGGTCCCTTCGGGCAATCGCCTGCGATCCACCAGCGGAATGTCGGGCTTCTTAGTGTGGTGCGCCGGAGTGGGCGGCGGAGCGGAAAGCCGGGAGCCTTCGATCCAGGCCTCGTAGCTCCCCAGGACCACGACGCGCTCCGCCAGCGCTTCGACTTCCTCCAGCGCCTCCGCCAGCCGGGGATCGGTCGCCGAACCGTCCACGTCCACGTAGAACCGGTACGTCCACGGCGCCGACCGCTCGGGTCGCGACTGCAGCGCCATGAGGTTCACGCCCCGAACGCCGAATGCCTGGAGGGTCAGCGCCAGCATGCCCGGCTTGTGATCGATCAGCACGATGACCGAGGTCTTGTATCGGGTTACACCCCCGCGCGCCGCGGGTAGCTCGGCCGCGTCGGAGCGGGTGAAGGCGAGGAAGCGGGTCTGGTTGGTGGGATCGTCCTCGATCCGCTCCGCGAGTGGAACGAGGCCGTGAGAGTCGGCCGCGTGCCGCGCCGCGACCGCGGCGAGTCCGCTATTCCGCTCCTGGGCCACGATCTCGGCGCTACCAGCGGTGTCCCAGGCGCTCACCAGCTCGACGTCGGGAAGATGCTCGGCGAGCCACTGGCGGCACTGTGCCAGGGCGACCGGGTGCGAAAGGACTCGTTTGATGCCCGAGAGCGTCGCGCCCGGCACCGCCATGAGCGTGTGATGTACCGGATAGAGAATCTCGTGGGTCAGCCGAAGGGTGCCGTCTCCGAAGGCCTCCTCGAGGAGATCGTAGGTGGTCGTGACCGAGCCGATGAGGGAATTTTCGATCGGCAGGCACCCGGCCTCCGCCCGGCCCTCGCGGACCGCGGCGACCACGTCCTTGGCCTCGCGGCAGGGCAGCGTCTCCAGGCCGGGCCACCGGCGCCGGGCCGCCGCTTCGCTGAACGACCCGTAGGTGCCCTGAATCGCAACGCGCATACGTACGCTCCGAGGATGGAAAAAACAAAAAGCCCCGCCGGGGAATCCGGCGGGGCGTCGGGCGGTCCGGTCGGTGCGCTACAATGCGCTACCGACACCGGACGGCGGGAGCGCCGCGCCGGCGTTGGTAAAGTAGAAGTACCGCGAGCTGTGGGTTCGGACCATAGGCTCAAGCTACGGAGCGGCGAGCTCGTTTGTCAAGCCGAGTTATCTTGGTGCGTGCCGCTCTTCGCCTTGCTGCTCCTCCTCCTGCTCCCTGAATTCGCGGTGGCGCAAGGCCTTCCCGCCTATCGCCCGATCAATCCGGTCGCGGCCTCACGCAGCGGGCTCTCCTTCGAGCCGTTCCATGCTCCCCGGCCGGGCCGATGGGTGGCCGATGTCGGCGTCGAGTACGCCAGCACCATCGAATACAACGTCCTCCCCCAGGCGATCTTCCTGCTCGACTCGGAGCTGCTGCGAGTGCGTGCGACCGTTGCTCGCGACCTGAGTCCGAGAACGTTCGTCCTGGCCGAGGCGGAGTTGTTGGGGGCCTACTCCGGCATCTTCGACGGAGTGCTGGAGTGGTACCACGATCTGCTGGGGATCGAAATTCCCGAGCGGGAGCGCCGGCCGAGAGACGACTTTCTCTACGCCGCGGACCTGGTGGGAAGGGGGCCGCTGGTGCGCGAGCCGAGCGATCTCTTTCTCGGGGATGTGCGGCTCGGCGTCGGCCTGCGGGTACACCCCCGAGTGCAGAGCGTCGTCGCGGTGACGCTGCCGACCAATACCGGGCCCGAGGGATACGGCCGGGGGGAAATCTCGGCGAGCCTCCTCAACACCGCGCGGTTGCCGCTGTCGCCGCGGCTGGTCCTCGAGGGGAGCCTCTCCGGCGGGTTCACTCCCGCGCACGGACCGCTGACCGGTTGGCAGCGCAAGGTGTTTTTTTCCGGCAGCTCCGGTTTGCGTTGGCGCTTCTGGGGACGCCAATCCCTCTACGGCAATTTCTTTCTCCATAGCCCCTACTATCACGACACGGCCCTTCCTGCCCTCGACCGGCGCGACCTCTCCTTCGACTTCGGCTGGGTCCTCACTGGAAGCGGCGAGAGGGAGCTGCGCGTTGGGATGACGGAGGATGTGGAGCCCGGCGGACCGGCTATCGATCTGGTCTTGCGGGTCGGGGGGAAGCTATGAGGAATGCGGAGCCGGTCAGCTGACGGCTGCTACGTCGTCTGGAACAGGAACTGCTCCATATTCTGAAGCAGGAACTCCTTCGCCTTCGCGTCGCGAAGGTTCAGCCCGTAATGGTTGATGAGCTGTTGCTGGGTCTTTGTCCATTCCGCCCAGCAAACGCCGCATATCTGTTCGAAGGCCCGGCGGCCGAGATCGCTCGGAAATGGCTGAAATGCCATCCCTTCCCGGGTCTGGCCGCATCGCCGGCACTGGAGAGTTGCCATCGCGGCAAGATAGACGTCATCGGAAATGTGATCCAGTCTACGGGCCGCGGGACAGGGAATTGCTACTATGGGTCACGGGGCGATTCGCCTCAACTCCACATCCGCCCGCCGGATCAGGCGGGCGCCACTGGCCGTACCGAGGCCGGTGCCGATGCCGAAAACCATTGCAGTAGTTAAGGTTATTGGAGGGAGCAGGGTCAGTGGCCAGGTCACGAGCGTGGCGGTCAGGGCGGCCACCAGCGGTGCGAACCGAGACTGGATGGCGTCCACGAACCGCAGGCGGCGGCTGACGAACCGGCGGGCCAGCAGGTAACCGACGAGGCCCGCGGCAAGGGTCACGAAGAATTCGGTCATTTTGGTGCTCCAATGGAGGAATGCGGCTCGCGTTCCAGTACGGAACACCGGGGTGAAAGATTCACCCCCATCGACCATGGCGACTCTGTCCTTAGCCCACAAGCTCGAGGGAGGGGGCCAGCGATGCTGAAACGACATCCGACAGTGCAGATCCCGGACATCGGTCCAATGGATCATGCGTGGGACCTTTTGGGGGAGTGGCAGGCGGAATTCGAATTGCCGGAATCGGAGTCGCCGGTCCACGGGAAGGTGACGTTCCGTTCCTGGGGCGACGCCGAGCTGTCGCTCGATCCGATCGAGGCGGCGATCGCGGGGATTCCGTCCAGCGTGCCGCTCGAGCGCGCGAGCGAGGTCCACCTGACCGATGCCGGCGGTGGGGCGCTCCAGTGGGTGCTGCACGCGCCCTCGACCAACTGGTCGCTCCAGGCCACCATGTGGCCCGGGTCGCTGCACCTGTTCGTGCACGATCCGGAGGACGATGAGGAGCATCTCTATCGCGCCCGGGCGACCAGGAACCGGGAGTATTATCTGAGGAAGTACCCGCTCGCAGGGTAACAAAGCGTGAACAGTGAAAAGTGAACGGTGAAAGGGAGAAGCAGCCCCTTTTACCGTTCACTTTTCACTGTTCACGCTGTTCGATTGAACTCATCCGCTCGCGGCCGATCTACCAGACTACGGCCGCGCTCCCCCACAGAAATCCCGACCCGAACGCGGTCATCACGACCAGGTCTCCGTCCTCGATCCGACCCGACCGCACGCACTCGTCCAGCGCGATCGGGATGGTGGCCGCGGTGGTGTTCCCGTACCACATGATGTTGTTGTACACCTGATCGTCCCGCAGGCAGAGCGTGCGCTGCATCATCTCGGAGATCCGCAGGTTCGCCTGATGGGCCACCAGCAGCTTGAGATCCGCGGTCGTGCGTTGGCTGGCGTCGAGTACCGCCCGGACCGACTCCGGCATCCGGACCACGGCGTGGCGGAAGACCTCCTTGCCGTCCATATCGAGGTACTGCCGGCCCGCCTCGATGTGCTCCGTCGACACTCGCGGGTGGTACATCGACCCCGGGCTGTCCACCCAGAGCTTCTCGGCGTGGGCGCCCTCGGAATGGAGGTCGAAGGCCAGGATCCCTCGATCGGTGCGGTCGGTCGGGCCCACCACCACGGCGCCGGCGCCATCGGCGAAGATGACGGAGACGTTGCGCCCCTCCGTGGCCATCAGCATGCCGGTGGACTGGACCTCCGCTCCCACCACCAGCACGCGGCGGTACTGCCCGGTGCGCACCCAGGCGTCCGCCACCGAGAGCGCGTAGACGAATCCGCTGCACTGGGTGCGAATGTCGATCGCCGGTATGGTCCCGACGCCCATCGCCCGCTGGAGAAACACCCCGTTTCCAGGGGCGAAGTGGTCCGGCGTGGCGGTGGCGTAGACGATCGCGTCCACGGACGAGGCCGGTACGTCCGCCATCTCGAGCGCGCGCCGGGTGGCGGCGAGCGCGAGGTCTACGCCGGTTTCGCCTTCCCGCACCCACCGGCGCTCCTGGATGCCGGTGCGGGTGCGGATCCACTCGTCGCTGGTGTCCATGATCTTGGAGAGGTCGTCGTTGGTGACGACGCGGTCGGGCACGGCGAAGCCGGTGCCCAGGAAGCGGGTGCGAAGCATGGTACCCAATGTACAGCGAGAGGGTCGGTTGTCAGGGTGAGGGGAGATAGCGGGTCCGTCCGACCACCCAGAGCGCCCAGATCCACATCAGCCATGCTCCGGTGACCGCCCAGCCCATGCTCCGCCAGGTCTCCCACACCACGCCGATGGGCGTGAGCCAGCTCGGCCACCAGGCGTCTGGCCGAAGCCGGTGTCGCTCGACGACGGTGACCGCCGGGAAGCCGAGCCGAAGCGCGTCGATGACTCCCGCACAGAGCCGCCGCGGCTGTTTCTCCCAGTCGAGGACCTGGACCAGGCTCCAGACCATGCTGGTCGCCCCCCAGCCGTGGTGGTCGCTCACCCCCACCACGAACTTTCCGGTGCGTCTGGCAAGGTCGATCACGCTGTCCCTTCGTGCCCGGGTCAGCTCGTTGGCCTTGGGCGAGGCGTTCACGATCTCGAAGCCGTCCAGTCCCGCATCGACCAGCGAATCGAGACGATCCCAGTGATTGCGCTCGTATTCCGGGATGGATGCGACGGTCAGAGCGCCGTAGGTCTCGTGAGCATCGGTCAGGAGTTGGCGAAGTCCCTGCCAGTCCCGGCGGTAAGGTCCGCGCACCGAGTCCAGCTCGCCCCCGAGGAGTACGATGTGCGCCCGCCAGGCGCTGACCTCGCGGCCGCGGCAGAGGGCGACCGGCTCGTCGGTCGGGACCAGCCCCTCCGTCGTGTTGTGATCGGTGACGAACACGGCATCGAACCCCGCGCGCCGGTGCCAGGCGAGATTCTTCTTGGTGTCGAACCTGCCCATCGCGGTGCCGCGCACGTCGTGCGACGCCTTGGTATGGCTGTGGAAGTCCACCGCGGCCACGCCGGGCTCCGTGCCCACCAGCCTGAGTGTTGGCCGGTGGGAGATCAGGCCGCCCGCGACGAACGCCGCCAGGGCTACGAGCGCGCCCACCAGCGCCCTCCGCTCCTCCCGCAGGCTGAGCCGGCGGCGGAGGATCAGGCGCAAGGCTCGGCAGGCGAGGTACAGCAGGCCCAGCCCGATCAGGAAACCGTGGAGCCGGCTCATGCTGAGCATCGCGACCCCGTCCCACAGAGAATAGACCGGGGACAGCACCAGGTACGAGGGTGGGGCCAAGAGGTGGAGGTCGGGTGGAAGCGACCGGCCCAGCGGGTCGGAGAGCGGTGGGGCCGCGGCAGCGCGCGCCGCCAACAGCCCCAGCGTCAGTCCAGCGGGAAGGAAAAGGCTAGACTCCCGCGAGCCAGGGATAGCCCTGATCCTCCCAGTACCCGCCGTGCCGCTCTCGAGTGAAGCGCATCCCGGTGACGTACTTGGTGAGCTTGTAGCCGAGCTTGACGGGTGAGTACAGTCGCAGCGGCGCGCCTCGCTCGCGGGTGAGCGGGCGGTCGTTGTAGGCGTAGGCCAGGATCGTCTGCGGGTGCATGGCGCTGGCCAGGTCCCATCCGTTGGAGTAGCCGCTGTCGAAGGAGTCGAACCGGAGGTACCGCGCCTCCGGCAGGGGCCGCACCAGCTCGGCGACGACCGAAACCGGCACGCCGGTCCAGGTGCCGATCGCGGTCCACCCCTCGACGCAGTGGTGCTTCACGGTGTAGCTCACCCGGGGCAGCCCCTCCAGCATCTCGAGCGTGAGCCGCTTCGGCGCGCGGACCAGGCCCCCCGCATCCAGCTCCCAGCCGGCAGGAGGCTCGGGGTAGGCCCGCTTCTGGTTCCAGGTGATCGAATAGGCGGGGAAGAGCCGCTCCGCCGTGCGGGCCGAGACCGGATACTCCGGAGCCAGACGCGAGCGAGAGAGAAAGATCTTCTCGCCCACCCAGTCGTTGATGCGGCCGAACCCGCGCAGTCCGGGCTCCAGGATTGCCCCGCCGTCCCACCCGCATGCCGCCACCAGTGATGCCGGTCCGGCCGCAAGGCCGAGCCGGAGAAAGTCCCGGCGGCTCACTCCACCTCGATCAATCATGGCTCGGGAACCTTCCGCGGTACCAGCCGGTGATCATCGCTCGGAGCGATGCCGGGTCCACCAGCAGCACCAGCCCCACGTGCAACAGGGTGAAGCCGACGAAGACCCATACCGTGACGAAATGCCAGTAGCGGGCGAGCTCGTACCCCCCGAACAGCGTTGTCAGCCAAGAGAGCTGGACCGGCTTGTAGATCGCAAAGCCGCTCAACACCGAAATTGCGCCCAGTACGACGATTCCGGTATAGGCCGCCTTCTGGAGCGGGTTGTGCTTGCCCTGCGGGGGATGCTCCCGCCTGAGCCGGAGGTAGTAGAGCTGCATGTCCACGGCCGGCCGTACGTCGCGCGGGCGGAAGAGCAGTGAGCGCCACTCGCCGGAGGCAGCGAGAAACCCGAGGTAGACGATCCCGGTGATCACGAACGGCCAGGCGAGGGCGAAGTGCCAGTTGAGCCCGCCCGCGAGCCAGCCGCCGAGGCGGGCCCACTCGGGGAAGCTCTCCCCGGCCCAGGGATTGGGGAGCGGGTAAGGGTGCCCGCGCGGGCCGAACCGGGGGTACGCCGCGTAGATCTGGAGGCCGCTCCCGATCATGCCGACCAGGAGGATCGCGGTGAGCCAGTGGGTCAGTCGGACGACCCAGTGGTGGCGCTTGACCAAGGGGTTGGCGGCGGCGGCCGCGGCGCTCGGATCCATGGAAGTCCGGGGACGGGGGACCATCCAATCTAGCGCCGCTACTCGTACCGCAGCGCCACGATCGGGTCGAGCCGAGCCGCTCGCCGGGCTGGCCAGATCCCGAAGAAGAGTCCCACCAGTGCGCTGAACCCGAATGCCACCCCCACCGCGATCGGCGAGATCAGGGTGTTCCACTGCATGAGGCTGGAGAGCGCCATCGCGGTGCCGATTCCGGCCAGGATGCCGAAGAGTCCGCCGACCAGGCAGAGCACCAGCGCCTCGACCAGGAACTGCAGCATGATGTTGGCGCGAGTGGCGCCCAGCGCCTTGCGGACGCCGATCTCGCGGGTTCGCTCGGTGACGGAGACCAGCATGATGTTCATGATCCCGATGCCGCCCACCAGGAGGCTGACCGCGGCGATGCTGGCGAGGAGGGTGGTGAACACCTGGGTGGTCTGCTGTTGGGTCGCCAGGATGTCCTGCTGGTTCCGAATGGTGAAGTCGTTCTCGCCTCCCGGACGTATCCGGTGCTCCCGACGGAGAATCCGCTCCAGATCCACCATCCCTTGTTCCAGCGGCACGCCGTCGGCCACCTGCACCGACATGGAGCGCAGCCGGTCCGAGCCGAACACCCGATACTTTGCGGTCTGCAGGGGGATGAGGATCTGCTCGTCGGGGTTGGACCAGCCGCCCGCCGACCCCTTCTCGCTCAGCACCCCGATGATCTCGAAGTTGATTCCCCGGACCTGAAGCGTCTGGTGGATCATGGCGGCGGGATTGGCGCCCAGCATACGCGGCACCGCGGCGCCGAGCACCGCGTAGCGCTGCCGGGCCTCGTCGTCGCCCGGGGTGAACATCCGGCCGTGGGGAACCGTGTAGTTCCTCACCTCGAGGTAGTTCGGCGTGGTGCCGACCACGTTGATGTTGCTGTTCTGGTTGCCGTACTTCACCTGGAGCGACTGCTGCATCTCGGGCACCACCGCCTTGAGCAGCTTCCCGTCGCGGACCAGGGATTCGTAGTCGTCGGTGCTGAGGATGGTGCGGTCGGTGATCCGGATCCCGCCCCGGCTTCCCTGGCCGGCGAAGACGGTGAACACGTTCGCCCCGAGTGCCGCGATCCGGTCCTCCACCGCCTTCTGGGCGCCGCTGCCGAGCGCCACCATCGTGATGACCGCGCCGACGCCGATGATGATCCCGAGCATGGTGAGCACCGAGCGCAGCTTGTTGGCCCGGATGGATTGGAACGCGACCGCGATCGTCTCACCGACCAGCATGCCTCAGCGCCCTCCGGGAGCTCGGGAAGCGGGCGGCGCGGGGGTCTGCTGCTGCATCCCGGGAAGTCCGCCGCCGCCGGTCATCCGGTTGATCCGTTCCTGCGACTCCTGCTGCGACTGCACCAGGCTCGCGCTCGGCAGGATCAGAACCGAGTCCTTCGCCTGTAGGCCCTCGACCACCTCGCTGTAGTCGAGGTCGGTGAGCCCGGTCCGGATCCAGACCGGCTTCGGCCCGCCGGGCCGGGTGACGAATACGATATATCGTCCGCCGAACGAGGTGTCCTGGCGCCGGTTGGCCCTCGCGGCGCGGGCCCGAGCGCTCGTGTCCTGGCCACCGCCGGCTCCATCCGTCCCGCCCATCGTCGCCTGCCTCGCCGACCGCGCGGCAGCCAGCTCCCGCTGCACCGCCTCGGGCGAGAGCCCCAGCACCTGGGCCGCCGACCCCACGTCACGCTGGGTCCGAAGCGCCGAGTTCGGCACCGCCAGCACGTCCTCCCGCTGGCCCACGTGGATCTCGACCTCGCTGTTCATGCCGGGCCGGAGGAGCCCGGCGCGGTTGTCGATCCGCACCAGCACCGGAAACATCGTCACGTTCTGCTCGGTCTGCGCCTGCGGCTCGATCTTCAGCACCGAGCCCTCGAACGGGCGGTTGGGAAAGGCGTCCACCGTCACCGTGGCGCGCTGGCCGACCTGGATCTTCCCGATGTCGGTCTCATCCACCAGCGTCCGCACCTGCACCAGGCCGAGGTCGGCCATCTTCATCAGCACCGTCCCGCCGCCCACGTCCCTGGTCGGGGAGGAGATCACCTGGCCCCGCTCGACCAGCTTCTCGATGATGGTTCCGGTGATCGGGGCGAGCACGTTGGTGTCGTCCAGTTGATTGCGCGCGTCGTCCACGGCGACGCGCGCGCGCACCACCTCGGCGCGGGCGTTGGCGTAGTCGAGCAGCGCGCTCTCGTGCTCCTGCTCGGTGATGGACTGCGACTTGAACAGCTCGTCGGCGCGCCGTTTCTGGGACGTGGCGTTGGTGAGCCTCGCCTCCGCCACTTCCAGGTCGGCCTGTGCCTGCGCCATCAGGTTCCGCGGATTCCGCGGGTCCACCCGCACCATCAGCGCGCCGCGCTTCACCAGCTGGCCGGTCTCCACCAGGAGCTCGAGGATCTCGCCGGAGGCCTTGGACTTCACCTCCACCACGGTGTCCGGCTGAATCGTGCCCGAGGCTCGGGCCGAGACCACGATGTCGCGGTGCTCGACGGGGACAGCCTGGTAGACGATGGGTGGTTCCTCCTTCTTGCAGGCGGCGAGAAGGGCGGCGGCGAGGACGGCGGCGGCGCGAACGCAGGTCGGTGTCATCCCGAGCGCAGCGAGGGATCTTCTCCGCCAGCTCTGAAGGTCGCCGGGCAAGATCCCTCGCTCCGCTCGGGATGACATCTCCGCTCGCCGAAGCTCCATTCCGCTCACGCCGCCCCCCCATCGGTCCCGAAATCCCGCTCCACCCGCCCGTCCTTCAGGTGCACCTGCCTCCGCGCGTGGGCGGCGATGTCGTGCTCGTGCGTCACCAGCAGGATCGTCTGCCCGTCGTCGTGCAGTCCCTCGAACAGCATCAGGATCTCCTGGCTGGTCGCGCTGTCGAGGTTGCCCGTCGGCTCGTCGGCGAGGAGGATGCTGGGCCGGTTCACCAGCGCGCGGGCGATCGCCACGCGCTGCCGTTGGCCCCCCGAGAGCTCGTTGGGCCGGTGCTGCATTCGGTCCTTGAGCCCCACCCGGTCGAGCGCGTCGATCGAGAGCCCGCGCCGCTCCCGGGAGCCGAGCCCGGCGTACACCAGGGGCAGCTCCACGTTGTGCAGCGCGGTGGCGCGGGGAAGCAGGTTGAAGGTCTGGAACACGAATCCGATCTCCTTGTTGCGGATCCGGGCGAGCGCGTCGTCGCCCAGCTCCGACACCCGGTGGCCGTTGAGCCAGTACTCGCCCTGCGTCGGACTGTCCAGGCAGCCGATCAGGTTCATCAGGGTGGACTTCCCCGAGCCCGACGGGCCCATGATCGCGACGAACTCGTTCTTCCGGACGGTGACATCCACCCCCCGGAGGGCGTGCACGACCTCTCCGCCCATGTCGTAGTCGCGCTGGAGGTTCCGCGTGACGATGACGGCGTCGCGCGGCACCTCGGGCGGCAGCATCGCCATGCGTTCGGCGGTATCGGCGATCGAGCCCTTCACAGCGTCCGTCCGAGCAGCGCCTCGAGCTACGCCTTGGCGCGCAGATAATCGAATCGGGCCACCACCACATCGACCTCCGCCTGGTTGAGGGCTTCCTGGGAAGTCAGCACGTCCACGATCGTCGAGGCGCCCAGCCGGTAGCGCTCCTGCTGGACCCGCAGGTCCTCGGTCGCCGCGAGCACGCTGGTGAGCGTGATGTCGATCTGGATCCGGGCCGCGTCCAGCTCCGCCAGCTGGGCGGTGAGCTCGGCCGCCACCGCCCGCTGCTCGTCGGCCGCGGTCGCGTCGGCCACCTCGACGCTGGCGGAGCGCTGGGCGATCGCCAGCTCGCGGTCGAACCGGTCGAACAGGTTCCAGCGGAGGCCGAGGCTGAGCTGCCGCTGGTTGAACAGGTCGTAGTCGTTCGATCGGCTGGCATTCCACGCCGTGTTGGCCGAGAGGGAGAGACTGGGCCAGTACGCCGACCGCGACGCCTTGAGCCCCGCCCGGGCGGCCTCGGCGAACGCCTCCGCGCTCTGAATCCGCGGGCTCTTCGCCTCCGCCTCGGCTCGCAGCGCGGCGGTGTCCGGGGCCGCCACGACCTGGTAGAACGCCGAATCGTCCATCGCCTGCACCCGCCCCGTCTCGCCGATCAGCCGGGCCAGCCCGGCCTCCGCGGTCGCCAGGTCGGTTCCCGCCCTGATCAGCTCCAGCCGCGCGTTGCCCAGGGTGACCAGCGAGCGGAGCGAGTCCGATCGCGTCGCCGATCCCGCACGGAGCTTGGCCACCGAGGTCTTGAGCTGCTCCTCCGCCCGGCGCACGCTGGTCTCCCGGACCCGCATCAGCTGCCGCGCGGCCAGCGCGTCGAGGAACTGGCTCGTCGTGGCGAACGCCTGCTGAAATCGCGCATCGATGAACGACGCTTCCGCGGCGGTCTCGGTCGCCCGGGCCGCCCTCCCTTCGGCACCGCGCCGGAAGCCGGTGAAGAGGTCCACGCTGGCCGACAGCGACGTGCTCAGGCTCCGGTTGGATGCATTCCCGCTCAGCAGCTGGCCCGTGACCGGGTCGATTCGGGAGGGGCCCTCGGAGAAGAACGAGCTGGCGGAAGAGGTGGCCGTGAGGGACGGGAGATAGGCGCCCCAGGCACTCCGGCGCTGGGCGGCGGCGGTTTCCAGGTCACCCTGGGCCCGCACGACCAGCGGCTGCACCCGCTCCGACAGCCTGATCGCGTCGGCCAGGGTGACCGCTCGCCCCTGGGCCCGGAGTGCGGGGGAGAGGCCGGCCAGCCCGAGCAGCAGCAGGGCGGCGACTCGTTGAAGGGTCATTCGCTCCGGTCCGGATGGGTGAGGGGGAAGACGCCGTTCCCTGCCGAATGCTACCCCAGCCTGGATGCTGGTGATACCCGGAAGGTCGCTTTCCAAGTCGGGCGCCCAACTACCGGTCCGCCCTCCGTCTGAACGCCTCCCGCGCCGCGCTCACCGCCAGCCACGCGCAGATGATGCCGAAGACGTACGCGGTTTCCCTGGGCAGCGTGAAGAAGAGGACGCCCAGCGCGATGAAGATGGCGCTGAGCGGCACGAAGACCGATCGCCGGGCGTTGCTGGCGATGGTCCTGAGTGCCAGGGCGGCGCGGCGCCGCGCCTCCCGTGGGCTCCGGCGGTATCGGGCGATCGCGATCTCGGGGTCGCTGCGGGTGAGCGCGGTGGGCAGGGCCTCACTGATCCGCCGCGGCCCCCGCAAGGGCCGGCGGCGCACTTCGCGGCTCCGGCCGATGTCCAGCCGGAACTGGCGCTCCATCGCGTCGGCCAGGGCGGGGTCCTCGACCAGCACGTCCAGCTCGTAGTTCCCGATCAGACTCGACGGGTTGAGGTTGCTGGAGCCGATCCGGACCCAGCGGCCGTCGGCCACGATCGTCTTCGCGTGCAGCATGGGGCCATCCCACTCGTAGATCCGCACTCCGCTACGGAGCAGGTCGCGATAGCCGATCCGGGAGAGGTTGCGGATCAGCGGCAGGTCGCTGGATCCGGGCACCAGCATCCGTACGTCCACGCCGTCGCGGGCGGCGTCGCGCAGGGCCTGGAACAGGCGCGGCGGCGCCACCATGTAGGCATCGGTGATCCAGAGGCGCTCCACGCTCCCCGCGGCAAGCAGCTCGATCACGCGGAAGGCCCGCTCCCGCCCCGGCTCGCCCATGATCACCCGCACCTCGCCGTCGCCTTCGGGCGTCACCCGGCCCGCCGCCTCCTCATCGGGAAGCGCCGTCCCGGCGACCGACCAGGTGCGCGCGAACGACTGGTCGAGCACGGCGGACGCAGGGCCGCCGATGCGCAACGCGGTGTCCCGCCAGGGGCGGACCCTGTCGGCGTCCCCGATCCACTCGCAGCCGATGCAGAGGCCGCCCAGCACGGCTCCGGCACCGTCGGCCACCACCAGCTTCCGGTGGTCGCGCGAGAAGTTCGTGACGAGGTTGAGCGGACGAAGCGGATGGAAGGAGCGGACCTCGGCGCCGGCCTGGCGAAGGAACCGCCACAGCTTTCGCGAGGTCAGCATGGAGCCCATGCCGTCGTAGAGCACCCGCACCTGGATGCCATCCCGCGCCCGGGCCGCGAGCGCCTCCGCGAAGCGCCAGCCCTCCGTGTCGCTCCGGATGATGTAGTTCTCGAAATGGATCCAGCGGGACGCGCGCGCGATCAGGTCCAGCATCGCGGCATAGGTGTCGGGCCCGTCGATCAGCAGCTCGACATGGTTGCCGGGGATCGGCCGTCCTCCGGCCGCGCGATTGATCGCGCTGGCGACCGACTGCGGGAGGCTGTCGGCCGCGGGCCCGGTCATGCTTGTCCGAGCCCGAGAACTCGCTCGTGGGGGCGGAGCGCGGCCAGCACGAAGGCGATGTGCTCGTCGAGCGGCACGCCCAGCTCGGCCGCGCCCTGGATGACGTCCTCCCGGCTCACGCCCCGGGCGAACGCCTTGTCCTTGAGCTTCTTCTTGACGCTGGACACCTCGAGATCCTGGAGGCTCCTGGACGGACGCACCAGGGCGCACGCCACCAGAAAGCCGCAGAGCTCGTCCACCGCGAAGAGCGCCTTGGCCATCGGCGTCTCGCGCGGCACGCCGGTGTAGCTGGCGTGGCCGAGAATCGCCCGCTGCAGCGGCTCGGGCAGGCCGCGCGCCGCCAGGATGCGCACCCCTTCGGCCGGGTGCTCCTCGTGCGCGGCATGCGCGGCGTTGGGGAAGCGCTCGTAGTCGAAGTCGTGCACCAGGCCGACCAGGCCCCACGCCTCCGGATCCTCGCCCTCGCGCTCGGCCATCGCCCGCATCGCGAGCTCCACCGCGTACATGTGCTTCCGGAGCGCGTCGGAAGCGGTGTACTCGTGCATCAGCGAGAGCGCGTCGGGGCGGGTCAGGGCCATGGGAGAAATGGGTCGAAGGTCGTGGTCTAGGCGCCCACCACCGCCGCGGTGAGCGGTACCCGGCTCGCCAGCTCGCCGTCGAGAGTGATCTCGAAGGCGTACTGGCCGGGGCGTGGGAGCGGAATGTCGAACACCAGCACCGCGCCAGCTTCCACATCCACCACACCGGCCGGGGGCTCGCCGAACTGCACCGTGCCCTCGCCGCCGAGCAGCTCGGTGCCGGACTCATCCACGAACCGGATGCGGATGGTGTGAACCCCGATCTCGGTGCGGCGGCCGCGCACCCGGAGGACCAGATGGGTGCGGGGGCAGACCGCCGGGAACTTGGTGAGCCAGACATGCTGGAAGATGCCCAGCACGCTGAGCTTTCCCTGCTGGTCGATCAGGGCGTAGTCGGCGGTCAGCGCGAAGTCGAGGTGCAGGTCAGGACACCCGGATCGAGGTGATCACGTCGTTCTGCTTGATGCCGTTGACGACGTCCATCCCCTGCCGGACCTGTCCGAACACCGTGTGGACCTTGTCGAGATGGGATTGTGGTGAGTGGCAGATGAAGAACTGGCTGCCGCCGGTGTCTTTGCCCGCGTGTGCCATGGCCAGCGTACCGGCGACGTGCTTGTGGGTGTTGAGATGAGTCTCACACTTGATCTTGTAGCCCGGCCCGCCGGTGCCGACCCGCGGGTTGCCCGGGTCCTTGGAGAGCGGGTCGCCGCCCTGAATCATGAAGTTCTGGATCACCCGGTGAAACCGGGTGCCGTCGTAGAACTCGCTGTTGGCGAGCTTCTCGAAGTTGGACACCGTGCCGGGCACCTCGGTGTCGAAGAGGTCGGCCACGATGGTGCCTTTGCTGGTCTCGATGGTCGCGGTTTTTGCCACGCGTGCATGCTCCTCAGAGGGTGGGAAGGAATCTAAGCTAGTGTGCGCTCCGGCCTATTCGGTGGCCGGGGCATGGTGTCTCGCCCCTGACAACTGCTGCTCCCACGCGTGCAGCGTGTCGGCGGGCAGGCTGCAGCTCGTCCCGGTGCAGGCATAAGCTCGCGTTCCCGAGCCCGCCGCCAGCATGCCGGCGAGCGCCGGGGGCAGCCGGCGCTCCGCGGCCTGGGCCGGAGTGAGCCGCTGCACCACCCGCCGGGGCACGAAGCCCGCCAGTGCCGCCCGGTGCATCGCCTCGGCAGTCGCGTCGCCTTCCTCGCCCACCACGACCAGGTGCGTGGCCGGGTTCAGATACCAGTCGAGCGCCAGCAGGAATGCCGCGCCGTGGAGCCCGAGCTCCACGGCGCGCCCCGCGAACGCCGACACCAGGGCGCCCGCGCGCTCGCGCCAGCGCGATTCCCCGGTCAGCTCGTGCAGCCGCATGAACGCGATGCCGGCGACCCCGTTGGGGGAAGGTGTGGGCGTGTCCTGTACCGGCTTCACCCGCGCGGGCAGCAGGCCCTCCTCGCCGCTCCGGCCCCGCGCGGTGTCGAACAGTCCACCCGCGGCATCGTCCCAGTACTCATTCCAGACCCGCTCCATGAGCCCCTCGGCCCAGGCAAGCCATGCTCGGTCGCCGGTCGCCTCGTAGGCATCCAGCGCGGCGGCGGCGGCCTGGACCTGATCGTCGAGGAGGCCGGTGACCCCGCCGGGGGTGTGCGCGAGGGCGTCCGGCTCCGAGCTCTCCCGCCGCAGCAGGGCGAGCGTGGCGAGAGCGTGGGCGCGGGCGACCGCGTCGCCCAGCACCGCCGCCGCGCGCAGCATCGCCGAGGCCATCATCGCGTTCCAGTTCGCGTACCTCGTGCGGTCGGTGAACGGCGCGGGCCGCCTGGCCCGCGCCTCCAGGAGCTTTCGCCGCGCCGACGCGAGCAGCAGCGCAACCGCATCCTCGGTCAACCCGGTGAGCCGGGCCACCGCCGGCAGCGGCGCGGCGACGAAGAGCACGTTCTTGCCCGGATTGTGGTGCATCTCGCCCGCGGTGCCGATGTCGTAGTAGGCCGCCGCCACGTCGAGCTCGTCGCCGGAAAGAACACTCGCCGCCTCGTCTCTCGTCCAGGTGAAGTAGTCGCCGTCGTCGTCCAGGCCGACGTCGGCGTCCTGGCTCGCCGCGTAGCCTGCCTCCGGGCCTGACGCCACCTCGCGGACCCAGCGCACGATGCCACGGGCCACGTCGGCGTACTCCCCGGTGCCGAACGTCGCGTGCGCGTCGAGATACACCTTCAGCAGCTCGGAGTTGTCGTACGACATCTTCTCGAAATGGGGGACGATCCACTTCGCGTCCACACTGTAGCGATGGAATCCGCCGCCGAGCTGGTCGTGCATCCCACCCCGGGCCATTCCTTCCAGAGTTCGGTCGATGATGCGGCGAGTGTCGTCGTCGGCCTGGTCGTGCCAGCGGTGGAGCAGGAAGGTCACCGCGCCGGGATGGGGAAACTTCGGCTGGCTTCCGAACCCGCCGTTCACCGGATCGAAGACCCGCGCCATCTGTTGCTGGGCCTCGTTCAGCAGCGCCGGCGAGGGCTCTCCTGGCGCGCTCTCGTCGAGCTGGGTGTCGAGGACCCTGCGGATCGCCTGGGACTGCGCCTCCACCTGCTCCCGCCGAGACCGATACGCGTCGAGCACGCTCGCGAGCACGGTGCGGAATCCCGGCTGTCCGTACTTGCCTTCGGGCGGGAAATAGGTCCCTCCGTAGAACACCTCGCCGGTGGGAGTCAGGAAGGCGGTCAGCGGCCACCCGCCCTGGCGGGTGAACGCCTGGACCGCGCGCTGGTACCGCGCGTCCACGTCGGGCCGCTCGTCCCGATCCACCTTGATGCAGACGAAGTGGTCGTTCAGGTATCCGGCGAGTGCGGGGTCCTCGTAGGACTCGCCGTCCATTACATGACACCAGTGGCACCAGACCGCGCCGATGTCGAGGAGCACCGGCCGGTCCTGCGCCTGGGCGGCGGCGAAGGCCTCGTCGCCCCAGGGATACCAGTGGATCGGCTGGTGAGCCGCCGATTGGAGATAGGCGGAGGCGGCGCTGCCGAGTCGGTTCGAGGTCATGGAGGGAAGTTAAGCATCGGAGGGCGCACCGTGGTGCGCCCTCCGATGCATCGCCCGGCTGCCGCCGAAAGGAGGCCGGCTACTTGTGACTCAACGAATACACGTAGGCCGCCACCGCCTTCACCTCCTCGTCGCTGATTGCGCTTCCACCCTTGGGCGGCATCGCGACTCCCTTCTTCGCCTTCTCGGCGGGTACCCCCGAGGTGACGGTGGCGACGATCGCGTCGTACGAGCCGTCGCTGTGGAGCCACTCCGCATCGGTCAGATTGGGCCCGACCGCGCCCTCGGCGTTGCTGCCGTGACAGGCGTAGCACAGCCCGGTCTTGTGGAAGATCGTGTCGCCCTTGGCGACCGCGGCGGGGGTGACACCGGCGCGGCGCCTGTTTCTCCTGCGCTCCGGCCTCTCCAGCGCCGACCAGCACGGCCACGGCGATCAACAGTCCGAGACGAATGCGGTAATCCATCATGCTCTCCTGAGTCGAAGGGCACCGAGTTGAATCCACGGCGGGGGCAATTGAGAATAAGCTCGCAGGAAGCTCGGTCAAGTACCAGCAAGTCATTGCCCGGCGGTCACATAGATGACTCGCCGGGCGTGGGATCCAACGGGCGGTTGGAGAGGGGAGGGGTCAGTTCGTCCCTGGTTGGGGACTTCCGGACGGCGCCGAGCCCGTGGCGGCGGAGGCGGTCTCGGGCCGGAAGATTCCCGGATCGTAGGCGCTGCGCGGGTTCCAGAGCACCCACGAATCGAGACCCAACTCCTCCGCGGCGCGGATCTGCTCCCGCACCATCGCCGGCGTATAGCGCGGCTGCCCCAGGGTGAACGCTTGAAGGTACGGCCGAATCTCCGCGGTCGCTCCCAGCGGCGCCGAGCGGCGCAGCGCGTCCTGCATCGCCCGCCGGATCACCCGGTATGGATCGCTATTGGGGTGCTTCAGGTTGTACACCCCTCGCATGTAGTGGCTGGGATACACCATCGGGAGCACGACGTCGGCGCTGGTGACGAGGTCCTCCCAGTACTGTCCGATCCCCATGTCGCCCCGCGCGCTGGTGGTGAGCCCGAAGACGTCGATGGTGAAGGGCACACCGAGCGGTTTGGTCCGGTCGCGCAGCAGCCGAAGGTTGCGGGTCACGCCCTGGCGCTTGGTCTCACCCGGACGCCGCCCGGGGAAGAGCGCGCTCGCCAGCTTGCTTTCCGGCTCGTCGGGAAACCGCACGTAGTCGTACTGCACTTCGGCAAATCCCATCCGCACCGCCTCGGCGGCCAGCTCGGCGGCATACACCCAGACCGAATCGTTGAAGGCATCCACCCAGGCGAAGTCGAGCCGGTCGCGCCAGAGGCCGCCGTCCACGTGTTGCACCGACCACTTGGGTCGCTTCGCGGCGAGGAGCGGGTCCTTCGCCACCACGATGCGGGCGATGG
Source organism: uncultured Gemmatimonadales bacterium (assembly GCA_963844445.1). Taxonomy (GTDB): domain Bacteria; phylum Gemmatimonadota; class Gemmatimonadetes; order Gemmatimonadales; family GWC2-71-9; genus CAVVWJ01. Next base: position 996,465 of record CAWJOB010000001.1, read on the forward strand.
GGAAGATCCCGTGCTCCCGCAAGACCCGCAGGCGGTCCCGGGTGTCACGGGCGCGGAGTTGCTGGTTGGCGCCGATCGCGACCGCGGTGCCGACCTCGGACCTGTAGGTGAGGTAGCCGGTGTCGTCCTTTACGTCCACGACGAAAGCGTTGATCTCGGTCCGGTCGGCGAGCCGCACCAGCTCGTGGAAGCGCTTCCCGCCGAAGGCCCAGGCGTTGACGTAGAGCGCGCGAATCGTGGCGGGGGGCCGGCTGAGCGGTGGGGCGGGCCAGCGGACCGGCACATCGACGCCGGGGACCCAGAACAGGGAATCGAGAACGGCCGGGGCGGGGGGCAGCTCGTCTCCCCAACGCAAAGGCTGCTGGGCTCCGAGGGAGGCAACGTGCAGGGAAACCGCCAGAATGCCGAGCGCCAAGGAACGGTACATGGGCCCTGATCCGGGAAAAAGAACGCCGGAGCACCCGGACGGATGCCCCGGCGTCTCCAACCGCAAATCAGGGGCCCGGTGCGACCAGTCTTATCTCCACCCTCCGGTTCGCCAGCCGGCCGCGCGGCGTGTTGTCGGTGGTGAGAGGCGCGCTGCCGCCGTAGCCGCGCGCCTGCACCTGCTGGAAGCCCACGCCCTTGGTCACCAGGTAGGTCCGGACCGCATCCGCCTGGAGGTTGCTGAGGTGCTGATTCTGCGCCGCGATCCCGGTGTTATCGGTGTGGGCTCCGATCTCCACCTTCACCGTCGTGTCGGCCTGGAGGATCCCGGCGATCGAGTCCAGGCTGGCGTACGACTCCGGCCGGAGCCGGGCCGTGCCGGGCGCGAACCCGACGCCCTGGAGAACCCCCGCGACGATCCTCGCCCGTGTCGCGGCCGGTGGCCTGACCGTCGGCTGCGGCCGCGGAGCCGCCGCGTCGCGCGGGGCGCGGGACGGCAGCCGTGCGCCCGCCTGGGGGGCTACCGTCGGGGGGGCTGCCGCCGGCGGTTGTGCTCCCGCGCCCTGGCCAGTGGGGCACCCGCTGGCGTTGATCGCCGCCCCGGTAGGTGTCCGCGGACAGCGGTCGAGGCCGTCCAGCATCCCGTCGCCATCCTCGTCGCCCGGGCAACCGAGGGCGTCCACCGTGGCGCCGCGCGGCGTCTCGGAGCAGCGGTCGAGGCCGTCGGGGATGGAGTCCCCGTCGCTGTCCTTCGGGCAGCCGTTGGGATCCACCAACACGCCCGCCTCGGTGTCCGGGCAGCGATCCAGCCCGTCGGGGATGTTGTCGCCGTCGGAGTCCTGGGTGCAGCCGGTTGCGTTCACCGAGGCTCCCGGCGGGGTGTTCGCGCAGCGATCCACGCCGTCAGGCACACCGTCGGCGTCGCTGTCGCTGGGGCAGCCGGTCCCATCCACCTGGGCGCCGGACGGGGTGTCGGGGCAGCGATCGCGGTTTTCCAGGACTCCGTCCCCGTCGCTGTCGGGAATCGGCTTGCTGCCCAGCATGTAGCTGAGGCCGAGGCTCACGCCGAAGTTGCTGAAGTGGATCGGCTCCCCTACATCCGGCTCGCTTCGATTTCGGCTGAGTAATGCGTCGCCGCGGATGAAGAGCTCCGGGGTCACCCCGACCCGGACTCCCGCGCCTGCTACGAAGGCCCCGCTTTTGCCGCAGATGATGGGGCCACTTGGGCAGGGCGAGTGGCCGTAGTAAGTGGATCCTCCGCCCACCCTCAAGTGCGCCCAACTCTTTTGTCCGACCGGAATGTTGTACAGCAGCGACCCGTGGAGAGACCGCACGCTCACGCCGATGTCGCCCACCTGGGTGTTCGCGGGCGCGACCGCGCCCTCGCCCTCGATCGAGAAGTGATAGGGCAGCCAGATACCGATCCGCCCCACCCCGCCGAACGCCGAGCCCAAGCGGGTAAACTCGGAGAACGACTGGTAGAGGCCGCTGGCGCCCAGCTCGACCAGAAAGCGCCGCTGCTGGGCCTCCACGGCGGAACCGGACGCCAGCAGCCCGGCCACGGCACAGAGCGATCGGAGCCCCCGGGCGAGGCCGCGGGAGTGGATTCGGTAGGTTCGCATGGATCAAATAGATACGCCGCGAGGTCGGGGCTGACAAGGAGGCCCGTCACAACGGTCCGTGCCTCTTGGCTTCACCCCACGGGACCGCTACGATTCGCGGCGACACTACCCGTCGGAGATGCGTCGATGCAGGTGACGATCCAGTATTGCGTCGTCTGAAACTACGAGCCGCGGGCCGCCGGTCTGGCGGCCGAGCTGAAGCAGTTCTTCCCTGACTCGGACGTGCGCCTCATCCCATCCTCGGGCGGGGTGTTCGAGGTCGAGCTGGACGGGAAGGTGGTCTTTTCCAAGAAGGCCAGCCGCAGGCACGCCGAGCCGGGGGAGGTCGTGAGGCTGATCCGGGAGGGGGCAGGGAAGTGAGGATCGCCATCTCCACCGGTGGCGGCGACGCCCCGGGGCTCAATGCGGTGATCCGCGCGGTGGTGCTGTCCGCCCACTACCGGGGCTGGCAGTGCTACGGCATCCAGCGGGGATACGAGGGACTGCTCTCCTTCAACGGCGTGGTGCCGCTCGGCCCCGTCGAGGTCCGCGGCATCACCCATCTCGGCGGCACGATCCTGGGGACCACCAACCGCGGCAATCCGTTCCGCTACGTGATGCGGGACGAGCACGGGAACGAGTCGGAGATCGACCGCTCCGACGACCTGGTGGCCGCCTTCCAGGCCAGCGGCTTCGACGCGCTGGTCTCGATCGGCGGCGACGGCAGCCTCCAGATCTCGCATCAGCTCTGGTGCAAGGGGCTTCCGGTCGTCTGCGTGCCCAAGACGATCGACAACGACGTGAGCGGCACCCAGCGCAGCTTCGGCTTCGACAGCGCCGTGAGCACCGCGACCGAGGCGCTCGACAAGGTCCACTCGACCGCGGAGAGCCACGACCGGGTGATGGTGGTCGAGCTGATGGGCCGCTACGCCGGGTGGATCGCGCTCTACAGCGGGCTGTCGGGCAGCGCCGACGTCATCCTTATCCCCGAGATCCCGTTCGACATCGAAAAGGTGTGCGACAAGGTCCGGGCCCGAGAGGCGGCGGGGCGCCGGTTCAGCATCGTCGTCGTCGCGGAGGGCGCCCGCCCGAGCGACGGGGCGATCGAGTTGGTCGAGCGGCGCGGCGTGGGCACCGTGGACCGGCTCGGCGGGATCGCCAGCAAGGTGGCCCGCGCGATCGAGCTCAGGACCGGCAAGGAAACCCGCACGCTGGTCCTGGGCCATCTCCAGCGAGGCGGCTCGCCGACGACCTATGACCGGCTCCTCGCGCTCCGCTTCGGCGGCGCCGCCGTGCGGGCCATCGCCGACGCGGCGTTCGGGACGATGGTGGGCCTGAACGGACCCGACATCACCAGGGTTCCCCTTGCCGAGGTCGTCGGCCGGGCCAAGAACGTCCCTCTCGACGGCGATATCATCGCGACTGCGCGGGAGCTGGGAATCAGCCTGGGGGATTAGGGGATGGAGGAAGTCAGTCCCCGACGACTGAGAATGTTGAGAGATCCCTCGCTGCGCTCGGGATGACAATTTCATCCCATGCCCAACTACCCATCCACCCCGACCTCCGACACCGTGGAAATCCTCCACGGCGAAAGCATCCCTGACCCCTACCGCTGGCTGGAGGACGGGGAGAGCCCGGTCACCCGGGAGTGGACCGACGCGCAGAACGCGCTCACCCGCTCCTACCTGGAGGCCGTGCCGGGAAGGGCGGATCTCCATCGCCGCCTCGACCAGCTCCTCGCGATCGGAGCCATCAGTGCTCCCACGCCTGCGCGGGGCCGCTACTTCTACCAGCGCCGCGATGGACGGCAGAACCAGCCCGTGCTCTACCTGCGCCAGGGAGTGCACGGCGAGGACCGGCCGCTGGTCGATCCCAACGCCCTCGACCCGGCCGGAACCATCGCGCTCGATTGGTATTACCCGAGCGACGACGGCCGCCTGCTGGCGTACGGTCTGTCGGAGAACGGCAGCGAGCAGAGCGTGCTCCAGGTGCTGGACGTGGACACGGGCGCGATCCTCGGCGACCGGATCCCGCACACTCGCGCGGCCGATCTCGCCTGGCTTCCCGACGGTACGGGCTTCTATTACACCCGCTACCCCGCCCCCGGTGATGCCCCGGAGGGTGAGGAGCACTATCACCGGGCCATCCACTTCCATCGGCTGGGATCCGACCCGGGCGGGGATCCGCTCGTCTTCAAGCCCGCCGAAAAGGAGCACTGGCCCAGCGTGGGCATCTCACCCGACGGCCGCTGGCTGGTGATCGGCGTCGCCCGCACCTTCGACCAGACCGACGTCTACCTCCAGGACCTCCGGACCGGAGCGGCGCCAGTCGCGGTCGCGAAGGATCTACCGGCCTCCTTCGAGGGCGAGGTGGCGCACGGCCGCCTGCTCCTGCGCACCAACCTCGACGCACCGACGTACCGGCTGTATGCGGTGGACCCTGAGCGTCCCGGCCGCGAGGGTTGGCGCGAGATCGTCGCCGCACGCCCCGACGCGGTACTGGAGGGCGTGCGCGTCACGGCCGAGCTCCTGGTACTCAGTTATCTCGAGCACGCCTCGTCCCGACTCAGGCTGACGGATCACGAGGGGCGGAACCTGCGCGAGGTCGCGCTGCCGACCCTGGGAAGCCTCTTCGGCGCCGGCGCGGAATGGGACGGCCGCGAGCTACTGTACGGCTTCTCGTCCTACACCGTCCCTCCCAGCGTGTACCGGATCGACCTCGAGACGGGAATCGAGGAGCTGTGGCGCCGGGTGGAGGCCGACATCGATCCCGCTCGGTTCGAGGTGAGCCAGGTCTCGGTCCGATCGAAGGACGGCACCGAGGTCTCGATGTTCCTGGTCCACCGCACCGGCCTCGCGCGAGACGGGAGCAACCCGGTGTACCTCACGGGATACGGCGGCTTCAACATCAGCATGACGCCGGCATTCTCGCGCTCGCTGTTGCTCTGGCTGGAGCGAGGTGGGGTCGTCGCCATCCCCAACATCCGAGGCGGCGGAGAATACGGCGAGCGCTGGCACCAGGAAGGGATGCTCGCCCGGAAGCAGAACAGCTTCGACGACTTCATCGCCGCCGCCGAGTGGCTGGTCGAACATGGGTATACCACGCCGGCGCGCCTCGCCGCCGCCGGCGGGTCGAACGGCGGGCTGCTGATGGGCGCGGTGCTCACCCAGCGGCCCGACCTGTTCCGGGCCGTCGTGGTTCAGGTGCCGCTGCTCGACATGCTGCGCTATCACCGCTTCCTGATCGCCCGGCTGTGGATCCCGGAGTACGGGTCGGCGGAGGATCCGGGCCAGTTCCCGTGGCTCAGGGCCTATAGTCCGTACCACCACGTGCGCGACGGAGTGGCGTACCCGGCCGTCCTCCTGGCCACCGCGGAGAGCGACACCCGGGTGGATCCGATGCACGCCCGCAAGATGGCCGCCCGGCTCCAGGCGGCGACGTCGTCGACCCGGCCGATCCTGCTGCGGCTGGAGTCACGGGCTGGCCACGGAGCGGGAAAGCCGCTGAACAAGGTGCTCGAGGAGCTGACCGATACCTGGGCGTTCGTGTTTTCGGAGGTAGGGGCTTGAGTTACTATCAGTGACCGGAGCGCTGGCGCGCTGGAGATAGATTACTGGCTCTAACCTCGGAGCACCGACTCATGGCTCACGGCAACCGCGCTTCCGTCACCATTGTGCAGCCCGACAAGTGGATCGCGTTCCTGCGCATCGTGGTGGGACTCTACTTCGTGAAGTCGCTGATCACGAAGATGAGCATCGTTTTCGTCGGCGGGTTCCTTCCGGTGCCGGCGGTCTCGGAGCGGTGGATCAGCGTGATGCCGAAGATCGTCGCGAAGCAGGCCGCGGAGAACCCGATCGCCGCCTATAAGCATTTCCTCGAGGCCACGGTGCTGACCCACCCGGAGCTGTTCGCTCAGCTCACCGCCTGGGGAGAGACCGCCGTGGGCATCGGACTCACGCTGGGACTGTTGACGGGAGTGTCGTCGCTGATCGGACTCGTGCTGGTCACCAACTACGGTCTCGCCACCCAATGGATGTCCCCCGGTCAGCAGGGATTCCACATCGTACTCTTCGCTCTCATGTTGGCGTTCTTCATGTCTCGGGCCGGGCGGACATGGGGTCTCGACGCAAGGATCGCCGCGGCGCGCCCCGATTCTCCCCTGGCGCGGCGCCCGTTGAGCTGAGCGCGGCCAGGCGGTCAGCGTTCGATTAGGGGACGCGTAGGGGACGCGAGCGCAACCCGCCCACCACGCCATCCGCCTCGCAGCGCGCGCTCCGCGCGCTGTAGACGATGCAGAACACGCCATCCGAGTGCCACCGGTCGTACCACATCCGCATGACCGTGCGGTCCTGGCCGGAGAAGCGCCGCGAGGGGCTGTCGTCGGTGTAGAGGGCCACGTGGGTATGCACCGTGCCGTCCCATTCCGGCGGTCCGCATCGCTCGATCGAGGCGGTGGCCGAAATTCCCATCGAGTCGGCCGCGTCGGGCTCGAGCCGGAGAATCCGGCTCACGAAAACCGTATCGCCCCGGATGTCGGCTGCGAGGCAGGCCACCCGCTCTTCATGTACGGCGTCGCTTTCCTCCCAGAGCGCGCGGAGCGTGGTGCCGGCATCGGCACTGAACCGGAAACTGGACTCCGAGGGCCGATCCTGGGCGGCCACGGCCGGGCAGAGCGCCATCGCACCGAGCCAGGGCACGAGCCCCGCCCACACGGCGGATCTCAGTAGCTGGACCTGGGAAAGATCGCCAGGCCCCGCGGCCCGTCGATCTCGCAATAGGCGTCCGCCGGCGAGTACAGCACGCAGAACATCCCTTCGGCGTTCCACCGGCGCCACCAGAGCCGGTTCACTCCCCGGTCGGCGCCGGAGAACCGGGAGTAGGGCCGGACGCCGTCGCGGAGGGCCACGTGCGTATGTACCGTGCCCTGCCACCGGGGCGGCACGCAGGTGGCCAGCGATGGCAGGGCGGAGACGCCCAGTGAGTCGGCACGGCCGTCGAGGGGGAGAACACGAATAACCCGGACGGTATCGCGGTGGACTTGCCCCGCCAGGCAGGCGACCCGCTCCGCCTTGGCGTCGTTGCTGGCGATCCAGAGCCTCCGCAGCTCGCTTTGAGCGTCCGGTTCGAATCGGAAGGCCCGGGGCCGCCGGGCGTTTGCGCCCAGCGCCAACAGCGCCAGTGCGACGACCCCCAACCGGATCATGGGGCCCGGCCGACCACCACTCCCCAGGGCAGCTCGCCGGCGGGGATCTTCTTGAGCACTTTCATAGTCTCGGTGTCCATCACGGTGACGTCGTTGGATGGGCCGTTGGCGCTGTAGAGCTTGCGCCCGTCGCGGGTGAGCGCGATTCCCCAGGGGCGAACTCCCACCTCCACCGTGGCGAGAATCGAATCGGTGGCGACGTCCACCACCGACACCGACCCGCCGCGGCCGTTGGCCACGTAGAGCCGCTTCTGATCGGGCGACAGCGCCACCCCCATCGGCTTGGACCCCTCCGGTAGCTGGATCGTCCGGAGAACCTTGTGGGCCCGCGCGTCCACCACCGACACGCTGCCGCCGGTCTCCGAGCTGACGTAGGCCGTGCTCCCGTCCTCGCTGAACGCCAGATCGCGGGGACGTTTGCCGACGCTGATTTTGGTCACCACCGTTCCGCTGTCGGTGTCCAGCACGGTCACGTCGTGATCGGTTTCGCCGGTGACCCAGACGGTTTCGCCGCTGGGATGCAGCTCCACACCCTCCGGCTCCCTGCCCACGGGGACCGCTCTCAGGATCTTGCCGCTCTCGATGTCCACGATGGTGGCGGAGTCCGCATCCTCGTTGGACACGAAGAGGCGGGTGCCGTCCTGACTGATGTCGAACGCCTCGGGGTCGGAGCCGCCCGGCAGCACCTTGGTCACTTTCCGGCTTGCCACGTCGATCACGCCGATCCCGTCCTTGGTCTTGTCGGCCTTGAGTTTCTCACATTCCTCGTCGGGCATCGTGGGCGGGCAGCGAGGCGAGCCGCTGAGTGCCACGAAGGCGGTCCGGCCGTCCTTGCTGAGCCTGATCCCGCGGGGACGGGTTCCCACGGGAATGGTGCCAACGACGCTGTCGGTCGAGGTGTCGAGGATCGTGAGCTCGCCCGACCCCTCATTGGTTACGTACGCAAGCTCGCCTCCGGGAGTGTCGCCGCCGGCGGAGTCGGCGGCCGCCCCATCGGATCGCGCGCCGTCCCCACCGCAGCCGGTGAGGCCGAGGACGGCCAGGAGTACGAAAAGGGCGGGCCGGGAATGGTCAATGCGCATCGAAGGTTGCCTTGTCACGGTTGCGGGCCTGATCCAGGCCCTGAGTCTTTGCCATGCCAGTGGCGCCGAGAAAGGTCGCCCCATCGATGTTCGACCGCGCCAGGCGGGCACCGGTCAGATCGGCCCGGCTGAAGTCGGCCTGCACCAGGTCGGCGTTCTCGAGGTTCGCCCGCTGGAGAGTGGCGCCGGTGAGATTGGCGTGGGAGAAATCGGCCTTGTAGAGATTGGCGTCGCTCAGGTCTGCGCCGCTCAAGTCCGCGCCGACGAACGTGGCGCGCATGACGCCCATGGATTGGTTGCCAGGATCGGCGCCGGCGTTGGAATTCTTGAGGCTGGCGCCCGCGAGGTTGGCGCTGCGGAGATAGCCGATGAGTCGAGTGCCCGCCAGATTGGCCTTGCTCAGATTGGTCTTTTCTAAAATGGTGGCGAAGAGGGAGGCCCCCTCCATGTCGGCGCGCTGAAAGTCGGCGCGGCGCAGCACGGTGCCGTCCATGTTGGCCTTGGTGAGCACCGCGTCGCTGGCCACCGCATCGGTGAGATCGCAACTGAACAGGTTGGCTCCGCTCAGGTTGGAGCCGGCGAGGCGAGCCCCTGTGAGGTTCGCCCGCTTGAAGTCAACGCCGGTGAGATCGAGGCCGCTGAGGTCAACACCGGCCAGATCGGGCGTGGAGGCCTCCGGCGCCGCGGCCAATCGCTTGGCCAGCTGAGCCGCATCCAGCCGGACCGCGGGCGTATCGGCGGCCATGGGCGAGATCGACCGAAGGACCCCGACCATCCACAGTGCCGCGACGATTCCAGTTCCCATGGCGAACTCCTCGGGAGGCGGGTGCCGCCCTGCTGTCGACTGCGACGGCGGACTCGATTCGGGAACATATCCGCCCCCCAACGAGTTGGCCATGCGAGCGAACGCGGCGTTGGGAGGGGGGCGTCGTTCGTAACAGCGGGAACGGTGAAAGGTGAACAGTTAAAGGGAGAGCAGCGGTCAAGTCCCCTTTCATTGTTCACCTTTCACTGTTCCCGCTGTTCCGGGTGTGGGTCAGCCTCCGGCTTTCCTGGCGGGCCGGCCCGGCGACATCTTGGCGTCGCTTCGCGCCTTCACGTAGGAGTAGATCTTCTCGATGGTGCCCGGGTCCATGCCCAGCGAACACCAGGAGGGCATGCCCTTGTCAGGTCGGCCGGCACAGACCACCTGGAGAAAGGCCTCCTTGGTATTGATCGGGCCATCCGGCTTGAGCGACATGATGAGGTGCGGGGCGATGGTCGTGCCCAGCACGTCCTCCCCGTGGCATCGGGCGCAGTTCAGGTTGAACTGCTTCCAGCCGTCGTACACTTCCTGGGCGACCGTGTCCCGGGGTGCCTGATGGTACTGGTCGCGAAGGTCCTGGGCCTCGGCTCGGGAGCCGACCGTGACGGCAGCCACGACGATGCCGGCACCGGTGACCACCCGGCGAAGCGTGGCGGAGAGGGGGAGGCGCATGCTCTGAGGCGGTCCTTTCACACGATAGGATCGGGGGTCCGCCGGTCGTGGGGTCGGACGGCGGAGTGAATTCTCGGGGAAGGTTAGCCGGTGGGCTTGGGTGGCGGCCCGTCATCGTCGTCATCGCCTTCTTCGACGACCGGGAACACCGGCACGTTGTACTGCTTGAGGATCGCCTGGATCTCCGGACGCTTGCGCTCCAGGAGGGCGTCGAGGCTGTCGCGGAGCTCGCGATCGCGGCGGCGCACACCCATCGCGATGTTGAACCGGAACGGGAAGTCGCTCAACGAGTCCCGCTCGGCAAGCGGAGTGACCAGCAGCGGCACCTGTGATTTCTTGGCGAAGTAGCCAGCCAGCGGCCCCCAGACGATCGCGATGTCCACTTCCTTCTTGGCCACGGCTTCGACGATGTCCTCGGGACGGTCCTCGTCGGTGTAGAAGGTGCTGTAGCCGGTGAGGTTGCCCACCACCCCGTGGCGGCTCAGCGCCATCGCGGGCGGGGTGTTCTCGGCGTCGGAGTGGAGGAGGTTGACGCCGATCTTCAGCTTCTTGAGCCGCGGATCGGCGAGCGAGGTGATGTCGAGGCCGCTGTCCTTCCGGGTGAGGAACACATAGCCGGAGCGAAAGTAGGGTTTGGTCACCCCGGCCATGTCGAGCCCCGAGGGAGCCTCGATCGCCACGTCGCAGTAGCGGCCGTTGAGCGCGCGGCTGAAGAACCCTCGCCGGACCGGCCACCACGCGTATTCCACTTTGGTGTTCCATTCCTTGCCGATCAGCTCTGCGATCTTCTGCTCGAACCCTTCGCCCTTCTGGTTGGACAGGGGCATGTTGTCGGGGTCGGCACAGACCCGGAGGAGTCCCGGGGTGGGCAGATTGGTGCGCAGTTCCTGGGCGGCTCCCCGGGCGGTGAGACCGGAAGTCGCGAGCACTGCGAGCGCTACGCGGCCGGAAATTGAGCGGAGCATGGTGGGGCCCTCCATTCCAGCTGGGGAACCGCCGGCCGGTACCATCGCCGGCAGGCGGCTCCGTGGAACGACGACGCCGACCGTATGGCGCAACTGCGCGCCCCTACGGTCGGCGCCGTGCACTTCTCTCAATGTACTCCCACTGGAGCCGGAGGAAATCCCTTCGGCCCCGTGATGCCGCTTACTTCACGGCCTGGTTCTTCAGGGCGAAGACGGTCATGACGCCGCCCTGGGTGCTGAACTGTCCCGCGTCGCCGAAGGCGCCGAGCGCGCCGAGACCGGCGGTCGGATCTTCAGCGCCGATACCCGCGGCCACGCCGATGCCGGCCCAGCCGCCGATGCCGGAGAGGACGGACACGTACTGCTGGCCGTCCGGCCCGTTGTAGGTCATCGGGTTGCCGATGATCCCAGACGGGGTCTTGAACTGCCACAGGGTCTTGCCGGTCTTCTGGTCGAGAGCCTTGAGCCAGCCCTCCATGGTGCCGTAGAAGACCAGGCCGCTGGCGGTGGTGAGTGCGCCGCCGTAGGCCGCCAGGTTTTCCTTGGCTTCCCACACGACCTTGCCCTTCATCGGATCCCAGGCGATGAACCGGCCGCGATGGCCGCCCGGGCCCGGGAACATCCGCACGATGGCGCCGACGTACGGCTGACCGGCGGTGTACTTCACTTCCACGCCTTCGTAGTCCATGCAGATGTGATTCGCCGGCACATAGAAGTGGCCGGTAATCGGCGAATACGCCGCGGGCTGCTGATCCTTGAAGCCGATCGCCGCCGGGCAGATGCCCTCGGTGTTCTTCTTCGAGGTGGTGCCGTACTTCGGATCCTTCTCCGGCACGCCGGTCGTCAGATCCACCCGCTTGGCCCAGTTGACCGGACCGTAGGGCTCGGCCGTCACGAGCTTGCCGTTGGTGCGATCGAGCGTATAGCCGAAGCCGTTACGATCGAAATGCGCCAGCAGCTTCTTCCCGCCGCTCTCGAAGAGGACGTTCTCGTTGACGCCGTCATAGTCCCACTCGTCGTGCGGCGTCATCTGGTACGCCCACTTCACCTGCCCGTTCTCCGGGTTGCGGGCGAAGATCGTCATCGACCACTTGTTGTCGCCCGGCCGCTGATCGGGGTTCCAGCTCCCCGGGTTGCCGGTGCTGTAGTAGAAGAGGTTCAGCTCGGGGTCGTAGGAGTACCAGCCCCAGGTGGTGCCGCCGCCCCGCTTCCACTCTTCGCCTTCCCAGGTCGACACGCCGAGATCCTTGCCCTTGTGGGACGGATAGTTGGCGTTGGCGTCGCCGGAGATGAGCACTTCGTTGTCGGGGCCGGTCGAATAGCCGGTCCACATGTGCTTGCCATCGTTGACGTTGAACGCCGAGACCCGGCCGCGGACGCCGAACTCACCGCCCGAGATACCGGCGATGACGATGTCCTTGATCACGATCGGGGCGTTGGTCATCGTGGCGCCCTGCTTGTAGCCGATCGCCTCGGTGCCGGCGTTCGACTTATCCGGGTGCTTCACCTTCCACAGCTCCTTGCCGGTCTTGGCGTCGAGCGCGAGCAGCTCACCCTGGAGCAGCTGAATGAAGATCTTCCCGCTCGGGTGATACGCCAGGCCCCGGTTCACCAGGTCGCAGCAGGCGATGGGAATCGCGTCGGGCGACTGGTTGGGCACGTGCTTCCAGATCTGCGGCGCGCCGGGCTTCGACAGGTCGAGCGCGTACACGATGTTCGGGAAGCTAGTGTGGATATACAGCACGTTGCCGATGACGAGGGCGTTGCCCTCGTGCCCGCGCAGCGTTCCGGTCGAGAACGACCAGACCGGCCGCAGCTCGGCGACGTTCGAGGTCGTGATCTGCTTGAGCGGACTGAAGCGCTGCAAGCTGTAATCACGGCCCGTCATGTGCCATTCGCCCTCGGGCGCATTCAGGGTCCATGCCCCCGAGCGCGCCCCCTGGGCGTTGGCGGAGGCCACGACGGCCAACGACAGGCCCGCCGCGATTCCGCCAGACAGCACCTTCTGCGTGAAACGGTTCATAACTGACCTCAGGATGAAGGGTGATTCTACTGCTCTACTGCATTCGGGTGCCACCTGCTGCGAACACGAGGACTGCTGGAGCGGCAACTGGGCTCGAGTGCCGCATGCATGCCGTCTGGTCTGAAGGGCCCGGCATGCGGGAGGTGGCGACCGGCGAACAGAGTCTTAGCGGCCGGTGCATAGGTCCAAGGTGGGGTACGAGCGATCCGGCCTCGCCGGATGTATCGCCCGGCGCCCGGGGCGACCGGTCCGCGCCGTGGCGCTGGGTGCTGGTGTGAGTAGTCGATGTGTGGATCGGAGAGTGCGCTGGGACAACATTGCGGAGTGGATTCGTCGTTGGCTCATGCCACCAGACTTCGTCCGTCCGGTCGTTGACCGGCGCGTGCGAATCGCCGCCAGACCGCGGAGGATTCGAAAAGAAACTCATGGTGTCCGCCAACTGGAATACGCCCATCATATTCCTCAGCGACGCCGCTGTACCACGATATATCAGAAATTGACTCGAGTCGGGGGAGGCGGCTCCCTCTTATCAGACCGCTGGAGCTGCTTCCGGTTCCCCTGCTGGTGCTGCATGGCGCGGTACATTCGCGGAACATTCGCTCGCGCCAAACCCGCGTTCGGAACCGGCCAAGTCGCCGAGTACGGGAGGCTTAGGTTGGCCAGTATACAGCCCGAAAAATGAACTGTCAATCATTCCCGGGCGGGGGTCCGCCCCGCCCGAGCCGGGCCCCTGTTCGGGCGAATCCGCCCTCGAAGACTAACCCGGTTCCGGCGAGAAAGGTCCGGCATCGCTCCGCCAGCGCGACGCCGGCATCGGCGCCCTCCACCAGCCCGTACACAGCGGGTCCCCAGGAGCTCTGGCCCACGCCGGCGGCACCCCAGCCGGCCATCTGCCGGATCAGCGCTTCACCCTGACCGGGAGCGAACACTCCCCCCTGTTGTGGCGCGAACCAGGCCCCGGTGATCCGCTGGACCGCCGACAGCGCCCCGCCGAAGCTCACGAGGTCTCCCTCGACCAGCGCGGGAAGGAGCTGCATCAGCACCAGGTGGGAGACTCGCTCCACTTCCGCCTCCGGCGGCGGTGGGAGCTGCTCGAACGCCGCGGCCTCGGCCTCGCCGCTGAGACCGGGACTGCCCGGCGGCACGGCCACGACGCAGCGCCACCGCTCCGGCACCTCGAATCGCCCGATCAATGGGGCGATGCCGTCCTCCCCCGGCCGCCGACCGCCCTCCACGATGAACCCCCCCAACGCGAAGGCCCAGGTCCCGATCGCCGAGCGCCGGCCCCGGGAAACCGCACGCGCCAGCTCCACCGGCTCGGCCGGCAGGCCGTACAACTCGGCCAGGGCCCGAGCCACCGAGAGGCCCAGCTGAGTGCCGGACCCGAGCCCGCTGTGCGCCGGAATGCGCTGGTGCACCACGAGGCGCGCGCCGCCGTCGATACCATGAAAGGAGAGAAAGCGGCGCGCGAACTCGGCTCCCCGGGCGGCGTCCGGGCCCTCCGCCGACACCCCGTCGCGGGCGCGTGAGGCCTCGAGCAGCAATGACGGAGATGGGATCGCGGCGCCGAGTCCGCCGAACCGGCGTCCCAACGCGCCACGCAGATCCAGTACCCCGAAGTGGAGCCGGGCCCCCGCCTCGACGAAAACGCTATCGGCCGCGGACATACTCGGTGAGCAGCGCCATCGCCTCCAGCTCGCGGGGGCCGGCCGTCTTGTCCACGATGACCTGGAGCTTGGCGAACTCCTCGCGGATCTGGTCCGCCGGAATCAGGTGGGTGCGGGTCGCCAGGATCGCGGCCTCCAGCACGGCGTGGCGGGCGCGGTTGAAGCCCAGAAACTCACGTCGCCGGCCCCGGTGGAGCACACGCGTCTCGATGCGCGACCGGGGAGGGGTATCGTCGATGCGCACCACTTCCAGCTCGCGCCAGGAGCACGCCGCGTCGAGCACCACGCCGGGTACCACCTTCGCTGGAAAAGAGGGGAACTGCGGGCTCGAGATCGCCGCCTGGGCGAAGAGCATCGCGTCGTCGGTCAGGTTGACGACCGCGGCGCCGCGGCCGCTCACGTTCCGGAAGGTGGCAGTCTCCAGAAACGGCTTGAGCACCAGCGAGTCCTCACCCCACTCCACCCCCATCGGCGCGAAGTTGATGGAGCCATCCGTGGCCAGCGACGTCACGATGGTTTCGATGATCACCGCACCAGGTCCACGGGCGGAGGGTCGGCGGCGAGAGACGCGCTCTCGCGGGGGCGCGCGGCGAGGGCGTGATCGGCGGCAGGGGGCAGTTCCCGCGGTGTGGCAGGCACGCCGTGCAGGAAGTGGTCGAGCATCCGGTAGCCGTGCTCGGTGAGCACCGACTCCGGGTGGAACTGCACGCCGAAAACCGGATGGGTCGCGTGCTTGACCGCCATGATCTCCCCGTCCTCCGACGTCGCGGTCACCTCGAGCTCCCGGGGCACCGAGGCGGGCGAGATCACCAACGAGTGATAGCGGGAGGCGAGAAACGGATTCGGAAGTCCGGTGAAGAGGTCGCTCCCCCGGTGATGGATGCGGGAGGTCTTGCCGTGCATCGGCCGGCCCGCGCGCACGATCTCCCCGCCGTAGGCGGCGCCGATGCACTGATGACCGAGGCAGACGCCCAGCACCGGGATCAGCGGCCCCACCCTCCGGACCACGTCGGTGGAGATCCCGGCCTCCGACGGCGAGCAGGGCCCCGGCGAGATGATGACGTGCGAAGGCGCCAGCGTGAGAATGTCGTCCACCGTCATCGCGTCGTTGCGCCGCACCAGCGGCGACTCACCCAGCTCGCGGACGTAGCGCGCGAGGTTGTAGACGAAGGAGTCGTAGTTGTCGATGAGAAGGATCATGGCTCCCCCTCCCTCAACACCTCGATGAGGGCCCGGGCCTTGTCCAGCGTCTCCCGGTACTCGAGCTCGGGATCGGAATCCGCCACGATGCCGCCGCCGGCCTGGAAGTATAGCTCGCCACCAATGGCCGCGAACGTGCGGATCACGATGCTGGTATCCATCGCCCCGCTGGCGCTGAAGTAGCCGATCGAGCCGCAGTAGACGCCGCGACGGGTGGGCTCCAGCTCGGCGATGATCTCCATCGCTCGGACTTTCGGCGCGCCGGTGATCGAGCCGCCGGGAAACGCCGCTCGCACCAGGTCCACCGCGTCCGCTGAGGGTTCCAGCTCGCCCACCACGGTGGAGACCAGATGGTGCACCGTCGGATACTGCTCCAGCGCGAACAGCTCGGGCACCCGGACCGTCCCCGGCCGGCACACCCGGCTCAGGTCGTTCCGCAGCAGGTCCACGATCATGACGTTCTCGGCGCGATCCTTTTCGCTCTCCGCCAGCGCCCGTCCGAGGGCCGCGTCGTGCATCGGCACCAGCCCGCGGGGGCGAGTGCCCTTGATCGGGCGGGTCTCCACCCGGCCGTCGTGATCCAGCCGGAGAAAGCGCTCCGGCGAGGCGCTCAGCACGGTCACCTCGTCGAAGCCGAGATACGCCGCGAACGGCGCCGGGTTCCGCCGCCGCAGCCGGCGATACAGCTCGAACGGTGGCTCGCGGAGTGGGGCATGAAAGCGCTGGGACAAGTTGGCCTGGAAGATGTCGCCCGCGACGATGTACTCCCGCACCTTGGCGACGGCGTCGAGGTATCCCCGGTGGGTAAAGGTGGAGCGGAGCCCTATCGCCATGGCCGCGTCGGTCGAGGTCACCGGGTAGGACGGGGCGGAGGTCTCCGGGTGGCGCGGGGTGCCACCCTGGGTGCCGCGCTTCCCCGCCGCACGCCCCACGCGCGCCGCTACCATCTCCATCCGTTCCCGAGCCCGGTGCTCCCGCTCCGGGCCGCACGCCGGCAGCCCGAGGGAGACGACCCACGCGCTGCCCAGCTGGTGATCCCAGGCGATCACCCAGTCGTAGAAGCCGAGCGTCACGTCGGGAAGCGCGAGATCGTCGTAGCGGGTCGGCGGGAGGCGCTCCAGCACGGCGCCGTAGTCGTATCCGATGTAGCCGCCGACGCCGCCCTGGAACGGGGGCAGTCCCGGCACGGGATCGATCCGCGCGTCCTTGAGCATCTCGCGCACGACGCCGAGCGCATCGCCCTCGGCCCGCCGCCAGGTGCCGCGCTGGAGGATCTCGGTGACCGCGCCCTTGCTGCGCACGACGATGGCCGGGTCGGCGGCGAGAAAGGAGAAGCCCGTCCCCGCCGCGTTGTCGAGATAGAGCACGTAGGGCAGGTCGAGGAACCGCTCCACGACATCCACCGGATCCGGCATACCTTCCAGCGGCGTTACCAGCGGCGCGATGCCGCTCATTCACCCCCGCCCGGCCGTCGTGCGGCTCCGCGACCCCGCTTGCGCGCCGTCAGCTTCACGTGCTCCGACTTCACGTCGTCCGCCGGGGTGAGGTATCCCCAGGCGAGCGCCCCCTCCTGGCGGTAGGTCTTCCCCAGCGTGATGGCGAGCTTTGCCTTCATCAGCTCCCGGCCCAGATAGAAGGCGTGGGTCGCCTCCTCCACGCCCAGGCGGGAGAAGATCTCCTGGATGTCGTCGCCCCGGACGAAGATCGCGTCGTTGAAGACGGTGATCGTCGTGCGGTCGGCGAAGATCCGGAAGTTGGGGTCGGTGACCGCCTGGTGCAGCCGGCGCAGCTCGGCCTCGTCGTACTCCAGGATCTGAGGGTCCTTCACCGTCACCAGGCGGTCGTCCACGCCCTTGGGAAGCGTCCGGCGGCTGACCGCGTAGTGCATCAGCCGGCGGGCGATGTCGATCTCCTTCACCGCGCCCCGGGCCCAGGGAATGACCTCGGTCGTGAGCACCGCGCGAACGCTCAGCTCCTCGCAGATCGCGATCAGCACGGCGTTGACGCCGGTGCTGTCCGCGCTCGTCAGCTCGGTGAGATTGCCGATTCCCATGAGCTGCCCGGCGTCGGGATAGCGGCGATGCACTTCGGCGTACCGCTCCAGCGAGGCCATGAAGCCGAAACCGATCGGCTCGATGATCGGGTCCAACAGGTAGGGGATGGCCCAGGCCTCCAGCGCATCGATGCTGGCGCCGAGCGTCTCGATGCCCTCACCCAGATCCGGGATCACCACCACGGTGGCGCCGGTGCCCTTCAAGTCACGCGCGACCTCGAGGTTCGACCGGTTGACGCTGAGGACCATCTCGGCGCCCGCCTCGACGGCCGTGCGGATCTCGGAGGGATCGAAGCTGTCGATGCTGACCCGCATCCCGGCGCCTCGGAGCGCCCGAACGATGTCGCCCAGTCCGGGGAAGGCGAGGCCGGGAGTACAGCCGACATCGATGAGGTCCGCCCCGCTCGACCGGAAGTAGTCGGCGGTGGCCAGGATCGCTTCCCGGGAGAGTTTGGGTGCGTTGTTGATTTCGGCGAGGATCTCGATGCGGTAGGCACCGTAGTCGGCGGCGGCGACGGCCTGCCCGAAGTAGCGGGGGATCTCCCGCAGGTCCTTGGGGCCTTTCTCCACCCGTACGCCGAGCCGTTCCTGGAGGATCTCGACGTCTCCCTCGCAGAGACCGGGTATGAGCACGAGATCGATATCGGCCGGCACCTCGAGGAAGCGCGCGATCCACGGCGTCGTCATCAGCGCCGCGACCGTGATCTTCATGACCGCCACCCGGGCCTCGAACGACGGCCGCATCTCCTCCAGGACCCGCCGGAGGGCGGGCTCGGCCAGCTTGCCGGTGACGAAAAGAACCCGGCGGAACGGCGGACCGGCGGACCGGCGGTCGGCCAGCTCGGCGTCCGATGTCTCGCCCGCCGACGCCTTCTCGTTCCGCCGTTCCGCCGTTCCGTCCGTTCCGCCCTACCGTGGATCCCCCGCCCGGACCCACTTGTTCGGCGTGCCTTCCAGCGCGCCGCCCTGGGGCCGCCAGAGTGCGATCTCTTCGACCTTGCGGGCCAGTTCGAAGTCCTTGTCGGAGATTCCGCCGGCGGCGTGGTTCTGGAGCTTCACGGTGATCCGTCCCCACGTCACCGTGAGGTCCGGATGGTGGTAGGCCGCCTCGGCCAGATAGCCGACGGCGTTCACCAGCATCAGCGTGGTGGGCCAGCCGTCGGTCTTGTAGACCCGCCGAATCCAGCCATCCTCGTAGTACCATCCCGGGAGATCCTTCAGCTTCTCGGCGATCTCCGTCTCGTTGTAGGTGCGCTCTTTGGTTGCAGGCATGTCGTCTCTTCTCCTTTGAATACCGTCTCGTCGGCTACACCACTCCCCCGTTGACCATGATCATCTGCCCCGTCATGAACGCCGCGTCTTCCGAGGCGAGAAAAAGCGCGGCCCCGGCGACGTCGTCCGGCGTGCCCCACCGCTTGAGCGGCGTCATCCGGACCACCTCGTCCCGGAAGCCGGGGTCCGCGTCCTGTCCGAATGCGGTCTCGATGAACCCCGGCGCCAGAATGTTGACCCGGATATCCGGCGCCACCTCGAGCGCGAACGACTTGCTGAAGCTCATCACCGCCCCCTTGGCCGCGGAGTAGAGCACCGGGTTCTCGCCGGCCATGCCTCGGGCGACGTGGTCCCACGACATGTTGATGATCACCCCGGACCGGCCCTGCTCCCGCAGCAGTTTCGCCGCCGCCCACGAGGCCAGGATGGTGCCGCGCACGTCCACCGCCAGCAGCAGGTCGAGCTTTTCGAGCGGCGTGAGCCTCTCCCCGTCGCCGGTCAGGATGTCTGCGCCCGCGTTATTGATCCAGACGTCCACCCGGCCGAATCTGGCGCTGGCCTCCCGAGCCAGCGTCGCGACGTCTTCCTCCCGTGCGATGTCGGTCTGGATGATCTCGACGCGCCGCCCGGTGGTAGCGAGCCCTACCGCAACCTCCTCGGCACCCCGCCGGTTCCGGCGATAGGAGAGGAGCACATCGGCTCCGGCGCCCGCGCACCGCCTGACGATCGCCCGCCCGATTCCGCTGGATCCGCCGGTCACCACTACGACTTTCCCTTCCAGCGTCACGCCGCCTCCCCTCCGCCGCAAACCGTGGCTAACTTCATAAACCCTAACATATCAGAGCGTTAGCATCTCACAAGGGAGACGCGATGCGGTTGCTGGTGAGCGTGCGTACCGAGCACGAGGTGGCGGCGGCCCTGGCGGGAGGGGCCGACATCATCGACGCCAAGGAGCCGGCGCGTGGCTCGCTCGGGCCCGTCTCCCCGGAGATGCTCCAGGCGATTGCGGCTCGGGTCCCGGAGTCGATATCGCTCAGCGTGGCGCTCGGCGACTTCGGCACCCCGGCCGCTGTTCGTAAGGCCGTGGCCAACACGATGCTGCCTGGCCGTCGCGCCGCCACCTACGTGAAGCTGGGCTTTGCCGGTGAGCCATCGGCCGCCCGTGTCCGCGCACTCATCGCCGCGGCGATGGATGCATCAGCGACCTCGCTTCGCCCCATCCCGGTACCCGTCGCGTACGCCGACCATGAAAGGGCACACTCGCCCGCGACGGAAGCCGTTCTCCGCGCGGCCACGTCGGCTGGAGCACGGGCCTTTCTCATCGACACCTACATCAAGGATGGCCAGGGCCTTCTGGAATGGATCGATCTCGACCGGCTGCGCGTGCTGTCCATTGAAGCGCGGTCGGCGGGGATGCTGCTGGCGATCGCCGGCAGCCTCGACCTTCCCGCCCTCGACCGCCTCGCTGGAATCGCGGACGTGATCGGGGTGCGTGGAGCGGCCTGCAGCGGCGGTAGGGGAGGCCCCGTGGTCGCGGCGCTGGTCCGGCGGCTCAGTGACCGGCTGGGCGCTAGGCCCACCGCGCTCTCCGCGCTCGAATGAGCGCTTGCTCGCAGGAGGCCGGCGGTCCATCGGGCGAAGCTGGGATTGGCAGAACGCGAGGCCCCACCCCCGGTTAGGCCCCTTCTCAGGCTCCCAAGCGTCGGTTGCCACGGGATCCAGGCAGCCGGGCCAAGGGGCATAAGTATTGCCTCAACAATCGCCTACGACCCTGGTCGTCGTCCTTGTACTCATTCGAACATCGGCTGCCGCCGGGACCTAGCCCCAACGGACATGAATTTGTCGCGTCTCCCTGGGCCCTTGAGAAGCAGGTTCGGCCGCAGACTGCTCCTCCTCTTCGTCGGCTGCGCCGTGGTCCCCACCGCCGTGGTGGCGACCGTGGCGTACCGTCACGTGACCCAGCACCTCATCGCCCAGAGCGAAACTCGGCTCCACCAAGCCAGTAAGACCTTCGGCACCGCGATCTTCGAGCGGCTCCTCCTGCTCGACGCCACGCTCAAGAACGTCTCGTCGTATGCCCTGCAGCTGCCGTCGGCTGGAGGAGATTCCAGCGCCGCGGCCGCTCCCGGACTCGATCCAACGGCCGCGCGCCGGTTCACTGCCCTGGAGTTCGTCCGCGACGATGGCGTGCGGGTGCCGATCTTCGGGCGGCTGTCCGAGCTACCGCCTCTGACCGAGCGCAACCGGCTCGACCTGGCGGAAGGCCTTCCGCTCCTCGCGGCGGAGCACCACGCGGGGCGCCCCACCCGCACCTACCTGGTGCGGCGTCTCAGCCAGGGTACCGGTCGCGTGCGGCGGGCGAAAGGTCTCTTGGTGGGCGAGGTCAACTCGGACTATCTCTGGGCCACGTTCGACCAGAGCCTGATCGCGGCCGGCACCATCCTCACGGTGAAGGACGATAGCGGCCACGTCCTGATGAGCTCGGTCGCCGGCGTTCAATCCGCGTTCCAAACGCTGGGGCTCGACGCCCTTCCCGATGCCGATTCCCTGGCCGCCTTCGACCGGGATCCGTACGTCTCATCCACCTGGCCTATCCTGCTGGACGAAGTCTTCGCCGCGCCCACCTGGAACCTCGTCCTCGGCCATCCCAAGACGGAAGTCCTGGGACCGGTGGTCCGGTTCGCCCACACCCTGCTTCTCCTGGTGTTGGCATCCACGGCCGTCGTGCTGATCCTGAGCGTGGATCGCATCCGGCGGAGCCTGGCCCCGCTCCGGGAGCTGCAGGAGGGCACCCGGCGCATCGCCGGGCGGGATTTCGGCAGCCGCGTCTCGATCAGTAGCCGGGACGAGTTCGAGGAGGTGGGCGCGTCGTTCAACGCTATGGCGAACCAGCTCGACCGGCAGTTCCAGGCGCTGGCCACGGCGGCCGAGATCGACCGCGCGGTGCTCTCGGCCACCAGCGCCGGCGAGATCGTCGCGACGCTGCTCGCGCGCCTCCCCGACATCTACCCCTGTGGCGCCGTGTGCGTGACGTTGATGACGCCCGACGGCGCGAAGTCGCTCCCCAGCCTGGTGCACGACTACGCCGACGACCGTCGCGCCCACGTGCGAGTGGACCTCCACTCGGAGGACGTGCAGGAGCTGCTCGATGGGCCCGACGCGAGCGAGGTCGTTCTGGCCGACGGTGAGAGCCTCCCTCCCTACCTCGCGCCGCTTGCCGAGCTGGGGCGCGCTGCGTTCTTCGTGCTTCCGCTGCGGTTTCAGAGCCAGCTGGTCGGAGTGATCGCCCTCGGGGACCGCTTCGGAGAGACGGCCGATGCCGATGCTCGGGTTCAGGTCCGCCGGCTCGCCGATCAGGCCGCGGTCGCGCTGGCGAACGCCCGGATGCTGGAGCAGGTGCGAAACCTGGCCTATTACGACAGCCTCACCGGTCTGCCCAATCGGCTCTCCTACAAGGAGCGGCTGGCCAAAGCGCTGGATGAGGCCAACCGGAACGGAAGTCTCGTCGCCGCGTTCTTCATCGACCTGGACCGCTTCAGCCGGATTAACGATACCCTAGGCCACGAGTCGGGCGACTACCTGCTCCAGCAGGTGGCCGCCAGGCTTCGTTCGTCTTGCCGGGAGCGGGCGGACGAGGTTGGCTCCGCGAAGGATGCGCTGGACCCCGAGGTGGCGCGCCTCGGTGGGGACGAGTTCACCGTGATCATGCCCGGACTCGCCGATCCGGAGGACGCGGGGAAGCTGGCTCGCCGGATCCTGTCGAGCCTGGCGCATCCGTTCCGGATCGGGAGCCGCGAGATCTTCATCAATGCCAGCATCGGGATCGCGGTCTACCCCTTCGACGGGAAGAACCTCGAGACCCTCCTGATGCATGCCGACACCGCCATGTACAAGGCGAAGGAGCAGGGCGGCAGCAGCTACCAGGTGTACTCGCGCTCCATGAACGCGACCGCGCTGCAACGGCTGACCCTGGAGAACTCGCTGCGGCGGGCGCTGGAACGGGAGGAGTTCGAGGTCCACTACCAGCCGATCGTGGACGCGCAGAGTGGGGTGCCGATGGCCGCCGAGGCGCTGGTCCGCTGGCGCCATCCTGATTTGGGCCTCCTGCCGCCCTCGGAGTTCATCGCCCTGGCGGAGGAGAACGGTCTCATCGTGCAGCTGGGCGAATGGGTGATGCGCACCGCGTGCGCCCAGAACCTGAGCTGGCAGCGCATGGGCCTCGCGCCGATCCGGGTCGTGGTGAACCTCTCCAGCCGGCAGCTCACTCGCACGCTGTCCGACAGCGTGAGCCGGATTCTTCGCGAGACCGGCCTGGAGTCACGCTATCTCGGCCTCGAGCTCACCGAGTCCGTGCTGGTGAATCACCAGAAGAATGGCGCCGACACCCTGCACGCGCTTCGCGCGATGGGACTGCACCTCTCGGTGGACGACTTCGGCACGGGGTACTCGTCGTTTAGCTACCTGAAGCACTTCCCGCTCGACACCCTGAAGATTGACCGCGCCTTCATCCGCGAGATCACCAGCAACCCCGACGACGCGGCGATCTCGACCGCCATCATCGCGCTGGGTCACGCCCTCGGCCTCACGGTGACCGCCGAGGGCGTCGAGACCGAAGCGCACGTGACATTGCTGCGGAAGCAGGGATGCGACGAGATGCAGGGCTATCTCTTCAGCCGTCCGGTTCCGGCCGCCCGTTTGGCTGAGCTGCTGGCGGCGAAACGGAACGGGTCCAAGCCGCGGTCGCGGGTCCGGCGGGCCGGCGCGGCCTGAGGCCCGTCGACATCGGGCCGCTTTCGAGGCTCAGGGCGACGCATCAGCGAATCGGTTCCACGGGAGCACCAGGACCTCGAGTTCTGCCGGCACCACCACCGCAAAGCATCGGTCCACGCCCGCCTCACCCACATCAGCCGGCTTCACCAGCACCAGGCGGCGCGCGTCGAGCGCCCCCGCGACGAACGCCGCCACGCTGTCGCTGGTGGCATCCCAGCTGTGGGGCAGAGGGTCCGCGGCGCGAAGCCAGCGGGACGGCGCGAGCACCGCGACGCGACCGGTGGCGAGCGCACCGGCGATGGCCCCCGCCTCCTCCACCAGCGCGGCCCCGGCGATCCTCTCCGCCAGCAGGTGGGCGTACTGGTCCATGGCGAGAATCGCCATCCAGTGAGCCGCGTCCGGCGAGAGCCCGATGGCGCGGTCGACCTCCCGCACCGCATCCGCGAATGGCCCGCCTCCCGGGACCACCACGATCGCCTCGCGCCGGCCCATCGTGCCGACCGCCGTGCACACCGCCTCGAGCGCGCCGGGCACCCCGAGCAGCCCTCCTCCGATCTTGATGACGAGCGGCGTCACGTCGCGTTGCTGGCGTCGGCCAGGAGCCAGGCCGCCGCCGCCGCCGGCGCGATTCGCGCCGCGTCGCCGATCCGGTCGGCGAGCCGCACCACTTCGAGTCCCGCCCGGCAGGCGGCTTCGGCCGCGATGAAGTCGCCCAGTCCCGTGACCACCGCAGTGCCGAGCTGTGGGTGCCGGGCGCGCACCCGCCGCAGCGCCTCGGTGAGCATCGAGACCTGGGCCTCGGCCAGCGCCCGCGCGATGGTTCCCACCGCCTCCTCATCCAATATCTCCGCGTCGGCGCAGACCGCGCGGGCGATCCGCTCGCCGGCGAATTCGCGGGTCGCCGGGCGGCCGTCCGGTGGGGAGACGCTGTAGTCCCGGGCGTCCAGTGCGCCGAGCCAGAGGTAGGCGTCGCCGATCACCGCGAATCCCTCGGGGGCGAGCGGACAGAGCCCGCCCCAGAGCGGCACCGCGCGGGCCACGGCTTCGACCGGTGTCCGTAGCGCGCCGGTATAGATCAGCTCCCCGCTCAGGAGCCGCTCAGGATCGGTGCGGCCCAGGACAGCCGGCTCGCCTGCGACGATGGGGATGATGTCGGTGGAGGTGGTGCCGATGTCCACCAGCAGGCAGTCGGCCACTTGCCGCCCGACGAATCGAGCGGTCGCCGCCCAGTTGGCCGCGGCGACCTCGAGCGGCCGCTCCCGCGCCTCGGCGGGGTCGAGGAAGCGTCCCTCGATGCCATAGATCTTCACCTGCTCGCCGGGGAATGCCTCGGCCAGGGCGTCCAGCACGAACTCCACCCCCTGGCGCTTCCCACGGAAGGCCTGGGAGAGCTCGGCCGTCATCGTCACCCCGTGAGCCACCGGCCCGCCTCCCAGGGCGGCCGCCAGTCGGCGGAGCGTCGGGACCAGCGCCGCAGAATCGCGCTGCATCTCGAGTGGAGCGGAAACGCCCCGAGGCAGCGACAGCTGGCCGTGCTCGACCTCGACTCGACAGGCCTTGGTGTTCACCCCGCCAATGTCCCAGCCCAGCACCGCCGTGCGGCTCGGGCTGGTCGCCGGCGGACCGGCGTGGATAGAATGGGTCATGCGGCTCATTCCGGTGATCGATCTGGCCCACGGCGTGGCCGTGCAGGCCAAGGAGGGGAACCGCGCGCACTACGCACCGGTTCGGTCGGCGATGACCCCCGGTATCACGGGGGATGCATTCGCCCTCGTCCAAGCCTACCGCGACAACCTGGCCGCCCGCGAGTGTTACCTCGCCGACCTCGATGCGATCCAGGGCGGCGAGATCCAGCGGGCTGCGATTCACCAGCTGGCGCGCGCTGCCGGTCCGTGCGGCCTGCTGGTGGACGCGGGCACCGGCGATCCGGACGGAGTGCTCGATGTATTAGCCCTCGGCGCCGATCGGGTGGTGATCGGCCTCGAGACCCTTCGATCCTTCGACAACCTCGCCTCCATCGTCGTTGCCGCGGGCCCAGCGCGTGTCGTCTTCAGCCTCGACCTCCGACGCGGCCAGCCCATGCTGTACCCCGACGGTCGTGAGCTGGATGGAGCGACGCCTGCCGCGGAGACGCTTGCGGGGCGCGCCGTGGCCGCGGGAGTGACGACGCTGCTGGTGCTGGATGTGGGTAGGGTCGGAACCGGGGGAGGGGTGGATCTCGAGCTGGTCGGGACGCTCCGCCGCAGCTTTCCGTCCGTGCGGCTCCTCGCGGGCGGCGGCGTCGGTGGACCCGGCAGACCTCCACCGGATCCGCGCGGCCGGATGCGACGGCGCGCTGGTGGCTACCGCGATCCACACCGGGCGGCTCGATGCAGCGGACGTGCTGGCCCTGGCGTCGCCGGCCTCCGCTCAGTCGAGGGCCAGCACCTCCCGGTAGCTCGCCGATTGGCCGTAGTTCTCCTCCACCTCGATCTCCAGTAGCGTGAGGTGCCGGTATCCGCCCTGGGTGAGCTCGTCGCGCACTCGGGTGCCCAGATATTGGGCCAGCATCTCCGCGGTGCTGTTCGGGATCGGCAGCAGGGCGCAGTCGGCGCGGGGGAAGACGTACGTGGGCTCGCCGAAATAGTCCACCGCGATCCGGTTGCCCTCCTCCCGGTAGGAGAGCTTCGGGTTGTGCCTCGGCAGGAGCACCTTGTGGTCGATCTCGTCCACCAGCTTGCGGGTGATCTGCTTCAACACGCTGAAGTCGAGGACGAACATGGTTTCCGGGTCCACCGCTCCCTCGACCGCGACCCCGACCCGGTAGTTGTGCCCGTGCAGCGTCTCACATTGATGGCCGCGGAACGTGATGAAGTGGGCCGAGGCGAAGACCAGGTAATCCTTGCTGACCTGCACCCGAAAGCTGTTCGACACGGCGATCCTCTCGTCAGCGGTCCCAGCCACCCTCAAGTATAACGACGAACAACGCGGCGCAGGTCAGGTCGGCGGTCGTGCCCGGGTTGCGGGTGTTGCGTGGGTCGCGGAGCTTCGCGTCGAGCGCCGCCAATGCCGCCCGGCCTTCCGCCGTGCCGGTCGCGCCCGCGGCGATCGCCTCACGGGCCCACTGCGACACTCGCTCCGCCTCCTCGCGCCCCAGTTTTCGCGCGATGTGGGTGTCCGGCGCGGTGGCCAGCAGGGCGAGAAAGCACTCCACCGTGGCCTCGGGCCAGGCGAGGCCGCGACGCCTGGCGTCGGCCAGCGCGGGAGCGCCCACCTCGAACGTGAGCGCGAACCGGCTGGTGTATTCCCGCGCGATCGCATCGCGGTCGGCCGCCAGCGCCATCGCGTCTTTGAGTGACACCGTCGGTGCCGCGGCCACGTCCTCCGCGCTCGCCGCGCCCAGGCCGCCCGGTCGCGCCCGCCGGATCGCGGCGTAGGTCTCGGCCGCGTCCGCGACCGTGGTCTGGTCCAGCACCGCGGCGAGCCGATCTCTGAGCGATCCTCCGTCGCCGGCGGCCGCGCGCGCCAGCGGGGCGAGCAGCAGCACGATGCCGAGATTGGTGTTCGATCCGGTCCAGCGCGAGGTCGCCTCGGTGGCGGCGCGGATGGTGGCGCCCAGCGGATGCAGGCCGGCGTCGGCGAGCACGGGGCCGATCGCGACCGCGCTCGCCAGGAAATCCTCGTAGCGGGTGTCGTGGAAATGGCGCTCGGGGGAGACGTTGCCCGGCTTGGGCGCGCTCACTTCGAGCAGGCAGGCGAGCTGCGCCGCGGCCGCGATCTCCTGCCCGGTCACGGCCCCCGCCGGGCGAGGTGGTCCACCAGCGCGCCGGCGACGTCGATCCCGGTGGCCTCCTGCAACCCCCGCCAGCCGGGGATGCCGTTCACCTCGAGCACGTAAACCGTGCCGTCCCGCGCCGGCAGCAGGTCCACTCCGGCGTACTCCGCGCCGACCGCCGCCGCCGCCCGGATCGCCAGCGCCGCCCACGAGTCCGGCAACCTGGCCGCCGCCGCCTCGCCGCCGCGCGAGATGTTGGTGCGCCACCCGTCGGCGCGCCGCTCGATCGCTCCCAGCACCCGACCGCCGACCACGAAGACCCGGTAGTCGCGGCCCTCGTGGTCGATCGTCCGCTGCAGGTAGTAGACGCCGCGAATCGTCTCGACCGTCCGGAACACGCGGTACGCCATCTCCTCGTCCGCCACCCGCACCATGCCGAGGCCCATGGAGCCGAAGAGCGGCTTGACGATGACGTCGCCGAGATCGCGGAAGGCGGCCATCGCCTCTTCCGGGCTCTCGCAGACGACGGTGTCGGGTGTCGGGATCCCGCACTGCTCGAGCAGGGAGGAGGTCCAGAACTTGTCCACCGTTCGCTCGATCGCCCGGGCCGAGTTCATGACCCGCACGCCCCGCTCCTCCAGCCGGTGGAGCGCGTCGACCCGGAAGATGATCTGCTCGAGTGATCCCGACGGAATGATGCGGGCGAGCACGGCGTCCGCCCGGTCCAGCTCGGCCGTCCCGCTTCGAAGGCCGGGACGGCCGCCCATCGTCGCGGTGAGCCCTTCGTATGGCACGATCGCCCCCGCGTGCCCGCGCTCGGCGAGCGCGCGCGTCAGCTCCCGAGTGTGCCAGCCCTGCCGGGACGCGAGGACGACGATCTGCACCCGCTACCTGGTCTCCACCGCGACGAGCCCATCGAGCCCGCCGGTGGCGAAGTTGGGAAGGTCGCCGGCGACCTTCTTGAACCCCGGGGTGGCGGTGCCCTTCTCCAGCGCGGCCATCGACGGGAAGTACAGCTCCGCCTGCCGGTAGAGCGCGGGCGCCGAGCCGTCGAGGTTGGACTCGAACTTGGTCAGCTCCGCCCTGCTGAAGCCGATCTCCTGCTGATTCGCGCCCACCAGGGGCACGTGGGTCTCGGCGTAGTACTTCTCGAACGCCGCCGTGTCCTTGGGCTGCTTGTAGATCACGGTGACGATCGCCATCGGCTCGCCCTCCGATGCCCCCGTGGGATCGCTGGTCTCGATCGCGAGGAGCCCCGTGAGGCCGCCGCTGGCGAAGTTGGCCAGGTCGTCCGCCACCTTCTTGAAGCCCGGGGTCGCCATGCCCTTCTTCGCGTCCTCCATCGAGGGGAAGTACAGCTCCGCCTGGCGGTAATACGCCGGCTTGGAGCCGTCGAGGTTGCCCGAGAAGCGGGTGAGGTCGGCTCGGGTGAACCCGATCTCCTGCTGGTTGGCCGACACCAGCGGGAGATGGGTCTCCCGGTAGTACTTCTCGAAGGCGGCGGTGTCCTTCGGCGTATTGTAGATCACCGTCACGATCGCTGCCGGTCCGGCCGGCGCGGCGGACTCGACCGCGGGTGCGGCATCGGCGGGCGCGCCGGCGGCCTTGTCGTCGGATTGCCGCAGGCCGCCGCGAGCGCGAGTGAAGGGACCAGCCGCCAACTCGAA
This sequence comes from uncultured Gemmatimonadales bacterium, assembly GCA_963844445.1. Lineage (GTDB taxonomy): Bacteria > Gemmatimonadota > Gemmatimonadetes > Gemmatimonadales > GWC2-71-9 > CAVVWJ01. The sequence goes on from CAWJOB010000001.1 coordinate 1,025,625, forward strand.
AAACGCCGCATGGAATGCTCCTGTGGAATGTGGGTGCCTACGGTCGGGGGTGGAGACTGGCTTCGAGGACCTCGGGATTCAGGTGTCCGGCGTGAAAGGTGCGTCCGGTCTCCGTGCTCGTCAGCCAGACCTCGGCCGGACTGAAGAGCAGCGGGTCGATCTTGTAGAAATCGCCCTCGTAGCGCTGGAAGATCTCGTAGAACGGCGTGCCGTAGTCGCGCGACGCCGACGCGGGCACCTTGGACGCGAGCTCGGCCAGCTCGTCGTCGCCCGCGCGAATCGTGTAGCGGGCCTGGCCGCCGTACAGGATACAGTCGTTGGTCCGGCCGATGGCCTTGAGATCGTTCTTGGCGACCGGTGGGATCGGCGCCGTGCCGAAGCCGCTCACGACCCGGCGCACGTCGAAGCCCAGGGTCTCCATCTTGTGCAGTCCGGTCTCCAGGATGCGGGCCGAGATCTGCACTCCGCCGGCGAGGCTCGCGGTCGGCGCGATGATGAAGGTGAGCTGCGCGGGCTCCAGCCCGGCCTTCTCCGCCACCCAGGCCGCCACGGCGTCGTCGGGCAGGGTTCGGCCTTCGAGCACCAGCACGCCGTGGGTCGCGGTCTCCTCGTAGCCCAGCTTGTCGAACAGCTCCTTCTCCACTCGGGCGTGCGCCCGCAGCGGTCCCGACCCCATCGCGAAGAACTTCTCCACCGAGACCGCCCACCCGGCGTACTGCGACGCCATGCAGGAGACCGCCGGATGGTCGGTTGCAACCAGCACGCCGGGCCACGCCTGGGCGCCGATCTGCACCGTGGTGCGCGAGATGTCGCTCAGCCCGCCCATGCAGATCTCGGCGAGCGCTATGCCCGCGCCGTAGCCGCCGGCGGTGCCGATGCCGGCGTCGATGACTTGGGCTCCGCTGCGGAGGATGAGGCTCTGCACGCCGAGGAGCGCCGATTCCTCGACCATCGCCTTCGCCAGCTCGGTGGCCCGCTCGTTCATCCGCATTCCGGTCATCGCGCTGTCCATTCCAGGATCTCTCCTTTTCCCAGGTCGGCGAGATCGCCGCTGTAGCGACGGAAATATCCTGCGACGTAGCGCTCGTCCACCGTCAGGGCGTACTGCTTGCGGAGCCGGAGGAGCGTGAGCCGGAGATGGTCCGGCTGGTAGGTGCAGGCGTAGCGGTAGGTCGGCGGGATCGGGACCGACCCCAGCGCGACGATCGAGCCGCGCTTGGACCAGCGGCCGGGAGCCGGACCCGTGTCGCCGAACACGATCACCGTGCCCGCGATCATGCCCGCACCGGCGTGGCCGGCGACGTCCGCCATGACGACGAGGAGGCCTCGCCGCATGCGGATCCCGGGTTCGGGCCCGGCCGGCCGCGGACCAGCAGCTCGCCGCCGGTCATCCCCCGCCGGGCGTTGCCCGCCGCGCCGCCGGTCCGGGCGCCGGCATGGCCGTGAACGTCGATGACCCCACCCGACATGCCGCTGCCGGCCTCGTCGCCGACGCTTCCCTCGACGATCACCTCGCCCTCCGCCAGCCCCGCGCCGAGGCGGTCGGCTCCGCTGAGATCGCCTTGGAAGCGGATCCGGCCCGCGGGCTCGCCCGTCAGCTCGAAGAGATCGCCCAGGGGAACGGAGGTGCCTCCGTCGAGCAGAACCGGACGGCTCGCCAGCTCCACCGCGGCGAGGGCGCTCCAGGGCCCGACCAGCACCGCGCCCAGGTCGGCCCGGGCCTCGAGCGGTTTCCGAAGCCGCGCGCGGATGCCGTCGCTCATGCCCGCGCTCCGCTCCCCATGATCTTCCGCAGATGAAAGTGATGCGGCCCGAGCTTGCCGCCGTAGTTTCCGGCGGTGATGGCGACGATGCCGTCCCGGCAAGCGGCGTCGATCCCCGCGCGCATCGCGGCGGCGATGGCCTCCGCGTCGGTGCCGTTGATCACGATCTCCAGCACGGAGTTGACGCCGTCGGGCAGCTGGGTCTCGGTCACCGCGCGCAGCGTGGGGCAGAAGGCGTCGTTGGTCGAGGCGATCATGCTCTTGATCCGGCGCGACCCCACCTTGCTGCCGCTGCGCACCACGCCGCCGGGGAAGGGCAGGATGACGCCCGGCCCGCCCCGACATCGCCTCCACCGCGGCCTCGGCCGCCTCGAGGGCGGCGTCGGCGCTCCGGGCGAGCATCAGGAAGTTTCCGCCGCCTACCCCCTTCACCATGCCGAACTTCTCCTGGACCAGGAACTCGCCCTCCATGACCGGGATCCGCCAGAACCGCTCGCCGCCCATCACCTTGCTCGCCTGGAAGCCGTCCCCGAAGAAGCGGAGCGCCGAGCCGACGCCGACCCGGTCCGGCGCGTCGGGCAATCCGTCGAAGCAGGCGGTCGTGGGGCAGGTGAGCACCGTCTGGCCGACCCGCTCGATCAGCCGCTTCGGCAGGTCGTCCTTGCTCATCGTCATGAGGAGCACGCTGAATCCCGGCCGGCCGTCGGGGGTCTCGTCCGCGGTCAGCTCGCGCTCGATGGCCGCTTCGAACTTGCAGCCGATCACCGACGTGGCGAAGCCGGTGAGCTTGAGCGCGGCTTCGCGCGCCCAGCGCGAGGACCGGCCGGTGATGATCAGCCGCGCCACTCGCATGGTGAACGCTTCGGCGAAGGTGTCCTCGATGAAGACGCCGCGGATGTTCACTGGACATCTCCCACACATCACGATGCCCCCGCTGGCATCCCGACCGCCATCGGTGCATCGCGCAGATCCCGCACCGGATAGTTGTCGAACGACACCGACGAGTACGCCTCGAAGTGCTTCCGCACGTCGCGCAGCACCGCGTCGTCGTAACCCGGCGCCACCCGGAGCCGCCGCCCGGCCGGCGCGCGCCGGAGCTGGCCCTCCTCGACGATCAAGCGCCCGCCCTTCACCACGTAGCGCGGCGTCGAGAACATCTTCGCGATGTCGGCGTCGCGACTGTAGATCGTGACGTCGGCATCGGCGCCGACTCCGAGATGGCCCTTGGCCGGAGCCCGAGCAGCCGGGCCGGCCCGGCCCGGGTGACGATCGCGATCTCGTTGAGGGTGTACTCCCGCGCGAGGCCGTCCGCCAGCGCGCTACCGGCGAGGAACTTCGGATTCACCTGCTTGAGCCGGTCGTCCCGGACCGCGCGGTCCATCAGGAGCTGGATCAGCGCCGGATAGGAGAGGAACGAGCCGCCGTTCGGATGATCGGTGGAGAGCACCACCCGCCACGGGTCCTCGCTCAGCAGAAACAGCTCCAGGCCGACCGCCCACTGGAGCGCCGAGACCGCCGCCTTTTCCTTGTAGGCCAGCGGCACGATGCCGCAGCCGCTCTCCAGCTCGATGTCGATGTTGGTCCACCGGCGGCCGCTGCTCTTGTGCAGCAGATACTCGACCGGCGCGTCCGCGGTGATCGTCATCGCCGGCCCGAACATCACCTGGCCCACGTCCACGCTCACCTCGGGGTGGGCGTTGACGTACTCGATGACCTTCGCGGCGGCGGACGACCAGCCCTTTCCGGGCTCCCCGCCATAGCTGTGGAACTGCAGGTGGGTGAAGTGGGCCCGCCGGCCGGCCAGCGTCTCCATGCTGGCGAGCGTGGTCGCCGCGTTCCCGGCGACGCCCAGGTTGTTGCAGTGGATGTGCACCGGGTGCGGAAGCCCGAGCTGGTTGGCGGCGTCGGTCAGCGTCTCCAGGATGGCGCGCGGGGTCACCTTGCGGCCGGAGACCGCGTCGTCGAGGCCGGTGACGTTGCGCTGCCCCGACTTCCACGCCTCGATGCCGCCGGGGTTCACGATCTTCACGGCGTAGGCGCCGGCGGCCCCGAGCAGCCAGGCGGCGTAGTCGCGCGCGCGGTCGCGCTCGCCTCGCTCGATCTGGCGCAGCAGGTACTCGTCGTTGCCCATCAGCACGAAGATCCCGCCGTCCACGCACGGCGTGTCGTCCAGCTCCGCGTGGCTGTGGCGCGCGAGCAGGGGAGCGACCGCCGCGTCGAAGGCGGTGGTGTAGCCCAGCCCGGCGTACCGATAGCCGGTGGTGAACGTGCTTGGCACCGTGCCGCCGGTGCCGGAGCGAGCCTCCCCTTCCACCAGCGCGGGGCGCCGGCGCTGGATCGGCGGCATGCTCGTCGGGAATCAGCCGGCGTGCGTGATTGCAGCTCGAGCTGGCGAAGTGCGCGTGGATGTCCACGCCGCCGGGCATTACCACCATGCCCCGCGCGTCGAGGGTGGGGACCCCGTCCGGCAGCGAAGCCACGATGCGGCCGTCCTCGATGCAGACGTCGCGCTCCTCGCCGTCCACCCCGTTGGCGGGGTCGTGCACGGCTCCGCCGACGATCCGAAGCCGGACCTCGCCGCTCACCGTTGCCTCGCGGCGCGGCGCCGTCGGAGCTCGCCTAGCAACCGGCCCAGCGTCTCGGCCGCGCCTCGGGGGCTCTCCAGAACGGGTGACAGAGGGAGCGGCACGTCGTCCATGCGATACCCGGTGCCGGGCTCGTGAATCCCCGCGACGCCGGTGTCGATTGCGACCCGGGCGGCTGCCACCGCGCTTGCTCCCGGCCCGATCACGACGCACGGAACCCGGCCGAGGGCGATCCCGGGCTCGCCCAGCGCCGCCACCGAGCCCGCCACGAGAACGGCGTCCGCCCCGCCGGCACGAAGCCGGTCGAGACCGGAAGAGCCTTGCTGGGCTCGCGGATAGCCCTCCCGAAAAGTCACCCGCAACGGATAGCCGGTCTGCCACGTGAGCGCCGCCTCCGCGCCGGAGCGGTTGCCTCCCGACCTGAGGCTGCTCAAGGCGGCGCGAGTGGGGCCGTTGAGAGCCTGAGTCAGGGCCACGAGGCCTTCAGTGCACTGGGCGTCTCTCGCTTCGCGACCGGTCTCGGCGTCGTGTACGATCGCCACGTACTTCCCCTGCAGCAGGCGCTCCGCGATCGCCGCTGCCGGCCGCAGGCGCGCGGGCAGCTCGCCGAGTCGCTGACCGCGGACCGTGGCCTGCATTACCGTCAGCGCGTCCACCTCTTCGCCGGGGGTGAATTCGGCCTCGACTTCGGCCTTGTCCGGGCCGCGGTCGGTCCCGATCGATACCGACAGCAGGGCCCTTCGGCCGACGTGGGTCGTCGAAGTCGTGGCTGCGTATCGCTCCAGGTAGCGGGGGTACCGCTCGCTCGGATCCACCGCCCAGAACAGCACCACGTCGGCTCGGTTTCTGATCTCACCCAGAGTGGCCGCCGCCCGCCCCCGGCGCTGGGCGACGAGAATGCCAGCCGCCGCCGAGTCGGACGTGGCGCCGTCGACCTCCGCGCGGAGGGTATCCCCCAGCGCGATCGCGGCGCGCTGCGCTTCGGTAGTGAGGTCGGGTGCGATGAGCACCAGTGGTCTCGCGGCCACGTTCAGCAGGGCCACCGCCGCGTCGATCGCCTTCTCGATCGTCGCTGGCCGCCCTTCCACCCGGATCTCGCCGGGCACCTGTCCGTCTCCGAACCACCGCCTCGCCAGCGGGCAGGGCGGCGAGAGCTCGGCGATCCGCCCTGCCCGAACCTGCACCGTGAGATCGTCGCAGCCGCAGCCGCAGCCAAGGCAGGTCACCGCCTGGAGCACCCGATCATCGCTCATGCCGCACCTCGCGCTGCGGGCTCCGCCGCACGGTAGATCGCCGCCGCTTTCGACGGTAAGCGCTCGAAGACAAGCGGCGGCATTCCTTCCGGAGGCGAAGACGGTGCAGATCGGCCGTCCGCGCGGAATCCGCTCGCCGGGATGAGGAACGTCGGCGATGGCCGGGTCGCGCAGCCAAGCTCGAGTCTCTCCCAGGGTCACTCGCGCCGGGCGAAGACCACCGCCTTGCCCAGGACCGAGCGCGAGCGGTGCGGCGGAGCGTGGGGCAGTCGCCCGGCACAGGCGTCGGCGTGCAGGGCGAACAGCGGCGGGCCGGCCCGCCGCTCCAGCAGCTCCATGGAGGCCGAGTAGCGCGGATTGACCTCGATCGGCCAGGGAACGCCGGCTCGCGCGATGAAGTCGATGCCGTTGAGTCCGACCAGTCCGAAGTCTCGGGTGACCGCATCCGCCATCGCGCTCGCGCGCTCGACCAGCATCGCTTCGGCTTCGAAGAGTCCCCCGCCGATCAGGCTGCCGCAGTAGCGGAACCCGCTGGCGCCGAACGCGCGCTCGCCCACGATCTGGCGACTCAGCGTGAGCACCAGCGCACTTCTGCCGTCGGCGAGAAACACGATGGATCCGGGCCTGCCCGCGATTCGCTGCTGGAGGTACTGATGCCGGGCGACCGGACGTCCCGGACCGCCAGGCCGAGGTGCCGTGGCCGCCGCCCGAGCGGCGCGGCTTGAGCAGCCAGCGCCGGGGCGTGTCCGCGGTGCGCGGGGCGCGCGCGCGCGCGTCGCCGGCGTCTCGAAGCCACGTCGTCGGAGCGCGCGCATCAGCTCGATCGGGTTGCGTACCCGCTCGAGCACCGAGGGAGGATTGCCGAGCAGGCGGCCGACCCGCGGCCAGAGCGGCGACCGCCGCGGGATGGTTCTCGAAGTTGGAGGTGTAGGCCACGGCGTCGGCGGGAACGCCCCGCCCGGCGGCGGCGGCGGCGGCGGGATCGAAGCCGCCAGTCTTCGCGCCGGAGGGCGATCACCCGGGCGCAAGCGCGAAGATCGAGGTCTCCGAAGGCGTCCACCGCCGTCACGCGTCCACCCCGCCCGGGCCGCCGACGAGGCGAGGGGACGGGTCGTGACGCCCGCCACCAGGAGCCGGCAGGAAATCTCAGCCATCCGAGTCGAGGCCCAGCCGGCGGCGGGCCGTTGCCGCGGGTGATGACGTGAAGATGGTCGAGCACCGTCCCCTTGGCCTCCCGAATCCGGAGCCGCTCCACCAGCGCCTCCTGCCGTCCCCCCGCGAGTCCGTCGGCCAGCAGCGCCGCCCCCTGCGCGCCCTGCTTCGCGACCAGCGCGAACCCCTCGAGCCGTCGCACCGTGGCGACGCCCGAGAGCGCCGCGTACAGCCGCTCCAGCAGGCCCGGGTCGGCCGCCCCGCGGCCCGACACGAGCACCTCGTCGGCCTGCGGCGCGGAGGTCTGGAGCTGGGCCACCGCCTTCACCGCGCCTTCGAGATACGCCTCGAGGGCCAGCGTGCGAGCCTCGGGTGACGACTGCGCGACCGTCTCGGCGCCGCCGCCGAAGAGCATCGCCTTGTCCACGGTGCCGGCCAGGAACGCCACCTCGCCGTCCAGCGCGCCCGCCGCCCGCCAGCCGATCGGTCCGCTGGTGCCGCCGAGGCCGTCCACGATCTGCCCCCGGTCCACCGCGATCGCGGCGGTGAAGGCGCCGCCCAGCTCGAGCAGGATGAGCGAGATGTCCTCGACTCGGCTTGCCGGTCCTGCTGGCGCTGGTCCTCGATCGCCAGCGCCGCGGCGCACACCTTGTCGGCGGTGCCGAGGTCGACCCGGTTGATCTTCCGATGCGCCGGCACCGTGTCGAGGTGGATCACGCCGGGCGTGAAGACGACCGGCAAGCTCCGAGGCCGCGAGCCGGCGGGCGAGCCGCCGGAGGCCGCCGATGCCGCCGGGCTCGTCGGGTCCCGCCAGGAACGCGAGCCGGAGCTCTTCGTCGCTGAGTCCCGCGGCCCGGCCGCAGCGGCAGCCCGTAGCCCGAGGGGGCGACCACGAGGTCCGGCGGCCCCGCGCGCGGTCAGCGCCGGCGATGAACCGCGTCGGGGTCCGCGAGCGCGTCGGGGGTGGGCCAGGTGAGATCGAGCGACAGCCGGCCGTCGACCAGGCCGCAGACGTCGAGACTCACCGTGCCCGCATCGATGCCCACGACGCGAGGCATGGACTACTTCTTCTTCGCGACCAGCTCCCGGGCCACGTCCGCGATCGTCTCGGCGTCGAGCACCAGATCGTTCCGCGTGAACAGCCGGGCCACGCATGCCTTGTGCAGCTTGGTCTTGAAGTTTCCCACGCCGAACGCGCCGTAGACCACGACGCCGTCGCGGGTGACCCCGGCGTCGTTCACCTCGACGCCTTCGATGCCGAGCGGCGGCACGGCGTTGAGGTCCACGGCGATCTTGAGCGACTTCGCGGCGGTCCAGGCCGACTTCGGCACCATCTGCACCCCGGCCGGTCCGGAGTTGAGCAGCACCTCGACGTCCTGGCACAGCTCCGGCAGCGCGGCGGGGTCGGTCATCGTGGTCGCCTCGACCTGGACGTTGAAGCGGGCGCTGATGAACTGGCGCGCCTTCTCGCCCTGCTCCGGCTTGCGCGAGGTGATGGTGACGTGGGCGCCGTCCTTGGCCAGGAGGCCGGCCGCGCGCTGCCCCACCGGCCCGGTGCCCGCGAGGATCAGCACCTTCTTGCCTTGCAGGTCGCCCAGCGTCTCCTCGATCTTCACCACCGCGGCCACCGCGGTGGTGTTGGAGCCGTTGGAGTCGAGCATGATGGAGACGGTGAACGGCGCGAACAGCGCGTCCTGCGCCATGGCGAGGAGCTGCTCGCCGGCCGACATGTTGCTGCCGCCGATCCAGACGGCGGTGTTGTGCAGGTCCTTCGGGCCGCGGGTGAAGATGCAGCCGTGAACCAGATCGCGAACGTCGGTTTCGGTGACCCCGCCGTAGCTCATGATGTCGTCGGCGCCCGCGTCGTAGGCGACGACCTGATCGAAGACGCTCGGCAGCGCGGGAGCTGTCGAGCTGGAGCAGAAGCTTACGCATTGACTGAGCGCTCTTTCTGCGTCGCTCGGTCATGGAACAAACGAGGGGCGCGCCCGAATGCGGGCCGCCCCTCGCCGGAGATAGCGGAACAGCGGGACTGTAGCGATCAGCCTTCGGCGCCGCTGGCGAACGGATGCCGCGCGGCCTTGTACTTCTGGAGGACCTCGTCGACGGTCGGCTTGCCCTGGAGCGCCCGGGCGATCGACTCCTTCACCGCCTGGTAGTTGTACTGGTAGATCTTCTTGTCGTCCTCGGCCTGCCAGTGGATGAACACGCCCACCAGGATGCAGAGATCGTTCGCCTGCGCCTTGGAGATGACGCCCTCGCTCACCGAGTCCATCACCGCGCGCGCGACCGCGGCCTGCGCCGGGCCGAACATCTGCACGGCCTGCTTGGCGCCCTTGATGGTGACCTTGTTGAAGAGCAGGGTGTCGGGCTTCGCGGCGAGGTTCGGCGTGACGACGGCGAGCAGGGTGGAGAAGCCGTCGTTGTTGTTGGAGAGCGCCTGGGTGAACGCCGCGCCGGCCGGCCCGGACTTCGACCCGATGATCAGGTCGATGTGGGCGATTTCGTTGCCGTCGCCGACCAGCGATTCACCGATAAAGAATTCCGCGGCCATACCTGCCTCCATAGTGGCTTTACTAGTGAAGAACGAGAGGATTTGGCGAAACATAGCGCAGCTCGACGAGGCGAAGAGTTAGCCGACCGGAGCGACGTGGAGAGTGAGCCACGCAGTCCCGCGAGAGGCGGGTAGCTCGTGTAGGGCAGCGCGTAAGTTGTGCGAGAGGCCCCTAGTATGAGCCGCGTCCGAATCGGTGTCAAGGAGGCAGACGGCCGCCGGCCAGGACGGCCGGCGCGGATTGCACGCGAGCTTGCTTCGGTATATATTCGGGGTAGCATGGCAAGTCATTCATGAGCAAACGATTTAGCCTCCAAGTCGACGTTGCCAGCCGCGCAGGCACTCCGCGCCGTCCGATCGCGAGTCCCCGCCCGAATCGCTTTCACCGCTTCCTGCGCCGCCTCCGCGCCGGCGGGCGCAGCAACATGTACGGCGCCATTCCCTATCTCATGCGCGCGCTTCGCGCTCGACCGCGACACGGCGTTTCGCGTCGTCTGCGATTGGGTGGACGCGCAAGATGCTGCAGAGCTCGTCCGGCGCTGCCGGCCGGTGACGTCCCCGCGCGTCTGCCGGAGAGGACGCCGCCGGCCGCGGCGTTTCGCGGAAGCGAAGCCGCGCAAGGAGTTAGCGATTGGCATGACCCTCGCATTTTGAGGGAGCCGCAGGTCATCCCGTTCCCAACTCGAGGCCATATGAGAACCAGCGTCGTCGCTTGGTCGTTGATGACCGGTCTCCTGTTCACGCCGTGCCGCTGCACGCTCAGCAGGTCGCAGCGGATGTCGTGGTGCGGAGCGGTCCGGTCGCCGGTCACGTCGTCATTCGCGACGGCTACTCCACCTATCGCCGCGCCGGGTGTCCGCGCTGCCGGCGCGCGGTGATCGTCGGTCGAGCGCGTGGTGCCGCGGGTGATCGTGGTCGAGCGCGTGACGCGTCATCGGCAGTCATCGGCCACGCTCGGCGCACTGGAGCGCGCCAGGGCTACCGCCCGGTCACGCTCTACTACTGGGACGGCCGCTACTACGATCGCTGGGTGCGCACCGGCACGGCGTGCCGAACGATCGTGGTGTAGGAGCGGAACGGCCGATTACTACCGCGACTGCGATGACGACCGCGATCGCGACCGGCCACGACCGATCACGATCGACACTGGGACGACTGACCTGTCCGCGCGCCTTCCGGCGCCTGATCTCCCAGATCCAGGTTCGTTCCAGGTACTGGAAATCCCGGCACCCGCCGGGATTTTCATTGTTCCGCACCGACCTCATCTGGCATTCGCTCCGCTCGATCTTCGGGCCCCGCCTACCTTCCCCCATGCACCCCTCCCGCGACCACCATCTCCCTCCCGATCCCGACGCCTACCGCCACGCTCCCCATCCCACGGGCCGCATCATCGTCATCGCGCCGACCCGCGCGGCGTGCGAGACCATCGAGCTGGCGCTCGGCCTGCAGCTGGACACGCTGCTCGAGCGGGAGCATGGCGAGGAGATCCGCGCGCTCGCCGGCGTCGGGCAAGGGTTTCGGCATCGTGGCGGGCACCGGCACCGGCAAGACGCTCGGCATCCGGCCGATCGCCGAGTCGATCCTGGCGGAGCCGCTCCGGTTGGGCGTGGTCAACCGGGAGCGCGAGGCGACGCCGGAGACGCCGCCAGCTGGAACGTCGTCATCGTCACCACCGGCATCGCCCGGCGCTGGTTCCAGGACGACCTCATCACCGGCCGCGACACCGTCATCGTGGACGAGATCCACCAGACCTCGGCCGAGCTGGAGCTCTGCCTCGCGCTCGGGAAGCGGGCCGGCTGCCGTTTCATCTGGCTCAGCGCCACGGTGGATCCCGACGTTCTACGCCCGCTACCTCGACAGCGCGGACGTGCTCGAGACCTACGCCTTCGACCCCGCGCTCAGGGCGAAGGTCGCAGGTGCTGCCGCAGACGCCCGAAGAGTTCCTCAACGAGCGCTACATCCGCCACGTCATCAAGGAGACGCCGGGGCGTCGCGGTGTTCGTGCCGACCCGCGCCGAGGTCGAGCGCCTGGCAGTGGAGCTGGGCGAGCAGTGGAAGCGGCTCACCACCGCGTTCTACCACGGCGGCGAGCCGATCCGGGTGATCCGGCCCGTTTCTCGAGGGCGAGGTGGAGCGGCCGTTCCTGCTGGCGATGACCGCGGCCGGCCAGTCGGCGCTCAACGTGCGCGGGCTCGACACGGTCGTGATCTACGACGCGCGCTACGGCAACGTGGTCGAGCGCGGCCGGAACGTGCTCCACCGGCTCTATCTCGGCGCCAACGAGATCCTCCAGATGGCCGGACGGGTGCACGGCCGGGTGCCGAGACGGCGAAGTCGTCATCCTCAGCGACCGCGCAGCTCGACTTCGAGCAGCTCCAGCCCGACGCCGCCCGAGTTCCAGCTCGCCGGCGACGCCGAGCGGGTGGCGATCACCTGCGCCGCGCTCGGGCGTGGACGCGCGGGATCTCGACCTGCCGGTGGCGCTCGACCGGACCGGCCTACCGGCGGGCGCTCGAGCTGCTCACGAGCCGCGGGCTGGTGGAGAACGGGCGGCTCACCGCCTACGGCCGCGAGGTCGAGGCCATGCCGGTCGAGCGGCCCTGGGGCGAGCTGCTGGTCCACGCCGACGAGCGACCTGCTGCCGATCGTGGCGGTCTGCTCCAACATCGAATCGCTGCACCGGATGACCCGGGAGGAGCGCGACCTCCACGGCGTCGTCGCCAACGGCAGCGACCACCTCACCGCCTACAACCTCTACGCCGAGGCGGTGAACCAGCACGGCTACATCGGCGAGGTGTACGGGCTGCCGCGGCACCTCTTCGAGGACGGGCTCGAGGAGTGGGCGGAGCGGCGGGGCGTGCTGATCAAGGCGATCGAGGACACCGCGCTCGGCCTGGCGTCGGTGTACCGCTCGCTCGAGCTGCCGCTGCCCAAGCAGCTGCCCTACGCCTCGAAGGAGATCCGCGACGCGCTGGGCGGAGCTGCGTCGCGCGGGTCATGCCGTTCGACCTGGTCATCGACGAGCACACCGCGGACGGCCAGGAGGCGCGGGTCTCGAAGACTTCGGTGGCGGGGAGCTGGGGCGCGGTGGCCGGCAGCGCTCCGCTTCTTCGCCGACCGGTTCGGCGTGCCCGGGCGTCGATCGAGGGAACCACGATCTCCTACGACCTGGTGCACGCGGTACGCCGTGCTCGGCCCGGCCGCAAGGTGGTCCTCACCGGGCCCCGCAAGCACCAGCGGCTGGCGCTGGAGCGGCGGCGGACCTACTTCGGCTTCGACCTGGACACCGAGGTCGAGCCGATCCTGGGGGATCGATCCCTGAGCCGCTCCGCACCGAGGCCGCGCGCGACGTCCTGGCCGACGCGCTCATGGCCGGGGAGGTCGACACACCCTGACGCGAGCCGGATTCGCCGGGCGGTCTCCGAGCTCGACGAGCTCTGGCGGCGCTCGGGCGGCGAGCCTGGACGGCGCTTCGCCCGAGGCCGTCCGCGCTGGGCTGCTCCGGCGCAGCTGGAGGCGGTACGGAGTCTGGGACGACTTCCACTGCACACCCGTCTCGCGCTGGACCCCGCCGAGCTGGTGGACCGAGGCGACCCGGCGCGCGGCTCGACGCGCTGCCTGGGATGGTCCGGATCCGAGGGGACGCCGCGCCGCTCGACTACGAGCTGCCAGAACGGCGACGGCGTCGCCCGCGTGCGGCTGCGCGAGGGGCAGGCCAAGCGGCTCCGGGCGGACGAGCTCCCGCCGCTCGACCGGCCGCTCCGGTTCGCCGTGCAGCGGGGCCGCCACGCGCCGCTCCTGGCCGACACGGTTCCCGAGCTCCAGGCGCTGCTGCGGCGCGCGCTCCGAAACCGCCACGGGGGGAGGACGGACGGACCCGGCGGGGCGCCGGGGCCGCGGGCGGTCTCGGCACGCGACCGCCGGCCCGGACGGAGGCGGTGATGCGGCTCCTCACGCTCCAATGTGCACCCTGAGCGGTCGGCCGGCGTCTTAGAATGGTCAAGAAGTGCCGCACGGCCACGGTTCGGGTGGCACGTCGACGTCATCTGAAACCACCAGGTGTTACCTTCGTACGTATGGCATGCCAGAAGCACTCTCACTCGGATCACTGCCGTCCGTGTTCTCCCCCCTCGCCAAGGCCCTGCTCGACGGGTTCAGCGAGGGGGTCATCGTGTTCGACTCCGACGGCAAGCTGCTCTACGCCAACCACCAGGCCCGGGAGGCGCTGGCCGGGATGGACCTGGCGGATGCGGGCTCCCGACTCCAGCCCCGGCTGGCCGCGCTGGGCGGCCGGCTCCGGCCGCTGCGGGTCGGAGCGCTCGAGCTGGGCGAGGCGATGTTCATCCCCGGTGTCGAAGGGCCCACCACGTTGGCGGCCCGGGAAAAAGAGGCTATCGTCAAGACACTCGACGCGCACAACTGGAAGCTCGCCGAGACGGCCAAGCACCTGGGCATCAGCCGCACCACACTCTGGCGCCGTCTCAAGGCGTACGGGCTACACCGAGACGGCCGGAGCAAATGGGCGCAAATCTCGTAGTCGTTTTCGTTGCTCGCCGCCGTCGCCCAGTCTCCCCACTCCAGACACCACCTCCATCCCTACACCAGTCCGGCCGTCCAGCAGCTCGTCGAGCGCGCCATGGCCCGCCGGCGCGCGGGCGATTCGCTGGTCGCCGACTATCGGGCCCGGATCCAGCTACCGGCTCACCGTCGGCGTCGGCCGGCGGCGCTGGGCGCAGGTGCCGGCGTCCGCGGTCGAAGAGCAGGTGGCGCGACGTGCAGTGGCAGCGGCCCAACGACCTCCGGGTGGACGTCGTCGGCCGGCGCTCGCGGTCACGCTCGGAGACGCTGCAGCTCTCGAGCGTGTGGGACCGGCCCTGGTTCGTGCCGCGCTCGCGTGGACGACTCGGTGCGGATCTTCAGCAACGAGTTCCCGGCGACCGGCGCGCTGCATCCGCTGGCGGAGCACGCGGCCCCGAGTGGTACCGCTACGCCCTGACGAGCGGCCTCACGGTGACGCCGGCGCGAGGCGGAGTCGCTCCGCCTGCTCCGGGTGGAGGTCACCCCCAGGCGCACGGGGCCGGCGCTCATCGCCGGGCAGATGTGGATCGACTCGGCGACCGCGGAGGTCGTGCGCCTCACCTTCCGCTACGTCGGGACCGGGCTCTGGGTCACGGCCGGAGGAGCGCCACGCGGTCCGATTCGTCCTCGGCCCGGCGGCTCAACGCCCTCGCCAACCAGATCGTCAGCATCGACGCCGATCTGGAGTACGGACTTCAGGACGGCCGCTACTGGATGCCCTACCGCCAGGTGATCTCGGGCCGGGTGCGGATCCCGATGGTGAGCGACGTCGTGATCCCGTTCCAGCGCCGTCACGACCTTCGAAGACTTCGAGATCAACACCGGCCGGCCGATCGCGTTCGACGCCGCGCTGCCCGGACCACCGAGCGACGCCCGATTCGCTGCGCGCAATCCGCGAGGCCCGGCGGGACTCGCTCCGCGCCGGAGCGCCGCGGCGGTGCGCGCGGAGGAGCGGACAGCCTCCGGTCGTGGAACTATGCCGACCGCTGGCCCGGCGGCCGCTACGAGCTGCATCGGCCGTCCAACGACTCGCTCGGCCGGTTCGACGGGTGGCCCGATTCGCTCTCGCTCGACGCCGATCCCGTCGAAGGCGCGTCGCGCCGAGACAGACCGAGTCCGAGCTGGCGCGGCTGGCCGAGGCGCTGCCCGATTCGTTGACCGGGCGGCGGGCGCACGGCTTCGCGTACGAGCGGCTCACCGACGCCGTTGCGGTACGATCGGGTGCAGGGGCTCTCGCTCGGCCTCGGCTATCGGGTGCGGGTGCCGGGGGTGCGTTCGCCGGCCTGTACGGCACCGTGCGCTACGGGTTCAGCGACGACCGGGTGACCGGCCGTCTGTCGCTGGTCCGCGATGCGCCGGACGGCCGGCTGGTGGTCAGCGGGTACCGGGATGTGACGGCGGTGGACCCGTTCGCGCCGGCGCCGGGCCTCGGCAACACCCTCAACGCGCTCTTCGTGGCGCACGACGACGGCGACTACGTCCTGGTGCACGGCGCTTCCGCCGGCTACGAGACTTCGCTCCGGACCGGGCTCGAGCTCGCGGTCGGCGCACGGTACGAGCGGCAGACCAGCGTGGCGCGGGCGGCCGCGTCGGAGGTCAACGACTTCCTCGGGCGGATCGGGGGCCTTTCCGCCCAATGCGCCGGTGGACGACGGGCCGGTTCGTCGGCGGTCAGGTGCGTCTCAGCGGCACCGGCGACTTCCGCTGGCACGCGACGGCCGACGTGCTCGGCGGGGAGGGCACCACCACCGGCCGGGTCTACGGCGAGGTTCGCGCGGAGCGTCGGGAAGCGCCGGGGTCTGACCGTCCGGGTGAAGGGCGGTATCGCGACCGTGCCCACGCTGCGGCAGACGGCGTTCCGGCTGGGCGGCATCGGGACCGTGAGGGGCATCGAGTACGGCGTGCGGCGAGGACAGGCGTTCTGGGCGGCGCAGCTCGACGTCACCCCGCTCCCGGGCCGGCTTCGGCCGGTGGCTGTTCGTGGACGCCGGCCAGGCGGGAGGCGCGGGCGCCCTTTTCTCGGGCCGCGTACTGGCGGGGGCGGGCGTGGGCCTTTCGGTATTCGGCGGACTGCTGCGCTTCGATCTCAGCCGGGCGGTCTCGCCCGACAAGGCAACGGTCCGGTTCGACATCGTAGTGCAGGGAGCCAGGTAGATTGCCGCGGGTGACCGCATTCCTGCGTCTGCCGGTAACCCAGCTCGCGTGGCTGGTCGGAGCCGGGCTCGCCGGTGCCTTGGCCTGCTCGCCCCGAGGGCCGGCCGATTCCGGCACCGGCTCGCTCGAGGTGGAGTGGACCGGTGCGGACACCGGCAAGCTCTCCGCCCCGGCGGTCGCCGAGTGGTGCGAGGGCCTCAGGCTGGTGGAGATGCGGGCGGTCCACGGCGATACCGGCATCGCCCTCCTCATCTATCCCTCCGGCCCCCGTGGGCGGTCCGACTCCGCCGCGCGGGGAGACTCCATCACACCGGGCAGCTACCGGGTGATTTTGCCCTCGCGGGCCGACTCGAGACGCCCGTCTGCCGCGGTTGCCTTGCGCTGGTTCGCGGAGACCTCCATACAGGGCTTCCGCGGCGACAGCGGCAAGGTGGTGCTGGAGACCACCGGCCCAGGCACGTCGGCGGGACGTTTCTCCGCCTATCTCCGATCGACGACTGAGGACAGCGGGATCACGGCTAGCGGGTCGTTCAAGGGTCTGAGCGTCACTCCCGCTCCCCCGGACTGCGTCGGGAGTCCTCGGGAGGAGTCCGTGGAGCCCGAGCCTCTGGATGAGCTCGATCCCCCCGCCGAGTCCGCCGACTAGGGGGGCGTCGTTAGATTGGGGCCATGGAAAGCACCTACTTCCGCCGGGGCTTCGGTCTCAAGACCGAGATCGAGGGGCAGCTCGCCGCCGACTACCACAGCACGGTGGTGGAGGCGCTCCGGGCCAACCAGTACCGGCTCGACCGTCGGTCCGCTGACCTTCCGGCTGGCCCGGGAGTTCGGCTTCTGCTACGGGGTGGACCGGGCGGTGGACTACGCCTACGAGACCCGGGTCAAGTTCCCCGACCGGCGGCTCTACCTGGTCGGCGAGATCATCCACAATCCCCACGTCAACCAGAAGCTCCGGGACATGGGCGTCCGCTTCCTCGCCCGCAGCGAGGACGGGGAGTTCGACTTCTCCGGGATCATCGGCCGACGACGTGGTCATCCTGCCGGCGTTCGGGGTGACGATCGGCGACTTCGAGCGGCTCCGCGAGCATCGGCTGCGTGCTGGTGGACACGACCTGCGGCTCGGTGCTCAACGTCTGGAAGCGGGTGGAGAGCTACGCGCGCGACGGCTTCACCGCGATCATCCACGGCAAGCACTACCACGAGGAGACCAAGGCGACCGCCAGCCAGGTCATGAAGTATCCGCGGCGGCCGCTATCTGGTGGTGCTCGACATGGAGGAGGCGCGGCTCGTCTGCGACTTCATCGAGCAGGGCGGCGATGCCGGCGGCGCTCGCGCGAGCGGTTCGCGAAGGCGACCTCGCCGGGCTTCGACTTCGAGCGCGACCTGCTCGCGGGTCGGGATCGCGAACCAGACGACGATGCTCTCGGGCGAGTCGCTCGCGATCGCGGAGGAGGTGCGCCGCAGCATGGTCCGGCGCTACGGCGATGCGGCGGTGGCGAGCACTTCCGGTCGTTCGACACGATCTGCTCCGCCACGCAGGAGCGGCAGGACGCGGTCGTCGCGCTCCTCGAGGAGCCGCTCGACGTCATGGTCGTGGTGGGCGGCTACAACTCGCAGCAACACCTGCCACCTCGCGGCGCTGGTCCATTCGCGAGGGCGTCCGCGTCTTCCACATCGAGGACGCCGATGCGGTGGACCCGCCGACGGGCGCGATCCGCCACCAGCCGATCGGCACCAAGCAGGAGGCGCCGACGCGCCGGCTGGCTCGGGCGACGCCCGGATCATCGGCATCACCGCCGGCGCCTCGACGCCGAACAACAAGATCGGCGAGACGGTGGCCAGGATCTGCGCGCTGGCCGGCGTGGCGGGGAGCTGCGAGTGCAGACCGGGTGACCGCAGCCGCCTGACCTTCGTCGACCTCTCCCACACCATCAACCACGGCATGACGACGTACCCCGGCCTGCCGGGGCCGATCATCTGCGACTTCCTGAGCCGGGAGCGTCGCGCGGCGTGTACGCGCCCGGCGTGGAGTTCCAGATCGGCAAGATCGAGATGGTGGCCAACACCGGCACCTACCTGGACTCGCCGTTCCATCGCTATCGCCGACGGGAAGGACCTGTCGGGGCTCCGCTGGAATCGCTGGCGGACCTGGACGCGGTGGTGGTGCAGGCCGCTATGGGGCTGGGTCGCGCGATCGTCGCTACGGGCGTTCGAGGGACGTCGAGCTCCGGGGCCGCGCGGTGCTGGTCCGCACCGGGTGGGACCAGCACTGGGGCACCGAGCGTTACCTCTCGGCGAATCCCTTCCTCACGGCGGACGCGGCTGAGCATGCTGGTGGCGGCGGGCGCGGCACTCGTCGGGATCGACTCGCTCAACATCGACGACATCGGTGACCGCGTCCGGCCGGTCCACTCGACGCTGCTCGGCGCCGGGATCCCGATCGTCGAGCACCTGCGCGGACTCGGCCGGCTGCCCGCTGGCGGGTTTCCGCTTCTCCGCGGTGCCTCCGAAGGTGGCCGGCTTCGGGACCTGGCCCGGTCGGGCCTACGCCCGACTGAACAGCGCTGAAGCGCGAAGAGTCGCTCGCCGGTCGATGCCGTTCCGCCAGACCACCGTCGTCCGGCCTTCCCGCCGTCGCGCTTCGCACGCGACGAGCTCGAGGTCGTGGCGGTGCCCGCCGTCGGGAATGAAGCTCACCAATCTCCGCCGGCCGCGCGGGCGGGAGTGGCTGTGGCGCAGCGATCAGATTCCGCTCGCCGTCCCACCGGGCCTCCTCGTGAGACGGCGGACAGCGGCGGCTGGGACGAGTGCTTTCCGACGGCTGCGCGCTCGCCGATTCCCGGCGCGCCGCCGGATGCACCTGCGCTGCCGGATCACGGCGAGCTGTGGAGCGCCCATGGACCAGCTCCGTCATACGAGCACGCCGGCGGGACCACGCTCGCCGGCGTCCGCCGAGGGCCGCCTTCTGCCCTACGAATTCCATCGCGAGGTCACACTCGATCCGCATGACCCGGTGATGCGGCTCCGCTACCGGCTCCGGCACACGGGAGGCGCACCGTTCCCCTGGATCTGGTCGCGCCCATCCCGCTCTTCAACGTGCAGCCGGGCACCACGGTCGAGCTGCCCGTCGATGCGCCAGGTGAAGCTCGGACGCGGTGCACGGGCTGCCGAGCTGAGCCCGCGGCGACATCGTGAGCTGGCCGGAGGCGATCGGCGGTGAGCGGGGCGGTTCGTCTTTCCCGGCGACGGCGCCTGGGCGGTGAAGCTGTTCGGTGACGTGGGCGCGTCGGGCAGGGCGGTCCTCACCGATCCGCGGCGGGGCGAGCGGCTGGAGATCGTGGTCAGCTCCGAGCGAAGTCCCGCAGGTCGGGGTCTGGATCAACAACCGGCGGGTGGGCGCCGCCGGGCCGGCAGCCGTACTGCAACCTCGGCCTGGAGCCAGCGATCGGCGCGCCGGACCGACTGGAGGACGCGGTGCGCGACTGGGGGACCGCGCAGATACTGGCGCCGGGCGAGGAGCGGAGCTGGGGGCTGGAGGTGTGGCTGCTGGAGGAGGACGAGCATCCGGAGGGGCTCGCTAGCCAGCGCCCTGCGTCGGCCGCTCGAGCCGGGTGTCCTCCCACGACGACCGGATCCTCGATCGGCTCGAGATGGGTGTCCACGACGCTGTTGGGCACCGCCTCGCGGACCTGCTCCTCGATCTGCTCCAGCAGGTCGTGCCCCCGCTGCACCGTCCAGTCGCCCGGCACCAGCATGTGGAACGAGATGAACCGCCGCGCGCCCGCCTGGCGGGTCCTGAGCGCGTGGTAGCGGCACGCCGACCGCGCCGTGCGACTCGAGAATCGTCTTGATCGTGCGCAAGCGTCTCTTCCGGCAGCGAGGTGTCGAGCAGGCCGAGCATCGACCGGCGGAGGAGCCGGACGCCCGGCCGCGAAGCACGTTCAGCGCGACCGCGATGGCGACGATCGCGTCGAGCCGGTGCCAGCCGGTGAGCGCCGCGGCTCCGACGCCGACGATGACGCCGAGCGAGGTCCACACGTCGGCCATCAGGTGCTGGGCGTCGGCCTCGAGCGTGATGGACTCGTGGCGCCGGCCGGCGCGAAGCAGCATCCGGGCGACGCCGAGATTGATCACCGAGGCGACGCCCGATGATCGCGAGGCCGAGCGCCGGGCTCTACGATCGGCTGCGGGATCGAGCAGCCGGCCCACCGCCGCGATCACGATGCTGGCCGCCGCGAGCACGATCAGCGCGCCCTCGAAGCCGCTGGAGAAGTACTCGGCCTTGGTGTGGCCGTAGGCGTGCTCCTTGTCCGCCGGCCGGGCGGCGACCGAGAGGGCGAAGAGCGCCACCACGCGCGGCGACCAGGTTGACGAGCGACTCGAGCGCGTCGGAGAGGAGGCCGACCGAGCCGGTCAGCAGGTACGCCCCGCCCTTGAGCCCGATCGTGACGAGCGCGGCGACGACCGAGATGGCCGCGAAGCGGAGCAGCCCGCGGCGCTCGATCACGGCGGCCTGCTCGCGGCAGCATCCGGGCCACCTCGGCGATGGTGAGCGGCGAGCTTCCTTCGGCGCGGTTGTTCACCAGGAGGTAGGCGGGAATCCGGGTCTTCACCGCGGTGTCGATCAGCCGCAGGAGGTCCCGCGCGGAGCGCGGGATTGGGGTCCTGGATCCGGTCGTACGGGGCGAACGCGTCCACCGCCTCGTCGTAGGTCCGGCCCGGGCCGGAGCAGCGCCCGCGCGACGATGAACGGCCCCGACAGAGCGCCGGGCAGATCGAGCTGGTCGCCGATTGCCGGCATGCGGGTCCAGGAGTTGAAGACATGGGCCACCCCGTGCTCCCGCAGCACCGCGAAGTACATGGGGGTGAGGAACTCGTCGTTCCGGACCTCGACCGCATAGGGGCCCTCGCGCGGGAGGGCCGAGAAGAAACGCGTCGAGCCGGTCGGCGAACTCGGACGCGCCGATCGCCGCTCCCGCGGCCGATGGCCTGGAACTCGAAGACGAACGGACCGGCATGGTCCGCGAAGTGCCGCTGGTAGGGCTCGTACACCGCCTCCAGGAACACCTCGGGGTTGAGAAAATCCGGATTGACTTGGCCGCCGCGCGCCGAGTTCTGCGCCTTGGCGAAGGTATGGACCGTGATCTGGTTCCACACCTTGCTCACGCAGGGGAACCCCGGCGGCAGGTGCTCCGCGTAGGAGCGCAGCACCTCCTCCGTGGGTGGCGCGTAGAAGCTGGAGTCGATTCCGACGGTGCGGAAGAGCGGAAAGGCGGCGTATTCCTCCAGCATGCGGGCCGAGGCCCCCTTGCCCTCGTAGGTCCCGGTGGTAGACCAGCCCGCGCCAACCGGGATAGTTCCAGGAGGACGCGCCGAAGCGCACCAGCGGAGGAATCCGTCTGCCAAGGCCGTGAAATCGGCGGGAGCGGACGTGGCCACGCCTGCACTCACCCGGGCACGATCTTGAACACCACTCCGCCGGCGCTCATGACGTAGAGCTCGCCGGCGGCGTCGTGGCCGAAGCTGGGTACACCCCCGCCCGGCGCCAGGGTCGGCCACTGGAACTGGTCCGTCGCGCTGCCCTCCTCCAAGCGAAAGCTCCGTACCCATCCCCGGCAGAAGTCGGAGTAGAAGTAGTGCCCCTGGAGCGCGGGGATCGCGGCGCCGCGGTAGACGAAGCCGCCGGTGATGGAGCAGCCATCGGCGTGATTGTACGCGAGCACCGGAAGCTCGAGGCCGTCCTGCTCGCAGGAGTCTCCGCGGCACTCCGGACCTTCCATGATGCTCCAGCCGAAGTTGAGTCCCCGGCCCGCGCCCTCGGCCGCAGTCGAGACATCGACCTCTTCCCACCGGCGCTGGCCCACGTCGGCGATGTAGAGATCGCCGGTCGCCGGGTCGAACGCGAACCGCCAGGGGTTCCGGAGTCCGTAGCTCCAGATCTCCGGGCGGGCGCCAGCCGTGGCGACGAACGGGTTGTCAGGCGGCACGGCGTACCCGCCGCCGTCGAGCGGCTCGACTCGGAGGATGGACCCGAGCAGGTCGGCGAGCGACTGGCCCCGCCTGCCCGGATCGTCCACCGACCCGCCGTCGCCCAGCATGATGTAGAGATAGCCATCCGGGCCGAACAGCACCTGGCCGCCGTTGTGGTTGGGGAACGGCTGGTCCTCCGCCAGAATGGTGACCTCGCTGGCGGCATCGGCCGAGTCGGGATCGGGGGACACCAGGAACCCGGACACCCGGGTGTCACCGGCGACATCGGTATAGTGGACGACGAACCGGCCGTTCGTGGCGTATTGGGGGTGAAAGGCCAGGCCCAGCAGTCCCTGCTCGCTCCCGGTGGAGACCTGTCCCGAGAGGTCGAGGAACGGAGCAGGGAGGAGCACGCCGTCCTTCACGATCCGGATCCTGCCCCCCTTTTCCACGATGAAGAGCCGGGTGTCTCCGGCGGGTGCCGTGAGATAGAGCGGGAAGACCAGGCCCGACGTGACCGGCTGGAGCGCGACCGGCTCGGTTCCATCCGGCGGGTCGGGCGTTTCATTCTCGAACTGTGAGCCGCAGGCACTGGCGGCGAGCAGAAGAAAGAGCGAAAGTCCGGCTGAGAAAATGGGGGGTCTCCGCGAGACCATGACCGGTCCTTTCACCACCGAGTGGGCATGACTCCGAGCCGCAGACAGTTGGGGGTCTGGCTGGTTACTGGCGCTGCGGCCTGTACCCCGCTGGGCCTCTGGGTCTACGATGATCCCGGGCTCGAGGTCTCGCGGGTTCGACTCGATCGCGACACCGCCGGTGGCGCGCCGGTCGTGTTGGGCCTGGCCGTGTGGAACCCCAACGACTACGACCTCTCGACCGCGCGGTTCGAGCTGCAGCTTCGTCTCGATGACGTGACCGTGGGTCATTTCTCGAGGGACAGCATCATCCCGGTTCCCCATTCCGGGCTGTCCGACTTCGCTCTGCCGCTCACGGTGCCGACCGGCCCGATCCGCGAGCGCATCCGCAGGCTGGGCTCCGGCACCCACCGGTTCGCGGTGGAGGGCCTGGCCACCTTCTCGACGCCGTTCGGCCTGCGCGACGTGCGCTTTGCGCACGCGGGCGACCTGGCGTTCGGCCAGGGGAATGAGGTCGACACCAGTACCAGTCCCTCCGCCGACTCGAGCCACATCCGCCGGATTCCCTACTCTCCCAACCCGACATCGGTCCGGCTGATGCCCGATCAGGGACAGCAGGGAGGTGGCCGCGAATCGCACTGAAATCTAGCCGTCGCTAGCGGCCGGCCGCGCGCTCCAGCCGGTCGAGATGGGTGATCGTGACGGTGATCACTCCGAACTCCTCCTCCACTTTTCCCCGAAAGATGAACGGCCCCTGATCGAAGAGGACGTGACCGCGCTCGCGGTAGACCGCCGGGAAAGAGCACGGTCTCGATCAGCCCGTGCCCATCGTCGAAGGTGGCGAACTCCATCGGCTCGTCCTTGCGGGTGTGCACCGGCTTGGCGGTGGTGAGCATCCCGGCCATCATCACGTGGCGGCCGACGTAGCCAGGCAGGTCGGTGCTCGGGCAGAGCGGAAGCGGCGAGCCGGTCCGCGTGGAGCCGCATCGGGTGGGTGTCGGTGACGAAGCCGAGGGTCGCGTATTCCTCGCGCCGCCGCCGCTCGGGGGAGTACTGCTTGAGCACGGGAACGGCGGGGGGGAGGTTGTCGAACCAGTCGACGGCCTTCGCGGACGCGCTCCGCCGAGTCCATCATCCACAGCATCATCGGCCGGCTCCACCCGCCGGCGATCGAGTCGAGCGCGCCGACCTTGATCAGCGCGCGGAGGTCGTCGGGCGCGATGCCGGCGCGGGAGCGGAGGTCGAAAAGGCTGCGGAAGGGGCCGTTCCGTGCACGCAGCACCTGCTCCGCACCCTCGGCCGAGAGTCCCTTCACGAACTGCAGCCCGACCCTCAGCTCGCTCCCCCGGCCGGTGCAGCGGAACTCGCTCGCGTTCACGTCGGGCGGGAGCACCGTGAGCCCCATCCGCATCGCCTCGGCGACGTAGGCGAACGGATGGTAGAACCCGCCGCCGTTGCCGAGCACCGCCGCCATGAACTCCGCCGGATAGTGGGCCCGGAGATAGCAGGAGTGCTGGGCCACCTGGATGTAGGACGCCGAGTGCCCCTTGCAGAAGCTGTAGCCGGCGAAGGACATGACCATCTCCCACACCCGCTTGATCGTCTCGGGGTCGCGGCCCAGGGCACCGGCGCCGGCGAAGAACTCCTCGGCATAGCCGGCGAGCGTGCTTGGCGGGCCGCTTCTTGGAGAGCGACTTCCGGAGCCCGTCGGCGGTGGCGAGCGGCATCCCCGCGAAGACCGCGCAGACGTTGACCACGTCCTCCTGGTAGACCATCACGCCGAAGGTCTCGGCCAGCGTGTCGCGCAGGGCCGGATCGAGCGGCTCGTACGGCGCGCCGTGCAGCCGCTCGAGGTAGATCCGGATGTACCGGTTGGAGGCGGGCCGGATGATGCTGGTGTTGAGCACCAGCAGCTCGAAGGTCTCGGCCCGGCTCTTGGCGCAGAGCGCGCGGGAGGCGGGCGATTCGGTGTAGAACACGCCCATCGTCTGGCCGGTGCGGAAGAGCGTTCGGGTGGCGTCGTCCTCGCCGGCGTCGGACGAGGTGTAGTCGATCATCCGGCCGGTGTGGCCGTGCACCGCGGCGATCGCATCGCGGATCACCGCGAGCGAGCGGTTGCCGAGCAGGTCGATCTTCACCAGCCCCGCGTCCTCGGCGCCGTCCTTCTCGAACTGAATCACCGGCACGGTGAGATCCGGATGATCCTCCAGCGCCTTCACCGCCGGCTCGATCGGGACGTAGTCGGTGAGCGCGGTGGGGACGATGACGACGCCGCCGGGATGGAGCGAGAGATGGCGGGGCATGCCCACCAGCGGCGCCGCCATCCGGGCGAACTCGCGCCAGCTGGGCGGGCAGATCGAGCCCGCGGAAGTTGGGGTGGGAGGCGAGCATCTCCTCGAGTGGCTGGTCCTCGAAGACGGGGATCCGGCGGGTCACCTCGCGGATCTCGCCGGCTGGACGGCCGTGCACCTTGGCCACCTCGCGCAGCGCGCCGCGGAGCCGGAAGCAGTTGTGGTTCGCGACCATCGCCGCCTGGGGGCGGGGGTACTGCCGGAAGACGTAGGCCAGCACGTCGTCGCGCTCGTCCCAGGGGAAATCGAGATCGATGTCGGGCGGATCCTTCCGCTCGGGGTTGAGGAATCGCTCGAAGAGGAGCCCGGCGCCGAGCGGCTCGACGTGGGTGATGCCGAGGCAGTAGCTCACGATCGAGTTGGCCACCGAGCCGCGGCCGCAGTGGGTGGGGCCGTGCTCGACGATGTCCTTCACCACTAGGAAGTAGTCGGCGAATCCCTTCAGGCCGATGATGCGGAGCTCGTGCTCCAGCCGGTCGCGGGTCACCGGAGCGACGGTGCCGTAGCGGCGCTCGGCCCCGGCATAGGCGAAGGCGCGGAGCCGCCGGAAGGACTCGTCGGGCTCCGCGAGCCGCGGCGCCACGATCCGGCCATCGGGAATCCGATACCCACAGCGCTCGGCTATCGCCTCCGTCTCGCGCACCGCCTCGGGGCAGTCGGGGAAGAGGCGGACGAGGTCGGCGACGGGGCGGAGCCAGGCGTCACGCGGGGCGGAACGGCGGACCGCCGGAACGTCGGAACGTTCCCCCCTTCCGCCGGTCCGCCGGTTCGACGTTCCGCCCTCCAACTCCGACAACGTCGTATTGAGATGGATCGCGCGGATGAGGCGATGGCGGGCCCAGTCCTCGGGATGAGCCATGACCACCGCGTTGGTCACGGCGGCGGGGATGCCAAGCCGCCGCGCGGCGGCGAGCACGGCGTGGCGCTCCTTGCCCGGGATCAGCTCGGCGTAGAGGTCCCGGGTGCCGCTCGCGGCGGCGACGCGCTCGAGGAAGGCGACGTCGGGGGAGAGAAGAACGAGACCGGCGCGGTCGCCAGCGATTCCGGCAGATAGCCGGAACGCCGCAACGCTGGAACGCTCCCTTCCGCCGTTCCGCTGTTCCGCCGTTCCACCGACCGACCGTTCCGCCGTTCCGGCGGCAGCCCAATGAATCGCCGAGATCGCCCGGCACAGCGCTCCCCATCCGCGCTCGTCCAGCGCCAGCGCGATGGTCTCCTCCTCATCGGTGACCAGGTGCGCGCCGAGGATCGGCCGGACGCCGGCGGCATCGCAGGCGCGTTGGAACTCGACCGCGCCGTAGACGCCGTTGGTGTCGGTACAGGCGAGAGCGCGATAGCCCCGCTCCGCGGCGGCGGCTGCCAGCACCTCGGGGCTGGAAGCTCCGATGCCGAAGGAAAAGTGGGTATGGGTGTGCAGGTGGGTCACGGTAATCATCTTCGGGATTTGTTCGGTATCCTTCGCCGAATGTACCCCCGGGATCGCCCCCGTCAAGCAGCGGCGCAGAATGCCTTGCCTGGCGCCCCCGGCGGCGGCCGCCGGTGGCCTTACGATAGGAACAGCAAGTTCATCTACCCGAGCGAATTAGCTCTACAGTTCGCGACTCCGCAGGATGGCCTCACGATCCTTGCGTAGTGAAGTTCATCATCTGTCCGGAGTCACCCCCGTGCTCGCTCGTCTCCACGCTCAATACCACGAAATCCGGCTCGACCTTCGGGACAGGCGACTGCGCCACCGGGAGCGCCTCGGGCTGCGGCGGCTCGGTGAGGTGGTGGTGCGGGCGGGAGTCGGCGGCAGCGAGGCATCCGCTCCGCTGGTCGGTGAGATCGTCGAAGGGGAGCGCCGGGCCGCGGCGCTGATGGCCGATTGCCAGGCTTCGCTCGAGGCGGATCGCGCCGACCTGCGCGCGGTGGCGGCGTGGATGAAGCCGGCGGTCGTTCTGCGAGGTCTCTGTACTCGGCTGGTGTTGCGGCATCGGCGCCGGCTCGAGCGCCGGGCGCTCCGGCCGCGCTTCGAGGCTCTCGGGGAGTTGGCGACAGGATCGGCCGAGCGTGGCGGCCAACCCGGTTCGCTCGCACGCGAAGTCGCCGCGGTGCGGGGCCGGGTTGCCGCGGTCGCCGCGGAGCGGGAGCGGTGGGTGGCGCCCTACGGCGGGCGCGCGCTGCCGGATTGGACGGCGCGGGCCGGGGTCGAAGCGGCGGGGTTTGGACGCGCTGTACTGACGCAGCTGCGCTCGCACCTGTTGCCGAAGGCGCCCGCGGTCGCGGGCCTGGCGGTGGGATGGTGGATCGCCAACACCTACACCGATTCCCACCTCCGCTCCGCGTTTCGATCGCTGGGCATCGGAAGTGGCGGGACCCGCGTGGTCAGCTCGTCCACCTACGACGCGATGACCTTCTGGCTGCCGCTGCTCGCGGCCGCGCTGTGCGCGTATCTGGGAGAACGGTTGGCGGTCTACTACCGCGGGCGGGGCTCGGCCGATCGCTGAGCCGAGGGGTCCGCCGTCACGTAGCTCTCGAACAACGCGTCGAGAGCCCGTGCGGGATCGTCACATAGTCCCTCGTGAATCGGCGACGTCTGGAGGACGTCCGAGCGGGGCGACGTAAGCCAATGGAAGCGCTCCGACGGCGGCTCCAGCGCGACCGGGCCGGCGGCCGGATCGCCGGAACAGATACCCTCGAAAGTCCGCAGGTATCGCCCCAGCAGCTCGTGGTCCAGGTCGGGAAACCGCTCGCGCAACCTGCCTGGATCGCTCAGCGCCCGCATCCCCAGGAACTCGACCGTGCGCGCGTGCAGGATCACGCCGATCGGGGTGAACTCCCCCAGGTGCACGTGGGGCACCACTCGCAGTACCGCGAAGTCATAGGCGACCCGCCCGGTCCCGCTCATCGCCGGGCCGATTGCGGGAGGGGAGGCATCCGCCGCAGGCGCTCGCGAGCCTCCACCGCGTCGTCGAGAAAGGGGCGCGGTGCCCGGAGCCGGGTGCCGAGGTAGTGCCGGTAGCGGGCCCGAAGCTCCTCGGGGGCCGAGTCGCCGGCGTACTCCGGACCGGTCAGCAGCTCGTCGGGAACCTCCTCGATGACGGCGCGGAGCGCCGCGTCGTCCAGGGAGGCGGCGAGTGTCGCATCCGCCTTCTCGATCCCGTCGCTGTGGCGCAGGAGGACGTGGCGTTCGATGTGAGGGAACGGGCTCCGCGCCTTCTCCGGCGTCACGCTCGCCCAGTCGTGATGGGCATAGAGCGCCGCGCCGTGGTCGATCAGCCAGGGGCGACGCCGCCAGACCAGGAGGTTGGGGTTGCGATGGGTTCGGTCCGGGTTGGTGACCAGCGCGTCGAGCCAGACCAGCCGAGCCGCGAAGTCCGGCGTCACCACGTCGGGGGCGGCGGCACAGTCGAAATTGAACGCGCCGTCCAGATAGCGAAGCCCGACGTTGAGGCCGTGGCTGCGGCGGAGGACGTCCTGGATCTCGGGGTCAGGCTCGCTGCGGCCGAACGGCGGCGGGAGGTGCACCAGTGCGAGCGCCGGCACTGGGAGATCGAGCAGCGAAGCCAGCAGACCGACCAGCAGCTCCGCGACCAGCGCCCTCGGGCCCTGTCCGGCCCCGCGGAACTTGACCACGTACAACCCGTCGTCGGTCTCCACCACTGCGGGCAGCGAGCCGCCCTCGCGGAGCGGCTGCACGTAGCGCCGCGCGGACACGCGGGGCAGCAGCGGCAGGTTGGCCATGGCGGGAAAGTATAGCGCGGCTTACACCTTCTCTTCCAGAAACCCCTCCAGAATCCGGTTAAACTCCTCGGGACGCTCCACCTGGAGCCAGTGGCCCGTTCCGGTGATCACGCGATGTGGCAGTCCCGGGCCGAGGCGGTGCATGCTGTAGGAGAAATCGTTCGCCGGAGTGACGACGGCGAGCGTGGGCCCGCGGAACCGCGCGAGCGCGGGCTTGGGGTCGAACGCCATCACGGCGTTGAGCCCGCGCACGACCGTTTGTCGCGGCGTTTCCCGAAGATCTCGCAGCAGCCGCTCGAGCACCGCCCCGTCGGAGCCCGCGATGCTGCTCCAGTACCCTTCGATGGTCTCGGTATAGGCCGGCGATTCGACTGCCTCCAGGAACGGCCGGACTTCCGCTTCGGGGGTCTGGGTCCCGTCGCCGATCGGGTCGGCAACGAGGAGATGGGTGAGGCGTCCGGGATGCGCACCGGCGTAGGCCAGCGCCACACCGGCGCCCATGCTGTGCCCCACCAACGCGAATCGCTCGAGCCCCAAGGCGTCGGCGACGGCGCCCACGTCCTGCGCCTGCGCCTCGATCGAATGCTCGGCGCTTCTGGGCGCCTCCGACTTGCCGTGCCCTCGGAGATCGAGCGCCACCGCGCGCCGCAGCTGGCGCAGATGAGCGAGCTGCGCCGACCAATGCGTGGTATTGCCGGCGAGCGAGTGCACGAAGACGATCGCGTCGCCGCTGCCGCCGTCGTCTACGTTGAGCTTGCCCGCCGGCCCCGCGATCCGGCGGCTCACGCCGAGGCCCTTGCCTTCGGCCTCCGCGCCCAGGGCGGTCGCTGCCGCAAGATCCGGCGATGCACTGGGCAGCTCTCGGTGTGCGCCCCCGGCAGATACCCGATGCTCATCAGAAACTCTCCCACGATCTCACCCCCGGTGAACCGGAAGGTCCGCTTGAAGAGCTTCACCCACTCCTCTTTTGATCGCGGATGGTGCGCGGCCAGCCAGCCGGCGAACGACCCGTGGCTCTCCCGCAGCTCGCGGATGCGCGCCGCGTTGGCGATGGCCGCCTCGACCTTGAGCCGGTTGCGCACGATGCCCGCGTCGGCGAGCAAACGCCGCCGATCGCGCGCGCCGTAGGCCGCGACCACGTCGGGATCGAAGCCGTCGTAGGCCTGGCGGAACGCTTCGCGCTTCTTAAGAATGGTGAGCCAGGAGAGGCCGGCCTGGTTGATCTCCAGCACCAGCCGCTCGAAGAGCGCCGCATCGTCTTCGAGCGGAAAGCCGTACTCCTTTTCGTGGTAGGGCCCGTGCCACTGGTGGCTCGGCGCGATGTCGCAGTACGTGGTGCCCATTCCAGGTAGCCCGGTCGGCGGGTTCGGGATCTATTCGGTATAGGCCAATGTCGGTCAATCCCCGCCGGCCGTCAAGTCGGCCTCTCCCTAAGGGCCCTCGCTGACCGGCGTCCACTCTCCGCCGAGCGCCTTGTAGAGCGCCGCGTAGGCAGTCGAGGCCTCGGTGCGACTCTGCACCAACTGACTCTCCGCCTCGAGCTGCGTGCGCTCGGCGTCGAGCACCTGGAGGAAGTCCGCCACGCCGCCGGTGAAGCGAAGCCGGGCAAGCTCGGCGGCCCGGGCGCTCGCCTTGGCGGCCTCGTCGAACCGGTCCACCCGGCTGAGCGAGGTTCGGTAGCGCACCAGCGAGGTCTCCACCTCTTCCAGGGCGCCCAGCACGGTCTGGTTGTATTGGGCGCGCGCCTCGGCCTCGAGCGAGCGGGCCACGTCCACTCTCGCCTTGACCCGGCCCAGATTGAGCGCCGGCCAGCTGATCACCGGGCCGACGGCATAGCGGAAGGTGCCGTCCCCGCCCAAGTCGCCGAACTCGGCCGAGGAGAAGCCGGCGCTGCCGCCGAGGCTGAGCCGGGGCAGGTATTCCGCCTTGGCGGAGCCCACGAACGCGTGCTCCGCCGCGACCCGCCGCTCCGCCCGCGCCACGTCGGGGCGCCGACGGATGAGCGAATCGGGCCGGGCCACCGCGACGGAGGCCGGGAGCGTCGGCATCGGGGCCGCCTGGGTCAGCTCGCCGGCGACCTCCGCGGGAGGCCGGCCAGCAAGGACTCCGATGCGGTACTGCGCCGCCGCTACCCGCGCCTCGAGCTCGGGTACCGACGCGAGTGTGATGCTCAGCTGGGCCTGGGCGCGCTCGGTGTCGAACGCGGTGCCGCGGCCCGCGTCGAGGCGTTCGCGGGTGAGCTGCAGCGTGCGCCGCTGGTTCTCCGCGTTGCGCTGCGCCACGGCCAGCTGCTCCTGGGACCCGCGCAGCTCGAAGTACACCCGCGCCAGCTCGGCCGCGAGCGACACCCGGACGTCGCGCAGCTCCTCCTCGGCGGCGCCCAGCAGCGCACCCCGGGCCTGGACGCCCCGGCGGATCCGACCGAAGAGATCCAGCTCCCACGAGGCATCGAATCCCGCGTCCCAGACGTCCTGGTCGGGGAAGGTGCCGTTGCCGATGGGGAACGTGGCGCCGGCGAGCCGCTGTCTGGTGTAGCCGCCGGCCGCGGTCACGGTCGGCACGAAGTCGAGAGAAGCCTCGAGCTTCGAGGCTCGAGCGCCCCGGATGCGCGCCTGTGCCACCTCGACGTCCAGGTTGCCGCGGAGCGCCACGCCGAGCAGGCGGTCGAGTGTGGTGTCGCCCAGGGTGCGCCAGTAGTCGCCCACCGGCGTGACGGTGTCCTGCGCGGTCACGGGCACCGCCGCGGGGGCCGCGGCCGGCGGTGCGAGACTGTCGAGCCGCTCCCGGAAGGCGGCGGGGATCTCCACCTGGGGTTGGCGATACGCCGCGGCCGAGGCGCAGGCGTTCAGAAGGAGTGTGAGCCCGATCGCTACTTTACGCATGTGTCCTCACCGCCGGTTCGGCGGGTCCGCTCGGTTGAAGTTGGGTGCTGCGCGCCCGCCGCTGGATCATCAGCTGCAGCGCGACGTAGAACACGGGCGTCAGCACCAGGCCGAAGAAGGTCACGCCAAGCATGCCGGAGAAGACTGCCACGCCCATGGCGTGACGCATCTCGGCGCCGGCGCCGCTGGAAAACACCAGCGGAAGAACTCCCATGATGAATGCGAAAGACGTCATCAGGATGGGACGCAGCCGGATCCGGCAGGCTTCGAGGGCGGCATCCACCACCTTCCAGCCGCGCAGCTGGAGCTCGCGCGCGAACTCGACGATCAGAATGGCGTTCTTGCAGGCGAGGCCCACCAGCACCAGGAACCCGATCTGGGTGAAGATGTTGTTGTCGCCCTGGGTGAGCCACACGCCGGTGATGGCGGACAGGAGGCCCATCGGCACGATCAGGATCACGGCCAGCGGCAGCGACCAGCTCTCGTACTGCGCCGCGAGCACCAGGAACGCCAGCACCACGCAGAGCGGGAAGACGAAGATCGCGGTGTTGCCCGCCAGGATTTCCTGGTAGGTGAGGTCGGTCCACTCGAAGCCGATTCCGTTGGGCAGGTTCTCGGCGGCGAGCTGCTCCATGAGCTCTCGCGCTTGCCCTGAGCTCACGCCTGGGGCCGGGCCGCCGTTGATGTCCGCGGCGGGATAGGCGTTGTAGCGCAGCCCCTGGGAGGGTCCGAACGACTCCTGCACCCGGAGCACCGACCCCAGCGGCACCATCTGGCCACTGTCGTTGGGCACCTTGAGCTGGGCGATGTTCTCCGCGGTGGCGCGGAAGGGCGCGTCGGCCTGGACGATCACCTGGTAGGTGCGCCCGAACCGGTTGAAGTCGTTGACGTACAGCGAGCCGAGATAGACCTGCACGGTCTGGAACAGGTCGGTGAGAAGAATGCCTTCCTGCTTCACCTTTTCCCGGTCCACGTCGAGATACAGTTGCGGGACGTTGATCTGGAATCCGGAGAAGGCTCCTGCGATCTGGGGCGTCTGATACACCTTGCCCAGGAGGTTCTGCGTGGCCTGAAACAGCTCGCCTTCTCCCAGCCCCGCCCGGTCCTCCAGCTCCATCTTGAACCCGCCCACTGTACCCAGACCCATCACCGGCGGCGGCGGGAACACCGCCACGAATGCGTCCTGGAGGCCGGAGAACTTCTCGTTGAGTACCCCCGCGAGGGTGAGCCCGTACTCCTCTTTGGTGCGTTCGTCGAACGGCTTGAGCGTAAAGAACACAATCCCGGCGTTGGGTGAGTTCACGAAGCCATTGATGGACAGGCCGGGGAACGCCACCGCGCTCGCCACGCCGGGCTGCTTCAGTCCGATGTCGGACATCTCGCGGATCACGGCTTCAGTCCGGTCGAGCGTGGCCCCGTCCGGCAGCTGCGCGAAGGCGACCAGGTACTGCTTGTCCTGCGTCGGAATGAATCCCGAAGGCACCTTGTTGAACATGAACACCGTGAAGGCCACCAGGACGGCGTACACCGCCAGCGCCGCGCCTTTGCGTCCGAGTATCCGGCTGACCGCCCGGCCGTAGGCGGCCGAACCACGCCTGAAGTAGTGGTTGAACGGGCGGAAGATCCATCCGAGGCCGCGGTCGAGCAGCCGGGTCAACAGATCGGGCGACGCTTCGCGGGGCTTCAGCAGAATGGCGCTCAGCGCGGGCGAGAGGGTCAGCGAGTTGAACGCGGAGATCACTGTCGAGAACGCGATGGTCAGGGCGAACTGCCGATAGAACTGGCCCGTAAGTCCGCTGACGAACGCCACCGGAACGAACACGGCGCAGAGCACCAGCGCGATCGCGACGATCGGCCCGGTGACCTCCTCCATCGCCTTGTAGGAGGCGTCGCGGGGCGAGAGCCCTTCTTCGATGTGTCGCTCGACGTTCTCCACCACCACGATGGCGTCGTCCACCACGATGCCGATGGCGAGCACCAGCCCGAAGAGCGACAGGGTGTTGATGGAGAACCCGAAGGCCCCCAGGATGGCGAACGTGCCCACGATCGAGATCGGCACGGCGACCAGCGGGATGATCGAGGCCCGCCAGGTCTGGAGGAACAGCACCACCACGAGCACGACCAGGAGCACCGCCTCCAGGAGCGTGATCACCACCTCGCGGATCCCGTCGCGCACGTTGATGGTGGGGTCGTAGACGATCTGGTATTCCACTCCCTCAGGGAAGTTGTGCTTCAGCTCCGCCATCGTGGCGCGGACCGCGCTCGAGAGCTCCAGCGCGTTGGAGCCCGGGGCCTGAAAGACACCGATCCCCACCGCCTCCTTGTTGTCGAGCATCGAGCGGAGGGCATAGCTCCCCGCGGCCAGCTCGATGCGCGCCACGTCCCGAAGCCGGGTGAGCTCCCCGTCCGCTCCGGTCTTGATGATGATCTCCCCGAACTCTTTCTCGTCGACCAAGCGGCCACGCGCGTTCACCGTGAGCTGGTAGTCCACTCGCTGCGGCATCGGCGGCGCGCCGACCACGCCCGCCGCGACCTGCACGTTCTGCTCCCGGATGGCGCCCACCACCTCGCCAGCGGAGAGCCCGCGCGCGGCGACCTTCTGGGGGTCGAGCCAGATTCGCATCGCATAGTCGCCGCCACCGAACACCTGGACTTGGCCAATGCCCGGGATCCGCCCGATGACGTCTTTGATCTGGAGCAGGGCGTAGTTCCGCAGGTAAACCATGTCGTAGCGTTTGTCGGGCGAGACCAGGTGCACCACCATGATGAAGTTGGGCGAGCTCTTGACCGTGGTCACACCCGACTGGCGCACTTCCTCCGGCAGCCGGGGGAGCGCCTGGGCCACCCGGTTCTGCACCTGAACCTGCGCCAGGTCCACGTCGGTGCCGATGCGGAAGGTGACCGTGGTGGTGAGCACGCCGTCCGACGTTGCGGTGGACGACATGTACAGCATGTTCTCGACCCCGTTGATCTGCTCCTCCAGCGGCGTCGCCACCGCCTCGGACAGCACCCGCGGGTTGGCGCCGGGATAGACCGCGGTGACCACGATCGAGGGGGGCACGACCTCGGGGTATTCAGTCACCGGCAGGGAGAACATGGAGATGG
The DNA here is from genome assembly GCA_963844445.1 of uncultured Gemmatimonadales bacterium. Lineage (GTDB taxonomy): Bacteria > Gemmatimonadota > Gemmatimonadetes > Gemmatimonadales > GWC2-71-9 > CAVVWJ01. Next base: position 1,060,327 of record CAWJOB010000001.1, read on the forward strand.
CGCCGGCGAGGAAGACCACGATGGATAGCACGCCCGCGAAGATCGGCCGGTCGATGAAGAATTTCGAGAGGTTCATGGGATCGAATCCGCCTTCATCTCCGCCAGTTTCGGCGTGACCTTCGTTCCCGGCCGCGCCCGCTGCGTGCCGTTGATCACGATCCGCTCGCCCGCCTTGAGCCCCGATGTGATCACGCGGAAGCCGTCCACCAGCCGGCCAAGCTGCACCGGGCGGTAGTCCACGGTGCTATCCGGCTTGAGGACCAGCACGAACTTCTTGTCCTGGTCGGTGCCGATGGCGCGGTCGAGGACCAGTGTCGCCGGGTACTTGCCGCTTCCCACCAGCCTGATCCTGGCGAAGAGCCCCGGTGTGAACTCGTGGTTTTTGTTGGCGAAGATGGCGCGAAGCCGGATGGTGCCCGCATCAGGGTTGAGCTGATTATCGACGAAGTCGATGTAGCCCCGGTGGGGAAACCCTTCCTCGTTGGCCAGGCCCAGCTCGACCGGGCTCCGGTTGTCGCGGGAGTTGGGTCTCGAACCATCGCGCGCGAGGGCGGTGTACTTGAGGAAGGTCTGCTCGTCGCTCTCGAAGTACACGTAGATCGGGTCGAGCGAGACCACGGTGGTGAGCAGCGTGGCATCGGGCGGCCCGGCCTGGACGAGGTTGCCGGCGGTCACCTCGGCCCGGCTCACCCGTCCGCTGATCGGGGAACGGACCTCGGTCCACTCCAGGTTGAGCCGTGCGGTGGCGACGGCGGCCTCGGCGGCACGTACTCCCGCGTCTTCCGAGGCGTGCGCGCTGGTGCGAGTGTCGAACTCCTCGCGGGAGATGGCCTGCACCGCCACCAGCCGCCGGGCCCGCTCCACCTCGCGGCCCGCCAGCGCGGCGGTGGTCTGCGCTCGCTCCAGCTCCGCTTCGGCTCGGGCCAGGTCCGCCTGATACGGGCGAGGGTCGATCTCGACCAGGAGCTGGCCCTTCCGGACACCGTTGCCCTCGTTGAAGGCGATCCGACGGATATACCCGGAGACGCGGGGCCGAATATCCACGGCGTTCACCGCCTCCATGCGCCCGGTGAACTCATCCCATTCGGTGATCTCCCGCTCCACGGCGGCGGCGACCGTCACCGGAGGCGCCGGTGGGGGCGGCGGGGGTGGATCGCCACAGCCAGCGATTATCACCGGGAGTACCAGACCGCTCACGACTGCCAGCCACCGCATCGACATGCCTTCCTCCTCGGGGCTCGTCAGGGAAACCTGCCGAGTCGACGCCTGCTCAACGAGAGAGTTATACAACTGTCTGACCCCGCCCCGAGAAACGGCCGCGGACTGGATACGTCGTCACAGCGCTCACGATTTTCGGCTGGGGATGGTTGCGCGATCGACGCCCACCCGGTGCAGGAGCTCGGCGGCGTAGGCCTCGAGCACCTCCCGGCGGACTAGACAATGGAGGTACTGCCCCTCGCGCCGGGCCTCGACCACACCGGCCCGGACCAGCTCCTTGATGTGGTGGGAGATCGTCGCCTTCGACACGGGGAACTGCTCCCGCAGATGCTGGCAGGCGCAGCACTCCTCGTCGGCGATGGCCTCCAGGACGGCCACCCGCCGGGGGTCGGCGAGCGCCTTGGCGACCAACTCGAACTGACCGGGCGCCAGCCCGGCCCTCGGGGAACTGTTGCTATCCATGAGTTAGATAGTTATCGAACTGCCGAAACAATGTCAACCCGGGATTGGTTGACAGGTCGCCAGGTCCCGTTGGAATATGCTGTTGGCCTTCGCTCCCGCCGGCCAGACCGCGCCGCACCGACGCCGGTCCCCCTCAGCACAGAGGTATCACGGAATGGCGCACGCGCAGCTCCCGGTGATCCCGCGCCGCTTCGGCGAGACGATGCGACGCGACCGCTGGTGGGTCCAGCCGGCGATCGTGGTGACCATCCTCTCGAGCTTCATCGTCTACGCGACGTGGGCCGCCTTCCAGGGCCGGCACTACGCGCACGGCCCCTACCTCTCGCCGTTCTATTCGCCCGAGCTGTTCGGCAGCTCGCCTCACGCCTGGTTCGGGCCCAAGCCGGGCTGGTGGCCGGGATGGCTGGTGTTTTCGCCGGCTCTGCTGATCCTGCCGTTTCCCGGCCTCTTCCGGGTGACCTGCTACTACTACCGGGGCGCGTACTACAAGGCATTCTGGGCCGACCCACCCGCCTGCGCCGTCGGCGAGCCGCGCCAGCAGTACCGCGGCGAGGCCGCCTTTCCCCTCATCGTCCAGAACATTCACCGCTACTTCTTATACGTCGCGCTCTTCTTCCTCGTCGTGCTGACCTACGACGTCTATCAGGCGCTCTGGTTTACCGATCCTGCCACCGGCCGGACCGAATTCGGCATCGGCGTGGGGACGCTGGTGCTCGCCGCCAACGTGATCATGCTGGGCGGGTACACCTTGGGCTGCCATTCGATGCGCCACGTCGTCGGCGGCTATCTCGACCGGCTCTCCCGCTCGCCCGTGCGCCGCCGGGCTTACGACTGCTCCAGCTGCCTCAACCGGGGCCACTTGCGCTGGGCCTGGACCAGTCTCTTCTCGGTCGCCTTCGCGGACGTGTACGTCAGGCTGTGCTCCATGGGGATCTGGACCGATTGGCGGATCCTGTGAGGGCTCATGGCTGACTATCAGACCGTCGATCACGACGTCCTGGTGATCGGCGCCGGCGGGGCGGGGCTCCGGGCGGCCATCGCCGCGTCAGCGGCGGGGGTCTCCGTCGGCCTGGTCTGCAAGTCGCTGCTGGGCAAGGCCCACACCGTGATGGCCGAAGGTGGCGTCGCCGCGGCCCTGGGCAACGTGGACAACCGCGACGGCTGGCAGGTGCACTTCGCCGACACCATGCGCGGGGGTCAGTACATCAACAACTGGCGCATGGCCGAGCTGCACGCCAAGGAGGCGCCAGACCGGGTTCGGGAACTGGAGGCGTGGGGTGCGCTGTTCGATCGCACCGCCGACGGCCGGATCCTCCAACGCAACTTCGGCGGGCACAAGTATCCCCGGCTGGCGCACGTGGGCGACCGGACCGGTCTGGAGATGATCCGCACGCTGCAGGACCACAGCATCCATCAGGGCATCGACGTGCACATGGAGTGCACCGTGCTCCGGCTGCTCACCGATTCCGGCCGGGTGGCGGGCGCCCTGGGCTACGATCGCGAGCGCGGCAGGTTCCGCCTGTTTCGCGCCAGAGCGATCGTGCTCGCGACCGGCGGCATCGGCCGGGCCTACTCCATCACCAGCAACAGCTGGGAGTACACCGGGGACGGCCACGCCCTGGCCTACGAGGCCGGCGCGGCGCTCCAGGACATGGAGTTCGTCCAGTTCCATCCCACCGGGATGATCTGGCCGCCCAGCGTGCGGGGGATCCTCGTCACCGAGGGAGTCCGGGGCGAGGGCGGGATCCTGGTCAACCGGCACGGGCGGCGCTTCATGTTCGACGACATACCCGAGAACTACCGGAGCCAGACGGCGGACAGCGAGGAAGAGGGGTGGCGGTATACCCAGGGCGACAAGAGCGCCCGGCGGCCGCCCGAGCTCCTGACGCGCGACCACGTCGCTCGTTGCATCCTCCGCGAGGTGCGGGAGGGACGCGGGAGCCCCCACGGCGGCGTGCTGCTCGACATCTCCTGGATCAAGCAGCGGCTGCCCGACGCCCGCCAGCACATCATCCGGAAGCTTCCCAGCATGTACCACCAGTTCAAGCAGCTGGCCGACATCGACATCACCACGACGCCGATGGAGGTGGGGCCGACCACCCACTACATCATGGGAGGGATCCGGGTGGACGGGGACACCCAGAGCTCCACCCTTCCTGGGCTCTACGCCGCCGGCGAGTGCGCTGCCGGGCTGCACGGCGCCAACCGGCTGGGTGGGAACTCGCTGTCGGACCTCCTGGTGTTCGGCAAGCGGGCGGGGGAGTTCGCCGCGGCATTCGCCCGTGAGAACGAGCCCGCGGCGATCGACGGCGAGCAGGTGGACCAGTCGGCCCGCGCCGCGCTGGCCCCGTTCGATCGGGGAGCCGGCAACGACGGGCGGGGACCTATCAGGTGCAGCAGGATCTCCAGACCATGATGCAGGACCTCGTCGGCATCGTCCGGACCGAGGCGGAGATGAAGCGCGCGCTGGAGGAGATCTCCCGGCTGCGGGAGCGGGCGGGCAGCGTCGGTGTCGCCGGAAACCGGGAGTACAATCCAGGATGGCACACCGCGCTCGACCTCGGCAACCTGCTCACCGTATCCGAGGCGATCGCCCGCGCGGCGATCGAGCGGAAGGAGAGCCGCGGCGGACACTTCCGCGATGACTATCCGGAGAAGGACCCGGCCGGGGGGACATTCAACATCGTGATTCGGAAGGGGCCGGACGGGGACATGCGGCTCGCGCGCGAGCCGATCCGGGAGATTCCGGCCGAGCTCAAGGCGGTCATCGAGGAGCAGAAGTGACAGTCCGGGGGCCACGGACTGTCATCCCGAGCGTAAGCGAGGGAACTTGCCCAGAAATGGCTCGAGCTTCGGCGGGCAAGATCCCTCGCTGGCGCTCGGGATGACAACGCTTCCAAGGACCCACATGGCCACTGACACACTCAAGCCCGACCTCGCCGAGAGCGGCGCCGTCGAAGCGGACGACCGACCGACCTCCGAGCCCGAGCCGATCGGCCGGGCCACGTTCCGCGTCTGGCGGGGCGACGCGCAGGGCGGGAGGCTGGTGGACTACACGACCAGCGTCACGCCGGGCATGGTCGTGCTCGACGCCATCCATCAGATCCAGGCGGAGCAGGCCAACGACCTCGCGGTGCGGTGGAACTGCAAGGCGGGCAAATGCGGCTCCTGCTCCGCCGAAGTGAACGGGATGCCCAAGCTCATGTGCATGACCCGGCTGAGCGAGCTTCCCCTGGACAAGCCGGTCACCGTGGAGCCGATGCGGGCCTTCCCCCCGATCAAGGACCTGGTCACCGACGTCTCCTGGAATTTCGCCGTCAAGCAAGGGATCAAGCCATTCAAGCCGCGGGCGCCGGACGCTCCCGACGGCACCTGGCGGATGGCGCAGTCGGACGTGGACCGGGTGCAGGAGTTCCGCAAGTGCATCGAGTGCTTCCTCTGCCAGGACGTCTGCCACGTGCTGCGCGACCATCGGCGCCACGAGGACTTCATCGGGCCCCGCTTCCTGGTGCACGTGGCGGCGCTGGAGATGCACCCCCTCGACGTGGAGGACCGGGTCGGGGAGCTGCGCCGGGCCCACGGGATCGGCTACTGCAACATCACCAAGTGCTGCACGGCGGTGTGCCCCGAGCACATCACCATCACCGATAACGCGATCATTCCGCTCAAGGAGCGGGTGGTCGACGAGTTCTTCGATCCGCTGGGGAAGCTGCTGAAGGTCTTCAGCAGGAGGGAGGCCGCACCATGACGTTCGAGCCCAAGCCGATCTCCCGGGAAAGCGTGCGCTTGGCGCTACAGAAGGCGGAGCGATACCGGGTCATCAACGACCCGTCGTCGGCGGAGAGCATCTGCCTCGACGTGCTGACGGTGGAGCCGGCAAACCAGCAGGCACTGATCACGCTGCTGCTGGCGATCACCGACCAGTTCGCCGCGGGGCCGACCGAGGGCGTGCGCCGGGCGCGGGAGGTGTTGCCCCAACTGGACGACGCGTACAAGCGGGCCTACTACGGGGGCATCATCTGCGAGCGCTGCGCCAAGGCCCAGCTCCGGCCGGAGGTGCCCGGCTCGGGGGAGAATGCGTACCACTGGTTCCGGGAGGCCATGGGCTGGTACGAGAAGGCGGAGGCCCTGCGCTCGCCCGGGAACGACGAATCGATCCTGCGCTGGAACACCTGCGCTCGGCTGCTGGACCGGAACGAGGACCTGAAGCCACGGGCGGAGGAGCCGGTGGAGCTGAGCCTGGAGTGAGCCAGGCGCCGTCCCCGACGGCCTTGGTCGGCTATTTCCTCCGCCTCGGAACCTTCGGTTTCGGTGGCCCAGTCGCCTTAGTCGCCGCGATGCATCGCGACCTGGTAGAGACGCGAGCGTGGATCTCTGCCGAGGAATATCGCGAGGGCATTGCCCTGGCCCAGCTCGCCCCGGGTCCGCTGGCCGCACAGCTCGCCGTCTATCTGGGCTGGGTGCGGTATGGGGTGCTCGGGGCCGACCGCGGTCGCGCTCGCCTTCGTCGCGCCCTCGTTCGTGATGGTGGTGGTGCTCGCTGCGCTCTATGTGCGCACGGGTGGCCTACCCTGGATGCAGGCCGCGTTCTACGGAATCGGGGCCGCGGTCATCGCGCTCATCAGCCGAAGTGCCGCAAAGCTGGTGCGCTCCACCGCGGGGCGCGACTGGCTGCTCTGGACCGTGGTGCTCGCCAATGCGACCATCACCGCTGTTACGGCGCGCGAGCTGTTGAGCGTCGTCGCCTGCAGCGGGCTCCTCGTCCTCCTGGTCCGCTGGTGGCAGTCGCGACGCACCACCCTGGGGCCGGCGGTCACAATGCTGCCGGCGCTGGTGCCACTGGGGCCGAGTCTCTGGATTGGGCTCGGCGACCCGGATCAGCACCTCCGACTCTTCGGTTTCTTCGTGAAGGCGGCACTCGTTGTCTTCGGCAGCGGGTTAGCCATCATACCGTTCCTCCACGGTGGGGTCGTGGAGCAGTACGGCTGGCTGACGGAGCGCCAGTTTCTCGATGCGGTCGCCGTCGCCATGATCACGCCAGGACCCGTGGTCATCACGGTGGCGTTCATCGGCTATCTCGTCGCCGGCATGGTCGGCGCTAGCCTTGCCGCCCTCGGAATGTTCCTGCCGACCTATTTGGTCGTCGTGCTCATGGCACCCTGGTTCCAACGCGTAGCCGGCAATCGTATGCTCAAGGCCCTGGTCGATGGCGTCACGGCGGCGGCGGTCGGGGCGCTCGTCGGAGCGGTCCTGGTGCTCGGCCGCCGAGTCCCTGGTGGACCTCAGCACGATCGCCATCGCGCTCATCACATTCGGCGTTCTCTGGCGAGGGTGGAAGATTCCCGAGCCCCTGCTCATTCTCGGGGCGGGGGCTCTTGGCCTTCTCCTGGTCGGGGTGCGGGGTTGATCGGACTTATTCCCCCTTCAGCTGGTATCCCACCCGCGGCTCCGTCACCAGCAGCCGCGGCCCGCGCCGGATCGGCCTCGAGCTTCTGCCGTCTGACAACTAGGAATGTCCGATGAAAGCAGTGATCCTGACCGGGGCAGGTGGCCCCGAAGTGATCTCGATCGGCGAGGTCCCCAAGCCGGAAGTGAAGCCCGGCCATATCCGCGTGCGGGTACGCGCCGCTGGACTCAATCGCGCCGACCTGCTCCAGCGCCGCGGGCAATACCCCGCGCCGCCGGGCTGGCCCGCCGACATCCCCGGGATGGAGTACGCCGGCGAGGTCGAGGCGGTGCGCGGTACGACGCGGTGGAAGGTGGGCGACCGGGTGATGGGTCTGGTGGGCGGCGGCGCCCAGGCCGAGATGGTCACGGTGCACGCCGACGAGACGCTGGCCGTGCCGGACGACCTGTCTTTCGCCGAGGCGGCGGCGATTCCCGAGGTCTTCCTCACCGCCTACGACGCGCTGGTCACCCGGGGCCGACTCCGCCCAGGTGAACGGGTGCTGATCCACGCCGTGGGCAGCGGCGTCGGCACCGCCGCCTCGCAGATCGCCAAGCACCTCGGCGCGACGGTGATCGGCACCTCCCGCAGCGCCGACAAGCTGGCGCGGGCGCTGGTCTACGGGCTCGACAGCGGCATCGACACCAGCAGGACGCCGTTCCGCGAGGCGCTGACCGAGCCGGTCGACGTGGTGCTCGACGCGATCGGCGGCCCCGCCTTCGGCGACAACCTCGCGGTTCTCGCGCCCCAGGGCCGGCTGGTGCTGCTCGGCTTCCTGGCGGGGAGCCGCACCACGGCCGACCTCGGACCCATGGTGCGGAAGCGGCTGGAGGTGATTGGCACCGCGATGCGGGTGCGGAGCCATGAGGAGCGCAAGGCGCTGATCGCCGACTTTGCCGAGCGGATGCTTCCGCTCTTCGATCGGCGGATCGATCAGTCCGCGCCGCTCCGCCCCGTACTCCATGCCACGTATCCGATGACCCGGTTGGCCGAGGCCCACCGGGTCATGGAGTCGAACGAGACCTTCGGGAAGATCGTCGCGGAGTGGTAGCGGTCCTTGCGTGTCGGCATCGGTGCGCCGGCTCCGCACCGGGGGTGACATGCCCGCCGGTCGTCACCGCGCCTCGGGCATGAGCGGGGATGTGGGCATGAGCGTGGGGCGCTAACGCTCCCTCTGGGCATGCCACCCCCGGCGCTGCGCCCAGGCATCGGAGTTACATCCTAGGCCGGAGCTCCGCGTCCCCTCGCCGCGGAGCGGCGACCCATGAGGTGCGGGGGGAGGTCCCGTAGGGAGCGTTAGCGCCCCACGCTCATGCCTAGATCCCAGGCATGCCCGAGGCGCGTCGGCGACCGGAGGGGCCTCCCCCCGCACCGCGAACGCAGCTACGCCTTCAGCTTCCGCGTCTTGGCCCTCACGAACGCCGAGTTTAGCGTGGGGAGCTGGTTGAAGTCCGCCGCCTTCCGGAACATCTCCTTGGCTTTGGCCTTGTCGCCCTTACCCTCGTAGGCTAGACCCATCCGGTAGAGGTTGTACGGGTCCTGGTTGTTCGCCTGCTCGAGATGGGCCAGCGCGCCGTCGTAGTTCTTCTCCTCCAGCGCGATCCTCCCGGCTACCTCGTGACCCAGTCGGACCTGGAAGCTGTTCTTCCTGGCCTGGCTCTCCCGGAGAAACGCGTCGCCTTCGCGCTTTGCGGTTGCGAGGTCCTTGGTCGCGATAGCCACCCGGGCCGCGTTGAAGCGGTGGATCAGCTTGGCATTCTCCTTGACTTCGGCCGAGAGCTGTGACGCCTCCGTCACCTGCACGGCCTGCTCGAACTTCTTCAGCGCTTCCGCGGGCTTGCCGGATTCCAACAGCACGTTGCCCATGAACGTCGCGTCGCCCGCCATCGCCGCGGCGTCGCCGATCCCCTTGCCCAGCGCGTACTGCTTGTCCAGCTCCGCGAGCGCGAGATCGAACTTGCCCTCCTCGGCATACGTCGTCGTTATCGCGAACATTGCCCCGCGCTTCTCGCCGTCGTTCCGGGCGCCGTCATAAAGCTTCTTCGCCTCGGCGCGGGAGGCGTCGTACTTGCCTTGGAGCGCGAGATTGCTGGAGATCCCGAGGAACGACGGCGCGAACTGGGGATTCACCTCGAGCGCCTTCCGGTACTGGGCGATGGACTCGTCGAACCGCCCCGTCTTCATCAGCAGCTCGGCGTAAGAATCGTAGGGGTTGGGGTCGTTCGGGATGAGCTCGATGTATTTCTTGAACGCCTGTTCGGCCTCGGGATAGCGCCCCTCGGTGCGGTAGGCATAGCCCATGATGTTGTAGGCGGGCGCGAAGTCGGGTGCGATGGCGGTCGAGCGGCGGTACTCCTCGATCGCCTTGCCGTAATCCTGCTGGCCGAAGTACGTGGTTCCGAGCAGGAAGTGCGCCCGCTCGTCCTGGGGGAACTTGGCCACGAGCTGCTGATAGTGCTCCAGTTGCTTGGCGGGATCGGCGTTGGCGCCGTCCTGGGCACCGAGGATCATGAGCCGCTCGCCGGCGGAGGCCTTGCCGGCCAGCGCGACCGCATGGCCGAGGTGCTCGAAGAACTCCTTGGCCGTGGGTGCGCTGTTGGCCAGGTTCAGGTGGGCGAGCGCGAAGTCGGGGTCCTTGGCGATCGCGTTCCGCATGAATTCGCGGGACTCATGGCCCCGCAGGTTCTCCGCGAGCGTCCGTCCCTTGACGAAATCGGCTTTGGCCTCGGCGGAAACGGTGCTGATTGGAACTTTCCCGGCTGAGTGCGCCGTCTGGGCGGCCGCCGACGGGACGGACGCGATCAGCGAGGCGAGCGCGAGCGAAGAAAGACGCCGCGCCCGGGCGGTAAGGTGGGACATGGAATCTTCTCCTGGAAGGTGGGCCTCTACCCTCTACACGAGGCCCACCGGAAAAGATTCAGGCGGTGCGTTTCGACCCCGGGTCGGACGGCCGGGCGAAGACCCGGACGCTGGTCGGCGAGACGAAGACCCGCTGTCCCTTGCTGAGGGCGAGCCGTTCGTACTGCGCCCGCGGAATGTGGGCCTCGACGCTGCTGCCGTCGTCGGTGCGGTCCAGCTCCAGCCGCACCACGGGTCCGAAGGCGCGGACGTGGCGGACGATCGCCTCAATGCTCGATTTCCCCGAAGACGACGGGGTCAGCTCGACGTCGTAGGTCCGGACATAGGCAACGCCGGCCTGGTCCCGCGCCTCGGCCCACTCCGGCGCCTCGAGCTCGCTGTCGCCGACCTTCACCAGCCCGCGGTCGATGCGGCCGTGGAACAGGTTCACGTCGCCCAGGAAGCCGTAGACGAACGGCGTGGCGGGATGCTCGTAGACCTCCTCCGGGGTGCCGCTCTGCTCCACCCGCCCCTCGTTCATGATCACGACCCGGTCCGAGACCTCCAGCGCCTCCTCCTGGTCGTGGGTGACGAAGACGCTGGTCACGTGCACTTCCTCGTGGAGCCGCCGGAGCCAGCGGCGGAGCTCCTTCCGGACCTTGGCATCGAGCGCGCCGAACGGCTCGTCGAGCAGGAGCACCTTGGGCTTCACCGCGAGCGCCCGGGCCAGCGCGACCCGCTGCCGCTGGCCCCCGACAGCTCCGAGGGGCGGCGATTGCCCAGCGCCTCGAGCTGCACCAGGCGGAGCAGCCCCATCACGGTGTCCTTGATCTCCGCGTTCGAGGGCCGGACCGCGCGGGGGCGGACCCGGAGGCCGAACGCGATGTTCTCGAACACGCTCATGTGGCGGAAGAGCGCGTAGTGCTGGAACACGAAGCCGACCTGGCGCTCCCGCACCGGCTGGTCGGTCGCGTCCTCGCCCTCGAAGTGGATCGACTCCGTGATCGGCCGGCTCCAGCCCGGCGATGATCCGGAGCAGCGTCGTCTTGCCCGACCCGGACGGACCGAGCAGCGCCACCAGCTCGCCGCCGGGCACGTCGAGATTCACGTTGTCGAGGGCGACGAAGCTGCCGAACGCCTTGCGCAGGTTGCGAACCTCGATGCTCATGCCGCGATCCTTTCCGGTGTGTTGTCGGGGTCGGCCTGGTCGGCCACGGCGCGCCGCTGCTGCCACTCGACCAGGGTCTTGAGCGCCAGGGTGACCAGCGCGAGCAGGGTGAGCACCGAGGCCACCGCGAAGCTGGCGGCGAACGCGTACTCGTTGTAGAGGATCTCCACGTGCAGCGGCAGGGTATTGGTCTCGCCTCGGATGTGGCCGGAGACGACCGACACCGCGCCGAACTCGCCCATCGCGCGGGCGTTGCAGAGGATGAGGCCGTACAGCAGGCCCCACTTGATGTTGGGCAGCGTCACCCGGAAGAAGGTCTGCCACCCGCTCGCCCCCAGGACGATCGCCGCCTCCTCCTCCTCCGATCCCTGCTCCTGCATCAGAGGGATCAGCTCCCGCGCGATGAACGGCGCGGTGACGAACGTGGTGGCGAGCACGATGCCGGGCACCGCGAAGATGACCTTGAGGTCGTGCTCGAACAGCCAGGCACCGAACCAGCCGTGGGCCCCGAAGAGCAGCACGAAGATCATGCCGGAGATCACCGGCGAGACCGCGAACGGCAGGTCGATCAGAGTGATCAGGAGGTGCTTGCCGGGGAACTCGAACTTGGAGATGCACCAGGCGGCGGCCACGCCGAAGACGAGGTTGAGCGGCACCGCGATGGATGCGGTGAGCAGCGTCAGCTTGGCCGCGCTGAGGGCGTCCGGCTCCTTGATCGCCTCCCAGTAGGCGGGGAATCCCTTGGCGAACGCCTGGGCGAAGACCAGGGCCAGCGGGAGCAGCAGCACCAGCGCCAGGAACACCAGCGCGATGCCGATCAGGGTCCAGCGCACCATGCGCGACTCGCCGGTGGCACGGGTGACCGCGCGCGGCGCCGTGGTGGCGGTGCGGTAGACGGCGGTGGTGGCCATGGCTCAGGCCGCCACGCGGCGCCGGGCCGCCCACTGGAGCAGGTTGATGGTCAGCAGCAGCATGAACGACACGACCAGCATCACCAGCGCGACCGCGGTCGCCCCGGCATAGTCGTACTGCTCCAGCTTGGTGATGATGAGCAGCGGCACGATCTCGGTCTTCATCGGCATGTTGCCGGAGATGAAGACGACCGAGCCGTATTCCCCGATCGCGCGTGCGAAGGCCAGCGCGAACCCGGTGAGCAGCGCGGGCCCGACCGTGGGAAGGACGACCTGGAGGAAGGTCTGCCAGCGCTTGGCGCCGAGGCTCGCCGCCGCCTCCTCGACCTCCACCTCGAGGTCGTCGAGCACCGGCTGCACCGTGCGGACCACGAACGGCAGGCCGATGAAGATCAGCGCCACCGTGATGCCGAGCCAGGTGTACGAGACCTTGATCCCGAGCGGCTCGAGGTAGCTTCCGATCCAGCCGTTGGGCACGTAGAGCGTGGTGAGTGCGATTCCCGCCACCGCCGTCGGCAGCGCGAACGGCAGGTCCACCATGGCATCCACCAGCCGCCGGCCGGGAAACCGGTAGCGCACCAGCACCCAGGCCACGAGAAGGCCGAAGACGGTGTTGACCAGCGCGGCGACGAACGACGCGCCGAAGGTCACCCGGTAGGATGCGACGACCCGGGGGTCGGTCACCGTGGCCCAGAACGCGGAGCCCGAGAGTTCCGCGGTCCGGGTGAAGACGGTTGCCAGCGGGAGCAGCACCATCAGACTGAGATAGGTGCACGTGATGCCGAGGCTCAGGCCGAAGCCGGGAAGCACGCTCCGCGATTTATGCCGCATTCGTCATCCCTTCGAAGGGGTAGACTGACAGCCGGGGCCTACCGCCCCGGCTGATAGATCTGGTCGAAGACCGCGCCATCGGCGAAATGAGCGGCGTGCGCCTTCTTCCACCCGCCGAAGACCTCGTCGACCGTGATCAGGCTGACTTTGGGGAACTGCGCCTCGTACTTCTTGGCCACGGCCTCGAGCCGCGGGCGATAGAAGTGCTTCGCCGCCAGCTCCTGGCCGGTCGGGGTGTACAGGTACTCGAGATAGGCCTGCGCCACGGTCTTGGTGCCGTGCTTCCCGGCCACCTTGTCCACCACCGTCACCGGCGGCTCGGCCAGGATGCTGACCGAGGGGGCGACGACCTCGAACTTGCCGGGCCCCAGCTCCTTGATGGCGAGCAGCGCCTCGTTCTCCCAGGCCAGCAGGACGTCGCCGATGCCCCGCTCCACGAACGTGGTGGTGGAGCCCCGCGCGCCGGCGTCGAGCACGGGCACGTTCTTATAGAGCTTGCTCACGAACGCCTTCGCCGTCGCGTCGTTGCCACCGGGCTGACGGAGGGCCCAGGCCCACGCCGCCAGGTAGTTCCACCGGGCGCCGCCCGATGTCTTGGGGTTGGGAGTGATGACCGAGACGCCGGGCTTGGCCAGGTCGCCCCAATCCTTGATGCCCTTGGGATTTCCCTTCCGCACCAGCAGCACGATGGTGGAGGTGTAGGGCGAGCTGTTGTTGGGAAGCCGGGTCTGCCAGTTGGCCGGCAGCCAGCCTCCCTTCTCGGCGATCTGATCGATGTCGTAGGCCAGCGCCAGCGTGACCACGTCGGCACCGAGACCGTCGATGACCGAGCGGGCCTGCTTGCCGGAGCCGCCGTGCGACTGGCGGATCGTCACCTCCTGGCCGGTCTTGCTCTTCCAGTAGGAGGCGAACTGCTGATTGAACTCTTCGTACAGCTCGCGGGTCGGATCGTACGACACGTTGAGCAAGGTCACCGGCGACCTGGGAGCGCCCTGGGCGGCCGCAATGGTGGTACCCACCGCGAGGGCCAGGGCGATCGTGCCGGAAAGAGCGAGTCGGGTGCGCATCTTCGTCGAAATCCCTCTCATGAGATCGAGATCAGGTCGAGATCAGAAGGAGTGCTGGAAACGGGTGACCACGAAGTCCTCGGACGCGCGGTCGCCGGTGGCGCCCCCGCCGTCGAACGTGGTGTGCTCGTAGCTGACCAGAACCTTGATCTGCTTGTTCAGGTGCCAGTTGACGCCGAGGCCAAGTCCCTTGGCCTCGCTGGCCGCGCTGGTGGAATTGGCGAACACGGGGAAGGCATCGTCATCGATGTCGAGCTCGCCGTACCTCGCGGCCAGCTCGATCGCTCCGAAGGTCTTCGCCTTCAGGTCGAACGGTTTCTTCGGGGTCGGGCTGCGGAAGCCGGCCTGCTCGCCGGTCAGGAAATACGACCCGCTCGCCTGCCAGGCACGGTGTGTCAAGGTGGCCGCCGTGGCGCCGGCCCGGACTTCCTGCCGGTTCAGCACGTATTCGCCCAACAGCCCGAACGAGCCCAGGCCGAGATAGGCGTGGGGAGAGAGCCGGGACCGGCGCCCTTCCGCGATCACGGTGTTCTCCGGCACGACCAGGTCCGTCCGGTACCGGAAGAAGGTCTGCTGAGATGCCGAGCGGTAACCCGCGAGATCAGTCGCGGTGGCGTTGCCCTGCTCCACCCCGGTGCTGCCGGAGATGCCGAAGCCCAGGCCCTTCAGCGCTCCCCGCTTGAGCGGCTGGACGAATACGCGCGCGGCGAGATCCTTGGAATCGTTCAGGTCGGCGTCGCCGCTCGCGAGGTCGGGCGCGCCGTTGAAGATTCCGACCTGGTACTCGAACGTGCCGGCCGAGACTTCGCCTCCGAGCTGGAGACCGACGTCGCGGCTGGGCACCAGGTTGGTCGGAAGTCCCCGCTCGGCGAAGTTGATGTCGGTGGCCGACTGGAGCCGCTCGTATCCGAGAGGCGGCTTGAACTTGCCGGCCCGCACGTTGAAGGCGGGGTCGAACTTGCCTTCCCAGTAGGCATCGAAGAGCGTGGCCTGGCCCTGGCCGAAGTCGGGCATGAGCCGGAACCCGAAGTACTTGCCGACCGTCACTTCGAGGATCGGGCGGGCGCGCCGGAGGAAGAAAGTGTTGGGGATGGCGCCGGCGTCGTCCGACACGAAGAACCGACCGTCGGCGTGCGCGTAGCCACGGAGCTTGAGGGTGTACTGCCCGTCGGCGGACTTGAGGCTGAAGCCGTCCTTGGCGTTGGCCGTGGCCGACTGCTTGTCCTTGGCTGCCGTCGCCGCGCTGTCCGCCGCGAGCTCGCGGATGCGCTGGAGGATCCGGATCTGCTGATCGAGTGCGTCCACCCGCGATTCCAGGGAGGACGTGTCGCCGTTGACTCCGATTGTGGCGGTCACCGAGGTTTGCGCCACGAGCCGTGGCGCAACGGCCACTGTCGCTGTGGCCAAGACGATACCGCCGACCCAATGCCGGACCGCACTCATGCTGTGAACTCCCTGTGCGTTCGAAGTAGTGGACGTCCGGCGGTCCGGTCGGTCCGTTCGTGCGGCGCGCAGAGCCGCGCCGCGTGGTGGCTATCCCCGCTTGTACTCCGTGACTGCCTGATCGACGCGGACTTTTTCCCGGCGTTCCAGCTGTACCACCCGGCCGTCGTGGATCACCAGCTCGATCGCCCCATAGCGGATGGACCGCAGCGCTTCCACCAGCTCCCGGAGGAGCAGCGGCGGCAGGGGAATCGAGTTCTCGTGGCCGGCGTCTAGGCTGGCCGGCGCGGCTGGGTGAGTAGCCATGACCCTATATAGTCTATCTGACAGATCGAGTAAATAGGCAAGCGATATGCCAGCCTGGCTCGGGCCTGCAGTTCAGCGATGCACGTCAGCGGATATTCAGTAATTACAACGACATACGGGGATGGATCCGGGGCGTTGCCACGGGGTGGGTATGCGGGTCCGACGGAGCCTAAGGCGTGGCGAGACGCCACATTTGTGGCGATGCCGCTACTCGACGAGGGACTTGGCCGAAGAGGCCCGCTCGACCTTCCGGCTGAGCGCCGCGAGGCTGGTGCCGTCCAGGATCTTCGCCGTGGCGTCGCGCACTTCCTTCATCGCCAGGCGCACGCCGCACACGGCTTCGTTGGTGCAGTCGGCGCAGCGAACGTAGGCGGTCTGGCTGGCGCAGGGGACCGGAGCGAGCGGACCGTCGAACATCCGCACGATCTGGCCCAGGTAAATGTCGGCCGGGTCGCGGGCCAGGAGGTAGCCGCCGCCCTTGCCCTTCCGGCTCTGGAGCATGCCGTGGTTCTTGAGGCCGAGGAGAATCAGCTCGAGGAACTTGGGCGGGATCTGCTCCTCGCGGGCCAGGTCCGCGATGCGCATCGGCTCCTCACGCTCGCGGTCGGCGAGCGCCAGGAGCGCCTTGATGGCGTACTTGGCCTTCTTGGAGAGCATGGATGCGCCTTCGTTATCGACGCGCGAATCATAGTCGGGGCGCGTCGCGGGTGGTGAGCGCGGCGAGCTGGCTGCCGCGCGCAACGCCCCGGCTTCCATAGCGGGAACGAATGGCGTCGAGGGCGCGTTGCAGCGGGGCGGAACGGCGGGAATCGACGGCGGGACGGCGGGAATCGGCGGAACGGCGGAACGGCGGAACGGCGGAAGTAGATCCGCTGTCATCCCGAGCGTAGCGAGGGATCTTGACCGAGGTCAGTGATGCCGATGAGGATCGTCTTCCGCCGTTCCGCCGTTCCGCCGTTCCGCCCTCCACTAGCTCCGCCGTCCCGCCCTCTTCCTCCCACAGCTCCAGCTGTCCGCTCGCCTCCTCCACCTGTTCCAGTCTCACCGTCACCCCACGCACTGCGATGCGCTTGTTGTTGGCCAGGGCAAAGGCTCTGCGGGCCGCGTCCCACAGCTCGGTGTCCAGGGCGGACAGTGGCAGAGGGACCGCGCGGGCCGAGTCGGTGTGGTCAGCGTAACCGACCTCGAGCCGGAGCCGCCGGGGGACGAGGCCGCGGCGGCGGAGCCGCCGACCGAGCCGCTCGGTCAGCATCCGGAGCAACGGGTGCAACACGCCGAGATCGTTGGTGTCGGTGGTGAGGATGTGCGCCGCACTGAGTTCGGCGAGCCGCTCGGGCGGGAGCACGGGGCGGGGGTCGATGCCCAAGGCGCGCGCGCGCAGCGTGCGCCCGGCGCCGCCGAAGACCGCGCACAGCGCGCTCTCGGGAATCGCCGCTACCTCGCCGATCAGATCGAGTTGATAGTCGTCGAGCCGGCTCCGCACCCTGGGATGCAGGTCGGGAAGGACGATGAGTGGATGCGGCGCGAGGAATCCGGCCTCGATCCCAAAGGGAACGACTAACGCATCATTCTCGGCTCCACCGTCCGCCATTCCGCCCCCTCGACAGGCTCGGGGCAGGCTGTTCCGCCGTTCCGCCCTTATCACCGCCTGGCTCACCAGCTTGTTGGCGGCGACGCCGACCGAGAGCGGGAATCGCAGCCGCTCGCGCACCTCGTGCCGCACCCGCGCGGCGACATCGACCGGAGGGCCGAAGAGCCGGCCGGTGCCGGTGAGATCGAGGAACGCGTGGCCGTATCCCCGCGGCTCGATGACGGGCGCGTAGGCGCGCAGGATCTCGTGCAGCGCGCTCGAGGCCCGGGCGTACAGCCCGGGATTGGGCGGGATGAGCACCAGGTCGGGGCAGAGCTTCCGCGCCTGTCGCACCGCCATGCCCCGCTCGATCCCCGCCCGCCGTGCCTCGGTCGAGAGCGCCAGCACTACGGCTCGCTCCGCACCGGGCGGCGCCACCGCGACCGGACGGGTCCGGAGCGCGGGAGCCACCAGGGCCTCAACGGTGGTGCAGAAGGCGGGGGGATCGATGAAGAGGATGGTACGGGGCACGGGCCGGCGGGTCTCCGAATTTCGGGTTTTGTTCGGTCACCGATACCCAATAATGCCTCTCGTCGAAAGGGTGGTCAAGGCGACTCGCGCCGGCGACGGGACTTCTCCCGGGTGCCGCAGGTGCGCATCTGACACCAGCGGCGGAACCCGTTGCGGCTCCGGTCCACATACATCCACCCGCAGTCGTCACCGTCGCAGACGCGCACGTTTCCCACCTCTTCCGACTTGAGCAGGCCTGCGGCCGACCAGACGACCGGCCACACCACGGTGCGGGGGTCGGAATCCTGTCCCCGCCAGCGCCAGACGTATCCGGCGTGCCCGTGGCCTCCGGCGTCCGGTGTCACCTCGAGCCGCTCCATCGCGTCCGCCAGCAGCTGGTTGAACCGCGGCAGGGCATCGCCGGGCGAGTCGCCGCGCGCGATCGCGCCGAAGAGATCCCGGAGCGTTTGCCGCGCCCGATGGGCGTACTCCAGCGCGGCGGCCGCGGCCCGCGGCCGGTCCGCGGCCACACGGCGGAGCCGCCGCCCGTCAGGCAGGCCCAGCACGCCGGCGCCTTCCGCCCAACGGGTCAGCTGCTCGTAGGTCCCGAGCCGATCCTCCTCCGGGCCCCGCGAGGTCCAGTCCACTGTGTTGACCAGGTCGAGGGCCGGATCGCCACCGACGTAGAGAAAGGCCGGCTCGGCAGTGAGGGCGTGTGTCATGCCGGGAAGATAGCACCAGTATTCGGCTCTTGACAGGTGCAAGCCGGAATGGTAGGCTGCACCTGTAAGACGGCATATACCGGTGCAGGGTGCCCGGGCCGTGACCAATCTACCGGAGGCAGCATGATCGCTCGCACCTGGGCCGGGGCCACCCGAGCCGCCGACGCCGACGCGTACCTGGAGTACCTCCACGCCACCGGCTTCGCCGAGTACCGCGCGACGCCGGGGAATCGCGGCGTGTTGGCGCTCCGGCGGGTCGCGGGCGACCGGGCGGAGTTCCTGCTCCTCACCCTGTGGGATTCCGAGGACGCGATCCGGCGCTTCGCCGGGGAGGACATCGGGCGCGCGGTCTTCTACCCCGAGGACGAGCGCTTCCTTGTCGCCCGGGACGAGCACGTCAACCACTACCAGGTCGCGTTCCGCGCGGAGGCGCCCACGCCATGACCGCTTCCTTCCGGGCCCGGCTCATCGGCGCGTTCGCCGCCATCTATCTGATGTGGGGTGGGACGTTCCTCGCCATCCGCTACGCGGTGGCCGATGTCCCGCCCTTGATGACGATGGTGCTGCGCTGTGCCGGCGGGGCGCTGGTGCTCTTCGCCTGGCTGGCGTGGCGGGGAACGCTCCAGCGGCCCTCGCGCGGGCAGTGGCTCACGGCCTGGCTGGCGGGCGGATTGCTTTTTCTCGGCTGCCACGGGCTGCTGGCCTGGGCGGAGCAGCGGGTCTCGTCCGGCGAGGCGGCGCTCTTCATGACCGCGATTCCGCTCTGGCTCGTCGCGCTGGAGTCCATTCTGCTTCGGCGTCCCCCCTCGCGTCGCGTGCTGCTGAGCCTCGGGCTCGGTGTGGCGGGCGTCGCCGTGCTCACCTGGGGCGAGGGTTGGGCGGGTGGGATCGTCGATCGCGTGGTGCTCATCGTGAGCGCGCTGTTCTGGGCGGTCGGGACGCTGATCGTCCGGCGGGCGGGTGCGCCGCTTCCCGCCGCGCAGTCCACGGCGATGCAGCTGGGCGCGGGCGCGCTGGTGCTGCTCGCGGCCAGCCTCGCGGTGAGCGAGCCGGCCGGGTGGAGCCCGGCGGACATCACGCCACGCGCATCGCTGGCGCTCGTCTTCCTGATCCTGGGCGGCACGGTGATCGGCTTCGGCGCGTACACCTGGTTGCTTCGGGTGGCGTCGTCCGCCGCGGTGAGCACCTATGCGTTCGTGAATCCGGTGATCGCGCTGGGGCTGGCTTGGGCCGTGGGCGACGGCGAACTGTCGTCCCGCACCGGAGTGGCGGCGGCGCTGGTGGTGGCCGCGGTGATCTTTACCCGGGAGAGGAAGGCGGGCGGCGGGAAGGATGCCGAGGAGACGGTTCTCGATGGCTCGACGCTGGAGCGGGCGATTCCGTCGCTGGCGGCCCGACGCCGCGGAGGTCTTGCCACGGCGCTCTTCTCCGGATATCTGCGTCGGGCACGCGCGCCACTGTCATCCTGAGCGAGAACGCGGCGGGTAGCCGATGGCGGCCAGGTCGGCCGTGATCTCGTCGAGAATGGCCGGATCGTCGATGGTCGGCGGGATCCGATACGCGGCGCCGTCCGCGATCTTCTTGATCGTGCCCCGGACGATCTTTCCCGAGCGCGTCTTGGGCAGGCGCTTGACCAGCGTGGCCACCTTGAACGAAGCGACCGGTCCGATTCGCTCTCGCACCAATGCGACCAGCTCCGCTACGATCTCGCCATCGAGGCGCCGGGTCCCGGCCTTGAGCACCACCAGGCCGAGAGGAACCTCGCCCTTGAGATCGTCCGCGACCCCGACCACCGCACACTCGGCGACATCCGGGTGCGCCGCCAGCACCTCCTCCATGGCGCCGGTGGACAGCCGATGCCCCGCGACGTTGATCACGTCGTCGGTGCGGCTCATGATCCAGAGGTATCCGTCCTCGTCCTTGTAGCCCGCGTCCGCCGTCAGGTAGTAGCCCGGATAGGCGGCCAGGTAGGCGGCCAGGTAGGCGGCTTCGTTGTTCCAGAGCGTCGGCAGGCAGCCGGGCGCGAGCGGGAGCTTGATGACGACATTGCCGGTCTCGCCGGGCGCCGACTCCCGTCCCTCGTCGGTCAGCACGCGCACGTCGTAGCCCGGAACCGGCGGGCCGCAGGATCCGGGTTTCACGGGGAGCACGCCGAGCCCCACGCAGTTGCAACCGACCGGCCAGCCGGTCTCGGTCTGCCACCAGTGGTCGATCACCGGCACTTTGAGCCGCTCCTCGGCCCAGTGGAGGGTCGCGGGGTCGCACCGCTCACCGGCCAGGAACAGCGTGCGGAAGCCACTGAGGTCGTAGCGGTCCAGGTACGCCCCGGACGGATCCTCGCGCCTGATTGCACGGAACGCGGTCGGGGCGGTGAAGAGCGCACGGACCCCGTGTTGGGAGACGACCCGCCAGAAGGCTCCCGGGTCCGGCGTGCCCACCGGCTTGCCCTCGTAGAGCACCGTGGTGTTCCCATGAAGCAGCGGGCCGTAGACGATATAAGAGTGACCTACCGCCCATCCCAGATCGGAGGCGGCCCAGTACACCTCGCCTGGCTCGACGCCATAGACGTGGCGCATGCTCCAGGTGAGCGCGACGAGGTGCCCGCCGTTGTCGCGAACGACGCCCTTGGGAACGCCGGTCGTGCCCGAGGTGTACAGAATGTAGAGCGGATCGGTCGCGGCGACCGGCACGCAATCGGCCGGCGCCGCCCCCGCCATGAGCTCGGCCCAGTCGTGGTCTCGACCCGGGATCAGCGGCGCGTGCTCTTCGGGGCGCTGGAGCACGACGCAGTAATCCGGCTTGGCTGAGGCGAGCTCGATGGCCCGGTCGAGCAGTGGCTTGTAGGGGACGATTCGATCGATCTCGATTCCGCACGAGGCGGACAAGATCACTTTGGGTTGCGCGTCCGTGATCCTGGTAGCCAGCTCGGCTGAGGCGAAGCCGCCGAAGACCACCGAGTGCACCGCTCCGATTCGGGCACACGCGAGCATCCCGACGACCGTCTCGGGCACCATCGGCATATAGATGATGACCCGATCGCCCCGGCCCACCCCGAGCCGGGTGAGAACGCCGGCGAACCGGGCGACCTCGTCCCGGAGTTGCCTGTAGGTGTAGCGTCGCACCGTCGACGTGACCGGGCTGTCGTAGATCAAAGCGTCCTGGTCGGCCCGCCCACCCTCGACGTGCCGGTCGAGCGCGTTGTGGCAGGTGTTGACCAGGCCGCCGCGAAACCAGCGATAGAGGGGAGGACGCGAGTCATCGAGAACCGTGTCCCAGGTTCGGTACCAGTCGACCGCCTCCGCCGCCTCGGCCCAGAATCGCTGCGGATCCTTAAGCCAACGGGCGTATACCTCGGGGTACGTGGTCGGCATCCTGAATCCTCGTCAGCTCGCGGCTGCCACCGCGGCCTCCGTGCGCTCCCACAGCTCCTCCGCCAGCGCTGAACTTTCCGCGAGCGGGTTGGGGGGCACCTCACGGCACTTGTCGTAGTAACGGCCGGTTACGGTGGTCAGCTCGGGCGCTGTGGCGCAGTAGAGGGGAGTCCGGGCGCCCTCCTCGTTGGAGAGCATGAACAGCTTCATGACCCATTGTACAGGTCTCGGGATTGCGCGCCAGATGTTGGACGCCACGGCCCCGGGATGCAGCGCGTAAGTGGTGACCCGGCTGCCCGCGAGGCGGCGAGCGAGCTCCTTGGCGTGGAGCACGTTCATGAGCTTGGTGACGGCGTAGGCGGGAAAGCCGCTTCGCACCGGCGTGGTGCGGCGCTCGAAGCCCGGACCAGTCCATCCGTTTCACCGTCATGTGCGCTACGCTGGCCACGTTCACGATCCGTCCCTGGGGGGACTCGCGCACCCTGGGCAGGAGCAGGTTGGTGAGCAGGAAGGGACCGATGTGGTTGGTCGCGTAGGTGACGTCGAAGCCGTCCTTGGTCAGCGCGCGGGTTCCCGCGATGCCGGCGTTGTTGACCAGGACATCGATCGGGTGACCGCTCGCGAGGTAGCGCTCGGCGGCGCGGCGGATTGAGCCGAGATCCGACAGGTCGATCTGCAGGAACTGGGGGTCGCTGTCAGGGTGTCGGCTGCGAATAGTCTCCGAGACCGGCCTGGTCCGCTCCTCCGATCTCGCCGCGAGCACTACCCTGCCGCCCTGATCGGCGAGGGCTTCCGTCATCGCGCGGCCGATGCCGGAGTTGGCTCCGGTGACGACGAACGTGCGGCCCTGGAGATCAGTGGGGGCCAGGCGGTGTCCTCCAGGTGACGGTTGCTAGGGGTGCGGACGCCGAGCGCGATGGCGAGACCTCATCCCCGCGATGAGGATACTCCCGTCGCGGTCAGGGTGACAATAGAAGCGCGGGTTGTTCGGGCGGTCGGGCGCTGGTGCCGCTGCGGCCTTCCAGCTGCGCCCGCCGAAGCCGCTCCTCGTCCACCGGGAATCCGTGCTCCCGCTGCAGCCGGTCCAGGCGCCGGGTGAGCGCGGCCTGATACTCCCGGCTCACGCCCTCCCGGCCGCCGTAGTGGCGGCTGTAGCGCTCGGCCAGCTCAGGAAACTCGCCCGCTAGGTGGGGAAGGAAGCGGTGCCGCGCCGCGGGGCCGAGCCGGAGCGCCGACCCGACCACGTAGCGGGCACCCGCCTCCTTCGCCGCTGCCATCAGCCTACTCAGCCCTTCGCGATCATCGGTGACACCGGGAACGATCGGGGCGACCAGGAGACCGGCGTGGACTCCCGCGGCGCTGAGCCGGCCGAGCGCACGGATCCGTGCCGAGGGGACCGGTGAGCGGCGCTCCAGTCTGCGGGCGAGGCGGGAGTCGAGGGTGGAGAGGGAGACGTTGACCGTGACCTCGTTGCGCTCGGAGAGCGTCTGGAGCACGTCGATGTCGCGGGTGACGAGCGGTGACTTCGAGATGATCCCGACCCGGAGCCCGCGGAAACGGGTGAGGACCTCGAGGATGCTCCTGGTGAGCCGGTAGCTCCGCTCGGCGGGCTGGTACGGATCGGTGGCGGTGCCGATGACGAGCGAGTCGCTACCCAGCTTCGAAGGATCGAGCGTGCGCGCCAGCCGTTCGGCGATGTTGGTCTTGACCAGGATGCGCTTTTCAAAGGCGAGCCAGGGCGGCATCTCCCTCACATCCTCCGCCATTGCGTCGTTCCGCCGTTCCGCCCTGTCCACTGCGTACCGATGAGTATCTCGCGCATAGCAGTACGTGCAGCCGAACTCGCATCCTACATAAGGATTGATCGACCAGAAGCCCATGCCGGTGCTGGCCGGCGAGTTGAGGACCGAGTGAGCGCTCAGCGAAAGGAACCGGGTGCCGCGCTCGCGCTCGTCTAAGACGGTGAGCTCTCGCGAGCGGCCGGGGCTCGGACCCACGGCCAGCGAGAGCTGGTCCGGTTCCTCTATCCGCACTTGCCCCACCCGCAGTAGACGCAGCTAAGGCAGCCGGACGCTGGGCTGAGGGGGCCGGCGCACTCGGGGCATGCCCGGGCCGCGGGAATGACCGGGACGTAATAGGTCGTGGGCTTCAGCGCGGGCGCGGCGCGGCGCTGGGAGAACTTGCGGAGGGAGTGGAGGAAGAGCACGGGATACCGCCTATTTCGGTGTTTGTTCGGTAGCTGTCCCGAATATTACGCTGAACCGAAGAGGCGTCAAGCGGGTACCGGGATAAGAGACAGCACTGCCCCCAGAGTTCAACTGCGCGGCCTTCCGTAGAAACGGGGGCGGCCCGCAATTCGAGCAGGCTACCTGTAGCTCAATCGGCCCGGTAAGTCACTCTTACCCAGGCTCCTCTACGAGCGCAGCCTGAGTGCCCCCAACCAACGTGACGTGAAGACCAGCGCGAGGGGGGATATACCCAATCGAATTGCATGCGGTTCGCAAAGGATCATGCGTTAGATATCACCATGTCTGCGTGGCATTATCTGGGTGCCGAGCGCCACGGGTGGCTCTGCAGGTAGTCGAGCAGTGCCCGGAGCGCAGGTGCCGCTCGGCGCCGTGCCGGATAGTAGAGGTAGCAGCCGGCGAACGGCGAGCAGAACTCCTCCAAGACCGACACGAGCTCGCCGTGCTCGACCTGGCCGCCTACCTCGCTCGTGAAGGCAATGGCGAGGCCGAGGCCCGCGCACGCGAGGCGGAGATTGAGTCCCGGCTCGGTCGAGGTCACCCGCGCGTTCACCGCGAGGCTGAAATCGCGTCCGCCTTCCGTGAACTCCCACCGATAGGGCGGTGACTCCGGGGTGGCGCGCCAGTTGATGCAGACATGCTGGGCAAGGTCGCGCGGGTGCCTGGGCGCAGGATGCCTGGCGAAATAGCCGGGCGATCCAACCACGGCCAAACGCAGGTCCTCCGATACAGCCACTGCGCTCATGTCCTGGTCGATCACCTCGCCCAGCTGCACCCCCGCGTCGTAGCCCCGCGCGACGATATCCACGACCTCATTGCTCACGGCCAGGTCGAGCCGCACTTGCGGATGCGTCGCCAGGAATCCGTCCAGCACCGGCCCGGCGAGGAACGATTCCGCCGCGGTGGCAACCAAGAGCCGAAGAGTGCCCCTCGGCTCCACGGCCAACTCGCCGACCGCGGCGACGGCGGCCCGGAGCTCGTCGAGTGCGGGCCGCGCTGACGCGTAGAGGCGCTCCCCCGCCTCGGTGAGGTGCACGCTTCGCGTGGTCCGCTGCACCAGCACTACCCCGAGCCGCGCTTCCAGCCGCCGGAGTGCTTGGCTGACAGCCGAAGCGCTCACCCCAAGGCGGTCGCCGGCCGCCCGGAACCCCTTCGCCTCGGCTACGGCGGCGAACACGCTCATCCCGTCCAGATCTTCAATCATTGTGAAGTAATGCTTACAGGCCTATAAAGCATTGTCAAGTAGATAGATGAAGTCATCCTCGGTAGCTTGGCGGGCAGTTCGAACTACCGGCTACTGAAATCGAACCCGAGGAGGAGCTTTGTCGAATCACAACACACCTCACTTTCCCCCGACCCCCGGGCGGGACCCCATGGCCCGCCGCGCGCCGCGCAAGTTCGCCGGAATTGGCGCCGTTATCCTGGGTCTGCTGTCCCTGACGGGAAAGACCGTATTCGCGCAAAGCACACTGGGGTGGGACAAGACCTTTCCCGCGAGCCCGCGGGTGGCCCATCAGAAGGTCACCTTTTACAACCGGCTAGGGATCAACCTGGTCGCCGACTTGTACGTCCCCAGGAACGTGGATCGTTCGCGGCGATACGCCGCGATCATCGTCGGGCACCCGTACGGTGCCGTGAAGGAGCAGTCGTCCGGCCTCTACGCGCAAACGATGGCGGAGCGCGGCTTCATCACGCTGGCCTTCGATGCCTCCTACAACGGCGAGAGCGGCGGACAGCCGCACTTCATCGCGTCCCCCGAGGCCTTCGTTGAGGATTTCAGCGCGGCCGTGGACTACCTCGGCCGGAACCACTGGTTGACCGCAAACGAATCGGCGTCATCGGCGTCTGCGGCAGCGGCGGATTCTCGTTGGCGGCAGCACAGATCGATCCCCGGATCAGGGCGGTGGCTACTGTCAGCATGTACGACATCGGCCAGGCCATGAGGCAGGGGCTGGCGGAAACGCTGGACATCGTAGCGCTCCGGAATCACCTGCAGGCGATCGCAGCGCAACGCTGGGCGGAGGTAGACGGCGCGGAGAGGGCGATGGTCATTGGAACCCCCGAAGCGATCACGGAGCGCTCATCGGCGATCGACCGGGAGTTCTACGACTACTATCGCACGCCGCGCGGGCAACATCCGCGCTCGACGACCGCGATGACGGTCACCAGCGGGGCTGCCATGATGCTGTTCTCGGCCTTCGAGCACCTGGACTGGATCTCCCCCCGTCCGGTGCTGTTCATCACGGGTGACCACGCACACTCGCGGATCTTCAGCGAGCAGGCATTCGCGAGAGCGTCAGAGCCCAAAGAGCTCTACATCGTTCCCGGCGCGGGTCACGTCGACCTGTACGATCGTGTGGACTTGATCCCCTGGGCCAAGCTCTCGTCGTTCTTCAACCAGTATCTACGCTGAGTGGGAGCCGAGGAACCGCGAATGTCAGGTCTGATCGCTCTTGAGTGCGCTGCAACCGCGTCGCCTGCACGGTCTGGGATGCGGGCGTCGGGGTGGGGGGCCGTGTTCGCCCTCACCCTCTGCGTCGCGACGCTCATCGTGTCGGAGTTCATGCCCCTCAGCCTGCTGACGCCGATCGCCGCCGACCTGCACATGACCGAGGGACAAGCTGGCCAGGCCATCGCCGTCTCGGGCATCTTCGCCGTCCTGACGAGAGGACGGCACGACCAGGAGCTGCCGCTGGGGAGCAGGCGAAGCAATCAGCCCACAATGAGAACAGCCCGTCCGCGCCGGATGGGCGGGAGGGACGAATGAGGGAAGCCGACAACGAATATCCGACCGAACGGGCGAGGCCCGCGGATAACTCACGACGGGAGTTCATCGTGGCGACAGCGGCGGCCGCGCTAGGGGTCGGCGCCGCGAGGCTGCTCAACGCGCAAGGTGCACCACAGCTGATCGCGGGCGCGACCGCCGTAGCGCAGCCTCCGAAACCTAGAAAAGGAGAAGGCACAATGAGAACCCGAAAGCTCGGCAGCTTGGAAGTCTCGGAACTCGGCTTCGGCAACATGGGCCTCAGCGGCGGCCACTACGGTCCGGGTGTGGACCGGGCCCAGGGCATCCGCGTGATTCGCGACGCATACGAGCGAGGCGCCACATTCTTTGATACGGCCGAAGTCTATGGTCCTTACGTGAACGAAGAACTTGTCGGGGAAGCTCTCGCGCCTTTCCGCGACAAGGTCGCCATCGCCACCAAGTTCGGCTTCAAGATCGACGGCACGAACGGGTTGGACAGCCGACCTGAGCGTATCCGGAGAGTCGTCGAGGAATCGTTGAAGCGTCTCAAGACCGACCGCATCGATCTCTACTACCAGCACCGGGTCGATCTCACCGTGCACATCGAAGACGTGGCTGGCACGGTCAAGGATCTGATCAAGGCTGGAAAGGTCCTGCACTTCGGGCTCTCGGAGCCGAGCGCGAAGACCATTCGCCGCGCGCATGCCGTTCAACCGGTTGCCGCCATTCAGACCGAGTACTCGCTCATCGAAAGAAGCGTGGAACGCAACGGCGTCCTCCAAGCCTGTGAAGAACTTGGCATTGGCTTCGTTCCGTGGGGGCCGCTGGGACAAGGCTTCCTGCCCGGGAAAATGGACGTGAACGCACAGTCCAGCTTCGACCCGAAGACCGATCTGCGATCGACGTTCCCGCGCTTCTCCCCCATCGTCATGAAGAACAACCAGGGGATCATCGAGCTTCTGAAGACGTTCGGCGCGAAGAAGGGCGGCGCAACGCCTGCCCAGATCGCGCTGGCATGGTTGATGGCGCAGAAGCCGTGGATTGTTTCGATCCCTGGCACGGGCAACATGGATCACCTGAAAGAGAACATGGGCGCGGTCAACGTCCAACTCACGCCAGCGGACCTTCGCGAGATCGAGACGGCCTTCTCCCGGATCGAGATCTATGGCGGCCGCATGGATGCGAGGCAGATGGCGCAGATTGGCCAGGATTGACCGGTCGGTTGTATCCGCGACCCGCATCGTCGGCAACGCCCTGGTCATCAGACGGGGGCCAAACGGTACAGTCACGCGGAGCAAGCCATGCTAACGGGAGTTGGCGTGGGAAACTTGAAAAGGGACAGAGCTTGACGATCAACCCAGGCAAGGTGTTCGACCTCACGCTGCCGCTCGACCAAGTGGCCGAGGGCTATCGCGTGATGGACCAGTGCCGCGCGATCAAGGCGGTGCTCAAGCCATGAGGTACTTCGCCGCGCTGTTCTTGCGCATGGCGCTCGCCGGCACGACCGCCTTGGTGTGCGCGAAGGCAACCGAAGTCGCCAGTCAGGAAACGGCGCGAGCGATAACCGATCAACGGGTAAAGACTATGAAGATCCACATGGACGTCGAAGGCACGGTGATCATGGCTACTCTGGACGACAACGAGACGTCCCGAGACTTCGCCTCGCTCCTTCCGCTGGCGCTGACCCTCGAAGACTATGCGGGAACGGAGAAAATCAGCGACCTGCCGAGGCGGCTCTCCACGGCGGGAACGCCCCCTGGCACAGCGGGGACGGCGGGGGACATCGCCTATTACGCCCCCTGGGGTAACCTGACACTCTTCTACCGGGACGGCAGCTACGCGAAGGGCCTCGTGCGGCTGGGCCGGGTGGACACCGGGGTTGCGACCTTCGCGAGCCCCAAGTCGCTGAACGTGATTATCGAAGCCATCGAGTGGGAGGAGGTTGAATGAGGCCGCGCGTCATCTGCCACATGCTTGCCTCGGTGGACGGGCGCATCGTCGTCGATGGTTGGCCCCTCTCTGCCGAGGAGCGGCAGCACTACGAGCAGGTGCACGCAGGGTATGAGCCCGACGGCTGGCTCTGCGGGCGGGTGACGATGGAGCCGTTCGCGGGCCGCGTGCGCCCAGCGGCCGAGGTCGCGCGGGAGCACCCCGAGGGCAGGCCGCGCGACGATTTCCGCGCGAGCGGCGACTTCGACTCGTTCGCCTTTGCCGTTGACCCAAGCGGCCGGCTGGCTTGGGAGACCAACGACATTAGCGGCGATCACGTCGTCGCCCTCCTCTCGGAGCGCGTGTCAGACGATTACCTCGCGTTTCTGCGTGACCGAGGTGTGTCGTACCTCCTAGCCGGAGCAAGGAACCTGGACTTCGCCCTGGCGCTCGAAAAGATTGGCGCGCGCTTCGGTGTGCGGACGCTGATGCTTGAGGGCGGCGGCCGGATCAACGGCGCCATGCTCGCAGCAGGGCTGATCGACGAGGTGAGTCTCCTGGTTGTCCCGGTGGCGGACGGCCGCGCGGGCAGGCCGGCGCTGTTCGATCTTGAGAACGGTACGCCGATGCCTCGGCGCCTTGTTCTCGAATCGGTCGAGCAGCGCACGGGCGACGTTCTCTGGCTCCGCTACCGGATCGCAGAAGTCTCGACGGCCCGGTGAGCACCAAGGTCCTTGAGGGCCGAAGTGACGGATGAACAGCAAGACCCCCCCTTGTCTCTTATCCCGTCAAGCGGTACCGCTCCCGCCATGCCAGTATCGCCCGGGTGTGCTTCGGGTAGTGACCATACGTGTCGAGCCGCAGGCGGCGGCGGAAACGCGTCTCCACGGTAAACTGCTCCTCAGGAACACCACGGATGTACTCGACGAGCCGGCGGTGGACCGCGTCCAGCTGTCGCCGGACCTCGGCGAGCGAGAGATCTCGCTTCCGTTCCGTCATCATTGCGTTGAAGGCGTCGATCCCGCCGTAAGTGGTGGAGTACCGCGGCGGTCTGCCGCCCTCCAGAATGAGCGGCAGGTGGGTGAGCGCCTCCTCCTCCCACGCGGTCACGTGCGCCAGAATGTCTCGCACCGACCACCTTCCTTGAACGCCGGGCTCCAGGAGCCGCTCCTCGGAGAGATCGGCGTAGGACTCGTTGAATCCCAACCACCGTTGTGCTGCCGCCGTGGAACCTGTTGTCTATCCATAGTCCCAGTCCTCAGTCCCAGTCCTCGAGGTGCCCAGACCTTATTCCCCAAGGGGCCAGTCTAGCCGACTGTTCGGCGCCCAGCACTCCGCTCCTTGCTCTCGAAGTGGCGGCTGGATATCGGGCGCCGTCAGAACTTCCTCCCCTTCAAGCACTTAGCGTCCGGATTACCGGCCCAGCCTGGAAGATGACGGCAACCGTGTCGATTTTATGGAGGCTGATTCGACGTGTATGTAAGAGCCCAGATGCTGCCGGCCGAAATCGTCCGGAGGACGGGCTCCGAAACCAATACCGAAGGAGCAGGCGACAATGCGATTCATGATCCTGGTGAAGGCCGACAAAGACACCGAGGCGGGAGTCCTCCCCTCGCAGCAGCTGCTGACCGATATGGGCAAGTTCAACGAGGAGCTGGCGAAGGCGGGCGTGCTGCTGGCGGGCGAGGGACTCCAGCCGAGCTCCAAGGGCGCGCGGGTCAAGTTCTCCGGAACGAAGCGGACCGTGGTCGACGGGCCCTTCGCCGAGGTGAAGGAGCTGATCGCCGGCTTCTGGCTGATCGACGTGAAGTCGAAGGCCGAGGCGATCGAGTGGGTGAAGCGGGTGCCCAACCCCACGGGCGAGGAGTCGGAGATCGAGATCCGCCAGGTGTTCGAGGCGGAAGACTTCGGCGAGGCGCTGACGCCCGAGCTCAGGAAGCAAGAGGAGCTGCTCCGCGCGCAGACCGCTGGGAAGCGGTAGGTGACGTCGACTCACGACCACGAAGTAATCCAAATCCAATGGAGAACCACCGATGCGTTTTATGACACTCTATAAGCCCGGCAAGGAGTCGGACGCTCCTCCCACCCAGGAGGAGATGGCCAACATGGGCCGCTTGATCGAGGAGATGGCGCGGGCCGGCACGCTGATCGCGACCGACGGGCTTCAGCCCAGCTCGAAAGGCGCCCGGGTCACGTACTCCGATGGAAAGTTCACCGTCGTGGATGGACCGTTCGCCGAGACGAAGGAGCTGATCGCCGGCTATGCGATCATCGAGGCGAAGTCGAAGGAACACGCGATCGAGCTGACCAAGCGCTTCCTCGAGGTGGTGGGCGGGGGTGCGAGCGAAGTTCGCTTGATGCACGGGGAGCCTGCCTTCGAGGCCGCACCTGCTGCTGGGACCGGAGCGGACGAGAAGCGCCGGCGGGCGGAGGTGGGCGCCACGCGGTAGTACCGTCGCTTTTCGGCCTCGGTTCAGGCAGGCTTGCACCGAGGGCTGAAGATGGCGTGATTGGGAGCCGTGACGGCTCCCGACACCCATCGTGCGATCGACGCGGTCTGGCGAATCGAATCCGCCAGGCTGATCGCGAGTCTCGCGCGGATGGTGGGCGACGTCGGCGTGGCCGAGGATCTGGCGCAGGACGCGCTCGTCGCCGCGCTGGAGCGGTGGCCGGTGTCGGGCGTCCCGGACAACCCCGGCGCCTGGCTGATGGCCACCGCGAAGCATCGCGCC
The DNA here is from genome assembly GCA_963844445.1 of uncultured Gemmatimonadales bacterium. Classification (GTDB taxonomy): domain Bacteria; phylum Gemmatimonadota; class Gemmatimonadetes; order Gemmatimonadales; family GWC2-71-9; genus CAVVWJ01. The sequence goes on from CAWJOB010000001.1 coordinate 1,091,843, forward strand.
ATCGACCTGCTGCGCCGGAGAACGCTGCTCGATCGCAAGCACGAGCAGCTGGGCCACGAGCTCGAGGCCCAGCAGGAGATGGCCGTGCCCGATCTCGACGCCGCCATCGACGACCACGTCGGCGACGACCTCCTCGGTCTCATGTTCACCGCCTGCCATCCGGTGCTCTCCACCGAGGCGCGCGTCGCGCTCACGCTCCGGCTGGTCGGCGGCCTGACCACCGAGGAGATCGCGCGGGCCTTCCTCGTCCCGACGGCGACCATCGCCCAGCGGATCGTGCGGGCCAAGCGGACCCTTGCCGAGGCGAAGGTGCCCTTCGAGGTACCCCGCGGGGCCGACCTCGCCGCCCGCCTGTCGTCGGTGCTCGAGGTCCTCTACCTCGTGTTCAACGAGGGCTACTCGGCGACCGCGGGGGACGACTGGATGCGTCCCGCGCTCTGCGACGACGCGGTCCGCCTCGGCCGCATCCTGGCCGGGCTCGCTCCGCGGGAGCCGGAGGTTCACGGGCTCGTCGCGCTGATGGAGATCCAGGCCTCGCGCGTCGAAGGCGCGGGTGGGGCCTTCGGGTGAGCCGATCCTGCTGCTGGACCAGAACCGCGCGCGTTGGGATCAGCTCCTCATCCGGCGCGGCCTGGCGGCGCTGCAACGGGCCGAGGAGCTCGGCGGCGCCTCCGGCCCGTACGCGCTCCAGGCGGCGATCGCCGCGTGCCACGCCCGTGCGCGCACTCCGGAGGAGACGGACTGGCCGCGTATCGCGGCGCTGTACGAGACGCTCGCCGGGATCGTGCCGTCCCCCGTCGTGGAGCTGAATCGTGCGGTCGCCGTCTCGATGGCGTTCGGTCCGGCGGCGGGCCTCGAGCTGGTGGATGCGCTGGCCTCGGAGCCATTGCTCAAGGCGTACCACCTGCTGCCGGCGGTGCGGGGCGACCTGCTCGACAAGCTGGGCCGCGCTCGACGAGGCCCGGGTGGAGTTCGAGCGGGCGGCGTCGCTCACCCGAAACGCGCGGGAGCGGGACGTGCTCCTCCAGCGGGCCGCGTCGACGGCGATTGGGGGTCCGAAACCGGCCAGCGGGCGTCGCGGCCGATGACTAGCGTTGTCGACCGAAGAAACAGGAGGAACGACATGACCGCGGAAAACGCCAAGCGGGCCGGCTCGCAGGTGCGAGCCTACCTGGCGTCGTTGCCGCCCGATGCTCGGAAGGGCCTCAAGAAACTGCGTGAAGCGATTCGCGCGGCGGCCCCCGGAGCCGTCGATGGATTCAGCTACGGCATTCCCGCCTTCAAGCTCGATGGACAAACGCTGGTGTGGTACGCCGCCTGGAAAGACCACGACAGCATCTACCCGATGAGCGCGGCGGTCAGGCGCGCCTATGCGGCCGAGCTCAAGGGATACAAGACCTCGAAGGGAACGATTCGATTCCCCCGTGACAAGCCGCCACCATCGGCTCTGGTGCGACGACTGGTGAAGGCTCGCATCGCCGAGGTACGGGGGCCGAACGTTGAGCGGTGAGCGCCCGGCGCTGAGGAGCGATGCTCAGAGCTGCAGGCGCAGGAGCCCCGCCAGGCGCTCGATCACGCGCTCGCGCCACGGACGCCGGCGCCACTCCTCCAGGGTGACCTGGCGCGACTTGGCCTTGTCCTCCTCGAATACCTTCGCCTGAGCCTCCGCGAAGCCGGCGTCGAGAATGTTGAGGTTCGCCTCGTCGTTCAGCCGGAAGGAGCGGTTGTCGAAGTTGGTGGAGCCCACCGAGGTCCAGACTTCGTCGACGACCATGACCTTCAGTGGAACATGGTGGGCTGGTACTCGTAGATCGCGACTCCGGCCTCGAGGAGCGGCCCCCAGAGCGAGCGCGACGCGCGGCGGACCAGCTTCGAGTCGATGTGGTGGCCGGGCACGATGATCTCCACCTTCACCCCGCGCCGCCGGGCGGCCACCAGGGTCGCGACGGCGAGCGAGTCGGGCACGAAGTAGGCGTTGGCGATCCGCACGCTCTTCGCCGCCGAGCTGATCGAGAGCAGGTACATGAGCCGCACGCTCTCGCTCGCCGTCGTCGGCCGAGCTCTTGAAGAGCTGGGCGGCGTGCGTCCCGGCCGGCTGCGAGCTCGGGGAAGTACTCCTCGCCGTGCAGGACCTGCGCGCAGGTCTCCATCCAGTTGTCCATGAAGGCTGCCTGCATCTGGGCGACCGCCGGGCCCTCCAGCCGGAAGTGCGAGTCGCGCCAGTGGTCGGGGTCCTGGGCGTTGCCCGAGCCAGTTGTCGGCGATGCCCACGCCGCCGGTGAAGCCGACCCGCCCGTCCACGACCAGCAGCTTGCGGTGGGTCCGGTTGTTGAGCCGCCCGAGGCTGTACCACCGCAGCGGATGGTACTTCACCACCTCGACGCCGGCCTCGCTTCATCGCCTCGCTGCATCGACGGCGTCCATCTTGCCCGAGCCGACCCAGTCCAGCAGGACGTGGACCTTCACCCCGGCCCGGGCGCGCTCGCCCAGCGCGTCGGCGAACTCGCGGCCGATCGTCGCCCGACCAGTAGATGAAGGTCTCGAAGCTGATCGTGCGCGTCGCGCCCGCGGATCGCGTCGAGCATGGCGGGGAAGATCTCGTCGCCGTTGCAGAGGGCGCGCACCGCGTTTCCCGGCACGATCGCCGGGGCCGAGCAGCGATCCCATCGAGCGGACGAACTGCGGATCGCCGGCCCGGTAGAGGTGCTCGATCTCGTGCTCGATCTTCTTGGCGCTGGACGAGAGGTTGGCGACGACCAGGACGATCAGCGCGCCGGCGGCAAGAGCCAGAAGAATCCACATGTGGCCGGAAGAGGGGAGAGAGGTGGCGAGAAGCTACGCGGGCCGGTGCCGGCGCGCCACTTCGTGCGGCACGGCGAAGTCTTCCTCCGTCGGGGGACGCACCCAGAGATCGAACGCGAGGAAGAGCGTCTTGGAGAACGGGAAGAACGCGAACGGCGAGACCGCCATCAGCACCACCGTGCCGATCTGGAAGAAGGTCCAGGGCGGAGACGGCCAGGTCCACCAGAGCACTCCCAGCACCCAGACGCCGAACAGAGACTCCACCGCCATCAGATTGAAGAAGTAGGCGCCGAGCCAGTAGCCCTGCTCGCCCCGCTCCAGTCCCAGCCCGCACACCGGGCAGTTGGGCACCAGCCGCGCCCAGCTCACGAAGATGGGTCCTCCGCCACAGTGCGGGCAGCGCCGCCGGAGCGCGCGGACGAGCAGGGTCAGAGGTGGGCCACGATCCATCGCTCGACGTCCGTCAGCACGCGCTCGCGGTCCAGATCCGCGAAGAGAACGTGAAAGCCCCCATCATACTCCCGCAGCTCCCGGTCGGGGTGGCCGACTTGGGCGACGAAAGCGCGACTCCCGTCGGGGGGCGCCATCCGATCGGCCGAGCCGTGCAGGATGAGCAGCGGCAGGGGAAAGCGCGGCGCCGCCGCCTGGACCCGCGCGATCGTCGCGGTCACTTCGGTGGACAGGCGCGCCGTACCCACTCGATGGAAGAGCGGATCGGCCAGGACGGTTTCGACGACGACGGGATCCCGGGCCAGTCCGGAGAGATCCAAGCCGGTGCGGACGGAGAACCGGGGCCAGACGCGCGAGAGCATCCGCCCCAGGGCCAGGAGCGGGGCCGGGACGGCGAGCCGGCCGAGCGGCGGGGAGGCGGCGATGACGCCCCGGATCCCAGTGGGGTCGTGCAGGGCGTAATCGAGCACGATGAGTCCGCCGAGACTGTTGCCCAGCAGGAACAGCGGTAGATCGAGCTCCTCCTGGCGCACCACCGCCACGAGGCGCTCGAGGTCCTCCCGATACTCATCCCAGCGCTCGACGTAGCCGCGCTGGCCAGCGGATCGGCCGTTGCCCCGCAAATCGGGGGCGTGCACGGCGAAGCCGCGGGTGGTGAAATGATCGACCAGCGTGGGGTAGAGGCCGGAGTGATCGCCCAGGCCGTGAACGTTGATCAGCACGGCCCTGGCGGGGCCGGCCGGACGCCACGTCCGGCGAAACAGTGAGAGACCACCCGCCCCGGTGAACCACCCCTCCTGATTCGCTTGCGCGACGGTGGTCGGCGGACGGACCCGACTCACATGCCGGCGCCCTTCAACCGGGCCCCGGTAAGCTCGAGGTCCTTCTTCCGCAGCGCCTCGGCGTTCGGCCTCAGCGCCTCCACCACCTCGGCGGGCACCCGTCCCTCCATCTGCTTGAGCTGAGAGGCGTTCATCTGCCGCATTTCCTCACGCTGGGCGGGGGAGAGCATGGTGGTGTCGATCCCGCCCAGGTGCGGCGTCAGGTAGCCCACCGCCACAGATAGTTCGCTGCGTATCACATTGTAGCGCTCGTCAGCCGGGCCGGCGGCCCGGGCCCCGGCCGGGGTCGTGGTCATCTCCTGCACTCCCATCATCGCCGACAGCGTGTCCTCGCTGGTCTTCGCGCTCTGCAGCTGCGCGCCCGCCGCCTGAACGGCGGCCAGCTCGGCTGCCATTCCTTTCTTCCAGCGCTCGATGTCCTCCACCGAAACCGGCGCGGAATTATCGCTGCCGGACTGGCCGGCCGCGTCGGGCGCGGGAGCGGGCGCGTCCTCCGTGGCGTCCGCGACTGCCTCGTCACGGGACTCGTCCTTGGCCCCGCCGCCACAGGCGAGCATGAGAGCGGCGAGAAGACAGAGCTGGGTCCGGGAGGAAATGGCGCGTCGCATCGAGGCGTCCTTTATGGGAAGGGCTGGAGTATAGGGATCGCTTCGGGGGACGTCCAGCATCAACGGACGACCAGCACCCCGGATCCTTCCTGGAGCCAGCCGTCGGGGTCGGCCCGAATCTCGGCCACGGTGCGAGTGAGCGGCTGCCCGGTGCCGGCGTCCGGTCCCTCGGGCTGGAAGACGAGCTGGTAGAGCGTAGGTCCCGCGTTCCGCGCGTGCTCGGCGACGAACCCAGCGAGTGCCACGCGCCACCCGACCCGGGGCTCGGGTGGTGAAGGGATGCGGCGGTGAAGCTCGAGCTCGCGGATGATCCTGTCGCGCGGTAGTCCGAGGGTCGAGTAGCGGCGCCGCAGATGGCGCTCATCCTCCCGCGAGTCGGGGAGCCGGGGCCGGACCAGATCACAGGAACATCCCCCCACCAGCAGGCGCGCGGCAGTCTGGGCGGCAGGAAGCATCGAGCGGAGCCGTAACAGCTCCGACACGGGCAGCGCATCGGCGGCGATCCCCCGCGGCAGCATGGATCGCACCTCGCTCAGGGTGAGCGGACTCGCGACTGTCAGATCGTAACACACGGTGGGCGGTCCCGGTGGGGACCTCAGACGGGCAGGTCGTCCCGGATCAGCACGAGGATCGCCGCCTGGGGCACGACGAGGTATTTCTTCTCCTCGAACGAGATTTCCACGGCGGCCTTGCGGAAGAAGATCGCGTGATCGCCGATCCGCGCCTGCATCCCGCGGCTCTTGCCCTCCCGGCGATCGACCTTCCACGGCTCGTCGTCGAGACTGCTGATGTCCGCGACCGGATCGCCTGGACCGGTCGCGACGATGAGCCCGGTCTGCACCTGCTGCGAATCGATCGCGGTGGCGGGAAGGTAGAGGCCGACGCGAGTCCTCTCGTCGCCATCCTCGGCGGCGATCAGGACCCGGTCGCCAACCACCAGGAGCTGTTTCTTGGGGAAGTCCATAGGGATAATGCGGAAACGGTAAACAGTGAACAGTGAACAGGGTGGAAACCCCGTTCACTGTTCACTGTTTACGGTTCCCGCTTCTCTTTCCATTTCCTTCAGTTTGATGCACCGTCACCAAGTCCGTGATCCGGAGCCGGCGGGTGGCGGTAGGAAGGCGGAGGCTCAGCTCGTCGCCCACCCGGCCGTCGGACAGGGCGCGGCCCAGCGGAGAGGCGAGCGAGATGTGACCCGCGTCGATGTCCATCATCTCGGCCAGCACGACGATATAAGTGTCGGTCTCGCTGGTCTCGAGGTCGAGCACCGTCACCTTCGATCCGAGCCCCACGCGATCGGTCGGCGCCTCGTGGTTGGCGAGCTGGCCCAGCTGGCTCAACCGCTGGTGCAGCTGTCCCAGGCGGGCCTGGACGAACTGCTGGCGCTCGAGGGCGGCCTTGTATTCGGAGTTCTCGCGCAGATCGCCCAGCTCGACCGCCTGCGCGATCGCCTGGGGAAGAAGCACGTTGAGTTCGTGGCTGAGCTGGTCGACTTCTCGGCTCAGCTTCTCCCGCATCTCTTGGATCATAGGAAACCAGAATAGGTAGAAGCGCCTGACGATGGTGAAAGATACCCTCAGTCCAGCCGCGCGGAAGATCCAAACTGCAGAAGTGCATGATTTGTAAGTGGTTTAGCGGCCGGATACCGGGGACGATGTATCTTGGAACGATGCATACCTCTTTCGGGGCCCGGCTTGCCGCCACGGCCCTCCTGGTCCTGGCTTGCGGAGGGCGGCCCGCCGCCGTCACCTCCCCCGAAGCCCCACCCCATCCCACCGCCTCCGATGCCGCGGCCGAGAGCCTTCTGGTGGACGTGCGGTCGGTGGACAGCACCATCCAGGTGGACCTGCGCTACGCCACGCGCAACAACTTCACCGGTGAGCGGTTGCCGGGATACGAGGCTCCGCGGGCCCTGCTCCGCCGTGAGGCGGCCGCCGCGCTGGGTCGGGTGCAGGCGAGGCTCAGGTCCGGAGGGCTCGGTCTTCGGGTCTTCGACGGCTATCGCCCGGTCCGCGCGACGCTCGCGATGGTGGAGTGGGCCGAGGGCAGCGGACGGCGGGAGCTGGTGGACAGCGGATATATCGCCCGCCGGAGCCGGCACAATCTCGGCGTGGCGGTGGATCTGACGATGATCGATCTGGTGACCGGAACCGAGGTACCGATGGGGACGCCGTTCGACACCTTCGCTCCCGAGGCGCACACGGCCAACGCCGAGGGGCGGGTGCGGCGGTACCGCCAGATCCTGCTGCGGGCGATGGAGTCGGAGGGATTCCAGAACTTCGAGAAGGAATGGTGGCACTTCAGCTATCCGGTCGATGGGGCGGTGGCGTTCGACAGCGTCATACGGTGAAGACACTCGCCTGCTGTCTGGTCCTGCTGCCCACCGCCTCACCCGCCCAATCCGGCTCCCCCGCCGGCCCGGTACCGGTGGAGCGACTGGCCGCCCGCAGGGCGGCCCTGATCGACCGGATGGGGACCGGTATCGCGGTCGTCCAGTCCGCCACCCCCCGGAGTCTCGAGCGCGACTACCCCCAGGACAGCGACTACCGGGAGGACAGCGACTTCTTCTACCTGACCGGTCTGGAAGCGCCGGGCGGGTGGCTGGTCCTGATCGGCCGGAAGAACGCTCCCGATTCGGTGCTGCTCTACCTGCCGGAGCGGGAGCCCGGCTCCGAGCTGTGGAGCGGCCCAGCCCTGGGCCCCGGACCCGAGGCGAGCCGGCTCAGCGGCATCGACGACTTGTGCCCCGCGGCCGAAGCCGAATCGCAGATCGAGCGGGCGGTCATGGGAAAGGGGTCGGCGGCGAGGGCCGGCGCGCTCTTCGTGAAGCGGGGCACCCGGCAGCCGATATCACCGTTCATTCGGCGGCTCGCCTATCGCGAGGGGGGAGGGAAGGGCCCTGTCCCGGTCCGGGACCTGGAAGCGGAGCTCGCCTCGCTCCGGCAGATCAAGGACCAGGATGAGATCCGGCGGCTCCGCCGCGCCATCGCCGTCACGGGGGAAGCGCTCCGGGAGACCATGCGGGAGGCCCGCCCCGGCATGTACGAGTACGAGCTCGAGGCGCGGGTGGAGTACGGGTTCCGGCGGCGCGGGGCGGAGCGGCTGGGGTTCCCCTCCATCGTGGGATCGGGGCCCAATAGCACCACCCTGCACTATGACGAGAATCGGCGGCAGACCCGCCCGGGCGAGCTGGTGGTGATGGACGTTGGCGCGGAGCATGGGTATTACTCGGCCGACATCACCCGGACCTTCCCGATCTCGGGGCGGTTCGATCACCGGCAGCGCCAACTCTACGAGCTGGTGCTCGGCGCCCAGCAGGCGGCCGTGGATTCGGTCCGTCCGGGCACCGATCTCGCCACCCTCAACCGCGTGGCTCGAGACTTCATGCGGCGTCACTCGGGGAGGCTCTGTGGGGAGTCGGGGTGCGAGCGGTACTTCGTGCACGGCCTGTCCCATTGGCTGGGAATGGACGTCCACGACGTTGGGAGCTTTGCCCGGCGGCTGGAGCCAGGGATGGTTTTCACCATCGAGCCGGGGATCTACATACCAGCCGAAAGCCTCGGCATCCGGATCGAGGACGACATCCTGGTGACCCCGAGCGGCGCCGAAGTCCTGTCCTCGGGAGTTCCCCGGACCGTGGAGGAGGTGGAGGGGGCGATGGCGACCCCATGAGATAAGGGACCATTCGGCAAGGGTTTCCTTGACCTATGCCGATGAAACTGATAATCTGCGGCCTTCACTCCCTGGTTTGCGTGGATCCTTGCTCACAGGACGCGTAAGTAATGCACCTTAGGACCGCTGCCGCCCGGCGCCAAGCCGGCGCGCTGCCCTCACTCTGCGTGCTGGCGCTCGCCCTCGCGGGGTGTAGCCCGGAGCGATACCCGCAGACGGCCTTGCTGCCGCTCTCCGATTTCGCCCGGATCGGCGACCAGGTACAGGACCAGACCTTCTACTGGGCCCTCGGCGTCTTCATCCTGGTGGAGGGGGCCCTCCTCTACTCCATCTTCCGCTTCCGCGGCCGCCCCGAGGATCCCGAGCCCAGCCAGATTCACGGCAACACGACCATCGAGATCATCTGGACCCTGATCCCGGCCCTGATTCTGGCCGCGATCGCGGTGCCCACGGTGAAGGGGATCTTCGAGACCAACCGCACGCCGCCCGGCGCGATGAAGATCGAGGTGATCGGCCACCAATGGTGGTGGGAGTTCCACTATCCCGAGGCCGGCGTCACCACCGCGAACGAGATGTACATCCCGGCCGGACGCACGGTGGAGCTGCTGATCAACTCCGGCGACGTCGTCCACAGCTTCTGGCCGCCGCGGTTCTCGGGGAAACGCGACGTGTTTCCCGGCCGGGAAACCCGGCTGTGGTGGAAGGCCGACAGCACCGGACTCTTCCCCGGGCAATGCGCGGAATACTGCGGGATCCAGCATGCCCGGATGGCGTTCCACGTCCGGTCGGTGTCCCCCGCCGATTTCGACTCGTGGATCGGCCACATGCAGTCGCTGGGGCCCAAGGCGCCGCCGGCACCGGCCGCCGCGCCGGCCGGCGACTCGCTGAAAACGGCCAGCGCAGGGGCTTCGGCCGCCGGGGCGCCCCAGGGTCCCGAGTACGCCAAGGGCGAGAAGCTGTTCATGACCAAGGGGTGCATGGGCTGCCACTCGCTCCAGGCGGTGAAAGCGCCGAAAGGGCTCATCGGGCCCAACCTGGCCAATGTGGGAGCCCGGTCGCACATCGCCGCCGGCTGGTTGGAGAACACGGACCAGAACCTGGAACGCTGGATCCGAAATCCCCAGACGGTGAAGAAGGGCGTCCTGATGCCGAACCTCGGCGTCACGGAGGACGAGGCCCGGGCACTCAGGGCCTACCTCCGCGCACACAAATAACCGGATTCGGACATGGCAACGACTGCCCTAGACCAACCTCACGCGCACGCGGCGGCCCACGGCGAGAAGACCGGCCTGTGGAGCTGGCTCACGACCGTGGATCACAAGCGGATCGGGATCCTCTACGGCGCCACCGCGTTCTTCTTCTTCCTGCTGGGCGGCGTCGAGGCGCTGATCATCCGGATTCAGCTGTCCCGCGCGGACAACACCTTCATCGATGCGGACACGTATAACCAGCTGTTCACGATGCACGGCACGACCATGATCTTCCTCGCGATCATGCCGCTGAGCTCGATGTTCTTCAACTACCTCATCCCGCTCCTGATCGGGGCGAGAGACGTGGCGTTCCCCCGGCTCAACGCCTTCAGCTACTGGGTCTTTCTGCTGGGCGGTCTGTACCTCAACGCCGGCTTCCTCTTCGGCGCCGCGCCGGACACCGGGTGGTACGGCTACGCCAACCTGACCTCGCGTCAGTTCTCGCCCGGCCCCAACGCCGACTTCTGGAACATGGGGCTCCAGATCCTGGGCGTCGCCTCCCTGGCGGCGGCGGTCAACTTCTTCGTGACCATCGTCAACATGCGGGCACGCGGGATGACGATGATGCGGATGCCGATGTTCGTCTGGATGAGCTTCATCACCCAGGTCCTGCTGCTGCTGGCGTTCCCGGTGATCGCGGTCGCCCTGATTCTGCTCATGTTCGACCGGTTCTGGGGCACCCACTTCTTCATTCCGGCGGGCGGGGGCGATCCGCTGCTGTGGCAGCACTTCTTCTGGATCTTCGGTCATCCCGAGGTCTACATCCTGATCCTGCCGGCCTTCGGCATCGTCTCCGAGGTGTTGCCGGTCTTCTCTCGGAAGCCGCTCTTCGGCTATGCGGCGATGGTCTTCTCCGGCGTGTTCATCGCGTTCCTCGGGTTCGGCGTGTGGAGTCACCACATGTTCACCACCGGGATGGGCCCGATCGCCGACACCTTCTTCGCGCTGTCCACCATGTTGATCGCCATCCCGACCGGGGTGAAGATCTTCAACTGGATGGGCACGATGTGGCACGGGTCACTCCAGTTCAAGACGCCGATGTATTTCGCGGTGGGGTTCATCGCCATGTTCATCATCGGCGGGCTCTCCGGCGTGATGCACTCGTCGCCGCCGGCCGACCTGCAGCAGAACGACACCTACTTCATCGTGGCGCACTTCCACTACGTGCTCTTCGGCGGCAGCATCTTCGCGCTCACCGCCGGCGCGTACTACTGGTGGCCCAAGATGTTCGGCCGGATGCTCGACGAGGGGCAGGGCAAGCTGCACTTCTGGCTGATGCTGATCGGCTTCAACCTGACCTTCTTCCCGATGCACATCGTCGGGCTCAACGGGATGCCCCGGCGGACGTACACCTATCCGAAAGAGCTGGGGTTCGAGACGCTGAACCAGATCCAGACCGCCGGCTCATTCATCCTGGGATTGGCGTTCCTGGTGTTCCTGATCAACGTGATCAGAACCTCACGCAGGCCCCGGAACGCCGTGGCCGATCCCTGGAATGGCGCGACGCTGGAGTGGGCGATCCCGTCCCCGCCGCCGGAGTGGAACTTCGACACCCTTCCGACGGTGGACGGGCGAGACCCATTCTGGGAGTCGAAGCGGAAGCAGGGGGGAACCATGCCGGAGCCTCGGGCCGGGAGCGGCGCCGGAATCCACCTGCCCAACCCCTCGTACTGGCCGCTGGTCACCGCGATCGGTGTCGCGTCCCTCTTCCTGGCCATCATGATGTCGCCCAAGTGGGGGCCCTGGGGAATCGTCGTGGCGGTAGCGCTGCTGTTCTTCGGGCTCTACAACTGGCTGTTCGAAAAGGGGTACTCGGAGTTCCGCACGCCGTCGCACGGAGGTCACTGAGTGTCGGATCACGCGCACGCCCTGGACACGACGACCGGGCTCGACAGCCGCAAGCTGGCGATTTGGACCTTCATCGGGTCCGAATGCATGTTCTTCGCCACGCTGATCTCGAACTACCTGGTGAACAAGGGCAGGAGCCTGGTGGGACCGTTCGCCCACGAGCCGTGGACCGACCCCGCGACGGGCAAGATCATGGAGCCGATCATCGAGATTCCGCTGGTGACAGTCGGCACCGCGCTCCTGCTCTTCAGCTCGCTCTTCGTGGTGCTCGCGCTCTACGGCGCCCAGAAGGGCAACCGGAAGATGCTCCTGGGCTGGCTCGCCGCCACGCTCCTCTGCGGCATGTTCTTCGTGGGTATGCAGGTCTACGAGTTCACCCACTTCGTGCACAAGGGATTGACGCTCCAGCGCAACATGTTCGGGGCGAGCTTTTTCGTGCTGACGGGGTTCCACGGGACCCACGTGACGATCGGCGTGATCTGGCTGGCCACCATGTTCTATCTCGCGCTGCGACGGAAGCTGCCGCCCGAGCGGTCGCTCAACCTGGAGATGGCGGCGCTCTACTGGCACTTCGTGGACGTGGTGTGGATCGTGATCTTCCCCGTCGTCTATCTGATCAGGTGAGGACCGGCCGATGACCGCCCACGCACCCGCGCAGGAGCCCGCGCACGATCACCCGACCCCGGGGACATACGCCAAGATCGGGCTGGTCCTGTTCGTGCTCACCGCGCTCGAGGTCGGCCTCTACGAGCTCACCTTCGGCGAGCATGCCGGCCGGCTGGGCCATGCCATCGAGCCGTTCTTCATCCCGCTGCTGCTGCTGCTTTCGGCGGTGAAGTTCGCCCTGGTGGCGATGTACTACATGCACCTCAAGAATGACAGCAAGCTCTTCAGCGGCGTCTTCGTCTTTCCGCTGATCATCGCCGCCGTGGTGATCGTGGCGATGATCGCTCTCATGGCCTACCACTGGGCGTTCTCGCGATCGGGCTGAGGTCCCTACCGTTGCCGCTCGTGCTCCTCCTCGACGAGCGGACGCGACCCACGGGACCGTACGAGTGGGGCTGGTCGCTGCACCCCAGCGTCCTCCTAGGCACCGGGCTCCTCGGTGCCTTGTACTTTTGGGGGATCGGGCCACTGCGCCGGCGCCTCGACCTGGGCCCGCCGCCGCCGGCCTGGCAGGTGGCCTCGTTCTGCGGTGGCCTGCTGGTCCTCCTGTTCGCGCTCAACGGTCCCATGCACGACCTGAGCGACTACTACCTCTTCTCCGCCCACATGGTGCAGCACCTGCTGCTCACCCTCCTCCTGCCGCCGCTCCTGATCGCGGGGACTCCCGGATGGCTGCTCCGGCCGCTGCTCCGGCGCTCGGCCGTGCGCACCGCGGCCCGGCTCCTCACCAAGCCCGTGGTCGCTGCCGTGCTGTACACGCTCACGATCGCGGTGTGGCATCTGACGCCGTTCTACGAGCTGATGATGCGGAACCACGACGTCCACATCGCCACCCACCTGATGTTCATCGTGGCGGCCACCATTCTGTGGTGGCCGGTCATGAGCCCCGTGCCGGAGCTTCCCCGGCTGCCCTACGGGACGGGCATGCTCTACCTCTTTCTGGCAGGCATCCCGATGCAGATCGTGGCCGCGCTGATCACGCTCTCCGCCGAGGTGCTCTATCCATGGTATGCCGCCGCGCCGCGCACCTGGGGCCTCTCGCCGCTGGACGACCAGCAGCTCGGCGGGCTGCTGATGTGGGTGCCGGGGAACCTGTGGATGTTCCTGGCGATCGGAGTGCTGTTCTTCAAGTGGTCGAAGGAGACGGCATGAGACGCTGCGCTGGATCTTGCCGGCGAGCAATGATGGCCTTCGCTCTCGCCGCGATCCCCGCCATCTGCGCGGCACAGCAGTCTCCGACCCCCGACTTCGACGCGCTGGGATTCGAGGCGGCGGAGCGGCTCGGGGAGTACATCCGGATTCGCACCGTCAATCCTCCGGGGAACGAGACCGCGGGCGCGAAGTGGCTCCAGCAGGTGCTGGCCCGGGAGGGGATCGGGGCGGAGATCTTCGAGTCCTCGCCGGGACGGGGCAACCTCTACGCCCGGCTTCCGGGCGACGGCTCCAAGCGGCCGATCGTTCTCCTGAGCCACATCGACGTGGTGCCGGCGACCGACTCGGCCTGGCAGGTGAGTCCCTGGTCGGGGGAGACGCGCATGGGCGCCGTATGGGGGCGAGGCGCGCTGGACATGAAGGGAATGGCGATCGTCGAGCTGATGACGATGATCGCCCTCAAGCGGCGAGGCGTGCCGCTCTCCCGAGACGTCATCCTCGTCGCCAACGCCGACGAGGAGACCAATTCCTCGGGTGCCGAATGGTTCGCGCGGGAAAAGAAGGCGCTACTGCGGGATGCCGAGTTCCTGGTGAACGAGGGCGGGCACAACCGGCTGGGACCGGAGGGCCGGACCGAGTACTACGGCGTCGGGGCCACGGAGAAGGTGCCCTATTGGCTCAGGATCACGGCGCGGGGCACGCCGGGGCATGGGTCCATTCCCCGGCCCGACAACGCGGCCGCGCGGATCTCTCGAGCGGTCGGTCGCATCGCGGGGTATCAGTCGCCGATCAAGCTGACGTCGCCCGCCGAGCGGTACTTCAAGGAGCTCGCGACCCGGGAAACCGATCCCCGCCGGCGGCGCTGGTTCGCCGACCCGGCGGCGGCGCTCCGGGACCCGGCCGCGGTCCGCTTCTTCACCGCCAACATGTACTACAACGCGCTTCTCCGGAATACCATCAGCATCACCGTGCTGCGCGGATCCGATAAGACCAACGTGATTCCGCACGAAGCCAGCGCGGAGCTCGACGTGCGGCTGCTTCCCGGTGAGCGGCCCGCCGACTTGGTCGGCGAGATACGGCAGGTCATCGCCGATTCGGCGGTGGAGATCACACCGCTTCGCCCGGAGCGCCAGGCCACGACCTCACCGCTGGGCGGCCCACTGATCGACGCGGTCCGGGAGGCGGTCGAGCGGATGGAGCCGGGCGCGCTCATCACCACGCCCATGCTGACGGGGTTTACCGACAGCTACTACTATCGCTCGATCGGGATCGGGGCCTACGGGTTGAGCCCGTTCCGGCTGAGCGAGGAGGACGCCCGCACGGTACATGGGCACGACGAGCGGGTGACGGTGGAGAATCTGCGGTTCGGGGTGGAGTTCTTCTACCGGATTGTCGAGAAGGTGGCCAGGTGAGGCAAGGCCCCTAAAGCGTAAACAGTGAAAGGTGAACAGTAAAAGGGAGGAAGTGCTGCATCCTCGTTAGCGCCGCACGATCCCGATCTCAGCCGTCAGGAACCCGTCCGCGCCACTACCAATGGCGTTGTGTATTCGCAATCCCAGCCCCGCGCCGAGCCGGCCGCGGCCTGGAAAGATCTCAATTCCGCCGCCGAGGCTCAGACCCGCATGCAGGTCGGTCGAATTCAGGCGCTGGTCGTACATCAGTACCCCATCCTGGTCTCGCTCCTGCTGGAGGTAATGCGCACGGGTGAGAAACAATCCTGCCCCGAGTGTGCCATACGGCCGAACCGTCCGTCCCTTCGCCTGCCATCGGACCATGGGAGTGACCCGCCAGGCAGCGCGGCTGTCGTCGAGTCGGCTGGCGAATGGTTGCGAAGGTCCGATGGGCAAGTCCTGCGTGAGAGCGAGGTATCGGTGGTAGCCCGCCTCCAGGCCCCATGAAAAGGAACCCGAACCTTGGCGGCGGACGCTGAATGAGGTCGAGAGAGAGCCCGCGGGGTCGCGATCGTCCACGTCCACCATGAAAGCAGTACCGCCGGAGACTGCCCCGGCCCAGCCACTCTGAGCCGAGGCCAGGTGAGGCACAACGAGGATCGCAAGCAGGGCAACCGATGAGCGCCGCATCGACTCCTCCAGTCCTTGCGGGTGTACCGGCACAGGCTCGATGCACCACAAAGTCGGCGGCTCGCGTTCCCTAGGCGTGACCTGGCCGGGTCACCACGGTGCTGCGGGAGGCGGTGAGAAAGGTTGAGGTGTGAGTGAGAGGCGAGCGTAGGATGTCCCGGTCAGGACTGGTGACGGCCACGGTCGACGGCATCGTCTACGCCGGTGGCCTTCACCGGCGCACCGCCAGGATCAGGCAAACCCAGCCGGCGAGGAAGGCCACACCGCCGAACGGGGTCGCGGCGCCGAGCCAGCGCACACCGGACAGTGCCAGGGTGTAAAGGCTCCCGGAGAAGAGCAGTGTCCCCGCCACGAACAGCCATCCGGCTCGGGCCGCCCACGGCCCCGGCCAGCGAATGACGGCCCACGCCGCGACGAAGAGACCCAGCGCGTGATACATCTGGTACCGCGCTCCGGTCTCGAACACCGCGAGCATGTCGGGCGAGAGCCGGGCCCTGAGCGCATGAGCGCCGAACGCGCCCGCCCCGACCGAGATCAGGGCCGACGCCGCGCCCAGCGCGAAGAGCAGTCGATCCATGGGCTAACGCGTCGCGAGCCCGGCCGCGGCGAGCTCCGCGGGAGTGGTGCGGTGGTCGGCCCAGGCCGCGAACCCGGCGAGCAGCAGCAATCCTATGATGTCCCCTACCGCGATCGCCGTGACGCTCGGCGGAGGAGGTCCGAACAGGCTGACGAGATAGATCCCCACGAGCACGAGCAGCAGGCCGGCGAGGCGACCCGGCCGGACGGGGTGGCGGCGCGAGCGGAAGCCGACATAGACCGCCACACCGGCCGCGAGCGTCCCCAGCTCGAGGAGCAGCGTCGCCGTCGGGTTGTTCCAGAGGCCGAGGCCGAGTTTGCGGGAGTCCTCGCCCCAGACAGGCAGATCGGGCGCGTGGACCACGAGGTCGAGCAGGAAGTGGGAGAGGATCGCCACTCCCACCAGCGCGGCAGCCTGCCAGTGCCGGCTGGTGTCGCGGGTGGGCCAGGAGTAGTAGGCCGCCGCGCCGATGAGCGCCCAGATCGACATGCCGACGAGGCTGTGGGAGATCGGGTACTCGAGAAACTGGAGCGGCGTCACTGCGGTGAAGCCCGGGTCGATTCGGACCCGCTCCCAACCCAGCAGCAGGAAGATGCCCCAGAGCAGGTCCGCGAGTTGAACCGCCAGGAAGAGCGTGCCCAGCGACAGCTTCGGCTCGGCGCGCTTCAGCGCGAAGGCGACGCCGTAGTGTCCGAGAAACATGGGAGCCTCCTCAGCGCCGGTCGCCGGCGAGCCATGACCCACCGTCCACCACGAAGATCGATCCGGTGATCCAATCACCCGCCGGGCTCGCGAGGAACGCGACCATGTGCCCGACGTCCTCCGGCGTCCCCCAACGGCCCAGTGGGATCGCCCGGGAGGCGTACTCATCCATGGCGGGCACGTCGGGCGCGCCCCCCGGTGGCGTGAATGCCTTCTTCACGCCTTCGGTCGGGATCGGTCCCGGCGCGATGGCGTTGACCGTGATCCTGTCACCCGCCCACTCCAGCGCCAGCGTCCGGGTGAGCGCGTCCACTCCGGCCTTGGCCGCGGTCGCGTGCGCCATGAGCGGCCAGCCGCGGTAGTGCAGCGTCATCGAGATGGAGACGATGCGGCCGCCGCCCTGTGCCTTCATGACCGGGTGCACCGCCTGTGAGCAGTAGAAGGTACCGTAGAGATCGGTTTCCACCACCGCGCGCCAGGCGTTGGGCGACAGCGTAGCCGAGGGCGCGTAGAAGTTGCCGGCCGCGTTGTTCACCAGGAGGTCGATCCGACCGTGCTCGCCGGCGACTCGCTCCACCATCCGGCCCACCGCCTCGGGCTCGCGGACGTTGGTCTCCACGGTCGTCACCTTGGCGCCGTCCACGCTGAGCGCGTTTGCCGCCTCCAGGAGGTGCTCCGGCTTCCGGCTCGCGATGGCGACGGTGGCCCCCGCGCGCGCGAGACACGAGGCGATGCCGAGCCCGATGCCGGTGCCGCCGCCGGTGATGAGTGCCACCTTCCCCGCCAGCAAATCGGGCGGAAAGATCCGTGGCGCGCTCATCGGGAGACGAACGCTTCGAGTCTGCGGTGGAACTCGGGGCTCTGCAGCGCCTGAATCTGCGCGGCCCCCTCGGCGGCGAGCGCCTGCTCCAGCGCGCCCAGCTCCTCCCCGCGGACCAGGCGCTTGATCGTCCGCACGCTCGAGGCCGCCGCGCCAGCAATGGATTTCGTGACCGCGGCGACCGCCGCGTCGAACTCGGGCTCGTCCCGCACTTCGTCCACCAGGCCGAGGGCGAAGGCGCGCGGGGCACCCATCGTCTCGCCGGCCATGAGGAAGCGCAGCGTGTGACCCAGCCCCAGGAGCCGGGGCAGGGTGTAGGTCGAGCCGCCGTCGGGTACCAGCCCCATCCGGGCGAAGGCGGACGTGAACGTCGCCCCGGCTTCGGCCAGGCGCATGTCGCACGCGAGGGCGAGGTCGAGGCCGAACCCCGCGACGGTGCCCCGGATCTCGGCCACGACCGGCAGCGGACACCGCGCGATGGCGAGAACGGCCGATTGGAAGTCGCTGAGGCCGCGCTGAAGCTCCGCCGTCGACGGGAGCGAGCCAAGCGAGCGGAGCCAGTGCAGATCGAGGCCGGCGCAGAAGTGGCCGCCGGCGCCGCCCAGCACGACCACCCGCGCGGCCCCGCGCTCCTCGATCAGGCCCAGCTCGCCCGCTATTTCGCTGGCGAGGTCGGGTGTGAGGGCATTCCGCCGGGCCGGTCGGTTCAGCGTCAACCGGTGGACCGGGCCCTCCTCTCGCGACAGCAGATCCTCGGACATGGGGCTCTCTGGTGGGGACGGATCTCCAGCTACCGGGATGGGCGGTGAAGGAGGTATTATACGGTCCCCCAGCCCAAGCTCCGAGCCCAACCCCGACCTTGTTGACCGCCACCTTGCCGCGGGCCTTCACGCGGCCCGACGACCCTTTGCCTCCGGCAACCGTGGTCGCCGGACGCCTCGCCGTGCAACTGTGGCTCACCTCCATGCTCTGCTGGTGGGTGGTCGGCATCGAGTTTTCTCGGCTTTGGTGGCTGGTCAACGAGCAGCAGCTCGACTGGATCAGGTTCTGCTACGCCTGGGAGGTGCCGGTCGTCGGGTGGACCGGAGCCGTCCTCATCCCCTGGCTTCACCTTCGCCGGATCATCCGCCGGCTGCCGGAAGACGACCCCCGCACCGGCCGCCGGCTCGCCCGATATCCCCTCCTGGTCTTCTGGCTGGTACTCGGCACCAGCACCTTGGGCTATGCCCTCGGGGCGCTGCAGGTGGACCATTTCGCCTCCCTTCCGACACTGGAAGTCGCCAAGATCATGCTCCAGGGTCCCGCGCTCGGCGGGCTCTTCGCCGTGGCCGCCTACCTCATGGCGGAGCGTGCGATCCAGGATCTCGTCCTGCCGGGGCAGCTCCCGGCGGGAAACCCGGACGAGAGGGTCGTGGAATCCCTCTACGGAAAGGTCTTTTCGATCGCGGTCGCGCTCACCATGGGCGTCGCGGTCCCCATCGTGCTCCACGGGCTCACCCAAACCCAGCTCCATCGGGAAGAGCTGCGGGCCTATGCGCTGGCCGACGCCGTGCAGGCGGCCTCCAGCGACGCCGGGCTCGAGGCCGCACTCGCGCCGCTGGGGCCCAACACCTACGGGTTCATCGTCCGGCGCTCGAACAATTTCATCATCGCGGGCCACGGCGCGGGGACGGTGCTGTACGGTCAGGGACGCAGCGACTTCGCGGCGATCCAGCAGCGGGACCGGGGCTGGTTCGCGAGCCGCGACGGAGAGCACAAGGTGGTGGCCTTCCTCCACCGGCCGGGTGTGCTGCCGGACGGCGACGGCGCGGTCTTCGTGGCGGTCTCGCCGCTCACGGACTACGCGACCGAGCTGGCCGACGAGGGGCGCACCTCGGCCGCTGTCGCGCTGGCGGCCCTGGTGATCGGGCTGCTGCTGGCCGCGGGGTTGGCCCGAAGCATCGTGCTTCCGATCGACCGTTTGCGCGGAGCTGCGGCACAGATGGCCCGAGGCGAGGTGGACGTCGCGCGGGTCGGCTTTTCCCTCGGCGACGAGGTGGCCGCGCTGGCCCACGCCTTCGATCGCATGGCGGACCGGGTTCGCACCGACGAGGACAACCTCCGCAATGCGTACCAGGCGCTCCAGCGCGCCCAGAGCCAGGCGCTCCAGCACGAGCGCCTGTCCGCGATCGGCAGAGTCGCCTCCGGGGTCGCCCACGAGCTCAACAACCCCCTCTCGGCCGTCCTGCATCTGGCGGAGGACCTGCAAGCCGACGGCGCCCGGCCGGGTCACGAGCGTGAGGCGTTGGAGACCATCTCGGATCAGGCCCGACGCTGCCGGACCATCGTGCGCGATCTCCTGTCGTTCGCGCGAGGTCAGGAGCGCCGGCCCGAGCGGGCGGAAGCCGCCCTGGTGCTGGCACGCGCCCGCGCCGCGGCCGAGGCGATGCTGCGCGAGCACCGAACGCGGCTGGAGGCGAGCCTCGCGCCCGACATGCCGAGCATCCTGACCGACGCCTCGGGTCTGGAGCAGGTTCTGGCCAACCTCATCCTCAATGCGATTCACGCCGCCGGAGCCGACGGTCGCGTGCGGGTGGAGGGAACTGCGGCGGACGGCGGATGGCAGTTCGTGGTGGAGGACAGCGGGCCGGGGATTTCGGCGGAAGTGTTGCCGCGGATCTTCGAGCCGTTCTTCACCACCAAAGGCGAGGGGCAGGGCACCGGCCTGGGTCTCGCGGTCTCGCTCGGCATCGTGCAGCGGCAGGGCGGGACGCTCAGGGTCGAGCCCGGCGGCAACGGCAAAGGGGCTCGGTTCGTGGCGCGGATCCCGCCGGCTCCGATGCCGGCCGCGGACCCCAGGCGGCTCGTGCCGTCACCGGAGGCCCCACCTCGGGAGCCGGACGGCGAAGTCCGGCCGCGAGTCCTGGTGGTGGACGACGAGCGGTCGATCCGTCTCGCCCTGGGGCGTTACTTACGGCGAAACGGTTGGGAGGTGGACGAGGCGGAGGACGGCGCGGCCGCGCTGGGGATGCTGGATGCCACGCCGGCGGATGGATACGACTTGGTGATCACCGATTTGCGGATGCCGGTCCTGTCGGGTTTCGAGGTGCATGACTGGCTGGCCGCCCATCGGCCCGATCTCTTCTCGCGGCTGGTCATCGCCACCGGCGACGTGGCCTCTCAGCCGGTGCGGGAGTTCCTCAACCGCACCCCGCGACCGGTGCTGGAGAAGCCGTTCGAGCTGAGCAGTCTGGCGGAACTGGTGGGAAGGGTGAGGGGGGTGACGTCCGGAACAAACGTGAACAGTGAAAGGTGAACAGTGAAAGGGATTGACTCCCCTTTTTACTGTTCACCTTTCACTGTTCCCGCTTTTCTGTAGGGGCCACCGCCATTCCCATGGCGTGGTACCCGTTGTCCACGTAGACCACGCTGCCGGTGATCGCGGCCGCCAGGGGGCTGCAGAGGAACGCGGCGGTGTGCCCCACATCGGTCGCCTGGATGGGGCGGGGCAGTGGCGCGTTGGCGCTGGTGTACTCGATCATCGTATGGATGAAGCCGATCGCCGTCGCCGCCCGCGAGGCCCAGGGGCCGGCGGAGATCGCATTCACCCGCACTCCCCAGCGTCGTCCGGCCTCGAAGGCGAGGGTCCGGGTGTCGGCCTCGAGCGCCGCCTTGGCCGAGGACATCCCACCGCCATAGCCTGGGATGACGCGCTCGCCGGCCAGGTAGGTGAGTGAGAGAAACGCGCCGTTCGGCCGCATCAGCGGCGACAAGCTCCGCACCAGCGCGATGTTGCTGTACGCGCTCACGCTGATCGCCGCCAGAGTAGCCCGCGCGGGACGTGTCCACCAGCGGCGACTTCACCTCCGGGCCGTTGGCCAGGCTGTGCACCACGATGTCCAACCCGCCTTCGCCGAAGTCCTCGCGTACCCGCGTGGCCAGCCCCTCGATGGTGAAGTCGCCCTGCTCCTTGTAGCGCTTGTTCTCCCGGACGTCGTGGGGGACGTCCGCCAGGGTGTCCCACGCCGCATCGAGCGGATAGATCCGCTCGAACTCCAGCTTTCCGCCGTCCGAGAGCTTCAGCGAGTCCTCGATCTTCCCGCGCTCGAGCAGCTTGGTGAAGATGCCCGAGGGCGGGGGGCCAGCTGCCGAGGCAGATCGAGGCGCCGGCCTCGGCGAGCGACTTGGCGATCGCGAAGCCGAAGCCGCCATCATCCGACACGCCCGCGACGAGGGCGCGCTTGCCGGTGAGGTCGATAGGAAGCATGGGAGGGAAGTATAGCGGGGCGGGTCGGAAGGGCGGAACGACGGAAGGGCGGAACGGCGGAAGTGCGGCGTTGGATCCACTCACCCGGACTTCGATGACCGCAGAGAAGATCCCTCGCTGCGCTCGGGATGACCGGCTACCCTCGGCGTCCGGTTCCGCCGTTCCGCCGTTCCGCCGTTCCGCCTCGTTCCGCCGTTCCGCCGTTCCGCCGTTCCGCCGTTCCGCCCCCTGCTACTCCCCCCGCAGCACCTCCAGCGGTGTCCGCCGGATCACCTCTCGACTGTTGACCAGTCCCACCACGACGGTGAGCGCCACGACCCCGAACACCAGCGCCGCCAGGGAAATCGGCTGCGGCGAGAAGCGTCCCTCGAAGACCCACTTGGCCAGGGCCCACGCCGCCGCTGCCGAGAGCACCGCGGCGACCGCTGCCGCCATCGCGCCGAGGGCGAAGTACTCCGCGAGCACGATGCGGAAGAGCTGCGAGCGAGTGGCGCCCAGGGTCCGGAGGAGCGCGCCCTCGCGGATCCGCTGAAAGCGGCTGGTGGCGAGCGCGCCGATCAGGACCAGGGTACCCGTCACCAGGGTGAACGCCGCCATGAACCGGATCGCCAGCACGACTCGGTCCACCAGCCGCTCGAGCGCCTCCTGCACCACCGACAGGTCGAGCGTGGTGACGTTGGGGAGCCGCTCCGCGAGGCGGCGCTGGAACGAGCCCCGCGCTTCCGGCCGCTCGATCCGGGTGAGCGTCACCAGCGTGTGCGGCGCTCCCTCCAGCGAGCCGGGCTCGAAGACGACGAAGAAATTCGGCTCGAACCGGGCCCAGTCCACCTCGCGGAGGCTGGTGACTCGGGTCGGTATCTGGATTCCCTGGACATCCCACACGATCTCGTCGCTCAGGCCCACCCCCAGCTCCTGCGCCAGGCCGGACTCGAGGGAGATGGCAGGGACCGATTCTCTCGTTCCCCCACCATCTGCCCGCCGCCAGCCGCTCCGATGCCACCAGCGTGTCCCGGTAGGTGGAGCGGTACTCCCGGCGGAACGCCCACGAGCCGGAACCGGGACCCGTCTCGCTGGTATCCGAGAGGATGCCCCGCACCGGCCGCCCTTTCACGGAGGCGATCCGCATCGGCACGATGGGCACCGGCGCGGCGGACGGAGAGTCCGGCCTCGCGCAGCTCGCGCTGAATCGCGGAGAGCTGGTCCGGCTGGATGTCGAAGAGCACCAGGTTGGGCCGGGCCGGCCCGCCGGTGAGCCGGAGCTGCTGCAGCAGGTTGAGCTGGACCAGCACGAGCGTTCCCAGGAGAAATGCGCCGAAGCCGATCGCCAGCACGACGGTTACCGTCTGGTTCGAGGGGCGGTGCAGATTGGACAGGCCCTGCCGCCAGAGATACGGCCAGCCGGGGGGGAGCCAGCGCCGCGCGCTCGCGGACAAGTGCCCAGGACGCCGCCCAGAGGACCAGCAACGCTACCCCCACGCCGGCCGCGAAGATGGCCCCCTGGCGGAGGCTCCCGACCTGGATCGCAGCGAGCGCGACGGTGCTCGCCGCGAGCGCCACAAATACCACCCAGCGCCAGGGATCGCGCGGACGGGGCTCGGCCTCGTAGTCGCGCCGCAGCGCCGCGAGCGGCGGCACCCGGCGGACCGAGAGGAGGGGGAAGAGGGCGAACACCAGCGCCACCCAGAGTCCCATCCCCACGCCTAGCGCGATCGCGGACCAGGACACCGAGGTCTCGACGTCCACCGGTAGCAGGTCGGCCAGCAGACCCGGCAGCGCCTGCTGGAATCCGACCCCGACCGCCGCACCCGCCAGGCCTCCGGCCAGCGCCATCCCGGCGGCTTCCACACCGTAGACCGCCAGGACTCGTCGCCCGGTCGCCCCGAGACAGCGAAGCACGGCGATCGTCTCCATCCGCTGCCGGATGAACACCACGACCGCGCTCGCCACGCCGATCCCTCCCAGGAGCAGGGCGATCAGCGCCACCAGGCCGAGATAGCCGGTGAGGCGCGACAGGGTCTCGTTGAGCCGCTCGCGGTCGTCGGCCACGGTCCGGACCCGAACTCGCTCACCTCGCAGGCGAGTCTGGTGCTCTTTGGCGATCGCCTGGGCGGAGACGCCGGCCGGCAGCCGCAGATAGGCCTCGTACTCGGCGCGGGCGCCGAAGCCGAGCAGCCTGGTCTCCTCGAGGAATCGCGCGGGGATGAAGATGCGAGGCCCGAACGCCGCGCGCAGGCCGACGTTGCCGGGCGCGCTCACCACCGCTCCGCTGATGACGAAGCGCGCTTCGCCGAGAGCGAGCGTGTCTCCCACGCGGGCTCGCAGCGCGGTGAGCAGCGAGGGGTCCACCACCACGTGGCGGCCACTCTGGAGGCCGGACCAGGCCGCGTCGGGCGTCGGTGATGATCCGCCCGTAGAACGGATAGCCGCCTCGAATCGCCGCCACCTGCACCAGCCGCGTGCCGTCCGTGCGGGGCACGTAGGCCATCGCGGAGAAGTTGGTGAGCCTCGCCTCCTCCGCGCCATGGCCGACCAGGGTATCGATCAAGGCTGCGACGCTCGGCGGAAGCGGCTGCCGGCTCTCCAGCGAGAGATCGGCGCCGAGCAGTGCCTGGGCCTGCCGGCTCACCGATTCGCGCAGGTTGGCGGTGAAGGAGTTGATCGCGACCAGCGCGGCGACGCCCACCGCGACGGACGTGGTGAGGAGGAGGAGACGGCGAGGCGACGCACGCACTTCGCGGATCGCCATGCGGAGGACGAACCCGAGCGAGGTCACGCCGCGGTGTCGGACGCGATCCGCCCGTCGGCCAGCCGGATGGTGCGCCGGGCGCGGGCGGCGAGATCGAGATCGTGGGTGACCAGGACGAGCGTGGTGCCGAGGTCCCGGTTCAGCTCCACCATGAGATCGATGATCCCGGCGCCGGTGCGCGCGTCGAGATTTCCGGTGGGCTCGTCGGCGAAGAGCACCTTGGGGCGGGTGCTGAAGGCGCGGGCGAGCGCGACCCGCTGCTGCTCGCCGCCCGAAAGCTGCGCCGGGTAATGGTGGCCGCGATCGCCCAGTCCGACCCGGGCCAGCAGGTCGGCGGCGCGGCCGTCGGCCTCCTCTCCTCGGAGCTCGAGCGGGACCTGCACGTTCTCCCGCGCGGTCAGCGTGGGGATGAGCTGGAAGGACTGGAAGACGAAACCGATCTTCTCGCCACGCATCCGGGCTCGGGCGTCCTCGTCGAGCGCGCCGAGCTCCTGACCGTCGAGGTGGACGGTGCCCGACGTGGGCCGATCGAGTCCGGCGAGGAGCCCGAGCAGCGTCGTCTTGCCGCTGCCGGAAGGCCCGACGATGGCCGCAAAGCCGCCCGGCTCCACCGAGAAGGTGATATCGTTCAACACCGTGAGCTCACGGCCGGCGGAGCGGTAGGTCTTGGTCAGCGATGCGCATCGGAGCATGGTCTGAATGATATCAAGGTACGGATGGCGTGGTCTGTTGGTTGCATTGGCGCTCGGCGGATGCGGAGCGGATGAGCGGGCCCCCGCGCTCGACGACACGCCCCGAGCGCCGGCCGCCGGCGGCCGGATCGTCTTTCTCGGCACCAGCCTCACCGCGGGCCTCGGCCTGGATCCCGATCAGGCCTATCCGGCCCTGATCCAGCGAAAGCTCGACGCCGAGGGGATGCGGTTCGAGGTGGTGAACGCCGGGGTGAGCGGTGAGACATCGGCCGGCGCCCGCCGGAGAGTCGAGTGGCTGCTGCGACTGCCCGTGGCGGTGCTGGTGATCGAGACCGGAGCGAACGACGGACTTCGCGGCCTCGAGGTCGACTCGCTCCGCGCCAACATCCAGGCGATCATCGACCAGGCGGGCAGCAGACGCCGAAGCCCAGGATCGTGCTGGTGGGGATGCGGGCGCCGCCCAACCTGGGTGCGAACTATTCCCGAGGGTTTGGACGGGTATACACCGAGCTGGCCACGAAGAACGACGTCGCCGCTGGTGCCGTTCCTGCTCGAGGGAGTGGCGGGAAGACCCTCGCTCAACCAGGCGGACATGATCCATCCGACCGCCGACGGCCAGCGCCGCATGGCCGAGACGGTGTGGGAGGTGCTGGAGCCGGTGCTCAAACGCGACTCCTAGAGCCAAGCATTAGCTTCAGGGTCTGGCGAGCGCTCGCGCTCCCAGCTCCTCCGCGAGCGCCGCGACCGCGCTGTCGATCTCGTCCGCCGTGTTGTAGTAGTGGGGCGAGACACGCAGCGCGGACGCGGCGCCCTTTTCGTCCATGTCGATCACGGCGTCGTCGCGTGCGGGAGAGCTGGTGTTGATCCCCCGCGCGCGCAGCGCGAGCTTGACCGCCTCCGCGGAACGGCCGCCCAGCTCCGCGGTGGCGATGGCGCATAACGTCGGCCCGCGATCGAGCACCCGCACGCCGTCGATCGTCGCCAGTCGCTCGCGCGCGTAGCTTGCCAGCGCCCAACTCCGCTCGCAAAACGCTTCGACGCCGACCGCCAGGGCATACTCCGCCGCGGCGCCCATTCCCAGCACCAGCGCGTAAGCGATCTCCCAGCTCTCGAAGCGGCGGGCATCCGGCGTGAGCGCGAACTCGTCCGGCTCGGTCCAGGTGGCGCCGTGCATGTCCACGGTGAGCGGGTAGGCGCCGGCCGCGATCGCGCGGTCGGAGACGTAGAGGAATCCCGTCCCCCGCGGCCCTCGGAGGAACTTCCGCGAGGTGCCCGCGAGGTAGTCGCAGTGCAGCCGGCCCACGTCCACCGGCATCTGCCCCACCGCCTGGCAGGCATCGAGGATGTACGGCACGCCGGCGTCGCGACAGATCTCGCCCACGGCCTCAGCGGGCTGAACCAGCCCCGAATTGGTTGGGATCCAAGTCAGCGCGAGCAGCGCGGGCCGCCGCCTGGTCACCAGCTCACGCACGGCCTGAAGATCGATCCCACCCTCGGGGGCGTCGGGCGCGCGGACGATCTCGACCCCGCGGCGCCGAGCGAGCGCCAGATACATGATCTGGTTGGAGGCGTAGTCGGCTCGGCTGGTGAGGATCACGTCGCCCGAGCCGAGATCGAAGGCGGCGAAGGCCTGGGCGAAGGCGACCGTGGAGTTCTGCTGCATCGCCAGGTTCCGCGGCGATGTGCCGAGCAGTCGCCCCAGCGCGGTGTAGGCTCTGTCGAGCGCTTCGGTACGCGCTTCGGCCGCCTCATACCCGCCGATCTCGTTCTCCAGGGCGAGATGCCCGGCGATCGCGTCGCGAACCGGTGTGGGCGACAATGCCGCCCCGGCGTTATTCAAGTGGACCACCCCCTCACAGCCGGGAGTGTCGGCGCGCCAGCTGGAGAGCGCGGCAGGATCAGCGGGCCGGCTCATGGGAGCGCGCTCTCGATCTCGTCCATGCCGCGGCGCCACTTCCGCTCCAGAAGCTGACGGGCGCCCGTGCGGTCTCCCTTTCTCAGTGTTTCCGTGATCTTGGAGTGCTGAAGACTGGAGAGGCTCACCCGCCCGCCTCGCTCGAGATAGTGGTGGAGATAGCGCCGAAGGCTCCGGCGGAGGGTGCCGGCCAGCCCGAGCAACCGCCGGTTCGGACAGTCCTCGAGGAGGATGCGGTGGAACTCCTCGTCGAGCGCGATGCAGCCGGCCGCGTCGCCGCGAGTCTGCTTCAGCCGGCGAACGATGTCTGCTAGACGCTCGAGCCGTTGGGGGCTCGGATCCGGCGACTGTTCGAGCGCCAAAGGCTCCAGCGAGGCCAATATGGAGCCGATCTCGCGCAGCTCGGCGGGATCGAGTGGGGCCATGCGGAACCCTCTCCCTGCCTCGGACGACAGCAGGCCTTCCCGGGAGAGGCGAAGGAGAGCCTCCCGGACCGGGGTCCGGCTGACACCAAGCTCGGCAGCGATTGCAGCATCGCGAAGCTTGGACCCTGCCGGCACGGTACCGAGCTGAATGCGTTGCAGGATCTGGAGATAGACCTGCTCTCCCAGCGGGATCTTGTTAATGACGTCCGGCATATACTGAGTCCAGAATAAAGAATTATGAATACAGTATGTAATTCATCTCTACTTAGCAACGCCTGTACCTGTATCCCAAGCTGAGCGAGGGATCTCGCCCGCATTCCTCTCTACGTTCCCCTCGATTTTCTCTTCCTCCCCCGACACCTTTGCCCATTCAATCATACGAGCAACCCCCAGCCGCCGGTCGCCGGCGGAGGATGTGATGATCGCCACCTGGCGCTTGGCGCTGCTGCCGCTGCTGCTTGGGACCGCGCCGATCCAGGCCCAGTCCGAGGCCCAGCTCAAGCACTACTTCGAAGGGAAGCGGGTCACTCTCAAGATCGCGATGCCGGGAACGGAGGAGGGCGTGGATATCTATCCCGGCACCGACCGGCCGCTCGACCATCCCCGGTACGCCGACCGGCTCAAGGACCATGGCACCGCGATTCGGGCTGGCGACGACGCGATGATCACCAAGATCCGCGTCAAGTCGAAGCACATCGAGTTCCAGCTCGACGGCGGCGGCTACGGCACGATGAGTGACGAGACATCGACCTCCGTGAACGTGGCGTCTACCCCCAAGAGCAGGCGGGAGCGGAACCTCGAGGCCGAGCTCAAGCGGGAGAAGGATCCGCTCAAGCGGCGGGAGCTCAAGGAGGAGTTGGACGACCTCCAGAACGATCGCGAGCGGGAAGATGCCCGCAACCGCGCCGAGGTGGCGGACGCCGAAGAGCAGAAGAAGCAGAACATCCGAGAGCGGCGCCTCGAAGGCGGCTCACGGTTCAACGTCCGCTATCGCGACCTCATGCCCGAGGAGGTCCTCACACCGAAGGGCTTGGAGGCCGCGCTCGCCGAATACGTCACCTTTCCATCGCTGGCGGTCGACGCATTCGCGTCCACCGAGCGCGACGCGCCCGGGGAACCCCGGGACTCGGCCGTAGCGTCGGCGCCGCGAAGCGGACTGCCCCGGAAGGGAATGACCGCCGGTGAGGTCGAAAGCCTGCTCGGCAAGCCGGTCGAGAGCTCCGAGCGTGCCGAGGGGAATCTTCGAGTCGTCACCCGCACCTACAAATCGGTCGACGGCAAGGTCACCGCCGAGTTCGTCGAGGATGTCCTCTTCCGATATTCGATCACGTCGAACTGACGCCGGACGCGTCCGAGAGCCACGGGGCTCACGGGCTTGGAAGCGTCACCGGGATCGAGATCGAGCCGATTGGCGCGCCGGGTGGGTCGGAGTAGCGCAGGTCCACGATGTGGACCACGAAGTCGCGACCGCCCGCCGGCTCCAGCTGAAACGCGGGGAAGCGAGCCCAGCCGAGGTAGCGCCGTCCCACCGTGGTGGCGGCGGCCGCCTGCACCGCGGGGTGGTCGGTGCGTCCCTTGGGGAACATCCGGACGGAGGCGGGATCCAGGTAGGGATGGTCCAGCCACCGGAATCTCGCGGCCCGATAGACCTCGCCCTGCTCCACCACGACGCTCCGCACGAACGGATTCACCGGAAACGGTGAGATCATCAGTCGCTCCACCGCCTCGCCCGAGATCGCGACGATCTCCCGGCTCGCGATTCTCCGGGCCGCGATTCCGGAGACTGCCATCCCAAGGAGATAGACGAAGGTGAGCCAAAGAGCGATCCGCGCCGGCCCGGTGCTTCCCCGCCGCCGGCTCAGCAGCACGCCGAGGCCCAGGGCGAGCCAGAGCCACGGATCCACGATGAAGAGGGTGTCGCCGTAGAACCAGCGTCCGCTGAACGGCATCAGCCAGCGCATGCCGTAGGTGTTCAGGGTGTCGAGGATCGGATGCGACAGAATGGCGACCGACGAGAGGAGGAGCAGTTGACCCGGCGCCACGCCCGACGGCAGCGATGCTCGGCGCGCCCACCTGAGACCCCGGTCCAGCAGCAGTATGACGCCGGTCAGCGCGAAGGGCCACAGGGTCAGCGCCAGGATGCCGTGGGTCCAGCCGCGGCGGAAGGCGAGGTCCGCAGCCGGTCCCCAGAAGTACGCCAGCGCGTCTACATCGGGCAGGTTGGCCCCGATCACCAGCGTCGTTGTCCCGAGCGCGGTCCGCCGGGCCAGTCCGCTCCGGGCAAGCCCGGCGCCGACCAGCGTGTGGCAGATCGGATCTATGCCAGCCTCGCGTCGAGCTCGAACGGCACGTTGCCCTTGAGCGCCTGCGACACCGGGCAGCCCTCTTTCGCCGCCTCTGCCGCCTTGGCGAACGCCGCCTGGTCCATCCCGGGGACCTCGCCCCGCACCTCGAGCCGCATGCGGGTGATTCGGAAGCCGTCGCCGACCTTGTCGATGGTGGCCGACGCGGTGGTCGTGATGCGTTTGGGCGGCGTGCCCGCGGCCTCCAAGCCGGCGCTCAGCGCCATGCTGAGGCAGGAGGCGTGCGCTGCCGCGATCAGCTCCTCGGGATTGGTCCCCTTCGCCCCCTCGAACCGGGTGGTAAAGGAATGGCTGCCCTGGATCATTCCCGACTTGCCGTTGAACTGCCCTCGACCGCCGCGGAGTCCGCCTTCCCACGTGGCGGTGGCGCTGCTGGTGGTCATGAAACTCTCCTTAGTCAGAGCCGATACAAGAAACCGAGCGCCAGGCGGAACGGGCTGGTGTCGTCCACGAAGGTCCAGCGAAACTCGATGAAGCCCTTGGTTCGTTGGGCCGGAGGCGCGGCGCTCAGGCCGAAGAAGAGATTGTAGCCGGTTTCGGTGTCCGAGTCATCCGGGTGTACCAGGGCTATCCCGCCGCCGCCGTAGAGCCCGCCGCCCTGTCCGAACCGGATCGCGGCATCCCCGTTGAGCTGCCAGCCCATCCCGTCGTCACGGGGAAAGAAGAGATCGCCGCTGGGCCGGAGCTCGAGGTTCTGCCCGATGGGAGCGGCGAGCTGCGCTCCGACACTCCACGCCTTGTTCCCGAAGTCCCGGCCAATGCGCGGTCCGGCTTGCAGCGGCCCGCTGAAGAAGCCGGTGGCGCGGCGCTGCGCTACCGCCTGGACGGGCAACAGCGACAGCGTGGCCAGCAGCAACAGCGGCCAGCGGCCGCTCACGAAGCGCCCAACGGCTTCCCGTCCGCGTCGATGAACCTGATCGCTCCCAGCTTGAGCTCCCGGATGCCGGCCTCGATCTTCGACCGGTCGCCGACCACGACCCAGACCAGCTTGTCCGGGTGAATCACCGCCTTCGCCGCCGCCCCCGTCGAGGCCACGGTCTGCGCCCGCACCTTGTCGCCGTAGGTGTCGTAATAGCGGTCGTCGAGGCCGAAGGTGACGATGTCGGCCAGGGTGGCGGAGATCGCTTCCATGGTCTCCCAGGTGCCCGGCAGGGTGAGGGTGAGCTCCGACTTGGCCCGGGCGATCTCGTCGGCCGTCGGCGGGCGGGCGGTGAGGATGCCGCGCAGCTCCTTCTGTAGCTCGACCAGCGCCTCCTTGGTCTTGTCGGTCTGCACCGGCGCGTAGGCCACGAACGGCCGCTGGCCCTTGGCGTCGCGGAAGAAGGTGAAGGCCCCGTAGGACCAGTGCTTGTCCTCCCGGAGATTCATGTTGATCCGGGCGGTGAACGAGCCACCGAGAACCAGGTTCATGGTCTCGATCGCGGGCTCGTCGGGGTTGGCTTTCGGGGGCGCGACGTTGCCCACCAGGATCAGCGACTGGGTGGCGTCGGGGCGGTCGAGCAGATACACGGTGGGGCGTGGCTGCTGCTCGACCATCGCGATGTTCTTGACCGGCACGTCGCCCTGGGCCCACCCCGCGAAGGCCCGCTCCAGCTTGGGCCGGATTTCGGCCATGGTGGTGGCGCCGACCACGATCAGCGTGGCGTTGTTGGGCCTGAACCAGGTGCGGTGAAACTTCACCAGGTCGTCGCGGGTGATTCGGCTGGTGGATTCCTCGGTGCCGGAGCCGGTCCAGGGGTTGGCGTACGCGTGACCGGCGCCGTAGAGGAGGCCGGGGAAGACCCGTAGCGCCATACCGACCGGGTCGGCCTTCTCCTGTTGGATCTGGGCGAGACGCTGCCGCTTGAGCCGCTCGAAGTCGGTGCGGGGGAATGACGGATGGAGGATCACGTCGGTGAAGACCGCGAGCGAGGCGTCGAGCTTGTCCTTCAACGCCTCCAGCGTCACCCCGGACATGTCCAGCCCCGAGCCGGCGCCCAGGTTCGCGCCCAGTGCGGCCAGCTCGTCGCTGATGCCGATCGAGCTGCGGGTCTTGGTCCCCTCGTCCAGCATCGCCATCGCGAGGCTGGCGGTACCGGGAATGCCGAATTGATCCGCCGCGTAGCCGGCATCGAGCAGCAGGCTGAAACGCACCTGCGGGATCGAGGTGACGCGGGCGAGGACGATCTGGAGCCCGTTGGAGAGTGTGGCGCGCTCGAACTGGGGGAATTTGGCGTCGGGTGGCGCTCCGGTCTCAGGGAGCTTCGAGCGGTCCACTCCCGAGGCCGCGACCTGGTGCTCCTCGAAGGGCCGGACCTCGAGGGTGTAGTCCCCGTCCGAAAGCCAGCGATTCGCCACCGTGCGGATCTGCGCCGGCGTGGCTCCGGCCACCCGCTGCAGGCGCGTCTTGTAGAAGTCCGGCCGGCCGGCGAAGACCTCACCCTGGGCGAGGACGTCGGACTTGCCGCCGAACCCGCCGATCCGCTCCACGCCGCGCACGAAGCCGGCGCGGAAGCCGGTCTTGACCCTGGACAATTCGGCGGGGGTAGGTCCGGTAGAAAGAAACCGTGCCAGCTCCTCCTCCAGCGCCTGCTCGACCTTGGCGAGGTCGCCGCCCGGCCGGGCGGTCGCCTCGATGACGAACAGCCCGCCGATCTCCCGCAGGTCGCCGTATGCGCTCACGCCGGTCGCGATCTGCTCGTCGTAGACCAGCCGCTTGTAGAGCCGCGACGACTTGCCGGTGGAGAGCAGGCTGCCGACGAGGTTGAGCTGCTCGGCGTCCGCCGAGTCCCAGCCGGGCACGTTCCACACCTTGTAGACCCGGGCCTGCGGCACCCGGTCGTACATGACGCCGCGCTGGCTCCCGGTGCGCTTGGCGGTCCATTGCTCCTGCCGGGCAGTCGGAGGCCCGGCGGGGATATCACCGAAGTACCGCTCGACCCGGGCCTTCACATCGGCGGGGTCGACGTCGCCGGCGACCACCAGCACCGCGTTCGCGGCGCCGTAGTAGGTCTGGAACCACTCCTTCACGTCCTCGAGCTTCGCGGCCGCGAGGTCCTCCATCGAGCCGATCCCGGTCCAGGAGTAGGGATGGCTCGCCGGGAAGACCCGGGGCGTGAGAAAGTCCCAGACCCGGCCGTACGGTTCGTTCTCCCGCTGGCGCTTCTCGTTCTGCACCACGCCGCGCTGCTCGTCGAGCTTCGCCTGCGTGATGGCCCCGAGGAGATGTCCCATCCGGTCCGACTCCAGCCAGAGCACCAGGTCGAGCGCGTTGGTGGGAACGGTCTGGAAGTAGTTGGTCCGGTCCTCGTTGGTGGTGCCGTTGATGTCGGTCACCCCCACCTGTTGCAGCGGGCCGAAGTACTCCTTGTCGTGGTTCTCGCTGCCGTTGAACATCAGGTGCTCGAAGAGATGGGCGAACCCGGTGCGTCCCGGCCGCTCGTTCTTCGAGCCGACGTGGTACCACACGTTCACCGCCACGATCGGGGCCTTGTGGTCCTCGTGGACGACCAGCGTGAGCCCGTTGGGGAGCACGTAGCGCTGGAAGGGGATCTCGATGGGAGCGGCCTGCGCCACGGCGGCGGAAGGCAGGAACAAGAACGTGACCAGGAGAGCGAATTGGCGGCAGCTCACGAAGGGCACCTCGATGGCGGGATGACGGTAGTCGGGCTTGCCAAGGCATCCCTCGGACGGAAGCGGCCCCGCGAAAGTGTCACTGTCCGCCGGCCCGCCGCCCCGCCGCTCCACCCGCGGCGAGGGGCGGCGCCAGGTTTTGCCCCAGCCAGTAGCGCCCGACCATCTGGATGGCCTCGTAGAAGCGCTCGAAGTCCACCGGCTTCTGGACGCAGCTGTTGGCCCCGACCTGGTAGCACTGGGCCAGCTCGCGCGGCTCGCTGGCGGGGACGAGCACGACGACCGGCACCGCGCCGGCCCGGGGGCTGGAGCGGAGCGCCCGCAGCACTTCGATGCCATCCACCCGGGGGAGCTTGAGGTCGAGCAGGACCAGGCGGGGTAGGGCCGCGCCGAGCCGGTGGCGATAGGCGCCGCGGCCCAGCAGGTAGTCGAGCGCCTCCTCGCCGTCCCGGGCTACGCCGATGAGGCATGCCGGGTCGAGGTCGCGCAGCGGACGCAGGGTGAGCTCGGCTTCCAGCGGATTGTCCTGCACCAGGAGCACGTCGGTCTCGTCAGGGAGCATGACGCACGTCGGGGCCGCCGAAGGTGATGAAGAAAGTGGCGCCCTCGTCCACTTCCGACTCGGCCCAGACGCGGCCGCCGTGGCGCTGCGCGATCCGCTGCACGAACGCCAGCCCGGCCCCGTCGCCCTCGAACTCGTCCGACCGGTGCAGCCGCTGAAAGAGACCGAAGAGCTTTCCGGCGTAGGCCATCTTGAAGCCGACGCCGTTGTCTTGGACCGCGATCCCGTCCTGGTCGTCGGCCCGCACCGGCCGGATCCGGATGCTGGCGCGGCCGCGGGTGCGGGTGAACTTGACGGCATTGGAGACCAGGTTCGCAATCGCGATCTTCGCCAGCGTCGGATCGCACTCCAGCAGCGGCAGCGGCTCGATGGCCCAATCGATGAGCCGGTCCTCGGTCTCGGACTGTAGAAGGCTCACCACGTCCTCGACCAGCGTGTTGAAGTCCACCGGACGCCGTAGCATGTCCTGACGGCCGAGCCGGCTGAGCTGCACCAGGTCGTCGAGCATACCCCCCATGCGGGAGGACGCTTCGCGGATCCGCGAGGCGTAATGCCGCACCGCGGGGTCGAGCCCGGGGCCGCCGTCCTGGAGCAGCAGCTCGGCGAATCCGCCGATGTGCCGGACCGGTGTGCGCAGGTCGTGGGAGACGGAGTAGAGCAGGGTCTCCAGCTCGGCGGTCGCGCCGCGCAACGCCGCCCCGCGCTCGGCCATCCGGCGCTCGAGCTCGGCGCTCTTCTGCGCCAGCTCCTCGCGCAGCCGGGCGTGCTGGATCGCGATCGCAATCGGAGCCGCGACCTCGAGCGCGATGTCCCGGTGCTCCGAGTCGTACGCGGCGGGGGTGTTGGACGCGAGGTTCACCTCGCCGATGGCCTCGCCGTCGGCCAGCAGCGGGACCGAGAGCACGCTGTGAAGGCCATCCTCCAGGAGGGCACGGAAGATGGGCGGCGGCGCCTCCATGGCGGCGATGTCCTCGATGTACCGCACCGTGCCGCGGCGGAGCACCTCGATCGGGGAGAGAGTGTCGAGCGGGATGGGCGCGGTGGAGAGGGGGTTGACGCCGGCGTAGCCCGCGACCAGCTGCGCCAGGCCCTTGGGGAAGTCGAAGAGCACGATCGAGCACCGCTGGCAGGGCAGCATCCGCCGGATCCGCCCCAGGGCCGCCCGGCCGATCTCCGCCGGCGAGCGGGCGGCGAGGATCGCCTGCCCCATGTCGTGCAGAATCGCCAGCCGCTCGGCGGAGCGGCGGAGGCGGTCCTCCGCCCGCTTCCGCTCGGTGATGTCGGTGACCATCCCGACCGTGCCCACCAGGCCGCCGTCCCGGCTGACGATCGGGCTGGCCGACACCAGTCCCCAAAGCTCGCCGCCGTCCTGGCGGAGGAAGCGCAGATCGCGGCTCTCGCCGCCCGAGGCCGAGGGACGGACCAGCGTCCGCTGCGCCCCATCCCGCGATGCCGCGTCGATGAAATCGTAGACCCGCCGCCCAAGCATCGCGCCGTTCTGATAGCCGAGCAGCTCGGCCATGCGCTGGTTCACGTAGGTGATCACGCCATGGTCGTCGGCCAGCCAGATGCCTTCCTGTGCCGCGTCCACTAGTTGCTTGAACCGCTGCTCGCTGTCCTGGAGCGAGCGGGTCCGCTCCTCCAGCCGCAGCTGCCGGCCCTCGTACGCGGCGGCGTGTCCCAGCGCCGCGCCCATCAGCCCGCCCAGGAGCCGCAGAGCCTTCGCGTCGCGGTCGGTGAAGGCCTGGGGGCGGTTGGACACCACCTTCAGCACGCCGAGGGTGCGCTGGTCGTCGTTCAGCGGCACCGCCAGAAGCGACCGGATCCCCATCTCGCGATAGGCGTCGTGACCGATGCGCGGGTCGTTGATGACGTCGTCGGAGCGCTGCAGCTCGGCGGTGCGGACGCAGAGGCCGGAGAGGCTGTTGGCCAGCGGAAGGCGAGGCGCGACGACACCGATCTGGACCTGGGGAACCAGCTCGTCGCCGTCGATCGACTCGATAACCGCCCCGCTCGCGCCGGTGAGCCTCATGCCGCGATCCGCGATCACCCGCATCACGGTCTGCGAGTCGAGCCCCGCGGCGGCTACCGACTGCTGAACCTCGATCATCGCCTGGAACAGCTCGGCGTCGAGTCGCATGGCCTCCTCGGCCAGCTTGCGCTCGGTGATGTCGAACTCGGTGCCCAGATAGCCGATCTGCCGCCCGGATTCGTCGCGCATCGGCTCCCAGGAGCTGGAGGACCAGCGCTCGTGCCCGCCACGGGCGACCACGCGGTACTCCTGGTCGCGAAGCGAGCCGCCCTGGGCAAGGCGCTCCCACTCCGCGGTGAGCGCGGGCCGGTCGTCGGGATGGATGTACTGGAGAAACTCCTGGTCGCGCAGGTCCTCCTCCGGATACCCGGTCAGCCGCTCGAAGGCCGGGTTCACGAAGGTGAGCCGGAGCTTCATGTCATAGGCGACCACGCCTTCCCGCATCGTCGCGGTCACCGTCCGAAGGTGGCCGCGGGCCTCCGCGGCCGTCCGCTGCGCCCGGCGCCGCTTGCCGAACTGCACGCCGAGCGCTACCAGCAGGGCGAGCGCCAGCAACGCCGCCGCGGCGGCCGCGAGCACCAGCCGCCCGGGCGGGATACCGTCGATCAGACCAGCGAGCGTTGCGTCCACGGCGTGGCATCCTCGGCGGATAGGTCGGCGCCCAGAACCTGGCGTACCTTCCGCACCAGATGGTCGAGAGAGAAGGGCTTCTCCAGGAACTCGATGCCCGGCTCGAGCATCTGATGCCGGGCGATAGCACCGTCGCTGGTGCCGGAGACGTAGAGCACCTTGATCGCGGGGCGGTGAATCGCCAGACGCGCGGCCAGCTCGCGCCCGCTCACTCGCGGCAGCATCACGTCAGTCACCAGGAGATGGATGTGCCCGGGATGCCGATCGGCCGCTGCGATGGCGCCCTCCGTATCGCCGGCGGCGAGGACGTTGTACCCGGCCCGCTCGAGGGCCCGGCGCCCCACGTCGCGCACCTGTGCGTCGTCCTCCACCAGGAGGATCGTCTCGCTGCCTTCGGGCACCGCCTCCGACGCGCCCGTGCTCGCGACCGCCCCGTGCAACCGGGGGATGTAGAGCGTGAAGGTCGTCCCCACGCCGGGTGCGCTCTCGACCACCACGTGGCCACCGCTCTGCCTGGCGATGCCCGCGACGGACGAAAGGTCCACGTCCTGGCCCGCTGCGGCGCCTGCGGCCGGCGGGTCGAACACCCGCGCGAGCGCCTCCTGGCCAAGGTCGGGTCCCGTGTGGTTCACCGCGAGGGTGACATACGATCCCGGCCGGAGTCCCGGCCGGCTGGCCGCGAGCGCGTCATCCACCTGGGCTCGGCCGGTTCGGAGGTGGAGCTTGCCGCCTCCCGGCATCGAAGCGCGGCCGTGCGCGCCAAGCTGGATCAGGATCTGCTCCATCTGGCCGGGGTCGGCCAGCACCGGCTCCAGGCCGTCCTCGAGCTGGTGGTCGACCTCGACGCCCGTCCCGACAACGTGGCGCAGGGCGCTCATCAGGCCGGAGATGAGCTGGTTCAGGTCGAGGGACCGGGGCGCGAGGTGCGACCGGCGGCTGAAGGTGAGGAGATGGCGGGAGAGCGTGGCGGCGCGGTCGGCCGCGTGCCGGATCTGCGCCAGGTCCTCGCGCGCCTCGGGCGCCAGTGAGCTCTCGTCCTGGAGCAGGGCGACGTGGCCCAGGATTCCGGTGAGCAGGTTGTTGAAGTCGTGGGCGATGCCGCCGGCGAGCTGGGCGAGCTCGGCGGTGCGGCCCAGCTCCGCGAGCCGCTGCTCCAGCGCGCGCCGGTCGGTCACGTCGGCGGTACAGCCGCTGTAGCCCAGGAACTTCCCGCCGGCACCGTAACAGGGCTCCCCGGTTCCCAGAACCCAGCGATACTCCCCGTCCTGATGCAGCATCCGGTACTCGAGCCGGATCGGGCCCCTCGCGGCCACCGAGCCGCCGTATTCCGCCACCACCCGCTCCCGGTCGTCAGGGTGCACGCAGTCCAGCCAACCCCATCCCAGCAGCTCGGCTAGCGGGCGGCCGGTGAACTCGCCCCAGCGCTCGTTCAGGTAGTCGCATGTCCCGTCGGCGCCGGCCGTCCAGATGAGAACGGGGAGATTGCTATAGGCGAGTCGGGGGTCCGCTAAGGTCATGCCGGTCGGCCTGCCGAAGCAAGAGGGTGAGAGAGCCAATCTCGCGGCCGATTGCGGCGGGGGCAAGAGCGTGCCCCCTCAGTTTACGCTGGCGGCGGAAGCCTTTGCGGCATACTCTTTTCCCATGCCGATCCTGGATTCGGAACGACAGCGCGCCGCCTGGCTCGTCCTGGCCCTCGGGCTGGCCCTGTTCGTCGCCCTGTGGCCGTTCAGCACCGGGCTGATCGGTGCCCCGGTCCTCTACGTGGTCCTCGCGCCGGTGCACCGCTGGCTGACCCGCTGGCTGCCGTCCCGGATCGCGGCCGCGGTCGTCGTCGTACTCGGCATCCTCATGGTCCTTGGCCCGGGAGTCTCGGTGCTCGGCCTGGTCGCCACCGAGGCACAGGAGATGGCCACGGGGGTGATCCGCAGTCCGCTTCTCGCCAAGATCAGCCGGATCCGGGTTGGACCGTATCAAGTCGGGGCCCAGCTGGAGCAGATCGGCTCCCAGGTCGTCTCGTTCATCGGCTCCAGCGCGCTGGGACTGATCGGCACCGCGACGCGGGCCGGCATTCAGCTCACCATCACGTTCTTCGGGCTCTATTACCTGCTGATCGCGCCCGTGACTACCTGGCGGGCGGTGCGCCCCTTCATCCCCTTTTCAGCCGCGAGCGCGGAGATCCTGCGCAAGCGGTTCGGGGATGTGACAGTTTCCACCCTGGTCGGTACCGGCGTGACCGCCGGCGTGCAAGGCCTGCTCGTGGGCCTGGCGTTTTGGGTGGTGGGGCTTTCCAACCCGCTGTTCTGGGGCGTGGTGACGGTGGTTTTCGCCATCCTGCCGGTGGTCGGGAGCGGTTTGGTCTGGGGACCTGGGGCGGCCGCGCTCGCCATGGACGACCGCTGGGGTGCCGCGATCGGGCTGGCCGTCTGGGGCATCGTGGTCGTCGGCAACGTGGACAACGTCATCCGGCCGATCGTTTTCCGGCGCTGGGCCCAGATTCACCCGTTCGTGACGGTCATCGGCGCGTTCATGGGGCTCCGGTACTTCGGGCTCCTGGGACTGCTGATCGGCCCGCTGGCGATCTCGTATTTCTTCGAGCTGATCCGAATGTATCGCGTCGAGTATCTGGAGGACGAGGACGTCGAGGTCTCGGCGGAGCAGCTCGCCGCGGTGCAGCGGAGGTTGACGCCCGAAGGGTCGAGCCCACAATAAGAGACGTGAACGGTGAAAGGTGAACGGTGAAAGGGAATCAGCCCCTTTCACCGTTCACCTTTCACCGTTCACGCTTTTATTGCCTGCCGGCGGCTACTTGAGTCTCATCAGCTCCACGCGCCGGTTCTGCGCGCGACCGTCGGCGGTCTTGTTCGAGGCGACCGGCTGATCCGGGCCGAAGCCGCGGGCCGTGAGCCGATCCTCCGCCACGCCGCGCGAGATCAGATACGTCCTGACCGCGTCCGCCCGGGCCCGGGAGAGCCGCCGGTTGACCGCGAGGCTTCCGGTGTTGTCGGTATGACCGGTCACCTGCACCCGGATCGAGTCGTTGGCCACCAGGGACTCCGCGACTCCGTTGAGGATCGTCTCGGATTCGGGAGTCAGGGTGGACTTGCCGGTCTCGAAGTTCACGCCCTCGAGAATCAGCGTCTTCTTCGTCGGCTGGAAGAGCACCTGGCACCCCTCGGCATCCACCTCGACGCCGGACGGCGTGCTGGGGCAGCGGTCGGCGGCATCGTTGACGCCGTCACCGTCGCCGTCCCGCTGGCCGGGGCCACAACCCTTGGCATCCACCTGCTCGCCGGCCGGCGTGTCGGCGCAGGCATCCACATCGTCCGTCACGCCGTCGCCGTCGGCATCCTTGGGCAGGGTGCAGCCCTTTTCGTCCACCTTGTCGCCCTTCGGAGTGTCGGCGCAGCTGTCGGCGGGGTCGAGCACGCCGTCGCCGTCGGCATCCTTGGGCAGCGAGCACCCCTTCGCATCCACCCGGTCTCCCGCCG
Organism: uncultured Gemmatimonadales bacterium; assembly: GCA_963844445.1. Taxonomy (GTDB): domain Bacteria; phylum Gemmatimonadota; class Gemmatimonadetes; order Gemmatimonadales; family GWC2-71-9; genus CAVVWJ01. The sequence goes on from CAWJOB010000001.1 coordinate 1,132,024, forward strand.
GCGTGTCGGGGCAGGCGTCGGTGTCGTCGAACACACCGTCACTGTCCGCGTCCTTGACCGTGCACCCCTTCGCGTCGACCCGGTCGCCCGCCGGGGTCTTCTTGCACTCGTCGACGTCATCCGGCACGCCGTCGGCATCCCGGTCGCGGGGACCTGCCGACCGATTGCCGAGCATGAAGCTGAGTCCGGGCTGGATGCCCCAGTGCCAGTTGTCGTCGGATCCGTTGTCGGGAGAAGGGATGTAGTCCACGTAGGTGTCGATGCGGATCGAGACCGGGCCGCCGGTGCCGAGGCGAATGCCGGCGTTGCCGGTCGCGCCGTGGTCGGAGAATCGGTAGGTCTCGCGGAACCTCGTGTTGGTGTAGCCGCCGCCCAGAATGAGGCCGACGCCCGTGCCTGCGGGGAAGTTGAGCGCCAGTCGCGCATGCAACGGCATGTACTTCACATCCCCGTTCGGTGCGTCGGTGGGCACCCAGGACCAGTCGGCCTCGACGGCCAGCCGGTCGGTGAAGAAGAACCCGAGTCTCCCACCGGGTCCCGCCGTGGCCTGGTTCAGCCGCAAGGCTCGGTCGAAATAGGCGATGGTCGGAAAGAGACCCACCTCGAAAGTGCCGGCTGTTTGGGCTCGAGCTTCGGACGTGGCGGCCAGCGCCACGACGAGGGCGACGACAGACCTGCGCATCATGCCTCCTCATTGGTGGGACTCACGGCGAAGCGACTTTCCAGATTGGAACGAACGAGGACCCGCGAGCCACAATATAGGAAGAAGCCGGTGCAAATATCTACACTATCTTGGATCATGATCCCCTCCCCAACGGCGTCTCTCAAGCTGTTGGCCGCGGCTGGCCTACTGCTCGTCGCGGCCCCCGCGCCGGAGTTGCGGGTGCTGCGGGTCTTTCCGGCGGAAGACGCCTCCCCTACGGCCGCCGTCACCATCACCTTCGACCGGCCGGTTGCCGGGTCGCTGGACCGGACGGTGGATCCCAAAGGAATCTTCCGCATCGAGCCGTCCCTGGTGGGTCACGGTCTACGCCACCGTCGCCTCCAGCCCGGTCGGCACCGGCTCCGCGCGGTCTCGGCCTCCGGGATTCGGCGGAGGGTGACCGTGCGCGTCGAGTGACGGGGATACATTTGTCTCAGGGAGCTCGACGCACACGACATTGACGACCCGCCGGAGGTAACGGCATGAGCATCCATCATGTGACCGCGATCGCTCGCGAGCCGCAGCGCAATCTCGATTTCTACGCCGGCACGCTCGGCATGCGGCTGGTGAAGCTGACTATCAACTATGACGACACGGGCACATACCACCTCTACTACGGCGACGATCTCGGGCGGCCAGGGTCGCTCCTCACGTTTTTCGCCTGGACCGCCGGGAGGCCCGGCCGCCAGGGCACCGGACAAACCAACGGAATAGGGCTGGCGATTCCGCCGGCTTCGCTCGGCTTCTGGATCGAGCGCCTGCTGTCGCGTGGGGTGAAGTACGAGGGGCCGGCGCGCCGCTTCGACGAGCAGGTCCTCGCCTTCGCCGATCCGGATGGGCTGCTGCTCGAGCTGATCGCCACTCCCAGAGTCAACCAGGTGGATGGTTGGCGCGACGGGCCGGTGCCCGCCGAGCACGCAGTGCGTGGGGTGCACGCCGTCACGATCTGGGAGGATGGCAACGCGGGCTCGGCCGAGTTCCTGACGCGGACGATGGGGTTCCGAGCCACCGGTGAGGAGGAGAGCCGGCTTCGCTTCGAGTACGGGCAGGACGGGCTGGGCACCGTGGTGGATCTGCGCCGGACACCCGGCTTCTGGCGTGGAACGGACGGCGTCGGAACGGTGCATCACGTGGCATTCCGGGCGGTGGACGACGCCGAGCAGCAGGCGCGGCAGAAGGAGATCCGGGGGCTGGGGGTGGGCGTCACCGAGGTGAGAGACCGCCACTACTTCCGCTCGATTTATTTTCGTGAGCCGGGCGGCGTGCTGTTCGAGATCGCCACCGACGGACCGGGATTCACGGTGGACGAGCCGCCCGCGGAGCTGGGGACGACGCTGAGGCTGCCGCCGCAGTATGAGGCGATGCGCGGGCGTCTGGAGCGGGCGCTTCCCCCCCTCCGTCTCCCGCACGCCGAAGCGGTGGAGGGCTAATGGCTGCCCCCGACCTGGGATTCGCCCACCGCTTCCTCCCTGGCGCGCCCAACATGCCGGTGCTGCTGCTGTTGCACGGCACCGGAGGTGACGAGAGCGACCTCTTGCCACTCGGCGAAGCGCTGCTCCCCGGCGCCCCGCGCCTAAGCCCGCGCGGCAAGGTGCTCGAGAACGGAATGCCGCGCTTCTTCCGGCGCATCGCCGAAGGGGTGTTCGATCTCGATGATCTGCGGAAGCGAACCGACGAGCTGGCCGATTTCGTCGAGGCCGCCGACGAGGCGTACGGGCTGAACGGCCGGCGGCCGATCGGCGTAGGCTTTTCCAACGGAGCGAACATCGCGGCCTCACTGCTCCTGTTGCGGCCGGGAATCCTGGGCGGCGCGCTCCTGATCAGGCCGATGGTGCCGCTGGTTCCCGAGCCGCTGCCCGATTTGAGCGGCGTCTCGGTGCAGATCAATGCCGGGCAGATGGACCCGCTGGTTCCGCCACCCCGGAGCGAGGAGCTCGCGAAGTTGCTCACCGAGAGCGGCGCGAGCGTGAAGCTCGCATGGATTGCCGGTGGTCATGCACTGACGCGTGAAGATCTCGAGATCGGGAAGGAGTGGTTCGGTTTTTCTTCTCTTTCGGGGAATGCCGGCCGACAGCAATGGTAGGAATGCCACCGCCTTCACGCGGTTCCCGGGCGCTGACGCCGCCCACGCCATTCACACGCCGGCCGCGCCAGAGGGGGCCGGTACGCACAGACGAGGGGATATGTGATGCTTCCTGTCGCCCTTGAGCACGAGCGCCTGCTGCTGGCAGAGCGCCTCCTCACCGAGATCGAACGCCGCCACGGCCTGCCCCATCCGATCAATCGCGAGATTCACCCCGTCATCACCGACCGCTTTCTTGCCGCTTACCTTCCCGAGGCCCGGGAGGGCGAACCGGCGCCACTCGCGCTCGAGTACGCCTTCGCCCCCAGCCTCACGGAGTCGCTCAAGCTGTTACAGGAGGTAGTCAGCGAGTCAGCCGACGGCCGAGGCGCCGCGCTGTACGTTCACGATCTCGATACCGGGGTCATCGCCGACACGAACTTGCACTGAAGACACTACTGCTAGCCGCCGGCCTCTCTTGCGCCGCCACGGTCGTGGCGGCGCAAAGCGCGCCCGGACCGGTGGATCAACTCGCGCGGCGCCTGGCGGGCATCGCCGCGGTCACCGGGCTCGAGCAGCAGCTGGTGGACACCCTCCTCTCATTGCTTCCGGGATCCAGGCGCGATCGGGCAGGCAACGCCGTGCTCACACTTGGCGCGGGGAAGTCCCGCCGTCTCGCGGTGTGTCCGGTGGACGAGCCGGGATACGTGGTGGGCCACGTGCGCGAGGACGGGTGGTTGACGCTCAGGCGCTCGCCCGGGAGCTCGTCGACGTCGAGGGACGCGCAGCTCGAGGGCCAGCGGGTCACCATCTACACGTCAGGCGGCAAGGTGCCCGGGGTGGTCGCCGTGCGGTCGATCCATCTGACCCGCGGGCGCGGCGGCGCCGCCCGCGGGTTCACCGTCGACAGCGCGCTGGTGGATGTCGGCGCCGCCTCGGCGGCCGAGGCCGGGTCGCTGGGGATCCGGGTGCTGGCCCCGGTCACCCTGCACAAACGGCCGCATCGCTACGGGAGGGATCTGCTGGCCGCGCCGATGGCTGGCCGCCGAGCCGCGTGCGCGGCGCTGCTGGTGGCGGCCCGCCGAGCCGCGGCGGAGCAGGGCAAGATCCCGCGGCGTGAGTCCGTCGTGATCGCCTTCGTGGTGGAGCAGGAGCTTTCCGCCCGCGGCCTCGGCACCGTGGCGCACTCGGCCGGGCCCTTCGAGGAGACGATCCTGGTGGATGGTGAGGGCGAGGCTCCCGAAAATCCGGTGGAACGATGGCCGTCGCTCGGCCGCTTGGTGGCGAAGCGGCTGGCCGTGCGCTACCCTGGCACGCCGGTGGAGACCGTCGCGGCCTCCGACGCCGAGCGGTTGGCGTCCGAGGTCGCGGCATGGATCCGGGGGGTACGGTGAAGGCATCGCTCGCGCTTCTCGCCTTGCTCCCGCTCACGGCTGCGGTGGCGCAGGATGGCGAGGGTCTCCGGGAGACCGAAGCGGTGCTCAAGACGCTGGTGGAGACCTACGGCGTGTCGGGCGGTGAAGAACCGGTCCGGGAGGCGGTCCAGAGGATGCTGCCTCGTTGGTCCCGGCCCCGGGTGGATAGCGCGGGGAATCTCTGGGTCACGGCCGGCAGGGGCGAGCCGACGGTCGTCATGGTCGCCCACCTCGACGAGGTGGGATTCGAGGTGACGGCAATCGGGGAGGACGGGATGCTGGAGCTGGCCCGCCGCGGCGGGATCTTTCCCTGGCTCTGGGCCGGCCGTCCGGCGCTGGTGCACGGCGGTCGGTTTCCCGTGCCCGGTGTGTTTCAGCCCTTGGATTCCGCCGTCACGGCACCAGCCGATTCCATCGAGCTCAGGCTGGACGTCGGAGCCGCCACCCGGGAACAGGTCGAAAGGCTCGGCATCCGGGTGGGCCACACGGTCACCAGTCCGAAGGAGTACGTGCGGCTTGCCGGGGAGCGCGCGACCGCGCGCTCGTTCGACGACCGGGTCGGCTCGGCGGCGATGGTGATGGCGGTCCGGCGTCTGGACCCCGAGAAGCTGCCGCACACGGTGATCTTTCTCTGGAGCGTCCGCGAGGAGATCGGGCTGGAGGGCGCCTACGCCGCCGCGCGGGCGCTGGGTCTTCGGGCGGCACGGGTGCACGCCGTCGACACTTTCGTTTCCGCCGACTCGCCGCTCGAGCACCGCAATTTCGCCGTGGCGCCGTTGGGCCAGGGACCGGTCGCGCGGGCGCTCGACAACAGCTCGGTGACGCCGCCGGCGCTGCTCGACTCATTGGTCCGGGTCGCGGGAGCGCGCGGGATCCCACTCCAGGTGGGCACCACCAACGGTGGCAACGACGGATCGGCATTCGCGGAGTTCGGCGTGCCGGACGTGCCGATCGGGTGGCCCCTGCGCTACTCCCATTCGCCGGTGGAAGTGGTCGACCTGCGCGACGTCGCGTATCTCGCGGAGCTGGTGCAGGCAGTGGCCGAGGAGTGGTAATCGCACTCTCGGGGCTGTCAGAGGAGAAGGCGGGAACAGTGAACAGTAAATAGTGAACGGGGGACTCGACCCTCCTGTTCACTGTTTACCGTTCACTGTTCCCGCTTCTTCTGGCCTTCCGAGCCCTTGCGCACCCGCCAATGCTTCGCATATTCATGCAATATGCAGACTCGCACCATCGCCCTCGCCTTCTCCGGCGGGCTGGACACCTCCTACTGCGTGCCCCGCCTCGCCGAGGACGGCTGGACGGTCCACACCGTCTACGTCGACACCGGCGGCTCCAGCCGCCGCCGAGCGCGCCGCCATCCGGCGGCAGGCTGACGCCGTCGGCGCCGTGGCGCACCACGAAGTGGATGCGCGGGAGCGGGTCTACGAGCGTTTCGTGCGCTTCCTGATCCAGGGCAACGTGCTGCGGGGCGAGGTCTACCCGCTCAGCGTCGCCGCAGAGCGCACCCAGCAGGCGCTGTCGGTGGTGGAGGTGGCGCGCGGTATCGGGGCGGAGGCCGTGGCCCACGGCTCCACCGGCGCGGGCAACGATCAGGTGCGGTTCGACGTCGCCCTCCGCGTGCTCGCGCCGGAGCTCGGCGATCGTGACGCCCATCCGCGACGCCGGGGTCAAGCGGGAGCAGGCGATCGCCTACCTCGAGGCGCGCCGGCCTGCCGGTGCCGGCCCGGGCCGGGAGCTACAGCATCAACCGCGGCCTCTGGGGCACCACCTGGGGCGGCGGCTGGACCCACGACACCTGGGCCGGCCCCCCCGCGGAGCTGGTCGATCCGCCGGCCGACGCGCCTGCGCCGGTCGAGATCGTGCTCGGATGGGAGCACGGTCTGCCGGTGTCGCTCGACGGCGTGCCGCTCGGCGGTCCCGCCGCTGGTGGCGCGACTGGGCGAGCTGGCGGAGGCCTACGGCATCGGCCGCGGCATCCACGTCGGCGAGACCGCGCTCGGCATCAAGGGCCGGATCGGCTTCGAGGCCGGCGCTGCACTCCTCCTGATCGGCGCCCACCGCGAGCTGGAGAAGCTGGTGCTCACCAAGTGGCAGACCTTCTGGAAGGACCAGCTCGGCCGCTTCTACGGCGACCGGCTGCACGAGGGCCAGTACTTCGACCCCGCGCTCCGCGACATCGAGGCGCTGATCACCAGCTCCCAGGCGCGGGTCACCGGCGAGACCCGGGTGCGCCTGGCGCCCGGCCGCTTCCAGGTCGTCGGCACCCGGAGCCCGCATTCGATGATGGACACATCCATCGCGACCTACGGCGAGGAGAACCGGCTCTGGACCGGGGACGAGGCGCGGGCGTTCGCGCGGGTCGCCGCGGTGCCGTCGCTGCTCGCGCGCGGCGGCGCGGGCGGGGATAAGGAGAGCCTCACATGGTCGTAACCACCCGCGTCCGGCTCGACCGGATCGCCTCCTCCACCCGCAACGCCGCCCTCTCGCCCGAGGTGATCGTGGGCGACGAGATCGTCCCGGCGGAGGGGTACGTCCTGGCGGTCCGGATCCTGGAGGACAAGTCCACCTACAACACGGTGGAGGACGTCACCGGCCGGATGCTCTCGCTCCGCGCGGGCGACGTGCTCGCCGGCGTCCTCGGCACCCGCCGGGCGCTGCGGGGCTACGCCGGCGTGGTGCCGACGCATCTCGCCGTCGGCGACACCATCGAAGTGCTCAACCTCGGCGGGATCCTGGGTCGGTGCACCTCGGTCAATCCCGACATCGGCCCGCCGTTCCGGGCCGAGGTGCTCGGCGCCATCCTCGCCTTCCCCGAGCTGGGCGACCGGGTCGGCCGGCCGGCGCACATCCGCGACCGGGCGGTGCCCCCGGCCGACGTGCTCGAGAGCCGGATGCCCGTCGTCTATGTCGCCGGCACCTGCATGAACGCCGGCAAGACCGTCGCCGCCACCGAGCTGGTGCGCGGGCTCGACGCGCGGCGGGCTCCGGGTCGCCGCCGCCAAGCTCACCGGCGTCTCGCTGATGCGCGACGCGCTCTCGATGCTCGACGCCGGCGCCGTCGCCGCGCTGACCTTCAACGACGTCGGCATCGCCAGCACCCACGCCGGCGTCACCGTCACCACCGCGAAGGGGATCTTCAACCGTCTCGCGGGCGCCAAGCCCGACGTCATCGTCGCCGAGCTGGGCGACGGCATCCTCGGCGAGTACGGCGTGCAGGACATCCTCCGCGACGGGGAGCTGATGTCGGTCGGCGCCGCGTACGTCATGGCGGCGCCCGATCCGGTGGCTTGCTGGGGCGCGGCCGAGCTGATGCGGCGCGAGTTCGGACTGCCCATCACCGCCATCACCGGCCCCGCCACCGACAACGAAGTGGGCCAGGTGTACATCACCGGCGGGCTGGGTCTCCCGGCGCACAACGCCCGGCGCGACGCTGCGGGCCTGGTCGCGGCGGTCCGAGCCGCGATGGCCGATTGGGCGGAGAAGTCGGAGAGCTTCGCCGCCGCAGCGGTCTCATGAACGTCGCCGTCGTCGGCGCCGCCGGATACGCCGGCGGCGAGCTGCTGCGTCTCCTGTATCAGCACCCCGAGGTGCGCGAGTGCGTCGCCACCAGCCGGAGCCGCGGCGGGGCCCTCGTCGCCGACGCTCACCCCGCGCTGGGGACGATCACCGATGCCCGCTTCTCCAATGCCACGGCCGGCGAGATCGCGCGGGGGCGCGACGTCGTCTTCCTCTGCCTGGAGCACGGCGAATCGTCCCGCGTGGCCGGGCGAGGTATTCGCCGGGGGACCCGGGCTCGTCGTGGACCTCGCCGCCGACTTCCGGGTGCGCGACCGGGCACTCTACGAGCGGTACTACGGCCCGCACGCGGCGCCGGAGCTGCTCCCCCGCTTCTGCTACGCCCTGGCCGACGTGCTGGGGCCCGCGCTCCACGGTGCCGGCGCGCTCGCCGCGCCCGGGTGCTTCGCCACCGCGGCGGAGCTCGCCCTCTATCCGCTGGCGCGGGCGGGGCTCGACGTGTCGCCCTCGATTTTCGCGGTGACCGGCTCCAGCGGCGCCGGTGTCCAGCCGAAGCCCACGACCCACCATCCGATGCGGGCCCACAACCTCTTCGCCTACTCGGTGCTCGGCCACCGGCACGAGGCCGAGGTACTCCAGTCGTGGCGCGAATGGATCGGCCGGCCCGACGCGACCGCGCGGCTGATGACTCACTCGGGGCCTTTCGTCCGCGGGATCTACCTCACGCTCCACGCCTATCTCCCGCGCGACCGCGAGGTCAGCGCCGGCGACCCCGGAACCGAGGCGGGTACCTGGTATCGGGAGGCGTACGCGGACCGGCCCTTCGTCCGGGTGCTCGACGCGCCCCCCGAGCTCACCCATGCCGTGGGGACCAACTACGCCTTGATCCACGCCGCGGTAAGCGACGACGGGACCGAGGTGCAGGTCAGCGTCGCGATCGACAACCTGGTGAAAGGCGCGGGCGGCCAGGCGATCCAGGCGATGAACCTGGCGCTGGGGATCGACGAGACCGCGGGGCTCAAAGGGGGAGGGATGTTTCCGTGTTGAAGCCTGGTGGTCGGGTGGAACGGCGGACCGGCGGACCGGCGGAAGTGGCGGAACGCCGGAACGCCGGAACGCCGGAAGTCGACGAGCCATCCGCCGGTCCGCCGGTCCGCCGGTCCGCCCTCCTCCCGGTCTACGCCCAGTTTCCCATCCGCCCCGTCCGCGGCCACGGATCGTGGCTCAGTGGACGAGGACGGCAACGACTGGCTGGATGCCTACGGCGGCCACGCGGTGGCCGCTACCGGTCACTCGCATCCCGACGTGGTGCGCGCGATCGCGTCGCAGGCGGAGGCACTGCTCTTCTACTCGACCGCGGTTCCCCACCCGCTTCGGGTGAGGCTGGCGGAGCGGCTCGCGTCGCTCTGCCCCGAGCCGCTTGAGCCGGGTGTTCTTCTGTAATTCCGGCGCGGAGGCGAACGAGAACGCCCTGCATCTCGCCCGGAAGTGGACCGGCCGTAGAACGGTCGTTTCGCTGCTGGGCGGGTGGCACGGCCGCACCGCCGCGACCCTCGCGTGCACCGACGGCACGCGCTACGAGGATGCGGCGACGCGCAGCGGAATCCCACTCTCGCGAAAGGTGCCGGTCGACGACGTGGCCGCGCTCGAAGCCGCGGTGGACGACGGAGTCGCGGCCGTCATCATGGAGCCGGTGCAAGGGCTCTCCGGCGCGCGGGACCTGAGCATCGACTTTCTCCGCGCCGCCCGCCGGATCTGCGACGCCAGCGGCGCGGTTCTCATCTTCGACGAGGTACAGTGCGGCGTGGGGCGCTGCGGGGCGTTCAGTGCGGCAGAGGCGGTCGGTGTCGTCCCCGACGTGCTGACGTTCGCGAAGGGCCTCGCCTCGGGACTTCCGATCGGCGCGGTCGTGGCCACACCGGCCGTAACCGCCTCGATCGGTCTGGGCGACCTCGGCAGCACCTTCGGGGGCGGACCGGTGCCCTGCGCGGCGGCGCTCGCCACCTTGGACGTCATCGAGCGAGAAGGCCTGATCGAGAACGCCGTCCGAATCGGCGCTCAGCTCGCCCGCGGCGCCCTGGCCCTCGGCGTCCGGCACGTGAGCGGGCGCGGCCTGCTGCTCGGTCTCCATCTCGACCGGCCCGCCGCCGAAGTGCAGCGAGCCCTCTTCGACCGGAGGATCATCACCGGCACGGCGTCCGATCCCCAGGTGCTCCGGCTGCTGCCGCCGCTTTCCTTCTCCGCCAGCGAGGCCGACCTGCTGCTGGCCGGCCTCAAGGAGGTGCTCGCGTGACCAAGCGCGACTTCCTGGCGCTCGAGGACTGGTCCACCGACGAGATCGACGCGCTGCTGGCGCTGGCCGGGCGGGTCAAGCGCGGCGAGATCACCGGCGGCCTGGAGCGCAAGGTGCTGGCGATGGTGTTCATGGATCCGAGCCTGCGCACCCGCACCAGCTTCGAGACGGCGATGTTCCTCCACGGGGGCCACGCGGTGGTGCTGGAGCCGGGGAAGGGAAGCTGGCCGCTCGAGACCGAGCCCGGCGCGGTGATGGACGGCGACAGCGTGGAGCACATCGTGGACGCGGCCCGGGTGCTCGGGCGCTACGCCGACGCGCTCGGCGTGCGCGCGTTTCCCCGCGGCCGCGAGTGGTCGGTCGCCCGGGAGGACGGGATCGTACGGGGCTTCGCGAGACACTGCGAGAAGCCGGTGATCAACCTCGAGTCGGCGCGCCGCCATCCCTGCCAGGCGCTGGCCGACGCGATGACGCTCCGGGAGAAGCTGGGCGAGACCTCGGGCAAGCGCTTCGTCCTCACCTGGGCCTGGCATCCCAAGGCGCTCCCGACGGCGGTGCCGGCCAGCGCCGCGCTCGCTGCGGCGCGGCTCGGCATGGAGATCGTCATCGCCCGGCCGCCCGGGTACGAGCTCGACCCGGAGGACACCGCGCTGATCCGGCGGATCGCCCAGCAGTCGGGCGGCGAGTTCGTCCACATCATCGACGATCCCGACGAGGCCACGGTGGGCGCGGACGCGGTCTACGTGAAGTCGTGGGGGTCGGTGAAGCTCTACGGCAACCCCGAGGAGGAGGCGGCCCAGCGCGCCGCCCTGCGCGACTGGCGCCTCACGCCGGGACGGGTGAAGTCCACCCGCGGCGGCAAGGGCATCGTGATGCACTGCCTCCCGGTCCGGCGCAACGTCGAGATCGACGACGCCGTGCTCGACGGGCCCCACTCGGTGGTCGTGGACCAGGCGGAGAACCGGCTGCACGCGCAGCGGGCGTTGCTGTTGGAGCTGCTAGGGGAGCGGAACGGCGGAACGGCGGACCGGCGGACGGCTCCGGCGAGCGGCCGGCGGTCCTAGCACGGAACCAACTTCCGCCGGTCCGCCGTTCCGCCGTTCCGCCAAGGGGAGTACTGGTGACGATCGACACCACCAAGGGCATCGCGGGTCTCAAGGGCGCGCTCCGCTACGTCCGCGCCTACCGCGACCAGGTCTTCGTCGTCAAGCTCGGCGGCGAAGTGCTGGCGGAGCCGGAGGTGCTCGAGCAGGTGACCGGCCAGCTCGCGCTGCTCTCCTCGCTCAGCATCCGGCTGGTGGTGGTGCACGGCGGCGGGCCGCAGGCGACCGCACTGAGCCGCCGGCTCGGCGCGGAGCCGCGGATGGTCGCCGGCCGCCGAGTCACCGACGACGCGGCGCTCGAGGTGGCCAAGATGGTGTACGCCGGTCAGCTCAACGTGGACCTGCTCGCGGCGCTGCGCGGACACCGGGTGCAGGCCGTGGGGTTGAGCGGCGTGGACGCCGACCTCATTACCGCCCACCGGCGGCCTCCGGTGCAGGTCGTGGACGACGGGGGCAAGACCGTGCGGGTGGATTACGGGCACGTGGGCGACGTGGACCGGGTGGATCCCCGGGTGCTCAGCACACTGGTCGAGTCGCGCTTCGTGCCCGTGGTGGCGAGCCTCGCCGGCGGCGAGGACGGCGAGGTGTTCAACGTCAACGCGGACACCGTCGCGGAATCGCTGGCGGTCGCGATGCGGGCGCAGAAGCTGATCTTCCTCACCGGCGCCCCGGGCGTGCTCCGCGACCGGAACGATCCGTCGACCCTCGTCACCTTCGCCGATCCCGACGATCTGGCCGGGCTCATGGCGAGCGGCGTGCTCAGCGGCGGCATGCGCCCCAAGGTCGAGGCCTGCATCCGGGCGGCCACCGGCGGGGTCGAGCGGACCCACATCATCGACGGCCGCGCGCCCGACGCGCTCCTGCTCGAGGTCTTCACCGGCGCCGGCTGCGGGACGATGATCGTCGGCCGCAAGGAGAAGGCGACGTACCTCGGGGTGGATCTTGCCGGGTGAGCTGAAGCTGCTGGAGCAGCTCGTCGCGATCCCGTCGGTCAGCGGCGAGGAGGCGGCGGTGGCCGCCTTCCTCGAGGAGACGGCCCGGGGTTGGGGGCTCGACGCGGTACGGGACGACACCTCGGTGCGGATCGAGGTGCGCGGCGGCGCTCCGGGCCCCACCCTCGCTCTGGTCTCCCACCTCGACGTGGTGCCGCCGGGCGCCGGCTGGACCCGCGACCCGTTCACCCCGTCGGTCGAGGGCGACCGGCTCTACGGCCGCGGCTCGGGCGACGCGAAGGCCTCGGTCGCGGCGATGGTCACCGCGGCGAGGGATCTGGCCGAGGGAGACGGGATCGAGCGCGGCCGGCTGCTGGTCATCCTGGGCTACGGCGAGGAAACCAAGAACACCACGATGGAGCGCGCGGTGGAACGGGCCGGCCCGATCGACGCCGCGGTGGTGGGCGAGCCCACCAATCTCGATATCGCGACCGCGCAGCGCGGGCTCATGATGGTGGACCTGGTCGCACGGGGCGACCAGCGCCACGCCGGCTATGCGGCGGACGACGGCGAGTTCGGCAATGCCGCGCTGGTGCTGGCGCGCGATCTGCTTCGCTTGGAAGCGCTGTTCCAGAGCCGCGCCCACCCCGTACTCGGCCGTACGACCGCGACCCCCACGATGCTCGAGGCCGGGGTGAGCCGGAACGTCACCCCGCCCGTCGCCAAGGCGATCCTCGACGTCCGCAGCACGCCCGATTGGACCCACGACGAGATCGCCGTCCTGCTCCGGGATCGCCTCGACTCCGATGTCGTGGTCACCTCTCGCCGGCTGGTGCCGTGCGAGACGCCGGCCGGCTCCCGCCTCCTCGCCGCCGCGGCCCGGGCGCGCCCCGAGGCCGCGCGCTTCGGGAGTCCGACCTGCTCCGACTGGGTGTTTCTTCGCCATGCGGACGCGATCAAGGCGGGGCCCGGCACCAGCCGCCGCTCGCACACGCCGGACGAATACGTGGACCTGCCGGAGGTGACCGCCGCGCGCGGGTTCTACGCGGCGCTCGCCCGCGACTACCTGGCGGAGCGGTAGGAACATGGCGCCGAGAACGCTGTGGGGATCGGGCGCCGGGCTCGAGCGACGGCTGCTGGACCTCACCGTGGCCGACGACCGCGCCTGGGACGCGCGCCTCCTGCGCTGGGACGTGCTCGGCAGCCTCGGGCACGTCGAGGGCCTGCGTGCCTCGGGGCTGCTCGGCGTCCGCGAGCACGCGCGGCTTCGCCAAGGCCTGCGCCAGGCGCTGGCCGCGGTGGAGCGCGGGCGGCTCAGGCTGCGCCCCGGCGCAGGAGGACGTGCACACCGCCGTCGAGGAGTGGCTCACCCGCCGGCTTCCCGGGACTGGGCGAGCGGCTGCACACCGGCCGCTCGCGCAACGATCAGGTCGCCTGCGATCTCCGGCTCTATCTCAAGGACCGGATGCTCACGCTCCACGCGGCCGCGCTGGACCTGGCGGGCGCGCTGCTCGCCTTCGCCGCGAAGCACCGGCGCGTGCTCTGGCCGGGATACACCCATCAGCGGCGGGCGATGCCGTCCTCGGTCGGGCTCTGGGCCGGCGCGTACGCCGAAGGGCTGCTCGACACCGTCGAGTCGCTGCGCGAGACTCTGGGCCAGAGTCGACCGCTCGCCGCTCGGCAGCGCGGCGGGCTATGGCGTGCCGCTGCCGCTTCGCCGCGAGGTCGCGGCGAAGGCGCTCGGCTTCGCCGGACTCGACCGCAACGTGGCGACGGTGCAGGGCGGACGCGGCAAGCTCGAGGCGGCGGCGCTCTTCTGGTGCACCCAGCTGGGGCACGAGCTGGCCCGGCTGTCGCAGGACGTGATCCTCTACAGCGCCGAGGAGTTCGGCTACCTGATGCTGCCGGCCGAACTGGCGACCGGGTCGAGCATCATGCCGCACAAGCGAAACCCCGACCTCTTCGAGCTGACCCGCGGCCGCGCCGCCGCGCTCGAGGGCGACCTCTTCGCGGTGCTCCAGATGAAGGCCAAGCTCTCCGGCGGCTACCACCGCGACTTCCAGCTGCTGAAGGAGCCGCTGATGCGGGGCCTCGACCGCACCGAGGTGATGCTGGCGGCATTGGTCGAGGCGGTGCCGCGGCTCGGTGTGGACCGGGCGCGCTGCGCCGCGGCCCTCGCCGGCGGCGCGCTCGCGACCGACGAGGTGATGCGGCGCGTCGAGGAGGGTGCGGCGTTCCGCAGGGCCTACCGCGAGGTGGCGGCGGCACTCCGGCGGGGCGAGGCGTTCGATGCCCCGCCCGCCTCGGTCCTCGTCGCCCGCCGGACCTCGACCGGCGGCCTCGGCGATCTCGGGCTGGACGAAGCACGCGGGCGCGCCCGGCGGGCCGCGGCGGTGGGCCGGCCGTGAGCGGCGGAAGTTCGACGGCGCGATGGCTCGGCTCGCCGGGACGCGGCTGGCACGATGACGGCCGACCGGCGCAAGCGCCACCTCAAGATCCTGGAGCTCATCAGCACCCGGGCGATCCAGACTCAGGAGGAGCTCGCCGATGCGCTGGCGGCCGAGGGATGGGAGGTGACTCAGTCGTCGGTGAGCCGGGACATCGCGGCGCTCCGGCTGGTCAAGGTCGACGGGGCCTACCGCCGGCCGCCGCGTGGGGTCACGGCGGCGGATCCGGACGAGCGGCGGATCGCGGAAGGCGTGCTGACGGCGGAGCCGGCGGGGGAAGCACTGATCGTGCTGCACACGCCGCCGGGGGAGGCGAACCGGGTGGCGGTGGCGCTCGATCGACTGGCCTGGCCCGACGTGGTCGGCACCATCGCGGGCGACGACACGATCTTCCTGGCGGTCAAGAACACCGTGGCGCAGCGGCGGGTGCTCCGCCAAGTGCAGAAGCTTTCGGGCGCGCGCCAACGGTGAACAGGAGGGCAGATGTCCACGCCGGCTGCCCGAAGCGAGTTCGCTCGCCTGAATTTGAGCCAGGCGCCATTTGTTCGGCTTACCATCTCACTGCAAGTTGCTGTGAAATATGACATTCACTCGAACGCAATAATCTGCAGCAACCCCTGCAATTGTTTTCACTCTTGACGAATCGTGTACCGCGTCCCAGTATCTTTTGGTTCCCCTCTGTGCAGATCGTAAAGGAAGTGCTCTCTCCGGACGATACTTGCAGTACCGGCGCACGGTCGTGCTCTCGACCGCTCCGCCGCCCCCACAACTGAATCGGCAGGATCGCCCCTCCCTCCGGAGGTTCGCGACAAAGGCACACCCGGCGAAAGCCGGGGCCGCAAAGCCACGAGGCTACCGCTCGCGCATGGAGCGCGGGTCACGCCAGTCGGGCCGCCGAACGAACCCTAAGGAGGGTTTATGCTGCCTCGCGGCCGCTCGTTCGCGCGCAAGACCACGCCCTACGTCTTCATTCTGGCCCTGACCGGGCTGGCGGTGCCGGCGTGTACCGACGACGGCGGTCCGGCGGAGCCCACGGCCGGACCCGCTCTGACCCCGACACCATCCCTTTCATCCGCAGCCGCATCTCGCGTGATCCCCGGCAGCTACATCGTGGTGTTCAGGCCCGAGGTCTCGGATGCACCCGGACTGGCCAAACGGCTGGTCGATGGCCATGGCGGCTCGCTGCGCTTCACATATTCGGCGGCGCTCAAGGGATTCGCGGCCGAGCTGCCGCAGCAGGCCCTCGATGCGCTGCGCCACAATCCCAACGTGGCGTACCTGGAGCAGGACGGGACCGTCGAGCTCTTCGGGGGAGGGACAGAGCCGGCGCCGCCCTGGGGTTTGGATCGAGTTGACCAGCGGACGCTTCCGCTGAGCACCAGCTACACTTGGGCTGCCAGCGGGACCGGGGTTCACGTCTACATCATCGACACCGGCATCCGCACCACGCACATGGACTTCGGCGGCCGGGCCGTGTGGGGCTTCTCCGCCATCAAAGGGCAGAACGCGGATATCGACTGTCACGGGCATGGCACGCACGTCGCCGGAACCGTCGGCGGCACGATGTATGGTGTCGCGAAGGGCGTGAGCCTGCACGCCGTGAAGGTGTTGGACTGTGAGGGCAGCGGACGGTGGAGCGAGGCTATCGCGGGCGTCGACTGGGTTACGGCCAACGCCACGAAGCCGGCCGTGGTCAACATGTCCCTCGGGGGTGGCTACAGCCAGGCGATGAATGATGCGGTGGCGCGTTCGATCGCCTCGGGCGTCAGCTACAGCGTCGCGGCGGGCAACTCCTCGACCGATGCCTGCACGTTCTCGCCGGCCAGCGAGCCCACCGCCCTCACCGTCGGCGCGACATTCAGGACCGACGCCCGGTCGTCCTACTCGAACATCGGTCCTTGCGTGGACCTCTTCGCGCCGGGGAGTTTCATCACCTCGGCCTGGAACACCTCGGATACGGCTGCCGTGAGTCTGTCGGGAACCAGCATGGCAACCCCGCATGTCGCAGGGGCGGCGGCGCTCTACTTGGAGACCCACCCTTCGGCCTCGCCGGCCACGGTCGCCGCCCATCTCGTGGCCACGGCCACCGAGGGCCTCATCACCAATGCGGGGACCGGCTCGCCCAACCTGCTCCTCTTCATTGGGGATTCGGCCGCGACCCCATCGCCCCCACCCGCGAGGTGCCAGCCGAGCAAACCCTGGAGCAAGAACTGCAAGTGAGCCCCTAAGTGACCGGCTAGGCGCGAGCTTGATTCTGCAAGAAAGAAGGGCCGGACCACCAAGGGTTCCGGCCCTTCCCGTCTGGCGGCATGCGGGGGTTACGGCGCCGCGATGGTCACGGCGGGAGAACTAAAGCCTTCGAAGGTAAGCGTGTACGTGAAGCTTTCGAGTACTAGATTGGCGATCACGGGTGTCCAGTTCCCATTCGGGCAGCCCTCGGCCTGCGCGTCCGGGTCTGCGATCGCCGAGCCGACTCTCATCCTCCCGTTCTTCGACGAGCTCACGGTGAAATCATCAGTGGCCGTGAAGGTCGCCGCATGGGGCTCGATGTCGTTGTTCACGTTCTTGCCGCCCGCTGGGTTGTGGCACTCGATATCCGCCGAATAGTTGGCGATCAGGAGCACGTCCGCGTCGGTGTTGCCGACACCCGCGAGCTCGTACGAGCTGCAGGTGACCACAAGGTCATCAATACCGACCGAGCAGACGATGTCACCCGACTGCTGCGTCAGGTGTCCTCCACCTGGCGTATTGGCTTGATCGAGTGTTCCAGTTTCGGAAAACCCAGGTGAGACCTGGAAACCAAGCGGCCCGCCTGCCGAGGTCATCGAGGTCGGACTTGTGGCATTGTCGCTACATGCCGCCGCGAAGGCCAGCACCGCGACGGGAATCAGGCGATTAGCTCGCATAAAGACTTCCTCAGAGGGTTGAGGGGTGAATGCCGGCATCCGTCCGGCGATACCCTGTGCGGCAGCCAGGCCATCTCTGAGAGACCCGCGGCGTTGCGGACCGGCCTCGCGGCCGGGGTGCCCTTGTCAACCAGGTGGTACTGCAAACGGTCAAGGCTTCGAGACGACCCACCAACCGAAGTCAGCTAGGCCCTCCCGGCATCCACGAATGCCCGACGGTTCAAAGCGAATACTGGTGCGGTAGGATCAGGACCGCGGCGGCATCCTACCACAGCGACGTGAAAACTCCGTGATCCGGACCTCCACCACTCGTGAATCGCGGCGCGGCGCAAAAGGCCGCCGATATTGATCGGCAAAATCATTCGGACAGGTGGCGCCCCCCCCGGAGCCATGAAGGCCGGGCTGGGGAAGTCGCTGGTCCATGGGATTGCGCCCCCGGTTTTCGGACCGTAAGCTAAGCCCGAGAGGTTAGGTCCCGGTTATCTCGCGGTCAAAACACCTGGTTCGCTGCCATGCTCCACCTCAGGACGCTCGGAACCCTGTGTCTCGAGCGTGACGACGGCTCATTCACCCCGGTCGCGGCGCGCAGGCTGTGCCTCGCCCTGCTCGCCCTCGTGGCCGCCCACGGCCGGCAGGGCCTCAGCCGGGACAAGCTCCTGGCCTACCTCTGGCCCGAAAGCGATGCCCAGCGCGCGCGGAACTGCTTGAAACAGAGCATTTTCGCCCTTCGCCGTGCGATCGGTGACGGCGTTCTGAACACCGCCGGCCCGCTACTCCACCTCGACCCCGCCGCGATCGCCGTCGATCTCTGGGACTTCCAGCACGCGCTCGGCCGCGCGGACGCGGTGGCGGCGGTCGCTCGCTATCCTGGACCGTTCCTCGACGGGTTCTATCTGGAAGGCCGGCCGGAATTCGAGCGATGGGTCGAAGTGGAAAGACAGCGGCTCGCCACGTCCTTCAGGGAAGCGCTGTGGGCTCAGGCGCTGGAGGAGGAGATAAAGGGCGATCCGGCCGCCGCGGCAGTCTGGTGGCAGCGTCTGGTGGCCGCCGACTCGCTGAGCTCCAAGGCCGCTCTCGGATACATGCGGGCCCTCGAGGCCGCCGGCGACACCACCGGCGCCCTGGAGCACGCGCGCCGGCACGCCGACACGGTACGAGTGGAGCTGGACGTGCCCGTCGCGGAGGAAATAGTCGCCTTCGCGGCCCGACTCCGGACGGTAGCTGCTGCGTCGCGACCCCGCTGGGGCTCGCCGCCCGCTACCGCGCTTCACCCCCCGCCGCGGTACACTCCGGTCACGGTTCCGGCGCTTGCCATGAGTTCCGGGCCCCTGGTCGGCGTGCGCCTGGCGCGGCCTCACCTCCCACGGTCGCTACGGTACCTGTTGCTGGCCCTGCTCCTGTGTGTGGCAGGATTGTCGCTGCGGATCACCAGTCCATGGATCGGACGCCGCCCGCCTCCCGTGGTACCAGGGGCGGCTGCCGTGGTGGTGCTGCCGTTCACGGTGACCGGTGGGCCGGCCTTACTGGACCTGGGCGCCGGCCTGGAGGACCTGCTGGCCGCGAGGCTCGATGGTGCCGGCGGCCTGCGCAGCTTGCCCGTCACGTCGAGCCGGGACCGGGGTCTCGGTGGGACCCGCGTTCGGCTCAATGCGCAGGCCGGCGCCGCGGTCGCTCGCAGGGCCGCGGCCCGGCTCTACGTGATCGGAAGCGTGGTGGGCGGGGGCGGCCGGCTCGAGGCTACTGCGGTCATGTACGATCGGGGTAACGCCAACGCGCCGGTTGGGCGGGCCGAGGCCGCGGTGGAGGGAACCGCGGTCTTCGAGCTGGCCGACGCGCTGGCAGGGCAGCTCATCGCCGAGTTCCACCGCGCCTCGAACCGGCGGCTGTCACGGGATGCCGCATCGGGTACGCGTTCGCTGACGGCGTTGAAGGCGTACCTGGAGGGAGAGCGGCGCTTCCGGGCCGACAGCTTCGCGGCGGCGGTGGACGCGTTCCGCCAGGCCGTCCGGGCCGACACCCAGTTCGCGCTCGCGCATTACCGGCTGAGCGTTGCCGCCGATCGGGCCAGGCGCCACGAGATGGCGCTCGGCGCGGCGCAGCTCGCGATCCGCTTCGGGGACCGGCTGTCGGAGCACGACCTCGCGCTGACCGAAGCCTACCTGGTGCTCCGGCGGGGCCGGATCGGCGAGGCCGAGCGACGGTACCGACGGATCCTGGCCGAATATCCCGAGGACGCCGAAGGGTGGCTCCAGCTCGCTGAGGTCCTGTACCACTCCAACCCGTTGAGAGGGCGGTCCGTCACCGAGGCCCGCCCCGCGCTCGAGCGCGTGCTCGCACTCGATGCGGGGGACCGGGAGGCGCTGCTTCATCTGGCCCGAATCGCGGCGCTCGAAGGTAAGCACAACGAAACGGACTCGCTGGCCAGCCTGGCGCTGGGGGAACCCCCCGATTCGGCCGGGCTGAGTCTGGGAGTGCGCCGCGCGTACGCCCTGGGAGATCGTCCGGGGGAGGACCAGGATCTGGTGGCCGGCGTCGGCTTCATCCCGATCAAGGCGATCCTCGACGCGGCGCTCTCCGTCTATGACGTGGCCGCCATCGAGCGTCTGGCAACGCTCTTGGCGCGGAGATCGACATCCTGCGAGGCACGACAGGTCGGCCGGCACATGCTGGCCCAAGTGAGCCTGGCGCGAGGTCGTACGGAGGCCGCCTTCACCGAGCTCCGAACGCCGGAACCGTGCGCTACCACCGCCTCGCTGGAGCTCCGGGCCGTGTACGAGACGCTCCCCTTCGCGCAGGGCGACCGGTCGCAACTGCTAAGGCTGCTCGCCGAGCTCCGGACCGGTTGGCCTCCCGGATCGTCCCTGAGCCGGCATGACACTCTGGTCCGGCGGTACAGCATCGGTCGTGTTGCGCTGGCCACCGGCGACACGGCGCTCGCAAGCCGGGCGGCGTCGGCGCTGTCGACCGCGACCGATTCCACCTGGGACGGGGCGCTGGCGCACAGTCTCACCCAGAGTCTTCTGGCCCGGCTGGCGCTGCATCGTGACCAAGCAGCCCGGGCCCTCGCGCTGCTGGAGCGGGCGCAGTGGGAGCGGAACCCAGTCCCAACGGTCGCGGAAGCGGACGACCGGTTCCTCCGGGCTGAATTGCTTTACCAGTTGGGGCGCGACGACGAGGCCGCCGGCTGGTACCGATCGATCGCGGATCGCTCCTCGCACGAGCTGGTCTACCTGGCACCGGCCCAGTACCGGCTGGGCCAGATCCGCGATCGCCAGAGGGATCATCGAGGCGTGTTGGCATACTACCGGAGGTTCCTCGATCTCTATCGTGACGGCGAGCCGGACGTCCCGTTCCTCGCCGAGGCGAAGCGCCGGGTGGCTGAGCTGGAGTTGAGCCTGGGCGAGTGGGACTGAGGTCTTGGGCAGCGAAAAGGCGCCCCTTCGATCGTAGTGCCGGTTGATAATCGCGGTCAGGGTATGACGTTGGCCTTGGCCGTTAGGGTAGCGACGGTGCCGGCTCTGGCCGGCGGCCCGCTTGTGACCGACGAAGTCATGCGCCGGGAGCAGGGGGGGGTGTTCCGGGGCGCCCACACTTGGTGGTACGAGGAGTTTCGACCGAATCAAGGTGAGCTACAAAACAAAAGGCGGCCCGCTCGGGGCCGCCTCTCGTTGAATCGGTATCCCCGATCAGGGCTTGACGTTCACCTTGATCTGGTCGGTCACGAACGTCTGGCCATCCCGGCCCAGTACGCCGATGGGGCTTCCCTGATCGTCGGACGCGCTTGCGGTAATCGCGAGCCCGCCGCTCTTGGTCCCCTTCACCTCGAACACGGCATACCCAGCCCCGATCACGCCACCGACCTCCTCGGTCTCGGTCTTATCGAAGACTGTTTTGGCGATGTCCTGGCAGGAGGCATCCTCGGTGCCCCCAAGCTCGGTAGCCGTTCCGTTGTTGTTGGATCCGAAGAGGTACAGGCACCCACCATTGACGCCTTCAATCTTACCGTCTACCACGGTGGTAGCACGAACTATCACGGGATAGAGCTGGTTGAGCTTCATCACCTTCGGAGGCGGCTGCACGAACTTGATCGTCACGGTGCTCACGGGGGTCGTCTTGAACTTGCTCTTCACCGTCGTCACGGTCCCGCCGCTGCCGCTCTTCAGGGCGGCGGCCTGGAGCGTCGTCGGTGTCAGCAACCGGGCGAGCCGGGTCGCGAGGGCGCGAGGACCCCATCCGGCGTCCCGCATAGTCAGCGAAATAGACGTCCCGCAGATCGGGTTGCCGGTGGAGTACTGGAGCACCCCGATGCTGGATTCGAAGACCATGGCATTGGTGGCCGTGTTGTCATCGCACACCGCCACGATGGCGCCGGGTTCGAACTCCGCCGCCGGCGGAATCGTGGCCCATTCGTACACCAGCGGGCTGGGCGTCACCGGATACCCGTAAATGAGCACCCGCCCTTCGCTGCCCGCATTCGCGTCCCCGTCTAGGATGTCGCCCCAGGTCGGTTGCGCTGCCGGCGGTATCGCTGGAGGCGGGGCGACGCCGGACAACACCGTGATGTCCGTCCCATTGATCAAGGCGCCGACAACGGTGTCGGTACCGCCACTGATCCCGCCCCGCACGTAAAACGCACCGCCGGTGAGGTTGGAGAGCGCCGGGGCGAAGTCGTAGATCCCATCATCGGGGAACGCGGGCGAGAAGGCGCCGGCGTCGAACATGCACCGGATGACTCCTTGGGCCAGGTCGGATCCCGCCTCCGGATCCCCCGTGAACGCCGGATTGCGCGACACCGACCCGATCGAATCCAGGATCACGAACCCGGCGTTTCGCTTGCCCTCCCCTGTCGTCGCGTCGAGCATCGCCTGCTTGAGCGAGCCGATGGTCGAGTTGTACCCACCCGGGAAGTAGCCGGAGATCAGACTGTTCAGCGAGTTGGGATCGCAGGCAGCAGGATTGGGCGGCGGGTCAGGCTTGAACGCCGGACCGGTGACGCCGTCCGGCTGGTTGTGCTCGTTGCAGGCCACAGCGACCGCTACCGCGAGGAGCAGCGTTGCGTACCGACGGGTGCCCATGGGGGAGGGCTCCTTAAATGAGTTGGCCCGGAGGCCGTGCACGGGAAACCACAAAGATACGGCCGCCTGACCGAATTCTCAACAGTGTCAGCAAATTCTACGCCCCGCTAGGGGGGTGTTCACCACTTGGTAACGCTTTGCGGGGCTTCATGTGCAGGAAATTGCAGCCCTAACCGTGTGCGGGTTGCCACGCCATCTGTTGCAGCCCCACCTCACCTCAGTTCGGTGTCCCCACCACAGTAGCGAAGCGCGGATCGCTGCGGAGATCACGCATCGTCCAGGTGTCGTCCCGCGCAAGGCCATCGCGCCGCTGTGGATTGGCGGCGAGATAGACCCCCAGGAGCCGAAACGCTTCGTCCCGGTCGCCCAACTGCGCCCGCAGCTGCGCTTCGTAGTACGCCAGGTCGTGAGTCGGATCGATGGTGACGTTTCCTCGCGAGCGCAACGCCACCGCCCGCGCGCTGTCCGGCAGCTCCGCGCGCACCAGCGCCATGCCCACCAACATCTGTCCGTACAGGGTGTGGAACGGGCGCCGGTTCGCCGGCGTGACCCGCACGAATTGCCCCAGCAGCTCCCACACCTTCGGAATGTCGGGCTTGTCGCCCCCGGGCATCCCCAGCAGCGAGAGCTGGCACTCGGTGAAGCGATAGTACTCCGGGAAGCGGCGGTATCCCTCGTCGCACCAATGCCCGGCCTCCACCCGGTCTTCGCTGTCATAGGAGGTGGAGAACAGCCGGTACAGCGTCTGCTTCGCGCTCGACAGGTACGGATCCGCCTCGTAGGACCGGAGCGCCGCGAGCTTTGCCTCCGCGGTCTGGCCCTGGCCGATGAGCAGGTGACTCAGCAGCGACCAGGCCCGGGCCGCTCCCGGCTTCGCGGTCACCGCGGCCCGCAGGTCCGCCTCGACCCCCGCGATCAGGGTTCTGGCCTTGGCCGGGTCCGGCTCGAGATTGAGCAGCCAGCGGAAGTAATTGAGCGTGCCTCTGAGCTCGAGGCCGTCGGGATCGTCCGGCTTCACCTGAAGGGCGCGGCCGGCGTGGACCAGCCCGCGCTCGGTCCACTTGTCGTAGTGGTCCTTGTCGAAGTCTGGGATCAGATCGGTCTGATGATAGGCGAGCCAGCCCCGCTCGACGGGAAGCGCCACCCAGGTGGGATCCAGCTTCTCCGCACCCGTGATGATGGAGTCGGCCTGAGCCAGCCGGCGCCCGGCGGCGGCCGTGTCGCCCGCCGCCAACAGCGGCTCCAGGTCCTTGCTCAGCTTGCCCGCCTGCTGCAGCAGCTCCCACGCCTTGGTGTTGCTGGTTCCGATCCGGGCCTGCTCCAGCGTGATCTCCTGCCCGATCCGCTCCCGCAGGAAGACCGAGACCTCCTTCGCCAGATCATCCTGGAGCGCGAAGATCTCTTCGCGCGGCCGCTCCAGCGTCCTGCTCCCGATGACCTCCCCGGTGCCTGCGTTGAGCAGGGACACGCTTACCCGCAGGCGGTCGCCCGATTGCGCGATCGTGCCCTCCACCAGCGTACCGACCTTGAGCGCCCGGCCGATGCTGTCGGGAGAGACGCTGGTGTTGCGGAACGGGGTCACGCCGTTGCGAGAGATCACCTGTAGCGGCTTCACCTCGCTCAGCTCCTGAATGAGCGCCTCGGTGAGGCCGTCGGCCAGGTAGCTCAACGAGTCCGCCCCGCTTCGGTTCTCGAAGTACAGCACGGCGATCCGATTCTTGTCGACGGAGGGATCCGCCGCGGCGCTCTCCCCCGGGCCGAAGCCGAACTTCCACACCGCGATCCCGCCACCCACCAGTGCGGCGACCAGAAGGCCCGCGATCGTCCACAGCCGTGCGCCGCTGCCCCACTTCTGTCGCAGAGTGGCGACGGGAGTGGTGGTGCTGACCGCCTTGACTCCCCCCGATGTCGACCGCCGGACCGCTGGAACACCTCGCGAGGCGGTTCGCCGGGTGGCGACCGTCGTCTCGAGGTCCGCGAGGACATCGGCCATCTCGCTCATCTTCTGGAACCGGTCGGCCGGCGTCTTCTCCAGCGCTTGCAGCACCGCGTCCTCGAGCTCTTCCGGCACCGACTGGCGCACGATGCGGATGCTCGGCACCTGCTCCATGGCATGCCGCGCGAGGATCGCACGCGAATTGGGGCCATCGAAGGGCGGTTGGCCGGCGAGCAGCTCGTAGAGCACGCAGCCCAGGCTGTAGATGTCGCTCCGGCCGTCCGCGTGGTCGGCGCCGAGCGACTGCTCCGGGCTCATGTAGTGGGGGGTACCCACCGCCATCCCGGTCTGGGTGAGCTTTTCCCCCGCCGCGTCCAGCGCCCGCGCGATCCCGAAGTCGGCCACAGCGGCATGGCCGTTCTGGAGCAGGATGTTCTCCGGCTTGATGTCGCGGTGGACGACGCCGTGCTCGTGGGCGTAGGCAAGCGCCTCGGCGGCCTCGCGGGTGATTCTCACCGCGTCGTGGAGGGGGAGTTGCTGCTCGCGGTTGAGTCGGCCCCGGAGCGACTCGCCTTCGATAAACGGCATGACGTAGTACAGGATGCCATCGGCCTCGCCCGAATCGTACAGCGCGAGGACGTTCGGGTGCTGGAGGTTGGCCGCGAGCCGAATCTCCCGTAGGAACCGCTCCGCGCCGATGGAGGCGGCGAGCTCGGCCCTCAGGGTCTTGATGGCGACTTTGCGGCCGTGGCGCAGGTCGGTCGCGAGGTAGACCGTGGCCATGCCGCCTTCGCCCACCAAGCGCTCGACCTCATATCTGTCGCCGAGCGCGGCGCGAAGCTGCTCCAGTACGTCTGCCAATCACTGCCTCGAAGGGGAGGGGTCCGGAACCTTCAAGATAAGCGGGGGGAGGGCTTCGCTAGACCCTTGCGCCGGCCAGCGACTCGCGCATGGCCGCGGCGGTCTGCCAGCGGGCCTCGGGCGTCTTCTCCAATGCCCGCGCGATCCCCTCGGCCAGCTCCTTGGGGGTGTCGGGGCGAAGCGTGCGGAGGTCGGGTGCCGGCTGGGTGAGGTGGAGCTGAAGCACCACCGCCTCGTTCCGGTGGGTGAAAGGGGGCTGACCCGCCAAGGATTCGAAGAGCACGCAGCCCAGCGAATAGACGTCGCTGCGGTGGTCGATCTCCTTGAGCGCCGTGATCTGTTCCGGGCTCATGTAGGTCGATGTTCCGACCGCGATCCCCGAGCGGGTGAGCCGGTCGCTCCCTGAAGCCGCCACGGCGCGGGCGATCCCGAAATCGAGCAGGACCGCGCCCTCGGCCGACATGACCACGTTCTCCGGCTTGACGTCGCGGTGGACGATTCCGTGGCCGTGGGCGTGGTCCAGCGCGTCGAGCAGGTCGTCCGCCAGGCGGACGGTCTCGCCGAGGGGGAGCCGGACCACCCGGCCGAGGTGTTCGCGCAGCGTAGGGCCCTCGACGTACGTCATGACGTAGTAGACGATCCAGTCCCGCTCGCCGGAGTCGAGCAGACGGGCGATATGGGGATGCTGGAGCTGGGAGCAGAGCCTGATCTCCCGCAGAAACCGGTCGGCGGCGACGCTGACCAGCAGCTCGGGATGCAGGACCTTGAGGGCGACCTCGCGGCCCTGCCCGTCCCGCGCCAGATAGATCCGGGCGTTTCCGCCCTTCCCGATCTCGCGCACGACCTGGTACTTACCTTCGAACGCCCGCTGTACCAGCGGCAGCATGTCCCGCGGGATGGCTTCGTCCTGGTGGAGTATTGTCCAATGGTCGCGCCGGGGGGCCCGGCGCGCAAGGCACAATGCCGCAACGGCCTCAGAGCAGCAGGTCGGTCCGGATCCGGCTCCGGATCGCCCACCAGAGGGCACCCCAGGCATTGGTCTTCCGAACGGTGACGCTGGCCTCGCCGGTCATTCCCGGCCGCAAGCTCCCGGCGCCCGCCAGGCGAACCCGGGACTCCACGCCCCCCCCGGGCGATGCCGAGGTGCCGACGCTCGCTACGGTGCCCTCCACCTGATAAGCGGGATCCGCGTGTGCGATCAGCCGGGCCGGCTGCCCCTCCCGCGCGAGCGACGCCCCGGCTCCCTTGAGGGCGATGCGCGCCTCTACTCCCTCGGGACCGCCGAGCTGAAGGAGGGTGTCACCCAGTGAGACCATGAGCCCGACGAGCTCCTCCGGGCGGGGAGTCAACACCACGCCGGCGATGGGAGCGCGGGCCGCGAGCGCCGCGATCCGCTCCCGAATCCCGGCGAGGCGCGCGGCCTCCGCGCGCCGCTCGGAGGCGATGCGCGCTGCCTGACCCTCGCGCCTTGACGCCCGCGCCTGGGCCTCGCGGATGGCAAGCGAGTCGGCCGTCAGTGCCGTGGCCTCGGCCTCCCGTTCGAGCTCGAGATTCCGGATTGAGGCGAGGCGGGCACCTGCGGAGACCGAACTCCCCTCGCGCACGAGGACCTCGAGCACCACGCCGGTGTCAGCCGCTACCACGACGCCGCCCCGGGCGGGAGCGACGACGAAGGGGCCGGTGACGGTGATCGTCCAGGGGGCCAGTCCAGCCAGCGCGATTCCCGCGACACCGCCGAGGGCGTACCCTCCCATTCGCCTGCGCCGGCTGGCCCCACCCGCCAGGCGGGTCCGCCACCCGGCCAAGACTTCCGCCACGGTCCGGCGCGCCTCCCGGAGCAGGGGTCGGATCGTCATCAGGATCACGAGCAGGAGGAAGAGCACACCAATGGCCCCAAAGGCGCGCGAGACCCAGCCGTAGGCCACCGCACCGACCACCAGAAGAATCAGGCCGGTGTACCCCGCGGCCGTCGCGCCATACAGGAGGAAAATCCGCTGCTCTCGCTCGTCCGCAGGCGGCATCGGACGATCGAGCCGCAGGACCTTGGCCTTGACCAGCCATTCCAGATGGGCGAAGGCGCGCTTGCGGAGGTTGGGAACCTCCAGCCAGTCGCACAGCGCGTAGTACCCATCGAGCGGAATCAGCGGATTCAGGTTGACGAGCACCGCGACGAACCCCCCGATCAAGACCGCGGCCAGCGCGATCTTCCCCAGCAGGGAATCCGGAGCCGCGACCCACCAGACGATCGCCGCGAGGCTCGACAGCACCAGCTGGATCCAGGATCCGGCCGCGGTGACCCAGAGCCGCGCCTTGCGCTCGGGAAATGTCCAGGAGTCATTGACGTTGCAGAAGAAGGCCAGCTGGAAGTAGAACATCATCGCGCCGATCTCGTGCACCTGTCCGCCGAAATACTTGCAGGTATACCCGTGAGCGAGCTCGTGCGTGGCAACGATCGTCAAGCTGACCAACCAGATGAGCGCATAGTCCCCGGGCGAAGCCCGCAACGTGTAGATCGCGCTCACCGCGGCGACGAACTCCGGCCACTTGAGAATCACGATGCCGAAATTGACTACGAAGAGCGCCAACGACAGCGAGCAGGAAGGGGCGGGTGAAGCAGAACCGCACATAGGGCAACGTCCGATCCATGAACCGGTCGGGATCGCCCATCGACCAGCGCAACCGGAAGATGTCGCCCTTGAAGGGCCCCTGCTGAATCCGGCTGTGGCGCTGGGCGCGGAGCCGCTCCATGAGCAGCACGGACCGCTCGCGCAACGTGCGTTCGCACAGGTCCATCCCTTTGAGCTTCTCCGCGAATTTCCCGACCGCGGCCGCGCTGACCCGGAGTCCTTGCTCCAGCAGGGCGGCCGCGGCCTCCGCGACCGTCCGGCTGCCGTCGAGTGTCTGCATGACGGCGACCTCGACCGGACGGAAGCGAAAGTACTTGTGGGTGGTGGGATCCTTCACGATGTAGCTCTGCTCGCCGCGGTAGGTCTGCTCGACGAGCACCAGATCGGGGCGCAGGCGGGGGCGCTCGCTCACGGGCCGCCTCGCACCACCTTCTCTCCCGGCGCCAGACCGCTTACGACCTCGACCCGTTCTCCCGGCAGATCGCCGCCGACGGTGACCTGTCTGAGCGACGTTCGCTCCGCGTCCCAGACCAGGGCATACCCCTCTCCGACCGCCTCACGGGGCACGGCGACGACGCGGCGGGCTTCCGAGCCGATCTTCAGGGTGACGCTGCTCCCGGGCGGCAGCCGGTCGCCGCTGGTGAGTTGGAGAACGACCTCGCGGGTGCCGCTCGCGGGGTCGATCACCGGGCTCGCTCGTACTACGCGGGCGCGCGCCTTCTCGCCGCGGGGCCCCGACACCTCGGCCTCGGTACCCAGCTTTACCCCGAAGGCGGAACCCTCGGGGAGCCGTATGGCCGCGAGCACGGGAGCGAGCGCGGTGATATGAAAGAGCGAGTCGCCATCCGAGACCAGGCGGCCGAGCCGGGCGGTGCGGCCGGTCACCACCCCGCCGAATGGCGCGACGATCCGGGTGAGGTCGTGGTCGCGCTGCGCTTTCTGGAGGGCCAGCGCTGCCTCCCGGAGATCCAGCTCGACCCGCTCCGAGTCGGCTTGAGTGACCACACCGGCACCCTTGAGGGCGCGCTGCCGCTCTGCCTGCACGACCGCGTTGGCGTGGCGATCACGGGCCTGGGCCAGGGCGATCTCCTGGTCGGCGCTCTCCAGCCGCGCGAGGAGCTGGCCGGCTGCCACCCGGGCGCCCAGGTCCGCCAGAATCGACTCCACTATTCCCCGTGAGCGGGCGTAAATCGCCGCGTCGTGCTCTACGTAGAGTTGGGCGGGCAGTGAGAGCGGGATCGCCACCGTGAGCGTCTCCGCGGTGACTAGGGTGGCGGGATCGGGAGCGCCCTGGACCGCCCCGGCCTGGACCCCGGGCACCTTACCGGATTCGGGAGCCGGGTCCCGACAGGCGACCAGCGCGGCCGCTACCAGCGCAAGGCGTCTCACGACCAGAGTCTCCACCAGAGGAGGCGGACCCAGCGAACCGGCGCCCGAAACGTCCGAGTCACCATGGAAGCGGGATCGGTGAGCACCCGGGCGTGGGCAACCATGTCGGGCTTGAGCAGGCCATCGGGATTGGGAACGCTGGCCCGGACCGGGTATCGCACGTCTCCGTCCTGCTCGAAGGGCAGCTGAGCGATGGAGGTGACCCGGCCGGCGAAGGTGCGGGAGGGCAGGGCATCTACCCGGAGTCGGACCTCCTGCCCGGGCCGGACCCGAAGGATGTCCTGCTGCTCCACTCCGAGCTCGAGCTCGAGGGTGTCCGTTCGGCCGAGCACCAGGAGGAGGTCGCCCTCGGCGAGTGAGGATCCCGTCTTCTCCTCGAGCCGGGGCGTCAGAACAAGGCCCGCAGCGGGTGCGCGCACGCTGGTGCGCCCGAGGTCCTCGTCCAGGAGCGAAAGCTCTCGGCGGAGCGCCTCGCCTCGGATGCGGTGCAGCCGCTCTTCCGCGGCATCGCCCCGGCTGGCGGCGAGAGACGCCAGCCGGTCAGCCGAGTTGGCGTCGGCGGCCGTCGCCTCCCGTTCGCCCGCCAGCGATGAGGATCGCAGGACGGCCAACAGGTCCCCCCTCGCAACTCGGCTCCCCTCCCGGACCGCCATTCGCTCGACCGTGCCATCGACCAGGGCCCGCACCGGCGCTAGCCCGTTGGGGCGGAAGACAGGGTCGTGCCCCGTGACGCGGAGGGGCCACCAAATCAGGGTGAGCGCGGCGAGCAGGAGGATCGCGGCCGCGACGTACGCCTGGACCCGCCGGCGGGGCAGCGCCAGCAGCGCCTGTTTCTTGGCCGCCAGGGCGCCCAGGGCGTCCACCATGGGCACCTGATGGTAGAGTTGCGCGTTGCGCAGGGCGACGCCGGTCTGGTTGGCCAGGATCGCCGCGATCTCCCGCTGGGTCTCCGTCGCGAACTCGGGAGCGGCCGACTCGAAGAGAATGACGCCCAGCACGCCCTCCTCGTCCTTGAGTGGCAGGTAGAGCGCACTCCTCACCTGGTCGTTCGCCAGATCTTGGCCAAAGATCGTGACGAAGAGCCGCTCCGCGTCGGAAGCGGGGTCCTCCCGGTCGGTCAGGTAGAGCGGCTCACCCCGTCCCGCCGCCCACTCGGCCCGGGCCACCAAGTCGCGCAAGATGGGGTCTGCCGGGTCCACCTTCTCCTGCCCGGCGACGGCTCGGATGTCGCACTTGCCCTTCTCGTATAAACCAACCGCCCCGCGATCGAAGGAGAGAGCGCGAGAGGCGAGGTTGACCACCGAATTGAGCACGCGGTCTAGATCGAGTGTGGCGGTGATCTCACGGCTAATCTCCAGCAGCACGGCGAGATCCCGGGCCCGGCGCTCCGCGCCATGGAGCTGCGCGTTACGGAGCGAGCTGGCGGCGGCCGCGGCGAGTCCCTCCAGCAGCTGGCGGTCGCGCTCGTCGAAGACGCCGGTTCCCGTCCGCTTGTTCACCACTTGAATGGCGCCGACCGTGATCCCGCCGGCCACCATGGGTGTCGCCATGATGGTGCTGGAAACCCCGTCGTTGGTGGTGTCGGTCGCCGCCTGGAACCGGGGGTCCCGGACTGCCTCCATGACCATGGTGGTTCGTTGCTTCTGGGCTACATCGCCGATGAACCCCTGGCCGACGGGCATCGTAGCCCCCACCAGTTTCGAGGCCGCGCCCCCCAACGCCAGACGGCAGTGCAGCAAGTCGCCTTCGGCGATCCAGAGTGACCCGCCCTCGGCGCCGACCGCGGTCAACACCCGGTCGAACACGCGGGGGAGCAACTGCTCGAAGTCCAGGGTAGCGTTGAATTCGAGGGTGAGGGAGTGCAGCAGGCGAAGTCGCTCAACCTCCTGGCGCAACTCCTCCAGGGAGGCCGAGGGGACGTTCAGGACATCAGGCATGCACGAGTATGCGGCGCGGATCGCGGTTCCGAAAGAGGAGCGCCGGCCCCCCAGTGGGGAACCGGCGCTCGGACCGCCGTCAGACAGGTCAGACGGGGGGCCACCGCTTCGCGGGGGCGATCCTCTCCTCCAGCTCTTCGACGGAAAGCTCGACCGCCTCGGCTTCCTTCCCGGTCGCGTCGCGGACCTTGGCCTTCTGCTCGGGAGTCAACTCGATGCGGATGTTCTTGGAGCTGTCCATGGTACCCTCCGAAAGTTGTGACGGCCACTGGGACCAGCGAAAAGAACTGGCTGCAATGTCGAACCCCTTCGTGAATCTGGCGTGAATCGCCATCGCCCCTTCGTGAATCGGAGGTAGGGTGTACGACACCCCCCGACGCACGAAGCGCCGGCCCCTGGGTTACCGGGAGTCGGCGCTCGGGGCCGCCGGAAGGTCTACAGGTTGATCTTCATGGGGGCGATTCTCTCCTCCAGCTCTTCGACACCAAGCTCGACCGCCTCGGCGTCCTTCTCGGTCGTGGCGCGGATCTTGGCCTTCTGCTCCGGAGTCAACTCGTTACGGTTCTGGCCCTTGGAGCTGTCCATTGTACCCTCCGAAAAGTTATCGCGGCCCACGGATGAGAGGAAAGAACTGAAGCCAATCTCCGGCGAGGCCGTGAATCTCCCGTGAATCCCTATTGCCCTTCCGTGAATCGGGGGTAGGATTATGCCCTAATCCCCCCTGGACATCCCCGTGCCGGGTGCCGTGCTGACGTTGATCGGTTCTCCCTCCGTCGTCCGCCCCGACGGTGAGCCGATTACGCCCCAGCCCGGCGCGAAGGCGCTTGCCCTCCTCGGCTACCTCACGCTCGAGCCCCGTCCCCACACCCGCGAAACGCTGGCCGACCTCCTCTGGGGCGAGTCGCCGGAGGCAGAGGCCCGCGCCTCCCTCCGCCAGGCGCTGAAGCAGCTCCGTGACTCGCTCGGCGGGGTGGTGCGCTGCGACCGGCGGCTGGTCGAGCTCGCCGAACCGGTGCGCTGCGATGTGATCGAGTTCCTCGCCAAGGCGGAGCAGGATCCCGAGGCCGCCGCCGCGCTCGACATTCCCCGGTTTCTCGCGGGGTTCTCCATCCGACACGCGCCCCAGTTCGACGACTGGGTCGCGGAGACCAGATCGAGCCTGCTCCAGCGGTACGTGAGCGTCCTCGGCACCCTCGCGCGGGACGCGCTGGATCAGCGGCGCTGGCGGGCGGCGGGTGAGCGGGCCGACCGGTGGCTGGCCTGCGACCGTCTGTCCGAGGAGGCGGCCCGGGTGGCGATCGAGGCGAGGTACCTCGCGGGGGACCGGGGGGCTGCTCTGGCCAAGCTGGCCGAGTACCGGGCGGCGCTGCTTGCGGAGACGGGGTGCGAGCCCTCCCACGCCTTGATCGGTTTGGGCCGGCGAATCGAGGCCGACGCCGGTCCGGTGCGCCCCCGCCCGGGTAGCGATGAGTGGTACGCGCGCGCCCCCACCTTGGAGGCCAGCCTCATCGGCCGAGCGGAGGAGTGGGACGCCCTGGTAAGAGCCTGGAAGGACGCGGCGAGAGGCGCCCGAAGGATCGTGCTGATCGAGGGAGAGGCGGGAATCGGAAAGTCTCGTCTGGTGGAGGAATTCCTCCGCACGGTCGTCGCGGGCGGCGCGACGGTGCTCCGGGGGCGTGGCTACGACGCCACCGCCTCCATGCCGTTGGCACCGATCGTCGAGGCGCTCCGCGGCGCGCTGGACGCGCCGGGTCTGGGGGGCACCGATGCCGAATGGCTTACCGAGGCTGCAAGGCTCCTACCGGAGCTCCGGCAGCGATTTCCCGGTCTCGCCGAGCCGGAGCTGACGGCTGACCCGGCCGATGCCTGGCGACTCTCCGAGGGCATCGCGCAGCTCCTCGCCTCGCTCGGCGCCGAACGGCCGCTGGTGATCTCGGTGGACGACCTCCAGTGGTGCGATGAGGACAGCTGCAAGCTCATCCAGTTCCTCGCCCGGCGGTTGGAGCAGGCTCCGATCCTCTGGCTGGGGACGATCACGCTCGGCGAGCTGGGGCGCGACGCACCCGCGGCCCGGCTCTGCCGGACGCTGCGCGCCAAGGCCGGGGCCGAGACCATCCCGCTCTCGGGACTTGGCGAGGACGAGGTCTGGCGGCTCGTGCGGGAGATGGGCCACGTGAGCACCCCGACCGGCGCGCGCCGCTTCGCCCACCGCATCCATCGCATCACGGGCGGGAATCCCTTCTACATCTTCGAGCTGCTCAAGACCATGTTCGTGCAGGGGCTGCTGGCGGCGGACCAAGAGAGTGGCGAATGGACGGCGGCGCCGTCGGCGCTCGAGGAGGGAAAGGAGTTTCCGCTCTCCCGCACGGTGCACGACGTCATCGCCGAGCGGGTGGACCGCCTGCCCGAGGAACTGGGTGAGATCCTGATCACAGTGGCGGTGGCGGGCGGGCCGGGCTGCCGGCCCGAAGTGCTCTCCCACGTACACGGGATATCGCGGCTCCATGCCGCCGCCGTGTGCGACGCGCTGGCCGAGCGCCGCCTGCTGGTCGAAGGCGCCGGCGCGTATCGCTGTCTCCACCCGGTGATCGCACATGTGGTGCGCGACGGGCTCACCCCCACCCGGCGCCGGGAGGTGCACCGTGCGCTGGCCGCCTCGCTGGAGGTGGTCACGCCGGCGGCCGATGTGCGGATTGTCGCCGGAGAGGTCGCCCGTCACGCGGAGCAGGGCGGCGACCGGGGACTGGCCCACCGTTCGGCTCTGCTCGCCAGCGAGGGCGCGCTCCAACGCTTCGCTTTCGCCGAGGCGCTCTCCTGGCTCGACCTCGCCTCGGCGGTCGCATGCGACCGATCCGAGACCGAAGAGGTCGATCGCCGGACGGCGGCGTTGATGGAGACGGCGGGTTGGAGCGAGGCGCCGCCGCCGCGCGCCGGGCGGCCGCCGGTCACCCGGGAGATCGTGGGGGAGGATCTGGATCTGCCGGTGCGGAGCTGAGACGGGGTGAGGCGGCCCCCGCATACCGAACCGCCGTCATCTCCGCCAGGATAGCCAGCGCCGTCTCCGCCGGCTGACGTCCGCCCAGGTCGAGCCCGATGGGTCCGTGGAGCCGCGCGATCTCGTCCTCGGTGAATCCCTCCGACTGGAGCCACCTGCGCCGGGTTGCCTGGGTCTTCCTGGAGCCGATCGCCCCGATGTACGTTGCGGGCGACCGCAGTGCGACCTTGAGCGCGGGCTCGTCGAACTTCGGATCGTGCGAGAGAATGCAGACGTAGCAGGAGCGGTCGAGCCCGATGCGCTCGAACGCCTGCTTCGGGCCAGGCCAGAATCAGCTCGTCGGCGTCGGGAAAGCGCTCCCGGGTCAGGAACGCCTTCCGGCCGTCGGCGACGATGGTCCGATAGCCGAGCATCCGGGCGAGCGGGACCAGCGCCACGGCGATGTGGACGCCGCCGAAGATCACGAGTCGGGGCTGGCGGGGAAACACCTCGAGGAACACCGACACCGCGCCGGCGGGCGTCTCCAGCGTCCGGGTCGTGCTGCTCTCCCGCCGAAGCGCGGCCAGCGCGGCGTCGCGGACCACGTCGGACGCAATGTCGGGGCCGAGGTCGCCCTCCATCCGGCCGTCCTCGAACACCAGTGCCGAGCGGCCGAGCGCCGGCGCCGTCGACCACGGTGGCCACCACCTCGCCTCCCGGGCCCCGAGCCGCGGCCAGCACCTCCGGGCGGACCGTCGGCTCGACGAAGACCTTGATCGTCCCGCCGCAGGCGAGCCCCACCTCCCACGCGCGCTCGTCGCTGACCCCGAAGGTGACGAGCTTCGGCGTGCCGCGCTCCGATCGCCGCGCCGATCTCGGCGGCGGCGGCGCCTTCCACGCAGCCGCCGGAGACCGAGCCGGCGATCGCGCCGTCGCCGAGTGGCGAGCATGGAGGAGCCTTCGGCCCGCGGGGCGCCGAGCCCCAGACGCTGGTGACGACCGCACGCCCGAGGGCCGGCCCGCCGCGGTCAGTCGCTCGTAGTCGGAAAGCAGGTCTCGCATCGGTCCTCCTACAGATCGCCCAGTCGTTCCGCGAGCGCCGCCAGGGACGCCACGCTCGCCGGCGGCCACGAACTCGTCCACGTGGGGGAGGGCCGCCTGGAGGCCGACGGTGACCGGCTCGAAGCCCGGTCGCGCCGCGAGCGGATCGATCCAGATGAGCCGGTGGCACGAGCGACGGAGCGTCGCCATCTCCCTCGCGAGGAGCGCCGGGTCTCCCCGCTCCCAGCCGTCGGACACCAGCAGCACGATCGCGCCGCTCCGAATCGTCCGCCGGACCCAGCGGCGGTTGAGCTCGTCGCAGGCTCTCCCCGATCCGGGTTCCCCCGCTCCAGTCCACCACCTTGTCAGCCACCCGGCGGAGCGCCGCGTCGGGGCTCCGCACTCGCAGCTGGCGGGTGATCCGGGTGAGCCGGGTGCCGAAGACGAAGACCTCGAGTGGCGCGCCGCTTCGCTGGAGCGCATGGGCGAACCGGAGCATGAACCGGCTGTAGCGCTCCATGCGACCCGCTGATGTCGCAGACCAGCACGATGGGGCGCGGGCGGGTCGGTAGCGGCGGAGCCAGCGCCAGCGCAGTGCCTCGCCGCCGGTCGCCAGAGCGTGCCGGAGCATAGTGCGGGCGGCCGGCCGGTGCCCGCTCCGGCCGACCTTGCTTCGCCGCGAGCGGCGCAAGGGCAGCCGGGGTCGCAGCGCCTCCAGCATCGCCTGCGCGTCGCGGGCCTCCGCCGGGGTGAGCAAGGCGAAGTCGGCGGTCCGCAGCACCTCGCGGGAGGCCGCACTGCCGGGCCGGACGGTGGTCACCGCCTCGTCCCTGGAGCCGTCGGCGCCTTCGGGCGGCCTCTCGCCCGAGGTGCCGCGCGAGCGCTGGGTGATGCGTGGCAGCCGCCCGTCAACTTCTCCCCCGGCCTTGTGGCGGCGCCAAAACAGGTCAAAGGCGGCGTCGTAAACCGGGCCGTCCTCCCGGCGGCGGACGAAGATTGCACGCCCTCCCGCGCGCACATCGCCCCGGCGGTCGAAGCCGAGCAGCACCAAAGCGGTGAGGAAGGTGGCGGTCTGACCCGGTTCCACTTCGAGGCCCGCGCGCCGGAGGATCCGGACGAACCGCGCGACGTTGGCCGTGAACGCGACTCCGTCCAGAGCCAGGGCGCCAGTCGCGGTTGTCACGTCGAGACGGGATGCGGGGAGCACGGTCTCAAACCTGCGGAGAAGGGTGAAAAGCGGAAGCCCCCGCCGCTGGCGGGGGACCGATTCCGAGGCTACGATATGACCTCACCCCTGAGTGACCTGCATTCATGCACTCGCTTCGTACGCTCAGCCTTAGCGCCCTGGCCGCCTCGGTGCTACTCCTCCCGGCTTGCGACGGCCTGCTACCGGATCACCGGCAGCCTGCCCTTCAGGCCGCGACGTCGGTCGATTCGGCGGCGGCCCAGCGGCCCAAGCCAAAGCGCAAGGCCGTCGCCGACGCCCGCCCGGATGAGGCGGCGCCGTCGGAAACCGCCACGGCCTTCGATCAGGTCCGGAGGAGCCTCCGGATGCTGGTGGCGGCGGAGCAGGGGTTTTATGCCGAGAACGGCACCTTCAGTGAGGACCCGAACCGCCTGGGCTTCCGGCCGTCGGGGCAGAGCCAGGTGAAGTTCCTGTGGGTCACTCGGCGGGGTTGGGCGGCCAGTGGGACCCACCCGGCCTTGCCGGGCCGGGATTGCGTGGTGTTCGTCGGCGTGGCGAACGCGGCGCCCACGACCCTGAAGTTCACTCGGAGCGGCGGCGAGGGAGTCGTGGTCTGCGACGTGCAGCCCGGCCCCAGAGCCAGCGCGGACAGCGCGGCTCCGGCGCCGGCCTCCGTGGCCGACACCGGCAGCGCTCTCGATGCGGTCAATCCCGCCGTCCAGATGAGGGTCGATCTTCGGAACCTCGCCAACGCGCAGGCGGTCTACTTCGCGACCCAAGGGATCTACTCCCTCCGAACCGAGCAGCTGCAGCTGCAATTCGCTTGGCAGCGCGGGGTCAACGTCACCCTGCTGAGCGCCGACCGGAGCTCGTGGTCCGCCCGGGCGAGGCACACCGGTCGCCCCGGCGTAAGCTGCGTCGTGTGGTACGGCACGCCGACCACCCGCCCAGCTACCGACGCCCAGCACAGGGTTCCGGCTCGTGCGGGGGTGCCGGCCTGCGACGACTAGGCGGGCTTCGGTGCCAGCATCTCCCGGACCCCTCGGCCCCGCAGCGCTCCCAGATCTTCCTGATATTTGAGCAACACGCCCAGCGTCTGATCCAGGCGATCGGGGTCGAGGTGGTCCGCCCCCAGGGCCAGTAGCGCGGCGGCCCAGTCGAGGGTCTCGGCGACGCCCGGGCGTCTTAGTGAGGTCCGCTTCCCGGAGACGCTGGATGAAGGCGACGATTTCCCGCGCGAGCCGCTCGGGCACCTGCGGCAGGCGGGCGTGCAGGATGGCCAGCTCACGATCCGGGTCGGGGTAGTCGATCCAGTGATAGAGGCACCGCCGTTTGAGCGCGTCGTGCACCTCGCGCGTCCGGTTGCTGGTGAGGATCACTCGCGGCGGCCGATCCGCGCGGACCGTGCCGATTTCGGGGATGGTCACCGCGAAGTCGCTCAGGATCTCGAGCAGGAACGCCTCGAACTCCTCGTCGGCCCGGTCTACTTCGTCGATCAGCAGCACCGGCGGCTCGTGCGTCCGGCTCTCCAGGGCGCGAAGCAGAGGACGCCGGATCAGGAACTCCGGGCCGAAGATGTCCCGGGTCGCCGCGGACTTGGCCTCACCCCGCGCCTCCAGCAGCCGGATCTCCAGCATCTGCCGGGGATAATCCCACTCGTAGAGAGCGGTGCTGGCGTCCAGCCCTTCGTAGCACTGGAGCCGGATCAGTTCGGCGCCCAGCGTGGCCGCGAGGGTGCGGGCCACCTCGGTCTTGCCTACGCCGGCCTCGCCTTCCAGCAGCAGCGGGCGACCCAGGGCGAGGGCGAGGAAGATCGAGGTGGAGAGCTCGCGGTCCGCGACGTAGCCTTCGCGGGCGAAGGACGACTGCACGGCGTCGATGTCGGCTGGCCCGGTCATGTCGAGTGCTCACCCTCCGGGGCACCGAGCGCGCATCCCGGCTCACGCGGCGCTGACACGCCGGGCGAAGTCGGTCCAGAACTGCTCGGTGAGCCGCCGGGCGATGCCTTCGAGGAGCCGAGCGCCGACGCTCGCCACGGTGCCGCTCACATTGCTGGTGGCCGACCAGTTGAGACGGGTGCGGCCGTTCCCGGACTCCTCCAGTCGAAGACTCGACACCACGTCCACCGCCGATCCCGGCGCCTTGCCTCGGGCCGCCATCTTGAGCCGTTCCGGCTCGACCATGTCGGACAGCTCGACGTCGAGCTTGAACTTGACCTGCACGGCCCCGACGCCAAGCCCGCTGATGACGTTGAAGTGGGTCGGATCCACCGCCTCGACCGACTCGACCCCCGGCGCGGAGGCGGCGACGAAGCTCGGATCCATGAGATGCCCCCACACTTTCTCCCTGGACGCGGTGATCTCGGGTGCCCCGGAAAACTCCAGCTTCATGCGATCGATCCTAGGGAGAAGGAGAAATCTTCGGTCATCCTCTAGCTCGCCCGCTCCAGCGCCTTTTGCAGCGCCCGGCGCACGATCACGGTAGCCAGGTGCCGCCGATACTCCGCCGACGCATGGATGTCGCCGGTGATCTCGATGCCCTCCACCGAACCGGCGGCCACCCGCCCAAGCACCTCGGGCTCCCCCTTGGTGCCGACCAGCAGGTCGGCCGAGGCGACCAGCCGTGACACGTCGCCCACGCCGGTGAGCGCCACAGCCGCGTGGCTCACCGTCTTCCGCGTTCGGGCGACCAGGGCGGCCGCGCCGGCCAGCGAGTATCCCGAAGCCGCCTGGTCCTGGCTGAGGTACGCGGAGCCCGCGCCCTTCGGCGTCGCCGGCAGCACGATGTCGATCAGCATCTCGTCCTCGGCGAGCGCGGTCGCGAAGGGACCCTGGAAGAACTCGCGGGCGGGCACCGAGCGCCTGCCTCGCTTCGACCTGAGGTTGAACGTCGCGTCCAGCACCAGCATCACCGACGGGAGATCGGACGCGGGGTCCGCGTGGGCCAGGCTGCCGCCGACCGTCCCGCGGTTGCGGACCTGAAGATCGCCGATCTTCTCGGTGCACTCGATGACCAGCGGAAAGCGCTCGTGCATGATCGGCGACTCGAGCAGATCGCGGTAGGTCGTGGTGGCGCCGATCCGGGCGCCCTTGCGGTGCTCGGCGACTCCCCGGAGCACCGCGAGATCGCTCACGTCCACCAGCCGCGCCGGCTGCGCCAGCCGGAAGCGCATCATAGGCAGCAGGCTGTGGCCACCGGCCAGGATCTTGCTTCCGTCACCCGCGGCCAGCGCGTTCAGCGCGTCGCGGAGCGACACCGCCCGCACGTAGTCGAAGCTCGCGGGGATCATGGGGTCGCCCCCTTCGCCGCCTTCATCGCGGCCCACACCCGCGCCGGGGTGAGCGGCTTGTCGATGTGGGCGATCTTCAGCGGAGCGAGCGCGTCGCACACCGCGTTCACCAGGCACGCGCCCGAGGCGATCGTCCCCGCCTCCCCGCAGCCCTTCACGCCGAGCGGGTTGACCGGCGACGGTGTCACCGTGCTGTCGGTCTCGATCCGCGGCATCTGGCTCGCCTTGGGCACCGCGTAGTCCATCATCGTGCCGGTGGCGAGCTGGCCCGAGTCGTCGTAGATGCAGATCTCCTGCAGCCCTTCGCCCAGGCCCTGAATAACGCCGCCGTGAATCTGCCCTTGCACGATCATCGGATTGATGTGCGGTCCGCAGTCGTCCACCGCGATGTAGCGCAGGATCTTCACCTCGCCGGTCTCGGTCGTCCACCTCGACGGTGCAGACGTGGCTGCCGAACGGAAAGACGAAATTGGAGGGATCGAAGAAGGCCGTGGCCTCGAGCCCCGGCTCGACGCCCGCCGGCATGTTCCAGGCGACGTTCGCCATGAGCGCCACCTCGGCGAAGCTCTTCCCCTGGTCGGGGGAACCGCGCACGGCGAACTTGCCGTCCTTCCACTCGAGGTCCTGCTCGTTCGCTTCCATGAGATGCGCGGCGATCTTCTTGGCCTTCTCCTTCACCCGCTGCGCCGCCACCTTCACCGCCGACCCGCAGACCGCGGTGGAGCGGCTGCCGTAGGTGCCCCAGCCCTGCGGCGTGGTCTCGGTATCGCCGTGGACGATCTCGATGTTTTCCACCGGGCAGCCGAACTCCTCGGCCACGATCTGGGCGAAGGTCGTCTCCTCGCCCTGGCCGTGGGGCGAGGCGCCGATGTAGACCCGCACCATGCCGGTGGGATAGACCCGCACGATCGCCGAGTCGTAGAGTCCGCCGCCGAAGCCGACCGCACCCGCTACCTGGGACGGGCCCAGCCCGCAGATCTCGAGGTACGAGACCACCCCGACGCCGAGGTAGCGGCCCTGCTTCCGAGCCTCTTCCTGCTGCCGACGGAAGGCAGGGTAGTCCAGGATCTTGAGCGCCTTGTCCAGCGCGGGCGCATAGTTGCCGGAGTCGTACACCAGGCCGGTGGCGGTGGTGTAGGGGAACTGGTCGGACGGGATGAAGTTCTTGCGCCGGACCTCGACCGGGTCCATCCCGATCTTCCGGGCGTAGATGTCCACCAGCCGCTCGATGAGATGGGTCGCCTCGGGACGGCCCGCGCCGCGGTACGCGTCCACCGGCGTACCCGCGGTGTACACGCCGCAGACGGTGCCGTGGATGTTCGGGATGGTGTAGCACCCGGAGTACACCAGTCCGTGGAGGATCGTGGGGATCCCGGGCGCGGCGGTTGACGCGTAGGCGCCGAGGCCGGCATAGACCTTGGTGCGAAGCCCGGTGATCCTGCCGTCCTTGGTGCCGCAAAGCTCGACATGCTGCACGTGGTCGCGGCCGTGGATCGAGGCCTTGTAGTTCTCCGACCGGTCTTCCGTCCACTTGACCGGCCGGCCGAGGTCCATTGCTGCGAGACTCACCAGCGCTTCGTCGGGATACGCCGGGATCTTGCTGCCGAACCCGCCGCCCACCTCGAGCGCGATCACCCGGAGCTTATGCTCCGGGATCTTGAGC
Organism: uncultured Gemmatimonadales bacterium; assembly: GCA_963844445.1. Taxonomy (GTDB): domain Bacteria; phylum Gemmatimonadota; class Gemmatimonadetes; order Gemmatimonadales; family GWC2-71-9; genus CAVVWJ01. The sequence continues at coordinate 1,173,382 of CAWJOB010000001.1, forward strand.
ATCAGCGAGCAGAGGAACCGGTGGATGTGCGGGTTCTGGCTGGTGACCCAGAGGGTCAGTTGACCGCTCCCTTTGTTGTAGCTCGCCACGGCCGCACGGGTCTCCATCGCGGTCGGCAGCAGCCGCTGGTGGACGATGCGCTGCTTGACCGTCACCTCCGCGCTCCGGAATGCCGCGTCGGCGTCGCCGCCGGCCACCACCCAGGTGAACGCGAGGTTCCCTGGCACGTCGTCGTGGAGCTGCGGCGCGCCACTGCCGGCCATCTTCTCGGGGTCCACGCCCCCCTCGAGCGGCTCGTAATCCACGTCGATGAGGTCGATCGCGTCGCGGGCGGCGCCGCGGGTCGTCGCCACGACCATCGCCACGCCGTCGCCGACGTAACGCACCTTGTCGTAGGCTAACAGCGGGTGCGCCGGCACCTTGAGGTCGCAGTTGGGCACGTTCCAGGCGCAGGGAACCGGGGCCACCCGGTCCTTGATGTCGGCGCCGGTGTAGACCGCGATCACGCCGGGCGAGCGCTTCGCCGCACTCAACTCGATGCCGGTGATCCGCGCGTGGGCGTAGGGGCTCCGGAGGATTGCCGCGTAGGTGAGCCCGGGAAGCTTGACGTCGTCGGTGTAGGTCGCGGCCCCGGTGATGAGCCGGGGGTCCTCCCGCCGCTTGATCGCGGAGCCGAGGATGCTTGCCATGGCGGGCGGGCCTCAGACGGAGGCGGAAGTGGATCGCTGAGTCGCGGCAGCCGCCTGAATGGCGGCGACGATGTTCTGGTAGCCGGTGCAGCGGCAGTAGTTCCCCTCGATCGCGTGGCGGATCTGCGCCTCCGTCGGGTCCGGGTTGCTGGCGAGCAGGTCCAGCGCGGTCATGATCACGCCCGGGGTGCAGAACCCGCATTGCAGCCCGTGCTTGTCCCAGAACGCCTGCTGCAGGGGGTGGAGGTCGCCCACGCTGCCGATGCCTTCGATGGTCGTGATCGGGTGACCCTCGGCCTGGAGCGCCAGCACCGTACAACTCTTCACCGCGCGGCCATCCATCAGGATGGTGCAGGCGCCGCACTGACTGGTATCGCAGCCGATGTGGGTCCCGGTGAGGTTCAGGTCGTCCCTCAGGACGTGGACCAGGAGCGCCCTGGGCTCCACCAGCACGTGATGCTCCGTGCCGTTGATGGCAAGGGTGACGGGACGAGTCATTGAAGTGCGGCTCCTTCCGATTGTGACAACTTTGTCTGCCCCGGCAAAGCGGTCAAGGTTTGTGCTCACACGGCCTTGACCGGTCCCATCATGGGCGTGTAAAGTGACTGTCCCGCACTGACCTGAACCTTGGGGTGTAGCTCAATCGGCAGAGCGCCCGGCTGTTAACCGGGAGGTTGCTGGTTCGACCCCAGCCGCCCCAGTCGACCGTCCGTAGGCAGAAGTATCCGAAAAGCGTGAACGGTGAACAGTGAAAGGGAGAAACCGTTCCCCTTTCACTGTTCACTTTTCACTTTTCACGCTTCTTGTCGCCCCCTCCTCCACCCTCAACTCAGCTTCTCGTACGCTCCCAGCGTCAGGAACTCCGGGAATTCCTTTGCCGCCACCAGGTTTTCCAGCAGGTCCGCGGCCTCCGCGAGCCGGTTCTCCCCCGCCGCTCCGGCCTCGAGCCGCGTTACCTCCTCGCGCAACAGTCTCCGCACCCGATCCAGCGTCACCGGCGCACCTTCCTCGGTCTTGACCTCGTGCCGGATCCATTGCCACAGTTGCGCCCGCGCGATCTCGGCGGTGGCGGTGTCTTCCATCATGTTGTTGATGGCGACGGCGCCCGAGCCCCGGAGCCAGGCCTCCAGGTACTGCAGCGCCACGGAGACATCGCTGTGCAGGCCCGCGTCGGTGATGCGGCCGCCGGGGACCTGCGCGTCGAGCAGCGCCTTCCCCGTGACCCGGACGTCGTCGCGCTGCCGGTCCTTCTGGTGGGGACGTCCGCCCAGCACCTGGTCGAACACCTCCTGGACCACCGGAACCAGGTCGGGGTGCGCGACCCACGCGCCGTCATAGCCGTCGCTCGCCTCGCGGCCCTTGTCCTCCCGCACCCGGGCCAGCGCGTTGGCATTCACCTCGGCATCGCGCCGGCTGGGGATGAACGCCGCCATCCCGCCGATCGCGTGGGCGGCGCGCCGGTGACAGGTGCGCACCAGCAGCTCGGTGTACGCCCGCATGAACGGCACTGCCATCGTGAGTTGGCCGCGATCGGGCAGCACGAACTCGGGACGGTCGCGGAAGTTCTTGATCATGCTGAAGAGGTAGTCCCAGCGGCCGGCGTTGAGCCCGGCCGCATGGTCCCGGAGCTCGTACAGGATCTCCTCCATCTCGAAGGCCGCGAGGATCGTCTCCACCAGGACGGTAGCCCGGATGGTTCCGCGCGGCAGGGCGAGCGCGTCCTGGGCGGCATTGAAGACGTCGTTCCACAGCCGGGCCTCGAGGTGGCTCTCCAGTTTCGGGAGGTAAAAGTAGGGGCCGCTACCCCGAGCGAGCAGCTCGCGCGCGTTGTGGAAGAAATAGAAGCCGAAGTCCACCAGGCTGGCGGAGACGGGGCGTCCCTCCAGCAGCATGTGCTTTTCCTGGAGATGCCACCCGCGCGGTCGTACCACCAGGGTCGCGAGCTGCTGGCCCAGGGTGTAGCGCTTGCCTTCGGGGCTCACGTACTCCAGCGCGCGGCGCACGGCGTCCATGCAGTTGGACTGGCCGCTGACGACGTTGATCCACGGCGGCGAAAGTGCGTCCTCGAAGTCCGCCCATGAACACCCGCGCGCCCGAGTTCAGCGCGTTGATCATCATCTTCCGCTCCACCGGGCCGGTGATCTCCACCCGGCGGTCGGTGAGGTCGGGCGGCGAGGGCGCCACGCTCCATTCGGCGGCGCGGACGTCGGCGGTCTCCTGCAGAAAATCGGGCAGGCCGCCGGAACGGAGCCGGCGTTGGACTTCGATGCGGCGGGCCAACAGCTGCTCGCGCCGGGGTCCGAACCGGCGAATCAGCTGCTCCACGAACTCGATGGCGTCGGGTGTGAGGATCCGGTCCTGGCCTGGAACGTCCGGTCCACGGATCTCGATCGATGTGGTCACTCTGCAGGCCCCCAGCGGGAGGTCGGTTCGGGGCGGAGTGTAGCCGGGTCGACCCGCCGCCGACAGGGGACTGCCGGCTAAGTCTCAGCCTGAAGCAACGTGCAAGGCGATGAAGGCGAAGTGACAGGCACTTCCGGCGAGGACCAGCAAGTGCCAGAGCCCGTGGTGTCCGAAACGACCGGGGAAGGGGTCGGGACGCTCCGAGGCATAGATCACCGCCCCGATGGTATAGGCGATTCCACCAGCCACCAGCCAGGCGAGCCCGCCGGCGCCGACCGCCCGACCCAGTGGAACGACCGCCACCAGCGCCAGATATCCCATGCCGAGATAGGTGACGGTCGAGATCCAGACGGGCGCGTCCAGCCAGCGGATCTTGAACGGAATCCCGGCCGCGGCGATGGCCCAGCTCGCGGTCAGGAGGATCGGCCCGCCCGAGTCGTGCAGCGTGATCATGGCGACCGGGGTGTAGGTGCCCGCGATCAGGAAGTAGATGGCGATGTGGTCCAGCGTGCGGAGTCGTCGGAGCCCGGCCGGCCCGAGCGCGAGGCCGTGGTATACGGTGCTGGCCGCGTAGAGCAGGATCAGTGTGGCGCCGTAGACGGCGAAGGCCAGCGAGGTGCGTCCCATCAGTTGCTACCCGGAGCAGGAACCAGGTCCCCACGGCGGCGAGGAGCAGGCCGACGAGGTGGGAGCCGGCGTTGAAGGGCTCGCGGATGCGCATGGTCGGGAATTTAGCGGGTGGTGTTACCCGAGGTGGGTTCGAGGGGTCATTCCTGAGCAAGGCCCACCATCCGAGTGGAGCCCTGTCATCCCGAGCGGAGCCCGTTCATCCCGAGCGGAGCGAGGGATCCTGCCGGCCGAGCTCGAAGCCGGGGAGGTGATCCCTCGCTCCCCTTGAGATGACACCCCTTAAGCCCACCCTCCCCCGACCTTGTCGCCCGCAGGGCTCGGGAATAGGGTACAAGGGACTGCCGGCCCCCACCCCGGCATGCAGAATCGTATCTCGTGAGGCGACACTAAGCTCATGCGTATCGCGCTCTTCTCCGAAGTGTACTGGCCGATGGTAAGCGGAGTCGGGGTGACCCTGCTGCGCCTCACCGAGGCGTTGCAGGCGCGGGGGCACGAGCTTCGGGTCTATTCGGCCACCTACTCGCTGCCGCCTGGGCGGGCGGACCGTCCCGAGGTCCATCGCTCGCCCAGCGTTCCACTCTTCCTGTATCCCGATGTCCAATGGGCCTTCCCGAGGATGCGGGACATCGTGGACGACCTGGCGCGGTTTCGGCCCGACGTGGTTCACGTGGCGACCGAGTTCTCACTCGGTATCGCCGGGGTCAAGGCCGCGCGGCAACTCGACTTCCCTCTGGTCGCTTCAGCCCATACCGACTACGACCAGTACGCCGCGCGCTACGGCGTGACCTGGGCGCTCCGCGCGGGGTGGCACTATCTCCGGTGGTTCTACGGCCAGGCGCACAAGGTCCTCTGTCCGTCTCGCATCTACGAGCAGCACCTGCACAGCCGCGGCGTGTTGCACACCGGCGTCTGGAGCCGGGGCGTGGACCCCGAATGGTTCCATCCCCGGTTCCGAAGCGACGAATATCGGGCACGATTCGGGGTGGGGCCGGGGGACCTGCTGGTCACCTACATCGGTCGGATCGCCCGGGAGAAGAACCTCGAGCTGTTGCTGCACGCGTGGGAGGCGTTGGCGCCGGTTCGGGGGAACGGCCGGCTCGTTCTGGTGGGCCGCGGCCCGCTGGAGGACGAGATCCGCCGACGCGAGATCGCGGGAGTGCACGTGACCGGCCTGCTCCAGGGTCTCGAGCTCTCCGCCGCGTATGCCTCGGCCGACGTGTTCACCTTCCCCTCCCCCACGGAGACATTCGGCAACTCGCTGCTCGAGGCGATGGGGTCGGGGCTGCCCTCGCTGGTGGCGGCCTCCGGCGGCGTGCTCGAGTTCTCCGAACACGGCCGGAACGCCTGGCTCGTGGCCCCGGACAGCGCCGAGGCGATCGAAGAGGGCTTGGGGCGCCTGCTCACCGACCCCGCCCTGCGGAGGCGCCTTGCCGACGGGGGTCTTGAGACCGCCCGGGCACGCGATTGGGGGCAGGTATACGACCGGCTGGTGGCGGACTACGAGGCGGCGGTGGAGGGGAAGAGGCTGACGCGGGCTGCGTGAGCCGGGCTCTTACGACAGCACGAGGTACGCGACCGCCGCGATCGCGGCGCTCATCGGAATGGTCAGGACCCACGCCCACACGATCCGGCCGGCGACACCCCATCGAACCGCCGAGACCCGCTGAGCCGCGCCCACTCCCACGATCGCGCCGGTGATGGTGTGCGTGGTGCTGACCGGCACGCCCAGCGAGGTCGCCAGCAGCACCGTGATCCCGCCCGCGGTCTCGGCGCAGAATCCCCCGAACGGGCGGAGCTTGGTGATCCGCGATCCCATCGTCTTCACGATCCGCCAGCCGCCCATCGCGGTACCGAGGGCGATCGCCATGTGGGCCGAGAGGACGATCCAGATCGGTACGTGGTCCGCCGTCGGCAGGTAGAAGTGGCTCAGCCAACCGGTGGCATCGGCGAAGTCGGCCCGCGAGGCCACCAGCAGGCTGACGATGATGCCCATCGTCTTCTGCGCGTCATTGGCGCCGTGTGCAAGCGAGTAGAGTCCCGCGGAGAGCAGCTGGAGCCGTCGAAACACGCGGTCGAGCGGTCCAGGCGAAGCGTTCCGCAGCGGCCAGGAGAGGCCCACCGTCAGCGTCAGGGCGATGGCCATGCCGAGGAGAGGCGAGACGATGATGAAGAGGAGCGGCAGCGTCCACCCGCTGGGGATCAGGGCGCCGAATCCAGCCTTGGCGACGGCCGCGCCGGCGTAGCCGCCGAGCAGGGCATGGGAGGAGGAGCTGGGGAGTCCGCCGTACCAGGTGACCAGGTCCCAGACGATCGCGCCGATCAGCCCGCCGAGGATCACGCTGGGATCCACGATGGCGATGTCGATCAGTCCCTTGCCGATGGTCTTCGCCACCGCCGTTCCCACCACGAAGGCCGCGATGAAGTTGAAGAACGCGGCCCAGAAGACGGCGACGCCGGGACTGAGCACCCGGGTCGAGACCACGGTGGCGATCGAGTTGGCGCTGTCGTGAAAGCCGTTGATGAAGTCGAAGACCAGCGCGATCACCACGATCGCCAGGACGTAGACGACGGCTCCTTCCATGCTCAGGCGTGCTTGATGGAGATGGACTCCAGCACGTTCGCCGCGTCCTCGATGTCGTCGAGTGTCTTCTCCAGGTTGTCGTAGATCTCTTTCCACTTGATGACGTTGAGCGGGTCCGGGTCACCCTCGAACAGCCGGCCGAGCCACTCGTGATAGAGCGAGTCGCCCTCTTCCTCCAACCGCTTCACCTGCACGCAGGCCTCGAGAACCGTGCCGCCTTTGTTCTTCTCCAACGAGCGCACGCCGACCTGGAGCTGGGCGACCGCACGCCCGATGACGTCGGCGATGAGCACCGCCCCCTCCGGCGCCTTGCCGGCGCGAAACATCTGGAGCCTCCGGGCCGTGCCGTCGATCAGGTCGATCACGTCGTCCAGCCGGGAGGCCAGGAGATGGATGTCTTCCCGGTCGAGCGGGGTGATGAACACCCGGTCGAGCCGGCTGACCACCTCGTGGGTGACCTGGTCGGCCTGGTGCTCCAAGCGCTTGATTTGATCCACGATAGCGGTCCGCCGGGGGGCCTCTGCCCGAAGCAGCTCCTGGAGGAGGGCCGCGGACTCGACCGAGATCGCGGCGACCGCGCTGAACATGTCGAAGAACTTCTCGTCGCGAGGGAGCAACCGCATCTGTCACGTCCATGTTGCGGGATTGGGCGGTCGGGAAGATAGCAGGGGGCCCGGGCTCTCAGCTATCAGCGACCGGTGGTCGACGGTGTTCGGGCCCGCGCCCCGACGCCCTGATAGCCGATGCCCCAAGCCGGTGATAAGTTCTGCCACCTATGCTCGCTCCCGCCGACGCCCGCGAGCGGCTCGCTGCCGTAACCAGGACCGCGTTGTTGGATACGCCCCCGGAAGAGGCCTTCGACCGCCTCACTCGGATGGCAGCACGGCTGCTGGGCGCGCCGGTCTCGCTGATCACCCTCGTCACCGAGGACAGGCAGTTCTTCAAGAGCGCCACCGGACTGCCCGAGCCCTGGGCCACCCGGCGGGGTTCGCCGCTCAGCCACTCGTTCTGCCGCCACGTCGCCGCCTCGGGCCTTCCGCTGATCGTCGAGGACACCCGCCGTCATCCGCTCCTCCAGAGCAACGCCGCGGTGCGGGAGCTCGGGTGGGTCGCCTATGCCGGGGTCCCGCTCGTTACCGGCGAGGGATACGTGCTGGGGGCATTCAGCGTGGCCGATGGGATGCCGAGGCTCTGGTCGGATCGGGACGTCGCCTTGTTGCAGGACTTCGCGGCGTGCGCGGCCTCCGAGATCGAGCTGCGGACCCTGAAGGCTCGGGAACAGTCGGCAAAGGCTCCGGTGAACAACGGAGGCCCCCGTCCGCCGGACGTCTTCGAGGATGCCGGCATCCCGATGGCGGTGGCTTCACCCGAGGGGCGTTGGACCAGGGTGAACCGGGCGCTCTGCGAGCTGCTGGGCTACCGGGAGGATGAGCTGCTCGGCGCCCCCAGCGAGGGAATCATCCACCCCGACGACCGGCCGATCCAGCGGGAAGCGGTCCGGCTCCTCCTCGCCGGCGAGTGTCCCAGCTACACCTCCGAGCACCGCTGCATCCGGCGGGGCGGAGAGACCGCCTGGGGACTGGTCACGGTGACCCTGGTCGCCGATGCGGATCGCCGCTCGCGCCACTTCGTCTTCGTCATCCAGGACATCAGCGACCGCAAGCGCGCCGAGACCGAGCTGCGCGAGAGCGAGGAGCGCTACCGGCTGGTGGTACAGGCCACCCGCAGCGCGGCCTGGGACTGGGACCTGGTCACCAACCGCGTGGTGTGGAGCGACGGGCTGGAGACGCTGCTCGGCCACGCCCCGAGCGATCTCACGACCACTGCCGCCTGGTGGTACGAGCACATTCACGGCGAAGATCGCGAGCGCGTCGTCGCCGGAATCCAGGGCGCGCTCGGCCGGGGCGAGCGCGCCTGGGAGCAGGAGTATCGCTTCCGCCGGGGGGACGGGACCTACACCCGCGTAGCCGTCCGCAGCTACGTCGTCACCGACCAGTCGGGCGAGCCGGTGCGCGTGGTCGGCGCCATGGCGGATGTGAGTCGCGCCCGGGAGGTCGAGGCCGAGCTCCGGTCGGACATCGCGGAGCGCCAGCGCGCCGAGTCGCTGGCCGAAGGGCAGAGCCGGCTGTTGGAGCGGATCGCCGCGGGGGAGGGCCTCGACGCGATCCTGGACGGCATCCTGCGTTTCGCCGAGGGGCACGGCAGCGGGTTCCGCGCATCGCTCATGCTGCTGGATCAGAGCGGGGAGCAGCTCCGGATGGCGAGCGCTCCCTCCCTTCCAGCCGAGTACCTGAAGGCGGCGCAGGTAGTGCCGGTCGGTCCCGCGCACGGCAGCTGCGGCACGGCCGCGTACCGCCGAGCTCCGGTATCGGTGCGCGACATCGCGACCGACCCCCTCTGGGACTGGCCCTCCCGGGAAATCGCGCTCAGGGCGGGTCTTCGCGCCTGCTGGTCGGTGCCCATTTCCTCCACCTCCGGACAGGTGCTCGGCACCTTCGCCAACTACTACAAGGAGTGCCGCGATCCTACGCCGGACGATGCCCGGATCGTCGAGATCGCCAGCCACCTCGCCGGGATCGCAGTGGAGCGCTCCAGGAACCTGGAGGCGCTGGGCCAGTCCACGAGGCTGCTCCAGCAGGTGCTGGAGACACTGCCGGTCGGCGTCTGGGTCGTGGGACCCACCGGACGAATCGTGTACGGTAATGCGGCGGGCCAGCAGCTCTGGGGCGCCGCGCGCTACGTCGGGATCGACGGCTTCGACCAGTTCAAGGGCTGGTGGCTCGAGAGCGGCCGGCCGATCGCGCCGGACGAATGGGCGGCGGCTCGCGCGCTGAGGAGCGGCGAGATCTCGCTCAACGAGCTCATCCGCATTCAGGGATTCGATGGGTCGGAGCGGGTCGATCCTCAACTCCGCCGTGCCCATCACCGGCTCCGGCGGCCGGATCGAAGGCGCCATCGTCCTCAATCAGGACGTAAGCGAGCAGCGGGCGGCGGAAGAGGCGCTACGCCGGAGCGAGGAGCAGCTCCGCCAGGCGCAGAAGATGGAGGCCGTGGGCCAGCTTGCCGGCGGAGTCGCCCACGACTTCAACAACCTGCTCACCGCGATCCTCAGCTACTGCGATCTGCTGCTGGATGAGGTGCGGCAGGGTGACCCGATCAGAAGCGATATCGAGCAGATCCGGCAGGCAGGACAGCGGGCCGCGGGCCTCACCCGCCAGCTGCTCGCCTTCAGCCGGCGACAGGTGCTACAGCCGAAGGTGCTCTCTCTGAATCATGTGGTGGCGGAGACCGAGGGCATGCTCCGCCGGCTCGTCGGCCCGACATCGCGCTCGAGGTGACCAGACGACCCCGCGCTGTGGTACGCGCTGGCCGATCCGGGCCAGATCGAGCTGGTGCTGATGAACCTGGTGGTGAACGCGCGCGACGCGATGCCCCAGGGCGGGCGCCTCGCGATCTCCACCTCGAACCGCGAGCTGACCGGCGGCGTCGGGCGTCCGGCCGAACGGCGTGCGCGCCGGCCCGTACGTCGCGCTGGAAGTGAGCGACACCGGCGTGGGAATCGATCCGGCCAACCAGGCCCGCGTCTTCGAGCCATTCTTCACCACCAAGGAACCGGGAAGGGCACCGGACTGGGACTCTCCACCGCGTACGGGATCGTGCAGCAGAGCGGCGGTCACATCACGCTGGAAAGCGCGCTCGGCCGCGGCGCGACGTTCACCGTCTTCCTGCCCCGCCACATCGGCAACGAGCCGCCGGCCGCTTCCAAGGTGGACCGCCGGCGGCTGCCGGGAGGAACGGAGACGCTGCTGCTGGTGGAGGACGAGGCCGCGGTGCGAAGCTCGGCGCGGCGCCTGCTGGAGCGCCAGGGCTACAGCGTGCTGGAGGCGCGCCACGGCGCCGACGCGCTCCGCATCGTGGAGGAAAGCGGCCGCCCCATCGACCTCGTCGTCACCGACCTGGTGATGCCGGAGATGGGCGGAAAGGAGCTGGCCGAGCGGCTGCGGGCGCACCGTCCCGGTCTCAAGGTCCTCTTCATGTCGGGCTACACCGAGAAGGCGATCGCCGCGGGGGGCATCATGCCGCCCAACACCGGGTTCGTGGAAAAGCCGTTCACGGTGGAGCAGTTGATGCGGCGGCTGAGGGAGATTCTGGACGAGTGAGTCAGAAAACAAAGCGTGAAATACCGTTCACCTTTCACGCCGTTCCTCCCGGATGACCGCCAGCAAGTCCGCCGGCCTTTCCAGCCAGTAGTCCGGCTGCGCTCCCTCCAGATGCCCCCGCCCGAACGGCCCCCACAGCACCGCTGCGGTGCGCACCCCGGCCGCCCGGCCCGGAGCGCATGTCGTGGATGCTGTCGCCCACGTAGACCGTCGTGGCCGGATCGGCGCCGAGCAGGCGCACCGCCTTCTCGACCGGTTCCGGATGCGGCTTGGGGTTCTCCACTTCGTCGGCGCAGACCAGCACGTCCATCAGCGACTCCAGCTGCGCCAGCGCCAGTCCGCGAAGCGCGCCCGAGCGGTTCTTGCTGGTCACGAGCCCGGTGGCGAGACCGTCTCGCTTGAGCTCGCTGACCACGTCCACCACTCCGGGATAGACGGTCACCATCCGGTCGTGATGCTTCAGGTTGTACTCCCGGTAGGTGGCGATCAGCGCGTCCAGCATTCCGGCGGTGTCCTGGAATGCACTGAACTGCGCGGTGAGGGGCGTGCCGACCCCCTCCAGCCACTCCTCGTCGGAGCGAGGAGGGAGGCCATGCGCCGCCAGGGTATGGTGGTAGCTGTCGAGGATCAGGCGGACCGAGTCGATGAGGGTGCCGTCGAGGTCGAAGAGCACCGTGCGGAGCTTGTGCATGGCGGAATCTATCGGGGCTGGCCCGGCTCGCATCAGACCGGGACGAACAGCAGCACCCCGCCCAGGCGCGCTTCCAGCGCGTTCGTGCGGGCGCCCGGGCTGGGGAGGTGAAGCACCGCGCGGCTGAACTGGCCGTCCGGCATCCCGGCCAGCCGCTCCAGCTCCGCCGATTCCCCCGCCGTGTGACCCCGGCCCACGAACGCGAGCGCACGCTCCAGCCCCGACAGCGCTTCCAGGTCCCGCCGCCGCGCCGCCTCCCGAATGCCCTGGTGTAATCTGAGGGCTACCCGGTGCGAACTGGGGTCCGCGGCTGGCGCCGTCCACCGGCTGCCTCTGGCGAGCGCAAGCCTCGAGCGAACGGCGCCGGCGATGAGCGACAGCGCATCACGAAGGCGAGCCGCGTCAGGCGCCGCGGGCCGGGCAGTTGCCGCGTCGGCGAGCCTGGCAGCGACGACGCGCTCTTCTTCGGACCAGATGCCTCCGGGCTCGATCCAGAGCAGCACCGAGGAGAGTCTGCGCTCGACCTTGGATCCGGCATCGTAGAGCTCGAACCCGGCCAGGACCCCAGGCGGACCCATGGGTACTACCGCAACTCCGATCGCTGCGTCCCCCTCCGCGTACATGTCGGCCAGCTCGGCCCGCCATCGCCAGAGCCCGCGGCCTCCGACGCCGAGCCCGGCCACGGCGGGCAGCCGAGCCTTCAGCGCGAGGGCCTGCGTGATGCGCAGCGCCCGATCCATGGCGGGTGGCGGGCGGAATGCGATGACCTCCACCTCGCGGTGAGCCGACCCGAGTCGTACGGCCCTCCCTTCCCGTTGCTCCATCCGCATTGGCGTCCAAGGCAGATCGTAGTGGACGACTCGCGCCGCTCGCTGGAGATCGAGGCCTTCGGCGGCGACATCGGTCACCAGCAGGTGGCGCGCGCGGGGCGAATCGAGTCGGTCGTGCCCGCGAAACCAGCCGAGCACGCTTGCCCGCGACAGGGGAAAATGACCGAGACCGGCCCGCCGCCCGGTGCACCAGGCGAGCGGAGGCGGGTTGAGCCGGTCGCGGAGGTAGCGGACCGTTTCCTGGCGTGAAGTAAAGACTAGGGTTGGACGTCCGTCCGACAGCAGCGACCGAAGCCGCTCGACTTTTCCGTCCGGCTGTGCCTCGGCGCGGGCGGCTTGACGAAGGACGTCGTGGATCCGGTCGAGATCGTCGAGCTCGAGGTCCTGGGGATCCTCGCTGGCCGCCATCAACTCCCACCAGACGAGCTGGTCCTCCATCTGCCCGGTGAAGCGTCGAATCGCGGCGCGGTCGAGCGGACGTCCGGCGCTGGCGGCATCCCGGGCGTGGAGGAGAAGATTGCGATACCGCCGGAGGGCCGCGGCCAGCGCGGCGGGGCTCGACGACGCCGCCCGCCGCAGCACCGTGCGCACCAACGCCTCGGTGCCCGGCACCCGGGATAGTCTCAGCTGCTCGACCGATGCGAGCGCCGCCTCGGTGGCCTCGCATTCGGCGGACCCCGCTGCGCTCACGGTGCCGCGTCGCTCCGGTCGGAGTCCTTCGGGACACGGCGATTCGACCACCAGCCTGCCGAGCGCGGGCGAGCCGCATCCGCTGCCCAGCAATGCTCCCAGTGACGCCACTCCGTCGGGTGCCAGCGCGTCGTCGCGAACGCCGAGCAGGAGCTGGTGCAGCAGATCGGCGAGCCGGTTCACCACGGGCGTAGCCGTCACCAGCAGCACCGCACGGCCTACCAGCCATGGCGCGACATTCCGGTAGCGCCATGACGCCGGATTCCTGAAATGGTGTGCCTCGTCGATCACGACCAGGCCGCGATCCACCTGCGGCAGCCGCCCACGGCTCGCCGATTGGTGCGACACGGTGACCAACGCCAGGCCGAGGGCGCGTGCCGTCGCCATCCATTGCTCGACCAGCGTGGCCGGCGCCAGGCACGCCGTCGGGCGGCCGCGATTGAGCGACGCCGCTGCTGCCAGCGCGACGTAGGTCTTTCCGCTGCCCACCGGGTCAGCGAGCAGGGCGCCGCCATAGCGGCGCAGCGCGTGCAGGATACGGCGGAAGCTCCTGCTCTGCTCGGGGCGGAGCCATCCGGGCGGCGCATCGGAGTCCTCGTCCGGCGCAAGCCGCCGGGCCATCGCGCGGGCCACTTGCGGCGCGGGCATCCAGTTTCCCGGACGCAGCGCCGTCGCGACCGGATCGGAGACGGGCTCGAGCGCTTCAGCCACGATCCTCGGAGCCCCTGCCGAGCGAGCCGAGGAGAGCGGCCCGGTGAGGTGCACCGAGATCGAGGTGTCTGGCAGCGATGTCATCGAGGTCGGCCTGTACCCGGCCGCCATTGCGGGCCGAGTGGGTCAGGGCGGAGAGGTCGTCGTCGGACAGCACGGCCGGCGGAAGTGGCAGCGCTCCGACGGTGCTCGCGGTGTAGCGGGCGCAGCCGCCAGCGGCAGGCACCGCACCGGCCCGCGCCGCGGCCCGAAGCCAGCTGCTGTTGAGCCAGGCAGCGATGCGGTCAGCCTCCGCATCGCTATTTGCCGGTGCCACATAGCAGCTGTTGAGCGGAATGGTGTCGGGCATTGCGGTGAGCGAAGCTGCCCGGAGCTCGCGCGCCAGGTCGGCCCACACTACCCGGTACCGGGCCGCCGCTGCCCGCGCCCGAAAGAGGGTCCATGCCGGCCCGCCGGCGTAATCGGTACGCGAGCGAAGCAGCGCCGTATGCGGCGCGAGGTATGCTCCGGCCCGTGGAGGCAGGCAGGGCAGCGCCGAACCGTCGGGCCCATGGGTCCAGAGGAGCCGCGTTCGGGGGCGCGGGGTGAACGGCGCGAGATCCCTGCCCCGGAGCGCCCAGCGCAACAGCTCGTTCTCCACGTCCGGAGGGTCGAGAAAGATCCGGTTAGCGCCTGTCTTGAGACCGAGATGACAGGACACCACCGAATCGAGCCTCGGATGCCCCTGCCGCAGGGCGGCTAACGCATCGCGCAGTGGCTGTGGCGCGAGAAGCCAGGGGGCGCCGCCGCCAAGGCTCGACTGCGGAACGGTGGGACCCGCGCCCAGCGATACACGAACCCGATGCCTGGGTGGCGCGGCCGCCTTGCGGGCAATCAGAGCCAGAGGATAGACCGTGGCCTCGAACGAGGCATGGGAGCTGTCGGTCAGGTCGGCGACGGTCACGAGCGTGGTACCAGCAGCCAGCGCGTGGCGGCTTGCCGCGGCGTATCCTGCCGTCGCAACCTTGGCGGGCACCAGAATCGCGACCACGCCACTTGGCCTGATCAGCTCCAGCGATCGCTCGAGAAACGCGACGGCGAGGTCCGGGCGATTGGCATAGCCGCGGCTCCCTGAGCGCCACCAGCGGTACCGCCCCGCGAGCCGGCGTCGCAAATCGGGCGGCAATTCCTCCGCTCGGAGCCACGGCGGATTCCCCACCACCAGGTCGAAGCCACCGGCGGCGAACACGTCCGCGAACTGAACTCGGTAGTCGAACCACGGGACCTCCCCTTCGCGAGCCAGCGCCCGTTGCAGTGACCTGACCTGGCGGAGCTCGCGGCGGAGCTCCGCCAGCCGTTCCGTTTCCTTCACCCCGAGCCCTCGCCGCCCACCGAACAGATCGACGCACCGGGCCACCCGTAACCACTCGGCGATGGATTCCCGGAGCGCCTCGCTGGTCCCGGCGAGCGACCGCTCGGCGATCTCCGCCTCTACCCGCACGAGCCGGCGAAGGATCCCTCGCTTCTCTCGTCCTGTGGCGGTGACGACCCCGCTTCGGAGGTAGGCCAGCTCCGACGCCATCCGGCGATCGGCTGGAGCGCGGAGGCCGGAGCCCGCGGGATCGAAGAGGCTGTCGCCCTGGCGGATCAGACGGTCGAGGTTGGGAAGCGGATGCACCTCCGCCGGCCGCTCGGTGTCGTCGTTCGCAATCACGGCGAGCCAGAGCCGCAGCTCCGTAAGTCGAACCGCGGCGCCGTTCCGGTCCACACCGAACAGATTGCGCCGAAGGATGCGCCGTCGCGCCGCGGCCACCGAGCCTTTGATGGTACCGAGCGCTGAAAGTCGCTCGAGCGCGCCAAGCAGGAAGGCGCCGGAGCCCACCGCTGGGTCGAGGATCCTGAGCCGGCGGATGACGCGCCGGGCCCGCTCCGCTCCATCGGCGATACACCGCTCCGCCTCGGCCAGCGAACATGCGAGCCGATCGGATATCACGGCCGCGAGCCCTTCGTCCAGCAGTTGACGAACCAGGGCCGAAGGGGTGTAGTACGTGCCCGAGGCCCGGCGCTCCTGCGGCGCCATGACACCTTCGAAGACTCGGCCGAGCATGTCGGGAGCGATACCGCCCCGGTCGCCCTCGGTGATGGTGAAATGAAAGCGCTCGAAGAGGCGGTCGAAGGCGTCGCGCCACACGGCGTTCTCGATGTCGCCCCGAACCCTGCGCTCGAGTGGATGGGGCTCGAACAGGCCTCCGTTGAGGAAGGGAATCGGACCGAAGGCGAGCGCCGTTCGGCTCCGCTCGGAGATGGGACAGTTGAGGGTGCCGAAAAAGAGCGGCCGGAGCAGATCTCGATGAACTCTCCTCCCTCGGGAAAGGCAGCGGTCCACCGCCTCGGCTAGAAACCGGCCATTGCCCGAGAGCCAGCCCTTCGCTTGGACGAAGTAGAGGAAGAGGACGCGGGTGAGCTGCAGCAGGGCAAGTGCGCGCCGGTCCTCAGCCGGGAGCGGGCCGGGCAGTCCGGCGGCCATGCGTTCCAGTGTTGCGCGGAACTCGCGGAAAAAGCGCTGCCCGACCGCTTCTCCGCCGAGTGCGTCGGCCGCGTGCGCGGCGTAGCCCGTGACGCCGGCAGTGCCGCCCGTCCCGAGTCTCCCCAGCGCAACGAGCGCCGAGCGGTCGGGGGCGTCGAGATCGACCGTGAGCCTCGGCGAGCCCTCCAGGGACAAGGCGACGGTCAAGCGGCGTGACACGGGGTCCAGGCCCAGCGCGCCGCAGAGCCGTCCGCGTGCGGCCAGCGTTCGGGCGAGCGCAACGGCCCTCCGCTCGGCGCGCTCGCCCGAAAGCGCGTACCAAGGGAAGGCCCCGGCTTTTCCGATGACGATCGTCGGTTCGCGGCCCCCGGGCACCGGGTCCCACAACGGCTCGTGGCCCCATGCCGCGGCGAGGGCCGGCAGGTCTTCCACCGAGCGGATGCTCTTCAGCAGCGCCGCGAGTTCCACACTGGCTCCGGGTGGGGAAGGGAATCACCCTAGCCCTCGGGCTCATCCCTTGCGGAACCGATCGGCCGCGCGAAGGTACCGAATTGCTTTCGCTCGTGGCGAGCGCTACCATCCCCCGTCGCCCGTCGCTGGCGCTCAACCTCCAATCAATTGTGTGGCAATGAGATACGTGAAAATTCCCGGCTTGGTGCTGACCCTGCTCCTAGGTGCCATCCTCCCGGCCGCGGCTCAGGCGGTCGCGGACAGTGGCACGTTCGTCGTGCGTCACTCCGGCGACACCGTGGCCACCGAGACCTTCTCCCGCCAGGAGACCACGATCCAGGGAACCCTCTCCCTCAACAACTCCAACCACACCTTTCACCGCTACACCGCGGTGCTCGCGCCGGATGCCTCCGTCCCCATGATCGACGTGTCGGTGCGAGAGGATGCCGACAGTGGACGAGTCAAGGCGAAACTGGTCCAGCGGGCGAGGGTGATCTTCAAGGAAGACAGCGCCGCGGTGGATGCCATCATCGGGCAATCGATCGAGACCCGCGTGTTCGGCACCCAGTCAGGCGCGATTCCCTATCTCAACATGTCGTTCGCGCTGCTGGAGCAGGCCATTCGGCGCTCCCGGGCCGGCGGCGCGACGCCCGGGCAGGTCCCGTTCTTCAATCTCGGGGGTGGGCAGACGGTGCGTGGCACCCTCAAGCCGGTCGGAGCGGATTCGATGACGCTCGCCATCGGCGAGGTCGAGTTCCGGCTGAAGGTCGATCCAGTAGGACGGGTGCTCGGCGGGGCGATTCCGAAACAGAATGTGGTCGTGGACCGGCGATAGGTCGACTTCAACCCGAGGAGGACCGATGTCCATCGAGCGTACCCGGGAGGCGCTGACCCGGTACCTGGATTCCGAGCACAAGGACCTCAGCATGATGGCCGAGGACGTGGTCTTCACCAACATGGCCACCGGTGAGGAGCACCGTGGCGTGGACGGTGTCCGGCGCATGCTCGATTTCGTGTACCACACCGCCTTCGACGCCACGGCCGAGACCCGGACTCGCGTTTTTGCCGAGAGCCAAGGGGTGCTGGAGGCCGATTTCGTCGGAACTCACATCGGCACCTTCGCGGGAATCCCCGCGACCCGGCGCAAAGTGCGCGTACCGCTCTGCGTGGTGTACGATCTGGAAGACGGGAAAATCAAGCGGGGACGGGTCTACCTGGAAATGCCGGTGCTGCTGCGGCAGCTGGGCGCCGCCCCGGCGGAGCGCGAGGTGGCACAGCGGTAGGCCCTAGTTTTCCATCCCCTCGTACACCCGGCCCCTCCATTCCACCCGCCGGGCGCCGCGCCAGGTTGAACGCGCGCCGATGTACAGGGCGATCAGGGCGCCGAGAGGGTAGAGCAGACCGTACCACGGCGGGATCTTCATCCCGTAGTTGATCAGCATCCAGAAAATCGCGGAGAGAGCGGTCGCCACGACCGCCGCCGCGCCCAGTCCTCCGGTCGTGCCGGTCACCGCGAGCACCCCAGGCGGAACCAGCCAGAACAGGAAGGCGGCGCAGAGCATCACCGGCACCAGCGCCCGCAGTATCGGCTCCCGCGGGAACGAGCGCCGCCCGCCGAGGTAGATGTTCTTCGACCACCCCTCGACCAGGTGCGGCAAGCTCCGGTACATCCGGGTCTCCATCAGCCGCTCGGCGAAGGCGAAGTGGATCTTTCGCCCCGCCCGCTGGACCGCCTGTGCCAGCGCCAGATCCTCGGCCACCTCGTGGCGCACCACCTCGTGCGTACCGATCGCCTGGTAGCTCTCCCGCGGGAACAGGATGAATTGCCCGTTGGCGATGACGTCCCGCTCCCGCCGCGCCCGGTTCACCCTCGATGGGTGATAGCGGACGCCGAGCAGCAGCCAGATCTGCGGCATGACCAGCCGCTCCCAGAAGGTCACGCACAGCTGCCGGGGCGCCACGGTTACCAGATCGGCCCGCTCCGACCGGAGCGCGCCCATCGCACGCGCCAGAAGCTCGGGCTCGTGCCGGGTGTCGGCATCGGTGAAGAGGAGAAACTGGCCCTGCGCCGCGCGATAGCCCTGGAGGCAGGCCCAAGGCTTCCCGTACCAGGCCTCGGGGACCGGCTCTCCTCGAACCAGCTGGAGCCGCGGGTCCTCAGCGGCAAGCTGTTCGACGATCGCGGCAGTGTCGTCGGTGCTGCGGTCGTCCACCACCAGCAGCTCGAGGGGTCGGTAGGTGGAGGCGAGCACCGATCTCACCACGGTTTCGATGGCGGCAGACTCGTTCCGCGCGGGGACGATGACCGACACCAGCGCGCCGGCGGCGGGAGGAACGTCGGAGAGGTTGGGGCGATTGCTCGCCAGGCGAAGCAGGCTCGCGAACGGCACGAGCCAGGGGAGGGCCGGCAGCAGCTCGGTCACGGACGCCATGCGCGGGCGGCGCCAGCTTATCGCTGTGGCTGCTTGATGAGTGAGGTGAGCTCCTGTTCCAGCGCGTCGAGCTGCCGCTCCACTTCGGCGCGATCGTATTCGGCCCCCGACGTCGGCACCCCGTTCTGGGCGAAAAGGGTCGCGACCAGGGCATCGGTGTAGCCCACCACGGCCACGGCGATGCCCTTATCGATGACCCGATTGAGCCGGAGCATGATCGCCATGCCCTGGCGGGCGCGCATGGCCGCAAGCACCGGTGCCAGCGTGCGGGTGAGCAGCTCGCGGAGGAACTGGAGCTCTTCCACGACCTCGCCCGCCGCGAGTCCGCGAGCGGAGGCGACGCGGCCGTAGTGCTCGCACACGCGAAACCAGATGGTGTTGACTTCACGCCGAAGCGGACCGACCATCTCGGACACGACGTCGAGCAGGAGCCGGAACTCCCGCTCCACCGTGCGGCGCGGTATCGTGGGGGCGGCGGTAATGCGGTCACCCAGCCAGTCGGCCCATTGGGTGACCATCGCGTCCCGCATCTCGACGATGACGCGGCCGGCGGCGAGCAACGCGGGCTGCGAAGCACGCACTACCAGTCCCCTTGGTGAGAGTGTCGGCAATCTAAGGCGGAGCGACTATGGGGTCAAAAACGTGATTCGACCACCCCGACTCGTGCGCGGCGACCGCGTCGCATTGGTCGCACCCGCGGGACCATTGCTGGAACGAGATGATTTAACCCGCGCCGAGGCGCTCTGCCGTGCGCTGGGTTACGAACCGACGTTGGGCCCCAACACCGCGGCGCGCCATGGATACTTCGCGGGCACCGACGATCAGCGACTGGCCGATCTGAACGGCGCTCTGCGGGATCCCGACATCGCCGCGATCTGGTGTATCCGGGGTGGCTATGGGACGACCCGGATTCTGGATCGGCTGGATTTCGACGCGCTCGCCCAGGCGCCGAAGCCGGTCATCGGATACTCCGACATTACGGCCGTTCTCAACGCCGTCACCCGGCGCACCGGCGTGGTGACCTTCCACGCTCCGATGGCGCGCGCGGCGATGCCGCCCTTCTCCCGCCGGCACTTCGAGCGCGTGCTGACCTCCGCCGCGCCCGCCGGCCGGCTCGAGCGCCTGCCCGAGCCAGCCGAGGTGCTGTTGCCCAAGATCAATCGTATCGCGACGCTGCATGGCGGCGTGGCCGAGGGACCGCTCGCGGGCGGGAACCTCACGCTGCTCCAGTGCCTCGTCGGGACCGCTCACTTCCCCGATCTCGACGGGGCGATCCTGTTCCTCGAGGACGTGGGGGAAGATCTCTACCGGGTGGATCGCATGCTGGCGCACCTCCGTATGGTCGGCGCGCTCGACCGCTTGGCCGGCGCCGCCGTCGGCCGCTTCACCGACCTCAACCGGGCCATGACCGACGGAGCGCTCGGGTTCGACGAAGTGCTGGCCACGTACTTCCTCCCGCTGGGCATCCCGGTCGCCCACGGCTTTCCCATCGGACACGTCGACGAGCAGTGGACCCTCCCGTTGGGCGTGCGCGCTCGGCTCGATGCCGATGCGGGGGAGCTGGAGCTGCTCGATGCGGCCGTCTCGGGATGACAATTCCGCGGGCCGCGGCGATGTTCCTCTGATGGCCACACCGACGCTGACCAAGCACACCCTCGACGGCTCACTCGGAGAGATACTTATCGATGTCCGCGCCGCGGGCCGCGAGTCTCCGCGGCCGGCGATCGTCGTCGTCCACGGCTTCAAGGGCTTCAAGGACTGGGGGATGTTTCCGCCGCTGGCGGAACGGCTGGCGCGCGCGGGCTTCGCGACCGTCACCTTCAACCTCAGCGGCAGCGGGGTGGACGACGCCGGCGAATTTGTCTGGCCCGACCGCTTCGGGCACGACACCTTCTCCGCCGAGCTCAACGATCTGGGCCTGGTGATTGATGCGCTCGCGAGGGGCGACTTGGGAGTGCGGCCGCCCACCACGATCGGGCTGGTCGGTCATTCCCGTGGCGGCGGGATCGGAGTGCTCCACGCCGCGCGCGATCGAAGGGTTCAGGCCCTGGTGACCTGGTCCTCCATCTCCAGCGTCGAGCGCTGGTCGCCGCGCGAGGTCATGGAGTGGCGGGAGAAGGGCGTGACCGAGATCGTGAACACCCGGACCGGGCAGCGCCTTCCACTATATGTCGACGTTCTCGACGATGTCGAGCGTCAGGCCGCGGGTCCGCTGGACATCCCGGCGGCCGCGGCCCGCCTGGCGATCCCCTGGCTTATCGTCCACGGCACCGAGGACGAGGCAGTATCGCACCTGGAGGCGGATGCGCTGCGCGCGGCCAGCCCGCTTCCGACGACCAGGCTTCTCGCCATCGAGGGGGCCGGCCACACCTTCGGGGCAGGGCATCCGTGGGATGCTCAGAAGCACGACACGCCGGCCTTGCGGCGCGTGTTCGACATGACGCTGGCCTGGTTCGCGGCGCACCTGGGGTGACACCCCACCGTCTTGACCCCGCCGACCGGATCGGCGAATCTCCCCTCATGCCGATCTACACCTACCGTTGCAACGCCTGTCAAAACGAGTTCGACCAGCTGGTACGGTCGGAGACCAAGGTCGCCTGTCCCGAGTGCAAGGGCCGGAAGCTCGAACGGCTCATGCCGCTCACCGCGCGTCCTGCCTCCGGCGGGAAACCGGCGGACCTGAGTCGCCTCGGACCGCCGCCGGGCGGGGGATGCTGCGGAGGCGGCTGCCACACCCACAGCCACTGACCTCCCGGCTCACTCGGCTCCGCGATCGTCTCGCCATCCACCGGCCTCGGGTGGATGGGTGGGACGAGCCGCTCATATGGGCCGCGGTCGCGGTCATCCTCGCTCCCGACCCCGATGCCGTTCTTCTGATCCAGCGGGCCGACCGGGCCGGGGACCCCTGGTCAGGGCACATGGCACTTCCCGGTGGCCGGCAGGACCCCACCGAGCCCGACCTGGTGACTACGGCCGTCCGCGAGACCACCGAGGAGGTGGGCCTGATACTCCGGCCCGAACACCTGCTCGGCAGCCTCGACGACGTGGTGCCCCGGACGCCGTTGCTCCCGCCCATCGCGGTCCGACCCTACGTCTTCGCTCTAGACCGCCGCCCGGTCCTCACGCTCAACTCCGAGGTCGCTGGCGCGCGCTGGGTTCCCCTCGATCTCCTGCTCCATCCAGACACCTACAACTCCGTCCGGCTCGAGATCAGGGGGGAAAGCCGCGAGTTCCCGGCCTACCGTCTCGATGATTCGGTGGTCTGGGGGATGACCGAGCGAATCCTATCCAGCCTGTTGCAGCAACTCGGACCCCCGGGCGCGTAAACACATAAAGCGGTAAGGCGTTCACCCCTTCACCCTCTCCACCGCTACTCCCCCGCCACCGGCCATTCTACGCTTGACATTAGACCTGCCTCACCTCAGATTTAGGCCCACCTAATTCTTGGTTTCGTATGAACGCAGCCCTACAGCACGAAACACTTACGCGCTCGGTCGAAGACTACCTCAAAGCCATCTACCGGCTTTCGCCTCCCGGCCGGGCGGCGTCGACCAGCGAGATCGCCCAGCGCCTCGAGCTGTCGCCGGCGTCGGTCAGCGGCATGGTCAAGCGCCTCTCGGAGCACGGCCTGCTGGAGCACGTCCCATACAAAGGCGTCCAGCTGACGGCTGACGGCCGCCGCGCCGCGCTACGGATGCTCCGCCGGCACCGGCTGATCGAGGCCTACCTGGTGGCGTTCCTGGGATACACCTGGGACACCGTGCACGACGAAGCCGAGCGGCTCGAGCATGCGGTCTCCGACACCCTGGTCGAGCGCATGGCCGTGGTGCTCGGCAATCCAACGGTGGATCCGCACGGCGACCCGATCCCGACGCCCGACGGTGAGATCTTCGAGCCTGCCAGCATCCCGCTGTCCCAGGTGCCGACCGGCGCCAGAGTCGAGGTCCGGCAGGTCGAGGAGAGCCAGCCGGACCGGCTGCGTTACATCGCATCGGTAGGGCTCAGGCCCGGGGTGCATCTCACCGTCGTGGACCGCCAGCCTTTCCAAGGTCCCATCACCATCGAGGTGGCGGGGGAAACCCACGTCATCGGCAACGAGCTGGGGCAGGTGGTTCGCTGTGGCAGTGGCGGGGATGCATGACCGCCTCGAAGGAACTTCCGATCAAAGGAAGCACCATGTCCAACCGAAAAGTCTCCCGTCGTGACGCGCTGAGGGCCGGTGCGCTGGGCACCGTCGGCCTGGCCGCGGGTGCCGGCGGACTCTCGCTCCAGGCGCTGGGCCAGGGCACCGCGGCGCAGTCTCCCACTCACGGCTCGCACCACGACATGGTCACGGTGGGCCAGCTCCGCCCCGGCTCCTTTGACCCGACCGCATTCCTGACCCGGTTCGAGGGCGGCAACGTCTCCCGCCTCTCCTCGGGTCGGCTGCTTCGCGAGTTCGAGATCGTGGCCGAAGACCGCGAGATCGAGGTGGCGCCCGGGGTCTTCTACCCCGCGTGGACCTACAACGGCCAGGTGCCCGGCCCGACGATCCGCGTCACCGAGGGAGACCGGCTCCGGATCCGCTTCAGCAACAAGGGCAGCCATGCGCACAGCATCCACTTCCACGGAATCCACCCGGCGAACATGGACGGCGCCTTCGAGCCGGTGCACCCCGGCCGGAGCTTCGTCTACGAGTTCGACGCCGAGCCCTTCGGGCTCCACCTGTATCACTGCCACACCGTGCCGATCAAGCGTCACATTCACAAGGGCCTCTATGGCGCGTTCATCATCGATCCCAAGGAGGGCCGGCCGCCCGCCAATGAGATGGTCATGGTGATGAACGCGTTCGATACCAACTTCGACAACGAGAACGAGATCTACGCGGTCAATTCTGTCGCGTTCCACTATCAGAAGCATCCAATCCCGATCCGGCAGCACGAGCTCAACCGGGTCTACGTCGTGAACGTGACCGAGTTCGATCTGCTCAACTCGTTCCACATCCACGGGAACCTGTACCGGCTCTACCGCACCGGAACCGACCTTCAGCGCTACGAGTACACCGACATGGTGTCGCTGGCCCAGGGTGAGCGGGCGATCCTGGAGTTCACCTACAAGCATCCGGGCCCGTTCATGTTCCACGCCCACCAGAGCGAATTCGCCGAGCTGGGGTGGAGCGGCGTCTTCCTGGTGCAGGAGGTGCCCAATGCCTGAGCTAGAGACACCTGCCCATCCCGGTCGCTCCCCGGTGCCGCCGGTCGCTCCCGAGCCGGCCGGAGGTGGAGGAATGCCTCTCTGGTTCAAGGGGCTGGCGCCGCTCGTGCTGCTGGCAGGTCTCGTCTTCCTGTTCCTCCGCATCGGTCCGGTCGGCGTGTTCCGCGCGACCTTCCCGCCGGTGGAGGAGCTCACCCTGGAGCGCATCAGGCTCCCCGAGCCCGGCGTGATGGAAGTGAGTGTGGTGAACGGTGGGCCCGAGGCGGTCACCATCGCCCAGATCATGGTGGACGATGCGAACTGGGTACACACGGTGAACGGAAGCCGCAGGGTAGAGCGGCTGGAGCGGCGGACCGTGCGGATCCCCTATCCGTGGGTCGAGGGGGAGCCTCATACGGTCGCGGTGGTGACCAGCACCGGGCTCACCTTCTCCACCGAGATCGCGGTCGCAACCCAGTCGCCGGCGGTGGACGCGCGCTACCTCGGCACGTTTGCCCTGCTCGGGGTGTATGCGGGAGTGATTCCGGTCTTCATCGGCCTGCTCTGGCTGCCGTTCGTCCGGTCGGTCGAGCGGCGCTGGATCGACTTCTTTCTGAGCCTTACGATCGGCCTTCTGGTCTTCCTCGGCGCCGATGCGCTGGAAGAGGCGTTCGCCACCTCCGCCCTCGTCCCCGGCGCCTTCCAGGGACCGGCGCTCGTCCTCTTCGGCTTGCTCGGTACCCCCCTCATCATCGGTGCGCTTGGCCAATGGCGGGCGCGCGCCCGGGGGGAGCGCTCGCCGCTCTGGATCGCCGTACTCATCGCCTTCGGCATCGGCCTGCACAACCTGGGCGAGGGTCTCGCCATCGGCACTTCGTACGCCACCGGCGAAATCACTCTTGGCACCTTCCTGGTGATCGGATTCCTGCTGCACAACACCACGGAAGGACTGGGCATCGTGACCCCCCTCGCCGACGAGCGGCCGAGCCTCCGCACGCTGATGTTGCTCGGCGCGCTGGCCGGCGTGCCTACGGTGATCGGCGCCTGGATCGGCGGGTTCACCTACTCGCCGATCTGGACCACGCTGTTCTTCGCCATCGGCGCCGGAGCCATCGTCCTCGTGGTCTACGAGCTCTGGCGGCTCTTCGCGAAACGCTCCCCCGGCGGCCTGCTTGCGCCCCTCAACGCGGCCGGCGTGCTGGCGGGGATGCTGATCATGTACGCGACGGGGCTGCTGGTGACGGCGTAGGAGGGTGGTGCCAAGCGGGCGCGGTACCCGGAAAGCGTGAACAGTGAAAAGTGAAAAGTGTAAGGGTGGCTGGTAGAGCGCCCGGCCCCACTGAGAGGAAGCCCTACGTGCTCCAACACCGCATTTTCCGTCACAAGGGCCTTCGCCCCTTTCACCTTTCACTTTTCACCGTTCCCGCATTTCTGGTCCTGGCCCAATCGCTGCCGGCCCAGGCTCCTCACATCGCCGACAACAGCTTCCTGATCGAGGAGGCCTACAACCAGGAATCGGGCGTGGTGCAGCACATCAGCACCTTCTCCCGGCCCGATGGCGGCGGCGCGTGGGACTTCGGCTTCACCCAGGAGTGGCCGTTCCGGGGGATGCGGCATCAGCTGAGCTACACGGTCCCGGTCGTCCAGGCCGACGGCAGCGGCACCGGCGTCGGCGACATCCTGCTCAACTATCGCTACCAGCTGGTCGGGGACGGCGAGATCCCGCTCCACGTGGCACCCCGGCTCTCTCTCATCCTTCCCACCGGCAGCGAGGACGAGGGGCGAGGCACCGGATCCATCGGCTTCCAGACCAACCTGCCAGTGAGCTACGTGCTGAGCGACGCGTTCGCAGCCCACGGGAATGCCGGTCTCACCCTCGAAAGTGAATCGGGCGATGTGGACGCCAATCTCGGCGCCAGCGTCATCTGGCGGGTTCGTCGCTCGGTGAACCTGATGGTGGAGACGGTGTGGGAAAGCGCGCAGGAGGACGTCGTCCTCCTGAATCCCGGAGTCCGCTGGGCCTTCGATTTCCCCGGCGGGCTCCAGATCGTCCCCGGTGTAGCCTACACCTTCGCGCTCGGTGCCGGCGCCGCGGACGCTCTCTTCCTCTATCTCAGCCTCGAGCACCCCTTCCGGCGGCCGATGTCACCCTGAGCGCGGTGATGGGGCCCGTATTACTGTCCTTCGTGCCCCTTGGTGTCTTTCGAGCCCTCGTGGTGAATCGTTGAACCTGAGCTCCCTGTTCGGTCTCGCGCTCGCACTGGCCCAAGCGCCTGCCCCGGTCGCGCAGGCGCCGGGACTGGCCATCGAAAGGACGCTCGCCGAACGGCTCCATCTCGCCGTCGGCGATACGGTGCGACTCGGCGCCGCACCCGATTCGATCCAGGGCCTCGCCATCGTATCCGCGATCTACGAGCCCCGCCCCGATCCCGCGGAGATTTCCCGCCAGGCGCTCCGGGTCCGCCTGCACCTGCCCGATCTCGCCCGACTGCTCGGCGCCCCGGATCGGGTGGACCGGTTCGGCATCGGGCTCGCTCCTGGCGTGTCGACCGACAGCGCGGTCGCGGCGGTCAACCGGGCAGCGTTCGGCTTCCGCGCCCACCCCTCGGCCGCCATCGCCTCGGAGTCATCCCAGACCTTCAAGGTCGTGAGCCGGTTCCATCGGGGGATTGCGGTCATCACCATCGTCGCAAGCGCGGTCTTCCTGCTCTGCATCATGCTGCTCAAGGTGGAGGAGCGGCGAATGGATGCCGCGGTGATGCGGTTCGTGGGAGTCCGGCGGCGAACCATCTTCGGCGCGCTGGTCCTCGAGGCCGCCCTCATCGCGGTCCTCGGGTCCGCTCTCGGCGCCGGGCTCGCCTGTCTCGCCGGCGCGGCCACCAACGCGTATTACCGGAGGTTCTTCGACACCGAGCTGATCTTCTCCCTCATCACCCCGCGAATCGTGCTCTTCAGCGTCTGCCTCTCACTGGTGCTCGGGATCGCCGCCGGCGCCATCGCCGCCTGGCGGTTGGTCCGCACCCGGCCGATGGTGCTCTGGGGCAGGGCATGACGGGGCTTGGCTGGGGACTCAAGAGCCTGCGCCGGCGTCCGCTGCGGACCGCGCTCTCGCTCGCCGGGATCGCGGTCGCGTCCGCCATGCTGCTCGACATGGTGATGCTGAGCGGCGGAATCGAGAAGTCGTTCACCGAGCTTCTCCTCGCTCGGGGATACCAGATCCGGCTCACACCCAAGGGCACCCTGCCGTTCGACACCGAGGCCTCGATCCGCGGGGCCTCGACCGTCGTGCGCGCCATCCGTGCCTTGCCTGGTGTCGAGGCCGCGGGCGCGGTGCTCGGCACCTCGATCTACGGCCGCATGCCCGACACTCTGGTCACGCTGTTCGGCTACGGCATCCAGCCGGAGGCCCAGGGCATCTACCGCGTGGAAGCCGGGGCCGATCTCGCGCCCGGCGACACGCTGGGCGTGTTGCTGAGCCAGACCGCGGCCGCGCTGCTTCGAGCCGGCCCGGGGGACACGGTCGCGCTGGTCGGGCGGCTCGACCCCCAGATCGCCGGCGAGGGTGCGGGTCGCCGGCTGGTCGTGCGCGGCCTGGTCCGCTGGATCTACGACCACCGGGGCCAGCCCTCCGTCGGCACGACGCTGCCGGTCATGCAGCGGCTCGGCCGGGAGACGGCTGCGGACCAGGCCTCGCTGCTCCTGGTCAAGGCCGTAGATGACCGCGCCGTGGAGGACCTCGCGACGCGGCTGCGCGCGCGGTTTCCCGAGCTCGAGGTCAACAGCGTGGCCGACCTCGTGGTACAGGCCAAGCGCCGGCTGGTGTACTTCACTCAGCTCTCCTACGTGCTCGGCGGCATGAGTCTCGTGGTGGCCGTGTTGTTGGTCGGAACGCTGCTTACGATCACCGTAAACGAACGGCTGGGTGAGATCGCCACCCTTCGCGCGATCGGTGTGAGCCGCGGCACGATCGTCCACCAGGTGCTGGCCGAAGGCGTAGCGCTCACCCTGTTGGGAGCGGGGATCGGCATCCTGCTCGGTCTGGGCACGGCGGAATACCTCGACGCGATCCTCACCAGCTTCCCGGGCCTGCCTGAAGCCTTCTCCTTCTTCGTGCCCCGGGCCGGTACACTGAGTCTCGCCGCCGTGGTGTTGCTGGTGACCGGATCGCTCGCGGGACTCTACCCGGCGTGGCTCGCCTCCCGGGCCCCGATCGCCGCGACCCTCCGCGGGGAGGCCACGTGACCCGGGTCCAGCCTATGCTCGTCGCCGCCGATCTGCGCAAGGACTACCCGATGAATGGCGAGACCGTGCACGCGCTCCGCGGCGTCTCCCTCACCGTGGAGCCCGGAGAGTACGTCGCCATCGTGGGCCCGTCGGGCAGCGGCAAGTCCACCCTGCTCCAGCTGGTGGGGGGGATCGACTCGCCGAGTGGAGGGACCGTGCAGCTTCTGGGAACCAGGCTGGAGACGCTGGCCGATCGCGAGCTGACCCGGCTCCGGCTCACCCGTCTCGGCTTCGTCTTTCAGCGCTTCCACCTGCTTCCGGTGCTCACCGCCCGGGAGAACGTGGAGCTGCCGATGGCCGAGGCCGGCGTAAAGGGCCCTCAGCGCCGGGCGCGCGCCCGACAGTTGCTCGAGTACGTCGGCCTAGGCCATCGTGAGGGCCACCGGGCCACCCAGCTTTCCGGCGGAGAGATGCAGCGCGTGGCCATCGCCCGCGCCCTGGCCAACCGGCCCGCTATCCTCCTCGCCGACGAGCCCACCGGCGAGCTCGACGCGGCCACGGGGCAGGAGATCCTCGACCTCTTCCGCCGACTCAACTCCGAAGGCACCACCCTGCTCGTAGTGACCCATGATGAGCGGCTCGCGGCTCAGGCCGGCAGAGTGGTCCACATGCTCGACGGCCGCATCGTTTCCGAGGCCGACTCGCGAGTGGGTGCCTCGCCGTTCCGCCGGCCGGCGGCGTCACCGTGATCACCACGCTGGCCTTCCGTCATCTGCTGGTCAGGAAGATCCGTGCGCTCTTCCTCCTGCTCGGCTTTTCCATCGGCGTGGGGGTCATGGTCGTGTTGCTCTCCGTGGGCGAAGCCATGCTCGACCAGTCCCGCGACGTTTCCCTGGTGGGTGGCGGTGAGGTGACGATTCTACCGCAGGGGATCGATGTCGAGGCGATGCGCACCGGCGGGCTCGGCGCGATGTTCTTCACCATCGAGCGGGCCCGGTTCCTCACCCGGCAGGCCCTCGGCGGCGAGCGCTACGCCGGCGTCGTCCGAACGGTCGCACCCGCGATCGAGGGAAAGCTGCTCTATCTGTGCCTGGCGAAGGGCCGGTGTCGACCGACCGCCGTCCGGGCAGGCGGCGAGATCCCCAGCCGCGCCGCCGCGCTGGGCGCCGGGCTCGACGTGCTGGAGGGCGGCTGGAGCGACTCTCCGGCCGATTCGGCATACGTCGCCCCCACCCCGCAGCAGCTCTACGACGAGATAGACCGCTTCCACCTGCCGCGGCAGCCGGACTCGACCTGGGGCGAATGGCACTATTTCAACCTGGTGACTGGGCCGGACGAGTGGTGGTACCTCACCTTCCTCGTCGGGGGGGAGGTGAGCTTGACCCAGCGCGGCGATCGGTGGGGCGGGCGGATGCTGGTCACCCACCGCCGCCCTGACGGCCGCCACGACCGCTACACCGCCGACATGCCTGCTGCACGTGTCGCGTTCGATACCGCCGCGGCAGACGTTGCGATCGGCGAAAGCTTCGTCCGCCAGCGGAACGGCGAGTACCGACTCCGCGCCGTGGCGCGCGGCGGCGGGAGCAGCGCGCGGCTCGACCTGACGGTGCGGCCCGAGCTCAACCGGTACTTCCCTCCGGTCGAGCTGCGAGACGACGAATTCCTCTCGGGCTACGTCGTCCCGGCGCTCGCGGCATCGGCCGCGGGCCGGATCTGCCTGGCCGGCCGCTGCTCTGAGGTGAGAGACGTCCCGGCCTACCACGACCACAACTGGGGAGTCTGGCGCGACGTCACCTGGGAATGGGGATCGGCCCGGGGCGGGCGCCTCAGCCTTCTGTATGGCGGCGTCTACGGTCCCGAGCGCAGCAGCACGTCACCATTCTTCCTCGCACTCGCGGACTCCCTCGGCGTGCTCCGCGTGCTCCGCTTCGGCAGGATCGAGTACGAGGGGAGAGTCCCGGCCGACGGGGTGCCGGGGGCGAGTGCGCCCAGCCGCTTCACCCTGACCGGTACCTGGGAAGCCGACACGGTGATCTTGTCGGTCGCGGTAGAGCACGCGCTCGCGAGCGAGATGGGGGCGGCGTCGTTCCGCCGCCTATTCCTTCAGATGCGAGGCGAGTTTCGGCTGCGGGGAACCCTGCTGGGCGGCGAGGTGGCGGATTCCGGGCGGGGGTTCTTCGAGACCTACACCGACCGACCGTAGGGGCGTGGGGTTCTTGGAGACCCATCGGACTCGGTAGATTCCCTTTCCCAATGACCGACTCCTTCCAGCGCCTGACGGACGCGCTCGGCGAACGCTACGCTCTCGAGCGCGAAGTCGGCGCGGGCGGGATGGCGACGGTCTATCTCGCGAAGGATCTGCGCCACGGCCGCCACGTCGCGATCAAGGTGGTGCGACCGGAATTGAGCGGGCCCGGTGGGATCGCGCGATTCCTCCGCGAGATCGAGCTCGCCGCGCGGCTCCAACATCCCCACATACTCCCGGTCTTCGACTCCGGCACGGTGGACGACGACGCGGGCGGCCAGACGCCCTACTTCGTCATGCCGTTCGTTGAGGGCGAGACCCTGCGCGGCCGGCTGGGACGCGAGAAGCAGCTTCCGGTGGACGACGCGATCTCGCTCGCCGCCGAGGTCGCCGACGCGCTGGCGTACGCCCACGCGCACGGCGTGGTGCACCGCGACATCAAGCCCGAGAACATCCTGATGAGTGGTGGGCACGGCGTGGTCGCCGACTTCGGGGTGGCCAAGGCGATCGAGAGCGGTGCCTCTCCCTCGGGCGAGGCCGAGCCCGGGCTCACCTCGGTCGGTGTCGCCATCGGAACCCCGCACTACATGGCCCCCGAGCAGGCCACCGGGCGGGATCAGGTCGACGCCAGGGCCGACCAATACAGCCTCGGGTGCGTGCTCTACGAGATGCTGGCGGGAGAGCCGCCGTTCGCCGGCGGCGCGGCCCAGTCGATCGTCGCAAAGCACATGACGGCCCCGCGCCCGCATGTGGGCAAGGTCCGGCATGATGTCTCGGACCCCCTGGAAGACGTCATCATCCGGGCGATGGCGATCGACCCGGCCGACCGATTCCCCGACATGGGCGCGCTGGCCGCCGCCCTCAAGCAGGCGCGGGCGACCACCCGGCCTCGCAAGAAGACGATGGCCGTGATCGCCGCCGCCGCCATCGCGGCCGGCGCGGCCGGCGCCGTCGCCTGGCTCGCCACCCGGCCCAGCGCGATCGCGGTGACTGAGGAGGCGGAGACCATCGCGGTGCTCCCCTTCAGTGCCTCCGGCCCGGGAGTGGAGGTGCTGGGGGAGGGGATGGTGGATCTGCTCGCCACCAACCTCCAGGGTGTGGGCGGGATCAAGGCGGTCGATCCGCGGCTGGTGCTGAAGCGCTGGGCCAGGCGGTCCGGCGGCGATGCCGGCGGGCTGGACGAGGCGCTGGCTCTGGGCCGCGACCTCGACGCTGGCTCCGTGGTGACCGGGAGCGCCGTCTCCGCCGGAGGCACCGTGCGCCTGGCTGCCGACCTCCATTCGGTGGCCGGTGGCGAGCGGCTCGGCCGCGCGCAGGTGGACGGACCGGCCGACAGCATTCTGCCGCTGGTGGACCGGCTGAGCGTGGCCCTCCTGCGCGACGTGTGGCGCTCGCGCGAGCCGCTGCCCAGCCTCGACATCGCCTCGCTCACCACCGACTCCATCGCGGCCCTGAGAGCCTATCTCCAGGGCGAGCGGTACTATCGCCGCTTCGCCCTCGACTCCGCCCTGGCGGCGTACACCCGTGCCGTGGAGGTGGACTCCACCTTCGCGCTCGCTCACCTCCGCCGCGCGTTGGTCTACGGCTGGACCGGCGGCTATGGGAGCCCGGCTTCCCACGAGGCGGCGGCGGCCGGCTTCCGGTTCGCCGGGCGGCTGCCGCCCCGAAGCCGCCGGCTGCTCGAGGGGTACCGCGCCTTCGAGGAGGGGTCGCCGCGAGCCATCGATTCGATGCGAGCGTACGTCACCGAGTATCCCAGCGACCTGGAGGGGTGGTACACCTACGCCGAAGCGCTCTACCATCTCCGGGAGTTCGTGCCGAACGGGCCCGACACGATCATCGCGGCGTTCGATCACGTGATCGCGGGCGACTCGACCCTCACGCCGGCGGTGATCCACCCGCTCGAGCTCACGCTGATGTACCGGGATAGCGCCCGGTTCGGACGGTACCTCCACCTCTTCGAGCGAACGGCGCCGCCGCGCCACGTCGCGGCCCACCGGGTCGCCGCAGAGCTCGTGTGGGGCCCACCGCCGAGCGACAGCGGGCTCCGCGCGGCGCTGGCCAGCGTCCCGCACCTCGGCTTTCACACGGTGGTCTCCGCGTATCGCGACGAGACCGCGACCTCGGACACGATTCTCGCGCGAATGGCCCGGCTGCGGAACGCCTTTCCCGTGAACTCACCGGCTCGCCGATTCAGCCCGATCGGACGGGGCTTCGCGCTTGTCGGGTTCGGCCGGCTGCGCGAGGTCCAGTCTATGGTGGACACCGTAGCCGCGCTTTTGCCCGGTGCGGCCATCGGATTGCTCGGCTATCCCATCGCGCTCGGGATCGCTCCACCGTCGTTCGGCGGAGCGCGGCTGGACTCGCTCATGGCGCTGGATCTGGATGCGGCCGGCAGCCCACGCAGGACCGCCTATGCGGAAGCGATCAAAGCGATTATCCGGGGCCAGACCGAGGAAGCGATTCGAAAGGCCTCCCACGGGATGGAGCTTCCGGACGGGACTCCCGATTCGACGAGGAACCGCGCGCTGCTCGAGGCGACTGGCGGTTGGGCACGGCTGGTCCAGGGAGACACGGCCAGCGGCATTGACGGTCTGCGCTCCGGCCTGGCCAAGGCCGGGGGGCCCAACACCGCCGAGACCACCGCGTTTCTCCGGTTCCAGCTCGCGGTCGCCCTCGCGGCCGACGAGAATTCCCGAGAAGAGGGAATCAGTCGCCTCCGGTACGGCTTCGACAACGCGGCCGTGTACCTGATTCCGCTCACCTATCTCGCGCTGGGCCGGACCTATGAGGCCGCCGGGAAGACCGATTCCGCTGCTTTGGCGTACGGCCGGTTCGTCCGGCTGTGGGACAAGGCCGATCCGGAGCTTCAGGGCCGCGTCGCCGAAGCGCGGGATGCGCTCCAGCGGCTCACCGCGGAGCCGCGCTGACCGCGGTGGATACCCGCGAGCTTGGCCGTTCGCTCATCGACGACTTCGGGCAAGGATGGTCGAGGGGAAACGTGGATCTGCTGATGTCGGTCTTCGCGAGAGACATGGTCTTCGTAGAGACGCCGTTCTCCGAGCCGCTTCGCGGCCCCGAGACGGTCCGCCGATACTGGCTCGAGGTTCCTCTTCATCAGTCCGAAGTCACCTTCTCCTCCGGCGAGATCTTCGCCGCCGGCCCCTGGTTTAGCACCGAGTTCAAGTGCGTATTCCGGAGGAAGAGAACCGGCGAGTGGGTGGACGCACGGGGGGCGATATTCTGTGAGACTGATGGTGCGAAGATCACGGAGATGCGGATGTATTGGCATCGCTGGAACGGGGGGAAGGAAACCAGTAAGCCGTGAACGCTGCGGGGAAGGAGGCCATCTCGGCCGCGGCGGCCATGCCAGCCGTTAACCGATCCCAACCATCCACGTCCCCCTAACTGTCCCCCTCGGAAGCGAATAGAGCCCCCGCCGGAGGACGATCCGGGAACGAACCCGGGTGCTAAGTGGTTACGCTTCAAGTAGGTGGACGGTGGCACGCGGTTCGCATCCTGGCGGAGGACTAGCCTAACGCAGTGCCCCGTCACAGTTTCCAAGAAGGCAACAGCAGTTCCGGGAGGCGCCCAATGTACCACGCTTTGCTCCTTCCACTCCTCCTCGCGGCTGGCCCCGATCGGCCGGCCGCCGCGAGCGCGGGCGATCCTCCGATTCAGATCTGGATCAACAACGACGGGCGTTTCCTCCGAGGGGACCGCGCTAGGGTCCACGTGCGGACCGAGGACGACGGCTACCTGGTCGTGCTCCACGCCGACGCCGAAGGGCACCTGCGCGTCCTGTTCCCGATCGACCCCACCGACGACAACTTCGTCCGCGGCGGCAAGAAGTACGAGGTCGAGGGCCGCGGTGGTCGCGACGCCTTCGACGTCGGCGACCGGTCGGGCCGCGGCACAGTCTACGCCGCCGTTTCCCGCTCGGCGTTCCGCTTCGACGAATTCGTGATCAGCGACCATTGGGATTACCGGGCCCTCGAGCCCAGGCGGCTGGCGGAGGACCCCGAGCCAGAGATGACCGAGCTGGTGCGCCGGATGGCGCAGAGCGGCTTCGACTACGACGTCATGAACTACTACGTCGTTGATCGGGTGTACGCGAGCGACCACTCCTATGACCGGTCGTACTCCAGCAGCTTCTATTATGACGACTTCGGCTGCGGGTATTACCAGAGCTGCGGCAGCGGGCTCTCGGTAAACCTGTTCTTTGGCCGGCCCTTCTACCGGCGGCACTACTATTCGCCTTTCCACTACGCGTACGACCCGTTCTACGATCCGTTCTTCTACGACCCGTACTACTACCGGCCATACTACTACTACCGACCGTATTACTATCGCCCGGCGTACTACTCGCACTGGGGTTATCCGTACCACTACCGGAACGTCGGGTACTACGATCGTTGGAACCGGCCCTACACGCCCTACAGGTTCCGCGACCGCACCCTGGCAGGCACCGACTATCGCGACCGCCGGTACACCTTCGGCCGCGCGGTGAACACGGTCTATACTCCGCCGATCTCCCGGTTCTCCGAGCCCGACAATGCCTCGCCGGTCCGCCGCGCGATCGACCGTCATGAGGTCGAGCGTCCGGAGGCAACGGTGGCCAGGCGCACCACAGCCCGGACCGATTTGGGCGACCGCCGGAATACCGCCATCGGGTCCACCGAGCCACGGCGTTCGGTTGAGCGTTACCGGAATGAGTCGACGGCGATCGAAGCCCGCCGGGCTCGGCCACGAGAGACCCCGCGGGCGGTTCCCGATGCCCGCGAGCGGCGGGAGAACCTGCCGGTGGACCTGACTCCACGCAGGACGACGGACGATCGGGGCCGAGGCGATGTGGCGCCGGCGCGTGCGGCCTCCCCGGCGCGCGAGTCGCGCCCGGAACCGGAGGCGCGTTCTGTTCGTCGCTCGGACGACTCGCCGCGGGAAACGCGGTCGGAGCCCCGGTCGTCTGACCGCGGCGGCGATCGCAGTAGTGGTGGCGGCGGGCGAGTCGAGCGGGCGCCGTCCTCATCGTCGGGGTCGAGCTGGAGCGGTGGCGGCGGGGGTGATCGCCGAGGTGGAGGTGGGAGCGGTGGCGGAGGCAGCCCGTCGTCGGGCGGCAGTCGCCGGCGCTGAGCGAGACTCAGTCAGGAAAACGAGCGGGCCCCCGGATCATCGCGGGCCCGCTCGTTTTTTTGGCGTCCCTCAATTCCCGACGCACCTCCCGGCACCCCCCATCACTTGCTGGCAGCTCCCCCCGTGGCGGCGCATCCTGAAGCGGGCCTGGCACGAGGGCGCTCCGTACTGGAGCTCGATCGGTTGGCTCATCCGCTGCCTCAGAACCGTGAGGTCGTCTCGCTCCGGTGGGATACCCTCGTGCCCGCGGCCGTCCGGCTCGATCGTCGCGGTGCCGGTCTTCGAGAGGCCCGGAAGCACCTTCACCTTGCCGCGCACCACCTGCCAGTGGTCGGTGGAAACCGCGATGCGAGTCTGCTTCAGGTCCGGCCTGCCGATCACCGCGAACACGGCGGAGAGAAATCCGATGGGCCGCACCGAGATCCCGGTGACCTGGTCGAACACGAGCATGTCGTCGTACTCGAGCAGCTTGAAGCGGACGATGCGGTCGTCGTACACCACCATCCGGGGGACCGAGAGCGTGTCCTTATAGCTGAACCCGGAAGGGGCGCCCGACGAATCGGGCCAGAAGATCGTGACGTCCAGGGCCCTACGCGGCAGGGGGCCTTCCACGGCCTGATCCACCACCTCCGGTCCGTACTCCACCAGGGCGTCCTGATGATGCTCGAAGGCCGCCCGCGCCGACGCCGACATCTCGGCATAGGTCACGCCGGCGGTCTCGAGGTGCGCCGCGAACCAGTCCGACTGATGGATGAGGAACCGCGCATTTCCGGGATTGTCCTGCTCTCTGCGTCGAACCATCGCGAGGAGCGTCTCGGCCCCAAAGAGCATCGAGGTGGTAGTGCTGGTGAGGCTGTACCCGCCGTGGGCCCTCATCGCCTGGAGGATCTCCGCTCGCGAGGCTCGATCGGGCTCAGCGCAGACTTGCGCCGTCGGGGCGGGAAGAGTGCTGAGTGCCTGGGCCAACAGCAGAAGTACGACCATAGCGCGCAGCGATCAGATGGACTTGCGTCTGGCGTAATCGAGCCCCCACTCCAGCAGGTCGGCGCTCCGGAGCCCGACCCGCATCGCTTGGGCGATGGCGTCCTCCTCCGCGAGTCCGTGTTCCAGCATGAGGTAGGGGAGCAGCGCGCCACCCACCCGGCTCCCGCTGCCGCAGTGGATGAACAGCGGCCGGTCGCCGGCTTCCCGCAGAATCGCGTGAATCCGCTCGAGCGTCGCGTCGGTCATGGTGCCCGCGGAAACCGGGGCGACCACGTACTCCAGACCCAGGCGCTCGGTGGTCGCGGACTCGTCGAGCGGCCGGGGCTCCATGGGGTCCCGGAGATCGAGCACGATCCCGCCCCCCGCGTCTCGAAACCCCTCGAGATCCGCGGTGGATGGCTGGCCTCCGGTCACGACGTTGGGGAGGAGCTGGCAGGCATTGGGAACGCGCTCGAGCGCCTGGAAGGTCGTGGGCATCGTGGTCGTAATATTACACCCGTATCCACCCGGGCGAAGCAGGTCCAGGAGGTCGCGCCCGCCTGTGCGCCCACCGGGCGGTGATGTACCGAAGCATCCGCGAAAGCTTACATTTCCAGCGTGCTCCGCCTTGCCATCGCCCAGCTCCGGCCCCATAAGGGCGCCTACGAAGAGAACCTCTGCCGGCTGGGGGTCCTCTTCCGGGAGGCCGGTGGCTGGGCCGAGCCGCCGGACCTGATGGTCGCGCCGGAAACGGCGCTCACCGGGTATTTCCTCGAGGGAGGGGTCCGCGACCTCGCGATCTCCGCCGACCATCTATTCGACGATTTGGCGGGACAGCACCGCGACGCGAAGGCGCCGCCGTTCGACGTCGCCCTGGGCTTCTACGAGGTCCACCAGAACCGCCTCTACAACTCGGCGATCTATGCCAGGCTGGGCGGCCCCGATGCCGGGATTCGCCATGTCCACCGGAAGGTGTTCCTGCCTACCTACGGTGTCTTCGACGAGGAGCGTTTCGTCGAGGCCGGCCGGAGCGTCCAGGCGTTCGACACGGCCTGGGGCCGGGCAGCGATCCTGATCTGCGAGGACGTCTGGCATTCGTTCACCCCGATGCTCGCGGCACTGGATGGCGCCCAGCTCATCATCGTGCCTAGTGCCAGCCCCGCGCGCGGGCCGGTCCCAGGAGACGACAGTAGCCCGGGCCGCCCTGCGAGTCTCGACCGCTGGAGCCGCATCGTCCAGGACATCGCGAGCGAGCACGGCGTCTACGTCGCCCTCGCGCAACTGGTGGGGTTCGAGGGAGGGAAGGCATTTGCCGGCGGGTCGATCGTGGGATCGCCGAGGGGGGATGTGGTGGCACAAGGGCCGATCTTCGAGGAGGCGCTGATCCCGGCGACGCTCGACTTCGAGGAGATCACCCGTGCCCGCGCCGAGCTGCCGCTCCTCGCGGATCTGGAGATGCGGCTGCCGCATCTGCTGGGATCACTGCACGCGGCGCGGCGGGAGAAGGGGCGGAACGACGGGCGGGACGGCGGGACGGCGGAACGGCGGAAGGGTGCAAGCGAACCGACCGTTGGAGAAGCGAGCCAAGAGGATACCATGACGCGAAAGTCCCGCGTCCGCCGGTCCGCCAGTCTGCCGTTCCGCCCGTCCGCGGATCCACTCGCCATCGACCCCGAGCTCACCCGGCGCTGGCTGGTCGAGTTTCTCCGGGACGAAGTGCAGCGCCGCCGCGGGTTCGAGAAAGTGGTGATTGGTCTATCCGGTGGCGTGGACAGCTCGTTGGTCGCGTTTCTCGCGGCGGAGGCGCTCGGGGCGGAGAATGTGATCGGGGTGCGGATGCCCTACCGCACTTCCAGCCAGGAGAGCCTGGCGCACGCTCAGCTGGTGATCGACGCGCTCGGCATCGAGAGTAGGACGGTGGAGATCAGCACCGCGGTGGACGGCCTGGCGTCCGCGATCGGCGGCGCGCCCGACCCCGCGCGGTTGGGCAACATCATGGCCCGCGCGCGCATGATCACCCTGTTCGACATCTCCGCCGCCCAGCGCGCGCTTCCCGTCGGCACCGGCAACAAGACCGAGCGGCTGCTCGGCTACTTCACCTGGCATGCCGACGACTCACCGCCGGTGAACCCGATCGGCGACCTGTTCAAGACCCAGGTCTGGACCCTCGCGCGGCACCTGAAGGTGCCGGAGGTCATCGTCTCCAAGCCCGCGAGCGCCGACCTCATCCAGGGCCAGACCGACGAGGGCGACTTCGGCATCTCCTATCCTCGGGCCGACGCGATCCTCCAGTGGATCCTGCTCGGCTACCGCACCACGGACATCATTCCGCTCGGGTACACCGAGGAGGAGCTCGACCTGGTCCGGCGCCGCCTCGACTCGACCCACTGGAAGCGAAGACTGCCGACGGTGGCGATGCTGAGCGCGACGGCGATCGGGGAGTATTATCTGAGGCCGGTGGACTACTAACCTCGAACAGCGTGAACGGTGAACAGTAAAAGGTAAAAGGGAGGGTCTGAACGCCCCTTTCACTTTTCACCGTTCACTGTTCACGCTGTTGTTTTAGGCATTCCCGCCGCGCAGCTCACGACGCGTAGCCGGCTCCCGACAGCCTCCGATCGAGGTCGTACGCCGTGCTGATCATCGCCAGGTGAGTGAGCGCCTGCGGGAAGTTCCCCAGGTGCTCTCCCGCCGGCCCGATCTCCTCCGCGTAGAGCCCGACGTGGTTGGCGTACCCCAGCATCTTCTCGAAGAGGAAACGGGCCTGCGGCAGGTCACCGGATCGGGAGAGGCACTCGATGTACCAGAAGGAACAGAGCGAGAAGCTGCCCTCCGGCCCCTCCAGCCCGTCGGTCTCGATCCCCTCGATCTCGTAGCGGTAGACCAGGGAGTCCTGTACCAGCCGAGCTTCCACCGCTCGCATGGTCGAGAGCCACCGCGGGTCCTTGGGCGAGATGAACCGCACCAAGGGCATGATGAGGCAGGCGGCATCGAGCCGAGTGGTGCCCTTGACCCCGACAAACGCCTCGATCTTCGGATCCCAGAAGCCCTCGTGCACCTCCCGGTAGATGGCGTCACGCGCTTCGCGCCACCGGGCCAGCGGCGCCGGGAACGACCGCTTGACCGCCATGCGGATGCCGCGGTCGATCGCCACCCAGCACAGGATCCGGGAGTAGAGAAACTCGCGCCGCCCGCTTCGCACCTCCCAGATCCCGTCGTCCGGAAGCCGCCAGTTGTCGGCGACCCAATCCACCAGTGCGGCGATCCGTCTCCAGAGCTCGTAACTGGTGGACTCCTTGTACTTGTCGTAGAGGTAGATGGCGTCGAGCAGCTCGCCGTAGATGTCGAGCTGGAGCTGATCGGCGGCGGCATTGCCGACCCGTACCGGGCGCGAGCCTCGATAGCCCTCCAGGTGATCCAGGGTCCGCTCGGTCACGTCGGCTCCGCCGGCGGCGGTGTAGAGCGTCCGGAGCGTCTCGGGCCGGCAGGACTCGAAGCGGCGGGCCAGCCAAGCGATGAACGCGCCGGTCTCGTCGGCCATGCCCAGTCGGGTCAACGCGTAGAGGGTGAACGAGGCGTCTCGGATCCAGGAATAGCGGTAGTCCCAGTTGCGCACCCCGCCGATGGTTTCGGGCAGCCCGAAGGTGGCCGCGGCGAGGATCGATCCGCTCCAGCGGGCGGTGAGCAGCTTGAGGGTGAGCGCGGAGCGATTCACCGCGTCGCGCCACCGGCCGGTGTAACTGGAGCGGCCCATCCACTCGCGCCAGAAGTTCATCGTCTCCTTGAACGAGCCGGTGACGTAGGCATCGAGGTCGGTGGGATAGGCCGAACTGCCGGTCACCTGCTCCAGGATGAAGGTGGCGGTCTCCCCGGCGCGCAGGGTGAAGTCGGCCAGGGCATCGCCCTGCTCCGAGCGGAGCGGCACCGTGGATGACAGCCGTAACACCAACCCGTCGGCCCCCGTGAACCGCGCGCCACCCGGCTCCAGCTCCAGCGTGTGCTCGATCGTGGCGTAGTCGAAGCGCGGGGCGCACCGGACTTGAAAGCGGATCTCTCCCCGGACCGTCTTGACCCGGCGGACCAGCCGGGAGGTGTGCTCCAGGGGATGGACCGGCATGTAATCGGAGATCTCCACCACGCCATCACTGGCGAGGAACCGGGTCAGCAGCACGTTGGTGTCGGGGAGGTAGAGCTGCTTGTTGCGCGGCTGATCGAGGCGAGGAACGATCTTGAAGCTTCCACCGTTGTCGGCGTCGAGAAGGCCCGCGAAGACCGAGGGGGAGTCGAAGTGGGGGAGACACAGAAAGTCGACGCAGCCGTCCAGCCCCACCAGAGCGACGGTCTGGAGGTCGCCGATGATGGCATGGGACTCGATGGGTGGGTACCGTCCGTCCGTTCCCCTCATCGCACCTCCGCCGCTGCCGTTCCCTCGATCATCCCCAAGGTATGCACCCGGTGATCGATCTTGCAAAGTAGACAGGTCGGGCCAATCTTCGGCCATGCAAATGCCTCCACTGCCATGACCGCCGACTCCCGCCCGATGTCCGCTTCCACCGGGACGATCACCACTTTCGTCATGCCGCACATGCAGAATGTGCGGGGCGATCTGTTCGGCGGCGAGCTGATGGCGCTGGTGGATCAGGCCGCGGCGGTGGCCGCGATCCGGCACGCCGGCGGACCGGCGGTGACCGCAAGGATCGACCGTGTTGACTTCAAGGAGCGGATCCCGGTGGGCGCGTTGGTCACCTGCGTGGCGACCGTGGACTTCGTCGGCAACTCCTCGATGGACATCACGGTGGACGTGTACGCCGAAAAGGTGAGCACCGGCGAGCGGCGGCACACCCACACCGCTCACGTGGTGTTCGTGGCCATCGATGACGACGGGAAGCCCAAGCGGGTTCCACGCCTCCTGCCGGAGACCGACGAGGAGCGGGGGCGCTACGCGAGGGCGGAGGAGCACCGGCGGGGGCAGAAGCGGGCGTGAGCGCGCCGGGGGTTACCCTGGTGCTGAGCGGCGGCGGCGCCAAGACCGCCGCGCATGTCGGTGCCGCCCGGGCGGTCGCGGAGGCCGGACTCGCTCCGGTGCGATACGTGGCCACCTCGATGGGGGCGGTGGTCGCGGCGGCGCTCGCAGGGGGAGCCGACCGGGAGGCGCTCCTGGGACGGCTCGCCGGGGTAGGGAGGACCGGCGTGGCGCGGGATCCGCTCGCGCTGGTGAAGGGACTCTTCGCCCGGTCGCTGCTCCGCGCCGCGCCGTTACGGCGTGCGATCGAACAGCTCGTTCCCGCCAGGCGGTTCGCCGACCTGCCCGTGCCGATCACCATCACCGTCGTGGACCTCGATACCGGCGGGCTGCTGCTCTTCGGCGAGGGGGGCGAGGATGCGCCATTGGTGGACGTCCTCTGCGCGACGTGTGCGCTCCCGGTGTATTTGCCGGCGGTAAGACTGGCGGGCCGCCGCTGCGGGGACGGTGGGCTACGCGGCCCGCTCCCGCTCGATGTCGCCGCGAAACTGGCGCGTGAGACGGTGGTGGGGGTAGACGTCGGGCCCGGGTTCGACGCTGTGGACGTGGGTCCCGAGTCCATCCCACCCTTCGTCCGGGCCCATGACGAGGCCGTCGGCCCCCTCATGGCTACCGCTACTGCCGCCCAAGTGGCGCTCTGGCGGGCGGACACCAGCAGGCCACCGCTGGTGTACGTGCGGCCGCGGGTGGAGCGGCGCGCCACTTTCCGGGTGGATCGGGCGCGCCAGTATGCCGATGACGGGTATCGCGCCACGCGCGACGCGCTCGCGGCCGTAGGACGGCCTTGACCCGTATGCCTCAGGGGGCAAATTGAGCCACATGAAAGCTTCGGAAGCGATGGTCCCCGATCCGCACGTCGCGGTCGCCGGCGCGATGGCCAGCGAAGTGGCGATCATGCTCAAGACCCGCAACATCTCGGTGGTCCCCGTGGTGGACGACCACCGCACCCGCCGATTCCTCGGCACCCTGAGCGACCGCGACCTGGTCACCCGATGCCTGGCGGAGGGAAAGCATCCCTGGCACACCAGGGCCGACACCCTCATGCGAACCAACTCACCGGTGGTGGAGCCGGATCAGGAGATGGAGGGCTATCGGGTCC
Organism: uncultured Gemmatimonadales bacterium; assembly: GCA_963844445.1. Lineage (GTDB taxonomy): Bacteria > Gemmatimonadota > Gemmatimonadetes > Gemmatimonadales > GWC2-71-9 > CAVVWJ01. The sequence continues at coordinate 1,216,014 of CAWJOB010000001.1, forward strand.
GCATGGACCTGGACCCCAACGAATCGCATCTCAGGCCCACCATCACGGTGGTGGACAGCGACCGGAGGGTGGTAGGCTTCATCAGCCACCCGGAGCAAGTGGCGGGGGTGGAGATCGTGTGGGGGCATGAGGGCGGGGGCGAGAAGGACAGGACAGCGTGAACAGTGAACGGTGAACGGTAAAAAGGGACGACCTCGGCTCAGCCGCACCGCATCAGCAAGGAATCTACGGATGCCCGATTTCAAGCTCTTCAGTCTCAGGGAAGCCGAGCGCACGTTGCCACTGGTGCGACGGATCGTCGAGGATCTCACCCACGAGTATCCCGCCTGGCGCGCGGCCGTATCGCGCTTCGAGCTGCTGACCGGCGGCGCGCGCGCCGACTGGGGCGAGACCGGCGAGCTGCTCGCCGCACGGGAGGATGTGGCCCGCCACGCCGACCAGATCAACCGCTATCTCCAGGAGCTGGAGGCGGTCGGCTGCGTCTTCAAGGGATTCGACGCCGGGCTGGTGGATTTTTACTCTCTCCGGGAAGACCGCCCGATCTTTCTCTGCTGGAAGCTGGGCGAGGAGCGCATCACCCACTGGCACGAGATCGACGCTGGCTTCTCCGGGCGGCAGCCGATCGACGATGCCATCCTGTCCGCGATGTCCTCCTCGTGATCCGTCTCTGGGTCTTCCTGCATCTCATCGGCTTCACCGTGTGGATCGGCGGGGGACTCGCGTCCATGGTGGCCGGCATCGTCTCGAAGGGCGAGGAGCGGGCTCGGCTGGGCGCCGTGGTCCGGGCCCAGGCTGCGGTGCAGAAGGTGCTGGTGGCACCCGGGGCGCTGCTGACCGTGTTGTCCGGTCTGATGCTGACTTTCGCGATGACCAGCCTGCAGGGTGGGGAGATCGGGTTCAGCCTGTGGCTCGTCCTGATGCAGGGCGCTGGTGTGGTGGCGGCGCTGATCGTGCTGCTGGTCGGGCTGCCAACCTCATCCAAGCTGGCGCGGATGGATCCCCTGGGCCCCAATGCGGCCTACTTCGATGAGCTGCGGCAGCGGCAGCGGCTGACCGGATCGATCGCGGGGACGTTGGCGCTGGTGGCGTTGGTTGGGGGGGCGATGCTGGCAGTACCCTAAAATGCGTGAAAAGTGAACGGTGAACGGTAAAAGGGACGTAGTGTTGGGATGGTGGGCTCCAATCTTGCTTCGTGAGAGATCACAGGTCGCTTCGGGCGTGGCAGGAGGCGCACGCGGTCAACGTCGGGGTGATCCGTTTGTGTAGAGACGCCTGGAAGCCACACGCGGCGGCTCTCTTCAACCAGCTTCAAAGGGCATCACTGAGCGTCGAGCTCAACATTGCTGAGGGATACTCGTTCGGCGATAGTCCTAACTACACTCGCCATCTGGGTGTGGCCTATGGCTCAGCTGTGGAAACAGTAGAAATCCTGAGGTTGGGGGTAGAAGCGGAGGTATTCCCGGAGGACACCGGTGCGAGTCTTCTCCGGCACGCCAACCACGCTTGTCGCCTCCTGCTCGGCCTGCTCAAGCGCCGCCGCAGCTTTCCAAAATAATCCGTTCACTGTTCACCTTTCACTTTTCCCGCTGTTTCTCGTTGTACCCGCCTTCCGGTCTCACACCAGCCGCTGACCGGGCAGCTCTCGCACCGGGCGGCTCTGGCCGTGCACACCAGCGCGCCCAGCTCCATGATCGCTTGGTTGAAAGCCCAGGCACTTCCGCCTCGCCGAGGGACGAGTGCCCCGGCGGTCTCCCAGACCCGGCGGGCCGCTGTCGCGCCTCGCAGCCTGGGATGGAACGCTCGCCGGATCACCCGGGCGACGTTGGTATCCACTGCCGCCGTCGCCCGCTCGTACGCGAAGCACGCCACCGCTCCCGCCGTGTATCTGCCGACACCGGGCAGCCGCACCAGGGACTCCAGATCGTCCGGCACCCTCCCGCCGTGCTGTACCACCACCGCCTGCGCCAGCCGGTGGAGGTTCGCCGCCCGGCGGTAATAGCCCAGCCCTTCCCAGCTCTCCCGTACCATCGCCGCGGGGGCCGCCGCCAGGGTCTCGATGGACGGGTAGCGCTCCAGGAACCGGTGGTAGTACGCCTCGACTCGTGTTACCTGGGTCTGCTGAAGCATGAATTCCGACACCATGATGCGGTACGGATCCCGGGTGCGCCGCCAGGGCAGGTCGCGGCCGTGGCGCCGGAACCAGCGCAGCAGACGGCGGCGGAACTCCGATGCCTGGAGCTTGCGGTCGGCCCTAGACTTACGCGGCATGGGGGGTGAAGATGTAGCAGCCCTCGGTGATCAGTCATCCGGCATCAGCGTCGAACGGTAAGCTACCTAGCTCCTCGCCAAATGGACGCCCAGACTCTCGACCTCCGCCGTTTCGTCGGCCGCTGGACGCTCAACGCCATGTCCCACGTCGGCCGGGTCTCCCTGCTGGTCTGGGACGCTCTCCGGAGCCTCTCCGAGTGGCGGGTCTGGTTCCCCCGGACCATGACCGAGGCGTGGAACATCGGGGTCGGCAGCCTGTTTATTGTGCTCCTCATCTCCGGCTTCGCCGGCGCGGTGACGGCACTCCAGGCGCGGTACCAGTTCACCGGTACCATCCCGATCTACTATCTCGCCGGCGTGGTCGTCGAGTCCATCGTGCTGGAACTGGGTCCGGTGCTCACCGGGCTGGTGCTGGCGGGCCGGATCGGCGCGCGCTATGCCGCCGAGCTGGGAACGATGCGGGTCACCGAGCAGATCGACGCGCTGGAGAGCCTGGGCCGGTCGCCCGGGTCCCACCTCATCGTACCGCGGGTGCTGGCGGGGTTCCTCGATGATCCCGGTACTGGTGATCCTGGCGGACGTGATGGGAATCTTCGCCGGGTGGTTCTCCATGACCATGGTGCTGCCGATCACCAACGAGGACTTCACCTACGGCGCCCGATACTTCTGGCGCCCGTTCGACGCCACCTACTCGGTGATCAAGGCATTCTTCTTCGCTGGCTCTATCACTATCATCGCCTGCTACATGGGATTCAATACCCAGCAGGGCGCCGAGGGGGTCGGCCGCGCCACCACCGGCGCGGTGGTGAGCAGCTCGGTGCTCATCCTGCTGCTCGACGTCCTCCTCGCCAACCTGCTGCTCAGCAAATGATCGTACTCCGGGACGTCTACAAGCGGTTCGGCAGCCAAGTCGTGCTCGATGGCGTGAATCTCGACGTCCAGGAGGGGGAGACGCTGGCCTTGCTGGGCCCGTCGGGCACCGGCAAGAGCGTCCTCCTCAAGCACATCATCGGCCTCATCCGCCCCGATTCGGGCACCGTGGTGGTGGACGATCAGCACGTCGGCCGGCTCAAGCGGAAGGAGCTGGCCGAGCTCCGCTCCCGGATCGGCTACGTCTTCCAGAACGGCGCCCTCTTCGATTCGATGAACGTGTTCGAGAACGTCCGCCTCGGCATCACCGACGGCGAAAAGTACCGGGACGAGCAGTACGCCCGGCAACGGGTGGCCGAGTGCCTCAAGCTGGTCAACCTCGCGCCGGAGGTGATGGCAAAGTTTCCGGCCGAGCTGTCCGGCGGGATGCGGAAGCGGGTGGGGATCGCGCGGGCGATCGCGGGGAGCCCGAAATACCTGCTCTACGACGAGCCCACCTCGGGCCTCGACCCGGTCAACGCCGACGTGATCGACAGCCTGGTGAAGCGGCTCGACAACGAGCTGGGGGTCACCAGCGTGATGGTGACGCACGACGTACGCGGCGCATTCCGCACCGCGGACCGGCTGGCGCTGCTCACGGGGGGGAAGATCGTGCAGCAGGGCAGCCAGGAGGAGTTCCTGAAGTCGCGCGATCCCAAGGTCCAGGAGTTCCTGGAGCGCGACTTCCCGGACGCCACTTTCGCCGCATGAGCGTGACATGGAATTGAGCTATAAGCGGGAAGTCACCGTCGGCAGCGCTCGTGATCTTCGCGATCGTGTTGTTCATCGTGGGGTCGAGCTGGCTGAAGGGCAGCTCGATCGGAGCGGACGAGGACGAGTTCTGGAAGATCCAGTTCAAGACCGCCGGCAACCTCAAGGCCAGCTCGGTGGTGAAGATTTCCGGGGTGGCGGTAGGCACGGTGGAGCGGATTCGTCTGGCGGACGTGGGCAAGGTGATCGTGTGGGTGACGCTGCCGGATAAGATCGTGCCCAAGGTGGACGCCACCGCGCAGATCGTGGCGGTCGGCTTCGTGGGCGACGCCGCGATCGATTTCGATCCCGGCGACGCCGCCCAGTCGCTCACCCGCGACCGAATCATCATCGGTAGCCAGGCGGCGGGTCTCACCGATCTCGCCCAGAATCTGGGCGACCGGGCCGACAGCGTCCTGCTCGGCGCGCAGCACATCGTCAACAAGCGCACGGCGGACGAGCTGTATGCGACACTCACCGCGCTCCAGGGCACGCTCAAGGCGGCGGAGCGGACGATGGCGGTCTACGGTGACGCGAACAAGGGGCCTACCGCCCAGCTCACCCGGACGATGGCCTCGCTGGAGCAGCTCACCACCCGGCTCGACAGCACCCTCGCGAATCCGGCCCTGTCGCGCACGCTCAACCGGGCGGACACGCTCACTGCCAATCTGGCCGGCATGACGGCGCAGCTCACTTCCACCGGCGCCCGGCTCGACACGCTGCTGCTCGGAATGAACCAGGGACGCGGCACGCTCGGAAAGTTTGCGACGGACACCGGTTTTTACACCGACATCCGGAAGCTGTCGCAGTCCATGCAGCAGCTGCTGGACGAGCTGAAGAAACATCCGGGGAAGGTTCCGGTCACCGTGAAGCTGTTTTGACAAACTGCGTGAAAAGTGAAAAGTGAAAGGGAGAGACCATGATGCACCGTCTTCTCCCTTTCACTTTTCACCTTTCACGCTTTATTGGGTCCCATGCTCACCGCCACCTTCCTGGGGACTGGGGCCGCCACGCCCACGGTGGATCGGAACGTCGCCGGGCTCGCCGTCCAGCGCGAAGGGGAGACGCTGCTCTTCGATTGCGGCGAGGGCAATCAGCGGCAGATGATGCGGTACGGGGTGGGGTTCTCGTTCACCGAGATCTTCTTCAGCCACTACCACGCGGACCATATCCTCGGCGTCACCGGGCTGCTCCGGACCATGGGCCTCCAGGACCGGAGCGCTCCGGTTACGCTCTATGGCCCCCGCGGCGCCCAGCGCGTCCTCGGCGCGGCCATCTCACTCGGCATCGAGCGCAACAAGTTCCCGGTCGAGATCCGGGAGATCCGTCCCGGCGACCGGCTCACCCGTGACGAGTACGACATCGTGGTATTCGAGACCGACCACCGTCCCGATACCGTGGGTTATGCCCTGGCCGAGCACACCAGGCTCGGCCGGTTCAACCCCGATCGCGCGCGCGAGCTGGGCGTGCCCGAGGGCCCGCTCTGGGGCCGGCTGCACAAGGGCGAGACCGTCGCGCTGGAGGACGGGCGGACCATCTCGCCGGCGGACCTGGTGGGCTCGCCGCGGCTCGGACGGACCCTGGTCTATTCGGGCGACACCCGCCCCAGTCTGGCGGTCGTCGAGGCCGCGCGGGGCGCGGATCTGCTGATCCACGAGGCCACCTTCGGCAGCGATGAGCTGGAGCGCGCGAAAGAGACCGGCCACTCCACCGCGGCCGAGGCGGCGCGTGTCGCGGTCGAGGCCGGGGTGCGGCGACTTGTCCTCACCCACATCAGTCCGCGCTACACCCGCGACGCGCCCGAGCTGCTCGCCGAAGCGCGGGCGATCTTTCCGGAGACCGTGGTCGCGCGGGACGGGATGGTGGTGGACGTGCCGTATCCGGAGTAGGCTGGCCACTAAAAGCGGGAAAGGTGAAAGGTAAAAAGTGAAAGGGGGTTGGCCCGACGATCCCTTTCACTGTTCACTGTTCACCTTCCACGCAGTTCATCACGGAGGCCATTTCATGCACCAGGGCAATGCCCGCTACGAGACCGCTCTGCTGGTCGCCCTGGCCGCCGTGCTGCTCTGGTCCGGCATCGCGCCGCACGACCGCTTCACCTGGTTTCTCGAGGTGGCCCCGGTCCTGATCGGCGTTCCGGTGCTGATCTTTCTCTGGCCGACCCTCCGCTTCACCCGCCTGGTCTACACCCTCCTGTGGATCCACGCCGTCATTCTGATGGTTGGCGGGAAGTACACTTATGCCGAGGTGCCGTTCGGGTTCTGGCTCCAGGACCTGTTCGGCTTTGCCCGCAACCACTACGACCGCATCGGCCACTTCGCGCAGGGCTTCATCCCTGCGATGCTGGCGCGGGAGGTCTTCATCCGCAGGTCACCGCTCCGAGGGAGCCGCTGGCTGCCGTTCGTGGTGGTCTGCTTCTGCCTGGCCTTCAGCGCGCTGTACGAGCTGATCGAGTTCTGGACCGCGCTGGCGTCGGGTGAGGCCGCGGAGGCTTTCCTGGGAACTCAGGGAGACGTGTGGGACACGCAATGGGACATGCAGATGGCGCTGGTGGGGGCGATCATTGCGCTGGTAACGCTCTCGGGGAGACATGACCGGGAGATCCAGGAGTCGGAGGATCGAGCCCGAAAAGCGTGAACGGTGAACAGTGAAAGGTGAAAGGGATGAGACGGTTCTGCTCGGACTTCCTTTTCACTTTTCCCCGTTCACTGTTCACGCTTTTCCGGTATATCTCTCCACCACCCTCCGCACATCGAACCTCTTCTCCGCAGCCTTGAGCGACATGTACCGCACCGTCCCGTAGATGGGCCGCCGATAGAACGGCCGGTCGAACTTGCCGAACACCCAGAGGATGTTGAGGTATGAGCTCGGATCGCGGCCGTCGAGTGCGTACTTGTTGTTGAGGTGCTCGAGGATTCCGAGCGCCTGCTCCGCGTTCCTTGTCCACTGAATCACCGACTTCCCCCACAACATTCGGAGGGGATTCGGCATCCACCCGTCCCGGACGTACGCCGTCTGGGCGGCGTTCCAGAGCGGCTCGGCCGTACGTGCCTCCTCCAATTCCTGGGCGGTGTAGAGCGCCGGGCGATCGTCCGATTCGCCGGTGCGAAGCTCGCGCCGCGCCCAGTCGGGAATGGCCTCGACCTTCCGATGCCGCGGGTTGAAGTGGGTGAAGTTGAACGCCAGCTCCCGCCAGGTGAGGATCTCGTCCTGGAACTTGACGAATTGCTCGGACGGCCCCGCCTCCCTGGCCCGCAGCACCACCTCCACCGGCGAGATGTTGCCGAAGTGGAGGTAGGGCGACAGTCGGCTGGTGGCATCGGCGTTGGGGTCGCTGCGATCCTCCGCATACCGAGGCAGACCGGTCTCCAGGAAGCGCTCCAGCTGCTCCCGTGCGGCCTTCGGCCCGCCGCGGATACCCGGCGCCGGAGCGACGGAGTGATCGATGGCGCACGAGGCCACCAGGTCCGCGATCCCGCCATCCGGGACCGTCGGCTCGAACGGCAGGTGGACCCGGTGCCGAACCTTCAGCTCCGGGCTTGTCGAGCGATGGAGGTAGTGCGGCAGCGCCGCCATGAGCCGGGAGCGAAACGGTGCGGCGGTGGGATACTCCCGCTCGTGGTATCGGATCGGCACCACTGTAGCGGAGTCCACCGCGATCACCGGCGTCTCCACCTTCCGGCGAAGAGCGCGGGTCTGCCTCGGCGCGAGGAAGGTGGGGAAGTAATCCGTCGCCACGAGCGCCGCGCGGCGGGCGAGGTCCACCAGCGGCGACGGCCGTCCCGCCGCCCTTCTTGCGACTGCGTCGTCGCCATCCCGCTCGAGATAGAAGGCGTACTGGATGCCAAGCTGGTCGAATTCGTGGTACAGGTCGGCGACCGATTGGAGCAGGAAGGTGTGCAGCCGGTCGCTCGCCCAGGGGTAGTCGTGCCTCAGACCGTGGTAGACGAGCAGCGGGAGTCCGAGGCGGTTGGCCTGCTCGATCCCGAAATCGAGAGCCTGATTGTCCCGCGTACGAAACGTGCTCTGCATCCAGTAGAGCACGTGCTCGCCGCCATGGCGGGGTGCCGGCTCCGCGGCCGCATGGATGCGGAGATCGTCGGTCATTGGGGGCACGGCGGAGAGCCTCAGGCGGCGGATCGCCGGCGGGATGAGTCCTTGGCGTCCGAGGGGTCGGACAGCGCACGAGCGGCCTTGACGATGCTGCGCAGCATTCCGGCAAACACCAGCTGATGGATTCCCCAGAGGCCGTACCAGTACAGGAGCCCACCCACCCCGACGGGATCGAAGAGCGCCGTCTGACGGATCAGGCTTCCGCCATTCTCCGGCGTGACCTCGAACTGAAGCCAGGCCCGGCCCGGAAGCCGCATCTCGGCGGCGAGCCGAAGCAAGCGGCCGGGCTCGATTTCCTCCACCCGCCAGAAGTCCAGCGCATCGCCCACCATCACCGATTCGGGGTCCCGGCGTCCGCGGCGCAATCCCGGACCGCCAACCGCGAGGTCGAGCAGGCCGCGCAGGCGCCAGAGGCGATTTCCGTAGTACCACCCGGCGTCGCCACCGATCTGCGCTATGGGGCGGAACGCCTCCTCCGCGGTGCAATCCACCCAAGCCGCCCGAGAGTCCACCCGGCGGGAGCCGAACTTGACCCCGCCCCAGGCGCGAGGCGCCCGCTGGGACGAGAGGGCGTCGGACCAGCGCGTCGCCGCGAATCCCAGATCCTCGTTGACCAGCGCACGGGCGAGTACCTCACGAATCCCGCGTGGCCGCACGCTGAAATCGCGGAGTGCCCGGTCGTCCTGAACCACCGTCGCATTCCGCACTCCGTCAATCAGCTCGCGTCCCACCTGGGCGTAGACCGGCGAGACCAGCGCCAGCCAGAGGCTGGAGAGCCTCGGCGTCAGCAGGGGCACGGGGACCATCACCCGCCGGAGCCCTCGGAGCCTGCCATACTCCCGCATGAGGTCACCGTAGGACACCCGGTCGGGCCCGCCGATCTCGTAGCACACGCTCTCCCCGGCGGGCAAGTCGAGCGCAGCGACCAGGTAAGCCACGAGATCCTCGATGCCGATCGGCTGGGTGGGGGTGTCCACCCAACTCGGCGTGACCATCGCCGGAAGCTTCTCCACCAGCGCGCGCACCAGCTCGAACGAGAGACTTCCGGACCCGATGACGATCGAGGCGCGGAACTCGATCGTCGGAATGCCCGACTCGCGGAGGATGCGGCCGACCTCCTGCCGGCTCGCGAGATGGCGGGACAGCTCCTCGCCCTGGCCGAGCCCGCCGAGGTAGACGATCCGGCGCACTCCTGCGTCACGGGCCGCCTTGGCGAAGGACCGGGCGCCTTTCCTGTCGTTCTCTGCGTAGTCGCGGGAGGAGGCCATCGAGTGGATCAGATAGTACGCCGTGTGCACGCCGCCGAGCACCGACGCCAGCGAGTTCGGATCCAGCACGTCGCCGGCGACCACTTCGGTGCCGGGAGCGACTCTGGAGCGGAGATACTTCGGCCGCCGGGCCATGCATCGGAGTGGCCGATCGCCCGCCTCGAGCGCCCGACGCAGCCGGCCTCCGACGTAGCCGCTGGCGCCGGTGAGCAGGGTGATCTCCTCTCCGGGGCTCACTTGGCGTCCTCGGACGCCAGCCGGTCGAGCAGCGCGCGGAGGTCGGGTAAGGAGTCGACGACTACCGCACCAGCGGCTTCCGCCTGGGCACGGATCTCGGTCGCGGCGGCGCCTCCCAGGAGCAGCGGGATGCGCTCAGGCAGGCCGGCCCGGGCTTCGCGCAGCGCGGCCAGAAGGTCGCGGTCGTCTGAGATGTAGACGACGCTGATGGCCACGGCCCGCGCGCCTGCCTGCCCGACGGCACTCAGCAGGTCGGCGATGGGCAGGTCCGGGCCCAGATAGGTCACTCCCCATCCCTTGGCGGCCGCGCTGACCGCCACCATCAGCGCTCCCATCTCGTGCACCTGGCCGGGCGGCGTGGCCACCACGAGCCTCGGCGCGGGCCCGCTCACCTCATACACCCGGAGCAGCCAGCCTAGCACCCGGCGAAACACGGTGGTCGCCAGGTGTTCCTGCGCGACCGATACGGACTTCTCGGCCCAGCCGTGTCCGATGTCCTCGAGCGCCGTCGCCACCACCTGGTCGAGAAAGTCCGGGACGCCGAGGGTGACGGCGGCGCGCTCCAGTACAGCTTGGAGATCCGCGGCGTCGAGCCGGCGGGTCGCCCGCAGCGCCGCCAGCGTGAACTCGCGAACGGTCTCCGCGTCCGAGCGCTCCGCCGGTGCGATTCCACCGGTCTGCGCGTCGGCCTCGGCGGTCTCCGCATCCAGCCGGGTGAGCGCGTCGAGAGAGAGCGAGCCGATCCGGCCGATCGCGTGGCCCCGATCGGTCAGCCGCCGGAGCCGGCGCAGGCGCTCGATGTCCATCGGGGAATAGAGCCGCTGCCCGCCTTCACTGCGGCTGGGTGTCACGACGCTGTAGCGCCGCTCCCATGCCCTGAGGACGTGGGGGGTGAGACCGGTGCGGAGCGCTACTAGGCGAACGGGATAACGGGGGGTCTCGAAATCGATGGCGTCGTTCACGGGATGAAGCTAGACCGACGTCTATATAATGTCAAGGAAATTAGTTGGACATTAGCTTGACAATAGGTAGTATCGTGCCTATCTTGTTAGACAGGCATTAGACAAACAATCATTTACCTTGAGGTCGATATGAAGAAGCTGGACGTGATCGCCGCCGTGCTGCTGGTCGTGGGCGGCATCAACTGGGGCGTGGTGGGAGTGACCGGGTCGGATCTCGTCGGGACCCTGTTCGGCAATCTGAGTCCGATCAGTCGGGCGGTTTACATCGTGGTCGGTCTGGCCGCGTTGTATCAGGCGGTCCAGTGGAAGGCGATCCAGCACCGCTGGCAGCCCGCCTTCGCGAAGTAAGGCGGACCGTGGCTATCAGACCAGAAATCACTCAAGCCAGGACGCTCTCATGAAGCTGAAGCTGCTTTCTCTCTTGTTCGCCGCAGGCGCGTTGATCGCCGCCTGCAGCGATGACGACGACAACACCGGCCCCGACGGCGAGGCGAGCGTGCGGATCGTCCATGCGTCTCCCGACGCCCCCAATGTGGACGTCCTGGTGGACGACGCGGAGGTGCTGGACGACGTGCCGTATCTGACGTCCTCGGACTACCTCGGTGTGCCGTCCGGCGATCGGAACCTGAAGGTCAACGCGGCAGGCACCACGACCACGGTCATCGATGCCGACGTGACTCTCACGGACGGCGCCGACTACACGGTGATCGCGAGCGGCCTGGTGGACGCGATCGAGCCGCTGGTACTGGAGGACGACAACAGCGGCCCGGCGGCCGGGAACGTGAAGGTGCGGGCTATCCACGGCGCGCCGAGCGCGCCGGCGGTGGACATCTACGTGACCGCGCCCGACGCGGACCTCGCCACGGAGATTCCCGCTCTCGGTGGCGTGGAATTCGGCGACGTGGCCGACTACGTCGAGGCGCCGGCGGGCGACTATCAGGTGCGCGTCACCCTAGCGGGCAGCAAGACCGTGGTGATTGACAGCGGGGCACTCACCCTTTCGAGCGGGCAGGTGCGTACCGCGATCGCGGTGGACGCGCCCGGCGGCGGTGCGCCGTTCGATCTGCTCTTGCTCCAGGATCTGAACTGACCAACCGTCACGACCACTAAGGAAGACAACGATGAGAAGGATTCAATCCGGGGCCGCGCCGATATTCGGTCTCATGCTCCTCGGGATTGCCTCGACCGCCCAGGCTCAGTGGACGGAGCGGCGAGTCACGATCGAAGGGCGAGGTGGGTTCAACGTGCCGACGTTCGACATCTCGGACGCCGTCGACGGCGGGCCGAGTGTCGGGGCAGGGGCGGCTGTGCAGTTCGCGCCCAGGCTCTGGCTCATAGGAGACGTGGATCTCGGCTTTCACTCGGGCGCGAACCTGGCGGGAGGCGGAGAGGGTCCCAACGTGAACGTCTACCACTACGTCGCGAAGCTCGGCTACGAATTGCTGTCACCGGGGCAGTCGCCGTGGTCGGTGATCGTCAATGCCGGGGCCGGCGCACTGACGTTCGACGTGGATGGTGCCGGATCCAACACGTATCCCGCGATCAACGTCGGCGCGAAGATCGGCTATCGGCTGAGTCCGCGGGTGACGCTGCTTCTGAGCCCGCAGGGGGACATCGCGTTCGGCGACGAGGAAGAGCTGGGGACCAGCAACGCCTGGGTATGGCCGTTCACGGCCGGCGTCCGCATCGGGCTCTAGCCGTCAGCGTCAGGGGCCCTGTCGGCTGCCGATTTTGGCGAGCCGGCAGGGCCTTTCTCGTATCCCTATGCGGCTTGGCACAGACCTCGCCCGCGACTACCATGCAGTCCGCATGCTTCGTTCCCCCCTCCGAGTTCTCCTGGTCATCATCGGCTCGACCATCGGCTGCGGCGACTCGCCGCGCACGGTGGCCGATGCCGGCGACACTGCGCCCGCGCCGCCACCGCCGAAGCCCAAGGTCTGGGAGCCACGACCCGTCGTCGCCCCTCCCGACACCACACGGAGGGACAGCCTTGCTGCTGACACGGCCGCGGCCGATTCGGTCTCCGACAGCTCCGCGGCCAAGCACGATAGCCTTCCCCCCCGCACCCGCGCCCGCGGCCCCCGGCCGTTCGTCCTGAGCCCGGCGGACTCCGCGAGATGGCCGGTCAAGGGCACCGAGCCGCTCGCCGGCTCGCTGCTCCCCGAGCATCGCATCATCGCCTACTACGGCAACCCGCGCTCGACGCGGATGGGCATCATGGGACAAGTCCCGCCCGACTCGATGCTCCCGCGGCTGGAAAGAGTAGCGATGGCGTGGGCGCTGGCCGACCCCGAGCGAAAGGTGATGCCGGCGCTGCACCTGATCGCGACCGTGGCGCAGGGGAAGCCGGGGGCAGGGAACAAGTATCGACTCCGAATGGGCGACAGTCTGATCAACAAGGTGGCGTCGTGGGCCGAGGAGCGGGGCTGGATCGTGTTCCTCGACATCCAGACTGGCCACAGCACGGTCGCGGCGGAGCTGGAGCCGCTGGTTCCGTTCCTCCAGCGGCCGTACATCCACCTGGCGCTCGACCCCGAGTTCGCGATGAAGAACGGCGGGGTGCCGGGGCGGCGGATCGGGACGCTCGATGCGGAGGACGTCAACCACGCGATCGAGGTGCTCGCCGAGGTGGTGACCGAGCACAAGCTCCCGCCCAAGGTGTTGGTGGTGCACCGGTTCACCCGGAAGATGCTGACCAACACCGACAGCATCCGGCTCGATCCCCGGGTACAGGTCGTGGTCCAGATGGACGGGTTCGGCGCGGCGGCGCACAAGCAGGATGCGTATCGCTTCTGGATCTCGCCGCATCCGGTGCAGTACACCGGATTCAAGCTGTTCTACAAGAACGACCGAGACCCGCGGACCAAGGTGGCGGGGTTCGAACCGAGTTGCGACCGGGTGACGTACGAGCTGGTGGGATGCGGGGACGACGGGCTGATGACGCCGGAGCAGGTGATCGGGGGGCTGTATCCGGTGCCGTTGTACATCCAGTACCAGTAGCCATTGTCATCCCGAGCGGAGCGAGGGATCTTGCCGGCGGCCATCGAAGCTTTCCTGCATGATCCTCGCTCCGCTCGGGATGACAGCTCCCGTGGGATGACGGGCAGACGAGGGCTCATTCCGTCCCCGCGAGCCTCTCCAGAGCCTCCCGCGCCTCCGTGACGTACGGCTGCAACTCGGGATCGGCCCGGCGCCAAACGTCGGTGACGAACCCATAACTCTCCATCGCCTTCTCCCTCTCCCCCAACCGTTCGGCGATCCGCCCGCGCTCCAGCGTCGCAAGCACGAAGAACGGAGTGTTCCCGGCATCCCACCGCCATTGCTCCAACAGTTCGCCGGCCTGGCGGTACTCGCCGCGGGCAGCCAGGAGCCTACCAAGCGTGAACTTCAGGTGGAAACAATTCCTGGCAGACGACATGCACAACGTATCCGGTATCGCTTGAAGCCGCAGGAAGGCGGTGGCGGAGTCGCCACGCGCCAGGGCGAGAAAGCCTGTGCCCATGGCGCTGAGCAGGCGGACCCTGAGCGCGATCGGTGGCGGGTTGGGCCGGCGAGTCGCCTGGGTCGTGCGTGCGACGAACCGGACCAGCGAGGCGGTATCACGGTGACCCAGCCACCAGGGCAGGCCGCGAAGGTGGCGCGGAGTGAACCCACCACCCCACGGGGCGGCGGTCTCGAGCGAGTGACCGAAGGCCGCGCGGGCGATGGAGTCCGGAATGCGGCCGAGCAGGCTGAGGTCGAGGAACGGGTCGAGGAACGCGCTCCACGGCGATAAATCCGGATCGAGGAGTAGCCTGCTGTCCGTCTCGTAGGCCTCGCGGAGATGGCCGCGGAATGCGAGCGTGGCGGCCAGGTACTGCGGCCACATCAGGGAGTCGAGCACTTGAGCGGCATCGCCGCCCGCGGCCCGGTTCGGCTCGCCGATCCTTCTCATCAGCCGGATGGCGGTCTCCTCCGAGTCCGGCCAGGCGTCGAGGGTTCCGACGACCGCGCCGAAAAGGGTGTGAACCGAGGCGGTATCGATCAGTCGAGCCGTCTCCGCCGCATCAGCTCTTGCCGGGTCCAGCATCAGCGCGATCAGGCGGGTGTTTTCCGCACTCCGGGCGGTGGGATCGAGGCTCACGTATGCCGCGGCGTAGCGCCTGGCTATTTCGATCTGACCCAGTCTGACGGCAAGCCCTACCACGTGTTCATAGGCGGGCGCGAATCCCGGATCGAGCGCAATCGCGCGGGCGAAGGCCTCGAACGTCGCGAGCGGCGGCGTCGCCAAGGGCGGGGGCGCGTGAAACCGCGACTCGCCGAGCACGTACCATGCCTCGGGGTCCCCAGGATAGCGACGCACGACGTCTTCGAGCACGGCAACCGAGCGAAAGCTGAAGTCGACGAAGGACTCTGCGTTCGTGGCGTTTCCCGCCGCTTCGCGGAAGGAGTCCGAGGCAATCAGCAGGCTTTCCCGCGGCGAGAGGCCGTGATTGTACGACAACGAGCGGCGTGAATATTCACCGAAGGGCCGGTAGGCCCCTGCGCTCGGCGGATTCCAGCCCAGAACAGCGTCCATGCGGCGGAGTGCGAGGGCGAAGGTGCTGTCGGCGGCGATGGCCTGATCATATCGAGCCAACGCGGAGTCCCACAATCCTCGTCGGTAGAATTGCTCGCCCTGAAGGAACGCCTTCAAAGCCGGGAGGGATCTTGAGCCCATGGAGACCTGGCGTACCGATCCGATCGGCCGGCGGCGCGACAGGGTCTGCAGGATTCTGATTCCAAGCGAGTCGGCGAGCTCGCCAATTCTCGATCCTTCGCCCGAGACCTCGACGTCTGTCTGGCCGTCGCCACGGGTGGCGTCCAGAACGCCGGCGCGCAGGCTGACCGAATCCCGCCCTTTCGGCACCACGGCGCCGAAGACCACTACGCCGGCGCCCGTGCGACGGGCCAGAGCCTCAGCGGAGGCGCGATCCGTACGGCCTCTCCAGCGCCGGAGCGCCACCGTCGGAGAAACGGTGCGGAGTGGGCCGGCGCCATCGAGGCTACGAGAGAGGATGTCGCCCAGGCCTTCGCGCCACAGTTGGAGCGACGGATCGAGCACGTCGAACGGGGCAACGGCGAGTAGGTTCGGGTCGAGTGCGATAGCGGGTGCCGGCCGAAGCCCGCGGTAGAGACCGATGCCGAGCGCAATTGCGATGAGCGCTCCGGCCCCCGCCATGAGGATGCGCCTGCTGGTCTTCTGCTTCCCGATGAGAGGGGGAGGCACGGCCCGCTCGACCGCCTCAACGATCGCGCCGGCTGCGGCCTGGAGCGCGCGGGCGAACCGCGGGGCGTCGGCGAAGCGGTCGGCGGGTGAGCGCGCCAACGCCTTGGTGACCACCTGCTCGACTTGCTCTGGCACGTCCCGGAGGGTACGCAGCCGCGGCACCGGCTCACTCAGGCGCCGGGCGATAATCGCCTGGGGCGTCCGCCCCGTGAACGGTGGCTCGCCGGCGAGCATCTCGAACACGACGCAGCCCAGGGAGTAGATGTCGCTCCGAGCATCGAGCCGGCTCTCCCCGGCTGCCTGCTCGGGGCTCATGTACATCGGAGTGCCGAGCGTGAAGCCGGTCTCGGTCAGCCGCTCGCCACCCGCCGCGTCGAGTGCCCGTGCCACGCCGAAGTCCGCGATCATGCAGTGCTCGCCAGAGAGCAGGATGTTCTCCGGCTTGACGTCGCGATGGACGATGCCCTGGCCATGGGCGTAGCCGAGGGCGTCGGCCACCTGGAGTGTGATACGGATGGCGTCGTCGAGCGGGAGCTGAGGCTCGCGCGTGAGGCGCTGACGGAGCGACGGGCCCGCGACGTAGGGCATGGTGAACCAGAGGGACTCCGCCCGGCCGTCCGGCTGGTTTGCCGTCCCGCTGTCGAAGACCGGGAGGATGTGGGGGTGCTGGAGCCGCGCGGCGAGTTTGATCTCGCGCAGGAAGCGCTCGGGGCCGAGCGCGTGAGCCAACTCCGGGTGCAGGACCTTGAGGGCGACCGGGCGGTCGTGCCGGAGGTCGCGCGCGAGATAGACCGTAGCCATCCCGCCCCGGCCGAGCTCGCGCTCAAGCAGGTAACGGTCGCGGAGGGCGTCAGCCAGCGCCGGGTCTGCTGCGGTCACGGGACGTGCCGGGTGGGGATGCTATGAAATGTGCGTCGCGCCCAGCGAAAGAGCCATGGCGGGACCATATACAGCGTGAAAGGTGAATGGTGAAAAGTGAAAGGGAGGAGTTCCCCCTTTTACCGTTCACCGTTCACTTTTCCCGCTTCCTTTCTTTCGCTCTTTCCCGCTTCGCTGCACCTATCTGCTACATCCCCACCGCCAGCGGCTTTACATCCGCCTTGTCCCAGATCTTCCGGTACTGCGCATCCACCTTCCCCGCCTCCGCGGTCTTCCTCTGGGCCTCGAGGCTCCGCGCCAGCCCGTACAGCGACCACCCGTTATTGGGATAATGCACCAGGTCCTCCCGGTACAGCTTTTCCGCCACCGCCGCATGCCCCATGGCGAGGTGCACTCCGGCCAGCTCCTGCCGGATCGGGTGGTACCATGCGGGCGGCTCGTCGTAGAGCAGCCCGTCCTCCAAGGAAATCGCCTGCTCGAACGCCTTGATCGCCCCGGCCGTGTCGCCCTTCGCCAGCGCGAGCCTTCCGGCCAGGTGCCGCTCGGCGAGCGAGAGCATGCTCTTCTGGGAGTTGATCCCGGCCATGGCGTCAGCCGGCGTCGCCGCGGCGGTCGCGGCCACGCTGTCGAGCTCGGTCCGCGCCTCCGCGGTCTTGCCCTTGGCTGCCAGGGCGATTCCCCGGCTGTAGCGCCACATGGCGTTGGTGTACTTGAGCGACGACGCCGGCGCCGGCTCGGCCAGCATCTCGTCGTACTTCCCGAACCGCACCAGGGTCCAATAGGGCGGGGGGAAGTAGAGCTCGAGCGGCGGCACCGTCCCCACCACGTCCACCGGGATGACCTTCACCAGCTCGCGCGACGCATTGATGGCCTCCGCTCCCCGGCCGAGCTGGATGAGGCCCATCCACAGCATGTGCCAGTTGTGCGGGTAGTAGGTGTACTTGTAGAAGCCGGTCGGCTTCCGGTCCTGGAGGTAGCTCTGGTCCTCCGCCACCGCCTCGTGGTTGTGGTCAGCGACGAGGTCGTAGCGACCGGTGCGCATGTAGATGTGCGAGGGCATGTGAACCAGGTGCCCCGCCCCCGGCATCAGCTTGGCCAGCCGGTCGGCGCAGGGGAGGGCGCGGGCGGGCGTGGTCGAGGCCTCCACGATATGGATGTAGAAGTGGCAGGCGCCGGCGTGGTTGGGCAGCCGCTTGATGGTGCGC
This sequence comes from uncultured Gemmatimonadales bacterium, assembly GCA_963844445.1. GTDB lineage: Bacteria > Gemmatimonadota > Gemmatimonadetes > Gemmatimonadales > GWC2-71-9 > CAVVWJ01. The sequence continues at coordinate 1,233,853 of CAWJOB010000001.1, forward strand.
TCGAGGGTCGCCACCACCTCAAGCGTCCCGGCGCGCGGCTTGGTCCCCCGGCCGTCCCAGTAGTTCCAGGGGGTGAGGTCCATCATCGCCTCGGCGTAGAGGGTCTGGGCCTCGGGGTCGCCTGGGTACTTCTTGGCCACCGTCTTCATCGCCTTGGCGTACGCCGAGTCGAGCGGGGCGCGGCTGGCGACGGGCTCGGGGCCGTAGCGCTGGGCCATCGCCTGGATCACGTCGCGCTCGTAGGGCGTCGCCTTGGGCGACAGCTTCACTGCCCTCTGGATCGCGGCGTACGCCGGCCTGTAGGCCGCGGTATCCATCGGCGCGTTGATGTTGGGCCCCATGGCGTAGGCGATGCCCCACCAGCACATGGCGCAGGTGGAGTCCTCGCGGGTGGCCGCAGTGTAGGCGGCGATCGCCTCGTCGTGGTTGAAGGCGTAGGTGAGGCGGAGCCCCTGATCGAAGTACTTCTGGGCCGCCGCCGAGGCAGTGGTGACGGTGTGGTGCAGGTCGCCCAGGTTGTCGTACAGCGGCACGGCGTCGCCGACGTCCGTAGCGGTGGGCATGCCTGGCTGATGGTGGTGGACCTCCTGAGCAAACGCCGGGGCGGCGGTGAGGCCGACCGCCGAGAATGCCGCGGCCAGGGCTAGGCCGAGCGACCGGCGGAGCATCGTTTCCCGCATGCTGTTCTCCTTGGGAGAGTTACGCGATCCCGTAGGACCTTTCCGGGCGTCGGTTCCAACTACCGGGCCAGCGAAGGCCTTCGGGGACGCACCGGGTATTGCGTGGGGGACGGGGAAACCGGACACGCGATCGCGGGCGGCTGGCCGAAGCTGGTGGGCACAATCTAAGGATCGGGGCCGAGGGCCGCCGTAGGTCGGTTGATGGGAGGGGGTTGGGGTGCTAGTTTACCGGTCCTTCGGGGCTGTAGCTCAGCTGGGAGAGCGCTGCAATCGCACTGCAGAGGTCAGGGGTTCGATCCCCCTCAGCTCCATGGTCGGCGTCCAGGGCCGGCTGCTGGTTATGAATCTGCGGTAGGTGAAAAATTGGATCGGTGCCCCTTGGTGTAACTGGCAACACGCCTGACTCTGGATCAGGAGAGTCCTGGTTCGAGCCCAGGAGGGGCAACTGAAAGCGCCGCATCGGGTTTCCCCGGTCGCGGCGCTTTCCCTATTTGCGGCTCATGGCGGAGCAGAGTAGCCGGCCGGTCGCGTACCCCTTGCGCTCCAGTTGCCAGGTGTGTATGATGATCATCATATGAGAGCCGCCACCTCAAGAGGACCCGCCCCCAGCCGTAAGGAAGCCACCCACGAGCGCATCGTGGAGACCGCCGCCCGTGCCATTCGGCGGAGCGGGTACGATGGCGCTGGCGTGGCCGAGATCATGAAGGAGGCAGGCCTCACCCACGGCGGCTTCTACGCTCACTTCGACTCGCGCGAAGGGATGTTGGCCGAAGCGGCAGACCGGGCCGGCGCTGACACAGTGGCCTTCCTGACGCGGGTCGCCGCTGCGGCACCGGCCAAGCAGGAGCTCGAGGCCATGCTCCGCAGCTATCTCTCGAAGGAGCATGTGGCAGCCCTCGACGGCGGATGCGCCGTCGCCGCGCTCGGCTCGGAGATGCCACGCCAGTCGACCAAGGTGCGCCGGGCCGCCACCCGCCGGATCAAGGAGATGATCGATCTGGTCGCTCGCCAGTCGCCCGATTGGGGCCAGCCTGGTGCGCACCAGCGCGCGCTCGTCACCATGGCTACAGCGCTCGGAGCCTTGGTCCTGGCCCGCGCCGTGGACGACCCCAAGCTCTCCGATGCGGTGCGCGAGGCGGCCCTGAACCATCTCACCCGAACAGGCTGATACTATGCGCCGGTGCCGGATTTGCGTTTGCCTAGGAATATGATGATCGTCATATTGCAGTTGAAGAATGGACCCCAAGAGAAAGCGAGCACGGTATGGCAGACAATCAGCAGCAGACTCGGCCCGTGGCGATCGTGACGGGCGCATCGGGAGGGATCGGCGAGGCCACCGCGCGGGCGCTTCACTCGGCCGGCTATCGGGTGTTCGGCACCTCACGCCGGGCGCCAGCGACGAAGTCGCCGGGGATCGAATACCTGGTGTGCGATGTGACCAGCGAGGAGTCGGTGCAGACCGCGGTCGGTGAAGTGCTGTCCAAGGCAGGCCGCGTCGATCTCCTGGTCAACAACGCCGGGGTGGGATTAGTCGCCGGCGCGGAGGAGTCGTCGCTAGAACAGGCGAAGTCCCTCTTCGACGTCAACCTGTTCGGCCTGATTCGTATGACCAAGGCCGTCCTTCCCACCATGCGGAATCAGCGGGCGGGACGGATCGTCAACCTCAGCTCGGTCATGGGGCTGATCCCGGCGCCGTTCATGGCCCTGTACGCAGCCAGCAAACACGCGGTGGAAGGCTATTCCGAGTCGCTGGACCATGAGATCAGGGGCTCGGGTGTCCGAGTGGTGCTGGTCGAGCCGGCTTATACCCGGACCGCTTTCGAAGGGAACGTCTACCAGGCAGACCAGCAGCTCGATGTCTACCGGTCGGCGCGAACGAATGCCGAGGGAGTTCTGCGGGATGGGATGAAAACCGCCGACACGCCGGAGCTGGTCGCGAGCGCTGTGGTGAAGGCCTCCACTGAGCTCAATCCGCGCCGCCGCTACACCGCAGGACGGGCCGCGCGCCAGATCAGTCTGCTCCGGCGCTTTGTTCCCACCGCGGCGTTCGACAAGAGTCTGCGGAAACAGATGCGCTTACCCGCTTGAAGCTATTCACGATTGCGCCTGAGGAGGCCCCCAATGTTCACCAGAATCCAGAGTCCTGCGTTTGCGGTGCTGAGCCTGGGGCTCGTATCCATCGGACACTCGCCGAATCGTCAGATTGTGACTCCGGCCGATACGGCAAGTCAGAATAACAAGATCGAGTTGTCCTATCATGTGAAGGCGATCAAGCGCGACAGCTCGGGACAGTACACCATGTCGGGTACGGTGAATGGCGAGCGGCAGGGTAAGGCGACCCTCGTGTTCGGCTTCGACGAGGGGTCGTCCGGGCAAGCCGGCAAGATACTGGTTCATTCGTACTGGGTAGTCACCGAGGTGCCGGCTTCAGAATCGTTCAAAGCAAAGTTGAGTGGAACCGCCGAGGCGGTCTCGGGTCAGACCCACCTGGTCGGCAAGATCACCGAAGGCGCCAACAAGGGGGATCGGGTCGAGACCAGCAGCCGGCTGCTCAACTTCGGACCTAACCATTCGCTCAGTGACATCGACGGCAACATGACTATTGACGGGAAGTAAGGGGTCGCAGAATGACCCCCATATCATGGGCTTTGCCGACAGGGTTGCCTCAGACAGCGACAGGGGCCCCCGACGGTGCGGTGTCCCACCGGGGCGCGATGTTCGTGCCCCGGCCGCCCACGTAGCCGAGCCAGATGTTGAGCATGCCGAGCGGCTCCAGGTAGCGAGCGTTGGCGAGCGGGCCGCCATCCACCGGCTCGAACCCTGTGCTCCCGGCCAGTCGGCGCACCGTATCCTTGGCGCCGGCTTCGTCGCCCGCGTAGAAGACCTCTGACAAGAGATCGGCGCAAAGCCTCTCGGTTTGAGAGTGTGACAAACTCTAACATTTGTGCGAGTAAAGTACGGCAAAGTCCAGCATGAAACCCAGCAAACTCCAGCATCGGGTGACACGAACTCGCGTAAATGGCTGCAAGTTGCTGGAATTTGGCTGGTTCTAACGGCCCCTCTGGATCAGGAGAGTCCTGGTTCGAGGCCAGGAGGGGCAATGAAGCCCGGCAACGACTCAGGTCCTGCCGGGCTTCTGACAAGACATGGCCCCGCCGCTCACCGGGTCTCGGGGAGCCTCATCGCCCGGAGGATTGCCACGCCACGCGGGTCCCGCCGGAACGGCTCAAGCAGCGGCTCGTTCACGAACTCGTAGACCAGCTTTGGATCGTGGGTTTCGACAGCGCGTCTCAGCCAGACGAATGTTTCGGTCGTGTCCCCCAGCCCTGCGGTGAGCAGGGCAATGGTGGTAGGGCTCACGTATCCTTTCGACCGACGCTCCAGCAGTTCTCGAAGCAGCGTCTCCGCCTCCTTATGCCTTCCGGCCTTCGCGTACCCATACCCGAGCAACGCCAGGCCGTACGACCGTCGGAGCTTCGGATCGACCGCCCGCTCCAATAGCGGCACCGCTTCAGCCGCCCTCCCCTGAATGAGGTAGACCGAGCCCAGAAATTCGTTGGCGGTGATGAACCTGCTGTCCAGCGCCATCACGCCACGGAGATGTGCCTCCGCCTCCTTCAGGCGTCCAGCACGATACAGCGTGTGGCCGTATAAGCCATTGATGAGCACGCTGAGCGGGTCCAGCTCGCGGGCGCGCCGTGCCTCGGCCACCGCCTCGCTCAGCCGGCCGACCGGAACCAGGTAGTCCGTATTGTACCAGTTGCGGGTGTTGGCGTGGTTGGGATCGAGCGCGAGAGACCGACGGAAATTCCGATCGGCCGCGACCCAGTCCCACTCGTACATCGCGTTGATTGAGCCGAGGGCAGCGTACGGCGCCGCGAGCGTGCTGTCCAGCTTCAGCGCCGCGAGCGCGGCAGCCTTGGCGCGGGGATACGTCTGGTCGGGCGGGATTTCGCCCCAGAGCGGCAGCACGGTGTAGACGTCGGCCAGAGCAGCGTGGGCGAGGGCGAAGTCGGGATCCAGCGCCAGCGCCCGCTCCAGGAGTTGGCGCGTGTCGTCGAGGCTGGTGGTCGGGCGCTGATGCCAGGCGTAGCGGCCCCTAAGATAGAGATCGTAGGCGCCGAGGTCGCCGGTCGCGCGCTCATCCATGTGGCGCTGTTGCCCGCCGGCAAGCGCCACGCCGAATTCACGGGCCACCCGCTCGGCGATGTTCGCCTGCACATGGAAGATGTCGGTGAGCGGTGCGTCGAAGGACTGCTGCCAGCGACTCGCGCCGGTCGCCGCCTGGACCAGCTCGGGACTCACCCGCACGCGGCTCCGGCTTCCCTCCGGGTTCCACCGCACGGTGCCGGTGAGGAGGTAGTCCACCCCGAGTTCGCGTCCGATCTCCCAGGCCGGCTTCGTGCCGTGAGCGTAGTGGGCGGAGCTGGTGCGGCCGGTGACCTGAAGACCCGGGATGGTCGCCAGCTTGCTGCGGACCTCATCGGTGATGCCGTCGGCCAAGTAGGCCTGGTCCGGCTCGCCGAGGTTCTCGAAAGGGAGCACCGCGACGCGCCTGAGCCCGGCCTCGCCAGCCGTTTCGCCGCTCCGCGCTCGGGTCCACGCGAAGAGGACGCCGAGGCCGATCAGGATGCCGAGCCCCAACAGCGGGAGCCCTCTCAGCATGAAGCGGACACGGCGCTGCGCCTTGGGTTGCGGTAGTCCGGGGCTCGGGGATGCGGAGGGCGAATCGGCGAGCCGCGGTATGGGGTCAGCGCTGGAGGCGACCAGACCTGTGGTTACCCGAGCGGCTGCCCGAGCACCTGTGTGAGCCTGGGCTTCGTCACCGTTCGCCGGCTCGGTGCGCAGCCGATCGGCCAGCGCAACGACCTCCGGGTCCGGCCCCGACTCGAACTCCTGCTGCAGCAGCGACGTGTGCAGTCGCGCCTGCTGGAGCGCTCCCGCACGGTCACCGGCCCCGTCCAGCGCTCGCATCAGCCGCAGCGTCACGCGAGCATTGTACCGCTCCTCTGAGACCAAGGCTCGCCACCGTTCCACCGCGCTGCTCCATTCCCCCCGCTCCTCGGCCGCCTCCGCGAGGCGCTCCAGACTGCGGGTGTACGAGCGGCGCAAGCGGTCCCGCTCCCCGTCCGCCCAGTGCTCGAACTCGGACGCACCGGGCAGATGAAAGCCATCCAGGAACGGACCGGTATAGAGGCCGATCGCGCGCTCGAGCTCCCCTGCCGCAATCGCGTCTTCGAAGGCGACCACGTCACAGGCTAGTGCGGCCGGATCCAGTCGCAGCTCGTCCTGAACCGAGATGATCCCCGCCTCACCGATCGCTCTTCGCAGCGCGTGGACCCCCTGGTTCAGCAGGTTGCGGGCGTGTTCCACGTCGCGATCCGGCCAGAGCCACGCGACCAGCTTGTCCCGGCTCTGCGGCCGAGCCCGGGAGCTGGCCAGCAGGGCCAGGAGCGCCAGCCGGTGCCGTTGCGTGGCCGGCCCCGCCAGCGTGCTCCCGTTGCCGCATAGGGATGAGCCGCCCAGCAGCCGTAGGGAGAGCATCGGACGCCTGATTTCGGATCGGATGGGAGTAAAGCGGCGGTAAAGGAGGAGAAAACCCGCCTTGCTGATCTTACTCCCGCGTTCATGACACCGCAACGCAACCGCTAGGGTAGGTGTCGGCAGCACAGCGTGTTGCCCGTTTGGCCGCTGCCTGCGCAGTGTCGCTTGCGGCGCGCTTCGGCCTCTTACTCCTCAACTCGGAGATGTTTATGGTGCCGTCACATATGTCCCCACCAGACGCGCAGGGATCCATGCTCGGAAACTTGAGACTCCTTGCCCTGTGCACGTGGGCTGCGCTTGCCTTCAGTGCCGGATGCAGCCCGGACACCCCGACTGTGGCTGGCCCGGACGCGCAGCTCGATCAAACCGGCCCTGGAGCCGGAGGGCACCCGGAGATCTCTCCATTCAGTGCGGGAGCGACGCAGATATCGGGGACCGGCCGTTTCGGGGGACCCGCCGAATGTAACGACCCCGAGGGTCAGGGGTCCGATTACGACCTCATCATAACGGGGGATTTGGAAGGCTGTCACTACGTCTTCGTCGAGGCCGCGAGATGCTCGGCTGGCGGGGCATACAGTGAGACAGGGACCGAGACCTTTGTTGGCCAGTACAACGGAGCGCCTGGCACCTTCGAGACGACCTATCTATTCACGGCCAAGTACACGGATTGCGCCAACCTGGCTGGACAGATCGTTGGACGCTGTCAACATCCTGTTGTAGCCGGCAGTGGCGAAGGTGTTTTCGAGGGTGTCACCGGGCGATTGGACATGCGGGACGACGTCGAAACCGGAAACTTCAGCTATCGAGGACACTTCCGGTGGGCGACGAGCGACTTGCACGCAGCGAGCTCCGCCGCCTCATCAAGAGGCACTCTGGCGGCGCCACCTAGCTTGCCTCGCTGCTAGATCGCCGGTCCTAAGAAGCGCTCGGGCCGGTTTCGGTGGATCCAGCAAGAGAAAATCCGGACACCCCGCGGCCGGAATGCACTAATCCATGGCGGCCTTGCCGTTCTCATTTGGACTGCGAGCTCACGGCGAGTACCGCCGGTTATGGCCTCTTGATCACTAGGTTGTAGGTTCGATTCCTACGCGGCGCACTACAACGGACGACGAAGGCACTGCAGCGGGCTGTCCTAACTGGGCAGCCCGCTCGTCTATTTGCGTGATGCTCCCAGGCCGCCCACGCAGCGTGACGATGGTAGGCCGATCACGACTTCGTGGCCGGCTCCAGCCGGTAGATCTCCCGGTGCCCGTTGTCGATCAGGTCATGGTACCCCTCCATGAGGCGCTCGAACTCCTTCGTGTCCGCCTCGCTCATCCCCTCGCCCTGTATCATCTTCTCGAAGTCGGCCATGCCGGGTGTCTCGAACTCGGCAACCAGGGTCCAGTAGCGCTCGCCGCTGAAGTCGGTCATCAGGCGCATGTTGCTCTGGCCGGCATTGGCCATGATGCGGTTCATCGCCTGAAACTTCTCGAGCAGGGGGCGGACCTTGCCGGGCAGGCAGTGAAACACCTCGCGGATCAGTAGCATCGTGACGCTCCGGTGGATGGGGGTGGTGCTCCCTGTACGAGCAGGGCTTCCCTTAAATGTCGAACGGCGGGCATGGTATTCGACGGTTGGGGCCGCTGTTGATCGGAACGGGCCGCCGCCGCGTGCCAATGAATGCGGGGCGGAAGGGGGGCATCGAGCGTGCTGCAGGTGTACGGCGAGGTCCAGCATGAAACCAGCAAGGCTCAGCAACGGGGACCACGAACTCGTGGAAATGGTAGCAAGTTGCTGGAATTCGGCTGGTTAGAGCGTCCCCTCTGGATCAGGAGAGTCCTGTTCGAGCCCAGGAGGGGCAACTCGAAGGTCCGATACCCACTTCGGTGGTTCGGGCCTTTTCGTTTCTGCGCCCGCTGCTACCGTTTCTGCTACAGTTTCTGCCCTGCGCTTGTCTCGGGAGCCCGCTATGTCATCGGCTCAACGCAGGATTGCGATCAGGCTTCACTGGCTTTACAGCCCTGCTACGGGAGCTTCGACTCGCTCCCACCATAGACCACTTCGATGGTCAGGATGGGACCCTCGCTCCCGATGCTCGGTAAGTGAACTGTTTCCGCGGCCTCACTCCACACGGAGCCGCGCCAGCCCTTCCCGCGCTTCCGCCACGTAGGGCAGCAGCTCCCGATCTGGTCGGTGCCAAGCCGCCATCACGAAGCCATAGCACTCGGCCGCCTTTCGCGTGTCATCGAGCCGTTCGGCGATGCGGCCGAGCTCGAGCGTGGCGAGAACAAAGACCGGCGTGCCGCGACCCTGCCAGCGCCAGCGTTCCAGCAATTCGCCGGCGCGTCGATCGTCCCCGCGGGCCGCGAGGAGTCGCGCCAGGGTCAGGTTCAGGTGGAGGCAATTCGCGGCGAAGTCGTCGGCCAGGCAGAGCGAGTCCGGGATCGCGCTCAGCTTGCGGATCGCCGCCACGGAATCGCCCCGCGCCAGATCGAGGAAGGCCACACTCGTCTCGCCGAGCAGCCGGGCCCTGAGAGCCGCGCGCGCGTCTCCGGGCGCCCGCACCGTCCGAGCCGCCTGGGTGCCGAAGCGTGCCAGGGCCACGGTATCACCGCGCGACAGCCACCAGGGTAACCCCCTCAAGTGACGGGGCGTGAAGAAGCCCCCCCAGGCCGCCTCTGCCTCGAGGGCACGATCGAAGGTCGCGCGGGCCAGCGAGTCCGGAACGATTCCGAGCAGACTGAGATCCAGCAGCGGGTCGAGGAAGCCGCCGAACCGCGAGGCGGAAGGCTGACGCAGCAAGCGCTCATTGACCGCGAAGGCCTCGCGCAGGTGGCCACGGAACGCGAGCGCGTGCCCCAGGTACCGCGGCCACATGACCGAGTCGAGGACCCACGGAAGGCCACCACCGGCGCCTCGGCCCGGGTCCCCAAGGCGCCGCAGCATCCGGATCGCGGTCTCGGCCGTGTCGGGCCAGGATGCGAGCTGCTGGCTGATCGCGGTGCCCCAGATGGTGTGGACTGATGCCGTGTCGAGCATCCGCTCCGCCTCGGCTCTGCCGCCGGGACTTGGATCCAGCAACAGCGCCGCCAGGCGGATTTCGGATCGGTCCGGCGAGGTCGAGTCGAGGGCCAGGTAGGTAGCCGCGGAACGCCGGGCCTCGTCCGGACGTCCCAGAGCCAGGAACAGTGCCGGCAGATGCTCGTAGGCCGGCCCGAATCCCGGATCCAGCGCGATCGCGCGGGCGAACGCGTCCATTGACGTGGACGGGGGCGTCTGAATGGGGTACGGCGCGTCATGGCGCTCCTCGCCGAGCGAGTACCATGGCAGGGGGTCATCGGGATACCGGCGCACGGCCTCCTCCACCGCGGCCTGCGCTCCGAATATCAGGCGCACAAACGAGTCGGGGTCCGCCGACTTCAGCCCCGCAAGTCTGAGCGAGTCCGAGGCGATCAACAGGCTCTCGCGCGCCGGGAGACCGTGATTGTGAAGGGCCGCACGCCACAAGTATTCGTCGCGGGGCCGGTACGCGCCCCCGGTCGGCGGTCTCCAGCCGAGCACAGTGCCCATCTGTGAGAGCGCGAGCGCGAAGGTGCTGTCGGCAGTGATGGCCTGATCGTACCGCGTAAGCGCTGAATCCCACTGCCCTCGTCGATAGAACTGTTCACCCTGCAGGAATGCCTTGAGTGCCGGAAGCGACCTCGCACCGATCGATGTGGAGCGGACAGACCCGATCGGCCGGCTCCGCGAGAGCACCCGCAGGACCTTGATTCCGAGGGAGTCGGCAAGCTCGCCTATCCGAGTGGCCTCGCCCACCACCTCCACATCGCTCTTGGCCGTCCTGCCACCTCGTTCGAGGAGGGCGGCGCGGAGCGTCACCGAGTCCCGGCCCTGCGGCACCACCGCTCCGTAGACCACCAGTCCCGCGCCGGTCCGACGGCTCAGCTCGTGGGCGGAGGCCTCATCGGCTCGTCCGCTCCAGCGTCGGAGCACGACCGTCGGTGAGACCGTCCGGATCGGACCCGCGCCGTCGAGAGTGCGTGAGAGGATGTCCCCGAGCCCCTCCCCCCAGAGCTGGAGCGACGGATCGAGCACGTCGAACGGCGCAACCGCGAGGAGGTTCGGATCGCGCACGCGCTCGGGCTCGGGGCGGAGGCCTGAATAGAGACCAACGAGGGCCGCCGCGATCAGGAGGCCACCGAGGGCTGCAAGAAGGCCCCGCCGCACGAAGGGCCGCGTGCTCGTCCGAGTGTCGCTCGCCGCGGCCTCCAGCGCCCGCGCGAAGGCCGGGGCGTCCGGGAACCGGTCCGCCGGGGAGCGGGCCAGCGCCTGCCGAACGGCTCGCTCGACCTGCCGGGGCACGTCGCGCACCGTGCAGAGGTCGGGCACGGGACCCGCCAGCCGACGGGCGATGAGGGCCTGGGCCGTCCGCCCGGTGAACGGCGGCTCGCCCGCGAGCATCTCGTACACCACGCACCCGAGCGAGTAGATGTCGCTGCGAGGGTCGAGATGGCGGTCGGCCGCGGCCTGCTCCGGACTCATGTAGGCGGGCGTGCCCAGCGCGAAGCCGGTCTCCGTCAGGCGTTCCCCGGCGGCGTCCACGGCTCGGGCGACGCCGAAGTCGGCGAGCACGCATCGCTCGCCCTGGAGCAGGATGTTCTCCGGCTTGACGTCGCGATGGATGATGCCCTGCCGCTGGGCATATCCCAGCGCGTCGGCCACTGCCCGGGTAATCCGCAACGCGTCCGCCAGCGGGAGCTGGGGCTCGCGCGCCAGGCGGTTCCGGAGCGACTCGCCCTCCACGTAGGGCATGGTGAACCAGAGCCGGCCGGCCGTTTCGCCGGAGTCGTGAACCGAGAGGATGTGCGGGTGGTCGAGCCGGGCGGCGAGCCTGATCTCCCGGATAAACCGCTCGGGGCCCAGCGCATGTGCCAGCTCGGGATGGAGGACCTTCAGGGCGACGGGGCGGGCGTGCCGGAGATCGCGGGCGAGATAGACCGTGGCCATGCCGCCACGGCCGAGCTCGCGCTCGAGCACGTAGCGGTCGGCCAGGGCGACCTTGAGCCCTTCGAGGGTCTGGGTCAGAGAGACCTATCGGATCGTGATACCCCAAGCCTATAGCTACGGCCGCCAGCGGACCAGAGCGACGGCGACTGCTACCGTTTCTGCTACAGTTTCTCCGGGCAGAACCGGGCATTTGGGGCAGGGAAGCGGGCACCGATGCTCGGTAAGTGACCGTTTCCGGGCAACTTGACCGGAACCGCTGCCCCCGCGGTACCGACTCTGGATCAGGAGAGTCCTGGTTCGAGCCCAGGAGGGGCAATAAAGCCCGGCAACGACTTCGGTCGTGCCGGGCTTCTCCTATCTGCTGGGTGTCTGAGTTCTTGTTCGATGTCTAGCAAGGAAGGCTCGCAGCTCCTGAATCACGCGCTCGGGATGCGAGCGGAAGATCGCGTGATCACCGCCCGGAATTTCCACGACGTGGGCTGAGGGCAGTGCACGTCGCAGTCGCGCCCGGGCGGCGTCGAGCTCGCGCTGCACGGTCTCGGCGAGGACGGTCGCGCGCGCGCTGTCAGCCGAGTTCATCATGGCGATGTCGGGGAACAAGTCTCGGACATCACGCATGGTCGCGAGGATGGCAAGGACCGGCTGGGTGACAGCGGAATAGGAAAGACGCATCGCGCCGAAGAGGGTATAGCCTCCCACCGAGTCCGAGGAGGAAACAGGCCCGATGTAGCGGCCATCTGGGCCGAAGCGGGAGGTCGCACACAGCTCGGACACTGGCTCTTGCCCACCGAGCGCGTGGTCTCGGGCGATCATTTCTGTGAGGTCGGCCGGGGGGTCGGTTGGCCCCGGCCCCTGCGGGGAGGGGAGTGAGTCCGACCCGGCGAATGTGCCCGCCGAAAGGGAGTTGTCGTACGAGTCGAGGAGTGTGAGGCTCAGTACCCGCTCGGGGTACTGCGCCGCGAGCAGCGTCGCTTCGTGGCCGCCGAAAGACCATCCCGCCACGTGGGCGGCGCCGACCAGGAGAGAGTCCATCACCGTCAGGATGTCCCTCAGGAGGACGGCGCTCCCGTACTCGTACCTGGGAGACGGTGAGGAGCGGCCCCAACCACGACGGGTGATCCCCACCACGCGATACTGCCTGGCGAACACCGGCGCGAACCGGTCGAACGCGTGCGCGGTCCGCCCCATCCCCGACAGGAGGAACAGAGGCTCACCCTTCTGGCTCCATTCGACAACTTCGACGCGTACGCCGGGCGAGACGGTGACAAGCCGCCCGCTGGGAGGAGGACAAGTGACCTGCGCGGCCAATCGTCCCGCGAACATACTGACGGTGACTACGAGCCAGATGACTCGATTCATGGACCACCGCAGAAGCGTGGGGTGGGCAGCTGTGGCGTCCGCCGGCCGATCAGCCAATGGGCAGACGTCTCGATTTCGGCCGGGTCCCATGTTTCATGAGGCTGGGCTAGCGGATACCCTATTGGCAAACTCTAGCATTTGAGTGAGTAAAGTACGGCAAGTTCCAGCATCCTGAGCCCCAAAATTCCAGCATCGGGTGACACGAACTCGCGTAAGGGTAGCAAGTTGCTGGAGTTTGAGCGGTTACAGCGGTCCCTCTGGATCAGGAGAGTCCTGGTTCGAGCCCAGGAGGGGCAACTTGAGTCAGCGGGCGCGCTTACACTCGTAAGCAACCCCGCTGATTTTCGTTTTGTGTGCTGTGGAGTGTGCCAACGCGTGAGGCGGAATGCCTGCAGCACACTCGGTCCCTCGTGGCGAATTCTTCCGAATTTCGATTTTTGATTTTCCTGAGACGTGGGAGTGGATGCCGACCTGTATCTATTGCCGGGCTCAGACCACGGGTAAGGAGGGCCTTCCGGCGCTGAATGCGACAAGTGCAATCACTACTTCGGGCGCAAGCTGGAGCCGAACCTATACCGCTATCCCGGCGTGGCCTTCGCCCTCCAGTTTGGGCATTCACGGCAAGAAGGGGCTCAGGAAGCGACTCAGCACCATCGAGCGCACTGACGAGGGCAAGACACAGGCTAGCGGCCACTCCCTCAAGATCGAGACGGACAAGGAGGGGCGGCGCACAAGCCAGTCGGTCCACAGGTGAACGATCCTGGGTGGGGACGGATCAAGTACGTGGAGAGCGAGCCCCCGGAGAAGCCATCGTTCGCAAGGCGGGCGTATTGGCGGGTCCGTGGTTGGCTCGCGGAGGTCGGTGAGTGGCTAGCACAGACGATTCGGTCAGATTGATCGGGCAGCCCGAGCGTGGGGCGTTCATGCGCACTCCAAAAACCAATTGCGACACAAAATCAGTCGATCTAGCTTACAACCGATTCCATGACGCAATCAGAACCGCGCGGCTGTGCCGCGTGAGGAAAGGAAGTGGTATGGCTAAGCTCGTGTTCGGAATGAACCAGTCCCTGGACGGCTACGTCGACCATATGGCGTTTGCGCCAAGCCCCACGCTCTTCCGCCACTTCATCGAGGAGGCTCAGGGGCAGGCGGGCAGTGTCTACGGTCGCCAAATGTATGAGGTCATGCGTTACTGGGACGACGATCATCCTGAATGGGATGCAGAGGAACACGCCTTCGCGGCGGCGTGGCGGAAGCAACCGAAATGGGTCGTTTCACGCTCGTTGAAGTCGGTCGGCCCCAACGCCAGGCTTGTTGAGGATGATCTTGAGGGCGCGATCCGCGAGCTGAAGGCCGAGCGCGACGGGGAGATCGAAGTTGCTGGCCCGGACTTGGCGCAAAGCCTCACCGAACTTGGCCTGATCGATGAGTATCGAATCTACCTGCACCCCGTCGTGCTTGGTCACGGCAAGCCATATTTCGCCGGACCCCGGCCGCCGCTCCGCCTTATGGCTAATGATCGGATTGGCGAGGATGTGATCAGGTTGGCCTACGTTCCTGCTTAAGCTCGCGACTCGCCGGCTACTACCGTTTCTGCTACGGTTTCTTAACGGGCATTTCAGGGCAGAGAAGCGGGCACCGATGCGTGGTAAGTGAGCGTTTCCGCGGCCTCACTCCACACTGAGTCGCGCGAGCCCTTCCCGCGCTTCCGCCACGTAGGGCAGCAGCTCCCGATCTGCTCGGTGCCAAGCCGCCACCACAAAACCAAAGCACTCGGCCGCCTTCTGCTGCTCGCCAAGCCGTTCAGCGATCCGGCCGAGCTCGAGCGTAGCGAGGACGAACGATGGCGTGCCGTCCCCGCTCCACCGCCAGCGGTCCAGCAACGCGCCGGCCTGCCGGTCCTCACCGCGAGCCGCCAGGAGCCGCGCCAGCGTCAGGTTCAGGTGGAAGCAGGTGCCGGCGCCGTCCGCCAGGCAGAGCGTGTCGGGGATCGCGCTCAGCTTCCGAATCGCCGCTGTGGAATCGCCCCGCGCCAGATCGAGGAACGCGATGCTCGTCTTTCCGAGCAGCGGAGCCCGCAGGGCCGCGCGCGGGGTAGGAGGTGCCCGCCCCGCGCGAGCCGCGCGGGCAGCGAAGCGTGCCAGGGCCACCGTGTCGCCACGCGACAGCCACCACGGCAGTCCCCTCAAGTGACGTGGCGGGAACTCGTCGGCCCAGCCGGCGGCGGACTCCAGGGAGCGTCCGTAGGTGGCGCGGGCCAGCGAGTCCGGTACGATTCCGAGCAGGCTGAGGTCGTGAAACGTGTCGAACCAAAGGCTCCACGGCGAGGCGGACGGCTGGCGCAGCAGGCGCTCATTTACCGCGAAGGCCTCGCGCAGGTGGCCGCGGAACGCGAGCGCGTGAGCCAGGTACTTCGGCCACGAGACCGAGTCGAGGACCCACGGAACGCTTCCACCGGCGCCTCGGCCCGGCTCGCCGAGGCGCCGCAGCAGCCGGATCGCGGTCTCGGCCGTGTCGGGCCAGGACACGAGGTTCTGGTTCATCGCAGCGCCCCACACGGTGTGGACTGATGCCGTGTCGAGCATCCGCTCCGCCTCGGCCCTGGCGGTCGCACTCGAGTCAAGCAACAGCGCCGCCAGGCGGATTTCGGATCGGTACTGAGCGGTCGAGTCGAGGGCCAGGTAGGTAGCCGCGGCCCGCCGGGCCTCGTCAGGCCGACCCAGGGCCAGGTACAGTGCCGGCATATGCTCGTAGGCCGGGCCGAAGCCCGGATCCAGCGTGATCGCCCGGGCGAAGGCCTCGAGCGACACGGCCGGCGGGACCGCGATAGGCCACGCGTTGTGCGCCACCAAGCGCCATTCCCCGAGCAAATACCAGGTCTTGGGATCCTCCGGGTAGCGGCGGACCACCTCCTCCACTGCCGCTACCGCGCGGAATTTCATGCGGGCATACTCCTCCGGCTCCGTCATGTCTTTCGCCGCGAGTTCGAAGGAGTCGGCGACGATCAGGAGACTATCCCGCGGGGGAAGCCCGTGGTTGTGGAGGATCGCGCGCCGCCGGTACTCCTCTTGTGGCCGATATGCGCCTGACGTCGGCGGGTACCAGCCGAGCACCG
This sequence comes from uncultured Gemmatimonadales bacterium, assembly GCA_963844445.1. GTDB lineage: Bacteria > Gemmatimonadota > Gemmatimonadetes > Gemmatimonadales > GWC2-71-9 > CAVVWJ01. Next base: position 1,249,540 of record CAWJOB010000001.1, read on the forward strand.
CGTCCATCTGGGTCAGCGCCAGCGCAAACGTGCTGTCGGCGGCGATCGCCTGGTCGTACCGGGTGAGCGCCGAGTCCCACTGCCCCCGCCGGTAGAACTGTTCACCCTGGAGGAACGCCTTCAGCGCGGGCAGCGACGTCGAGCCGATCGACGTCCGGCGGACCGAGCCGATCGCCCGGCTGGACGAGAGCACTCGCAGCGCCCGGATGCCGAGCGAGTCGGCGAGCTCGTCGATTCGGGCCGCCTCGCCCGAGACCTCGATATCCGTCTTTGCCATTCCGCCGACGCGATCGAGCAGGGCGGCGCGGAGCGTGACCGAGTCCCGCCCCCGCGGCGCCACCGCGCCGTAGAGGACCAACCCCGCGCCCGTGCGGCGCCCTAGCTCCTCGGCGGATGTCCGATCGGCCCGGCCGCTCCAGCGCCGGAGCACCACGCTCGGTGACACCGTGCGGATCGGGCCCGCCCCGTCGAGCGTGCGGGAGAGCACGTCGCCCATGCCCTCCCGCCAGACCTGGAGTGACGGCTCCAGCACCTCGAACGGGGCAACCGCGAGCAGGTCGGCGTCGCGCGCGGCTTCGGCAGGAGGCCGAGTGCGAAGCCAGAGCCCGGCGCCGGCGAGCGCGACCAGCAGCACCGCCGCCGCGGCCAGCAGACCTCGTCGAACGGTGGGGCTCACAGCCGCGCGGGGCGCGCTCGCCGCGGCCTCCAGGGCCCGCGCGAAGGCCGGCGCGTCCGGGAACCGGTCCGCCGGTGCGCGCGCCAGTGCCTGCCGGATGACGCGCTCGACCTGCCGGGGGACGTCACGCACCGTGCAGAGGTCGGGCACGGGATCCGTCAGCCGACGGGCGATGAGGGCCTGGGCCGTCCGCCCGGTGAACGGCGGCTCGCCCGCGAGCATCTCGTACACCACGCACCCGAGCGAGTAGATGTCGCTGCGAGGGTCGAGATGGCGGTCGGCCGCGGCCTGCTCCGGACTCATGTAGGCGGGCGTGCCCAGCGCGAAGCCGGTCTCCGTCAGGCGCTCGCCGGCGGCGTCCACGGCGCGGGCGACGCCGAAGTCGGCGAGCACGCATCGCTCCCCTTGGAGCAGGATGTTCTCCGGCTTGACGTCGCGATGGATGATGCCCTGCTGTTGGGCATATCCCAGCGCGTCGGCCACCGCCCGGGTGATCCGGAGCGCGTCCGCCAGCGGGAGCTGGGGCTCGCGTGCCAGGCGGCTCCGGAGCGACTCGCCCTCCACGTAGGGCATGGTGAACCAGAGCCGGCCGGCCGTCTCACCGGAGTCGTGAACCGAGAGGATGTGCGGGTGGTCGAGCCGGGCGGCGAGCCTGATCTCCCGGATGAACCGCTCGGGGCCCAGCGCGTGCGCCAGCTCGGGATGGAGGACCTTCAGGGCGACCGGACGGTCGTGCCGGAGATCGCGGGCGAGATAGACCGTGGCCATGCCGCCACGGCCGAGCTCGCGCTCGAGTACGTAGTGGTCGGCCAGGGCGACCTTGAGACTTTCTGGGGTCTCGCTCAGAGCGACCTAGCGGAGTGGGGTAGCTTCTAGGCTATACCGGGAGTCGTTCTTGAGCCAGAGTCCGCCGCCGACTGCTACCGTTTCTGCTACAGTTTCTCCAGGCAGAACCGGGCATTTGGGGCAGGGAAGCGGACACCGATGCTCGGTAAGTGACCGATTCCGGGCAACTTGGCCGGAACCGCTGCCCCGGCGGTACCGACTCTGGATCAGGAGAGTCCTGGTTCGAGCCCAGGAGGGGCAACTAGATAGGGCGCAATGCATTATGATTTGCGCCCTAGCTTATTTTCGCTCGTGAGTGCGGGGTTTGTGTGCGCATTGTGTGCCTAAGTGTCGGAACTGGTCAATCACGCCACAGCATGATAGGTGGCACAATCCGGTCTCCCGCACCCTCGGTACGTTTGGCTTGTGCTCCTCTACGAGTACGAGCTTGGATCCCTGTCGTGAGCATGGGTCCGCTTGCCCCCGGCTACGGGCTAAGCGGAGCGGGGTGTCTGAGGGCTGTTGGCGCCGAGTCATAGCGGAGACGGAGCCAGTAGAGCCGCACGGCGACACTAAGCGCCAGCGCGACCCACGGCAGCACCAGCGCCACCGCTGTCGCGGCGACATTGACCAAGAAGCCCACCCGAATTGCCCGGCGGGCGCGGGCGACCGCCCGCTCATCGACCTCCGGCCGAAATAATCGGTCGCGCACGATTGCGGCAATCAGCAGGTTCACGGCGACACTGCCCAGGACGAACGTGCCACAGTAGAAGGCGACTGCCGGGCGGATGTTCGGTCCGGCAAGGTTAGCGGCCAGCACGGCGGTGGGGAACGGCACGTACGCCACATAGAACAGGACAAATCCGTTCGCCATCAGAAAGAGGCGCGAGGTCCCACGAACCAGCCGCATCAGATCGTGATGGCTGACCCAGGTGACCAGTATCACGAAAAAGCTCAATGCAAACGCAAGGTAGGACGGCCAGAGCGGCACCAATCCATCCCACAGGCTCCCCTCGACGTCGGCATGCGGAAGCCGGAGCTCGAGGACGAGCAAGGTCGCCGCGATCGCGAAGATGCCATCGCTGAAGGCTTCACAGCGACCCATGCCATCTTGCATGGCAGTGGCCTCCATTTTGTGCTGTCACTGGGATGCCGTTGAGCCCGCAGGCGAGCTGCCAGAATGATGTTGCGGGAGCACGGGAATAGGTCACCAAAGCATACAAGATGCCTCAGGCTCTCGCATCGGTCGAGATGTAGCGCCGGGAAGCTCCAGGTCGGTCACCCTGTCGCACTGTCGCGTGACTTCCTGACGCTAGACCCCTGAGCCATCGTGGTGAGCCCGACGCTTGACAGCCGCCAGTCATGTTCTTCTTATGTTCTCTTGTAGACTCATCATCACCCAGCACGCCACACGCCCGCCGCGGGCCCGCCTCGCCATGGACACTGCCACAATCCTTCACGCGGACCTGGACGCGTTCTACGCCTCGGTCGAACAGATGCTCGATCCGTCCCTCAAGGGGAAGCCGATCGCGGTAGGGGGCGGCGTGGTGCTCGCGGCGTCCTATGAAGCGAAGGCCTTCGGCGTCCACGGCGGCATGCCGGGTCGGCGGGCGCGAGCGCTTTGCCCCGACCTGGTCTTCGTCGGCGGGCACTTCAAGGAGTACCAACGGCTCGGCGACGCCGCGATCAGGGTACTCGGCGACTTCACGCCGTTGGTCGAGCGGATCTCGATCGACGAGGCTTTCGCCGACGTCGCAGGCTGCACGCACCTCTTCGGCACGCCGGCCGAGATCGCCGCAGCGATCCGCCGACGCGTGCGCGACGAACTGGCCCTTCCCATCTCCGTCGGCGTCGCCAGCACAAAGCACCTCGCCAAGATCGCCTCGCAGGTCGCCAAGCCCGACGGGCTGGTTGTCGTCGACCCGGGGACCGAGCTCGCCTTCCTCCATGATTTGCCGGTGGAGATGATGTGGGGCGTCGGCCCGGCGACCAGGGCGCGACTCGCCGAAAGCGGCATCGCTACCATCGGCGACCTGGCGAAGAGCTCCCCAGGCGCGATTGCCCGGCTTCTCGGCCGTGCCGCGGGCGAGAGGCTGGCCGCCCTCGCCTGGAACCGCGATCCTCGCGCCATCCGGACCCATGTCCGCGCCCACTCGGTCGGAGCGCAATCGGCGCTCGGCCGAAGGCCCGTCGAGGACCCGGTCATCCGCCCGGCGCTCCGCCACCTTGCCGACCGGGTCGGCTCGCGCCTGCGGGCGAAGGGCAAGTCCGGGCGGACCGTGACGGTGCGGGTGCGCTTCGGCGACCTCCGCTCGGTTACCCACGCCGTGACGCTGCCGCAACCCGTCGCCGCGACTGCAATCCTCGCGGAGATCGCCGAAGACCTGGTGCGAGCCGTCCTCAGGAGCCATCCCGAAGAACGCGCGATCTCTCTGCTTGCCATCTCGGTATCGCATATCGAGGAGCAGGCGGTGGTGCAGCTCGATCTGCCGCTCGGCCTCGCCGACGAGGCGCGGCGCCCGGGCGCTAGGAAAGGGATGGCGCGCCTCCTCGCCGACCGCGCCATCGACGCGATCCGTGACCGTTTCGGCTGGGAATCCGTCGGCTACGCCTCGGTCGCCCTCGACGCCCGCCGCTCCGTTCCCGACGCCTTCCGCGAGCTGGCGGAGCGGCAGTTGTAGGGACTACGCCGGCGTGTGGAACTGATCCACGACGAGCATCACGCACATCGGGGGCTCCGTCCTACTTGGTGTTCTTCGCGATCTTGGCGCGAAGCTCGTTCACCCCCGCCGCGATCTCGGGGCCGAAGTCCTCCGACTCCCAGATCGGGCGGATCTCGAGGTCGCTCGGACCCGGCATCGGGTTGGGGCACCGCTTGGCCCACTCGATCGCCTCTTCCATCGACCGGACCTGCCAGATCCAGAACCCCGCCACCAGCTCCTTCGCCTCGGCGAAGGGGCCGTCGGTCACTGACCGCTTGGTCCCATTGAAGTGGACCCGCTTCCCGAACTTGCTCGGCTTGAGCCCGTCACCGACGAGCATGATCCCCGCCTTGATCAGCTCCTCGTTGAACCTCCCCATCTGCTCGAACATCTCCTCGGCCCCTTCCATCTCGAGGGGATGCGACTCCGCTTCCGACTCCTTGGTCGCCTTCACGATCACCATGACCCGCATAGGACCTCCTCTATGGTTGGGAGCGGCCCTGGTGGCCTGCTCTAGCCATACGTCGTTCGGGGGTAACGGAAATCGACTCACCTGCCCAGGAAGAACTCTTTTCGCCCACCAGGGGTTTGACGAGGGTGCCAACCAGCATCCCAGGCGGCCGGCTCCCAGCGCAGTTCACCACGCGCATCGACCCCGTGCTCGCGCTCCGCGCTGAGTAAACGTGGCCGCCTAACCAGCGCTTGGAGCTGGCGGGCGCGCCAACCAGGTATGGAATAGATTCCATTTGTGTGCCTGCTCAACGTATGTAGGCCTATCAGCGGCCGGAGCGCCTTTGAGGCCCGCGCCCGCAGCTCAAGCGCATCCTCTTAGGCGGCAATTCTCCAGTGCGCGACCGCCACGACAGGGCCTAGGCGGCCTTGCGTTCCCTCTCATTTGCTGGGGCGGGCTCGCGATCCGCCCGATGGCACGATAAGCTGTCATGTACCACAAGGTCACCTCGCGAAAGGAGGTCCCATGTTTGCCGTCATCCGCCATTACCACTTCGACAAGAAGGACAGTGCCGAGGTCGATCGGCTCATCCAGGAACAGTTCGTGCCGATCATCCGCAAGGCCAAGGGCTTTGATCGCTACTACTGGCTGGATACCGGGAATGGTGAGGGCGCCTCATTCGGCGTCTTCAAGGACAAGGACGGTGCGGACGAGTCGGTGGCTCTCGCGGCCGAGTTCGTGCGCACGCATATGGCGCAACTGCTGAGACAAAAGCCTGAAGTCATCGAAGGATCGATCAAGGCGCACAGCTGATCGACGACTGAACCCCAGCAAACTGCAGCATCGGGTGACACGAACTCGCGTAATTGGTAGCAAGTTGCTGGAGTTCTGCTGGTTATAGTGGCCCCTCTGGATCAGGAGAGTCCTGGTTCGAGCCCAGGAAGGGCAATGAAGCCCGGCAACGACTTCCGTCGTGCCGGGCTTCTCCTTCTGCGGGGTGTTTGAGTTAGTCTGGGTGCGGTGTGCCGAGGTACGGAAAATCCTGGAGCAGATCGGGGTGAGGCTCAAGCCCGTCGGGCGGAATCTCCCCCTTGGAGATGAAGGCCAGGCGATGCGCTACGACGTGGTCGGTCAAAACGCGACCGTTCGGATACCCGGCGGGTTTAGAGGGGTTGTAACTCATCATGTCAGGCAGGAGCTTCTCGGCGTCGATCGCGGCGATAGCTTCTTCCCTGGTGTAATTTCCAGTGTGGCCTAGCACATGAACGAACTGATCGAGGAAGCGCTCCCGGTCGTGAACCGGCTCAGTCCGATTGTATTCCTCCTTGGTTTCGTCCGTGTTGAAAAAGCTCGCGACCGTCGGATGGCCGTCCCGATCGGTATGGATGAGCTGGCCATCGCGACGTACGCTGCATCGCCCCCAGATGCGGACCTCAGGCTTAGCGCGGAGCACGCTCGTAGGTAGTTCCAGCGCTATGCTGAATACATTCTCGTTGGCAAGCTGATCTTGACCAGTCCACGGGGACTTGTCTCCCAGATTAGGATGTGAGGTGAAGTTCCTTCCGCCCTCGTGGTCGAAAAGCTTCAGGATTCCTTCAAAGTCGACGAAGAAGGCGTCGCTGCGAAGCCCGGCAAAGAATGTATAGGGGCCGGCCTTGACGATGTTGGGGTTGGGTCCGAAGGAGACCTCGGCGTCGGTGATAATCCGCTTGCCGGCGGCCTCTGCTGAGCGGGCCTCCGGCCCCGCTGCCAAGTAGGCGGCTGCACTCTGGCGACCCCCCTGAGACTTGGAGAAGATGAAACTGAGTGCAACGTCCGTCTCAGCGTCTCCGTCGTTGTCTATGTTGATCCGGTATACAGCGTCGGGATGGAAGTCGGCCGCCTCGGCGAACGTGTTGCAATTGAGGATCAACACGGTCCTCGTAGGGTCTGCGGGCGCTTGGAAGGCGTAGAGGTCGGTGAGGTCGAGTCTTGGGTCCCCAAGAGGAGGACCTAACTTTAGGCCAGTAAAGTGGTTTGACATTCTGACTCTTTCTAAGCCCCTGCGTGGGCCGGCATCTATCGAGCGGGCTTTACGAATTCCACGACATGTCGTGACTGTAGGTCTGCGCGAGAAGACGCGCCATCGGATGAAGGACTAGGGCGGGTGACACGAGGTCGCGTAAACGCCGCAAGTTGCCGGAATTTGGCGGCTGATACCAGCCCCTCTGGATCCGAAGAGTCCTGGTTCGAACCCAGGAGGGGCAATGACCAGCGTGAACAACGCTGGGCATTTCGGACCTTGCCTCGACGGTTCCACTGCTCCACATTGCGCGACGGCAACCTGCCTCTCCCCCAAAAAGCAACAAGCCCTAGCCCAGCCAGCAGCGCCGCGAGCGCGCTGGATTCGCTACCGCCGTCCCTGCCGTGTAAGGAGCCCGTCTGTATGTTACCCTGTCGCCATGATGCCGGGAGGAGCTCCGGACTGGGAGCACCGCTGGTCGCTGTTCTTTGGTTCGTTCACATCGGCTGCAGCGGCACGGATCACCTCACCGGAGACAGCTCGGTTACCGCGTCCGCCGCAACCGTGGCCGTCGCTTCCGCGGGTGGTTCCGGGATTCCCTTCGGCACCTTCGCCCCGCCGCTCACTCTGTACGGAAGCACCTACACGGGCGGACACCTGAACCCGGGGGCGCCGGACTCGCTGCTGTCCCGCCTCGCGGTCATTCGCAGCGCAGGTGCGCGGGTCGTGGTGACCTTCGTCGGCGGCGCGCCGAATTACACCAACGCGGACGGGACCTTCAACCTTGACCTGTGGAAGGCGCGGGTGGACCGCTACCGCAATGTGGATTTCAGCTCCTACGTCAGCGACGGCACGATGATCGGAAACTATCTGGTTGACGAGCCTGACTGCTCGATGTGCTGGGGCGGGCAGTCCATCGCGCAGCAGACGGTCGAGGCCATGGCGGAGTACAGCAAGTCGATCTGGCCTACACTCCCGACCGTCGTCCGGACGGAGCCGACCTGGCTGCAAGCCTATGCGGGACAGTACGTGTATCTCGACGCCGGATGGGCGCAGTATGTCCTGCGCAAGGGCGAGATCAACACCTATCTCGCCAACAACGTGGCGGCGGCTCAGTCCGAAGGGCTGGGTCTTATCGTGGGGCTCAACGTCCTTAAGGGCGGTTCCAACCAGACGAGTCTGACCGCGAGTCAGGTGAAGACCTTTGGCTCGGTGCTCCTGGGCAGTCCGTACGCCTGCGCTTTCATTTCCTGGAGGTACGATGCGGCGTACTTCTCGGCCCCCGACATCTACTCAGCCATGCAGTTCCTGAGCAAGAAGGCCAAACGCCACCCGACCTCGTCTTGCCAGGCGTAGCGCTCGGTTCCGATCACCCGCGCGGCGCCTTGCCGATCCGAACCGCGCCAGCCGAGCGGGAGCGACACGTGGCCATGCAGATGCCGTAGTCTTGCGGTAGTTTCTCCTGCTCAGCCTACCTCCATCAGGCCAGCACGGTTGCCTCGATGCGCGAGGCGAGCGGACCCGTGATCGCCCGATCCTCGCTACGCCACTGACTTCCCGGGATTCTTGAGATATCGCTCTATCAGCGCATCTGCCGCCCAGGTGGTCAGCGCGAGCGCGGTGAGTGTGGGATTGTGCGAAGGATTCTGTGGGAAAGCCGATGCTCCGATAACCCACACGTCAGGAATGTCCCAGTGCTGCAAGTATTGGTTCACGACACTCGTGCGCGGCAAGTCCCCCATGATTGCGCCACCCTGAATGTGCGTCGTCTGATATCGGGTAACGTCGTAGCGCGCGCGTGATGGCCGCGTCTCTTCGGGCACAGCACCCATTGCCCTGGCGATCAGGCGTGCGCGCTCGTCTGCAATCTCGCGTTGTCGGTGCTCGTGTTCCGTCCAATCGAGTGTGAAGCGCAGCAATGGATCGCCGAACTTGTCGGTGTACGTCGGGTCCAGATCCATGAAGTTTTGGCGCCACGCCAGGTGTTCGCCGGCGAAGCCGATCACGGCGGTTCGATCATACCAATTGATCGCCGCTGCTTTCCACTCAGATCCCCAATTGGCGCTCACGGTGCCGCGCGGCATGATGCCGAAGGTGTCGATCGGCCGATCTCCCTGCGACGCTGCCTGAATTGCGCCGAGCCGCAGGACTCCCTCGTCGCCCGTCAGGCTGCGGTCACCGTCACAATCCGAAATGCGCGTACACACCGCGCCCGAGCCCATGAATGCGTTGAGCGGTTTATCGAAGAATACGCGCGTGCCACTCTGTACCTGATGTGTGAGGTTCCTGCCCAGAGTGCCTTCTCCCGCAACCGCGTTGTACGGCGTGCCAATCTTGGACAGCAGGAGCAGGCGCACATTATTGAGTGTCCAGGACGCCAGCACGACGATGGCGGCAGGCTGAAAGACGTCGTTCCCTTTGTCATCGGAGTAGCGCACGCCCGTCACGCGGCCGTTCTTGTGCAGCACACGACGTGCCCAGCTCATCGTACGCAACTCGAAGCCAGGTCGGTCTTGCAGCACGGGTAGAATGGTATTGGTGGGCTGCGCTTTTGCACCGACCATGCAGCCGAAGCCGGAGCAGTAGCCACAATACTCGCAGCCGGGTCGCGCGATACCATCGGGATTGGTGTAAGCCTCGCTGAGCAGCGCTGATGGAGTAACGGACGGGTGGAAGCCGAGCTCACGCGTGGCGTCGGAGAAGAGCGCAGAGAAATACGAGCTTTTGCACGGCGGCAGCGGAAATTCCTGCTGGCGCGGACCCTCGAACGGATCCCCTCCATCGACGATTCGTCCGCGCAAATTGCCAGCTTTTCCGCCCACTCCCAACATTCGCTCAGCGCGCCAGTAATGCGGCTCGAGCTCGTCATATGTCACACCCCAATCCTGCACTGCCAGCGTTGCGGGTAACCGTGCGGCGCCGAAACGCTCACGGAGGTGGCCGCGAAGTCTGAAGAACTCGGGCGTGAAGCGATACGAATGTCCTGCCCAATGCTCTCCCGCTCCACCCACGCCGGTTCCCGGCAGGAACGATCCGTACTGTCGCACCGGCACCGACCGATCGCGAATAGTGTGTCGGTGTGTGACGGTTTCATCCGCGATGCTCTGCATCATCCGAAAGCGCGCCGCGAAGTCGATATGGTCCATGCCGGCTGCATACTCCATCGGCGTTCGCTGCCTGCCGCGCTCGAGAACCAGCACTGTCAGGTTCGTGCGCGTACTCAGCTCCTTCGCCATGGTAAGTCCGGTGAAACCGCCGCCAATAATGACAATGTCCACCGGTTTGAGACGCGTCATCATTGCATCAGTCGCTTTCATCTTCCAAGAGCGGCGGAACGCGTCCCATGAGTTGCTCGACCGTCGTTGCCTGGGGGCGCCAAGCCTGCCCAAAGTGCTGATCGATGTCTGCGCGATAGCTCCACTGCGGGCCCGGGTAGCCGATGAGCGCCCAGCCGACCAGGCCGATGTTACCCCCATGCATTGGATCGCAGAACAGGCCTTCGATCGTGTGGCGACGCAGCAGCTGGAAGAAACTGGAAGTCTCGATTTCCTTCAGTTTGCGAATCTGCTCCTCAGTGGAAAGCGTGCCGAAATTGCCGAGGTCGCGGATACCTACGCGGTAGATCTGGCGCGGGTTTTCTTTCCCTTGGTATCCGTGCTCGGGGACCGACGTGACAAAGGGCGGCTTCACGTAACGATACTTGTCGCGCCCGTAGGGACCAGCGAGTTGCCGATCGATATAGATGACTACGCCCGCATCCATAGCACCCGGGCCACTCGCATCGCGGGGAAAAATGCTCTCGCAGGCTGCGCTGACTACGCGAGCCTCTTTAGCAGTGAAGAAGCGCAGCGGTACGACAACGTTGGCACCCCGCCACTCAAGTGGGCCGGACTCGCGAGCCAGGATGTACAGGGCGGTGGCACCAATGGCGCCCGCCGAGATTGTTAGAAACTCCCTACGGCGCATGCGTATCCTCGTGTTGGGACTAACTCCTCGACGGCAGGCCGGGGCCTGTTCATGGTTGCGCGAAATGGGGATCAGGATGCGAACGACGTTCTGCTATTTTAGGAATGTAAAGAGACGCCGGCAAGAGTTACGGCTCGCGCGCCGTCGCTGACGAAGACGTTTCCCTCCATCACGGGCAATGAAACCCGAGCGAATGATGCAGATCAGAGCATACGCGATCAGAGAGAAAGGCGGCGCGGCGGAGCCCTTCCTGTATGAGAGGGCTCTCGGCGGCCGTGACGTCCTGGTGAGGATCACGCATCGTAGCCTCGCGAGGGGCGACATCCAGTTCATCGATGATGATTGGGGTGACGCGCGGTATCCGCTGGTTCCCGGCCACGAGATCGTTGGAATCGTCGAAGAGGCCGGTTCCGAGGTCGCCGACCTGCACACCGGCGATCGCGTCGGTATCGGGTACCAGCAGGAGGCGTGTTTCGACTGCTCCTTCTGCAAGCGGGGCACCGAGCAACTCTGTGCCAGTCAGAAGGTCATCGCCGTCGACCGTTACGGCGGCCTGGCCGAACGCATCATTGTCGATGCTCGGTTCGCCTTCCGGCTCCCGCCGCAGCTCGATTCGGCCACATCAACTCCTCTGCTCTCGTCCGGCCTGACCGTATACGCAGGCATTCTTCGGGCCGGACTGGCCGACGGTTCTCGAGTGGCGGTGCTGGGCGCCGGAGGGCTCGGTCACCTGGCCATACAGTTCCTCCACAAGATGGGGCACCGCGTGACGGCGTTTTCGCATTCACCAGCCAAGAGCGCGCTGATCGAGCGGCTGGGAGGCGCTTTCGCGGACAGCTCGGACGCGGAGCGCCTGACCGAGTACCAGGGGGAGTTCGACTTCATCCTCTCGACGCTCAATGTCGCCTTCGACATTGACTCCTTTGTGAGAATGCTGACGCCACAGGGCCAGCTCTGCCTGGTGGCGTCGCCGTTGAAGCAGCTGTCGCTGAGCGGCGGGCTATTGAACAATTCTCGGCGATCCATCTATGGGAACTACATAGGGAGTCGTGCGGATACAACGCAGATGCTCGCGTTCTCGTCGAGGCATGGCATCGCGGCTATCGTCGATGTCATGCCGCTCGCACGAGTGAACGAAGCCATCGAGCGGGTCAGGAGAAGAGATGTCGCGATGGGTCTCGTGCTGGTGAGCTAGGATCCGTCCCCTGCCGATCGCTCCTCGCGCATGGACCTGCGCACGAACGAGGACGGCTCGGTGGACATCTATTGCGGGCCGAAGGCGCCGCCGACCGGCTAGGAGAACAACTGGATCCCGACCGCGATCGGTCACGATCGACGCAGCACCCATGTCCACCGCTTCCACGTGCCTCCCCGGTCCGTCGAGTTCTCGATCACGCGGTGCACCGTCCTCTCGTCCACACGCTCCCACGACTGACGCTGCAATGTCACTCGGCCCTCAATGGTGAATTCGTTGAAGAAGTACCAGCGCCCTTCGTCTATCTGCCCGGGCCAGTACTGCGCCGACTGGGGACTGACGTAATAGAAGGTCCACATCCGCCGGGTGTTGTCGAAGCCGGAGTAATAGACCGCATCGACAAAGTCCGGCTGGACCGTTGTGCCCCGGTTGAAGTGCCAGTTTCCGACGAGCAGGACGCCGCCGAGCTGCTTCTCGAACCGGTAGATCTCGCCCCGGGCAGGCGTGGTCTTCCCACCCGAGTCGGTGATCGACTCCACCGTCCAGGTGCCGATCAAGAAGTCAAAGGCCTTGCGGGCGGAGGCCGCCGACGTGTCGGGAGACGCCTGCGAGCCATCGGCGGCGCCCGGAACCAGTAGTAAGGCGGCAATAAGAGTGAAGGGAGCGAGGTCGATCAGGCGTAACATTGGGACTCCGGTGAGAGCGGTAGACCTCACGACTTGCAAATCCTCCGAAGAGTTTCGGGACCCCTTCAGCCGCCGGCCCTCAAGCCCGGAGCGCCGCCCAATCTTCCGTTCCATTTTGCCTCGTGTGATGAGTCGGGAGACTGCCACGAAACCTCCATCGCTCGGAGGCAGTGCACGCCATTGTGACGCGGCAAGTATCTGCCGCCACCGCCTCGGTTGCTGGCAATCCTCAGTCGTCCACGACACATTCTAAGTCAACCCTGGCCAGGCAGTTCTCTACGGGTATCACTTCCTCATTAGCCGATGCTCTGCGGGACCGCTACGTGCTCGAGCGCGAGCTCGGCCGCGGCGGAATGGCCACCGTCTACCTGGCCGAGGACGTCCGGCACCGTCGCCGGGTTGCTGTCAAGGTGCTTCGGCCCGAGCTGGCCGCTACCCTCGGCAGCGACCGATTCTTCCACGAGATCGACGTCGCGGCGCGGCTGCAGCACCCGCACATCCTGCCGCTGCTCGACTCCGGTGAGGCCGGGGGTTTCTACTTCTACGTCATGCCGTATGTCGCGGGAGAGTCGCTGCGCGAGCGAGTGGCTCGCACCGGTGAGCTTCCGGTGGACCAGGCGGTCAGAATCCTGCTGGAGGTGGTCGACGCACTCGCCGCGGCGCACGCGGCTGGTATCGTGCACCGCGATATCAAGCCGGACAACGTGATGCTCTCCGGCCGCCACGCCATGGTCATGGATTTCGGCGTGGCCAAGGCGGTGAGCGAGGCTACCGGCAGGCACCAGCTCACCAGCGCGGGCGTCGCCCTGGGCACCCCGGCGTACATGGCGCCCGAGCAGGCCGCCGCCGATCCGCACCTCGACCATCGAGTGGACATCTACGCGGTGGGCACGCTGGCGTACGAGCTGCTCACCGGTCACCCTCCATTCAGCGGGGGGAGCAGCCAGGAGGTCCTGGCTGCCCACATGACCCGCGCGCCGGAGCCGGTGTCCTCCCGTCGACCCGCCGTGCCCCCCGCCCTCACCGCCGTGGTCATGAAATGCCTCGAGAAGCGTCCGGCTGATCGCTACCAGACGGCCGAGGAGCTGCTGACCCAGCTCGAGCCGCTCGCATCGCCCAGCGGCGCGGTCACCCCGACGCAGACCACGCCGGTTTCGGCGATCGGGCCGAAGCGGGTGCCGGGATGGGTCAAGGCTGCGGCAGCGCTCGTGGCCGGGGTCGGAATCGTCGCCGGCGCCGTCTTGACGTTCACCCGCCCCGCGAACAGGACTGCCGGGATGACCGCCGCTCACCCCGGCCAGGACACCAGCGGCCTGCTCGCGGTGCTGCCTTTCGAGACGATCGGCGGCGACACCGGCCAGCGGTACTTCAGCGCCGGAATGACCGAGGAGATCGCGGGTCAGCTCTCGAAGCTGTCAGCCCTGCGGGTGGTGAGCGCCAGCGCGACCGAACCCTACCTCGGACTTCCCGACCGGCTTCCCCGGATGGATCGAGAGCTCGGGGTGAGGAACGTGGTGGAGGGCAGCGTGCGAGTCGCACGGGAGCGGGTCCGGGTAGGAGTCCGCCTGACCGAGACCAAGAGCGGCCGGACGATCTGGTCGGACCAGTACGACCGCGATCTCACCGACGTCTTCGCCGTACAGAGCGAGGTCGCACGCCGCATAGCGGAAGCCCTGGAGGCGACGCTGAGCCCCGAGGAAGAACGTCGCCTGGAGCGTGCGCCGACCAGCAACCTCGCAGCCTACGAGCTGTTTCGCCGAGCGCTCGCACTGACCAAGTACAGGCGCACGGAGAACCTGGCCGGGATTGAGCTGCTCCGGCAGGCCATCGCGCTAGACCCCGAATTCGCCGCTGCCCACGCCTGGCTCGCGCGCCGCTTCATGTTTCTGGGCGCCTATGCGAGTCCTGCCTATCTCGACTCGGGTATGGTGGCCGTGCAGCGGGCGATCGCGCTGCAGCCCGATCTCCCGACCGGGCGGTATTTTCTCGCCACTCTTCATGTCTCGCAGGGGCGACTCACCGAAGCGCGGTTGTCGTACCTGAAGGCGCTGGAGCTCGACCCGAACCTGTCGGGGGCGATGGTGGACCTGTCGGAGCTCGAGTCGACGCTTGGCCGATACGACGAGTCTTACTACTGGGCTCGCCGCGCCGTACCGCTCATGGGTCATCAGTTTCTCACCTTCCATCATCTGGCGATCCCGCTCCTCCGCCTCGCCGACGACCAGGCGACCGAGCAGTGGCTGCTCCGGGGCGAGCGGGACTGGCCGGACGTCGTCCGCCTGCAGATCCAGCTGTCCTGGCTCGAGGTGCTGCAGGGACGTGAGCAGCAGGCCCTCGAACGCATGCGACGGATCATGGCGGACCAGCCTGGCAACGATGAGGGGAAGGGGCATCTCGCCGAGCTGGCCGCGCTGACCGGCGCCTTGGACGCCGAGACGCTCCTGATACCGTTGGTGGCCGATCAACCGACCGCCCGTCCGACGATCTGGACGTTCCCGGAGTCGTTCGGGGCGCTCCTCGGCCTCGTACTGCACCGACGCGGGCAGCAGGCGCGGGCCGCCACACTCTGGAACCAGGCGCTCGCCGCCGACAGCGCCGATCTCGCTCGAGGCCACGGCAATCCCGATCGACCCATGGAGATCGCGGCGATTCATGCCATTCGGGGGGAGACCGCGGCAGCGCTGGACTGGCTGGAGCGGGGGTACGAGGCTGGGTGGAGAGACTACCGGATCACGCGTCGGGATCCCTTCTTCACGGGGCTCCGGGATGAACTTCGCTTCCGCGCCTTATTGAGGCGCATGGAGTCCGATGTGGCTGGCATGCAGCGGCGGGCGCTATCCCCGCAGGACTCGGTGCTCAAGGGCGGGGCTCCGCCGTGAGACGGGCGAGCCCCGGCCGGGCGGCCGTGCGAACGGCTACAGCTCCGGATCAGCGTGACGTGAAGCCCACTACGACCGCCCGGCGCAGCCAATAGGACTCCTCGATGAGCTGCTGACCCTCATTCAGGAGAGTCCTGGTTCGAGCCCAGGAGGGGCAATCAAGCCCGGCACGACCGAAGTCGTTGCCGGGCTTCGCCTATGCTGGGAGCGCTGCTGCAGCGTCCCGTCGTTCGGCGCAAGTGCTTTCGCTCCGTGGCCCACACCCGCCTGAAGATCGGCCTCAGGCTCCCATCAGGGCGCAGTTTGCTCTCAGCGGGAGTTGCTCCCCCCAGCTGCGAATTCGGGTTCCGAATCGGCCCGAGTTTCGATGAGCATCACTCCGTTCCCGAATCCCGTCCCATATCTCTTGGCCGCCACCCAAGAGTCGACGTATTCGATCCGGGCCACCTTGCCGGTAGGAAGGGTTCGTAGCACCTCGATCCCTCCGACGAGGGTGTTGTCCACGGCGACAAGGGGCTGGCGGGCCTTGAAGTACACGACGGCGCCGGGGTCCCGGGTCCGGAGCATCTCGGGGCGGATCTGACGGATCGCGTCGTAGGCATTCCGAGCCTCGCTACGGCTGAGCTCCGGGGCGGTGATCACGTTGGCATCGCGGGCGCCAGCAGCGCAGGCGATGAGGATCGGCAATGGGGAGAGGACTCCCACGAGACGAGGAAGGTTGAGCCACATTGTGACCTCCGAAACAGGTGTGAGGGTTGCTGACTGCGATCTGCCCTGTAGGCAGGCGAGTCTGGCCCCTACGCTAAGCGGCTGGGCTCACTTTCCTCTCACAGCGTCCTCATCTGGCGCTCATTTTACCCTCGCATAGGACTCCCCCATAAAGATGCTTCAGTTGTAGCTGGCGTATGGGACTGGCACTCAAGGGGATCTGGCGCCAGGCTGATCGATGCACTCGTTGGTGTTGCGGCGCTACTCGCGGCTGACCTATGCCTGCAACTGGTGGCCGGACTAGTCCGGCGCCATGCCGAAGATCAGCGAGATGACCCATATTCCGGGCAACCGGGAATCACGCGGGCCGACCGGCTGACGTGCTTCTACTGGATTCACTGACTTTCTACCCGGCCATTGCCGAGCTCCTCGACTGCCGCGCGGCGGAAGGCGTCCGATCCAGGCTGGTGACCGTCCAAAGCTTGAACGGGACCAACACGAGTGGGCATTAGACAACGGGGAGGTCGGATGGCCGCCGGAATGTTGACCTTCGAGGAGCTGAAGCGGGAGATCGCTGCGGGCACGATCGACACAGTCATCGCCGCCATGGTGGACCTGCAGGGCCGGCTCGTCGGCAAGCGCTTCCACGCGGAGTACTTCGCCGACAGCGGGCACGAGGAGACGCACGGCTGCAACTATCTCCTCGGCGTCGACATCGAGATGGAGCCGGTGCCCGGATACAAGGCCGCGAGCTGGGAACTGGGCTACGGAGACTTCACCCTCAAGCCCGACATGGCGACGCTGCGGCGTGTCCCTTGGCTCCCCGGCACCGCACTCGTGATCTGCGACGTGGTCGATCATCACCACGAGGACGTACCCCACTCGCCGCGAGCGATGCTCAAGAAGCAGCTCCGGCGCCTCGAGGCCATGAAGCTCAAGGCCTATGTGGCGTCGGAGCTCGAGTTCTTCCTCTTCGACGACAGCTACGACAGCGCCCACCAGAAGGGCTACCGCAACCTCAAAACGGCCGGGCACTACATCGAGGATTATCACATCCTGCAGACGACGAAGGACGAGGTCGTGATGCGGGCCCTCCGCAACGGCCTGCAAGGCGCCGGCATCCCGGTCGAGAATTCCAAGGGCGAGTGGGGCCCGGGCCAGGAGGAGATCAATGTCAGGTATGCGGAGGCGCTGGAGATGGCGGACCGGCACGCCATCATCAAGAACGGCGCCAAGGAGATCGCGTATGGACTGGGCAAGGCCATCACCTTCATGGCCAAGTGGGACTACGGCATGGCCGGCAGCTCCTGCCACGTCCACCAATCGTTGTGGTCCAAGGACGGCAAGTCGCCGCTCTTCTTCGACAAGGCGGGCGACCACGGAATGTCGGCGACGATGAAGCAGTACCTCGCCGGCCAACTGGAGCATGCCCGCGAGATCACCTATTTCCTGGCGCCCTACATCAATTCCTACAAGCGCTTCATGGCGGGCACCTTTGCCCCGACGCGCGCCGTCTGGAGCTTCGACAACCGCACCGCGGGCTATCGGGTGTGCGGCGCCGGTACCAAGGCCATCCGCGTCGAGTGCCGCATCGGCGGCGCCGACCTCAATCCCTACCTCGCCTTCGCGGCACTGATCGCCGCGGGTCTCGACGGCGTGGAGAAGAAGATGAAGCTCGAGCCCGCCTTCTCGGGCGACGCTTACGATCCGTCGAAGAAGGTCCGCGAGATCCCCAAGACCCTGCGGGAAGCGGCGGCGCTGCTCGACGGGTCCAAGTTCCTGCGCTCGGCGATGGGCGACGACGTGATCGACCACTACGTACACACGGCCGAGTGGGAGCAGTTCGAGTTCGACCGGCGGGTTACCGACCTGGAGCTCAAGCGCGGGTTCGAGCGCTACTGAGGGATACTGATGGCAGAAACGATCAAGTGCATCTCGCCGGTGGACGGCCGGGTCTATGCCAGCCGGCGGGTCGCCAGGAAAAAGGAGATCACCGCCGCGTTCGCGGCGGCGCACGCGGCGCAGGAGCAGTGGAAACGGCTAGCCAATCGCCGAGCGGGCCGCGTATTGCTCGGCGGCGGTCGATGCGATGATCGCGATGACGGAGGAGATCGTGCCGGAGCTGGCGTGGCAGATGGGCCGGCCGGTGCGCTATGGCGCCGGGGAGCTGCGCGGGTTCGAGGAGCGCGCCCGATACATGATCGCAATCGCCGGGGAGGCGCTCTCGGACCTGGATCCGGGCCCGAAGGAGGGCTTCGTGCGCTACGTGAAGCGCGACCCGCTCGGCGTCGTCTTCACGATCGCGCCGTGGAACTATCCCTATCTCACGGCCGTCAACTCGGTGATTCCTGGGCTGATGGCGGGCAACGCGGTGGTATTGAAGCACGCGGCGTCCACGCTGCTGGTGGCCGAGCGCTTCCAGCAGGCGTTCGACCGGGCGAAGCTCCCCGAGGGCGTGTTCCAACACCTCGTGCTCGATCACAAGCAGACGGGCGAGATCATCGCCGCGGGCCATGGCCAACATGGTCTGCTTCACCGGGTCGGTGGCAGGCGGCAAGGCGATGGAGGCGGCGTCGGCGGGGCGCTTCATCAACGTGGGCCTCGAGCTCGGTGGGAAAGACCCGGCCTACGTGCGGCCTGACGCGAACATGGCGCACGCGATCGAGAACCTGGTGGACGGCGCCTTCTTCAACTCCGGACAGAGCTGCTGCGGGATCGAGCGCATCTACGTCCACAAGCAGGTCTGGTCCGACTTTGTCGACGGCTTCGTGGATCTCACAAAGAAGTACGTGCTCGGCTCACCGCTGGACCAGGAGACGACGCTGGGTCCGATGGTCAGAGCGGAGGCGGCGGCATTCGTCCGGAAGCAGATCGCGTCCGCGGTGCGGGCCGGCGCAAGGGCCCATATCGACCCCAAGTCGTTCCCCATGGACAAGACGGGCACGCCCTACATGGCGCCGCAGGTGCTCACGTCGGTCACGCATCGGATGAGCGTGATGATGGACGAGAGCTTCGGTCCCGTGGTCGGCATCATGAAGGTGTCGGGCGACGAGGAGGCGCTCGAGCTGATGAACGATTCGCCCTATGGGCTGACCGCAGCGATCTGGACTCAGGACGTGGACGCCGCCCGGGCCATCGGCGACGAGATCCAGACCGGCACGGTGTTCATGAACCGCTGCGACTATCTCGATCCGGCGCTCACCTGGACCGGGGTCAAGGACACCGGCCGAGGAGCGACGCTCTCGAAGATGGGCTACGAGGCGCTGACCCGGCCCAAGAGCTATCACCTGAGAACCAGGACATGACGATTCCCAGCCGCAACCTGAACTATCCGACGGCCATCAAGTTCGGCGCGGGCCGCATCAGGGAGCTCGCCGATCACTGTAAGGCGAACGGCATCACCCGCCCGCTCTTCGTGACAGATCCCGGGCTCGCGGCGATGCCGATGGTCGGGAAGGTCGTGGACGACGTGAAGCGGGCCGGCCTCGGCATCGCGGTCTTCTCCGACGTCCGCTCCAATCCCGTCGAGGCCAACGTGATCGCGGGCGTGCGGGCCTATCAGGCGGGCGATCACGACGGCGTGGTGGCCTTCGGCGGCGGCTCGGGGCTCGACGTCGGCAAGCTGGTGGCCCTGATGCACGGCCAGGGCGTTTCGCTGTTCGAGCTGGAGGACGTGGACGACT
The DNA here is from genome assembly GCA_963844445.1 of uncultured Gemmatimonadales bacterium. Classification (GTDB taxonomy): domain Bacteria; phylum Gemmatimonadota; class Gemmatimonadetes; order Gemmatimonadales; family GWC2-71-9; genus CAVVWJ01. Next base: position 1,269,313 of record CAWJOB010000001.1, read on the forward strand.
GGTGGACGAGGGCGGACGCCTCGAAGATCGCCCCGATCATCGCCGTCCCGACCACGGCGGGCACCGGCTCGGAAGTGGGCCGCGCCGGCGTCGTCACCCATCCGGAGACCCACGAGAAGAAGATCATCTTCCATCCGGCGATCATGCCCAGGGTGGCGATTCTGGATCCGGAGTTGACCGTCGGCCTGCCGCCCAAGCTGACGGCGGCAACCGGGATGGATGCGATGGCCCACTGCGTCGAGTCGTATTGCGCGCCCTTCTATCATCCGCTTGCAGCGGGTGTGGCCCTCGAAGGGCTGCGGCTGGTCAAGGAGAACCTCGTCGCGGGCGGTGAAGAAGGGTACGGACATCGACGCGCGCGGGCACATGCTGATGGCGTCCACTATGGGCGCTACGGCGTTCCAGCGCGGGCTCGGCGCCATCCACGCGCTGTCGCACCCGTTCGGCGGCCTGTACGACGCGCATCACGGGACGCTCAACGGCATCATCATGCCGTACGTGGTAAAGGCGAACCGGCGGAAGATCGAGCGGGAGATCGAGCGCGCCGCCGCCTACCTCGGCATCAAGGGCGGCTTCAGCGGGTTCCTCAAGTGGATACTGGCGCTGCGAAAGGAGATCGGAATCCCCCACCGGCTCGCGGACATCGGGATCGACACGAAGCTGCTCGACGAGGTAGCGGCGATGGCGATGAAGGATCCCTCGGCCGGCGGGAACCCGATCGCCTTCAGCGTGCGGCAGTACAGGGCGCTGGCGAAGCGGTGCGTCAACGGCGACCTCTGATGCGGCTGGCCCGATCAACGACGATACGGCGCTACGTTACCGGCAATCCGCGCGAACCCGTCCTCGGTGAGCAGCCGGCGGAAGGCCGGTGAGAGTGTCCGAGGAAGATTCCGAGTGGACACAGATCCTGCCGGGGTCGAGATTCGAGGCTGAGCGCCGGCAGGTATGCGGCACCAGAGGCCCAGCCGGCCGCTCGCGCTGAGCTGGTCAGTGACGGGCCCACCGACAAGAAGGAGGTTTTCATGGCCGACCGAGTCCGCAGGGTTAATTACGCCTACGTAAAGGTTCCCAACCGCCCGGGACAGGGGGCGCGGATCACCGATCAGCTGCGCGAGGCCGGGGTGAACCTCCTGGCCTACGCTGCGTTTCCCACGCGAGGCGGAAAGGCCCAGGTCGATCTGGTTGCCGTGGACATGGGCGCAATCCGGAGAATCGCCAGGAGGAACGGCTGGCGCCTGAGCGACGCCAAGAAGGGGTTTCTAGTGCAGGGCGACGATAGGGTGGGCGCAGTCCACAATCACCTGAAGAAGCTCGCGCACAAGAAAATCAACATCACTGCGACCGATGCCGTGTCCGCGGGTCAGGGGCGCTACGCTATGCTCCTCTGGGTGAAGCCGAAGGACTACGCCCGGGCTGCCAAGGCGTTGGGAGCCAGGTAATCGTCATTCGCTGCTGCACGACGCTCCAGCCGGTGGTGGTCGGCTCGCACCCGTCGGCCGCTACCGCTTCGGGGCGGCGGGCGGATCATCGCTGGAGAACACGTCGCGGTTCTTTACGGTGTACGACTCCCAGTTGGGCGGGACTTCTTCCTCCGGGAAGATCGCCGTCACGGGACACTCGGGCACGCACGCGCCGCAGTCAATGCATTCGTCGGGATGGATGTAGAGCTGGTCCTCCCCCTCGTAGATGCAGTCCACCGGACATACGTCTACGCACGACCGGTCTTTGACGCCGATGCAGGGTTCGGCGATCACGTACGTCATGGGCAGCTCCTCCGTCGGCTCGTCTCCGGCCAACGCCGCTCAGTGCTCAGCCCGGCGCTCCCCTTCGTGGATAGGTGGCCCGCTCGGCGAGGAGCTGCTCCACCCGGGCCCAGAGCTCGGGTCGGATACTGTCGTTCAGCTCGCTGCTCAACCTGCCGAGCATGGAAGCGATGGCCTTGGTGTCGAGCCCGGCGATCCGGGCTTCCTCGATCACCGCGGCGAAATGGATACGGGCTTCGCGGATCATCCGGCCGAAAAGCGGAGACCCGTCCGATCGCTCCCCCAGGGCCAGTGCCAGGAGGTAGAGGTCGCGCGCCCCGTCTAACCGGTGTGCCAGGTACTCGGAGGTGTCCGGCAGGGATTCCTTCGGGGATCGGGGGGTCGTCTTGGCCATGGCTGCTCCTTCCTGCAAGGCGCCGAGCCACGCTGGGAGATATACCGCGTCGTACTGTTCCTTGGAAGCTCGGAAGTCTGACGAAGGTCCCCCACGACATCTGGTGAGGCCCGCGACCGCTCGTGGGCTGAAAGTCCAGCTTGCTCCCCAGGGTGTCCCTCTTCGTCTCCCTCGCCAATTCCTTTGCTCATAGGGCTTTGCGATCTCCCGGCCCACCCGCCGGAGCGGTGGCCCGTCGCATGCCTATTGCGGAGTAGGTATGAGGCACCCCCTAGCCCGGCCCCGCACTCGGTGGTCGTCGGGGCGAATGGGGTGAGGGAAGACTCACCGAGAACCACGATATGACACATCGAATCGAAATCCTCGGCCGCGTCGGCCTCAGCGCGGCGATGCTGTCGACTGGCTGCGCCCGGTCGGTAAATCTGCTGAACCCCGATACTCCCCGGTTCGTAGGCGAGTACGCAACGCCGGTGGTCGCCACTCAGGCACCAGGTGCAACGCTCCGCGTGGTCACCTTCAACATCAAGGCGTCGCGCGAGATCGACCGCTCCATCACCCTGCTCCAGAGCGACAGCCTCCGCGGGGCGGATGTCGTGGCACTACAGGAGATGAACGCTACCGGCGTGGATCGGATCGCGCGGGCCCTGAAGCTCAACTACATCTACTATCCCTCGCTCATTCACCCCGTGAACAAGGATTACTTCGGCCCGGCGATTCTGTCCCGCTGGCCGATCGAGCGCAGTTGGAAGGTGTTCCTGCCCTACGAAGCCTGGGGGCGAAAGCTGCGGCGAACGGCCACCGCGGCCATCGTGCAGGTCAACGGCCTCCGCGTGCTGGTCTATTCGGTGCATCTGGAGACAATGGTGAAGCTCTCGGAGCCGCACCGGACAGAGCAGGCACGAACGGTGACGGAGGACGCGAAAGGGTTTTCCGGTCCGGTCGTGATCGCGGGGGACCTCAACGACTACGCCATGGCCGCCCGGATCCGGCAGCAGGGGTACCTCTGGACGAGCCAATGGTTGGGACCGACCCACTTGGTGTTCACGCTGGATCACATCCTGACCCGTGGCCTGGTCCTGGCCAGGCCGGGTAGCGTCGGTGTGGTACACCAGGTCCTGGGCGCCAGCGATCATCGGCCGGTGTGGGCGGTTCTCGCACCCGCTCCCGCCAGCCTCTCGGCCTGCAGGACGGGGCCCGAACGCGAGATCTCCCGGCAAGTGGCGGCCTGCTGAACCTTCTCCAGTGTGTGCGAGGTACCAGGGTATGCGAATGATCGGGCGGGAAAGGGCCTAGCGGCGGTCCGACCTATCTTTCCTCAGGTCACCTGCTGGCGAGAGGGGCTCGGGAGAGGGCGTCCAGGTTGCGCGGTCGCCGCCGAAGCAGACCGCGCGAAACATCGGGTCGCCGTACAACAGATCCGACGTGATGTCGCTCAGCCGTGCGCACCCGGCGAGCGTCATCGTCAGTGCGAGCTCCTCGTTCAGTAGATTCAGCACCTGCGTCACGCCACCCTGGCCGTTGACCGCGAGGCCCCAAAGGACCGGCCGCCCCACGAGCACGGCATCGGCTCCCAGCCCGAGGGCCTTGAAGACATCCGATCCCCGCCGAATTCCTCCGTCCATCAGGAGCGTGACCTTGTAGCCGGCCCGGTCCACGGCATGCCGTGCCGACGACAGGACCTCGAGTGGTGAGAGTGCGATATCGAGCTGTCGTCCGCCATGGTTGGACAGCACGACCCCATCGTAGCCCCGCTCACAAGCCTGCAGCACGTCCTCTTCTCGCAAGATCCCCTTCAGCCAGATCGGCAACTTCGTCTGTTCACGGACCCAGGCCAGGCCTTCCCAGGTGAGCTGCGAATCCATCATCGTCTCGAACTGGACCAGTGGAGGGCGCGTCGTCGGACCGCGGCCGATCAGATGAGGGAGATCCACGTGGGTAGCGAGCGCGAACCGGTTCCGGAGGTCTGCCTCGCGACGGCCCGACGCGGGAACATCGACTGTGATGACCACACCCCGATAGCCGCTCGCTTCGGCCCGATGAATCAGCTCCTCCGTAAGGCCTCGGTCCTTGAGGAGGTAGAGCTGAAAGAGCGGCAGCCCGGAGGACCCGCGCAGCAGGTCCCCCAGGGGCTCGAGGGCGGTGGTCGACAACATGGACACGACCATCCCCATGTTGAGCTGGGTGGCTGCCCTCGCGACCGCGGATTCGCCTTCGGGGTGAGCAAGCTTGTGCATGGCGGTGGGGGCGATCACGATCGGCGAGGCGAGCGAGCGATGCAGGAGGCGGCAGGTGGTGGCGACGGAAGAGACGTCGACCAGCACGCGGGGACAGACATGCACCCAACCGAAGGCTTGCCGGTTGCGGTCGAGCGCCCGGCCATCTTCGGCGCCACCCGCGTAGTAGTCGAAGATCGGTTTGGCGAGCTTGGCCTTGGCCTCGACTTCGAATTCATGCAGGTTGAGCAGGTTCGTCCGCTCCGCCCGCCCGGTGCGGGTGCGCTGTGCGTGAACGGCCAGGTGGGCGGGGACGACCAGTCCACTGGCCACCACGGCCCCGGTCTCGACGATGGAGTATGGCCCGATCTCCGCGCCGTCCTCGATCGTCGTGGCCGTAAGCAGCAAGCTGTGATGCTCGATCGAGTGCCCGAACACCAGCGATTGACACTGCAGCACCACGTCGTCACCGATGGTCTTCAGATCGAACTCGCATCCGAGCGACGAGGCGAGGATGCAGGTGTTCGAGCCCACACGGGCGCCCAGCGCTCGCCAGAGGAGGTTGAGGAACTGCGTGCCCTGCAGCTGCGTCAGGAAGCCCGCCTCGGCGTCCATGATGAGTGTTTCCAGCAGTAGCCACCGCGTGTAGTACCAGCCATAGGCGGGATGCTCGCCCGCAGCCACCTTTCCCAAGACGAGCCACTTCGCGAGAGGCACGAAGGCGACTTTCACCAGTCGAGGAAGCAGCAGAAGACCCGGTAACGCGCACCAGAGGATCCAGAGGGGAGCCCACGCCAGGAGCCCACCGAGACAGAGCCCCATCAGCAGGAACCCCGTGACGTTGCTGGCGGCCAGGCAGACCCACTGGAGCAGAACGAGCGCCGACTGGTTGAGCACATACCGCCCAGTGGACAGGGTATCGGGGCGAAAGGTCGTCCGTCCGACGACTCTTGGCGGTGAGCCCACGGCGATCGCATTCTGCGGGATCACCTCGGCGTGACCGGCGACGCTCAGATCGCCGAGGAGCGCGGAGTCGGCGAGCTCCGCTCCGGCCTGCAACACGCAGGAGTTGGTCACCACCGCCGACTCTCCCACCCGGATCGCGCCGACCCGCTGACCGGGGACGTCGATACCGTAGAGCGAGACATTCCCCGCCACCATGCCTCGGTCCCCGACCTCAAGCAGCTCAGGCTCCGCCGTGTACGGAGCCGCCAGAAACGGCCGGGCGCCGATGCGGGATCCGAGCAGCTGGTAGTTCCACTTCGTCAGATGCGACATGACATTCAGGCGCAGATACATCGTGAAGAAAGGCACGTCGCCGAGCTTGCCGTAGAGCCAATGAGACCAGGGCGAGACGTTGCCCAGCAGGAGTCGCTTGCAGACCACCACCAGGGCAAAGTATGACGCGGGCATGACGAAGTAGATCGCCAGCGCCACGGCGACGAAGAAGGAGAGAGGGAGGGGTCCCACCGACTGCCCCAACAGAACGCCGGCGATGGAGGGAACCGTGGCCCCGACCGCTTCGACCGTGTATCGCACGAAGAGCATGCCGGCGCCGACGGCCATAGCGGTGAGGTATCCCACCACGAGGTATCCGGCGACCCGTGAGAACCAGCTGAAGGGCTCGGAAAAGTTCCGGTGCGCACCCGACGCGTGGGCCAGGGACAGCGGGACGGCGGAGTCCACGGCGGAGAGCGGCCGGGCGGTGGTGCCGTCGGGGATGTCGGCGCCCCCCAGCAGCGAGCTGTTCGGGCCAATGAAGCAGTGCCGGCCGACCCGGATCGCCTGCTTGACGAGACGGCCGGCCCGGATCTCCGCGGGCTGGAGGTTTACGTCCCGCCCGATGACCGTGTGGTCCCCGATGTGGATGCACTCCAGGTCGCGGAGAGTGACCGTGTCGAGCTGCACGCCCTTGCCGATTGTCGCCCCGCCGAGCCGGTAGAAGGCATTCAGAATCGCGCTCCCTCGCAGCACCCCGAGTGTCCCCTCGAGAGAGCGAAGCAGTTGATGGACCAGGAGCCAGTGAAAGTACGCCGGACTCCACAACTCGCACTCGTGACCCCTACCTCGTCCGAGCGCTCGCATGATGAGGAGAGCGACCGCCATGGTGGTCAGGATCACCAGTGCGAGCCACAGAGGTCCCGTGAGGACCAGCTGGAACGTGGTCATCCGCCTGGCGCCGAGGTCGAACAAGACCAGGAGAGGGACGATGCTCAGCGTGAGGACCGCGGGCTTGATGCCGAGAGTCACCACTTGCAGGAGGAGCGCACCGGGCGCGGTGGCCGATCGCCGCGCGCCAGAAGAAGCCGATCGACTCGGTCGCTCCGCGGTCACGCGGGCAAACTCGGCGGTCACGCGGCGGAACTCGGCGGTCACGCGAGGGAACTCGGCGGTTGCGCGGGGGAGCTCGCCGGTCACGCGGGGGAACTCGGCCCTCGACACCGCCGGCGAGGCGCCGTCCGGTGTGGCGAAGTACGCCGCGAGCTTGCTGATCGTGGGGTGGTCGTACAGGAGCGTGGGCGGCAGCTCTACCGAAAATCGCTCCTCGAGCTCGACCATCAACTCCATGGCGCCGAGAGAGTCGAGGCCGACGTCGAACAGCGGCCGATCGTGGTCGATCCGCTCGCTGGTCAGCGCGGCCATGTACGTGGTCACGATCTCCGCGACTGCTTGTGCGATCGCCGGCGACGCTGACCGCGGCACAGCCGTGGTGGGCAGTGCCTCGGCAGGAGCCTGGAGGGTCCCGATTCGCTCCGCGATGAGGTGTTTCTGCACCTTGCCGCTCTGCGTCCGCGGCAGCTCATCCAGGAAATGCACGCGGTACGGCACCTTGAAATTCGCCAGCAGCTTCCGACATTGCTCCTTCACTCGGTCCGCCGTCGGCTCGGCGCCGGTCCGAACGATGGCAACCTCGACGACCTCGCCGAGTACGTAATCCGGCATGGCAAAGGCCGCGCACTCCTTCACGCCTTGCATGCGGCCGATGACCTGCTCTACCTCCCAGCCAAACACCTTCTCCCCGCCCACATTGATCATGTCCTTGCGCCGGCCGACGACGTGGAGCTGCCCGGCCACGTCGAGAAGACCCAGGTCCCCGCTCCGGTAGTAGCCGTCGCGGGTGAAGACCTCCTCGTTGTCGGTCTCCACCCTTCCGTCCGCGAGGTAGCCACGGAAGACCGTCTCTCCCTTGAGCACGATCTCTCCCACCTGTCCCGGGCCCACCGTCTCGTCGGCCGAGTCGACGACCTTGAGGTCGAGCCCGGGCAGGACGCGAAGCCCCTCCTTCCTGGGCGCCTGCGTCTCGACCTTGAAGGCCACGTGGCAGGTCGCCTCCGTCATGCCAAATCCCTGGATCAAATCGCAGCCGAAGAGGGTGGCGGCCCGGTGAAGCAGTGCAGGGTCGGGCGCCGCTCCCCCAGTGAGGATCCAGCGCAGGGCGGGGAACTTCAGCGCCCTGATGCGGTCGGACCCGCACAGCAGCTGCAGGATCGACGGCACCAGCTTGACGATGGTGACATGCTCGTCGGCCAGGAGCTTGCCGACCTCCTCGAGCTGCAGCTGGTTCTCGTGGAAGACGTGGCGTGCGCCCAGGAGCAACGCGATCCACACAAAGGCGGCATCGCCGACGTGGCACATCGGGCCGACGTGGCCCCAGCAGTGGTCGTCATCGGCGGTGAGCCTGAGCGCCTGGATGGTCGCGAAGGAATGGACGTAGACATTGCGGTGGGAGTGGAGTACTGCCTTGGTCCGTCCGGTGGTCCCCGAGGTAGCGAATCCTTGCAGGTAGGAAAATGGCGCTGCCGATGATAGCTCACGGGCGGGGATAGCCGCCTCCGCCAGCAGGGAGTCCCAGGAGCGATGTTCCTCGACCGGGAGATCGACTGGTGCACTCGTCCAGACGATAGTCTGGACGGAGAGTGTATCCCAATGGATCTCGGCCAGCGACTCGGCAGAGTCGTCCGACGTGAGGAGGACCACGGCCCCGCTGGCACGCAGTCCGGCCTCGATCTCGACGGCGGACAACCGGTGGTTCAGCGGGAACAGGATGGAGTGTGTGACGGCCGCGGCGAAGAAAGACTCGAGGACGTGATGACTGTTCGGCAGCAGGACGGCGATGGTCGGTTGCCGACCGGTGGCGTGACGGTACTGGAGCAGGCGGTCACGGAGCGACGCCGCGATACGGGTTACACGAGCAGCGCAGTCGGCGTACGTGATCCACGTGCCGTCCACCCGGTAGGCCGGCCGCGCCTGGTACTCCCGGCAGGCAGCGCCGAACAGGCCGGCCATGTCGGTGAGATCCGGCCCGGCCCACCTAAGCAGCTCGGCAGGAGGACGGAGCTTGGACGACGCGGGTGACGTTACTCCTGTGCTCATGCCGGGCTCTCGTACTACGCCACCCGCTGTACCGCGGAGAGGCGGTACGAGCCGTCAAGAATCGGCACCTGCATTCTCACAAAATGTCCCTTGAGGCCGAGGGATACCACTACACCTTGGTCGAAGGGAAGCTTGCTACCCCCTTGGCCTTGCCCGTGGCCCGATCCGCAACTCCCGCCCCTCCTGGGACAGGAGCACTTCCGCCACCCGGCGGGCGTCCGCCGGTAGAGGCCGGTGCATCGCCCACCAGCGCTCCGCTCGCTCGACGGTCCAGGCCGATTCCAGGGAGACGGCGTCGAGCCGGGTGCTCACCGCCTCCGCGCTGGTCGGACGGCGCGCCGGGTCCTTCTCCAGGCACTCCACGACAAGGTCCTCGAGCGGAGCCGGGATGGGCAGCTCGGACCTCGTCGAGGGCCTGGGCGGCGGCGTGTGTGCGTGATGGAACATCACCTCCACGACGCTCCCTCCCTCGAAAATCAGCTTGCCGGTAAGCAGCCAGTACCCGACACACCCTAGCGCATACAGGTCAACCCGATGATCGGTGTCGGCGACGCCGAGCACCACCTCCGGCGCCATGAACGCCGGAGTGCCGCCGGCACTGCCCTCGGTGCTGAGGTTGACGGCATCGTCCTCGGAATTCCGCGCGGTATCGAGTTTGACCAGCCCGAAGTCGAGCACCTTGGCGAAATCGAAGGTGGTTCCCGCGCGACTGACCACCACGTTCGCCGGCTTGATGTCACGGTGCACCAGCCCGTTGACGTGCGCGTCCTGGAGCGAGGAGCAGACCTGGCGCAGGATGTGGACGACCCGCTCCGCGGGCAGCGGCCCGTACTGTCTGACCAGGGTCTCGAGATCCAGGCCGTCGAGCAGCTCCATCACGTAGTACAGCCTGCCGTCCTCGGTGGCGCCGAAGTCGTAGAGCTGCACCGTGTGCGGGGACTTGAGCGCGGCGGTGGCCCGGGCTTCCCGCTCGAAGCGCCTGAGGAGCAGCTCGGGATCGCCGGACATCTGCGGTCGGATGAGCTTGATCGCCGCCGGGCGGATCAGCAGGCGGTGGCGCGCCCGCCAGACCTCGCCCATCCCGCCGCTGCCGATCCTCTCCTCGAGGACGTACTGACCCAGCTCATTGGCTTCGGCGACCTGCTGGCGAAGTCCGTAGGTAACCCGGGAAATAATGGTGGCCAGCGTGGTCCCCAGGATGCTCCAGAGGACCGTGTTGAGGGTCATGTACTGCTTCTGGTAGCCCGGGCTGAACCCGGGCAGGAGCGCCGTGGGGTCATGGCGCGCGATGCAGACAACCACAGTTGGCAGGAAGGCCAGCGCCGAGAGCACCATGGTTCGGCGCGGCCGGGACGGCACCAGGATCGCCCGGATCATGACGGTGACGGTGAGGGCAAGCAGCACCTGGAGGATCTGCCCCTCGTCATTCATCGTCATGATGGATAGGAATCCGCAGGCCACGACAATGCTGACGGCATCGAGCGTCCCCAGGCTGCGCACCGAGAGCCTGCCGCGCCTGGCCAGAAGCCAGAGCAGGCCCATCGTCCAGCTGGCAGCGAGGTGGCCGAGCGCGACCGGCCCCTTCACCACGGCGACGAACGGGGCGCCGCCGACCAGCACCATGCTGGCCAGGAGGAAGAGGTAGAATCCGAACGACACGAGGAAGAGCGTCTTGCCGACCAGCGCCAGGCGCTCCCGCACGAAGTCCAACCCGTTAGAGGTGTCGAGTCCCCGCTCGAGGACGGCACCAGTCCCGGACTCGGCTGGACGAGTCGGCGATGCGGACATGCTCACTCACTTTCAGAGTGATCGGCAACAGCGTCGGGTCGCGAGCGCCACTTGAACGTTCACGGTATGTTATCCGGTATCACCATCATCACCAATGGCAGTCACACGCAGGATATCAAGTGCAAAAAGGAGCGAGGGAGGTGATATGGCCAGGCACATTGCCGGGTATGAAGCGGCATGGCACCCGGACAAGCACAGGGGTGTCATTTTCCTTGAGTTTGCGGATGGGGGGAAAGCGCGGCTGGATGCAAAGGACGCTGCTGAGTTCTCCGCACTACTCAACGTTCTTCGTCATGGGTCTGCCGTGATTGGTAGCGAAGGCTGGATCCAAACGCGCAAGGCGGAGCTGGAGTAGCGGGGTGCGGGCTGATTGGCGATGGCCGGTGCAACAGCACCGGCCTTTTGCTTTCCGGAAGGCGAAGCCTTGCGATTGCGAGGCGCGCACGGTGGCTCCAGGTCGACGGACGCCAACTTTGGACAAAACCAAAGATCTCTTGCGTTTTCATATAAATTTAATTAAAGTCAACTTGAACTTACTGAAACTTCGGTACCCAATGCCGTCTGCCCGTTGGCTCGACTATCTCAGCGACGAGGATCTCTCGTTCGTCAAGCGACTGGTCCTCGCCTCGGGCTCGCTCAAAGAGGTGGCGGCCGGCTACGGCATCAGCTATCCGACCGTGCGGCTGCGGCTCGATCGCCTTATCGCCAAGATCAGGATCACCGACAACGCCGACATTCACAGCGAGTTCGAGCGCATCCTGCGCGCTCAACACGCCGAGGGACGGATCGATGCGGAGACGCTCAAGACGCTGCTGGCGGCGTACCAGAAGGACCTCGAGCGCACGAGGCGCGACACTCGCACTGCTTAGTCTGCCGATCGCGTGGATCGCCCTCTCGGCCCAGGTCCAGGAGATCCGATGGGATGAGCTCCAGCGTGAGGGGAGGTTGTCGGCCGGCTCGGTGCTTCCGCCAACGGCCGAGGCGCCGTTCAGCAGTCTGAAGATCGACGGTGGCACCGGAGCGCCAGTGACCGTCGCGATCATCGAGCGTCCAGCGATCAAAGGGCAGCGGTATGCGGTGACCGGGCAGGTGCGCTACGAGGGCGTCGAGGGTGCCGGCTATCTGGAAATGTGGAGTCACTTTCCGAACGGCGGCCAGTACTTCTCACGGACGCTGGGCGACGTCGGGCCGATGATGAAGCTGCAGGGCAGCTCGGAATGGCGTCAGTTCACGCTGCCCTTCGATGCGACGGGTGCGCCACCGCCAACACGGCTGGTCGTCAACGTTGTGCTGCCCGGGCGGGGAGTCGTCTATCTCGGACCACTGCAGCTCGTCGACGACATTCCGGGCCCCGATGGGGCGTCAGGGTCACTCGATCGCGCGGTCGGGCTCATCGGCGGCGTTGCCGGCGGCCTCGTCGGCTGCCTCGGCGCACTCATCGGGGTGCTCGCGTCGCGCGGCCGCGCGAAGCGGTTCGTCACGATCGCGATTGTCTCCCTGGCTATCGGAGGGACACTGGCGTTTGCGGCCGGTGTCGTCGCACTGAGCCGCTCACAGCCTTACGCCGTGTATTATCCGCTGCTGCTTATCGGGTTCCTCGCGACGGCCATTCCGCTCGGCCTGAGGCCCTCCATTCGCCGGCGATACGAGGAGATCGAGCTGCGGCGGATGCGCGCTCACGATTTGGGATGAGTGCGCCGCGACAGGAGAGCACAGCGCACGAGTGACACGGCCGGCGATCTCGACAGCCCTCCCCACTGGCCGACTAGGGTCCCGCCTATTTCCCCGAGTACCAACGTCGCCAGCGGCGCTACATGCGCAGCCGCCGGTCCGCCGGCGCGGCGCTCGCCAGCAAGTCCCGCCGGAGCCGCGCGGCCGTCTGCAGCACCCGCGCCGGATAGCGATGGCACTGCGGTGTGTTGGCGCCACGCACGCAGCCGTTGTACCGCCGCAGGGCGACCGTCACCGAGCGGCTCCGCACCAGGTACAGGTGCAGGATCCGCGCGCCGTGGCAGATGTTGCCGTCCACGCTCCGCAGGTCGTCCGACTCGCAGCCGTAGCTGCCGGCGTGAATCGGCATCACCTGCATGAGACCGATGGCGCCCTGGCTGCTCACCGCGGCCGAGTCGAGCTGCCGGTTCTCGACCAGCAGCACGGCCGCGAGCAAGCTCGGGCTGATGCGGAGCCGTCCGGCCTCGCGGGTCACGGCCCAGGCCGCACGCTCGGCGAGCTCGGGATTGCGCGTGCGGCGCGCGATGGCCCGCGTGAGCGGCTCGTGGGCCAGGCGCGCGGTGACGGCAAACTCGAGCGCAGTGCTGTCCATCAGCGGGCGCGGGGCCCGAGTCGGGAGCTTGTCCGTGGTGCGTGCTGTAGCCTTGGCTGGTGCACGGGAAGGCCGCTTGGCCGGCGGGGATGGCTTCTTCCGAGATGCGGCCAGTGCCGTACGTGCGGCAGGCGGCACCGAGTCTCGCGGCGCACTGACGGTGCGCGCCGCGGCCGGCGCCAAGCCGAAGGGCGACGGTGTCGAGAGCCCGATTGCGCTGCCGGAACCTCGAGCGCACGCGGACCCCGCGACTGCGAGCACCACGAGCACCGGTGCCAGCGAACGGTGACAGCCGAACGGAAACGGCAAGGCTTCCCCTGTCGAAGATGCCGACAGGATCGTCCCTGCCGCTCTCGCCTTCAAGTGTGAGAAAACTGGCGCCGCAGCGAAAGGAGACGGTCGGGCACGAGATGTATTCTCATGCCAGGCTGCAAGTCCGCGCGACGCGTGACGGACATCGACCCGAACAGGCTCCGGTGCAGCACTTCGCACGGCGTCGGCACAGCCCGAATCGTTACAGAGGCGCGATCACGAGCAGGGGAACGCTATGGATACGCGACACCGAGATCTCTCCCTCCAAGTGTCGCGCAGCTGCCTGGAGGTGAATTCCGTAACTTGATCGAACTCAACAATAGGTGGGTTCCTTGAATTGTGCTCAATGGAGCATCTCTATAAAGTGTCAATTGAGGGGCTGAGATACGCGAAGGAAGAAGGAATTGTCAGCAGTCCGACCCAAACACCAGAGAAAAGGGGTCACCTATGGCCAAGCAATCCGCTGGTAGCATCAGGAACGTCGTACTCGTCCATGGGGGCTTCGTGGACGGGTCAGGCTGGGAGGCCGTATATCGGCGACTCCGGCAGCAGGGCTTCACCGTCAGCGTCGTTCAGAATCCCACTACCTCCCTGGCCGACGACGTGAAGGCGACCCGATGGATACTGGCACAGCAGGACGGGCCGGTTATCCTGGTCGGGCACTCGTATGGGGGGGTGGTCATCACCGAGGCGGGCAACGACCCCACCGTCGCAGGACTGGTCTACGTCGCGGCGTTCGCGCCCGATGCCGGCGAGTCCGTGGCTTCCCTCATCAAGGATCCGCCGGCCGGGGCACCCGTCCCTCCGATCCTCCCGCCACGAGACGGGTATCTCCTGCTGGACAAGTCGAAGTTCGCCGCTTCGTTCGCCGCCGACGTCGACCCCGAGCTGGCGGCGTTCATGGGAGATGCTCAGGTGCCCTGGGGTCTGGAGGCGCTCCAAGGCGCGGTGAGCCAGCCGGCCTGGAAGTCCAAGCCGAGCTGGTACTTGGTGACCACGGAGGATCGGATGATTCCTCCGGCCGCGCAGCGCGCCATGTCCCAGCGCGCGGGGTCAACCGTCGCTGAGGTTCCGGCAAGTCACTCTGTCTACGTTTCGCGGCCTGACGCCGTCGTCGATCTGATAGCCAAGGCTGCCAGGGGCGCCCGGGAAGCTGAAGCTGTTGTGGGGTAAGACATCGAATCGGGCAGCCCCGTGACCCTAGCCGCCGACCCAGTCGTGCCGGAAAATGGACCGGACGGCGAGGCTGGTCGTAGCGAGCCAGCAGACGCCAAGCCCGCCGAATCCAAGATGAGTCACCATGCCGCCGAACGAAGCGGCGCTCCGTGATCAGTGCGCCGCTTCGTGTTGAGGTACGCTCCGCTCCATGGGGGTAATCCCTAGACAGACTGCGATCGTTCCTTAGGATACGGCAGATATCCCGCGGCTCCCTTGCCCGCTACCAGGATGCGTTTCGCATGGTCCGCCTCGGGCGCGTGCTCTTTCCGACAACCGTCTCGTTGCTTCTCCTGATGGCGCGCGCTGTTCAGGCGCAAACGCCGGAGTTCAGCCTCCCCCCTACGAGCCTGCTTCCCAATTATGGCCGGGTCGGCATCGGGCAGCGGGAAGCCATCGAGGCGGGCGCTTACGTGGCGCGAACCGACGACGCACTGGCCAACTATTACAATCCTGCCGGCCTGGCGATGAGCCGGAAGACCGCCCTCAACGCCAGCTCCAGTGCGTACGAACTGACCACGACGACGCTGAGCGGCATCGGAGAGGAAAGCTCCGCCACTCGGTTGTCGCCGGCCGGGGGGTTCTTCGGCATCGTTGTGGGCGAGCCGATCGCCAGGCACCCTCGCTGGCGTTTTGGCCTCGCCGTCACCAAGCCGGTGGCCTGGTCACCGAGTACCCTGGAAGGCGCGTTCAACGTGCCGGCCATGGGTGGGACCGAGGCGTTCGGCTATAGCACGGCGGCGAGCCTCGGGACCATCATCCCGGGCCTCAACGGGGCGTACCGCCTCTCGCCGAAGCTGCGGGTGGGAGTGGGGGTCGGCTACGGAATCACCGACCTCGACCAGGATCAGACCGTCAGTGACCGATTGGTGCTGCCGAATGGCGTCATCACCGCACTGCGGTCGTACGTGACCGACGGCAGCGTGCAGCATCTTCTGCTGACAGTCGGCGGGCAGTGGGATGTCGCCCCCGCGTTCACGCTGGGCGCGCTGGTCACGGCCCCCGGTCTCCGGATCGGCGGGAAGAGTATGGTGACGCTCTCCGAGACGGTATTTGACGCGGCCGGAGGCGAAAGCGATCTCGCGTTCCGCGATCCCGAAGCCAGGTTCGACTACAAGCTGCCGCTTCGGGCAGCAGCCGGTGCGACCTTTCGTTACTCTCGGGGCCAGGTAGAGCTGGACCTCCGGTATCATGGGGCGGAGGATGCGTACGAGCTTCTCTCCAGTGACTCCGTCGCCACCCAGATTACCACCGACGCGTCCGGCGTCCCCGTGATCAGCCACCCGACCTTCACCCCGGTTCTGAACCAGGCGCGCTCCATCGTAGGCTTTGCCTTGGGGGCCAATTACTCGCTCTCTCGATCAGTGCGGGTTCACGGCGGCGCATTCATCGATCCCTCTCCGGTCAGCGCACCTTCGCGGTCGATCTTCCGAGCCGTAGACCTCACCGGAGTGTCCGGCGGCGTGTCGCTCGGATCCGGAAGCCTGACCGCGTCGCTGGGCGTCTCGTCCTCGTGGGGGACGACGACTCAGCAGGAGGTCGGGCCCTCTCTGGGTGGGCAGTCCGGCACAACCGACGTGAGCATTCATACCTTCACAGGGCTCTACTCGATCTCGTTTACGTTCTGACCCGTCGAGCCCCTACCTGATGGTCTAGGTAGCGGGGGCAGAGGCGGTGTGAGATCTTTGGCCATGTTCACGCGCCAGCTTGGCACTCTTGCGGCCATAGGGCTGGTGTGGGCTTGCCGTGCGTCACCCGGCGATGCCCAGCGGACAGACTCCTCGTCGTCCGCCGACTCGGTCGCGTCCGCCGACTCGGTCGCGTCCGACGCGCTACCCGCCGAGCTGGCACCGTTCGTCGGACCGCTCGCCGAAGCATGGACCGGCGATCTCGACAGCATGATCGCCCGGCGCGTCATCCGCGTCCTGATCACACCCACCCGAACCCAGTATTGGATCGATCGGGGCAGGCAGAGCGGTGCCGAGTACGAGCTGCTCCGGGCGTTCGAGGAGTGGATCAACAAGAAGTACCGGGCCAAACGGCACGTGAACACTTACGTGATCTTCGTTCCCACTTCACGCGACGCGCTGATCCCCGACCTCCTGGCAGGCCGCGGTGACCTGGCCGCCGGCATCCTCACGCTGACCCCCGAGCGCATGGCCAAGGTGGACGGGGGCGGGCCGTTCTTCCGCGGCGTGAAGGAGCTGGTGGTCACAGGGCCGGAGTCGCCCGTGGTGAGCACCCTCGACGACCTCGCGGGCCAGTATGTCGTGGCCCGGCGGTCCTCCAGTTATTGGAGTCACCTGGAGCGGCTCAACGCACGGTTTGCGAGCGAGGGCAAATCGCCGATCAAGCTCGAGGCGGCGCCGGAGGACCTTGCGGATGACGATCTGCTGGAGATGGTCAATGCCGGCCTGATCGGTATCACCGTCGTGGATCGCTACGCCGCTCTCCTCTGGAGCAAGATCCTGCCGGACCTGCGCGTGCACGAGGAGGTGGCCGTCAACGAGGGCGGCGACGTAGGCTGGCTGATTCGGAAGGGCAGCCCCAAGCTGAAGCAGGAGATCGACGAGTTTGCGAAAAGACACGGCCAGGGCACACAGGTGGGCAACAGTCTCATCAAGAAGTACACGGGTTCCACGCGCTTCCTGACGGATGCCCGGTCGGCCGAAGCTACCAAGCGTTACCTGCAGGTGGTGGACCTGTTCCACAAGTACAGCGACCGATACTCACTCGACTATCAGCTCATGCTGGCCCAGGGATACCAGGAGTCCAGGCTGAAGCAGACCGCGCGCAGCCCGGTGGGGGCCGTGGGTGTGATGCAGATCATGCCTGCGACCGGAGAGGGCCTCGGCGTCGGTGACATCAATCAGCTCGAGCCCAACATTCATGGTGGCGTCAAGTTCATCCGGTCACTGATCGACCAACACTTCGCGAGCGACTCGATCACCCCCCTGAATCAGACACTGCTCGCGCTCGCCGCGTACAACGCCGGCCCCGGCCGAGTCAAACGGCTTCGGGCGGAAGCGGCGAAGCAGGGGCTCGACCCCAACATCTGGCGCAACAACGTCGAATTGATCGCGGCCCGGCGCATCGGCGCCGAGACGGTGACATATGTGGCCAACATCTACAGGTATTATGTGGCGTACCGGCTGGCCCAGATGGAGGAAGACGCGCGGCGGGAGGAGCGCGAGCGGCTGCGCGGGGGCCAGGCCCCGGCCGCGCCGAAGTAGCCTTGGTCTGGATGGAACGCCCGGTGGTTTGCTAGTGCTGCAGGCCGCTTCCCCAGCGATAGACTACGCCTAGCTCCGCAGTGTTGAACCAGTCTCCGCCGCTGAGAACGGCATGGCTGCGAAAACCGACCGTGAGCCCGACCGGCACTTTGCCGGGGAACAGCCCCAGTCCGAGGCCAAGATGGAGGCCGGCTCCCGCGTCGGTCACGGCGTACTGCTCATCCACAACCAGCACGCCTCCCTCACGCTGCTGATTGAGACTGGAGTGCTTCTGCACGTACAGCCCCATCCCGATCTGCCCGTACACACGCACGTTCGAACCTCTTGTCCCCCAGCGCACGAACGGCGTGACTCGCCAGGCCTTGCGGGTGTCTTCGAACTTGCTGGACCATCCAGTTACGTCCGGCGGCAGGTCCTGGCGCAACACCAGGTACTCGTGAAGACCCGCCTCGACACCGAGGGAGAACGGGCTGCTCGTGTGCCGATGCTCGAAGGTCCCTGAGATCGACGACGAACCCAAGGGATCGGGGTCGTCGACATCCACCATGAACGCACGTCCGAACGTCAGGCCCGCCTCGTCGGTGACTTGGGCCGCCGCCCCACGGAGCGCCACCGCTGAGGTCATGACCGCGATGCTGAAGATGGTGGCCATGCGGGAGCCCGACATTCCTGCCTCCGATTGAAGATGCTGGAGGATGGGCAGGTGCCGTGACCCTGCCGTGACTCCGACATCCTCGGCACAAGCGACCTGGCCCTGCGGGTCTTTCCATTTTCTCAACCGCTGCTACAGTTCTGCTACCCAAGAACACGGCCGACTGATGGACCCTCTCTCAACCTTTCGTGAGCGCTTCGGTGCCCCTCGGGCGCTCATCGGGATGCTCCATTTAGGCGCTCTGCCAGGCACCCCGGCAGCGCGTCATTCCATCGACAGGCTGATTGAACAGACCATCGCCGAGGCAAGGATCTATCGCGACGCGGGGTTCACCGCGCTCGCCCTCGAGAACATGCATGATCGTCCGTATCTGAAGGGCGCTGTCGGTCCCGAGATCACCGCCGCGATGACGGTGCTGGCCCACGAGGTCAAGCGCGAGACCGGCCTGGTGGTCGGCATTCAGGTGCTGGCCGCCGCGAATCGCGAAGCGCTGGCCGTTGCGCTCGCCTCCGGTGCCGAGTTCGTGCGGGTGGAGGGCTTCGTCTTCGCCCATGTGGCGGACGAGGGCGTCATCGAATCGTGCGCTGGTGAGCTGCTGCGCTATCGCCGCACGATCGGCGCCGAGCGGGTGCTGGTGTTCGCCGACATCAAGAAGAAGCACGGCGCGCACGCCATTACGAGCGACATCTCGCTGGCCGCAACCGCCAAAGCCGCCGAGCTCTTTCTCGCGGACGGCGTGATCGTGACCGGTGCCGCCAGCGGTGAAGAGGCGTCGCCGGATGACGTGCGCGACGCCGCGCGAGCCGTAGGTCTTCCGGTGCTCGTGGGTTCGGGAGTCTCGACCCGGAACCTGTCTCGCTTCGCTGACGCGCATGGATTCATCGTGGGATCCTCGCTGAAGCAGGACGGGGTCTGGAGCAACCCCCTCGATCGGGCAGCCGTGGAGTCCCTGGCCCGAGCCTTCGCGAAGTTGACGTAGCTCAGAGGTGCCGCCCTCCCTCGTGCTGCTCGGCAATCTCCTCGTCGATGACGTCGTGTTTTCGGACGGGAGCACCCGCATGGGCCAGCCCGGCGGCGCCGTCATGTACGGGGCCATGGGCGCAGCGATCTGGGGGACGAGCGTGGGGTGTGTCAGCCTGGTCGGCACGGACTACCCCGTCGCGATGCTGGATGCGCTGGAAGAACGCCGGGTCGATCTGACCGGCGTCCATCGACTCCACGGACCAGGCGTGCGCACCTGGCTCCTCTACGAGGGCCAGTCACGACGGTTGATCCATCGCCTCGGCTGCCCCACTCATGAACAGGTGTCACCGGGCCCCGAGCACATCCCCCCCGCCTGGCATTCAGCGCCCGCATTCCACCTCGCACCGATGCCGTTTGCGGTGCAGCGCCGAGTGCTGGCGTCACTGACCGGCAACGTCAACCGCTTTGTGTCGATCGATCCGCACCTGCCAGTCACCGAGGAGACCCTCGGCGATTGGCGGAAGGCGCTGGCGGACACCGATGCCTTCTTCCCGGGCGAGGACGAGCTGCTTCTGGAGGGGACTGACGTCGACCCGCGGCGGGTGCTTCCCCGAGTGGCAAGCGGGCGGCTCAGGTTCATCGTGTTCAAGCAGGGTGCGAGAGGCGGCATTCTGTACGACGCCCGCGAAGAGCGCTTCCATCGATGGCGTGCCCGATCCACGGGGGTCGTGGATGCCACCGGCGCCGGCGACGCCTTCGCGGCGGGCTTTATCTCCGCGCACCTCGAGGGGCTTCCCATATCGGTCTGCATCGACCGTGGCGTCGTCAGTGCAAGCTTCGCTATCGAGGCTCCGGGGGCGGCGTCACTGCTCACGGCGTCACGCACCGATGCCGACAGTCGGATCAGCCAGTTGTCTGCGGCCGGGGCGGGCTCGTGACGGGTCTATACGTCGTCGCCGATGAGGTGGCCGATGCCGTAGCTGGAGGCCGGCCCGTCGTCGCTCTCGAGACCACGGTGGTCACGCACGGGCTCCCCCATCCGGACGGGGTCGCCACCGCATTGGCACTCGAAGAGGAAATCCGACAATGCGGTGCCGCACCCGCCACGATCGGGATTCTGAGGGGAGCCCTTCGCGTCGGGCTCACCAACGCCGAGCTCGACGAGCTTGCGACGACTCCCGGCGTCGCCAAGGTGAACCTCAGCAATCTGGCGGCCACCGTCGCCGCTGGAGGGCCCGGGGCGACCACCGTCGCCGCCACGATGTTTGCCGCGCACGCCAACGGAATCCGAGTATTCGCGACGGGGGGCATTGGTGGCGTCCATCGCGACGCCAGCATCAGCGGTGACGTGTCGGCGGACCTGACGGCCTTGTCGCGCATTCCGATCGCCGTCGTATGCGCCGGCGCCAAGGCGATCCTGGATCTGCCGCGCACGGTGGAAATGCTGGAGACGCTCGGCGTGCCCGTGTTCGGCCTGCGGACGAACGAGTTTCCCGCGTTCTATCGCCGCTCCAGTGGACTCTCCGTGGACAGCCGGATGGACACGGTAGAGGAGCTGGCCTCCGCGATCCGCACCCACTTTGCACTCGGCCTCGGGACCGGGGTGCTGATCGCCAATCCCATCCCCGCCGCCGATGAGCTGCCAGCCGAGATCTACGAGCGGGCGCTCGAGACGGCGCTGGCCGATGCCGAGAGGCAGCACTTGCGGGGCCGTGACGTCACACCGTTTCTGCTGGAACGGCTCCGGACCCTGAGCGAGGGTGAGAGCGTCCGGGCCAATCTCGCCCTCCTGAGGAACAACGCCCGGGTTGCGGCGCAACTCGCGAAGGCCCTCGCGCGGTCGGATTGAGCCGGACTCAGGGCCCTTCCCGCTCGAAGCTCCCGATATCGCATGCCGACCCCTGCGGCCGGGAGATGCCCCGCTGATCCTTCCCGGGCAGCAGGCTCAGGAAGGGCAATGCCCGGTGCAGTTGCACCGGGCATTTGTTTTCACCGATCGGCCCGCGGGTCGAGCGCTCTGGTATGTCGACTACTTGGCCGCCG
This sequence comes from uncultured Gemmatimonadales bacterium, assembly GCA_963844445.1. Lineage (GTDB taxonomy): Bacteria > Gemmatimonadota > Gemmatimonadetes > Gemmatimonadales > GWC2-71-9 > CAVVWJ01. The sequence continues at coordinate 1,290,586 of CAWJOB010000001.1, forward strand.
TGACCGGCGTCTCCGGCACCACCGCCACACTGCTGATCTGCCATGTCTGGACGCCGCGGCGGAGCACGACGAGATAGCGTTGGACACTCTGATTCCCGTCCGAGCCCCGGCTGCTCATCGAGCCTACGTCCCATGCGGTGTTGCCGAACACTCGCGTGGTGTCGGATGACAGCGTGATCTGCCCCCAATTCGCGGCTTCCTCGGAAAACGCCTTACTCACCGCCGCCTGTCCCGTCAGCGTGCTTCCGTCCGGGCGGATGACCATCGCGTCCGGCAGGTACATCGCGGTGAGGGCCGTGGTGTCCTTCCTGTTGTAGAGCGCAGCGTATTCCGCGCGGAGGGTGTTGATCTCCTTGATCGCGGTCCGCAAGGGAACTCTCGGTGCCTCGACGCCCTGGGCGGTGGCCGGCGAGGTCGTGAGCAGGGCAAGCGCCATGGCGAGAAGGAGGCTGGCCATAGATCGGCGGTTGGTCGTCATGGCAAACTCCGGGTGAGGGAGAACTCAATCAGTCACCGGGAAGTTCGCTCGGGGTCGTTAAAACAGCGTGAACTTCGGGGAAGAGCCCCTGCCGAGGGCGCGGCTCACGGATAGTTGACCACCTGGTCCGGCGTCGAGCGGCTGGTGAAGGTCCCATTCCCGAGTTGTCCGGAACCGTTGTATCCCCAGCAGCGAGCCGTGCCGTTCGTGAGCAGCGTGCAGGTATGATTCCCTCCGCCATCAATTCGTGATCCTGTGGAGACGCCGGAGACTGGGCCCGGTGTGCTTCTGCTTGCGGTCGCTCCGTTACCCAGCTGGCCCAGGGTGCCGCCCCCCCCAAACCCCGACCTATGTGCTCACACTGCAGCAAGTTACAGGAAGCGCCACATCAGCATAGCTGATGTGGCGCCTCGTTCCTTTGGAAGGGCAGTGCGTGGCGATCCGGCTTCAGGAATCGCGGTTGTCTTCCCCCATCACGATGAAGAAACAGGCGGCCAGGATGAGAATGGCCGAAGCGACATAGGCTCCCCAGCGCATACCCGCCGGAGCCGCCGCCCAGTGCTCGCGAAACAGCGCGGCTGCTACACCGGGAAGCAGGCTCAGTGCGATCGTCAGCCAGATGGTGTGGGTTCGGCTCCAGCGGGGGCGCCGCTGGGCGGGTGCGGTTTCCTTCGAGCCGGCATCATGGACGTCGGCTTGCTCGAGTGTCTCCATTGTGATCGCTCCATCGAATCACGGGCGTGGATCGGCGGATCGGACCCATGTCGATGGGTCCGATCGAGGATCGAGAGGACTAGTGGCCGCGCGGAAAACCGCGCTGCCTGTCAGCCGCGTGAAGGAGGACCGGTGGGAAAGAGGGGGAAATGGCGCCCGGTCTCGGTGAGAGGAGCCGAGGCCGCTCGAGGGGGAACAGCGGGTACGATGGGAGCGGCAACTGTGGGAACCGCCGAGGGGGGACTCGCCCAAGGCTGTCCAGTGTGCCGATCGCTGAGTGGGGTGGGTTGTCGCGCTAGTTGACGGTCTACCGGGCGTACGAGCCCCATGACCTCCCGTGTCGCATCGATTGTCCCGACCACCGATGCCTGGGTCCAGACCGGGGGCTTCCGGCCGGCCGGGCCGGCGAGCAATACCGCGAGGAGCGGAATCCAGAGAAGGTCGACTCGGCGCTTCACGGCCTGAATCTACCTCCGCCGACGGGTGTGGAGGCTACCTGCTGCAGTTGTTGGTGGGGTACGCACGAGCCTTTGCCGCCAGGTCTTCCATCGCTGCCTTGATGTCCGGACGTGCCAGATACTCCTCATCCCACTCCCACACCAGGAAGGCACACAGGTTGGGCTGTTCCAGGAGCCTCCCACCCCACGACCTGAGCTCGTCGGCGCTCATCGCGTTCTTGCCCTGTCTCTTGCCCGGGATCCCGCTCGACTTGCTGCCGCCGTTGATCGCGTTGAGGCCAGTCACGATCTTGAGCCCGAGCGGCTCGGCATCCTTGAAGTGTTTGGCGATGAACTCGTCGAGGGGCGCCCAACGATCGAGATATTGGAACCAGATCGCGTCCAGGTGCGGGAACTGACCACCCTCCAGGTACTCCGGGAAGGTCCGGACGTAGGTGGTCATGGTGGGCCAGACCGTCTTGCTGTACTTGGCCATTTCCTCGATGTCCGCCGGCGAGACGGTGTTGCCGTTCCACTCGTGCGGATCGTTGGGCTCATCCATCAGCAAGTGGCCCAGGATCGTTCCGTCCGCTATGTAGGGCGCGAGATCGAGATGGCTAAAGCGATCAACCCGCCGCTGCCATTTCTCGAGGCTGAACCCGTTCTCATCCCGGTTCCACTGCGAATTGCCGGTGAAGCTGATGAACACCCGCGCGCTGGCGCGCCGAGCCTTTTCCAGGTCGGCGAGCAGGCACGACGCGTCGGTAGCGGTGATCTGGGTACCGGTGAATGGCCCGCCCAGCTTCGCCGACGGAACATGGGTCGGCCCGAAGGCGATTCCGACATGCTGAGGAGTGCCTGAGGCGCCGTCGGGAAACGGGCAGCGTACCGTGGGAGGCGGAGCGGTCGTGTCAGGCGGCGGCGGAGCAGCCGAGTCAGGTGGTGGCGGAGTGGTCGTGTCAGGCGGCGGCGGAGGAGCCGAGTCGGGGGGAGCCGGGGTCGAGTCGACCGCGGTCGGACTTTCCGAGTCAAGCGCGGGCGGGCCGTCGCCGCAGGCCTGGAACGGGACGGTCAGAAGCATCACCAATGACGCTTCCAGCCAAATTGCCCTACAAGCGGCGACTAGGGTCTGCATCCATCTCACCTGCGTTCAGGGGGTATGGCGCGGGACGCCAGCGCCTGCATGCAATTTCTTGCACCGCGCCGGGCGAATGTCAAGGTTTCCGTTGGTGGGGCCGAGGAGGAGCCCGTTCTAGGGGGCGGCCGCGGAATCGCCGCAGTCGGAAGAACTCGATGTCGTGGCGAGCGCGGTTCCAGCCGCGACGAGGTCGGCCATCACTTCGCCGACCACGCTGCAGAACTTGTAGCCGTGGCCCGAGAACCCGGCAGCGACGGCGACCTCCGGATGTGCAGGATGGTGGTCCAGGATGAAGTGGCGGTCGGGGCTGTTGGTGAAGAGACAGGTCTTGAGCATGAGGGTCGCTCCGGCCCCATCGGGGAAATACCGCTGGGCGAAATCGCGGAGCAGCTTCTCGTCGGCCGGCTCGGGCTCGCGGTTCATCGCGTCCGGATCGACCTGTTCCCCGCGATGATGATACCTGCCGAACTTGAAGCCAGGGATCAGAAAGCTGGGGAACCCGTAGTAGCGGCCCTCTTCGACCTCGAGGTTGAAGACCGGGAAGGAGCCCAGCCGGAAATGCTCCGGCCGCGAGGGCTGGAGCCACGCCAGCACCTGCCGCTCCGGCACCGCCAGACCGCTCAGCTCCGGGACGAGACTGGAGGCCCAGGGACCGGCGCAGATGACCAGGCGCCCGGCCTCGTAGCGTCCGCGGGTCGTGCGCACCTGCACCCGCCCGCCGTTCGCGTCCCACGCCATCACCGGCTCCCGGTAGCGGACCTCCGCGCCGTGGGCGAGGGCCTGCTCGATGTGCGCGACGTCGCATCGCTCGGGCAGAAGGAACCCACCGTCCGGCTGGTAGAGGCAGCGGATCTCCGTGGGCAGGCGATATCCGGGGTAGCGTCGGTGCAGCTCGTCGCCATCCATCACCTCATGGGTCAGTCCGTGCAGCTCGCTGGACTTGAGCGCGCCTTCGAAGATCGGTCCACCCTCGGGGCCGGCGTCCACACTGCCGGTGATGTAGAGCAGCCGCTCGCCCGCGAGGCTCTCCAGCTCCCGCCACAGCTCGTAGGCGCGCCGGAGCAGCGCCACGTAGGTGGGATGCTCCCAGTAGGCGAGCCGGATGATCCGGGTCAGCCCGTGGGACGAGCCGTACTCATGCACCAGGTCGAACCGCTCCAGCCCGAGCACACGCAGCCCCCGGCGCGCGAGATGGAACAGCGTGGCGCTGCCCATCCCGCCGAGGCCGAGCACGATCACATCGTATGGGTGCAGAGCTCCTCCTCCGAAGTGCGGCAAGACCCTGACACCAGCTTCGTCCAACCTATATCAGCAAGACGGTGCAAGAGCCACATGTTGCCGCAAGGAGGCAGATCGCGACTGGCGGCGGGCGGGGGCCAGCTGTGATGCCGGACCTGTCACAAGCGCTGCCGGTGGAGTGCTCCTCCCTTGACCGGCACGGCGGTGGGCCAGTCCTGGTCCACCGCTGAGCAGAACTCCGGACCGAGCTGCTGGACTCGATCCTCGTCCAATCGGTTGCTCGTGAGGGGGCACGTATGCGGCGCTATGCAGGAGCAGGCGGCTTGTCGGCCGCGATGCTGATTGTCGTCGTTCAAGCTTGTGATTCACCGGCCTCCCCGGCAGCGGATGCCGGGATGGTAGAGCAGTCTCTCTCGCCCGAGGCCGGTCTGATCCAGATCCCGTTCGATCCCTCCAGCTTCGTGGCCCACATCGACAACCCGTATCTGCCGCAGACACCAGGTACGGTATACCGTCTCCGGAGCGAGACCCCGGACGGTGTGGAGATCAACGTCATCACCATCACTCGCGATACCAAGGTGATTCTCGGCGTTGCGGCTACCGTGGTCCACGATCAGGTCTTCCTCGATGGCGAGCTGAGCGAGGACACGTTCGACTGGGAGGCCCAGGACGGGCAGGGCAACGTCTGGTACTTCGGGGAGGACTCCAGGGAGATCGAGAACGGCCAGGTGGTGAGTACGGAGGGCTCCTGGGAGGCGGGAGTCAACGGCGCCAGGCCGGGCATCATCATGCTGGCCCATCCCAAAACAGGACTCGGCTATGTCCAGGAAGACGCGCCCGACGTGGCGGAAGATCGGGCCAAGGCGTTGAGCCTGAAGTCCAAGGTCGACGTGCCCTTCGGTTCGTTCGACCACTGCCTCCAGACGATGGAGTGGTCGCTGCTGGAGCGCGGCGTCCGGGAGCACAAGTTCTACTGCCCGGGCGTGGGATTCGTGGAAGAAGTGCAACCCAAAGGCGGCCGGATCAGCAGCGAGCTGGTCTCGATCACTCACACCTGAGGTGCGACTAGGTGAGCGGCGGCCAGTCTATCAGGTCGACGACCGCCCTCGCTCCGCAGCTCTAGAGTCGCGGTCGTGGGGGTGGCCCGCGGCCGTCCTCCTGCCGTAGGTTGGGACATGAGCCGGTTCCGGGCCCTGGTGCTCGCCACTCTTGCGCTGGCCTCCCTGAGCGAGGGCAGCGCCTGGGCGCAGTCATCCGAGCTTCCGGCCTGGGCCGACAGCTTCGTCGTCATGGCACCGGGAGCGCAGTACGCGAAGGGCGGACTCGCCGCCGCGGTCTCGGGTCGGCACTATCGTGATCTGTGGACCACCCGGATCCGGGTGCCAGTCCTCGATCTCGGCCGCTTCGCCGGCGGGCTGACTCCCGAGCGGGCGCACGCGGGCCACCAGACGACATCGCTGCGCTTGTCGGGAGCGGATGGACGCCAGTACCAGTTCCGCTCGGTCGACAAGGATCCCACCGCGCTGCTCGCTCCCGAGCTCCAGGGCACCTCGTACGCCAGGGCGCTCCAGGACGGAGTCAGCGCGTCCTTCCCGGCGGCGCCGCTGGTGGCCAATGGGCTGCTCGAGGCGACTGGCGTGCTGGTCAACCCGCAGACGCTTGCCGTCATGCCGGACGATCCCGCCCTCGGCGAGTTCCGCGAAAAGTTCAAAGGCGTCCTTGGTATCGTCGAGGAGCGAGAAGAGGGAGACGCGGAGATCGCCGCTGCCGGCGGACCGCGCCGAGTAATCTCGCCGACAAAGCTCTTCAAACGGATCGACGCCAGTCCGGATGATCGGGTGGACGCCCGTGCGTTCCTGCGCGCCCGCCTCATGGACATGTACATGGGCGATCGCGATCGCCACCGGGACCAGTTTCGCTGGGCCGAGTTCAGCGAGGGCCACCCCACGCTGTGGGAGCCGATCTCGCGCGACCATGACGAGGCCTTCGTCCAGCTCGACGGACTCGCCTTGGACGTCACCCGCCTGTACTTCCCCCAGCTCATCACCTTCGGGTCGGAATATCCCCCACACTACCGGCTCAACTGGCACGCACAGGAGATCGACCGGCGCTTCCTGGTGGAGCTGGATCGCGGGACCTGGGACTCGGTGGCGACCGCGCTCCAGGCGATGCTCACCAACGACACCATCGAGGCCGCGGTCCGCCGCATGCCCGCGGAGATGTACCCGGTCGGCGGGGAGCGGCTCGCAGGCGTGCTGCGAAGTCGGCGGGACGGTCTCCGGGACGAGGCACTGAGCTACTACGCCTTTCTCGCGAAGGAGGTGGAGATTCGCGCCACCGACGCCGCCGAAGTGGCGGAGATCTCCCGCGTGGATCCGCAGCACGTCCAGATCTCCGTCCGCAGCCGGGATGACAGCACGCCGTACTTCGCACGCCGTTTCGACGATCGGGAGACCCGTGAGATCCGGCTCAAGATGTGGGGCGGCGACGACCGGGTGATCGTGCGCGGCACCGACTCGCCGAACATCCGGCTGCGCGTGGTCGGCGGGGCCGGCGACGACGTGTTCGTGGACTCGACCCGAACCGGCGGGGTGCGGTTCTACGACGACCGAGGGCACAACGTCGCGGAGGGCAGCCGGCCCTTCAGCATCAACGCCAAGCCCTACCAGGAGTGGGTCGGCAGCGACACCAACCGATACCCTCCGCGTGAGTGGGGCAGCTGGTGGCGCCCGGTACCCTGGGTCGGAGTGAGCAACGATCTGGGCCTGTTCGTCGGCGGCGGGTTCGTGCGTACGTCCTATGGGTTCCGCCGCGCGCCGTTCGCCTCCGAGATCCGTGCCCGACTCGGCTACTCCACCGGCGCGCAGACGATCCGCGCGGACGTCGAGGGCGAGCTTCACCCCGAGAACGCGTCGCACTTCTGGCGACTCCACCTGCGCGCCTCGGGTATCGAGGTGCTCCACTACTACGGGGAGGGCAACGACGCCCCGAACATTGCCGACAACGATTTCTACCGGGTCCAGCAGGCGCGGTATATCGTCGAGCCGGCGTTCGTCGTTCCGCTCGGCCTCCACTCGGAGGTGAGCGTCGGCATCAAGGGGCAGTGGTCGCACACGGGCGACAATGAGGGGAGGTTCATCGCCACGATCCAGGACACGCTCCTGGGCGGTCGCGATTTCGGGCAGGTGGGGGGCCGAGTCGCGTTCGACGTCGACACCCGTGATCGGCCGGTGAACCCGTTGCGCGGCGTCCATCTCTCGGCCGCCGCGGAGGTCGATCCGGCCGTGTGGGATGTCCCCAGTACGTTCGGGGCGGGGGAGGTCCGGGCCGAGACGTTCGCGTCGGCCCGGCTACCGTTGACGCCGACCCTGGCGCTCCGTGCGGGAGGCCGCAAGGTCTGGGGCTCGTTCCCCTTCTTCGAATCGGCCTTTCTGGGTGGCGTATCGACGCTGCCCGGCTACCACTCGAGCCGTTTCGCGGGCGATGCGAGCCTTTACGGTGGCGCCCAGCTCCGACTGACCGTGGGCCGGGCGTTTCTGGCCCTCCCGGCCGTGTGGGGCCTCTACGGAGACGTCGGCACCGGCCGCGTCTACGTGGATGAGGATTCGCCGGGAGGTTGGCACGGTGGCGCCGGGGGCGGGGCTTGGCTCGCCTTTCTCGACCGTCGCAACGCGATGTCGATCGGGTTCGCCTCCTCTGAAGAGGGAACGATTGTGTTGGCGGGGGCCGCTTTCGGACTCTAGTGCCCCTGCTGCTGCACCAGCTTGGGCGCCGACTCCGCGAAGGAGTACCCGTGCTTCGGGCACTTGAGGGCCGGGTTCGTCGGCGCGAAGACTCCGGCAGGATTGGTCTTCCAGAGCCAGACGTGCAGGTCGTAATGGCTCAGGCCCGTGGGCATCAGCGGATGGTGCCCTTCCATGGGACCCTCGAGCTGTTTGCCGAAGATGGTGGGCCTGGTTTGCCCAGCGGCCCCCATCGGCACGAACCACTCGGCGGCGACTAGGCGCAGCTTGTCGCCATCGGGCTCGTAGATCAGGACCTGCGGCTTCGCGGGGTCCAGGGTCGGACCCATGAGCTGCATGTTGAGGAAGTGCACCCCCATGCCCCCGGGTGCGTACTGCATGGTGCCTTCGCGACCGCCTTCGGGGTACTCGATACAGCCGACGGTCGAGAAGTATCCGTCGTGAACCGCGAGCACCGGATCGCGGTACTTGTCCAAGGTGGCGCGCACTTGCTCGAGCTCCGGCGACAACGCGGGCTGGGCGGCTGCCTGCGCGGTCAGCGTGGAATCTGGGACGGCGAGCAGCGTGACGACTGCGACGAGCAACCCAACATGGGCGGAGGTCAGGCGATTCAAGGCAGTCGCGCGCATGAAGCCCATCCAAGTGGTGAGTGTCCTTGGCGAAAACCGGTGGAGTGCATGGGAAAGCCTGCGGCAGCGTACCTGGTTCGTCAAGCCACAGGCCGAACGTCGCGCCTTGCGCCTCCGCTGCATAGGTTCCATAGTCCACCCGCACCGGCTCCCGCTCCCGCCCGGCCTCTCATGCCTCGAATCTTCTGGCCGATCCTCTCGATCCTCGCTCTCGCGGTTCTCGCCGCCCCAGCTGACTCTGCCTCCGCTCAGCAGCCGGCGGCAGCCGACACCTCGCGACCGGTCGTTCTCGTCCCCGCGGCCGTCTGGGACGGCGTCGCCGAGGCCCCGGTGCGCGGCTGGGTCGTCGTCGTCCGCGGCGAGCGGATCGTCGCAGCCGGTCCCTCTGCCCGCGTGGAAGTTCCGGCGAACGCCGAACGACTGGAGCTCGAGGGGGCGACGCTGATCCCGGGGCTCATCGAGGGACACTCGCATCTCTTCCTTCATCCGTACGACGAGACCCTCTGGGACGACCAGGTCCTGAAGGAGCCCGCGGGGGTCCGCATGGCGCGCGCGGTCGCCCACGCGGCCGCCACCGTCCGTGCCGGGGTCACCACGGTACGCGACCTTGGCACTGAAGGAATGGCCGACTACGACGTGCAGCTGCGGCGGGCTGTGGAGCAGGGCATCGTGCCCGGACCGCGCATCCTTGCGACCACCCGAGCGATCGTCGCCACCGGCAGCTACGGCCCGCGGCGCTCCAACTACGCATTCGACCCGCCGCAGGGCGCCGAGGAGGCGAGCGGGGCGGAGCAGATCATGCGGGTGGTGCGGGACCAGATCGGTCACGGCGCCGACTGGATCAAGGTCTACGCCGATTACGGATGGGGACCGGACGGCAAGGCGAAGCCGACGTTCTCCCAGGAGGAGCTCAACGTGCTGGTGGCCACCGCGCGGGGTTCCGGCGCGCCGGTGGCCGCGCACGCCACGACGGCGGAAGGGATGCGGCGGGCAGTGCTCGCGGGCGTCACCACGATCGAGCACGGCGACGCCGGAACGCCCGAGGTCTTCAGGCTGATGCGCCAGCGCGGCGTGGGCTACTGCCCGACGGTGGCGGCCGGCGAAGCGTATGCGACCTACTTCGAGGGCTGGGAGAAAGGGAAGACGCCGGCACCCGCGAGCGTCGTGGAGAAGCAGAAGAGCTTCCGTGCCGCGCTCGACGCCGGTGTATCGATCTGCTTCGGCGGTGACGTGGGCGTGTTCCCCCACGGCGACAACGTGCGGGAGCTCGAGCTGATGGTGGAGTACGGCATGAGCCCTCTGGCTGCGCTGCGATCGGCGACGAGCGGAAACGCCAGGCTCTTCCATCTCGAAGATCGGGTGGGACGGATCGTGCCGGGGATGCTGGCCGACCTGGTGGCCGTGGAGGGCGACCCGACGCGCGATATCACCGCGCTTCGCCGAGTCAGGGTGGTGCTGGCCTCCGGGCGGCTTCAGATGCGCGGTCGTTGAGCTGGTTCTTTCAAGGGAGTGCCGCTGTGCTGTAGCTCACGGGCTCCACACTACGCCGAGCCGCACGTGCTGCACCGGATAGTCCAGCTTTCCGAAGAAGCCCTCTCGATCCTCCGGCGGATCCACCGTGAGCGTGATCGCGCTGATGCCGTAGCCGAGTTCCATCGCCAGTTTATCGGAGAGGAAGTACCGCCCCGCCAGGTTGGCCTCCACGACGCTCGCCTTGAAGCGGTCGATCTTAATCGCGATGCCCCGAAGATCGCTCTCCAGATACCAGCGATCACCCAGCAGGAACCGGCCGTAGATACCGAGTGAGCCGAAGGGGCCCGTCAAGCTCCTCTCGTTAGAGGAGGTCACCTCCGAGCCGCCGGCGCTGGCGAGGCGGTCGGCCTCGAGCTTGAATGGAAACACACCGACCCCGACTCCCAAGCCGAGCTGGGTGCGCTCGCGCGCCCGGATGGCAAACCGATAGGCCAGGAAGACCTGGTCGGTTCGGAAATTGGATTTCAGGTTGACTCCGGCTGTGTAGGTGGAATCGGCCAAGACGATGTCGCGTTCGAGCGTCTTCTCGCCGGTCCGATTGGCAAATTGGTAGCCGAGTTCGATCTCATGCCGGCGTCCCGGCCGCCACCGGACCGAAGCGCGAGGTTGGATCTTCTCCCGAGACAGGCCGAGGACCTCCTCGCCGTCGATCTCCGTTCCCTCGCCGTTCGCCCCGTCGACCCGGATGTCCGTCCCCATCACCAGGACCGAACCGGAAAGGTCGATCTGCCACTTGTCGTACAGGCGGCTAGTCGACTGTGCCCGTGCTCCGGGCGTGGCCCCGACGAGTGCGATTACAGCGACTCCGATGGACCAGCGGATGCTCGGGTACATGGGACCGCCTAGGCAACTCGGTTTTGCTGTCAAACGGGCAGGAGATAGGCACATGCCCTCAGATCAAGATTTCGTCCAGGTACCCAGAAGCCCCACTGGACCTTGGTGCACCTTGGTTGAGCGGGCCCCGAAACGGCCCCGTGGAGAGATGCGCGGTGCGGCTGGGGGGAGAGGGCTAGCCTTCGGTCTCCAGCGCGTTGGTGCTCGACAGGATCTGCTGCCGGACCTTGCCCGCCCGCACCAGGACCTTGGACGGATAGCGATGGCAATCGGGCGTGTTGGTGCCCCGCACGCATCCGTTGTAGCGGAGCAGGGCGGCGGTGGTGGTGGGCGTGCGGCGCAGATTACGGGCGAGGATCATGGTGCCGTGGCAGATGTTGCTGTCCACGTCCGTCAGGTCCGACGAGCCGCAGAGGGCCGCGCCGGCGTGCATCGGCATCACCTGCATCAGCCCCAGGGCGCCGACCGAGCTGCGCGCCTCGGGCTTGAGGGTGGTGTTCTCCGTCACCAGCACCGCGGCGATGAGTGACGCCGGCACCTGCTGCCGCTGCGCCTCGCGCGCGACCGCTCGGCTGATGCGCCGCACCAGCGCCCGATCACCGCTGAACCGCGAGAAGTAGACCTCGAGCTGCGGTCGCATCAGTGTCGCCTGCAGGGCGCTTTCGGCGCGCAGGCTGTCGCTCGCGGTCGCGACGTGGACTCGTGGCGCGACGATTACCGCGGCCGGCGCCGACGGTGAAGACGAAGATCCCACCATCAGCCCCAGTACCCAGGACAGCATTGCCGTCGTGACGATCGCGTGCATGTGACCCTCCCATGCCGTGAATGCACTGACCTGCGCGGTGAAGACGGGGTTTGCAGCGGCTGCGAGCTCCGGCCGCGCCGGCCGGTATAGGAGGCAGGTCTCGGGCTAGCCCCGCGGCCGCCGGCGTCAAACCCTTGGGAGCATTGGCCTTGTCGAACGAGCCGTCGGCCGGCACGGCGGGGCCGAGTGTGGCGGGGCCGCCCCAGCGGAGTGGTAGGGCTGCTTCGCTCGCGCCGCTTCCGGAGTGCCATCCTCTGCGGGCTTCCATGCAACTCCTGGGGGCGGTGATCAGAACTTGGCTGCCCGAAGCCATGGGGCCGATGCGATGCCACCCAGATTCAGCTCGGGCAGCCTGGCCCGCAGGTCGGCCATGTTCTTGATCTGCCGCTCCAGCAGGAAGGCCTGGGTGACCAGCACGCCGGGGAACTTGACCTCCCTGCCGTCGAGCTGCCCTGCCAGCTGGAGCGCCAGGGCTCGGGTGACGGCGGCGCCGACAGCGCTGGGGTCGGTCGTCGCGGTGGCCTTCCAGGGACTGTCCTTCTTCGTCATCAGCTCGATGTCGGCGTCGGAGATGTCGATCCCGTAGGCGGCGACCCTGGAGCCAAGATGGTTCCGCTCGATGGCCTCGACCGTGCCCTTGGTCACCTCGTCGTACGGGGCGAAGACGGCCTTCACGTCCGAATGAGCCTTGAGCGCGGGAGCCGCGAGCTCGGCGTTGTCCTTCGCCACCTCGTGGCTGAACTTCCCCACGGCGAACTTCTGCTTCCACTTGTGGTCGGCGACGAACTTCTTCCACACCACGTCACGCCGCTCCAGCGGGGCGATGACCAGCGGGTTCACGTAGCCGACGGCAACGCCGTCGCCGATGTCCTTGGCCATCTGGGTGAGGACAAGGGTGGCGAGGTCCACGTCGTTCTGCGAGGTCTCCACGGCCTTGGGTGCGCACTCGAGGACCTTGACGTCGTACACCACGACCGCGATGCCGGCGTCGCCGGCCTGGTTGATGAGCGGGCACAGCGTGGGGGAGCGTCCATGGTCCACGATGATCCCGGCGACGCCGGACGCAATCGCCGTCTTCATATCGGCGGCCTGCTTGGCGTCGTCGGCCTTCGCGTCGTAATGCTGCATGGAAAAGCCGGCGGCATCGGCCTGCTCCTGCGCGCCCCTGGTCCACTGCTGGAAGTAGTCGCCGGCGCCGCTGTACTGGACCAGGGCGATCTTCACGGGCCCCTTGTCGAAGGGTGCGGGCTTTTCCGCCGTCGCGGCATCGGCGGCGGTGTCGGCCGCGGCCTGTTGATCGGGCTGGCGGTCCTGGGAGCAGGCGAGAAGCACGAGCGCGGCGCCGAAGGTGAACCCACGGGCGGTATGGTTCCTCATTAGACCTCCTTTGGGTTCGTTCCCGGTGATCGATGGTCTTGGCCGCTGACCATGATCCAGTTTTAGGCGATGCCTGAGCACGCGCCAGTGCACCTTGGTCGAGGATCAGGGAGAGGGTTCGGGCAGGCGGCCATCCGCCAATCGTGTACCACCCTGAGAAGAGGATAGAGTAGTCTGCGCAGTGGAGGAGAAAAGCATGCCACCGACCAAGCGCGCGAGGTCGGCCCGCGCCTCGAGTGAATCCCGGGTGGCGCTCAAGGCGGAGTAGTCGAGCTGGAGGCATATTCCTGGACCTGCGCCCGCCCCGAGCAGGATCGCCACTGAGGAGAACGGCCATGACCGGTACTGACGCAGAGAGGTTCCGCGACCCGATGGGCCTCTATCGGTTGGGCTATGCCGGCCCCTTGCTGGAGACCGACGCCGTCCGGTGGGAAGGAGGGGCGTGGGCGGAGCAACACGAGCGGATCGTCGAAGAGACTCCCGTCGCCATCGTGTACAACGGCATCCCGCATGTCGTCATGATGGCGACGCCCACCGATCTCGAAGATTTCGCGCTAGGCTTCAGCCTGACCGAAGAGCTGATCGAGTCGGCCGACGATCTGAAGCATCTCGAGATCGCCCGGTACAGCCGGGGGGTGGAGATCCAGGCCACGGTGGCGGAACGATGCGTGGCGGCGATCTCGGAGCGGACCAGGCGGCTCACCGGCCGCACCGGGTGCGGTATCTGCGGGGCGGACAGCGTGGATGCGGTGCTCAAGCGCATCCATCCGGTCGAGAGGACCATCGGGTTCAGCGTCGCGGCCGTCCAGCGCGCGCTGGAGTCGCTGGCCGCCAATCAGCCGCTCAACGCGGCCAGTGGGGCGGTCCATGCTGCTGGATGGGCCCAGCCTGACGGCACCGTCTCACTGATCCGCGAGGACGTCGGGCGGCACAACGCGCTCGACAAGCTGGTGGGCGCGGCGACGTCCGCCCGGGTGGTGCCTTCGGCGGGCTTCATCGTGGTCACCAGCCGCGCCAGCTTCGAGATGGTGCAGAAGGCCACCGTGCTGGGCGCGCCGCTGCTCGCGGCCATCTCGGGACCCACTGGACTCGCGGTACGCGTCGCCCGGCAGTCCGGGCTCACCCTGGTCGGATTTGCTCGCCGCGGCCGGCTGACGGTCTACACCCACCCCGAGCGGCTGGTCGGCAACTAGGGTCGAGCGCGCCCGTCCCCCTCGGTTCGATAGGCAAGTGGATGCATATCGGTGGAACGCCGGCGGATGGCCAGATAGAGCAGCAGGCCCGCCGGTCCGAAGAGGAACGTCAGGACCAGGGCGGGTACGACGAAGAGGTGTGGAATGCGCCGCCGCTGTGCGTCGCGGACTTGCCACCCGCCGATGAACAGGTCGAAGGCCAGGTAGTGGGCCCAGCCGGCGAGGAGCGCCCAGGGATTCCGGAACAGCGCGGCGACCGCCGCGAGTGACGCGAAGCCGCCCTCACCCCACGGCAGGGACGCAGCCACCAGCAGCACATAGATCACGCCGAGCAGGCAGGGCATCGCCACCGGCACGATCGCCGTCGCCCAGCGCGCCTTCGGAAGAAACAGCAGCGGCAGCCATGCGCCGATCGCCATCAGGTTCAGCACTGAGAAGAGGAGCTCCGGCGTCATGGGGTCACCTCGCCCAGTCCGCCGCTCAGGTCCTTCCGCGAGCGAAGGCCGATCCACCCCAGTGCGAGGCCGGTGACGAGCCCCCAGATGGCGAGCGACGCCAGTGCCGCCGCGTCGAGCGCCACGATGCTTCGACCCCGAAGCGCCTGCCAGAGCAGCAGGGCGAAGAGCGAAGCGTAGCTGGCCGCGGCGATCAGGACGGCCCTGACCCGAGCCGCCTCGGGCCGCCGCCAGCGCCTCACGCCGATGGCCACGAGTATCAGCGCCTGGATCGCGTGCAGGCCGATGAAGTGGGGAACGCGCAGATCGCCGTGCTCCCGGCTCCACCCGGTCACCGGGACGCCCGGACCGCCATCGGATCCACCGACGGTATGCGCGCCCACGGTGGTGATGCGCCCGCCGGCACGAGCATTCGCCAACTGCTCCTCCGTGGGGCGGGTCATCAGGGGGCCGGTCATCGCGCCGAGGATGGTCAGCACCATGCCCAGTCGGAGGGCCCACCCGAGCGGCCGCTCGGTGAACCGCTGCCGCCACAGGGCCACCGCCACCGACACGCTCACGAACGTCTGCAGCAGGATGGCGGAACCCATGATGATGAACAGTCCCCGATCGAGCGGGGTCGAGGCGTTGAAGTGGCTGGTGGTGCCGCGCCACGCCTGGACATCGATGATCGCGACCTCGAGCACGAACACGATGGCGGTGGTCCAGCCCACCACCCGGCGCATGCGTGGCCACTCGGTCAACCATCCGAAGATCCACGCCAGCGTGAGGCTGTAGGCGGCGGTGGAGGCCGCGAACTTGAACGGCTTGAGCCACGCGGGTGCGCCGGTGATGGTGCGCGGGTCGACGACGATGCCCACGGCTGAAGCGACGGCCGCGACCAGCATCAGCAGGCCGACGGCAGTGAGCGGGGGGCTGGCTTGCCAGAGACGAGCGCGCGGGGACTGGTCCATCGTACCTCCATGTTGACACCGTCAACATGCACCATATCGAACGTATGTTGACGCTGTCAACACTGGGCGGTAGACTGTTACGACCATGGCCCCTGTGAAGCGTCCCTACCATCACGGCAACCTTCGCCGCGCCCTCCTGGACGAGGCCCTCGCCACCATTCGCGCCCAGGGGGTGGAAGGCCTGACCCTCCGCGAGATCGGCGCCCGGGTGGGGGTCTCGCGGACCGCGCTCTACCGGCACTTCGCCGACAAGGGCGCGCTGCTCACCGCGGTCGCGACCGAAGGATTCCGGACCATGCGGCAGGAGCTGCTCAGTGCCTGGGAAGGAGCCGGCCGAAGCGACGCCGCCTTCTCGGCCATGGGCGCGGCCTACGTCCGCTTCGCGGTCACCAACCCGGCACACTATCGGGTGATGTTCGGCGGCTTCGTGGATCCGGAGGAACGTGATCCCGAGCTGGCCGCCGAGGCCGAGGGGGCCTTCCAGGCGTTGGTGGACGCGCTCGCCGCGCTGCAGCGGGCCGGGATCTTCCGCGGCGACGACACGGTGCTGATGGCCAGATATGTCTGGGCGCTGGTACACGGCATGGCCAGGCTGGGCATCGATGGCCAGCTGCGCGAGCCGGGGAGCGTGGAAGAGCTGATGGGCTATGCGTTCGAGCGGCTGCGGACTGGAATCAGCTCGGCCACCCCGCCCCCCTGAGACACCCTGGAGGCGGAGTGGCCGTCGCGATCAAGGCAGGGCGGGCGCCGGCGCGGCGGCCGGCTGGGCGGCGAAGGTCGGCGTCGATTGCAGGATCGCGGCCTCGTCGGCCGTCATGTCGACCTGGATATCGGCGAACAGTGGTGTGGTGAGATAGCGCTCGCCGGTGTCCGGCAGCATGCAGAGCACGGTGGAGCCCCGCTCCGCGCCCTTGGCCACCTCCATGGCCGCCGCGAACGTGCCCCCGGCCGAGATGCCCACGAAGATTCCTTCGACCGACGCGAGCTGCCGGCTCCACCGCATCGCGTCCTCCTTGGCCACGGTCAGCACCCGATGGATCTGCCCCGCCTCGACGGCATCGCCGGCGAGCTTGGGAAGGAAATCCGGGCTCCAGCCCTGAATCGGATGCGGCTTCCAGGCCGGGTGCCGCGCCGCCGGCGATCCGTCCGCATTCCGCTCCTGCCGGGTGCCGCTCGACACGATCGGTGCATCCGCGGGCTCCGCCAGCACGATCCGCGTCTCCGGCCGCTCCTTCGCCAGCACCCGCGCGACGCCCTTCAGGGTACCGCCCGTCCCGAAGCCGGTGACCCAGTAGTCGAGCCGCTCGCCCGCGAAGTCGTTGACGATCTCACGCGCCGTGGTGCGGGAGTGGAAATCGGCGTTTGCCTCGTTCTCGAACTGGCGAGTGAGAAACCAGCCGTGCGCCTTCGCCAGCTCGACCGCCTTGTTTACCATCCCGGTGCCCCCGGCCGGCGCCGGTGTGAGCACCACCTTGGCACCCAGGAAGCGCATCAGCTTTCGGCGCTCCACGCTGAACGAGTCCGCCATGGTGACGACCAGCGGATAGCCCTTCTGGGCGCAGACCATGGCCAGGCCGATGCCGGTGTTCCCGCTCGTGGCTTCGACGACGGTCTGCCCCGGCTTGAGCGCCCCCCGACGTTCGGCGTCCTCAATGATGCCAAGCGCCAGGCGGTCCTTGACGGACCCGAGAGGATTGAACGCTTCGATCTTGACGTACAGGTCGACGCCCGCCGGTGCGAGCTTGCCGACCTTGACCACCGGCGTATTGCCGACGGTCCCTAGGATGTTCGCGAATCTGGCCATGTGTTCACACCGCCGGAGAGGGTTCAGGGTGAACGGGACTGCGGAAATGTAGCGCCGGAGCGGACACCGGCGGACGGGGTGGAACTGGAGCGCGCGTTCCCCGCCCGGCGGGTCCGCGCCCCCGGGTGCTGTAGCTCCCCGCGGGGCCAAGCCGTTGTTGATCTCCCACCACAACGTCTCGCCGAAGGCTCGGCGAGCGCAGGCCATATTCGTGCGCCGCTGAGGCTTCCGCTCGCCGCCCGATCGGCATGTGACTTGCCAATAAGCTCTCAAATTCCCCTGTCGTACCTGGCGTAGGCGTCCCCTGAGGTCCCCATGACCCGCGTCCGCCGAGTGCGTTCCCTCCTCGCCGCCACGACGGCGAGCCTGCTTCTCCTCCTCCATGCCTGCGGCCAGGATCCCACTGAGCCTCCCGGATTCACACCCGGGGAGACCTACCAGCTGACGGTCGGGACCGGCAGCAGCTCGGCCAGCGGAGCGATCACCTCCAATCGGGGCGGGATCGATTGCTCCATCACCGGCAGCACGGGCGGTGCCGCAGCGAGCGGAACCTGCACCGGGACGTACGCCGCCGGGACGGTCGTGAGCGTGACGGCTACAGCAGTAGGGGGCGCGGTGTTGAAGCTCGATTCCGAGTGGGGCGCCACCTGCACCCCGCTGGTCGAGGCTCCGCAGGTCTGCCAGATCACGATGGACCGCGACCGCGCGGTCGCCGCGACGTTCGTTCCCGCGCCGACCACCTTCACGTTGACGGTGGCGGGCGGCGCGAGCGGGAGCGGCACCGTGTACTCCACACCCGTCGGGATCAGCTGCACCATCACCGACGGCCAGGCGGTCTCGGGCAACTGCAGCGCGGGCTTCCCCCGGGGCAGCTCGGTGAAGCTGACCGCGACCGCGACAGGTGGACGCGGCATCAAGGCCTGGGCCGGCGGGCAATGTGATGCCGAGGGCGGCTGGAAGAACGTCGGCGCATGCGTCACGACCATGTCGAGGAACGTGAGCGTCGTGGTCAGCTTCGAGTCCCTTGCCGCCGCGGTCGATGCCGGCACGATGGGAGAGTGGACCGCGCCGTTCGGCTGGCCCGCGGTGGCGATCCATGCCGCCCTGCTGCCCAACGGTCAGGTCGTCACCTACGGGCGGCACAACCGCCAGCCGGTGCTCTGGAACCCGGCCATTCCCGGCACCTTCACCAGCCTTCCCTTGCCGGCGGACTTCTTCTGCAGTGGTCTGACGCTGCTGAGAGGCGGCAACCTCTTCCTGGCGGGGGGCCACGCGGGCGTCGACAACTTCGGCCTGAAGTCCTCGTACCAGTTCAATCAGGGCACCAAGCAGTGGATCCGGTTGGCGGACATGCGGAACGGACGCTGGTACCCGACGCTCGTGACCATGGGCAACGGGCAGATCCTCGCCATTTCAGGGGGCGACACCGCGGCCGCGCTCAACCGCATCCCCGAGGTGTTCAATCCGGGACAGAACACGTGGCGGGCGCTGACCGGAGCGGCGAGGGACGTACCGTACTACCCGATGATGTTCCTGGCGCCGGACGGCAAGATCTTCCTGGCGGGGCCGGAGCAGAGTACCGCGTTCCTCAGCACGACCGGTGCGGGGAAGTGGACCACCGGCCCGACGCGTCTCTTCGGCTACCGGGACTACGGCTCCGCCGTCATGTACGACGCCGGGAAGATCCTCGTGGTCGGCGGCGGCAGCCCGACGGCGTCGGCCGAGATGATCGACCTGCTGGGGTTGCGCATCTGGACACCTGCCGGCTGCGATGTCCATCGCGCGGCGCCAGATCAACGCGACGCTGCTGGCGGACGGTCGGTCCTGGTCACCGGCGGGACCAACGCGAGCGGCTTCAACAGCGCACCCACGTCGAGCGCGGTGCTGGCGGCGGAGCTGTGGAACCCGGCCAGCCCGGTGGAGTGGAAGAAGCTCGCCAGCATGAGCCACTACCGCCTGTACCACACGACCGCGCTCCTGCTGCCCGACGGCCGAGTCCTGGTGGCGGGGAGCGGAGAGCCCGCGGCCTCCGGGCTCACCGACGACCTGACCGCCGAGATCTTCTCTCCGCCCTATCTGTTCAACGCCGACGGCACGCCGGCCGCCCGGCCGGTGATCTCCAGCGTTCCGGCCAAACTGACCTACGGGGCGACGATTCACGATCACGACCGCCAGCGCGGCCGAGATCAGGAAGGTGCTGCTGGTTCGCCTTTCCGCCGTCACCCACGCGACCAACATGAACCAGCGCGGCGTCCGTGCTGACCTTCGCCGCCGGCACGGGCTCGCTCACGGCGACCGCGCCCGCCAACAACAAGCTGGCCCCGCCGGGGCACTACATGCTGTTCATCGTGAATTCGAGCGGGGTGCCGTCGGTCGCCAAGATCGTACGGTTCCCTTGAGCGCGATCGGGGCTTAGCCGCCCCGCTTCGCGCAGGCGGCGATGAACGCTTCCCGGACCTTCTCCAGGCCGGCCAGGGGAAACTCCGCCGTAGTGTGGGAAGAGCCCGCTCCGTCGGCGTACTCGACGACCGCGCGCGCCCGTCCACTCAGCGCCGCGAGCAGGGAATCCTGGCGAATGGTGAGGACCACCTGACCGCCTGACGGCGTCGTCCCGGCGAAGCCGGGCAACTCGAGCGGCTTCCCCCCATCCACGGTGATTCTGGCCTCCGCGCTTCCCTGTCGGAGCGCCTGATCGGTCATGATCGTACTGGTCGCCTGGTCAGGGCGGCAGTCGAAGCTGAGGATCACCGGCTTCGCACGCGGCTCCCCTCGAGGCCCCTCCTGGCCCACCACCCTGAGGAACGATGTCTGACGCGCGGGGCCCGGAGCCGTGTCTACCTTGAGCTGCCACGCACCCGAGTGGAGCGTCGCATCCCGCTCGCCGCATGCCGCCATGGCGCCGAGCGCGCCGAGGGCGACCACCAGCACGACCGAGCCGAGGCAGCCGCGGCCTCCAGCCTTCGGCGCGCTCGCGGCCGGCTCAGGCGGCGGCGGCGGCGCGGGAGCCCGACCCGCCAGCGCATCGGAGAATGCCGCGGCGGTCGGGTGGCGGTCCTTGGGGTCCCTGGCGAGCGACTTCAGCACGGTCGCTTCCAGCGCCTCGGGTACATCGATCACAGGTCGCAGCTGCCGGGGCGGTCCGGTGAACCGGCGCATCAGCGCGGCCTGGGGCGTCGGGCCGTCGAACGGCGCCTCCCCCGCCAGCAGCTCGTAGAGCACGCAAGCGAGCGCGAAGACGTCGCTCCGGCCGTCGATCTCCTTATCTCCGCTCGCCTGCTCCGGACTCATGTAGGTCGGCGTCCCCACCACCATGCCCGTGGCGGTGAGCTTCTCGTGGGCCTCGCTTACCGCCCGCGCCACGCCGAAGTCCGCCACCAGGACCCGGTCGCCTTCCAGCAGGATGTTGTCCGGCTTGATGTCCCGATGGACCACGCCCTTGTCGTGGGCGAACGCCAGCGCGTCCGCCACGGCGCGGCCGATGCGCACTACTTCGTCCGGTGCGAAGGCGCCCGTCTGCTCGAAGCGCTCCCACACGTTGGTGCCACGGACGAACGGCATGGTGAACCAGAGGAAGTCCACCCCGGGGGCGATCGCGGTGACTCCCGAGTCCAGCACGCTCAGAATGTTCGGATGCTGGAGCTGGGTGGCGACCCGGATCTCGCGGCGGAACCGGTCCGCGCCGATGGTGGAGCTGAGGTCGGGGTTGAGAAGCTTGAGCGCCACCTCGGCGCCGTCGCGGTCGTGGGCGAGAAAGACGGTGGCCATGCCGCCGCGGCCCAGCTCGCGGTCGATCGTATAGCGGCCGGCCAGCGCGGATTGAAACTGCGCGACGATCTCGGGTTTCATCGCGCGATGGATCGAGGCATCAGGGGTCTTGGCGAGGGTTGCTGCTAAGATACGCCCGCCGCGGCTTCATGGAAGCTCTAGGAGCCGCTCGTTCATCGTGCCGAGCGTGAGTCTCGGCCTGGGACCGCCGCTCAGCACGTAAATCGCCTCGCCGAACGACGCCGCGCCGAGGCCGTGTCTCGCCGTGGGCATCGGCGGTAGCCGCTCCCAGCGGCCGGTCGCCGGGTCGAACCGCTCGGCTTCGTCGAAGGTCTTGGAGGAGAATCTTCGAACGGTCTCCCCGCCGAACACGTAGAGGCGCCCCCGATGGGCGACCACCGCGATGCCACTGCGCCCGGTCGGCATCGGAGGCCCATCCGCCCAGGTGTCCGTCTCGGGGTCGTAGATCTCGTGGGTCGTGAGCTCCATGTCGCCCGGGACCCGGCCACCCACCACGTGGATCTTCCCGGCGATCGCCGCGGCGCCGAGGTGATTCCGTGCCGTCAGCATCGGCTCCAGCCGCGTCCAGGTGTTCCGGGCGGGATCGTAGACCTCGTGGGTGCCGACCGAGCGGTCCCGAGCGGCGAGACCGTGATCGTGCGCCTCGAGATCCACTCCTTGGGCCGCGTTGCCGCCGATCGCGTGGATCCTGCCGTCCAGTACGGCGACCGCGAGGGCTCCGCGCGGCGTGGGCATGGGAGCCCCATCGCTCCAAGTCCTCTGGACCGGATCGTAGATCCGCACCGCGCCGGTTGCCGAACGACTCCACTCCCGGAATCCGCCGATGATGTAGAGCTTCCCGCCCACCGCGGCAAGGCTCGAATGATTCAATCCTTCGGGGATCTCACCGAGCGCGGTCCAGCGGTCCGACGCCGGATCGTACGCCAGCATCGCTCGGGGCGCGGACGGCCGCCGGCCTTCCCCGCGGCCGTAGCCACCGATCAGATAGATCAGCGAGTCGTCGGCTGCCACGCTCACTTCGGTGCGAGCGTCGGGAACCGGCGCGCGATTCTCCCAGCGGGCGGGGACGGCGCTGTTGGAGCCGCTCGAGCCGCAGGAGGCCAGGAGGAATAGGATCGCGGGTCGGAACCTCATTCCCACAGGCTACAGCCTGACGGTCGAGCGAGCCAGAGGGCCGCGGGAGCGGCGGTTGTGAATCAGATCACGTCGCGTATTCTCCTCCCCATGCCCGCCATCGACGCCACCGCTTCCGTCCTCCTGATCCTCGCCACGGGCCTCCTCGGTCTCGCCCTGATCCCTCTCGGCCTTCCCGGTCTCTGGGTGATCGTCCTGGGCATCCTCGGATTCGGTTGGCTGACCGAGTTCCGGACGCTGGGTGTGGGGGCGATCGTCACGGTGCTGGGGCTCGCCCTGCTGGGCGAAGCCGTAGAGGCGGTCGTCGGCTTCCGGTTCGCCCAGCGCTACGGCGGCTCGCGGCGTGCCGGATGGGGGGCGCTGGTCGGGGGCCTGATCGGCGCGATCGTCGGCGTCCCGCTGCCGGTGATCGGCTCAGTGATCGGCGGCTTCCTCGGCGCCTTCCTGGGCGCCGCGCTCTTCGAGTACTCGAAGGCGCGGCACTCCGAGGGCGCCGTGCGGGCGGGCTGGGGCGCGGTGCTGGGCCGCGCCGTCGCCGCCGGCGTCAAGATGGGCGTCGGGATCGTGTTGGTGGTGATCGGCGTGTTCGCGGCGTTGCGTTCCTAGGCCGTCTCCGATCCTGCCGTGCCGTAGGTGGGCTTCCCTGTGCGTCGAACGTCGGATTACCACTCCGAGAGTCGACATCCGGCGGGTGCTCACCGTTGGCGATGTAACTTTCGGGCAGACCAAATGACGGTGCCCATGCACGAGCGTCTCGCGCTGGCGCTTCAGGAGCGCTACCGGGTCGAGCGGCGCCCCGACGGCAGCCTCGCGCTCCTGGGCCGCGGCGGTACCGCGACGGTCTCCTCGCCCACGACCTCCGGCATGACCGCCCGGTCGCCCTCAAGGTGGTCCATCCGGAGCTCGCGGCCTCGGTGGGAACCGAGCGCTTTCTCCGGGAGATCCGCACCGTCGCCCGCCTGTCCCACCCGCACATCCTTCCGCTCTTCGACTCCGGCGAGGCTGACGGGCTCCTCTATTACGTGATGCCGCACGTGCCGGGCGAGTCCCTGCGCCGGCGACTGGAGCGCGAGGGCCGTCTGACGGTGTCGTCTGCGGTCCGCATCGCCTGCCAGGTCGGGCTGGCGCTGGACCACGCGCACCGGCATGGGGTGGTCCACCGCGACATCAAGCCGGAGAATATCCTGCTCGACGGCGACCAGGCGGTCGTGGCCGACTTCGGCATCGCCACCGCGCGCGAGGCCGCGAACGACGAGCGGCTCACCGAGGCGGGGCTCGCGGTGGGCACGCCGGCCTACATGAGCCCGGAGCAGGCCGGCGGCGCGGCGCAGGTGGACGGACGGAGTGACATCTACAGCCTCGGCTGCGTGCTCTACGAGATGCTCGGGGGAGCGCCGCCGTTCACCGGGCCGACGCCGCAGGCCGTCATGGCGCAGCAAGTGCTGGCGACCCTTGCCCCGATCGGCTCCCGGCGCGCGGAAATACCCGTTGCGGTCGAGGGCACCCTGACAAAGGCGCTGGCGAAAGAGCCCACGGATCGCTTTGCCACGGCCGCGGAGATGATTGCGGTGCTCGAAGGATCGGTCACGCCGCCGCCGCTGCCGGCGACACTCGGGCGCTCCCGCCGCCGCACCGCCGCGCTGCTCGGCGTAGGAGCCGTCGCGGCGACGGGGTTCCTGTTCGCCCTCGGTCTCCAGCGGCAGGGCCCGGACCGGGGCGAGGCGCCGAGGATCGCGGTGCTGCCGTTCGACAACCTCGGCGCGGCCGAGGACGGTTACTTCGCGGACGGTATCACCGAGGAGATCACCAGTCGCCTCGCCATGATCCCCACGCTGGGCGTCATCTCGCGCACCAGCGCCGAGCAGTACCGGAAGACCGATAAGTCCATCAAGGAGATCGGACGCGAGCTGGGCGTGGCGTACATCCTCGAGGGCAGTGTCCGTTGGGAGAAGTCGGGGCAGGGGAGCCGGGTGCGGGTGACGCCGCAGCTCATCCGGGTCTCAGACGACCGGCACATGTGGGCGGGCCGGTTCGATGAGACCCTGGAAGAGGTGTTCGAGGTCCAGTCGCGTATCGCGGAGCAGGTTGCGGCGGAGCTGGACCTTGCTCTCAGGCAGCCGGACCACGAGGCGCTGGCCGCCAAGCCCACCGAGAACCTGCAGGCCTACGACTTCTATCTCAGGGGCAACGATCTCCTCATCAATGCCGGCATCCCCGAGGCAGTGAGCTCGGCCGAGCGGATGTATGTCCAGGCGACCGAGCTCGATCCGGGCTTCGCGCTCGCCTTCGCCCGCCTGGCGCGCGCCCGCATCTGGCAGTTCCAGTTCTCCGACCGGACCGCGGCCAGGCTCGCAGCGGCACGGACCGCGGTGGACTCGGCGCTGGCACTCGACGCTGCACTCCCCGAGGCGCACCTGGCCCTGGGGCAGATCTACTACTGGGGCGAGCTGGACTACGAGGCGGCCCTGCGCGAGTTCCGGCTCGCGCATGCCGGCGACCCGGGCAATGGGGACATCGCTTGGGCGCGGGGGCTGGTGGAGCGCCGGCTGGGACAGTGGGAGCAGGCCCTGGCCAGTCTCCGGAAGGCGGTGGAGCTCGATCCCCGCTCGGCTGTGAAGCACATGGACGTCTTCGAAGTGTACCTGCGGCAGCGGCAGTACGCTGCCGCCGAGCCGTACGTGGACCGGGCCCTCGCACTTGTGCCGGAATCGCCGATCTACGTGTTCAAGGCGATGATGGTGGTTAGTCGCGATGGGGATCTCGTCGCGGCGACTCGTGTGCTGGAGGAAGGGGCCCGCAAGGCGGGGCTGCAGAACCTGGCTGCGTGGACCGCGCAGTTCGACCTCGGCGCGGCGCTCTGGCATCGCCTGCCGGACTCCGCGCAGAAGGCGCTGGACGAAGCCACCATGTCGATGGTGGGGTCCGACTCGGCGGGGTACTACCTGCTCAAGGCTCGCATGCAGCGGCTGCGTCGCAACGCCTCGGCGAGCCGCGCGCTCTTCGATTCCGCGGCGACGGTGCTCGAGAGGAGAACGGCGTCACGTCCCGACGATCCGACCCTGCATGCGACCCTCGGCTTCGCCTACGCGGGGCTGGGCCGTCGGGAGGAGGCGATCCGCGAGGGCCGGCGCGCGGTCGAGCTGCGGCCGCTGTCGCAGGACACCTGGCTGGGCGTGGACCTGGTGCGCAGCCTGGCCACCACCTATGCGACGTTGGGCGAGGCGGACTCCGCGGTCAAGCAACTGCGGCTCCTGCTCGAGGTGCCATCATGGATCTCGGTTCCGGCCCTCCGGGCCGACCCCACTTGGGACCCGATCAGGCGTGACCCGGGCTTCAGGGCCCTGCTGGCAGGGCAGCGGACCGGCAGTGGTGTCGCATCGCGCTGAGATCCCGTAACTTGAGTCACGGGAGGGCGACGCGTCGCGCGGTAGGCTGGAACGTCGCAGGTGCTCCATCTCACTCCGGAGGCAGCCGATGAGGGGACTGGTCTCGCTCGGAATCCTGCTGGTCATCCTGTGGGCGGTGGCATGGCTGGTGTTCAAGACGGCCAGCCTCCTCATCCATCTCCTGCTCATCGTCGGCGTCATCATGCTCATCGTGGGCCTGATGAAGCGGGCGGGCAGGGCGGTCTCCCGCGACAGCTAGCCGGCGGGGACGTCGCATGTCTTGCCAGGAGCGCTCCGCACGTCATATATGTGGAGCGTACCGGCGGTCTACATGCACCTCACCCTGCTCGAATCCCATCGGAGTCTCCTCCAGGCGGCGGAGTGCACCTTCGCCAGCCTGCTCGCCCACGCCGGTGTGGTGGCGTCGTGGTCGCGTGACCTCGGGCGGCCGGCAGCTACCCCAGGACGAGCGCGAGGCGCGGGTGTTCTTCCTCCTCCCACCCGACCGGGTGGACGTCCGTGCCCGGCAGACCGACATCCTCCAGTGGGGGAGGCCCGGCGGGGACCTGGAGGACGGCAAGCTCCTCCACGCCTCCGAGGGCATGCGGGTCCGGGTCGAAGCCTACGGTGCCCGGGCGCGGGGCAAGCGGAGCGGGGCCCGAGGAGAGCTCCCCTTCGGTCCGGTGCCCTACCTCGTCCCCGACTCGGTCTTCAGCGTCCTGGAAGTGGACCAGATGGTGGAGCGCTACGAGGGCAGCGCCGCCCCGGCCTACCCGCCCGACCTGCTGGCCATGGGGACGGAGGGCTCGGTGCGCGCGATGTACGTCGTGGACGCCACGGGCCGGGTGGACACCTCGACGATCGAGGTGGTGAGCAGCGACGACGAGCGATTTACCGAGTCCGTGAGGGCCGCCCTCGCCGCCATGCGCTTCCGGCCGGCGAAGCGCGCGGGCAAGCCCGTCCGGCAGCTGGTCGAGCAGAAGTTCCACTTCCGCATCCACCCGCCCCTGGGAGCGAACGACCGGACCGGCTGAGCGATTCCCCGCTGTCACCCTGAGCAAGGCGAAGGGGACCATACACGGTATGGCCCCCTTCACTGCTTTCAGGGTGACAGCGAGGGTCAGGTCGCGTCAGGCGCCACCAGCCTCATTCCCTGACGGTCAGGCTCCTGCGGTGACGACCAGAAGCGCAGTGACGACCGCGACGATGTCCTCGGCGAGCGCGACCGGAAAATCGCGCACGCCGAGGGCTCGTACGATGCCGGTCCGGGCTCGGTAGCCGGCCAGGGTGCCGACCACCGCGCCGAGCCCACCGGCTGCCGCACCCACGCCAAGCGAGCCGCCCAGTCCCACCGTGAGGGCAGCTCCGGAGAGCGCGCCGCTGACGATCCGGCTGGTGAACGACCCGACGCCCGTCCGTGCCGGTGTGAAGGGCAGCTTGTCGGCCACGAGCTCCGCGAGCATGGCGACGAGCAGGATGTATCTGGCGGCGCTGGAGTCGAGAAAGGCGAGGGGAGTGCCGTCGAGCTGAAGCCGGCCCCAGTGCGCCGCCCACGCGACCATCGCGGGCGGGGTCATCGAGCGGAGACCGGCGGCGATGCCAAGAACGAGAGCGAGTGCGGCGGTCATACTCGTCAGTATCCGCCACGAGGGCGCTCTGTCAACCCATCTCGCTTAGGCATGGGTCCTCCAGGGTATATGGGCGTTATCCCTGGATACGGAATCCGTCGCAGCCACCGGCCACGGCTTGCCAGAGCCCATCATCCGGCCCTATTCGTTCCCTGCCTCCCCATCTCTCCACCACAACCTGGCCGGGCCATGCTGAACTACATCTGGGCGGGTCTGATCGTCTCCAGTTTCGTGTTCGCCCTCGGCTACGATATCCGCGACATCAGCGCGGACCGCTACCGAAACGGCAAGCCGCTCCCCGTGTCGCTGTCCTTTCCCACGGGCTACGACTCGGCGCCCGACGCGTGCCGGTCGAGATCTGGGTGGACTCGGCCCGATACGCGGGATTCTACGGGGTTGCACGGCGGCCGACGCGGACATATCCCGGCTACCTGCTCCAGAGCCGGGAAGGCGTCCAAGATCCGCTTCGACAAGGGCGCCGCCTATCCGGAGCCGCTGGCGACCATCGCGAAGGTCTCCCAGTCTCGAGCGACGACGAGTTCCAGGGCGACACTGGTAGCCGGTCCCATGCCGCCACTGCCTGACAGCGGTCGCGAGCGTCGGCGTGGTCTTCGCTCCGGTTCGCTTCGTCAAGCTCAATGCCATCGCCGAGCGCCGCGCTCGACTTCGCCAAGACCGGCGCCGAGATCGCCCTCGGCCTGATCGGCGTCCTCGCGCTCTTCCTCGGTCTCCTCAAGATCGCTGAGGACTCGGGGATCGTGTTCGCCCTGGTCAAGCTGGTGCGGCCGATCCTGCGCCCGCTGTTTCCGGAGATCCCCCCCGACCATCCCGCGCTGGGCATGATCGCGCTCAACCTCACCGCCACGCTGTTCGGGCTGGGGAACGCGGCGACCCCATTCGGCATCAAGGCGATGGAGGAGCTGCAGACGCTCAACTCCTCGGAGGATACGGCCACGAATTCCATGGTCATGCTGCTCGCGATCAACACGGCGAGCCTCCAGCTTGTCCCGCCGGTGCTCCTGCTCGCGCTCATGGGGACGCAGATCAACACGCTGATCTTCCCGATCCTGACGACGACCGTGCTGGGGCTGATCGTCGCCATCGCCGCGGCGAAGCTGCTTGGCCGGCTGCCCGGCTTCCGCGCCTCCGACCCCAATCGCGCTCCGCAGGCCTGAGGCGGCCATGGACACCGTGCGCGAGGGCATCAGCCTCCTCTCCTACTTCGTCCTCCCCATCATCCTCGTGGGGTTCCCGCTCTACGGCATCATCAAGGGGGTGCCGGTCTACGAGAGCTTCGTGGAGGGCGCGCGCGACGGCTTCCAGGTCGCGGTCCGGATCATCCCCTATCTCGTCGCCATCCTCTTCGCCATCGCGATGTTCCGGGCCAGCGGGGCGATGGAGGCGCTCACCAAGGCTCTCGACCCTGTGCTCAGCCTGATCGGCTTCCCGGCCGAGCTGCTGCCGATGGCCATCATCCGCTCGCTGTCCGGCTCCGGCTCCGCGGCGCTGGTGGTGGACATGATCAACCACTACGGCGAGGACTCGATCCTGGTGAAGATGGCCGCGGTGATGTACGGCTCGAGCGAGACCACGTTCTACGTGATCGCGGTGTACTTCGGGGCCGTGGGCATCAAGAAGACCCGGCACGCGGTGCCCGCGGGACTCATCGCGGACGCGGCGGCCATGGTCCTGGCGGTCTGGACCGTTCGGCTGCTGTTCGGCTGAGGGCAGGCTACGAGGACCGGTTCCCGGGGTTATTTTCCTGCCCCATGGCAGCCCCCCGAATTGGCTTCGTCGCGACCTTGGTCCTCGCCGCGCTCACCGCCTGTGGCGGCACCAAGGAGCCGGCCGAGCAGCCGTCCCCCAAGCCCGCCAGCCGTTATCCCTACACCGAGGCCGACGTCCGCTTCATGACGGACATGATCGGACACCACGCCCAGGCGCTGGCCATGGCCGCCCTGGCGCCGCGCAACGGCGCCAACCCCGAGATCCTCCGGCTGGCCGAGCGGATCACCGCGGGGCAGCAGGACGAGATCGGCACCATGGAGCGTTGGCTCCAGGCTCGGGGAAAGCCCGTGCCCGACGCCCACCACGCGATGCACGGCCACCTCATGCCGGGCATGCTGACCGAGGGCCAGATGCAGGAGCTGGAGCAGGCCAAGGGCCCGGAGTTCGACCGGCTCTTCCTCACCTACATGATCCAGCACCACCGCGGAGCGGTGGCCATGGTGAAGCAGTTGTACGGCACGCCCGGCGCCGCCCAGGACGACACCGTCTTCAAGTTCTCCAACGACGTCAGCGTGGATCAGACCACCGAGATCGCCCGGATGGAGCGCATGCTGGACTCGATGCCCGCCGGCGAGCCCGCTTCCTGAACACCTTTCGAGGACATCGCATGACACGCGTGAGATTCCTACCGCTCCTCCCGGCGGCTGCCGTCGCCATCCTGCTGGGCTGCGCCGGCTCGACCTCGTCGGGCAACGGTACGCCGTCGCCCGAGAGCGCCAAGTCGGCGCAGGCGCCGAGCCCCGACCCGCGCGTCGGTCTCAAGGCCGGACTGCGCGACGCCGGCGAAGCGGTGTGGAACCTGAAGGTGGTCTCCGAGAACCCGGCCCCCGAGCAGTTCGCCGGGATCACCAACTCGGACATGGGCTTCACGGGCAAGTATCTCATCCAGGGCAACTACAACGGCTTCCAGGTGTGGGACATCGAGAAGGCGGCGAAGCCGAAGCTGGTCACCGGGTACGTCTGCCCCGCCAGCCAGAGCGACGTCTCGGTCTACAAGAACCTGCTCTTCGTCTCCGGCGAGGACCTCTCGGCGCGCCTGGACTGCGGCGCCCAGGGCGTCCAGGACACGGTGAGCAAGGACCGGCTCCGGGGGCTCCGGGTCTTCGACATCAGCGACATCCACCACCCCAGGAACGTCGGCAACGTGCAGACCTGCCGCGGGTCGCACACCCACTCGCTGCTGATCGATCCCAAGGACTCCGCGAACGTCTACGTCTACATCTCGGGGTCCAGCGTGGTGCGCTCCGCCAGCGAGCTGCCGGGCTGCACGGCCGCGATGCCGAACGTGGATCCGAACACAGCCTGGTTCCGGATCGAGGTGATCAAGGTGCCGGTCGCGCACCCGGAGCAGGCCGCCATCGTCAATTCGCCGCGGATCTTCGACAACCTGGTCGCGCCGCCGACCCACGGGGACACGCCCGAGGACAGCCTCGTCGACGCGAAAGAGCTCGCCGAGGCCAAGGCGCGGGGCGCGTACACCTACACCATGTATGGCCAGGAGCGGGTCCTCGACGATGAGGACGCCAATGGCTGGCTCTCCGAGATCGTCCAGGCCCGCGGCGGGAGCGGCACGCCCACGGCGGCCGACAGCGCCGTGCTCCGCCAGGCGCTGCCCCAGATGATCGCCATGATGGAGGGCGTGGAGCCCGACAGCACCGCGGGTCCCACCCAGTGCCACGACATCACCCTCTACCCGGCCATCGGCCTGGCGGGCGGCGCGTGCGAGGGCTACGGACTGCTGCTCGACATCAGCGATCCGGTGCGCCCGGTGCGCATCCACGAGGTCTCCGACTCGAACTTCTCCTACTGGCACTCGGCCACGTTCAACAACGACGGGACCAAGCTGCTGTTCTCCGACGAGTGGGGCGGGGGCTCGCAGCCGAAATGCCGGGTCACGGACAAGAAGGAGTGGGGCGCGGACGCGATCTTCACGGTGGCCGACCGCAAGATGCAGTTCCAGAGCTATTACAAGCTGCCGGCGCCGCAGGGTGCGACGGAAATCTGCGTGGCCCACAACGGCTCGCTGATCCCGGTTCCGGGGCGCGACATCATGGTCCAGGCCTGGTACCAGGGCGGACTCTCGGTGTTCGAGTGGACCGACCCCGCGAAGCCGGTCGAGATCGCCTACTTCGATCGCGGGCCGGTGAGCGCGACCGAGCCGGTGAGCGGTGGGTACTGGTCCACCTACTGGTACAACGGCCACATCTACGGCTCGGAGATGGCGCGCGGGCTCGACGTCTTCTCGCTCACCCCGAGCGCCTTCCTCTCGCAGAACGAGATCGACGCGGCCAACTCGGTGAGGATGGACTACTTCAACGTCCAGGGGCAGTCGAAGATCGTCTGGCCCGCCACCTTCGCGCTGGCCCGGGCGTATCTCGACCAGCTCGAGCGGTCGAACGGACTCGCGGGCGAGGAGATCAGCGCGGCCCGGGAGGCGCTCGCCTCGGCGGAGAAGGGGTCGGACACCGAGCGGCGGGACGAGCTCAACAAGCTCGCCTCGCGGCTCGAGACCGCCTCTGGATCGGCGACCGACGCGGCCAAGGTTCGCACCTTGACCGAGACAGTACAGCGGCTCGCCGCGGTGCCGGCGGTGGCGCACGCCGGGGGCACTGAATAGCGCTCTCCCGATTGTCACCCTGAACGAAGTGAAGGGGGCCATGCCGAGCATGGCCCCCTTCGCGCGCTCAGTGGTGACATCCACGGTGTGATCCCCATCACCCGTGAGCCGGCTCACGACCCGCCGAGCGACTTCTCCTTATAATCGCACGGGAACACAGACGCTTTCACACCGACGACCACAGAGGAGTGACCCTATGAGGGCGATGACCTGGGTAGCGGCCGCGCTCGTACTAGCGTTCTCGACGGGTTGTAAGGACCGCGACCGCGACGACACGGCCAGCCGGATCGACAACACCGCGGACGAGACGACGGCGGAGGCTCGCGACGCGGGCAAGGACGTCGGTGATGCCACGGCCGATGCGGCCGACGATGCCGGCGACGCGGCGAAAGACGCCGCCCACGACGCGGGCAATGCGGTCGAGAAGGCCGCCGACAAGGCCGGCGACGCGGTGGATGATGCCCCCGACAAGCTCGACGACAATTCTTTCGAGCAGCGGGACGAGTTCGGTCGCGAAACGCGCGAGCGGTTGGCCACGCTTGACCGGGAGCTCAGCGAGACCGAGCGCGCCATGAGCAAGGATGCCGCCGAGGCACAGGTCAAGGCCGTCGCCGCGGCACGCGAGGCGCATGACGCGGCCGAGAAGAGCCTGGCTCGGCTCGACAGCGCCACCCGGGACAACTGGGACGCCCTCCGCGACGAGATCGACGACGCGGCGGACGCCGCCGAGGCTCGGGTGCGGGAGCTGCGACCCGACACGAAGCCGATGGGAGGAACCGGCGGGCCGAGCTGATCGTAACAGCCTGATCACGTGTGTCCCGGTGTCACCTCCAGGGGTCTGGACGTCCGTAGTACGGGAAGTACCTTCTCCATCCCGTG
This sequence comes from uncultured Gemmatimonadales bacterium, assembly GCA_963844445.1. Taxonomy (GTDB): domain Bacteria; phylum Gemmatimonadota; class Gemmatimonadetes; order Gemmatimonadales; family GWC2-71-9; genus CAVVWJ01. Next base: position 1,323,136 of record CAWJOB010000001.1, read on the forward strand.
CTGCGCACGGCCACCTCAGGAGGCGACACCATGGACAACACCATCGTGCATTTCGAGATCCCCGCGGACAACCCGGAGCGCGCGGCGAAGTTCTACCGCGACCTTTTCGGCTGGAACATCGATAAGTGGGAGAATCCCAACGGGATCGAGTACTGGCTGGTCAAGACGGTTCCGACCGACGAGCAGGGCATGCCCCAGCGGCCGGGCGTGAACGGTGGCCTCATGCCGCGCATGTATCCCAGTCAGCAGCCGATCAACTACATCTCCGTCGAGAGCGTGGATAAAGCCGTCGCCAAGGCGGAGCGGCTCGGTGCCAAGGTCATGATGGGGAAGACGCCGGTGCCCGGCATGGGCTGGTTCGCGCAGCTGACCGATCCCGAGGGCAACGTGCTCGCGGTCTGGGAGACCGACCCCGCGGCAGCCGGCGAGAAGGCGGCAGTGGCACAGGCCGACGGGGCGGCCCGGTAGCGCTCGAGCTCAGCAGCTCGCGGCGCCGCCCATCGGACTCCGGCACTCGCCGGCGGCTCGGCGCGTCAGGTTGCGTGCCAGGCAGGAGGGCGAGCCGTAGCGGACCTCGAGGGGCTGCGCCAGTTGCTTCGCCAGCGCGGCGAGGTCGGCGCGGCCTCGCGGGACATTTTCGTGGCCGCGACCTTCGGGCTCGATCGTCGCTGTCCCGCTCTTCGAGATCCCCAGCATCACGTTGACCCGTCCCCGCATGACCTGCCAGTAGTCCTTCGCCACCGCAAGCCTGGTCTCCTTCAGATCAGGTCTGCCGACCAGCGCGAAGACCGCGGAGAGAAAGCCGAGTGGCTTCACGGAGACGCCGGTCACCTCGTCGTACCGCAGCAGGCTGTCGTACTCGAGCATGCGGAAGCGGACGACGCGGCTGTTGTACACCTCCAGCTTCGGGACCCCCAGGGTGTCCTTGTAGCCGAACTCGCTCGGGCCGGCCGTGTCGGAGGAGAAGAGGGTGATGTCGAGCGCCGTGCGCGGCACGGCGCCTTCCTTGACCTCCTGCACGACCTGCGGACCATAGTCCACCAGGATGTCCTGGCGGTTCTCGTAGGCGGTCCGTGCGGATTCCGACATCCTGGCATAGTCCACGCCCGCCGTCTCCTGGTGGGCCTTGAACCAGTCCTCGTGATCGATGAGGAACTGCGTGGCTCCCGGCGCTTCCCGCTGGCGCAGCCGGACAATGGCGAGGAGCGCCTCGGATCCGAAGACCATGGCCGTGGTGGTGCTGGTCAGGCTGTAGGGGCCGTGCGCGCGCATCGCCTCGGCGATGACGTGTCGGGGAATGCGAGGTGCCTGTTCGCATGCCTGTGCCGCTGCGGTGATCGGCCAGGCCACAGCCAGCGCCAGGAGCGTGCCGCCGCAGAGTGTTGTCAGGCCCACGTCATTCTCCCTGAAGGGGTGCTCTCAGCCTAGCATTCACCCGTGACCCACACGTGACTTGCCATGATCGTCCACCTCATCGACGGCACCTACGAGCTCTTCCGCCACTTCTACGGCCAGCGCCGCTTCAACAAGGGGAACGATAAGCCCTTCGGCGCAGTCGCGGGCGTGCTGCATACCGTCCTGGAGCTTATCGAGACGGAAGTGACCCATCTGGGCGTCGCCACCGATCACGTCATCGAGTCCTTTCGCAACCAGCTCTGGCCCGGTTACAAGACCGGCGAAGGCATCGAGCGCCCATTGCTGGCCCAGTTCCACCCGCTGGAGGAGGCGCTGGCGGCCATGGGCGTGGCCGTCTGGCCGATGGTGGAGTTGGAGGCGGACGATGCCCTCGCCTCCGCAGCGCGACTCGCCGGCGCCGACGAGCGGGTGGAGAAAGTATGCATCTGGGCCAACGACAAGGACCTCGCCCAGTGTGTGGAGGGTGACCGCGTGGTGCAGGTGGACCGGCGGAACAAGGAGATTCGAGACGCGGAAGGCGTGCGGCGCAAGTTCGGGGTGCCGCCGGCGCTGATCCCGGACCTGCTGGCGCTGGTGGGCGACCCCCAGGACGGCTATCCCGGCATCCCGGGGATCGGGAAATCCACCGCGGCCCGGCTGCTCGGCCAGTACGGCCCGATCGAGGCCTTCCCCTCAAACGTGCTCGGCGATCGGCGCGAGCAGGCACTGCTGTTCAAGCACCTTGCCACCCTGCGGGCGGACGCACCCCTGTTCCGCGATGTGGAGGAGGTGCGCTGGCGCGGGCCGACCGACGCGTTCGCCGCGTGGGCCGAGCGGATCGGGGACCCTCGACTGCTCAAGCGGGTCACCTCCCTGTCTGGACGACAAGCGGTACACCCCCTGGAGGGCTAGCTTAGAAAGCCATGCGTCACCTGATCTCCTACCTGCTTTTCGTCGGCATCCCTCTCGCCGGGCTCCTGGGCGTACTCCGGGTGGGACAACGGATCCCGGCGCCGCGGGCCGTCCACGGCTCCTGGGCGGTGCAGCCCATGGCCGCCAGCGGCCGAGTATGCACCCGCTATCTCCTCTCCGACGCCGACTCCACGCTCACGATCACGCAGTCCGGCCGTCAGTTGACCGGAGCTCTCGGTCCGGGTGCCGAGGTCGGACTGAAGGGCTCGCTCACCGGCGACGAGATCTCCCTCGAGGGCGTGATTGAACCGGGGACCACTCCCCGCCACGTCGCCTGCACGGAAGGGTGACACGCTCCGGCTCACCGCCAGGGTCTCGGCGACTCGTGAGCACCGGCAGCTCGAGGCCCGTCTCTGGACATCAGCCTGTGCAGACTGCGGGGCCGTCGGATTCAGGGCGGCTCGCCCCCGCGAGTATCACGGACGCCGCGGCGTCTGATGCCCGACGTCCTGCTGCTGCTCTCGCAGATCGCGGGCATTCTGGTCGCGGCGCGGCTCGTTGGCCGCGCGGTCGCCGTCTTCGGCCAGCCACGCGTGGTGGGAGAGATGCTCGCCGGCATCATGCTCGGCCCCTCGCTGCTCGGCTGGGCGGCACCCGATTTGTTCCACGCAGTCTTCCCGCCCGTGAGCCTCGGCTTTCTGAGCGCGTTGAGCCAGATCGGGCTGGTGTTCTTCATGTTCCTGGTGGGACTGGAGCTCGACCTGAAGCTCCTCCGGGGCCAGACCCGCGCCGCGGTGATCACCAGCCACGCCAGCATCATCCTCCCGTTCTTCCTGGGGGCCTGCCTCGCGCTCTTTCTCTACCCGCGCCTGTCCGACGACAGTGTGACCTTCACCGGCTTCGCCCTCTTCCTGGGCGCCGCCATGAGCGTGACGGCCTTCCCGGTGCTCGCCCGAGTGCTGACCGAGCACGGGATGCTGAAGACGCGGCTCGGGAGCGTCACCATAGCGGCGGCGGCGGTGGACGACGTCACCGCATGGTGCATTCTCGCGGTGGTGATCGTCGTCGTCCGGACGGCGGAGGCGGCGGTCTCGCTGCCGGTGATGTTGGCTGGGACGGTGCTTTATGTGGTGGCGATGCTGACCGTGGTGCGGTGGGGCCTGCGCCGGCTGGAGTGGGTGCTCGAGCGGCATGGCGGGCTCTCCCAGGATATCGTCGCCATCGTCGTCTTCTTCATCCTGGCCTCCGCGTGGACCACCGAGCGCCTGGGGGTGCACGCCGTGTTCGGGGCGTTCCTGGCGGGAGTCGTGATGCCGCGGGACGAGCAGCTCGTGCGCCCGCTGCTCGATCGCTTTCACGACCTGATGGTGATCCTGTTCCTGCCCCTGTTCTTCGCCTTCACCGGCCTCCGCACCAGCATCAGTCTCATCACCGGCGACCTGTGGATCTACTGCGCGCTCATCATCGCCGTCGCGGTCTTCGGCAAGCTGGGCGGCTCCGCGCTGGCCGCGCGCACCAGCGGGATGTCGTGGCGTGACTCCTGGGCGATCGGCACGCTGATGAACACCCGCGGGCTCATGGAGCTGGTGGTGCTCAACGTCGGTCTCGACATCGGGGTGATCTCGCCGGCGCTGTTCGCGATGATGGTGCTGATGGCGCTGGTCACGACCTTCATGACCTCGCCGGTGCTGGCGCGGATCTATCCCGGACGACTGGTTGGCCTCGCGGCTACCCCATCACCGCTCCCCCCGCCACGTCAAGGATGACCCCGGTGATCCACCCGGAGGCGCCGGCAGCGAGAAACAACGCCGCCTCCGCGACGTCCTCCGGTGTGCCCAGCCGTCGCACCGGGTGCTGCTCGACGAGCGCCTCCCGCTGAGCCTCCGGGATCTGCTGCCGATTGCGCTCGGTGAGGATGGTCTCGGGCGCGATGCAGTTCACCCGGATCCCGAAAGGACCCGCCTGAGCGGCCAGATGCTGGGTCAGCATCTGGATGCCGGCCTTGGCGGCGGCGTAGGGCACCGGCGAGCGCGGGTGCGCGCGGCGGGCGGCGGCGGACGACATGGTGATGATCGTGCCTCCGCGCCGCGCCTTCATGCCGGGCAGCACACTCTTGATGGTGAGGAAGGTCGCGGTGAGGTTGGCGTCTACCGAGGCGTGCCAGCCCTCTTCGCTGATCTCCTCCAGCGGCCCCGGCGGCACGGGGTTGCCGCCGGCGTTGGCGACCAGGATGTCGATCGGCCCCAGCTCCCGCTCCACCCGCTCGCGCATCGCCTCGATCTCCCCGAAGCGGGTGACGTCGGCTTCGACCTGCATCGCGCTGCCACCCGAGCCGACGATCGCCCCCAGCACCTCGGCGAGCGCCGCGCGGTCGCGTCCATGGACGGCCACCCGCGCTCCGGCGGAGGCGAAGCGCTTCGCGATGGCCGCGCCGATCCCCCGGGAGCTCCCCGTCACCAAAGCGACCCTGCCGTCCAGTGCGCTCATGTTCTCTGATCTAGTGGGATAGTTGAAGATCGTCAAGTATCTAATATCTTCAAGTATCGGTGGACGGAGGGCGCATGGCCGGGCGGAGCAACGTGAAACTGGCGCGTCAGGTCTGGAGCCGGATGTTCGACTTCCTCATGCGCACGGCGCCGGAGCGGAATCGAAGCCTCGGGCGCCGGGGCCTCACGCCCAACGACGCCCGGGCCCTGTCGAGCCTGGACCGCGTCACCGGCCGCTCCATGCGGGAGCTGGCGGAGCAGTGGGAATGCGATGCCTCCAACGCGACCTGGATCGTGGATCGCCTGGAGCGCTTCGGGCTGGCGGAACGGCGGCCGGTTCCTGGGGACCGGCGGGTGAGGCAGGTCGTGCTCACGCCGGCGGGGGAGCGGCTCCGGGCGGAGCTGCTGGAGGAGTTCCACACCCCCCCGACCGACCTGCTCCGATTGAGCCGGAAGGATCTGGAGGCCCTGGCCCGCCTCCTGGACCAGCTGTAGCCCTCGCATCCTATGCGGATTCTTGCACGCTGCCAGCGCCCTCCCGCGGGCCCGAGCGGGCGTAGCAGTCCGATCACCGGTCTATCTTCTGACCAGAAAGCAACTTGCGCCATCGAATCCCGGGCGCTGGCGCGGGGCACGGGGTCTGCCCAAGCGGCCGGCGGGAACGGCGGCATCGCCGCCTCCACCCCCGATCCCTGTCCCACCAACGACCGGAAGGAACCGATGGCTCGCGCACCCAAACTCCTCGTTCCCGTGCTGGCTCTTGGCCTCGTCACCGCCTGCGGTGGCAAGAAGGTCGAGGACACTCCTCCGCCGGCTCCCGAGATGACTCGCGCTCCCGCTACCCCTCCGGCGCACTCGCCGGTGGCGGTGGATACGGTCCGGGCCGCGCCCGACACCCGTGGCGCCACCCTGGCCGAGCGGATTCACTTCGCCCTCGACCGCGCCGACCTCTCGCCCGAGGCCCGCACCACGCTGGCCGCCAAGGCCGAGATCATGCGCTCGTCGCCGAACGTGGCGCTCCGCATCTCGGGTCACGCCGACGAGCGCGGCTCGGACGAGTACAACCTCGCGCTCAGCAAGCGGCGCGCGGCGGAGGCCAAGCGGTTCCTGATGCAGCAGGGCGTCGACGGCACGCGGCTGGAGACGGTCGGCTATGGCGAAGAGCAGCCGCTGGACCCGGCGGGGACCGAGCCGGCGTGGGCGAGCAACCGGCGGGCGGAGTTCAGCGTGGCCGGGGGGGCGCTCTCGCAGCGCTAGGCCCTGTCACCCTGAGCGAAGCGAAGGGGACCATGCTCGTGCATGGTCCCCTTTGTGCGTTGTGGTTCGGTGTTCTGCGAGCGGGGGAGGGATCGCGGACGACCGCCGCTTCCGGGCCCGCCACTCATGTGCGGTGCTACTACGAACGGGCGAGGTCGTGGCGTGCCCTAACGCGCCGGTCGTCCGCGATCCCTCCCCCGCTAGCCCAGGCCGACCGGCGCCACGGGCACTCAGTCGCTAGCCCGCTCAAGTCCTCGGCCGGCCGCAGGCGCCGCCGCCAGGCAGCTCGATCTCCCGCCCCCGCATGAGCGCCTCGACCCGATCCATCTCGCGAGGTGAGCCCTCCGAGAGCCATTCCAGGCCCTTCTCCGTCAGCGCGTAGTCGTCCTCGAGGCGGACGCCGATGCCCTTGTAGCGCTCCACCGCCGGCCGGACCTTGGCGAGGAAGGCCCGGTTCTTCGGCGTATCGGGCAGGCTGCTCAGCAGGTCGGGGCTGATGTAGATGCCCGGCTCGACCGTGAACACGTCGCCCACGCCGAATCGCGTCCCCTGTTCGTAGTACTGCGCCGGGTCGTGCACCTCGAGGCCGATGCCGTGGCCACCGTAGCCGTGCAGCGCGAACATCCGGACCTGCAGACAATTGCCGGGCTCGCAACGCGCACCTTCCGGGGGATCGATCGTCGCGTTGGCGGACTCGATCAGACCGAGCCGAGCCAGGCCCTTGGCCACGACCGCCTGTCCCGAATCACTGGCGATCTCGACGCTCACACCCGGCTTGATCTGCCGCACAAAGGCGTCCTGCGCCTCGAGGACGATCTGGTAGATGTCGCGCTGCGCGGGCGTGAAGCGGCCGTTCACGGGAAGGGTGCGCGTCACGTCGGCGGAGTAATGGTCGTACGACGTGGCCGCGTCGATGAGGAGCAGCTCGCCGTCGCGCATCACCCGGCTGTCCTCCATGTAATGGAGGATGGTCGCGTTGGGGCCCGAGCCCACGATGCTGCCGTACGCCGGCCGGTCGCCGCCGAACCGCCGGAAGGTTCCCTCCAGCAGCGCCTGGATCTCGTACTCTCCGCAACCGGGTGCCGTGGCCTTCATCGCCTCGCCGTGGGCGCGGACGCTGATCTCCACCGCCTTGCGCAGCTGCGCGATCTCGGCTGGGCTCTTCCGCGCCCGCAGGTGGCGCACGGTGCTGTCGAGCGAACGGGTCTCCAGCCAGGGATGGGCCAGCCTGAGCTGGGCCAGGAAGCGGGCGCCCCGGGTGAGGGAATCTTCCTCCGCGTAATCCGCGGTCTGCACGTCGGGGACGACGTAGAACGGGAAGCCGGCCGCGGCGAGCGAGTCCACCGTGCTCTGGAGCTGGGCGACGTCGCGGCCGGGAATGCCGATCCTGGCGTTCATATCGGCCGGTCGCGCCCGGGCCCCGAGCCAACGCTCCGCGATGGCGGTGCGGGTCGGCACGAATATGGTCGAAGCGACGCCACCGCCCCGCTTGACCATGAGGAGAACGGCGTCGGTTTCGTCGAAGCCCGTGAAGTAGTAGAAGCCCGGGACCTGGTGGAACGTGGGCCAGTAGCTCACCGGCTCGACCGCGCCGAACGCCACCACGACGCCGGAGTCGATGCTCGCCGCCAGCGCCTTTCTCCTCGCGGCGTACTCGGCGTTGGCGACCTGGGCATGAGCCGCGCTGGAGAGGGCCAGGGCGGCCGCCGCTCCGGTGAACGCAGCGCGAGCGGCTCGGCTGAGCGGTGTGGGCACGATCGGCTCCGGTTTCATGTGAGGAGGAAGGAAGGTACAACTTCACGGCCGCTCCGCTACCAGGCGATCCCGTAGTCCTCCCCGTGATTGCTCGAGGCGCCCCACATGGTGCCGTGGCCCCGGTCGAAGAGGATGCCGTTGATCGGCCCCGAGGTGCGCTCCTCGAGCTCCAGCGTGTAGCCCATCCGCGCCAGGGCCGTGCGGACGCTGTCGGGCGTGGATGTCGCCACCAGCAGCAGTCCGGGCCTCGCCTCGTGGGCGCCGAAGGAGGAGCGCATCTGCGAGCTGTTGATGTTCGGCGCCTCGGCCGCCTGCTGGGGCGTCATCCCGAATTCGACGATGTTCAGGAAGAACTGCAGCAGGTTCTGGTCCTGCGTGTCGCCGCCTTGCACGGCAAAAGAGAGGAACGGAAGACCATCACGAAGCGCGAGCGTCGGCGTGAGCGTCACCCGCGGGCGCTTGCCCGGCTCGATCACGTTGTAGGGTCCATCTTCCGCGCGGGTCACGAAGGCCTGCGCCCGCTGGCTGAGCCCGATCCCGGTCCGCCCCGCGATCACGGCCGGTATCCACCCGCCGCTCGGCGTCACCGAGACCACCCAGCCCGCCTCGTCGGCGGCCTGGATCGAGGTAGTGCCGCCTTCGCTGGAGAGCTTGTCCTGCTGTCCGCTCCGCTCGAGCGTATCCGGTGCGGGCTCGACCGTCCAACGTGACAGCAGGCCCGCGAAGGGATTGGTGCCGCCCTGGAAGGGATAGGGATCGCCCGGCTTCACGGCGGGATCGTTCCGCTTCCAGTCGATCTCCGCGAATCGCGCCTTCGCGTAGTCCTTGGACAGGAGCCCGCGAACCGGCTCCTCGGGCGGGAAGTATGGATCGCCGTAGTAGAAGTCGCGGTCGGCGAAGGCGAGGTTCATCGCCTGGTAGAGCGCGTGGATGTAGGCGGGCGAGTTGTAGCCCATCGCCTTGAGGTCCGCCTGCTCCAGGAGGTTGAGCGCCTGAAGCATCGCCGGGCCTTGCTGCCAGAAGGGAAGCTTGTAGACGGTGATTCCCCGGTACGTCGTGCTGACCGGGTCCTCGATCCGCACCCGCCACCGAGCCAGGTCCTCCATGGTGATGAGACCGCCCTCCTCCCGCGCCCCCCGCACCAGCTCGCGGCCGATGTCGCCCCGATAGAACCTGTCGTAGGCGGCGCGGATTGCGTCCTTGCGGCTCTTCCCCTGCTTCAGCGCCGTTTGCTCCGCAGCCACGAGCTTCCGCAGCGTGGCGGCGAGGTCGGGCTGCCGGAAGATCTCGCCCGGCTCGGGCGCTTCCCGCTCGGCACCCGCATGGGGCAGGTAGACCTCGCGGGAGTAGCGCCACTGCTTGATCTCCGCCTTGTCCCGCTCGATAGCGTTGGCGGTCTGCGCTTCGATCGGGTAGCCGTCGGCCATCTGGATCGCGGGCGCCAGCACGTCAGCCAGGGACAGCGTCCCGTACTCGGCCAGCATCGTCAGCAGCCCGCCGGGCGTGCCGGGCGTGACGGCGGCGAGCGGTCCGTACTCGGGCGGGTAGCGGTACCCCCGCGACCGGTAGTACTCGGTCGTGGCCCCGGAGGGCGCCACGCCGAGCGCGTTGATGCCGATCACCTTCTTGAGCTTGGGGTGATAGATGAGCGCCTGGGTCTCGCCCCCCCAGGAAAGCACGTCCCACATCGTGGTCACCGCGGCGAGCATCGCGCAGGCGGCGTCCACCGCGTTGCCGCCCCGGGCGAACATCATCGCGCCCGCGGTCGCGGCGAGCGGCTTGCCGGTGATCGCGATCCAGTGGCGGGCGTGGAGCGGGGGCTTCTGGGTGCGCTGCGCCGCGAGCGGCGCGGGCGCGATGAGGAGCAGCAGCAGCGCCAGGCGGTAGGAGATGGTCAAGGTGCCGTCCGGTTCAGCGTCCAGGAGTGGTGATCCGACTGGTGATGGCGTGGGCGGCGCGCTCCTCCATCGCCGCCTCGTCCCGGTCGCCCAGCGCCGCATGCGCTGCGGCGAGCAACAGCCGGGTTCGCGCCAGCTCGAAGGGCAGATCGATCTCGGTCCAGATCCGCCGGGCCCGCCGGAGATGGTGCAGCGCGTCCTGCGGCTTGTCCCGCGCGAGCTCCACCGCGCCACGCGCGAGCGCGGCGGAGGCGACCAGGGCGGGTGAGCTGTACGTTCTCGGTGATCGTCTCGAGCTCATCCGCCGCCCCGCCCGCCGCCTCGGTCGCCCCGCAGGCGACGGCGATCTCGACCATCGCGGGCAGCAGCTTGGCCCGGTCCAGCGCGAGCAGGCCCGGGTCCGCCAGCGATCCTTCGATCATGGAGCGCGCCGCCTCGGCACGGTCCTGGCTCAGGCGCAGCAAGGCCAGCCCGGGCTGCGGGTCCCGTCCGCGGGTGTGCGCCTCGCCGTACATCGCTTCGGCGCCCGGATGGTCGCCCATCCAGCGGCGGATCTCTCCCAGCTCGTAGAAGGCCGCGCCGGCGATGTCCTTGAGGAACCCGCCGAGCTCCTCCGCGGCCCTGCGCGCTTCCTGCTCCGCCTCCGGCAGCGAGCCCCTCAGCCTGAGAATTCCGGCCTGGTGCACCCGGCAGATGCCGGGAAAGACGGAGTCGGCGTGCGCGCCCGTCCAGCGGTGAGCCGCCTCGTTCCACTCCGCCGCGCGGCCGTAATCGCCCAGCAGCTCGCAGGTGCTGATCATGTTGCAGTAGGTGCGGCCTGCGGTGCGTGGGGTGAGCTCGCCCGAGGTGGCGAACGTCATCGAGTCGTCGATCAGCGCCATGCCGTCGGCGACCTGGCCCAGGGTGACGAGGATCCGCCCGCGGTCTTGGATCGCCAGGGCCTCGAGATCGGTGTCGCCGGTGCGGCGGGCGATCTCCAGCACCCGCTCGGCGTGCTTCATCGCCGCCTGGACGTCCCGTGCGACCTCCAGCGCCAGCAGCATGCGGAGCCGCTCGAGCCAGCCGTGCGTGGCGGTTTCCGCCAGGCCCTCGAGGTCGCGCTCGGCGCGCTGCATCCAGCCCTGGGCCACCGAGCGGGCGAGTCGGTGGTAGTGGTCCTCCGCGAGGGCGAGCGCCACCCGGGCGGCCGCTTCGCGCTGGCCACGCTTCCGGTAGCTGCGGTACGCCTGTTCCCGCGCGCGCAGGCACGCCGGGTCCGCGAGCCACCACGCCGCCTCGGCCATGCGCTCGAGGTCCTCCGCCTCCAGCTCGCGCGTCGCGCCGGCCGCGGAGAACCGCACGAACGCCTCGCGCCAGTCGCGGCGGTCGAGGGCCTCCCGTGCGGCGCCGAGGTCTTCCAGCGCTTTACCGGGGGCCTCCGACGGCTCGCGGCCGGCGGAAGCTGCCACGGCGACCGGAGCCGCCGCGGCCCGCAACGCCGCGCAGAGGGCCTCGGCGGAGCTCCAGCGCTCCCCGGGGTCCTTGCGGAGGCAGCGGTCCACCAAGTCGGCGAGCGCCAGGGGCACCTCCGGCCGGCGAGTCCCGATCGGCACCGGCTCGCGGGTCGCGTGCGCCACCAGCAAGGGCCCGAGCTCGCGGTCGGTGAACGGCGGCTCACCCACGAGCAGCTCGTACGCCACGATACCGAGCGCGTAGATGTCCACCCGGTGGTCCAGCGACACTTCGGCCGAGACCTGCTCGGGCGCCATGTAGGTCGGCGTTCCGACGACTCCCCCAGGCGACGTCAGACCGGCGTCCAGCCCGGAGCCGACCGGCTTCGCCACCCCGAAGTCGGCCAGCAAGACGTAGTCGTCGCCGAGCATGATGTTCTCGGGCTTGACGTCACGGTGGATCACGCCGCGCCGGTGGGCATGGGCCAGCGCCCGGCCGATGTCCTCCAGCACGGGTACCGCCTCCGGCACGGAGAACCGGCCGCGCCGCCGCAGCCGACCGCGCAGCGTGTCCCCCTCGACGAAGGGCATGGTGAACCAGAGGATGTCGTCGCGCGCGCCCGAGTCGTACACCGGGAGGATGTTGGGGTGCTGCAGCTGCGCCGCGATGCGGATCTCCCGCTGAAACCGCTCCGCGCCGAGCACGGCGCCGAGCTGGGGACGCAGCACCTTGATCGCGACCTGCCGATCGTGCTTGAGATCTCGGGCCAGGTAGACGGTCGCCATGCCGCCGCGACCGAGCTCCCGGTCCAGGGTGTAGCGGTCGCCGATCGCAGCCTGCAGGCGATCGGTGATATCGAGCAGGGGCAGGGATGGTGCGCGGGCCATGGCTGTATCGAATGGTACGCGGGCCGCGGTTGGTGGGCCAGCGGCCGGCGGGCAGGCGCTCTCGGCAGCCGCGACCGAGAACCCTGCACTAGACTCGCTCGTGGGACGATCCGGGGGAGGCGCCGGCAGAAGGCCGGCGCCTCTTCTCGGCTACTCTTCTGGGCCTACGGGGTGCGTGGTCGGCAGGTTGTTCGCGATCGGCACATGCTCCCCCTCGACATCCGGGTTCGCGTCGAAGCATTCCGGGTGCTCGAAGCCGTCGAGAGTCCCATCGGTGAAGATGATGTTGTCGGTGCCTCCGGCTGGCCCGTTCGGCACGTTGTCCAGGTTGAGCGCGAACCGGAGCTTCCACGCGATGATGTGGTCGCTGCAGGAGGTGTCTCCGCTGACGCCGAGTCCGCCGAGCAGTGTGCCGCTGGGTGAGTAGAGTGCGAGCCCACCGCCGAAGACGTTGATCCCGCCGATGCGCCTCCCGATCATTGGATCGTTCGCCTTGCCGTAGTTCGAGGCCGGACCGGCATACGCGACGCGGGTGTCCACCGGGTTGCTCTCCTGAAGGCCGAACAGGCTCCCGCCGGGCTGCACCGCCGCGAAGAGGTTCGCGGTGCTCAGCGCGAAGCCGTCCAGACTGAACGCGTTCGCGGTGTTGGCCTTCTGCGCGGAGATCACGCGACTCCCGGGCCACTGGTCACCGCGGTTCTCGCCGCTGAACACCACGTCGACCACCTTCCCGTCGCGGTCGAGGATCGTCGCCCACATCTCGAAGCCCAGGCCGCCGTTCTGCTCAGCCACGACGTCCTGGAGCGCGGCACGGAGGTCGTTGTGGCTGGGGAGGAAGTGGGAGACGGTGATGGCCTGCACCTCCGGTTGGGTCGGGCTGTTGCCGTCGCCGCAGCCGGCCGCGAACAGGGCGCAAAGGGCTGCCACGGGCACAGCATGCTTCGCACGCATGACGGTACTCCTTTCGTACTGCTGGGGGTGAGATGAATGTGAGGCGGGTTTGAGGCGAGGCTGGAGGGCGCACCAGTGGCCGCGCTGTGAGGGCCAACCGGGGCGCACCGGGTGATCGGGTGCGGGGACTCCCGTCCTGGGGGTGGGACGAGGAGACATGGTGCCGCTCTGTGTTTGAAAGGAGACCGCAGAGCTAAGGTACGGGCGTTACCGCCGGCCACAAGTACCAGGACCGCGTCTTGTGCCTGCGGTGACGGCGCCGTTACGCATGACGGAAATCGCACAAACGACGCGTGCCTCCCTCTGATGAGGGAGGCACGCTGAGTGGTAGGTGTTCAGTCGGGAAGAACGACTACCAGGCGACTGCGTACCTCGAGAAGTGGTCGATGTCCGCGTCGACCTCGTCGGCCGACTTGTCGTCCACCGACGGAGGCAGCTCGAGCACCTGATTGCCCTGGATGTAGGCGATCAGGAACTCGGTCGAGGTCGGCCGGATGCAGCCCTTGTACGACAGCGTCAGCTGCGCCGAGGTGAGGAACTCGAGCCCATGCGGCGCGAAGGTCACGTCCACGAGCGGGGAAGTGGGAGCCTCGGCAACGATCAGCTCTTCACGGGCGAGCGCGCCCGCCGGAATCACCAGCTCGTGCTCACCGACCTTGATGGAGCCGCCTTGGGGCCCGATGATCGCGGCCTCGGCGTCATAGTCCCGCGGCTGGCAACGCAGCAGCTGGATCTCCGGGCCGCCCTTCTCGCCCGGATGCTGGCGCTTCCACGCCTCCTTCTCGAGCTTGTACTGCGCCTTCCAGTCCTCCTTCCAGGCTTTCCATTCGGCCTTGGCGGCCTTGAGGTTCTCCCGGTTGGCCTCCTTCATCTGCTTGAAGTAGGCCTTGCGCTCCTCCAACTGCTGCTTGAGCTCCTCGTGGCGGGCGCTGGCGACACTCGCCTGGGCTTCGAGCGCGCCCAGCTGCGGCCCGGTGCCACCGACGGGTTCAGTCGGTGTGCCGGCGTCCGAGCACGCAAGCCCCATCAGGCTCGCCACCAGTGCCAGATATCGGACCGCTCTCCTGCTGCGCATACGTACTCTCCTCTCTACGGTGACGCCGCCGAGAGGAACCGCCGGTCGGCGGCCGCCGCGCCAACGAACAGCGCGGTGCTCCTCTCGAGGGCCGAGGCCGAGCACCGCGCTCATGGGGCCAGCGCGTGATCGTGCACCTTCGGCACCGAGCCGTCTCACCGAACCGGTGAGACCTCTGGTTTTGCGGCCCCGGATCGCTCCGGGTGTGCTCTTGTCGGGTGAACGTTGTTCGCCACCGCTACGAGCAGCGGGGCGCCTCAGTTCAGGGCAAGTTGTAGACCTTGACGGCGCGCGGATTCTTGCACCATGGCGGGTTCGAGCGGAACGTGCGACGACTACTGGAGATCCATCGGCCGAGACCCAGACCGGCCGCGGGTTGGATGTCCGGTTCCTCGACAAACAGGGTCCACAGGCGACGCGGCACTCCCACAACAGGATCGGCTAGGACGTCCCCCGGCTGAGGCCCGGCACGACCACGTCCGCGTCCTCGAGCACCCGGCGAAGCGCGATGGTGAGCGGGAGCGCCAGCAGGGTCCCGATCGGCCCGAGGAGATAGGCCCAGATCACCAGCGACAACAGCCCGACCAGTGGCGGGACGTCCAGGCCGCTCTGCATGAAGCGCGGCTTGACCAGGTTGTCCACCACGAAGTTGAGCACCAGGAACCCGGCGAGCACGACCAGCGCCCGCTGCCAGCCGAGCTCCAGCAGGGTGAGAATGGCCGGCGGCACGACCGACAGGATGATGCCGACGTTAGGCACGAAGTTCATGATGAAGGCCAGCACCGCCCACACCAGCGCGAGATCCGTCCCCAGGGCCAGCATGAGGAAGTAGACCAGAACGGAGAAGCCAAGGCCCGTGAGCGCGGTGATCACCAGGTATTGGCGGACGTCCCTTGCCACTCGCGCGGTGGTTCCACCAGGGAGGAACGTCCGGTCCCGTATCCCGCGCTCCGCGAGAAAGAACGCCACGATCAGGATCAGGAGCAGCGCCTGGCTCAGCACCCGGCCCAGGCCGGAGAGGAATCCCGCCGCCAGGCCCAGCAGCCGGTTCGGGTCCACCAGCTCGAAAGAGAAAATCCGCTCGGGCTCGATCCCCCAGGCTCGCAGCAGGCCCTCGAGTCCGGTTCGGAGCGACAGCGCCCGCTCCTGGTAGTGGGGGAGCACCTGGATGAGCTTGGTGCCGGAGAGGCCAAGCATGGCCAGCAACACGACCAGCACGCCGGCGAGGAGCAGGCTGGTGAGGACGACCGCCAGAGCCTTCGGTACGCCGCGGCGGCGCTGCGCGTCGAAGGCCGGCACCACGGTGACGGTGAGGAGCATCGCCAGCAGGATGCTGTTGAGCAGCTCGGCCGCGACCCGGATGCCGGCGGCGATGATGACGAACGCGGCTGTGCCGAGGAGCAGGCGAAAGTGCCGATCGGAGCGCTCCGTCACAGCTGCCTCCGCAGCATCCGCGCGACCATCTCCTCGAGCCGCTCGGTGATCGGCCGGCTGCGCCATTGGTCGAGCGTCACCTCTTTCGAGCGGGCGCGGTCCTGGTCGAAGACTTCAACCTGCTGGCGTGCGAATGCCTCGTCGAACACGTTCAGGTTCGCCTCGTCGTTCAGACGGAATGAGCGGTTGTCGAAGTTGGTGGAGCCCACCGAGACCCAGTAGTCGTCCACCACCATCAGCTTGTTGTGGTACATCGTGGGCTGGTACTCGTAGATCCGCACCCCGGCCTCCAGCAGCGGCCCCCACTTCGCCCGGGATGCCCGGCGCACCAGACCGGCATCGGTGATCGCGCCGGGCACGACGATCTCCACGCTCACACCGCGCCGGCGGGCTGCCACCAGCATGTCGACGGCAAGGGTGTTGGGGACGAAGTACGGGTTGGCGATCAGAATGGTCCGCCTGGCCGAGGCGATAGCCAGGAGGATCATGAGGCGCAGATTCTCGGTGCCTCCGCCGGGAGAGCTGTGTACCGCCTGCGCCCACGCGCCGCCGGCCGAGTCGAGCGGTGGGAAGTAATCCGTGCCGTGCAGCAGCGCGCCACCGGTCTCGATCCAGTTGTCCAGGAACGCGGCCTGGAGCTGGCCCACCACGGGGCCCTCCGCGCGGAACTGCCCGTCCCGCCAGTGGTCCTTGTCCTGGGCGTGGCCAAGGTAGAGGTCCGCGATCCCCAGTCCGCCGGTGAAGCCGATACGACCGTCCACCACGAGCAGCTTCCGGTGGGTCCGATGGTTGACCCGGTCCAGCGTGTACCACCGGATCGGACGGAACTCGACGACCTGGACACCCGCCTGGCGCATGCTGTCGATCAGCTCCTGGCCCAGCTTCTGGGAGCCAAGCCCATCGAGAATCAGATGGGTCGCTATGCCGGCGCGGGCCCGCTCGGAGAGCGCCTTGGCGAAGGTAGTGCCCACCGTGCCGGGCCAGAAGATGTAGGCCTCGAGCGTGATGCTGTGCCTGGCCGATCGGATCGCCTCGAGCATGGCGGGATAGGATTGGTCGCCGTTGAGGAGCGTGGTCACCCGATTCCCCGGCACCACCGGAGGGCCGAGCAGGTGCGACATGGCTCGCTGGAAGCGGGGGTCGTGGGTGTCGTAGCGATGGGCGATGGGATGCTCGACCGGCTGGTCGGGCGAGGTGAGATTGGCGTAGAGAAGCACGCCGACGAGCGTCATCGCGGACGCGCCGGCCGCCCAGACGCGGACTTTGCGCTCAGCCACGCGTCACCGCATCCGTGGCGTATATCGGTTCAGCGTGTCGTACATCGGCGGCCAGGGCAGCTTGTACCCGAGGTCGGCCGCGGCGTGCCTGGTCCAGTAAGGATCCCAGAGGTGAGCTCGCGCCAGCACCACCAGGTCGGCGCGGCCGGCCGCGAGGATCGTGTTGACGTCCGCCGGGGAGGAGATGTTGCCCACGGTCATCGTCGGCACCCTCGCCTCGTGGCGGATCCGATCGCTGAACGGGGTCTGGAACTGTCGTCCGTAGACCGGCTTGGCGTCGGGGACCGTCTGGCCCGCGGAGACGTCCACGATGTCGGCGCCCGCCGCCACGGCCATGCGAGCCACTTCCACCGAATCGTGTGCCTCCACCCCGCCGGGCGCCCAGTCCACCGCGGAGATGCGCACCGACAACGGCTTGGCCGCCGGCCACGCTGCGCGCACGCGCGAGACGATCTCCAGCGGATAGCGCATCCGGTTGGCCAGCGAGCCACCGTACTCGTCGGTCCGCCGGTTGGTGAGCGGCGAGATGAACGATGCCAGCAGATACCCGTGGGCCAAGTGCAGCTCGAGCAGGTCGAACCCCGCGGCGTCCGCCATGCCCGTGGCTCGGACGAAGTCGTCCGCCACCTGGTCCATGTCGGCCCGCGTCATCTCCCTCGGCACCTGGCTGTGCGGCTGGTAGGGGATCGGGGACGGCGCGATGAGGGGCCAGTTGCCCTCGGGGAGCGGCTCGTCCTCCCCTTCCCAGAGCAGGCAGGTCGATCCCTTCCGGCCGGCGTGCGAGAGCTGCATTCCGACCGCGGCTTGGCTTTCGGTGTGCACAAAGTCCACGATCCGCTTCCACGCGTTCACGTGCTCCGGGCGATACAGGCCGGCGCAGCCAGGTGAGATCCGGCCCTCGCGGCTCACATCCGTCATCTCGGTCATCACCAGTCCGGCGCCGCCGATCGCACGGCTGGCGAGGTGCACCAGGTGCCAGTCATTCGGCACTCCGTCCTCAGCGCGGTACTGGCACATGGACGACACCACGATGCGGTTGGGCAGCACCAGATCGCGCAGCCGGTAGGGAGTGAACATCGGCGGGGGTGGGGGATCGAGCGAGACGGGGCGGCCGCTCTGCCGGCTGGCCCCCTCGGCGAACCAGCGGTCCACCTTCGCGACCAGCTCCGGATCGCGAACCCTGAGGTTGTCGTGGGTGATGCGGAGGCTGCGGGTGAGCAGGTTGAACGCGAACTGCAGCGGCTCCGTGTCGTGGTAGCGCTCCACCGACTCGAACCACTCGAGGCTCGCCTGCGCCGCGCGCTGGAGGCTCTCCACCAGCGGCCGCCGGCCCGGCCTCGTACGCCGTCGAGCGCGGCCGGCACCGAGCGCTCGCGCGCGGAGCGCCGCCGCCAGTGCGATGGCGTCCTCCATCGCCAGCTTGGTGCCGGAGCCCACCGAGAAGTGGGCGGTGTGCGCCGCGTCGCCCAGGAGCACCACGTTGCCGGCGTGCCATCGCGCGTTCCGCACGGTGGGGAACCGACGCCAGATCGAGCGGTTCGCGAGCAGCCTGTGGCCCTGAAGCTCGTCCTCGAACAACCGCTCCAGGTACGCAATCGTGGCGGCCTCGTCGTCCTCGGCCAGACCACTCGCCTTCCAGGTCTCCTCTCGCGCCTCGACGATGAACGTCGAACGACCCGGTGCGTACTGGTACGCGTGGGTCCGCCAGAGTCCCTCGGGCGACTCCTTGAAGTAGAAGGTGAAGGCCGGGAACGGGCGGGTCGTGCCGAGCCAGACGAAGCGGTTGCGGCGCCAGTCCAGGTGTGGCTGGAACTGGGCGGCGAGCCGCTCCCGGATCAGGCTGGCGGCACCGTCGGCGGCCACGATCAGGTCGGCGTCGGGCAGTCCGCAGTCCGACAGGTCGCGGATCTCCTGCCGCCAGTGCACCTCGACCCCGAGCGATCGCGCCCGCCCGGCGAGCAGCTCCAGCAGAGTCTTCCGCTCCACTCCCGAGAAGCGGTGCCCCGTGGACCGCATGACGGTCCCGCTGTAGTGGATCTCGATGTCCTCCCAGCGCGCCGCGGCGGCCGCCATCGCCTGGTTGGTCTCGGGGTCGGCCTCGCCGACGTTCTCCAGGGTCTCGTCGGAGAACACCACCCCGAAGCCGAAGGTGTCGTCCAGCTGGTTGCGCTCGAGCACCGTTACCTGGTGGCTCGGGTCGTCGCGCTTGAGCAGGATGGCGAGGTAGAGGCCGGCGGGCCCCGCGCCGACGATGGAGACCTTCACGAGGGGGTCGCGAAGCGTGCCAGCAGTTCCTCGAACCGCGGATCGCTTCGAAGTGGGTCGAACCCGGGCCACACGCGGAGGAGGGCGACGCTCACCGTTCGGCCCGCCGGCATGGAGAACAGCAGCTCCAGCAGCTCGAGCGCCGCGTCGATCTCCCCAACTTTGGCAAACACCTCGACGGCTCCGCCCATCACCACCGTGGCGACATAGGCGCCTCTCGCGATGGGCGCCAGCTCGATCGCCCGGCGGGCTTCGCGCACCGCTTCGGTAGTCCGCCCCAGCCCTGCGTAGGCCAGACCGAGCGCCATCCGTATGTGCGGATCGGTCGGATGAGCATCGACGCTGTCCTGGAGGACCGAGCGTGCGGTCGCGAAGTGGCCCCGGGCCATCTTCCGGTCTCCCAGAGCCTCGTAGAGCTGGGCGCGCATCAGCGATGTCGGCTGATACACGAACTCGTCGCGGCTGAGCTCGCTCCGGGATCGGTCCAGCATGGCGATCCCTTCGGCGTATCGGCGCTGGACCGAGTATGCGGTGTAGCGGGCATACGTAGCCATGCCGTCTGGATCCCAATCCGGTGGTATGCGTTCCATGGCTGCCGCCAGCGTGTCCGCTATCCCTTTCCACCGGAGATACGCCTGTCCCTTGATCATTTTGATCGTGTGATCCTCGGGGGCCAGCGCAATGGCGTGATCGAACGCCCGCATGGCTTCCTCCCGACGCCGCAGCCAGTTATACGTCGTCGCTGCCTCGAGGGCCGCGCTCAGGTTGCCGGGCTCTAACCGATGGCATGATCGAACTCGGCCACGGCCTCGTCGAAGCGGCCGGCTTGTGCCAGAGCCTTGCCGAGCGCCACCCGCAAGTCCGCGCTATTGGGGAAGGCATCGAGCGCCAGCCCGAGCTCCTCGATGGCCTTGGCCACATCTCCCTTGAGAATCCAGTAAGTAGCCAGGGCCTCGCGCGCCTCGGCCAGCCCGGGGCGCCGCCGGAGCGCAATCTCCGCTTCCACGCGCGCCTGCTCGCGACGGCCATCCGTCGTGTCATACGTCGCGGCGGAGAGCGTATGCATCAGCGCCAGCCTGGCGCGAGCGGTGGCGAACCCGGGATCGAGGTCGCGCGCCCGCGAGTAGAGTGACACCGCCCTGCGAATGTTCTCAGCGGGAACCTGGCGCCAGGCATTGCGCAGCTGGCCTGCCAGCTCGATCGCGCGCCCTTGCAGGTAGGTGTCGTAGGCGCCCGCGTCAGTCGTCGCGGGGCGGTCCAGCAGGTCTCGCTCGCCCTTGGTCGGACGGATCCGCAGTGCCGCCGCGGTTGCCCGTACGATGTCGCGCTGAATCTCCTGCATCTCGCTCGCTGGTCGCTCGTAGCGCTGAGCCCAGAGCCGCTTCCCGTCCTCGGCACCGAGCAGCTGCGCGTCCACTCGCACTCGGTCGTCCAACCGCTGCACACTGCCGCGGAGCACGCTGCGGACCTGCAGCTCGGCCCCGATCTGCTTGAGTGACTTGGGGCTCTGGCGGTAGATCGAGGTGGTCACGTAGCTGGGCGCGAACACTCCTCGAAGCCGACTCAGCTCGGTCCCGATCCCGTCGCTCAGGCCGACGGCCAGATAATCGGTGGCGGCGCTGTCGCCCAGCCGATCGAACGGAAGCACCGCGAGCGAGACCGGAGCCGGTGCCGCGGTCGTCCCTCGGCGGGCCAGCCCCGTGCCCGCCGCGGCGACCAGGCCCACCGTGGCCACGATCACGAACGTCCGCCATCGGCGGTGCCGCGCGACGGTGAGCCGAGCCCGCCGAAGCTTCCGCAGGTACCGGGGACCTTGGTCGAGCCGAATTCCCTCCAGTGCCGTCGCGAGCTCCTCGGCGGATTGAAAGCGTTGCACCGGGTCCTTGCGGAGGCATCTGTCGATGACGTCGTCCAGCTCAGGAGGAATGTCGTCGCGCAACGTGGAGGCCCGGGGTGCCGGCTCGTACAGGATCGCGTGCGCGACGCCGATCTCGTGGCCACCCCCGAACGGCCGGCTCCCGGTCACCATCTCGTAGAGCACGACGCCGAGCGCCCACAAATCGGCTCGCGGGTCCACCTTGTGCCCGTGGACCTGCTCCGGCGCCATGTACGCGATCGTCCCCAGTCTGGCCCACGATCCCGTGAGGGTGAGGTCACTGGCCTTGGCCAGGCCGAAATCCAGGATCTTCACGGCACCGTCGGGCAGCAGCATCACGTTGGCCGGCTTGAGATCGCGGTGCACGATCCCGGCCTGATGCGCGGCGCCCAGCCCGCGCGCGAGCTGGGCGGCCACGTCCAGCGCCTGCGCCAGCGGGAGCCTGCCCTCCCGGGCCAGCCGCGCCTTGAGGGTTTCCCCCTCGTAGAGCGGCATGGTGTAGAAGAGATCGCCGTCCGACGTCTCGCCGGTCTCGAAGACCGGACAGAGGTTGGGATGGTCCAGGGCGGCCGCCGCGCGCGCTTCCTGGCGGAAGCGCTCGAGGGCGGGCCGATCGACGTAGCGGGCGGCCAGGGGAACCTTGAGCGCGACCGGGCGCCCGAGCTGCGTGTCTTCGGCTCGATAGACCACACCCATGCCCCCGCGCGCGACCGGCTCGATGATCCGGAAATGGGACACGGTGCGACCGACGAGATGCAGCGGATCGGCCTCTGGAACCTCTTCACCCAGGACGGCATCGACCCGCATCAGGACCGCGTCGGCCCGCGAGTCGGCTGTCAGCAGTTGCTCGACGGCGCGCTTCAGCTCCGGATCGGAGATACCGATAGCACCCAGCCGAGCGTGCCGCGCCGCGTCGTCGAGACCGACCAGCTCGTCGAACGCGGCCAGGGCCTCGGCCCACCACCGATCACTGGTCGGCAGCATCAGGGAACCTCGCGCTGCAATTCGAGCGCGAGCCATGCACGCGCCGACCGCAGCTCCCGCTTGACCGTCGCCAGCGAGACGCCGAGTGCCTCAGCCGTTTCCTCCAACGTGAGCCCGCCGAAATAGCGCTGTTCCAGAATCCGGGTTCGGCGCTGGTCGATCGCCTCCAATCGCTGGAGCGCCTCGTCCAGCTCCGCGATGGTGTCCACCTTGTCGTCGGGGAGCCAGGCCGCGTCCTCGAGGGATACGGGGCTTTCGCCGAGGCCCCGCTTGGCAGCCCTACGCGCCCGGGCGTGGTCCACCAGCAGATGCCGCATGACCCGGGATGCCAGGCCGAGGAAGTGTCCGCGATCGCGCAGGGTGACCCGGGGAGAGTCCACCAGCTTCAGATACGCCTCGTGCACCAGCGCGGTGGTGTTCAGGGAGCCGTCGGGTTCGTTCCTGAGCCGCTGATGCGCGAGCTGACGCATCCGGTCGTACATGAGCGGAAAAAGCTGATCGAGGGCCTCGGCATCGCCCTCCCCCCAGCGACGGAGAAGGTCCGTGATGTCGGTGGAGAGCGCCACCCGGTCCTCGTGGGGAAGGAATCGCCGAGCCGACTCGAAGGGGATCCCTTGGATTGTACGCCGGCCCCCTCCCGCGTCAAGCACTTAGGACCCCCGTGAGCCGGTTCCGCGCGGGTTCTCGCTACTCCAAGAGCAGGGGGAAGCGACGCGCACTCGCGCAGGACGCCCACGACCGGAGGCACAAACATGTTGAGCCGATATTCTCACACCACAGTGCTCGCCTTGGTCTTTCTCATCGGTTGCGGCGAAACCGTCGCCCCACCGGAGAGCTCACCAATCGGGGAAGGAGAACTCAGCCTGGCCGTCGAAAACGGCGAACCCGGCCGCCGCATTTTCCTGCGCGATCAGTGCGGAGGAGAGAGCTGGAACCCGTTCGGCGGTTGCCTGATCGACGGCACGGTGGAACGCCCCGACTGGCTCGCGCGCGTGCAAGAGACCGGCTCGCATCCGCTCTGGGCGAACTTGCCTGTGGCGACTTCACTCAGGACCGGTACCACGCTCGAAGTGGTCAACGTGGGCGGCCGCGGGCACAGCTTCACCAGGGTGGAGAACTTCGGCGGCGGCAGACTTCCGCTCCTGAATACGCGTGAGGACACACAAATCCCGGCGCCTGAATGCCTCGGGAGGAGGTCGTCCTGATTCCGGGAGCCGGCGGCTCCGTCACAACCACCTTTACCGGCATCGGTGAGCAGCACTACCAATGCTGTTTTCACCCATGGATGCGCACGACTGTAGAGGTCACCCAAGCTGAGGGCAACTGACGAGTGCCGTCGGGAGCGCGTCGAGCACCGGGATCGGTGCTCCGATGCGCTCCGGGCCTACCCGGTCAACTGGAGGTGTCTTATGCCTCGGCCAGCCGCTTTGAATCTGAGGAGCATGATCCGGCTGGGCATCCGGGTACTCTCTCTAGCGCTCCTCGTCACGGCGTGCAGCGGCCCGGACGATGCCGTTGGCCCGTCCCCTCTCGATCCCCCCACTCCGCAGATCACCAGCGTCCGTGTCACCCCCACCGCGTATATGGTGGCCGTCGGATCAACAACCGAGATGACGGTAGTGGTACTCGCCGATTCGGGAGTCCAATACACGGTGGCATGGTCGCTGCCCGCGGGGTCCACTGCTGCGACGATCGATGCTGCAACCGGCGCGCTCACCGCCGTGGCGCCCGGCTTCGCATCACCAAGGGCCTGCGCCACCGCCAGACTGCAGACGGTGTGTGGCGAAGCTAATGTCAGGCTTGTCACGACCGTCACGGCCGGCGGGGATCGCGGCCTGGCCTTCGTGCGGGAAGGGACCGTCTTCCTGTCCGCCTTGGATGGGTCGGAAGCCGTCGCTCTGGTGACCGAGGCGGCTCGACCGGCCTGGTCGCCCGATGGGGCCCGAATCGCATTCACGCGTCCGGCGGACAACCTGCTGACCAGATGGCAACTGTGTATCGCCCGGGAGGATGGGTCCGATATCCGCTGTGCGACTGGGGGAGCCGATGGCATGGTGGTGGGTGGACCCTCCTGGTCGCCTGACGGTGCAATGGTGGCGTTCAGTTTCTGGACTCACGACTGTCCCAATGGCCAATGTGGCCAGTTTGGCGGCTATTTCTCCGGACTCTCTCTCCTCAACACCCTCACCATGCAGGTCGAGACTTTCGACACCCCTCCCGTGAGCGCTCTGTCGTGGTCCCCGGACGGTCGTAAGATCGCGGTCGCCATGTTCGGCGTCGGGAGGTTCGGCCGAGGTGCGCTGGGGGTCGTGAACCCGGATGGCTCAGGGCTCGAGACTCTGGCGAATTCGCTCGGCTCCTATTCGGTGGCGGAAGTGGCGTGGTCGCCCGATGCCGGCAGGCTGGCCTTGACACTCCAAGACGAGAACGCCTGTCCATGGTACTGCGACACCGCGATCGGCGTCATCAACGCGGATGGGACGCAGCTGCGGCTGCTCGATAAAGCGCAGACTTCCGAGGACGTCTACCTCTGGGCCCCGGCGTGGGCACCTGACGGTGCCCGCCTGGCGTACACGGTCAGCCGAGGGGATGAGTGTACATACGATCGCGTCCCTTGCGGAAGCGACATTGCGGTCGTCAGAGTCGACGGTGGGCCGATCGAGCTTCTCATCTCGGCCGGCGGTTTCCCGTCCTGGCGGCAGTGAGGAGGGTTCGGCGAGATCAGCGTGACGAGGTTGCACTGGAAGCCGGGGCCCAGCCGTTGACCCTGAGGCCCAGCGAGACCGAGGCAGGTGATCCCGCCTCGCAGAACCGTCCGAAGAACTCGTTGGCCTCAACAGTGCCGGCGTACTCGAACCCGAAGAGGTTCTCGACGCTCCCGAAAAGCGTCGCCGGGCCGAGGCGCCAGGCGGCGTTGAGGTGCACGAGGGCCCGCGCCGGTACAGCGCGAAACGCAACCCGCGCCACGGGGCCTTCGGCGGTTGGGAAGTACCAGGTGCCGATCGGTGAGCACGAGGAATTCGCGGAAGTACCGCTCGGGCTCGGGGCGACGGTGGATCCGCTCAAGCACTACGGCGTTCGGCGGCGCGCGCCGTCGGGCTCCTGCTGGCGTAGCCCTGGCCCCGCTAGCGGAGCCTCGGCAGCTTATTACGTTCCGCAGATTGTTGCGTTTCCACGATCTCTTATGATATCGCGCTCGACTGCCCGCTCCGGGCGAGCGATCGCGTCCCCGAAAGTATGCAGAAGCCCGTCCTGCTCACCGTCGATGACGACCGAGAAGTCCTGAAAGCCATCGAGCGCGACCTCCGGCATCACTTCCGTTCGGACTACCGCGTCGTCAAGGCGTCCTCCGGCGCCCAGGCTCTCGAGACCGTCCACCAGCTCCTCCAGCGCGGCGCCCAGGTCGCGCTCTTCCTGGTGGACGAGCGCATGCCGCAGATGAGCGGTACCCAGTTCCTCCTCGAGGCGATCAAGCTGTACCCCGACGCCCGGCGGGTGCTGCTCACCGCCTACGCCGACACCGACACCGCGATCACCGCGATCAACCAGGTCGGCCTCGACCACTACCTCCTCAAGCCGTGGGAGCCACCCACCGTCAAGCTCTATCCGGTGCTGGAGGACCTGCTCTCGGAGTGGTACGCCCGGGCTCGACCGGCATTCGACGGAATCCGGGTGGCGGGCACGGCGCTCTCACCCGCGAGCTACGCGGTGAAGGATTTCCTGGCGTCCAACCAGGTGCCCTATCAGTGGCTCGACATGGACGAGGATGCCAGCGTGCGCGAGCTGCTCTCGGGGGTGGACGGGGGCGCGGCGCGTGTCCCGGTGGTGTTCTTCCCCGACGGGACCACGCTGGTGCAGCCCGCCACGCGCGACCTGGCCGAGAAGATCGGGCTGCAGACCCGGGCGCAGAAGCCGTTCTACGATCTGATCGTGATCGGCGGAGGCCTGGCGGGTCTCGCCGGCGCGGTGTACGGCGCCTCGGAAGGGCTGCGTACCATCCTGGTCGAGCGATTCGCTCCGGGCGGCCAGGCGGGGACCAGCTCCAAGATCGAGAACTACCTCGGCTTCCCGGGCGGCGTCTCCGGCGCCGACCTCGCGTTCCGCGCGCGCCGGCCAGGCCAAGCGCTTCGGCGCCGAGATCATCACCGCGCAGGAGGTGGTCGAGATCCGTCGCGAGGACCCGTATCGCAAGGTGATCCTTGGCGACGGATCCGAGCTGACCGGCTACGCCCTCCTGATCGCGCCGGGGATGGAAGTGCGACGGCTCCCGGTCGAAGGGATCGAGCCGCTGCAGGGCGCGGGCGTATACTACGGCTCGTCGCTCACCGAGGCCACGCTGTATCGCGGGCGGGACGTGATCGTGGTCGGGGGCGCCAACTCGGCCGGTCAGGGGGCGATGTACTTCTCCCGGCAGGCCCGCAAGGTCACCATCCTGGTGCGCGGGCCCGACCTGTCCGCCGCCATGTCGAGCTACCTGGTGGACCGCATTCGCGAGACGCCGAACGTGGAAGTGCTGGTGAACACCAGCGTGGCCTCCGCCCGGGGCGATGGGCGGCTCGAAGCCGTGACGGTGTGCGACGGGGTCAGCGGCGAGCGGCGGGAGCTGCCCGCCGCCGCCATGTTCATCTTCATCGGGACAGCGCCACAGACCGCGCTGTGCGGCGACCTGGTGATGCGCGACGCCCAGGGATTCGTCCTCACCGGTCGCGACGTGATGACCGACGGCCATCGCCCCGCCGGCTGGACCGCCGCGCGTGACCCGTACCTGTTCGAGACCAACGTGCCGGGCATCTTCTGCGCCGGCGATGCCCGCCACGGCTCCGGCAAGCGAGTCGCGGCCGCCGTCGGCGAGGGATCGGCCACGGTGAGCATGATCCACCAGTACCTGCAGACGGTGTAGGGTATGACCGATCCGGGACCCGACGGCGATCTCATCGCCCGCCTCTCGGCGCACAAGGCGATCGGGAACGTGCCGCGCGCGGAGCTGGAGTGGCTGGTCGCGCACGGCACGCTCGAGCGCTACCAGACCGGCGACATGATCGCCCGGAAGGGCCAGCCGGTCGAGGCGCTCTACATCATCCTCAAGGGACACGTGGCGCACTTCCTCGACCACGGCGGCTCGTGGCGCAAGGCCATAGACTGGCACGACGGGGACGCAACCGGAATGCTCCCGTACTCCCGGCTCGCTAATGCGCCGGGCAACTCGGTGATTCTGGAGCCGACCGAGATCCTGCGGGTCGCCCGCGAGCACCTGCCCGCGCTGCCGATCGACTGTCCCCAGGTGACGGCGGCGCTGGTGCATGTGATGGTGGACCGGGCCCGAGCCTTCAAGGCCAGCGACCTGCAGGTGGAGAAGATGGCCTCGCTCGGAAAGCTGGCGGCGGGCCTGGCCCACGAGCTGAACAACCCGGCCTCGGCGGCCGCCCGGAGCGCCCAGCTCATCTCCGAGGCGTTAGCGGAGTCCGAGGAGGCGTCTCGCGAACTCGGCGCGGCGGATCTCGATGACCGGGCCCTTGCGGTGGTCGAGCGGGTGCGCTGGGCCTGCAGCGGCGGACCGACTACGGGTGTGTTCTCACCGCTTGAGCGCTCGGATCGGGAGGAGGCGCTCGCCAACTGGCTGCTCGATCACGGCGTGGATGATGCGCTCGCCGCGCCGTTGGGCGAGACCAACGTCACGCTCGCGCTGCTCGACGAGGTCGCGGCGGCGCTCGATGGCGATCGGCTTCGGGTGTCACTCCGCTGGGTGGCGTCCGGGTGCACGGTCCGGGCGCTGGCGCACGATGTCGAGCGGGCGGCCTCGCGGGTGCACGAGCTGGTGAGCGCGGTGAAGGGCTTCACCTACATGGATCACGCGCCCTCGGCCGAGCCGGTGGACGTCTCGAAGGGACTCACCGATACGCTGGCCGTGATGGCCGCGAAGGCGCGGGCGAAGTCGGCGTCGCTGGCGCTGGACGTGCCTGCGGATCTCCCGCGCGCATGCGGGTTCGGCGGCGAGCTGAATCAGGTGTGGGCCAACCTGATCGACAACGCGCTCGACGCGGTGAGCGAGAACGGGCGGGTCATGGTGACGGCGCGCGCCGAGGGAGCGCAGGTCGTGGTGCGGGTGACCGACGACGGATCGGGGATACCCGCTGAGGTGAAGAGCCGGATCTTCGATCCGTTCTTCACCACCAAGCCCGTGGGCCAGGGCACCGGGCTCGGCCTCGACATCGTCCGCCGACTGGTGGACCGGAGCGACGGCTCCATCGAGGTGGAGTCGGAGCCCGGGCGAACCGAGTTCCGGGTGGCACTCCCCGTGGTGGAATGAGGCGGATGCCGCTCAGCCTCCCCCCGGAATCGGGTCGAAACTAAGATCGGTCTCGAACGCTCACTCGGAGGCGGGCTCCCACGGCGGCGCGACCATGCGCCGCCGACCGTCGGCGGTGCGAGGGGACTCGTCCCCCTCGATGTCGAGGTGGTCCCAGAGCTTGCAGGTCACCGGCTTGTGCACCTGGTCGAGGCCCTCGCAGTAGTTGGTGAAGACGCAGCGGCGCACTTCGTCGCCGAGGCCGAGCCGGAGCTTCCGGAACCAGTCTGGATCCGCGAGGCTCTGCCTGGCCGAGGCGACGACGTCCGCCGCCCCCTCGTGGAGAAGCGCCTCAGCCTGTTCGAAGGTCGAGATTCCGCCAGACAGTACGATCGGCGTCCGGCACCCCGCGGCGCGCACCGCTTCCCGCACGGCGCGGGTCGCGGGGACGTTTCGGCCGAAGGGGCCACGGCCGTCCGAGCGCACCGTAGGCATGCACTCGTATCCGCTCGGCCCGGTATACGGGTAGCGGGCCCACCCGATCCGCGGCTGCTTCGCGTCCTCGAACTTGCCCCCTCGCGAGAGCGAGAGGTAATCCACCCCCGCGCGGGCGAGCTCCGCCCCGAACCACGCGGCGTCCTCCGCGGTTCCGCCGTCCTCGATGCACTCTTCCGCGAGGAAGCGGCAACCCACGACGAAGCGATCACCCACTGCGGCCCGCACGGCGCGGTAGACCTCGAGAGGAAGCCGCACTCGGTTCTCCCTCGAGCCACCGTACCCATCCTCGCGGCGATTCAGCGAGGAGAGGAAGGAAGCCATCGTGTACGCGTGGGCGAAGTGCAGCTCCACGCCGTCGAATCCGGCCGCCTCTCCCCGGCGTGCCGCACCGGCGAATAGACCTGGCAGCACACTCGGCAGGTCACGGATATGCGGCAGCTCGGTGTCGGTCACCCGCTCCCGCTCGCCGAACCGCAGGCTCTCCAGCTCCCGCTCGCTCAGGTACCGGGGCCACTCCTCCTCCGGCAGCCGCGCCAGCGCCTCCCTGATCTCGCTGTCGGTGCCCGGCAGAAGCGCGCGGATGCCGATCGGTGAGCACGAGGAACTCGCCGAAATACCGTTCCGGCTCCGGGCGGCGGCGGATCCGGAGGAAGTCGATGATCTGGATGAAGAGCCGGGTCCGTCCCGTCGCTCGACCGTCGAACGGTGCGCGCCAGCTCGGCGAGGCCGGGGATGAACCGGTCGTCGCCGATCCGGAGCAGCGGTCCGCTGGGGATGTCGCGGATGCCGGTGGCCTCGACCACCAGCGCCCCGGGCTGGCCGCGGGCGAACCGCTCGTACCACGCGAGGACCTCGGGCGTGACCAGCCCGTCTTCGGTGGCGCGCCAGGGCACCATCGCCGGTACCCAGGTGCGCTCCGCGAGGTCCAGGCGGCCGGCGCGTAACGGGCTAAACCAGAGGGAGCGCGCCGCCGCCTCTGCGGTGGGCGGGCGGGTCGCGGGGATCTGGTGCTTGACGAAGGGCTGGGGATGCCACATGCGGCGCGATCGTGACCCTTACGCCGGCGATCCAGCGCGCGACGGGCAGGTGCGCTGTCCCACCAGACCCGGGCCGTGGCGGTGCTCCATCGCTCGGCTCCCTCCACGTCCGTCAGTCGCCGGGACAGCTCCCCCGCCGTCTGCGGGCGCTGCGCCGGATCCTTGGCGAGACAGGAGAGGATCACCTGGTCGAGCGCGGGGGGAATCGCCGGTCGAGCGATCTCGGACGGCGGTCGCGGTGGGGTGTGGATGTGCTGGACCAGATAGCCCATCGTGGTGTCGGCGTTGAACACGAACTGTCCGGTCAGGAGCCAGTAGGCCACGCAGCCCAGGGCGTAGATGTCCACCCGCGCATCGAGGTCCGGCTCGCCCAGCGCCTGCTCCGGTGCGATGAATGCCGGCGTCCCCTGGACGAGATTCTCCCGCGTGAGCGCCGGCTCGTTATGTGGCCGGCCGTTGTCCGCGGACTCGCCGAACGCCTTCACCAGGCCGAAGTCGAGCACCTTGACGAAGTCGCAGTCCTCCCCATAGCGGCAAAGGAAGATATTGGCCGGCTTGATGTCCCGGTGCACCAGGCCGTACGACTCCGCCTCCGAGAGCGAGTGACAGGCCTGCACCAGCAGGTACACTGCACGCTCCGGTGGCACCGGCCCGAACCGCCGCACCAGCGAGTCGGCGTCCACTCCCTCCAGCAGCTCCATCACGTAGTAGAACGCCCCGTTCTCGCGCGACGCCGAAGTCGTACAGGTTCACCGTGTGAGGCGAGCGGAGATGGGCGATCACTTGCGCCTCACGCTCGAAGCGCCGCACCAGGTCGGCCGAGGCCTGCCCGTTCCCCTCCGCGGAGGGTCGGATCAGCTTGATCGCCGCGGGCCGCGCCAGCATGCGGTGCCGCGCACGCCAGACCTCGCCCATCCCGCCGATGCCCAGTCGCTCCTGCAGGCGGTAGCTCCCCAGCTCGCGAGCGGCCGACACCTCCCGCCCCAGCCGGTAGACGACCCTGGCGCCGAGGTAGGCGAAGACCACCGCGATGATCGACCCGAAGGCCGACCGGAAGTAGTCATTGGCATGCACCGCCGCCTTGCCGCCGAGGTCGAGCAGCAGAAGGCCTAGAGGACCGGTCGCCCCTGCCGCGATCGCGGCCGCGAGCATGCGGCGAGGCGGCCCCGGCATGATGAGCGGAAACAGGACGATCACTGTCGGCGTCCAGGTCAGCGGGGGGATGTAGCCCTCGCTGACGTAGAACTGCCACGGCATCGTGATCCCGATCTCGAGGCAGATCACGACCTGGTAGACGAGGCCGACAGTCAGCAGGCGGGACGGCGAGATCCAGTCCCTACGGGCGAGCCACCACACGGCCGCGGAGGCGATCGCGACCGTGGCGTCCGCCAGGAGGAACGGGACGTCCTTCAGGGCCTCGGGCAGGAGCGGAGTGCCCGAGAGCCTGCTCGCGGTCCAGGTGAGGAGGAAGACGGCCGGATCCAGGGCAGACCCGGCCATGAGCAGCATCGCCAGCAGGCGGACCCTGCCCCTGACCTGCTCCAGGAGATCGGGCGGCAGTCCGGAGGAGACACCAGCACCACCAGGGGTGGGCTCTTCCGGCCGAAGGAGAGTGACGTGCTCCTGCATTTCGCCCCTCCGCCTAGCTCTGCTTGAGCAGCTCTCCCGCGATGATGAGCTGCTGGATCTCCGTAGTTCCCTCGTAGATCCGGAGCGCTCGCACGGCGCGATAGAGCCGGTCCACCGGGTGGTCGGCCAGCACCCCGCGCCCGCCGACCAGCTGCACGGCGTCGTCCACCGCCCGCTGCGCCATCTCGGTCGCGAACGACTTGGCCATCGCGGCCTCGCTGGTGATCCGCTCCTGCCCCTGGTCCTTTTCGTACGCGGCGCGATAGGTCAGGAGGCGTGCGGCCATGAGATCCGTGGCGGTGCGGGCGAGCTTCTGCTGTACCAGCTGAAACGTGGCCAGGGGCGCGCCGAACTGGTGCCGCTGCTTCACATGCGTCAGTGCTTCGGCGAGCGCGCGACCGGCCATGCCGCAGGCCGCGGCGGCGACGGTCGGGCGCAGACGGTCGAGCGCGGCCAGGCCGAGGGCGTAGCCGCGGCCCTCCGCGCCGAGGAGCGCGTCGGCGGGGACCCGGCAGTCGTCGAACGCGAGCTCGCCCAGGGGATGCGCGGCGCTCATCACCTGCGCGCCCGCGAACCGGAGCCCCGGGGTGTCGGCCGACACCAGAAAGCAGCTGATGGCCTTCGAGCCCTTGGCGGGATCGGTGGAGGCGAACACGACGTAGAGGTCGGCGATTCCCGCGTTGGAGATCAGCGTCTTCGCGCCCTGGATGACGTACGCCGATCCGTCGCGCCGGGCGGCCGTGGCGATCCCGCTGACGTCGGAGCCGGCGCCGGGCTCGGTCATCGCGAAGGCCGTCATCACGCTGCCGTCGGCGATCGGCCCGAGCCAGCGATCCTTCTGCGCCGGTGATCCGCCGAGCAGGATCGGCGTCGTGCCAAGCCCCTGGAGGGCGAAGACTGCGTCGGCGAGCGGGGAGGCCTCGCCCAGTACCTCGCGCATGAGGCAGCAGGCGCGGAGATCGAGGTCGAGGATGGGCTGGAGCCATCCCCCCGCACCGAGGAGCTGGAGCAGCGCGCGGGCCTCCTTCCGCGCGCCGGGATCGTCCGATGGCTCGGGGCGCCGGGCGATGTCGCCAGCCGCGAAGGCCCCCGCACGTCGGGCGAAGTCGGTGTGACGCGGCTCGAGGAACGCGCGGATCGCTCGCGTGTCGGGCATGGGTTACTCGAACCTCGGCTCGCGCTTGGTGCGGAAGGCCTCGTAGGCCTCACGGAAATTGGGATGCTGCATGCAGCGGGCCTGGACCTGCGCCTCCCATTCGATCGCCGCGACCAGGTCCATGGAGGCCTCCTCGTTGAGCGCCTGCTTGGTGATGCCGAGCGAGGCCGACGGGCCTCGCGCCAGCCGGGCGGCGACCTCGGTCGCCTCCGCCAGCAGCCGGTCGCCCGGGACGACGCGGTTGTAGAGGCCGATCTGCGCCGCGCGCTCCGCGCTGATGAAGTCGCCCAGCATGAGGATCTCGCTGGCATGGGCCATCCCGACGATACGGGGCAGGAGCCAGGCCGCCCCCATGTCCGCGCCGGTGAGGCCGACACGGGAGAAGAGGAAGGCGATCTTCGCGCCCTCCACCGCGATCCGGATGTCGCTCGCCGCCGCGATCACGGCCCCGGCGCCGGCCACCGTGCCGTTGAGCGCGGCCACCACCGGCCGGCGGCACTGGCGGATGGAGAGGATGAGGTCGCCGGTGAGTCGGGTGAACTCGAGCAGCCCGGCCGCATCGCGCGAGAACAACGCGCCGATGATGTCCTCGACGTCGCCGCCGGTGCAGAAGGCGCGCCCGGCGCCCGTGATGACGATGGCGCGGACCCCCGGCTCGGTGTCGAGGGCGCGGAAGGTGTCGCGGAGCTCGGTGTAGACCTCGAAGGTGAGGGCGTTGAGCCGCTCGGGGCGGTTGAGGGTGATGGTGGCGACCGAGGTCGCTGGGTCTACGGAGTAGAGGAAGGATCGTGGCTTCAGGGTCATGATGACAGCACCGCCGTCGCCTCGATCTCGACCACGGCATTCGGGTCCACCAGCGATCGCACCCCCACCAGCGCCATCGCCGGATAGTGCCTGCCCATCCGCTTCCGGTACACCTCGCCCAGCGGCTTCAGGCTGCCCCGGTACTGCGCCACGTCCGTCACGTAGATCGTGAGCCGCCCGATGTCCTGCGGCGCCCCTCCCGCCGCGCCGAGCACCGCGAGCACGTTGCCGAGCGCCCGGTCGAACTGTGAGACGAAGTCCGCCGCCGGCACCTGCCCGGACACGTCGCGCGCGGTCTGACCCGCGATGAAGAGGGTCCGGCCCCCGGCTTGGGCGAGCATCCCGTTGCTCCAGCCGCGCGGCGCGCCGAGCTCCTCCGGGTTGACGATCGTGAACCGTTCGGCCATCGACTCGCCTCCGTCCAGCACCAATGCCTGGCCGTTGGGTGGATTCTGCTCGGCTCCCGTCGCGAGTGCGACCACGGCCGCGGCGACCTCATCGGCGGAGATCAGCCGGCGCTGGCCCGCCGAGGCGAGCGCGGCCGCCAGCGCTTCCTCCCGGGTGCGCCCGGTCTTCGCGACGATCCGGTTCACCGTCTCCACGGTCATGTCGGTATCCACGAACCCCGGGCACACCGCGTTGGCCGTGACTCCGGTGCCGGCCACCTCCGCCGCCACGGACCGGGTGAGGCCCACGAGCGCGTGCTTCGCCGCGGAATACGCGGCGAGATACTTGGCCCCGGCGAGCCCCGCGGTCGAAGCGACGTTCACCACGCGACCCCATTCCCGCTCCAGCATGCCGGGCAGGAAGGCCCGGGTGCAGAGGAACGCGCCCGTCGCGTTGGCTGCCAGGAGGCGATTCCAATCGTCGAGCGAGGTCCGCGCCAACGGCATCGAGCCGGCCGCGCCCGCGTTGTTGACCAGCACGCCGACCGCTCCCAGCTCGGCGGCCTCGCGCGAGAGCGCCTCGACGCTCGACTCGTTCGTGACATCGCAGACCACCGCCTTCGCCCGGCAGCCTTTCGCGCCCAGCTCGGCGGCCTGCCGCTCGACCTGCTCTCGCGTCCGCGCGGCGAGCACCACGTCGAGTCCGGCGTCGGCCAGCGCGCGCGCGGTGGCGGCGCCGATCCCGCGACCGGCGCCGGTGACCACCGCCACCCGGCGGGCCGCGGGGCTCACGCCAGCTCCGCCTGGACGGCCTCGTCGAGGATCGCGCCGAGGGCCTCGATCGTCGCGCGGCCTTCCTCCGCCGTCGCCTGCGCGGGGTAGCCGAAGTAGGCCCGGGGGCCACCGGCCTCCTCGAACTCCATCTTGCCCTCGCGGATCGCGCGGGAGAGCGACGCCGGATTCGGCGGCAGCGCAGCCATCGTGGCTTCGCGCACCAGGTCGGGCCGCTCGGCCAGCACGATCGAAGTCTCGAACTGTCCGGCGTGGCAGGCGCCGCTCTTGAACTCGTCGCTGAGCCGGAGCGCCCACGGCTTGATGACGAGGTTGGGAAACGCCACGCGGAGGCGCAGGCCGCGGCGGATCTGGCTCACGGCGGCCTCGATCGACGCGAGGTGGTCGGGGTCGAGATGCGCGTTGGCGATCGCGAGCACCGTGTACCCGTGCTGCCTCAGACTGTCGGCGATGTCCACCACCGTCGCCACGACGGTCTCGGGACGGAGCGAGAGCGTTCCGGCGAAGCCTCGCGCGAAGCCCGCCGAAGTGTAGGTCAGGGGAGGGAGCACCAGGACTCGCAGCCCACGGGCGGCCAGTCGCGCGGCGCCGGTGCGCGCCATCGCCTGGGCAATGATGACGTCGGTCTCCAGCGGCAGGTGGGGGCCGTGTGCCTCGATCGCTCCGACCGGCAGGATGGCGACGGAGCCCGGGCCGGCGGCATCCCGCGCTTCTTCCCAGGTCATTGCGGCGAGCGGCTGCACGGTTATCGTGTCATCCTGGGCAGTGTCACCATGGCTCCTTCGCTTCGCTCAGGATGACAGACACCGGACACCACACCATGGCGGACGAGCTTCCCACCCAGCTCAACATCGCCGACTGGTTCCTCGACGCCCGGGTGCGTGAAGGGCGGGGAGACCGGACCGCGCTGATCACCGACGCGGGCCGCTTCACCTACGGCGAGGTTCAGGCGCTGGCCAACCGCTATGCCTACGTGCTCGGCTCGGCGGGCGTGGCGCCGGAGCAGCGCGTGATCATCGCCCTGCCCGACGGCCCCGACTTCGTTGCTGCGCTGTTCGGCATCTTGAAGATCGGCGCCGTGGTAGTGATGGTCAACCCGGAGCTCAAGCCCGACGCGATCGAATACTTCTTCGAGTACAGTCGCGCCGTCGTCGCCCTTGTCGCGGCGGAGCGCGCGGATGCGTTTCGCGCCGCGGCCACCCGGGTGGCCCACGCGCCGACGCTGCTGGTCGTGGGGACGAGCGCCTGGGCGTCCCGACTCGCAGCCGCGCCGGATAGCTGGCAGAACTTTCCCACCCACCGCGACGATCCCGCCATCTGGCTCTTCTCCGGCGGCACGACGGGGCGGCCCAAGGCCGCGGTGCAGCCGCACCGGTCCTACGTCAATACCGCGCAGTGCTACGCCCGTCACGTCCTCTGCTACGGCGAGGACGACGTGACGCTCTCGGTGCCGAAGCTCTATTTCGGCTACGCGATGGGATCCAACCTCCTGTTCCCCTTCGCGGCGGGCGCGAGCGGCGTGCTGTTCGACGAGCGCTGTACCGCCGACGCCATCTTCAGCCGCATCGCGCGGTACCGACCGACCGTCCTCATCACCGTGCCCACGATGGTCAACCAGATGGTGAGCCACCCGGAGGCCGACCGTCAGGACCTCTCCTGCCTCCGGTTGGCCACGTCCGCCGGCGAGGGCCTGCCGGAGGAGCTGCACGCGAGGTGGGATCGGACGTTCGGCGTTCCTCTCCTCGACGGACTCGGCACCGCGGAGCAGTGGCACATCTTCCTCTCCAACCGCGTGGGCCGCGTCCGTCGCGGGACGCTCGGGGAGGTGGTGCCCGGGTTCGAGATCAAGGTGATGGACGAGGAGGGCAGGGAAGTGCCGGACGGCACGATGGGCCATCTCTGGGTGCGCGGCGGCTCGCGGGCGCTGGGCTACTGGCAGCAGCTCGACAAGAGCCAGACCTGTTTCCGCGGCGAGTGGGTGGTGACCGGCGACCTGGTGAAGCGGGACGCCGACGGCTACTACACCTACGGCGGCCGCGCCGACGAGCTGCTGAAAGTGTCGGGCAAGTGGCTCAGCGCGACCGAGGTAGAAGGTTGCCTGCTGCAGCATCCCGCGGTGTCGCAGGTGGTGGTGGTCGGCGTGGCCGACGCCAACGGGCTGGTGAAGCCGCACGCATGGGTCATCCCGCGCGAGCGACGCGATGGGCTGGCGGAGGAGCTCAAGGCGTTCGTGTGCGAGCGGCTGGAGCAGTACAAGTGCCCGCGCGAGGTGATCTTCGTGGACTCGCTACCGACCACGCACCTGGGGAAGGTAGACCGGGGCAAGCTCAGGGCGACGAAGTGACCCGTCATCCCTCGCTTCGCTCGGGATGACAGGTATGCCTGAGATCGTTTATCGCCTCGATCACAACGTTGCCGTCGTCACGTTCAGTAATCCTCCCGTCAACGGTCTCTCCCACGCACTGCGCATGGGCATCGCGGACGCTCTCGCTCGCGCCCAGTCCGACGGCTCCGCCCGCGGGATCGTCCTCAGCGGCGCGGGCGGCCTCTTCTCCGGCGGCGCCGACATCCGCGAGTTCGGCACGCCCGCGAGCACTGCCGAGCCGACTCTTCGTCGGCTCATCGAGCTGGTCGAGACCAGCGTCAAGCCCGTCGTCGCCTCCATCACCGGTACCTGCCTCGGCGGCGGCCTCGAGCTGGCGATGGCCGCGCACCATCGAGTCGTCAGCGCCGACGCAAAGCTCGGCCTGCCCGAGGTGAAGCTCGGCCTCCTGCCGGGCGCGGGCGGCACCCAGCGACTGCCGCGCCTGGTCGGCGTCGCGCGGGCGATCGAGATGATCGTGGGCGGCGAGCCGGTACGAGCCGCCGATCTTGTGGGAACCCGGCTCGTCGATCGCGTAGTCGCCGGCGACCCGCTACCCGAGGCCGTGGAGCTCGCGGCCACGGCGGAGGCGCCCCACCCCAGAGCCCGTGACCTCCCGCTGGTCGAGCCTCGGCTCGCTGTGCTGTGCGAGGAGGCTCGGGCAAAGTTGCGTGGGCAACGACCCGTACTGCCGGCCCCACTGCGTGCGGTGGAGGCGATCGAGGCGGCGGCCGGACCGTTCGACGAGGGCCTGATGATCGAGCGGCGGGCCTTCGTCGAGCTGATGGAGACCCCCGAGTCGAAGGGCCTCAGGCACGCGTTCTTCGCCGAGCGTACCGCCGGAAAGGTGGAGGGCGTCACGGCGTCCACGCCGGTGCGCCCGCTGGAGGAGGCCGCGGTGATCGGCGCGGGCACCATGGGTGCGGGGATCACGGTCGCGTTGCTCGACGCCGGCATTCCGGTCAGGCTCCTCGAGGCCGACCAGGCGGCGCTGGACCGCGGGCTCGCGCGCATCGCCGGCATCTACGAGGGGCAGGTGAAGAAGGGGAGGATGACAGCCGAGGAACGGGATCGGCGCCTGGCTCTCCTGCACCCCACCCTTTCCTATGACGACATCGGCCGCGCCGACCTGGTGATCGAGGCGGTCTTCGAGTCCCTCGAGGTCAAGCGCGACGTGTTTCTCACGCTCGACCGGGTGATGAAGCCGGGCGCCATCCTCGCCACCAACACTTCGACGCTCGACGTGGATGCGATCGCCGGCTTCACCCGGCGCCCCGCCGACGTGCTAGGCCTCCACTTCTTCAGTCCGGCGAACGTGATGCGGCTGCTGGAGGTCGTCCGCGGGCGCGAGACCTCGCCCGATGTGCTCGCCGGCGCGCTCGCGCTGGCCAAGCGGCTGCGCAAGGTGGCCGTGGTCTCGGGCGTCTGCGACGGCTTCATCGGCAATCGCATGCTCGACGCCTACATCAGGCAGGCCTGGTGGCTGGTCGAAGAAGGTGCGAGTCCGGAGCAGGTGGACCGGGCCATCGAGGCGTTCGGCTTCGCGATGGGCCCCTTCCGGGTCGGCGACCTGGTGGGGCACGACGTCAGCCAGGCGATCCGGCAGCACCGCCGATCTAGCGACCCGGACTATCGCGCCTCCACCCTTCCCGACAAGCTGTGCGCCCTCGGGCGACTCGGCCAAAAGACCGGAGGCGGCTGGTACGACTATCCCGAAGGGCCGCGCCGCGCGGTCCCTTCGCCGGTGGCCGCGCAGCTGGTCGAGGCCCACCGCGCGGAGATCGGTGTGGTGTCGCGCCCGGTGGATGACGCCGAGATCGTGGATCGTCTGGTGTATGCGCTGGTGAACGAGGGGGCGCGGATACTCGACGAAGGGATCGCCGCGAGGTCGAGCGATATCGACGTCGTGTATCTCACCGGCTATGGCTTCCCGCGCGCACGAGGCGGGCCGATGTTCTACGCCGACCAGATAGGGCTGGATCGGGTGCTGCGACGGGTGAAGGAGTTCGCCCGGAACCCGCATGGGGATCCCGGCTTCTGGACACCCGCGCCATTGCTGACTCGCCTGGCGTAGGTATCACCCCGTCGCTGGATCCAGCCGGCTTCGGCCCAGTCGTCCGGCCAACGCCGACTGCAGCGTCGCGAGCCCTGCGCCAGCCAGCACGAAGACCAGCGGCAGCACGGTGATCCGGTAGCGCATCCTCCCCACGAAGAGCGAGTGGCCCAGCGCGAAGACCAGGATCATGCCGGCGAGGAGCACGGCCTCGCGTCGCCGCGACCGCCAAACGACGACGAGGCCGAGCCACGGCCAGCAGCAGCTCGATGCCGGATGCCGTCGCGGCCACCACGTCCCGCAGGGATCGGGGTGCAAGGGGGGTCGTCGGAAGCCGCGGGTTGCCACGGTGCAGCGCCTGGCGGGTCTCGGGGTCATCGGTCTTCAGGCGGTGCGGAAACAGCTCCCAGAAGTACGCGAACTCTCCTCCCACCCGCCGGGCGAACGCCAACGGCTTGCGCGTGGCGCCGACCACCAGCGCTCCAGCCACGCCATGCTCCTTCGTCGGTCCGGCGAATTTGGTCCCGACGTTCGACACGATGATGATCCGTCCCTGAAGCTGGTAGTTTCGGTAGGTCCACGGAGCGAGCATCAGCACACAGACCAGGACCACGACGGCGGCATGGCCGACGCGCCGCAGTGGCGGGGAAGGCGCGGCGTAGGCAGTCCAGACCGCGGCCACGGGCAGCACGGCGAGCGCCGCCGGGCGAGAGAGCGCGAGGATCCCGAGGAGTCCTCCCGCAACGGCGGAGAGCGCCATCGAGTCCCGGCGCGCCGCCTCGACGGCGGCCAGTGCGGCCGCGGCGAGGAACAGCGCGGCTGATGCCTCCGGGTAGAGGAGCGCCGCCGAGACGGCCGTCAGGGGATCCAGGGCGTACACTCCCGCCGCGGCGATCGCCGCGCGGCGTCCGACGAGCCGATCCCCGACGAAAAAGGTGAGCGCCACGCCGGCCGTCGTCAGGACCGCCTGCGCGACCCGGAGCCAGAGCACCGAGTCGGGGGCCGGGAACCCCAGCAGGGCGAGCAGCACCGGGTAACCCGGTACCCGCTCGTATGCGGGATCGAAACTCCCGCCATGCAGGAGCCCTCGCGCCGCGTCCACGTACAGCGTCTCGTCCGCGAAGTGGAAGTCGCCGCCCAACGCCACCGCGACCACCAGGCGTACGAGGAGACCGAGGAGGACGATGCTCGCGAGTCGTTTGCTATCTGCGCTCAAAGAGAACTCATGCCTGGCCCGCCAGGATGACTGATCCCGTGGTCGCGTCGGCAACGCCGGCGAAACGGATGGTGACGGGAGGCTTTCGCGTGCTGCTGGCGGAAAGCCTGCTGATCCCGAGTGGACTGCTCACGGCGGCGTATCTGGCTCGCCGGCTCGGACCCGACGGATACGGCATCTTCATGGTCGCCGCGGCCGTGGTCGCGTGGGTGGAGTGGGGCCTCACCGGCATCTTCGCCCGCGCCTCGGTGAAGTTCGTGGCGGAGGCGGCGGACTGGCGGCCTATCGGCTCGACCATCGTCAGCGTGCACCTGGCGCTGGCCACGGCCGCGGCCGCGTTGCTCGTGCTGCTGGCCGGGGTGGTCGCGCGGATCCTGGACACGCCCGCGCTCGCCACCCCCCTCCGGCTCTTTGCGCTCGACATCCCGCTCTTCTGTCTCGCCCAGGCGCACCGCAGCATCCTGGTCGGCACGGGCGACTTCGAGTCCCGGGCCCTGGCCGCCGCGGCCCGCTGGGTGAGTCGTCTGCTGCTGGTGATCCTGTTCGTCGAGCTCGGGCTCTCTCTCCATGGTGCCGTGCTCGGCAGCATCGGGGCTTCTTTGGTCGAAGTGGTCGTGTGCCGTCGAGCCGTGCGGCCGGCGCTCTCGGCCCGCGCGGCCCGCGACGTGGGCCGCCTGTGGAGCGTCGTCGCGCCGCTGATCGTCTCGTCCCTCGCGCTCCGGCTCTTTGACCGGCTCGACCTCGTCACCGTGACCGCAGTAGGTGGCTCGCCGGAGCAAGCGGGACACTACGGCGCCGCGCAAAACCTCGCCATTCTCCCCAGTATCGTCGGCGTCTCGTTCGCGCCGCTCCTGCTCGCGACGCTGACCCACGCCTTCCGCGACGGCCAGCAGGCCGCGGTGCGGCGAATCGGCGGCCAGGCCATGCGCTGGGTGGTGCTGCTGACGCCCGTGGCCGCGCTGTGCGCGGGGGCCAGCCGCGGGATCGTCCGCCTCGTGTTCGGCCCCGAGTTCGGGCCCACCGCGCCCCTGATCGCACCGTTGCTCTTCTCGGCCATCGCGCTGGTGATGATCGCGGTCTCCACTTCCATTCTCATCGCTGCCGGACGGCCCGGCTTGACCGCTGCTTTCACCGCACCGATGCCGGCGCTGGCCGGCCTGGGGTACTTGATGGTCATCCCCCGGTACGGCCCTCCCGGCGCCTCGATGGTCACGCTTCTGGTGTCCGTGGCCGCGGCCGTGGCGCTGGGCGCGACCGTCTTCCGGGTGTGCCGGGTTCATCCTCCTCCGGCAACCGTGCTGCGAAGTGCCCTGGTCTGCGTCGCAGTCTATGGAGCGGCGGTGCTCTGGTCTCCGTCGGGCACGTTGGTCCTCGTCGAGATCGCCGCGCTTGCCGCCGCGAGCCTCCTCGCGCTCGCCTGCATGGGCGAGTTCACACCCGCAGAGCGGTCCGCGCTGATGGGTTGGTGGAAGCGTGGACCCCGGCCAGCGACATGAGGATGGCGCGCAGGCGCTCGGTGTGAAGGTCGGGGTCATGACGGCGAGCCACGCGCCGCATCGCCGAGTCGGGAACGGCGTGGTCCGGGAAGGCCCGTGCGGTGGCGATTGCCTCGAGATGCCCGGCCAGCTCGTCCTCGTTACCGTTGCTGAACAGCAGCCCGCTGGTGCCGTGCTCCACCGTCTCGCCGAGACCGCCCGCCGCGCTCGCGACGACCGGAATGCCGCGGAGGATCGCCTCGATCGCCACCAGTCCCAACGGCTCCGCCCAGAGCGAGGGCACCACGACCGCCCACGCGTCCGAGATCTCGTGCTCCACGAGCTCCGGCGGCACCAGGCCGCGGAAGGACACCATCTCCTCGAGACCGAGCGCCCGGACCAGATCCTCCAGGGACTCACGCAGCGGTCCTTCACCCACGAGTCGCAGCCGAGCCGCCGGCGCAATCGGCTTCAACCGAGCAAAGGCGCGCAGAAGCAGCGGTACTCCCTTGGTCCGGTCGAGGCGCCCGCAATAGGCCAGCGTCGGCCGCGCCGATGCAAGGCGCCGGAAATCCGTACCAGGGAGCGGAACCGGGAGGGACACATGCTCGGCTTCGACGCCATGGCGGGCCAGCTCACGGCTCATCCACTGACTGCAGGTCAGCACGCGGCGCGTGTGCTTCCTGGCCCACCGGATGAGCGCGTAGCGTGCCTGGTCCCGAACCCAGTGAGGAGCGCTGACACATCCCGATCGCCAGCAGACCAGGCCGGGTGGATCGTGGCACAGCCGGTCGTCGGGCAGCAGCTTCGAGCTGACCGGGCAGATGCCCTTGTAGTCGGTCACGCTGAGCACAGTGGGAACCGCCCGCAGCGCGGCGAAGATGCTGGGCGAGAGCTGGTGCTCGAACATGTTGACCATGGCGACGTCGGGACGAAACTCCCGGAGCGCCCGGCGCACTACCGAGGCGGCGAACGGGTTGGCGAGCTGGAGCACCGCCTTGGCGAGGACGCGCTCGCTGCCGCGGGCCCGGTACTCGGCCGAGCCGTCGCCGGCGGTGCCGACATCGCTGGTGAGCAGCCGGACCTCGTCTCCGGCCCCGCGCAGTCCTTCCCTCACGGCGACGATGTACCGCTCGGCACCGCCGACACCCCGAAGCCAATCCGTGATCAGCAGGACCCGCATGTCTCGGCTGCTGCCGCCTCGGCCGCGGCAATCGTCTCCAAGCCCCGGAGCCCATCGTGCAGGCTGGCCGTGGCCGGCGGTCCCCCTCGGATCTGCCCGATGAAGGCCTGGAGCGCCCGCCGGTACGAGGGGTCAGCCGACGGGCGCCAGGTGCGCTCGACCATCCATCTCAGGAGGTCGGCCGTGGGAGCCACCCGGCGCCTCCTCGCG
The DNA here is from genome assembly GCA_963844445.1 of uncultured Gemmatimonadales bacterium. Classification (GTDB taxonomy): domain Bacteria; phylum Gemmatimonadota; class Gemmatimonadetes; order Gemmatimonadales; family GWC2-71-9; genus CAVVWJ01. Next base: position 1,366,106 of record CAWJOB010000001.1, read on the forward strand.
CCGTATCGCCGGCTGCGCTGCACGAATACCGCCAGCGACGCCGCGTGACGATCCAGGCGTAGCGTGCCCCGCTCCCCGACGAAGGTCATCGCCTCGGCCGGCCCGGCCCGGAAGGAGAAGAAGCTCTGGATCGAGGCGCCTCCTTCGGTCCTCAGCTCGAGCCGTGCTCCGTCCTGCTCGGTGGTCTCGGACGAGAGGGAGACGGAGACCACGGCCACCTCCGTGGCGAGCATCCAGCGAACCAGGTCGATGTGGTGAGACGCAAGGTCGAGCAATGCGTTGGTCGCCGCCGCTACCTGGTCGGTACGTACTTGTTCACCGGCCGCGACAGCTCGACAGTCACGGCAAGCAGGGCGGCCATGCCGCCGAGCCAGGCCCAGGCCAGGCCGGTCGTGCCCCAGCTGGATGCCGATCGAGGAAGGCGACGGACATGAGGACCGCGCCGATCAGCCCGGTGCGCACCGCCAGCGCCGGCCGGCCGATGCGCGTTGGTCGCCGGCGCGAACAGGATCTGCAGGGTCATCAGCGGCATCGCGCAGGCGAGCAGCGGCACCAGCGGCGCCGACTCGCGCCACTTCGCGCCGAGCAAGGTCGCGACCAGCGGCTCGGCGGTCACCGCCAGCCCGAAATAGAAGGGCATGGCGACCAGCATGATCAGCCGCACCGACTTGAGGAAGGCCGCCTGCATCACGTCGCGGTCGTCCTGGATCCGCGAATAAGCGGCGAAGGCGACCTCGTTCAGCGGCGGCACGAACTTGGCGGCGAGGATCTGGGTCAGGAACAGGGCGGTGGTGTAGAGGCCGAGCGCGTGGGCATCGAGCTGGCGGCCGGCGATGAAGACGTCGGCCTGGCTCTGCACGAACCAGCAGAACTGGACGAGCGATCATCGCGCCGCCGTAGCGGAGCCATCGCGCCGGCGCCGGCGAAGCGGAAGACTCGGCCGGATCCAGAGCCGCGCGGCGATCGACATAGCCGATCGCCCGCGCGTACCAGAGCACGAACGGCGCGGCGACCAGGGTCCAGACGCCGAGCCCGGCGCAGCGCGCAGCCGAGCGCGGTCAGCGCGCTGAGCACCGCGGCGATCAGGTTGACCTGCGCCTGGCGCTTGAAGTCCATCCGCCGGATCAGCAGCGCGTGGGCGAGCGCGATGAACGGGTTGGCGAGGATAGAACAGCGCCTGCACGCGCAGCAGGTCGGCGACCATCGGCTGGTGGAAATAGTCGGCGGCGAGCGGCGCCGCGGCGAACTGGACCGCGCGCGAGCGCCGCCGTTGATCAGCAGCAGCATGCCGAACACCTGGCCGATCCGGTGCTGGTCGATCCGCTCGTCGCGGACCAGCGCGCTGGCGAATCCCCAGCCGTTGAACAGGTCGAGGAAGGTGAGCACGACGCCGGT
>CAWJOB010000002.1:0-500390 GCA_963844445.1 uncultured Gemmatimonadales bacterium
ACTAGCGCGCAGGGGCCACACCCGTTCCCATTCCGAACACGGCAGTTAAGCCCTGCAGCGCCGATGGTACTGCCACTGAGAGGTGGTGGGAGAGTAGGCCGTCGCCAGCCTTTTCTTTGAAGACCCCGCCCGGACCTACCCGGCGGGGTCTTCGCTTATAGGTATCTTCCACCATGACGAAGACCGGCCACATCGCCCTCGCCGGCGCCCCCAACGTCGGCAAGTCCTCGCTCCTCAATACCCTGGTCGGCACCCATCTCGCCATCGTGAGCCCGAAGGCTCAGGCCACCCGCCTCCCGGTGACCGGTCTCCGCACCGAGGGCGATACCCAGTACGTCTTCCACGACCTGCCCGGCCTCCTCGACCCCGCCTACCTCATGCAGGTGCGCATGCGCGAGCTGGCGCTCGAGACGCTGGGCCGAATGGATCTGGTCCTCCACCTCCACCCCGCGTCGGAGGCTCCGGCACCGGCCTTCGCCGTCGTCGCCGGCCTCAGCGACGCGGGTTCCGCGCCCGTGCTCACCGTCTATACCAAGGGCGACCTGGTATCGCCGGCGCGGCGGGAAGCGCTGGCCAGCGCCAGCCTGATCGTCTCGGCCGCCACGGGCGAGGGGGTCGACCATCTGCTGGCGCGCATCCGGGAGCAGTTGCCGGAGGGGGAGTTCGCCTACGATCCCGACGACGTCGGGACCCAGCAGTTGCGCTTCTTCGTGGTGGAGTATCTGCGTGAGGCGGCCTTCGATCTGCTGGGTGACGAGCTGCCCTACAGCTTTCATGCCGAGGTGGAGGAGTTTCGCGAGGCGGAACGGCCCGTGTACATTCGGGTCACGCTCTTCGTGGAGCGGGAGTCGCAGAAGGGGATCGTGATCGGCCAGGGTGGCCGGACCATCCGTGCCATCGGCGCCCACGCCCGCGCCCGCGTAGAGGAGCTGCTCGGCGCCCCCGTCTACCTCGACTCCTGGGTGAAGGTGCTGCCCAACTGGCGCCGAAACTCCGTTGCGCTCACCAGGTTCGGGTTCCCCGAGCCGAATCCCGTTGCCGCGGCCGGCCGGCCGCCCGGTCAGGAGTCCTCATGACCCTCGCCCCCGACCTGCTCGAGATCCTGGTCTGCCCCAAATGCAAGGGCGACTTGGAGTATCGTTCCGAGCCCGAGTCGCTGGTCTGCCACGCTTGCCGCCTCGTCTACGCGGTGGAAGACGGCATTCCGATCATGCTCATCGAAGAAGCCAAGCCGCTCTGAGCCCCGATCCTGCCCCCCGCGTCAAACCTCACACGTTGAGCGACGGCGCCGAGCGGGCCCTGGCCCAGGCGCGGGATGAGGCCCGAAGACTGGGGCACGATTCGATCGGAGCCGAGCACGTGCTGTTGGCGCTGCTGCGTCCCGGCGGGGTGGCCGAGCCCGTCCTCCGGAGGATTGGCCTGGAGCCGGCCGACGTCCGTGCGCGGCTCGAAGCTGCTGGTCGCAAGGGCCGGCCGCGAAGCGGCGGGGAAGAGCTGGCCCATACTTCCCACGCCAAGCGATTGATCGAGACCGCCTCCAGAGAGGCGCGCGAGGCGGGCACGGAGCTCACGCCGGAGCATCTTCTCCTGGCCGCTCTAGAGGAGCCCCGCGGATCCATGGCGCGCATCCTGAGCGACGCCAAGATTTCGCCGTCCCGCGTCCGTGCCGAGATCGGCAACCCGGCGTCGACGCGAAAGGCGCCGCGCCAGGCGAGCGCGGCCGGCTCCGAGCCCGCGCGCGAATCCCGGCCGGCCCATTCGGGCCTGCCGCCTCACCTGCAGAAAACCCGCATGCCCCGCTGGCGCCTGATGCTGCTGGCGGCCGTTCCGATCAGCATCATCCTGGGTTACGTGCTGCACGCGCCCGCTCTGTGGATCTTCATCACGGCCTGCCTCGGAGTATTGCCGCTGGCAGGGTACATGGGCGAGGCCACCGAGCACCTGGCCCACAAGACGGGCCCCACAGTGGGAGGCCTCCTCAACGCGACCTTCGGAAATGCGGCCGAGCTCATTATCGCGCTCGTGGCGCTTCGCGCCGGCCTGGTGGACCTGGTGAAGGCATCGATCACCGGGAGCATTCTGGGCAACTTGCTGTTGATCATGGGACTCGCCATCATTGCCGGCGGGCTGAACCGTCCCGACCTTCGCTTCAACAGGACCAACGCCGGCATGAGCTCGGGCATGCTCGCGCTTTCGGTCGTGGCGCTCGGCTTCCCGGCGCTCTACCATGCGGTGCACCCCGAGGCCGCGGCGCGGGCCGACGAGCTCCACATGTCGGAGGCGGTCGCGCTCATTCTCATCCTCACCTACGGGTTCTCGCTGCTGTTCACCCTCCGCACCCACCGGCGGCTCTTCGGCGGCGAGGCGCATCCGCTCGAAGGCCCGGTGTGGAGCCCACGTAAGGCGCTGCTGATCCTCGCCGCCGCGACCGTAGGCGTGGCAATCGAATCCGAGCTCCTGGTTCACGCGGCCACCGAAGCCACCGAGACCATCGGCCTCTCGCCGATCTTTCTGGGGCTGATCGTGATCCCGATCATCGGGAACGCGGCCGAGCACGCGGCGGCGGTGGTGCTCTCGCGGAAGGGCCAGATCGATCTGGGACTCCAGATCGCGCTGGGCTCGAGCACCCAGATCGCGCTGCTGGTAGCTCCGGTCCTGGTGTTTGCCGGCGTCTTGATGGGCCAGGACATGAACCTGGTCTTCCGGCCGTTCGAGGTGCTGGCGCTAGGCATGGCGACGGCAGTGACCGCGATCATCACGCTGGACGGGGAGTCGCATTGGTTCGAGGGGGTCCAGCTGCTCGCCGTGTACCTGATGGTCGCGGTGGGGGCCTTCTTCCTCTGATTGACTTGCGGGGAGCGGCGTCCTAAGTTAGCTAGTTGTAAATTCTTACGAGAGGCCAAGGGTGCGGACTCGCCCGACGATTCTCTTCTACTCGCCGGACGGTTGCCCGGTGCCGGCGCTGGTTCGCCAGTGGGCGGCGGCCAACACTTTTCCCCTGTTGGTGTTCAGCCGCCCCGACGAGGTGGAGTCCATCGTCCTGCGCGGGCATCCCTGCCTCCTCTTCGTGGACGGCAACGGCGTGCGGAACGAGGCGATGGCTCTCGTCCACCGCCTGAAAAGCGACGCCTTCACCGCGATCGTTCCCGTCACCGCCCTCGCGGCGGATCACCACCCGGAGCAGGTACAAGCCTGGTTTGCCGCCGGGGCCGACGAGGTGATCAGCAGTCTCTTCTCTCCCGCCGAGCAGCGCTCCCGTCTTGACGCGATGCTGGTGCGGACCGAGCGCGATGTGTCGGTCCACCCCTCCACCCGGCTTCCGGGCACCACGGAAATCGAACGGGAGATTCGCCGCCGGCTCGAGTCGGATCAGGAGTTCGCCGTCTGTTATGCCGACCTCGACCACTTCAAGGAATTCAACGACCGGTACAGCTACTACGACGGCGATCGGGTCATCTACCTGCTCTCCCGGATCCTGCACGACGTGGTCAAAGGGCTGCTCGGGGCGCGAGGGTTTGTGGGTCACATCGGGGGAGACGATTTCATTTTCATCGTGCCGGCCACCGAGATCAGCGTGACCTGCAGCGAGATCCTCGACGTCTTCGATATCCTGATCCCCCACCAGTACAACGACCAGGACCGCCGAGCAGGCTACTTCTTCGGCAAGGACCGGCGCGGCCAGCTCCACCGGGTCCCCTTGATGACCCTCTCCATCGGCATCGTGACCAACCGGCACCGGAAGTTTGCGCATCCAGCACAGGTGAGCGAGCTTGCCACCGAGATGAAGAGCTACGCCAAGACGCTGCCGGGCTCCGTCTTCGTGGTGGACCGGCGTCAAGGCACTGACGGCGAGGAGCGCCAGGGGTCGGCCGCCAGGGACCTGTCGTGAGGGCGAAAAGATGAACGTCACCTGTCCGAACTGCGCCACGGTCTACCGCGTGGACCCGGCCAAAGTCCCCGAGGCCGGAGTGCGCGCCCGTTGCGCCGTGTGCAGCGCGGTCTTCGCGGTCAATCACGAGAAGGCGAACGTGCCGGTCCCGCGCCGGGAGGAGCCCGCCGCCCAGGCCGTCCCACCGCCCCCTGCGCCTCCTCCTCCGGCGCCGGTCGCCTCGGCCTCACCGCCCCTTCCGTCAGCGGCGCCAGCGGCCTCCGCCTACGTGCCCCAGGCGCCATCGCCCCAGGCGCCATCGCCCCAGGCGCCATCGCCCCAGGCGCCATCGCCCCGGGCGCCCGCGCCCCGGGCGTCCGCGCCTTCTGCGTCGGTCCCGCCATCCCCTCCCTGGCCGGCCGGCTCCCGTTCGATGCCGCCCGCGGCGGCTCCTCCCCGGCCGGTCATGCCACCCCCACCCGCGGTGGCGGGCGGTGTGCCGTCCCGTCCCGCTGCCCCGGTCCGGACCCAACAACCGGCCCAACCGCCGGCGCCTCACTCCCCGCCGCAGCCCTCGGCCCGGCCCTCCGCCGCTCCACCGGGCCCTGGCGGACGGCCCGCCAACCCCTTCCTCTCTCAGGACCCGTCGCTCAAGGCTCGGCGTCTGGCGCGGGCCCTGGTCTCCGACATCGTCGTGTACCATCCGGCGAAGCGGCAGGAGGGCCTCCGGGATGGCAACCTGAAGGAGCTGTTCGAGGAGGAGATCAAGAAGAGTTATGAGGAGTTCACCGAGCAGGTCGGCCGCGACGTCGCCGAGTCCACGGGCTTCTTCCGCGAAGCGCTGAACGAGATCCTGGCTGGGGGGAGGCAGGTGTTCTAACGCCTCCCCGGCCCGCCGCCCCGCCTCCCCGCTTATTTTCCTGATGTCCCCAACCAGCGAGGGTCACGGATGACCGATCTGCTCGAACGCCTCACCGAGCTACAGCACCGGGTGACCGAACTTCGAGACTTTCTTTGACCTTCCCGCCAAGTCGGAGCGCCTGAACGCGCTCGAAGCGCGGCAGGCCGAAGCCGGCTTCTGGGCCAATCCGGATACCGCCCGCGTCGCCGTGCAGGAAATCAAGACCCTGAAGGCCTGGGTCGTTCCCTATACGAATCTGAATCAGCGGATCGAGGGCGCGGTGGAGATGGCCCAGCTCCTCGCGTCCGAGTCGGACCCCGCGATGGAGGCCGAGGTCGCGAGGGAGGCTGATGAGCTCGTGGGGGGGGTGGAGGCGTTCGAGCTCCAGGCGATGCTCCAGGGCCCCGAGGACGGCCGCGACGCGCTGCTCACCATCCATCCGGGCGCCGGCGGCACCGAGTCGCAGGACTGGGCCGAGATGCTCATGCGGATGTACGTCCGCTGGGCGGAGCGCCACGGATTCCAGGTGACGATCCTCGACCTGCTTCCCGGTGAGGAGGCCGGGATCAAGTCGGTCTCCATCGAGATCAAGGGCCAATACGCCTACGGCTATCTGAAGGCGGAGAAGGGGGTCCACCGGCTGGTGCGGATCTCGCCTTACGACTCCCAGGCCCGCCGGCACACGTCCTTCGCCTCGGTTTTCGTCTATCCCGACGTGGACGACACCATCGAGATCGATATTCGGGAAGAGGATATCAAGATGGACGTCTTCCGCGCCTCGGGGGCGGGTGGCCAGCACGTCAACAAGACCTCGTCGGCCGTGCGTCTCACCCACATTCCCACGGGCGTGGTGGTCTCCTGCCAGCAGGAGCGCAGCCAGACCAAGAATCGCGCCACCGCCATGAAGATGTTGCGGGCCGCTTTGTACCAGCGGAAGTTGGAGGAGCAGGAGGCGGCGAGGGCGGTGGTCGAGGCGACCAAGACCGACAACTCCTGGGGCAACCAGATCCGGTCCTACGTCTTCCAGCCGTACACCATGGTCAACGACCACCGAACCGAAGTGAAGGTGGGCGACGTACAGCGGGTGATGGACGGCGATCTGGACGAGTTCATCCAGGCCTATCTCAAGCGATTCGGAGGCAAGGCGGCGTGAGCGCGGTGGAGGAGCGGTCCTACGTCGAGACGGCTCGGCGGGAAAAGCGGGCGGCCCTGGAGGCCGCCGGCGTGCCCGCCTTCGCCTACCGGTACGACCGGACCCACTCCGTGGCCGAGGCCCGGGAGCTCTATCGCGACGAGATGGCCGACCAGGGGCCGGTCGTTTCCCTGGCCGGCCGCATCGCGTCGTTCCGGTCGCAGGGGAAGACCAGCTTCCTTGATCTCGAGGACGGGACGGCCAAGATCCAGCTCTACCTGCGACAGGACGAGCTCGGAGAGCATTACCAGATCCTCGGCCACCTGGATCTCGACGATCATATCGGGGTCCTGGGCCGGCTCTTCCGCACCAAGCGCGGCGAGTTGAGCGTGCGGCCCAGCGAAGTCACGCTTCTGGCCAAGTCGCTGCGGCCGCTGCCCCGGGGAAAGCGCCAGTCCACCGAGGGCGGTGCCGTCACGTTCGGCGGCCTGACCGACCCCGAGGTTCGCTACCGCCAGCGATACGCCGATCTCGCGGTGCATCCCGAAGTGCGCGAGGTGTTCCGGCTGCGCGCCCGGGCCATCAGCTGGATGCGGCGGTTCCTGGACGACCGCGGGTTTCTCGAGGTCGAGACTCCGATCCTCCAGCCGCTGTACGGAGGGGCGGCGGCTCGGCCGTTCGTCACCCACCATAATGCGCTCGACATGCCGCTGTACCTGAGGATCGCGGACGAGCTCTACCTCAAGCGCCTGCTGGTGGGCGGTCTGGAACGGGTCTACGAGATCGGCCATGACTTCAGGAACGAGGGGATGGACCGTACGCACAATCCCGAGTTCACCATGCTGGAAGTGTATCAGGCCTACGCCGACTATACCGATATGATGGAGCTCACCGAGGCGATGGTGACCGGCGTGATCGAGCACTGTGTCGGCACCCGGACCCTCGAGCGGAACGGCACCACCCTGGACTTCACCCGGCCCTTTGCCCGAACGAGCTTCATCGAGGGGGTCCGGGATCGCTGCGGGCTCGATCTGCGCACCGCCTCGGAGGAGGAGATGCGGCGAGTCCTGATCGAGGCGGGGGAGCCGGCCGACGTCGTGGGCGAGATCGGTGGCGGGAAGCTCCAGGACGAGGTGTTCAAGGTGACGCTGGAGCCTCACCTGGTGCAGCCGACCTTCGTCCTGGACTACCCCAAGCCGCTTTCGCCGCTGGCCAAGGAGCACCGGCGCGACCCGGCGCTCACCGAGCGGTTCGAGCTCTTCCTCGGCGGGCGCGAGCTGGCCAACGCCTTCACCGAGCTCAACGATCCCGACGACCAGCGGCGGCGGTTCGAGGAGCAGGGGCGCCAGCACGCCGCCGGGAACGAGGAGGCCCACGCCTTCGACGCCGACTACATCCGCGCGCTGGAGTACGGCATGCCGCCGGCCGGCGGAATGGGCCTCGGCGTCGACCGGCTCATGATGGTGATCGCGGACCAGCCGTCGATCCGAGACGTGATCCTGTACCCCGCGATGCGGCCGGAGGAGGGATGACACGGTGGTCGGCGTTCGTCCAATCGCTGGGTGAGCTGGCGCGCACCTTTCGCGTGCCCTCCAAGCTCGAGTGGCGCATCGCTCGGCGCTATCTCCGAAGCCGGCGCGGGGCGCGGACCGCCTCGCTCAACACGGTGATCTCGACCGGGGGGGTCGCGGTCGGAGTCACCGCGCTCATCGTGGTCCTCGGCGTCATGAACGGCCTCCGGAACGATCTTCGCGAGAGGATCCTGGTGGCGAACCCGCATCTCAGGGTCCTCACCTACGGCGCCGGCCTTCGGGTCGACGATTGGCGGCGGGCGCTCGGGCGCATTCGGAAGGAGCCCGGCGTTGTGGCCGCGGCGCCGGAGGTGATCAGCCAGGCCGGGATCACGGCGGGGCAGGACTACGGCGAGGGGGTGAACCTGCTCGGCATAGATCCCGACACCGGCGCGATGTCGGTGACCTCGTTACCGAAGGCGATCGAGAAGGGCGACCTCTCCTTCAAGGCCACCAAGCCCGGGGTGGACGGGGGGATTCTGCTCGGCACCCGCCTTGCGGGACGTCTGTCCGTGTATCCCGGCGACATCGTGACCTTGGTGCCTGTGACCGAGGCCAAGATGAACCCGGCGCTGGGGGTGGCGGTGCCCAGGTTCTGGAAGTTCGAGGTCACCGGGCTCTTCGACACGGGCATGTTCCAGTACGACAACCAGTTCGTCGTCATGTCGCTGCAGAACGCTCAGCGCTTCACCGGGCTCGGAAACGCGGTCTCGGGCATCGCGGTGCGGGTGGCGGACCCCGATCTCGCCCCGGCGATCGGCGAGTTGCTGGAAAAGCGGCTGGGATATCCGTACCGGGCCCTGGATTGGCAGACCCAGAACGCCAGCCTCTTTAGCGCCCTCCAGCTCGAGAAGCTGGCCATGGGACTGATTATTTTCTTCATCATGGTGGTGGCGGCCTTCAACATCGTGGGTACCCTGACCATGGTAGTGACGGATAAGACCAAGGAGATCGGGATTCTCCGCGCCATGGGCCTCACCTCTCACGCGGTTGCGAGGGTGTTCCTGATCCAGGGTGCGGTGATCGGAGTGGTCGGGACGATCGCGGGGCTGCTCTCCGGGCTCACCCTCGCCTACCTCGTGGATGAGTCCGGGTGGATCAAGATCAACCCGGCAGTCTACTTCATCGATCACCTTCCGGTCCACATCGAGCCGTGGGATGTCGCCGTGGTGGTAGGAGCGAGCATCGCGATCGCCGTGCTCGCTACCGTCTATCCCTCGAGGACCGCAGCCGGGCTTACCCCGGTCGAAGCGATTCGGCACGAATGAGCGCGATTCTCGAGGCCGCGGGCCTGCGAAAGGTCTACCAGGGCGGCGATGGCTTTCCGATCGAGGTGCTGGCGGGAGTGGACCTGTCGGTGAGCCGGGGCGAGTTCGTGGCGATCGTGGGCTCCAGTGGATCCGGAAAGAGCACCCTCCTGCACCTGCTGGGCGCACTGGACACGCCCTCCGGCGGGAGCGTCCAGCTCGACGGGCGCTCCTTCGGCGAGCTGGGTGAGGAGGAGTTGGCACTGGTGCGCAACCGGAAGATCGGGTTCGTCTTCCAGTTTCATCACCTGCTGAGGGAGTTCACCGCGCTGGAGAACGTGATGCTGCCGCTGCTCATAGCTGGCGAGGAGGAGGCGCGCGCACGATCGCGGGCCGAGGAGCTGCTTGCCGCGGTGGGCCTGGCTGGGCGGATGTCGCACCGGCCGGCTGCACTGTCCGGCGGAGAGCAGCAGCGTGCCGCCGTGGCTCGCGCCCTCGCTGCGGACCCGGTCCTCGTCTTGGCCGATGAGCCGTCGGGCAACCTCGACGCGGGCAACAGCGAGCGCCTGCATCAACTATTCGCTCGCCTCTCACGGGAGTTCGAGACCGCCCTCGTCGTGGTCACTCACAACCGCAGTCTCGCGGCCCGCGCCGACCGGGTCCTCTCGCTGGAGGACGGTCGGCTGGTGCCGCTCTCCAGCGTGGAGTCGATGCCCTGATGTCCTGCGAGCAGTGCCGCGAGCGCGAGGCGGTCATCCACCTCACCCAGATCGTCAACGAACAGGTGACGACCCTGCATCTCTGCGAGCGGTGCGCGGCGGAGAAGGGCGTGGAGAGTCCCAGCGGGGTAGTAAAGACGCCACTGGGGAGCTTCCTCGCGGCGATGGGGAAGAACCTGCCGGAGACGGTGGCCGCACCCCGTGCCGGCGAGACCTGCGTGCGCTGTGGCGGGTCGCTCCAGGATTTCCGGGAGAGCGGCCGGCTGGGCTGTCCCGAATGCTACCGCTCGTTCGAGGTGCCGCTCAGGGAACTCCTCCGCCGTCTGCACGGCTCCACCCACCACGTGGGCGAGCGCTACGCCGAGCACGGCGCCGTCCCCGCCGACGGCCAGATGGAATCGGCGGACCTTCGCGAGCAGCTCCGGCTGGCGGTGGAGACCGAGAACTTCGAGCTCGCCGCCGAGCTGCGTGACCGCCTTCGGGTGTTGGAATGATCGACCTCAGCCTGCTGACCGACGGTGGCGTGGGGTGGCTCGATGCCAGCGGCCCCTCGAGCCACTTGGTGCTCTCCACCCGGATTCGCCTGGCACGGAACCTGGCTGGCCGCGTGTTCCAGGGACGCAACTCGGAGACCGAGCGGGAGGACATCCTGTCCGTCGTCGAGCGTGCCGCTCGGGAGTCGGTCCTGCTCCGCCAGGCCACCAAGTTCCGGCTCGACCGGCTGGAGCGCACCGACCGGCAGTTGCTGCACGAGCGGCACCTGGTGAGCAAGGAGCTGGCCGGTCTGGATGCCGATGGCCGGGTCCGTTCGGGTGCCTCCTTGCTGGTCCAGGACCGGATCGGGGTCATGCTGAACGAGGAGGACCACCTGCGGATCCAGGGACTCCATTCGGGGTTCGCGCTGGAGGCCACGTACGCCGAGGTGGATCGGCTGGACGCCGAACTGGGACAACGACTTGCTTTCGCATTTCATCCAGAATTCGGTTATCTTACCTCCTGCCCGACCAACGTGGGCACCGGGCTCAGGGCATCGGTGCTCATCCACCTCCCCGGCTTGGTGCTCACCAAGGAAATCTCGAAGGTGTTGCAGGGTTTGGCGCAGGTGGGGCTGACGTTCCGCGGCCTGTATGGGGAGGGCAGCGAGGTCGTCGGCAACTTCTTCCAACTGTCCAACCAGACCACGCTCGGCAGTTCCGAGCACGAGCTGCTCGACCACCTGGGCAAGATGGTTCGCCAGGTGATGGACTACGAGGAACAGGCGCGGCAGGTGCTGCTGCGGGACGCGCCGACGATCATCGAAGACAAGGTCTGGCGTGCGTACGGCCTCCTGCGATATGCCCGGGCGCTCTCGTTCGAGGAGGCCATGAACTTGTTGAGTGGCGTGCGGCTCGGTGTCGGCGTCAGCCTCATCCCCGACGTCGCGATGTACACCCTCAATAAATTGCTGGTGTATACCCAACCGGCCCACCTGGCGGTGGCGGAGGGGGTGGAGCCGACCGATGCCGATCTGCCGATTCGGCGGGCACGGTTCGTGCGAAAGGTGTTGGAATCCGAAGTGGGGCGCCGCGGATAAGCCGCGGCGACGGCATTCGGAGTGAGCTACGTCGGGGCACCGCGATGAACGGCTACAACTTCACTGATCGGGTCCGCAAGGTCCTGCAGATGGCGCGGGAGGAGGCGGCCCGTCTGCACCACGAGTACGTGGGGACAGAGCACATCCTGCTCGGCCTGATTCGCGAGGGGGAGGGGGTGGCTGCGGCCGTCCTCACCAATCTCAACGTCGATCTCGAAGACATCCAGCAGAAGATCGAAGAGACCGTCAAGAAGGGAAAGGCTGCCGCTGCCGCCGGCCCCGACTTGCCGTATACCTCCCGGGCCAAGAAGGTCCTCGAGCTGGCGATGACCGAAGCGCGTGAGCTCAATCACTCCTACGTCGGCACCGAGCACCTGCTGCTCGGCCTGCTGCGCGAGGAGAAGGGCATCGCCGCGCAGGTCCTGACCGACGCCGGCGTGAACCTGGAGCAATCCCGCGCCGAGACCCTGCGCCTCCTTGGCAGCGACATGCCTCAGACGTCGGCCGGCGGCGCGGGCAGCCAGCCCAGTGCCGCGCCGAAGTCGGAGAAGAAGTCCAAGACGCCGGCACTCGACCATTTCTGCCGCGATCTCACTCAGCTCGCCGCCGAGGGTCAGCTCGATCCGACGATCGGCCGGGCCAAGGAGATCGAGCGGGTCATGGAGATCCTGGCTCGCCGGAAGAAGAACAACCCGGTCCTGATCGGAGAGCCCGGCGTCGGCAAGACGGCGATCGTCGAGGGACTCGCGCTCCTCATCGCCAACGGGCTCTGCCCCGACGTGCTCCGGGACCACCGCGTGCTGTCGCTCGACATGGCGGCGGTCATCGCCGGCACCAAGTACCGGGGCCAGTTCGAGGAGCGGCTCAAGGCGGTGATGAACGAGATCGCGCAGAACAAGCAGATCATCCTGTTCATCGACGAGCTCCACACACTGGTCGGCGCGGGTGCGGCCGAGGGCGCCATCGACGCCTCCAACATGCTGAAGCCGGCGCTGGCGCGCGGCGAGCTGCAGTGCGTGGGCGCCTCGACCCTCAACGAGTACCGGAAGTACATCGAGAAGGACGGCGCGCTGGAGCGCCGATTCCAGACGGTGGTGGTGGAGCCGCCGACGGTACCCGAGACCGTGGAGATCCTCAAGGGCCTCAGGAAGAAGTACGAGGACCACCACCGGATCAGCATCCCGGACGCCACCCTCGCGGCCGCGGCCGAGCTCTCGGAGCGCTACATCACCGACCGGTTCCTGCCTGACAAGGCGATCGACGTAATCGACGAGGCGGGCGCCCGGGCGCGGCTGGCGTCGCAGGTGCCGCCGGCCGAAGTCGCCGAGCTCAAGGCGGCGCTGGAAAAGGTCAATCTCCAGAAGGAAGACGCCGTCCGGGACCAGAACTTCGAGCGGGCCGCGTCGCTCCGGGACCAGGAGCGCGATCTCCAGAACCAGATCCGGCTCAAGCAGGAGGAGTGGGAGCGCGACCGCCAGACCCGTCGTCCGGTGATCGACGAGGAGGCCATCGCCTTCATCGTGTCCCGTTGGACCGGCATCCCGGTCACTCGGCTGCAGGAGGCCGAGACCGCCCGGCTGCTGCGGATGGAAGACGAGATCCACGCCTCGGTGGTCGGCCAGGACGAGGCCATCATGGCGGTATCCCGGGCCATCCGGCGTTCCCGCGCCGGGCTCAAGGACCCCAACCGGCCGATCGGCTCGTTCGTCTTCTCCGGACCCACCGGCGTCGGCAAGACCGAGCTGGCACGGGCGCTGGCGAAGTTCCTCTTCGCCGACGCGCAGGCCCTGATCCGGGTGGACATGTCGGAGTACATGGAGAAGTTCTCGGTCAGCCGGCTGATCGGCGCGCCCCCCGGGTACGTGGGCTACGAGGACTCCGGAACCCTGACCAAGGCTGTGCGACGGAAGCCCTACTCGGTCGTCCTCTTGGACGAGATCGAGAAGGCGCACCCGGACGTGTTCAACATCCTGCTCCAGGTGCTCGACGAGGGCCACCTGACCGATAACTACGGCCGGGTCATCGACTTCAAGAACACGGTGGTGATCATGACGTCGAACGTGGGTGCGCGGGACATCATGCAGGGCAAGTCCCTCGGCTTCCACGGCGCGGACGCGAAGTCCAGCTTCGAGAAGATGCAGGAGCGGATCAAGGACGAGATGCAGAAGGTGTTCAATCCGGAGTTCCTCAACCGGCTGGACGACGTCATCGTGTTCCACCCCCTCTCGAGGGAGCACATCGCCAAGATCGTCACCATCCTGCTTCGGGAAGTGCAGCGCCGCCTCGGCGACGAGGTCAGGCTCACCCAGGCCGCGATCGACTTCCTGGTCGGGAAGGGGTACGACGAGAACTACGGTGCCCGGCCGCTCAAGCGGGCCATCCAGAAGTACGTCGAGGACCCGTTGAGTGAGAAGATCCTGATGGGGGAGTTCGGCCGTGGCGATGAGATCGAAGTGGATGTCGCCCCCGACGGCGAGCGGCTGGTGTTCAAGGCGCTGACCGGCACCCGGGCCTGATGCCGCGGGCGCCGGCCCCGCAGGGGGCCGGCGCGCCACCCCTCACCCCGTGCCGATGAAGCGTTTCCGACCCTTCCTCGCCGCCGTCGCCCTTCTTCTGGGGGGCACGGCGGCTCTCAGTGCCCAGGAGCCGCAGCAGGAACCGCAGGCGCCGCCCATCGTCGACAGCATCATCGTCCAGGGCAACTCGCGACTCACCCCCTCACAGATCATCGGGACCGCCGGGCTCGTCGTGCGGCAGCCGGTGAACTACCGCGACATCCAGCGGGCGATCACCAATCTCTTCCGCACCGGCCAGTTCGACGACGTCGTCGTGGAGCAGCGAACCGCCGGTGACAAGCTGGTGCTGGCGCTCCTCGTGAAGGAGCGTCCGGTGCTCGAGCGCTGGGCAGTGCGCGGCGTGGACCGGGTGTCCGAAGGGTCCGTCAAGGGGCGGGTAAAGCTGGTCGAAGGGCGGCCGCTCGACCGCAACGCCGTCGAGCAGTCTCGCGCCTCGATCGACTCCCTGTACAAGGATGCCGGCTACTATGCGGCCCAGGTGAAGACACTGGAGCTGCCCCAGGACGGCGGCAAGACCCGGGTGGTGTTCGA
The DNA here is from genome assembly GCA_963844445.1 of uncultured Gemmatimonadales bacterium. Classification (GTDB taxonomy): domain Bacteria; phylum Gemmatimonadota; class Gemmatimonadetes; order Gemmatimonadales; family GWC2-71-9; genus CAVVWJ01. The sequence continues at coordinate 14,119 of CAWJOB010000002.1, forward strand.
CGTGACCGAGGGCAACCGAGTCGCTATCAGCCAGGTGAGCGTCGAGGGCAACCAGCGCTTCAACGACAAGACCGTGGTGGGCCAGATGTCCACCCGTCCCGAAGGATTCTGGTGGTTCCAGAAGGGCGAGTACGACGAGGAGAAGCTGGAGCAGGACGTGCGCGAGAAGCTGCCGGGCTGGTACGCCAACCGGGGCTACGTGGACTTCCAGGTCATCGCCGACTCCCTGGCCGCCGACAGCGCGGGCGGCAAGGCGACCTTGCACCTGAAGGTGGATGAGGGCGCGCGCTATTCGGTGGGCGTCTTCGACATCGAGGGGAGCCGGCGATTCTCGACCGAAGAGCTGATGGCGTACTACCCCTTCGGCCCAGTGGATCGAAGCGGGGTGCCTGCCGGTAGTACCAAGCCGTTCAACCGCTCGGAGTGGGACGCCGCCACCGACAAGGTGGGCGAGCTCTACGCCAACAACGGCTACATCTACGCCCAGGTCACGCCGAAGGAAGTCCGGCGCACCGGGCCGGACGGCAAGCCGTACATCGACCTGGGCTGGAACGTCCGCGAGGGATCGCCGGCCACGATCAACAAGATCGAGATCGTGGGCAACGACGTCACCCACGAGCGGGTGATCCGCGAGGCCATCGTCATGCTCCCGGGCGATCTGTTCAGCCGGGAGCGGCTCATCCGGTCGTACCAGAACGTCGGAAACCTCGGGTTCTTCCAGCAGCCGATGCCGTCGCCCGACGTGAAGCCGTCGGAAAACGGCGTGGATGTGGACGTCGTGTTCCGGGTCGAGGAGCGCCGGACCGGGAACATCAATTTCGGCGCTTCCCTGGGGCAGGGCACCGGCGTCGGTGGATTCCTCGGGCTGGAGGAGCCGAATCTGTTCGGGCGAGGGAAGCGGGGCCGGCTCCAGTGGCAGTTCGGGAAGAACATCAACGACTTCACACTGAGCTACACCGATCCCAACATTCGGGAGAGCCGGATCTCCGGGACCGTGTCGCTCTTCGATAGCCGGGCGCGTTTCACCGTCGGCGACCTCGGACGGCGCAAGCAGACCGGCGGATCGGTCCAGCTCGGGTTTCCGTTCTTCGGCTCGCGGTATACCCGGCTGTTCACCTCGTACTCGTTCCAGCGCATCCGCTACACCGGCGGCTCGGCCGACTTGCGCGAGCGCTTCAGATGCACCAGCTGCACCCGGTCCTCGCTCGGCACCAGCATACTCCGCGACACCAGATTCGGCCTGCCGTTCGCCACCGGCGGCTCCCTCACCCAGGTCAGCGGCGAGCTCAACGGCGGTATCCTGGGGGGGACGGGCAATTACCGGAAAGTGGACCTGGAAGGACGCTGGTATGCCCCTCTGGGGGGCATGGGCGGCGGTGGCGACTTCGGCGGCGGGGTCCAGTTCGTGCTAGGGATCACGGCCAAGTCGGGGTTCATCTTCGGGGACGCCGGGCCGTTCTTCACCGAGCTGTACTCGCTCGGCGGGGTCCAGTTCGGGATTCCCCTTCGGGGCTACGACGAGTTCGCGATCACGCCCAACGGGTTCGATCCCGAGGCGAGCGGCAATCAGGCAAGTCCGGACGCGTTCGGGAAGTCGTATGCGGCGTTCACCGTGGAGGCGGGGGCGCGTATCAGCCAGTCGCTCTACGTGAGCACCTTCTTCGATGCGGGCAACGTCTATCGCTCCGCCCGCCAGTGGGACCCCACGCGGCTGTTCCGCGGCGCGGGCTTCGGAGCGGCAGTCATCTCGCCGCTGGGGCCGATCGGGGTGGACCTGGGCTACGGATTCGACCGGGTGGACGGCGAGGGACGTCCGGATCCCGGCTGGCAGCTGCACTTCAAGCTGGGGAACTTCTTTTAGTCGTTGGAACGACAATCCATGGGCAGTACGCACCTTGGGCAGTACGCACCTTTCATCGGGAGCCGAGCATGAAGCTGTTCGTCGTGGGAGCCTGGATCGCTTCTTTCACGCTGCTGGGGACTGGCGCGGCCGCCGCGCAGCAGAGCGGAGGGAAGGTGGCCTACGTCAACACCCAGGCCATCCTCAAGCAGACGCCCGGGTATACCCAAGCCGAGTCCACGTTCACCCGGGAAGTCGAAGCCTACCGGGTCGAAGTGCAGAAGCTCCAGGCGAGCCTGGATTCCTCGGCCTCCGATTTCGAGCAGAAGTCGGTGATGCTGAGCCCCACTCAGCGCGAGGCCAAGCGCAAGGAGCTGACCGGTCAGCAGCAGAAGCTGGAGCAGCGGACCCAGGAGCTGCAGCAGAAGGCCGCCACGCGCGAGCGGGAGTTGCTCGAGCCGATCCAGACCAAGGTCAACAGCGTGATCGAGGGCGTTCGTGCCGCGGGGAACTACGCCGTCATCTTCGACGTGAGCGCCCCCAACAGCGGGATCGTGACCGCCGACAAATCGCTGGACCTGACCCAGCGCGTGATTCAACAGCTCAAGTCCGGCAGTTGATCGCGTGACGTCGGAAGGGCTCACCGCGCAGGCGGTCGCCGACCTCGTCGGTGGCCGCCTGCTTGGCGATGGGGGGGTGCTCCTCACCTCGGTCGGCCCACTTGACCGGGCCGGCCCCGGCACGCTCAGCCTGGCGGTGTCCCCGCGCTACGCCGGGGCGCTCAAGTTCTCCCGGGCCGGAGCCGTGCTGGTGCCGCCGGCGCTGGCGGATTCGGCCGTGGGCCCCGCCGCGCGGATCGTGGTCGGCGATCCCTACGGCGCCATCGTGCTGGTGATCCGCCGGCTGTTTCCCGCCGCCGAAGCCCCGCCGGGTATCGACCCCACGGCACGCATCGGCCCCGGCTGCGAGCTCGGCGCGGACATCGCGCTCGGGCCTTTCGTCATTCTCGGTCGGGGAGTGCGCCTGGGCGACCGGTGCCGGCTCTCCGAGGGGGTCTCGATCGGCGACGGGGTCATCGTCGGCGAGGACACCAGGATGGACGCCCGAGTGATCTGCTATGCCGGTGCCCGGATCGGCCGCCGGGTGGTGCTCAAGGCGGGCGCCGTGATCGGAGGCGACGGGTTCGGGTATCTTTCCCGCGGCTCGGGTCACGAGCGGATTCCCCACGTGGGCGGCTGCGTCATCGGGGACGACGTGGAGATCGGCTCCAACTCGTGCGTGGATCGCGGCAGCCTCGACGATACCGTGATCGGGCAGGGCACCAAGTTGGACAACCTGGTTCACGTGGGGCACAACGTGCGGATCGGCGAGCGCTGTCTTCTGATGGCCGGCGTGGGTGTCGCGGGGAGCACCCGTCTCGGCAATGACGTGATCCTCTCGGGTCACGTCGGCGTCACCGATCATCTCGCGATCGGCGACCGGGTGCAGGTCGCGGCCAAGAGCGCCGTGATCGGCAACGTGCCGGCGGACTCGGTGCTGAGCGGGAATCCGGCGCGGCCCAACCGGCAGGTGCTGAGGGCCCAGGCGGCGCTGTACCGTCTGGCGCCGATCGTCGGCGAGCTCGAGGCACTGGTGGCGGAGAGGCGACGGGATGCCTAGGCGCACGCTCGCGCGGGAAGCCACCATCGAGGGCGTGGGCCTCCACACCGGGGCGCGGGTCACCGCGAAGTGCGTGCCCGCCGAGCCGGGGCGGGGCATCGTCTTTCGGCGGGTGGACCTCCCCGGCGCGCCGGAAGTGCCCGCGCGGCTCTCCCACGTCCGCTCCACGGATCGGCGCACCGCGCTCGGCGAATCGCCCGGTACGGTCGAGACGGTGGAGCATCTCCTCGCCGTGGCTGCCGCGCTCCAGCTCGATGACCTGATCGTGGAGCTGAACGGCCCGGAGCCGCCAATCGGCGACGGCTCGTTCCAGCCGTACCTGACGGCGCTGTGCAAGGCTGGGATCACGGACCAGCCGGGTGATCCGGTGATCTACAAGGTCACCGCGCCGTTTCAGCTGACCGAGGGCGATTCCACCTATGTCGTGGCGCCGGCCCCGGCGCTCCGCCTCACGACCACCATCGAGTGGGCCCACCCGCTCATCGGCCGCCAGTCGGGCAGCTACGACATCACTCCGGACGCGTTCGCCCGCGATCTCGCCGCGGCGCGGACCTTCGGCTTCGTGCGCGAGGCGGAGGCCCTCCGCGCCCGGGGCCTGGCCAAGGGTGCCGACCTCGACTCGACCCTGATACTCTCAGACGACGGTCTGGTCGGGGGGGAGCTCCGGTGGCCCGACGAGTTCGTCCGGCACAAGGCCGGGGACATACTGGGCGACCTCGCGTTGGTCGGCGGCCGGATTGAGGCGCACGTCGTCGCGAGCAAGCCGAGCCACCAGGGCAATATCGCGCTGGCCCGTTGGCTCCGCCGGACCGGACAGCGCGTCGGAGGCGTCGCGATGGACATCGGCAGGATCCTGGACGTGATCCCGCACCGCTATCCCTTTCTCCTCGTGGACCGGATCATCGAGGTCGAGGGGACTAACCGGATCGTCGGGATCAAGAACGTCACGATCAACGAGCCGTTCTTCCAGGGCCACTTCCCGGGCCATCCGATCATGCCCGGCGTGCTGATCATCGAGGCGATGGCGCAGGTAGGCGGGATGCTCCTTCTGGGCACGATCGAGGACCCGGACCAGAAGGTGGTCTACTTCATGTCGCTCGACAACGTCAAGTTCCGCCGGCCGGTGTTGCCCGGGGATCAGCTGCGCTGCGAGCTGGAGATGCTCCAGAACCGGGGCCGGACTTGCCGGATGAAGGGCGTGGCGTACGTGGACGGAAACATCGTGGCCGAAGCGGAGATGATGGCTCGCGTGGTGGATCGGTGATCACCGCCATCCACCCGACGGCGATAATCGATCCCTCGGCCGACTTGGGCCAGGGGGTCGAGATCGGCCCCTGGGTGCTGGTGGGTCCGGGGGTGACGATCGGTGACCGCTGCCGCATCGGCCCGAGGGCCCGGCTCCAGCGCAACGTCAAGCTGGCCGCCGACGTCAGCGTGGGCGACGGCTCGATCCTCGGCGGCGATCCCCAGGACCTCAAGTTCCGGGGCGAGGAGACCTGGGTGGAAGTGGGGGAAGGCACCATCATCCGGGAGTATTCCACCATCAACCGCGGCACCTCGGCCACGTATCGCACCGTGGTGGGCGCCCGCTGCTTCATCATGACGTACGTGCACCTGGCGCACGACTGCCGCGTGGGCGACGACGTGACGATCGCCAACGGCACCCAATGCGCGGGCCACGTCACCATTCACGACCGCGCAGTGCTGAGCGGATTGAACGCCATCCACCAATTCGTGACCATCGGGACCTACGCCTTCGTGGGCGGAGGCTCGCGGGTGAACCAGGACATCCCGCCCTACGTGAAGGCCGTGGGCAATCCGATGGAGCTGTACGGCCTCAACTCGATCGGTCTCCAGCGCGCGGGCTTCTCGGGCGAGACCATCTCGGCGCTCAAGCGCGCCTACCGGCTCTTCTTCAATTCCGACCTCAATCTCTCCCAGGCGCTCGAGCGGGCCCGGGCGGACCTTCCGCCGCTCCCAGAGGTCGAGCGCTTCCTCGATTTCGTCGAATCGTCCGAGCGAGGCGTGCCGGCGTGAGCCGCCTCCTGCCGGTCGGGGTGATCGGCGTCGGCGCCCTCGGCCGGCACCACGCCCGGCACCTGGCCCAGCTCGACGGCGCTCGCCTGGTCGGCGTGACCGACACCGATCGGGACCGCGCCCGGGCGGTGGCGGCGGAGCTCGGCACCGAGGCCTGCGACGTCGAGGCGCTGCTCGATCGGGTCGAGGCGGTCACCATCGCGGTGCCGACTCCGGCCCACGCGGAGGTGGGGCTCTGCGCCCTGGAGCGCGGCATCCCGGTGCTGATGGAGAAGCCGCTCGCCGCGACGCTCGCCGAGGCGGACCAGCTGATCGCCGCCGCGGCCGCCACCGGCGTGCAGCTCCAGGTCGGCCACATCGAGCGGTACAACCAGGCGATCCGCGCCGCCGAGCCGTACCTCGATGGGCCGCGCTATATCGAGAGCCAGCGGCTCGCGCCGTTCCAGCCCCGAGGCACCGACGTCGCCGTGGTGCTCGACCTCATGATCCACGACCTCGACCTGGTGCTGCATCTGACCGGAGGCGCCGAGGCCACCGAGGTGCGGGCGTCGGGCCTCTCCGTGCTCTCCTCTCATCTGGACATGGCCAACGCGCGGGTCGAGTTCGCCAACGGGGCGGTGGCCCTGGCCACCGCTTCGCGAGTCTCCCGCGAGCGGATCCGCCGGCTGCGCCTCTTTCAGCCGAACGGGTACCTCTCGCTCGATCTCGCGACCGGCGGCGGGGAGTTCATGCGGCTCCGGAGCGACTGGCGGCCGGGCACCGGCGCCCAGCTGGCCGACGTTGTCGAGCGCCTGGTGCTGCACGCGCCCGAGGCGGACGCGCTCCGGCTCGAGCTCCAGAGCTTCGTGCATGCGGTCCGCGGCGACCGCGAAGTGGTGGTCGGCGGCGCCGAGGGACGGGCGGCGCTCGCCCTGGCGCTTCGCGTGGCGGCCGTGGTGCAGACCGCGCCGCTCGTCGCCCCAGCGGCGGGATGATCGCCCGCGCCGGGCCGCGCATTTTCGTCTCCGCGGGCGAGCCATCGGGCGATCTCCACGGCGCGGGCGTGGTGCGGGCGCTGCGCGAGCGATACCCGGATGCCGCCATCGAGGCGCTGGGCGGTCCCCGTATGGCGCAGGCCGGCGCCGTGGTGCGCTACCGAATGGAGGGGCTCGCCGCGTTCGGGGTGGTCGAGATCGTGAGCAAGCTGGCCGCCCATTGGCGGCTCCTCCGCTCCCTTCGGCAGGATTTCCGAGCTGGGCGCTTCGACCTCGTGATCCTGATCGACTACCCGGGCTTCCATCTGCGGGTGGCCGAGGCGGCCCGGGCGGCGGGAACGAAGGTCCTCTACTACATCGCACCGCAGCTCTGGGCCTGGCGTCCCGAGCGGGCTCGGCGGCTCGCCGCGGCAGTGGATCGCATCGCGGTGGTCCTGCCCTTCGAGCAGCCGTTCTTCGGCCGGCTGGGGCTGCGGAGCGATTACGTGGGCCACCCATTGGTGGACCGGGCGCCCACGCCCACCAAGGCGGCCGCACGCGAGAGTCTTGGCATCCCCCCGGAGAGCCGGGTGCTCGGCCTCTTTCCGGGGAGCCGGGCGCAGGAGATCCGGCGGCTCTGGGTGCCGTTTCGCGACGCGGCGGCGCAGCTGCTCCATGAATCCCGGTGCGACCGCGTGATCGTAGCGGGGACGGAGTGGGGCGCGTATCCCGACCCCGGAGCCGCGGAGATCATTCGGGGCGACCCGGCGCGGCTCTTGGCCGCGGCCGACGCCGCGTTGGTGAAGTCGGGAACGACGACGCTGGAGGCCGCACTGGCCGGCACGCCCATGGTAGTGGCCTACAAGGTCCACCCGCTTACGTACCGGGTGTTCCAGCGGGTGCGCACCGTGGAGTGGGTCAGCCTGGTGAACCTGGTGGCGGACCGCGAGGTGGTGCCGGAGCTGCTGCAGAACCGGGCGGAGGCGGCTTCCCTGGCCGAGACGCTGCGACCGCTGCTCGACCCGGGCGATCCGCGCACCATCGCCCAACACGAGGGACTGTCGCTCGTCCGCCGGCGCCTCGGCGAGCCGGGCGCCACGACTCGGGTGGTGGCGCTCGCCGGCGAGCTGCTGGGCGCGTGAAGGTCAAGGTCCCGCCCGCGGCCGCGCGCGCGCTTGCCGCGCCGGCGATGCGGCTGCTGGCGCGCTCCTGGCGGATCCGAACGGAACACGAGGAGCGCTGGCGCCCTCTGCGCGAGGCGCGTCGGCCGCACGTGTTTCTACTGTGGCACGAGGTGCTGCTGCCGCTGCTGTGGCACCATCGGCGGCAGGACATCGCCATCGTGGTGAGCGAGAACCGGGACGGCCAATATCTCGCCGACTTCGCGGTGGCACTCGGCTATCGCGCCGTGCGCGGCTCCAGCTCGCGGGGCGCGGCTCGGGCGCTGCTCGGTGCGGTGCGCGAGCTGCAGGCGGGTCGCGCGGTTGCGTTCACGCCCGATGGACCACGGGGGCCGCGCCGCGAGCTCAAGCCCGGGGTAGTCGCGGCGGCACAGCGGGGCGGGGGCGTGATCGTGCCGATTCACGCCCGGGCCGACCGAGCCTGGCGGTTAGATTCGTGGGACCGATTTCTCATTCCCAAGCCGGCCGCCCGTATCACGGTCATTTATGGACGGCCGTTCGAGGTGGAGTCGGGGGATGGGGCACTCGCGACGGGGCTGACGGAGGCCGGTGTGAGGCTGGCGGAAATCGTGGAGGCGGGTGGATGACGCGGCGGGGCGATTCGCACCGGGTCATGCGCTGGCTGTGGACCAGCGGACGGGCCGACGCGCGGCTCGCCCGCCTGGCGCTCCTGCCGGCCTCGGGGCTGTGGCGCGGGGCGATGGCGATGCGAGGCCTCGCGTACCGCCGCGGATGGCTTCCGGTGCACGATCTCCCGCTGCCGACCGTCGCGGTCGGCAATCTCACCGTCGGTGGATCGGGCAAGACCCCGATCGCGATCTGGATCGCGCGTCACTACGTCACGGGCGGCCTGATTCCCGGTGTGTTGCTCCGCGGCTACGGCGGCGATGAGACGCTGGTTCACCAGCACGCCGTCCCGCGGGCGGTGGTGATCGCCGATCCGGATCGCGCGGCGGGGGCCGAGCGGGCCCTCGCCAACGGAGCGGAGGTACTCGTGCTCGACGACGCGTACCAGCGGCTCGACGTCCGCCGCGACTTGAACATCCTCGTGATGAGCGCGGAGACGACCCGCGCGGTGCGGTGGCCGCTGCCCGCGGGACCGTGGCGGGAAAGTTGGAAGGCGTTGGACCGGGCCGACGCCGTGATCGTGACCCGGAAGCGGGCGACGCCCGAGGCGGCCCGCGCGCTCGCGCAGGAAGTACAGAGCCTGGTGCCGGGGCCGGTGGCCATCGCCCACCTCGGCCTGCGGTCGCTCGAGGGGCTGGTGAGCGGCATCCGAGCCCCCGCGGCGGCGCTCGCGGGCAAGCGGGTCGTGGCTGCCTCGGGCATCGCGGACCCCGACGCGTTCGTGGCCCAGGTGAAGGGAACCGGGGCCGCGGTGCAGGTGGCCACCTGGAAGGATCATCACGACTACCGCGACGAGGACGTCGCCTGGCTGGCGCACGCCGCGCGGCGCGCCGATCACGTGGTCATCACCCAGAAGGACGCCGTCAAGCTGCGGGACCGGTGGCCGCACGCAGTGCCCGAGCCGCTGGTGGCGGTGCTCGATCTCGAGTGGGAGGAGGGCGGCGAACGGATCGCCGCCGCACTGGACGCCGTCGTCACGCCCGTGGAACGGCTGTAACACCAACCCCGGACCTCTTTTCTATGACCACCGCGTCACGCCCCAATCAAGACGTCATCCGTCCCGACAAGGACAGCGCGCTGCTGGGCGAGGGAAATCCCTTCGAGGCCATGATGTCGCGGTTCGACTACGCGGCCCAGCGGCTCAGCCTCGATCCCGGCCTGTACAAGGTGCTGCGCGCGCCGGAGAAGCAGATCATCGTGTCGGTCCCCGTGATGCGGGACAGTGGCGAGGTTGACGTCTACACCGGCTATCGGGTGCTCTACAACACCTCCCGCGGCCCCGCCAAGGGTGGGATCCGATTCGACACCGCGGTCACGCTCGACGAGGTGACGGCGCTGGCCGCGTGGATGACCTGGAAGTGTGCGGTGGTGAACATCCCGTTCGGCGGAGCCAAGGGCGGTGTGGTCTGCGATCCGTTTCAGCTCTCCAACGCGGAGCTGGAGCGCATCACCCGGCGCTACACCTCCGCGATCATCGAGACCCTGGGGCCCGACTCCGACGTCCCCGCGCCCGACGTCAACACCAACGAGCGGGTCATGGCATGGATCATGGACACTTACTCCATGCACAAGCGACACACCGTCACCGCGGTCGTGACCGGAAAGCCGGTCGAGATGGGTGGCTCTCTCGGCCGCCGCGAGGCGACCGGCCGGGGGTGCATGCTGGTCACCCGCGAGGCGCTGAAGCGGCTGCGCATCCCGGTCGCGGGCACCCGAGTGGCCATCCAGGGCTTCGGCAATGTGGGCTCGGTCGCGGCGCAGCTGATGGAAAACCTGGGGCTGATCGTGGTGGCCGTGAGCGACAAGTCGGGGGGCCTCTACAATCCGAAAGGCCTCAAGATTCGCGATGTCCTGCAACACACCCGCCAAAAGCGGTTCCTCCGCGACTACCAGGAAGCCGAGCGCATCACCAACGAGGATCTCCTCACTCTGGACTGCGAGGTCCTGGTTCCCGCGGCGATGGAGAACGTGATCACCAGCCACAACGCCAAGGACATCAAGGCACGCATCATCTGCGAGGGCGCCAACGGTCCCACCACGGCCGGCGCGGACAAGATTCTGGAGGAGAACGGTGTCTTCGTCATCCCCGACATTCTGGCCAACGCGGGCGGCGTGACCGTGAGCTACTTCGAGTGGGTGCAGGACCGGGGCGGCTATTTCTGGGACGAGGACACGGTCAACCAGCGGCTCGAGCGGATCATGGTCGAATCGTTCGACGAGGTCGCCGGCATGGCCGGGCGCAACGGGATCAATCTTCGGATCGGCGCCTACATGCTGGCGATCGAGCGGGTGGCGGCCGTGCACCGGCTGCGAGGGATGTACGCCTGAGCCATGGAGCTGGTCATTCTCGCGGTCGGGCGGCTGCGGTCCTCCTACCGCGAGGCCTGCGACGACTACCTTCGCCGGTTGAGCAGATACACCAAGGTCAGGGAAGCGGAGGTCCGGGAAGCCAGCCGGGCGCCTACTGTGGAGGCCCAGCGGCGGGAGGAAGCCGAAAGCCTCCTCGCGCGGGCGCCTGAAGGCGGGACGCTCGTGGCGCTGGTCCGCGAGGGGGCGGCGTGGACCAGCGAGGAACTGGCCGGGCGGGTCGAGGGTTGGAGAATGGCGGCCCGCCCGCTCGGCTTTGTCATCGGCGGATCTCACGGGCTGGCGCCGGGCCTGGTCGCCTCGGCCGCCGCGCGGTGGAGTCTGGGGCCGCTCACACTGCCGCACCAACTGGCGCGGGTCATCGTCGCCGAGCAGCTCTATCGGGCGTTCACGATCCTTCGTGGCGAGCCGTATCACAAGGGGAGATGAGCCATCAGTCGAGGAAGCGTCAGTTCATGGCCGAATGGTTCGAGGAGTGGTTCGGTGAGGAGTACCTTCAGCTGTACCCGCATCGCGACCAGGCGGAGGCGGACCGGGCGGTCGCGCTCGTGTCCCGGACGACCGCGCTCCAGCCCGGATGGCGGGTGCTCGACGTCGGGTGCGGCGCGGGACGACACGCCCGGGCGTTCCGCGCCGTCGGAGCGCGCTGCATCGGGCTGGACCTGTCGCGCACCCTTCTTCGCATCGCTCGCGGAGTGACCGACGCGCCGCTGGTGCGAGCCGACATGCGCGAGTTGCCCATCCGTCCGGGCAGCATGGATCTGACCGTGAGTCTCTTCACCAGCTTCGGCTATTTCGACCGCGACGAAGAGCACACCGGTGCCCTCCGGGAGATGGTCGGCACTCTTCGGCCGGGTGGCTGGTTCGTGATCGATTTTCTCAACGCGTCGGAAGTTCGCGGCCGGCTGGTGCCCCGGGAGCGGGTGCCGGCGCTTGGGGGAGAGGTGGATGTCACCCGGTCCGTGTCTCCCGATGGGCATTACGTCTGCAAGACGATCGTGACCCCCAACGGCCGCAAGTTCACCGAGCGCGTCCGGCTGTTCGAGCCCGAGGAGATTTCCGCGATGCTGGCCGACGCGGGTGTCGAGGTGCGCCACCGATTCGGGGACTACGATGCCGGCCCGCTGCGTCCAGGGTCGCCACGCACCATTCTGGCGGGCTCTGCGCCATGAGCTTCCGGTTCGTCTCCACCCCGCTCGACGCGCCCCTCATCTTGCCACCAACCCGAGCCGGCGGCCTGGACCGGGCCCTCGAGCCTGCGTTCATCCCATCGGCTGCGCGGGACGCGGCGCTGGCCCGGCTGCGCGAGCCCGGCGCCCTCGCCGTCACCAGCGGGCAGCAGCCGGGGCTGTTTACGGGACCGCTCTATACGGTGCACAAGGCGCTCTCCACCGCGGCGCTCGCCCAGGTGTTGGAGCGCCAGTGGGGCCGGACGGTGGTGCCGATATTCTGGATCGCCGGCGATGACCACGACTTCGCGGAGGCCAGCCAGACCTCCTGGCTGACGGCGGACGGCAACCTCGCCTCCGCCGCGCTGCCGCCCCGGCCGCCGGAGGCCCCGCTAACGCCGATGTACCGCCAGCCGCTGGGCGAGGCGGTTGCGGTCGCGCTGGAGACGCTCGGCTCCAACCTTCCTCCCTCCGAGTTCCGCGACGAGACGCTGGCTTGGTTGGCCCGGCACTATCGGCCCGAGGCCACGGTGGCCGGCGCGTTCGCCGGCGCGATGGCCGAGCTGCTCGCGCCGGCCGGAATCGTCTGCTTCGACAGCAGCCATCCGGTGGCGAAGCGCCAGGCTGCGCCGCTGATCGTCCGCGCACTGGAGCAGGCTGCCGAGATCGACGGCGACCTCGAGCGCCAATCGGAGGCGATCGGCGACAGCGCCAGGACCTCAGGCGTCGTCCTGGGTGACGGCGCCGCGCTCGTGATGCTGGAGGGCAGCCAGGGACGCGACCGGCTCGTCGCATCCGACGGCGGGTTCGTGACCCGGCGTGGGAAGGAGCGCTTCGATCTGGGCGCGCTGCGGCGGATCGCGGAAACCGAGCCCGGACGACTGTCGCCCAACGTGCTCCTGCGCCCCGTAATCGAAAGCGCTCTCCTCCCCACAGTGGCGTATCTTGGCGGACCCGCGGAGCTCCGCTACCTGGCGCTGACGCCTCCGGTCTATGAGCGGTTGGGCGTGGAGCCCCAACGTCCGCTGCCGCGCTGGTCCGGCGTGCTGGTGGAGCCGCGAGTGGACCGGGTCCTGGAGAAGTTCGGAATCGAGCTGGACGAGCTGCTCACCCCCGCGGGCGCGCTCGAATCGAGGCTGGTCCGATCCCGGCTGCCGGCGGAGATTTCGAATGCGCTCGAGTCCATCCGGTCCGCGGTGGAGCGGGGCTACGATGCGATCGAGCACGGCGCGGCCGAGATCGACCCGACCCTGGTACGGCCGGTACAGGGCGCGCGGCACCAGGCGCTCTCGGGCACCCACGATATCGAGAAGAAGCTGGTCCAGCACCTCAAGCGCCGGCAGGAGACCGAGCTGAGTCAGATCGCCCGGGCGAGAACGGCGGTATTTCCCGGTGGGAAGCCGCAAGAGCGGGTACTGACTGCGGCGCCCTTTCTGGCGCGCTACGGGCCGGCACTCCTGACCGACCTGGGCGACGCGATCGAAACATGGTATGCCGGTGCCCTTGAAGGGGCGTCGGCGCCGTCTTAGACTCGACCCATGTGGGTGATCGCGCTCATCCTCCTCCTGGCGTTGCTCATTCCCATCATGGGCATCGTCGTCGATTCGCCGATCGGCCGAGCCCTCGCCCGCCGGCTGGAGGGGCCGCGGGACGTCCCGCCGGGGCTCGACGAGCTTGCCAAGAAGGTGGATCTGCTCGAGGCCGAGGTGGACGACCTCAACCGCAGCGTGCAGACCCTGCAGGATGAGAACGCCTTCCTGCAACGGCTGCTGGCCGACCCTTCGTCTCGCTCGACTCTTCCACGGCCACCAGCCTGAGCACCGCCGAGGGCCGCGCGCCCCGGCCGGCACTCAGGGTCGCGGCCGGGATCCTGCTCAGCCGGATCGTCGGCCTCGTCCGCAATCGGGTCTTCGCCCATTACTTCGGGACCTCCGACGCGGCTGACGCCTTCAACGCCGCCTTCCGGATCCCCAACTTTCTGCAGAACCTCTTCGGAGAGGGGGTTCTCTCCGCCTCGTTCATTCCGGTCTACGCGAGTCTGAGAGCCCGCGACCATGGGCGCGAGGCGGCCGCTGTCGCGGCGGGAGTGGCGGCGCTGCTCGCCCTCGCCGTCTCGGTGCTGGTGCTGGCCGGGATCCTGCTGGCTCCATGGCTCATCGACGTCATCGCGCCGGGATTCGACGGCGAGAAGCGCGAGGCCACCACCAGGCTGGTGCGGATCCTGTTCCCCGGGGCGGGGCTGCTGGTGTTCTCCGCCTGGTGCCTCGGTGTTCTCAACAGCCACCGCCGCTTCTTTCTCTCCTATGTCGCCCCCGTCGTGTGGAACCTGGCCATCATCGCGGCCCTCGTCGGTTTCGGTGGCGGCACCGGGCAATACCAGCTCGCCGCCATCGCCGCCTGGGGATCGGTGGCCGGCAGTCTGCTACAGTTCGGCGTGCAGCTGCCGACGGTACTCCGGCTCCTCGGCGGAATACGGCCGGGTCCGCTCCTCGCCGAGCCGGTACGGGCCGTCGTCCGCAATTTCGTGCCGGTGTTCGTAGGTCGTGGCGTCGTACAAATCAGCGCCTATGTGGACACGGTGCTGGCGAGCTTTCTTCCCACCGGGGCGGTGGCCGCCGTCTCCTACGCGCAGGTCCTGTACACCCTGCCGGTGAGCCTCTTTGGCATGTCGGTGTCGGCTGCGGAGCTGCCCGAGATGTCCAGCGCAACCGGGACCGACGCCGAGCGGGCCGCGTACCTGCGGGGCAGGCTGGAGTCCGGGCTCCGGCAGATCGCGTTCTTCGTCGTGCCGTCGGTGGCCGGATTCGTCGCGCTGGGAGACGTCGTCACCGGCGCGCTCTACCAGTCGGGAGCCTTCACCCGCGAGATGACGCTGTACGTGTGGGCGATTCTCGCCGCCGCCGCGGTGGGGCTGCTGCCGTCCACGCTAGGCCGGCTCTACTCGTCGGCGTTCTATGCGCTCCACGACACCCGCACGCCACTCCGCATCGCGATCGTCCGGGTGTCGCTCGGCATCGCGTTGGGCTACGCACTCGCGCTGCGCCTGCCCACGGCGCTCGGGCTCGACCCTCGCTGGGGCGCCGCCGGAATCACCCTGGCATCGGGACTCGCCGCCGGGGTGGAGTACCTGTTGCTGCGGCGCGCGCTGAGCGGCCGGATCGGGTCCGTCCGCTCGGATTGGGGGCTGCTGGCACGTCTCTGGGTCGGCGCAGCGGCCGGCGTTACCGCCGCCTGGCTGGTCCGCTTTTCACTTCCGCCGCTCCCTCCTATCGCCGGGGCCGTCCTGATCCTCGGGGTCTTCGGCGCAACGTATCTCGGCGGCGCAGCGGCTCTCGGAGTGTCGCACGCCAGGCGTCTCCTGCGGCTCGGGTGAAGGGGGCAAACCACCCCAGCGTCAGTCGCACCACGCTGCCCTCGCGCCGTTAAATTCCCCCCTGTATGACCACTCCAGGCCTCCCCGACCAGCTTCAGCGAAAGCTCGACACGCTCGCTGAGGGCCCCGGCGTCTATCTGTGGAAGGATGCCCGTGGCGACGTGCTCTACGTCGGCAAGGCGAAACGCCTCCGGAGTCGGGTGCGAAGCTATTTCGCCACCGATTTCCTCAGTAGCGCGCGGAACCAGCTCTTGCAGCGGTTGATCGCCGATGTGGAGACGATCGTCGTACCGAGCGAGGCGCAATCGCTGATCCTCGAGAACAACCTGATCAAGGAGTACCGGCCCCGCTTCAACGTCCGATTGAAGGACGACAAGAGCTATCCCTCCATCGCGGTCACGGTGGGTGAGCCGTTCCCCCGGGTGCTGGTGACGCGCCGGCGGGATATCCCCGGCGCCCGCTACTTCGGACCCTATACCGATGTCGGACAGCTGCGCCGGACGCTGGCGATCATACGCCGGCTCTATACTGTCAGGAGCTGCCACGACTCCCTCCCGGAAGAGCGGCGTGACCGGCCCTGCCTGGACTATCACATCGGTCGCTGCCAGGCGCCGTGCGTCGGCTGGCAGGACGAGGCGGACTACCGCCGGATGGTGGACGAGGTGCTTCAATTCCTCGAAGGGAAGACGGGGGACCTGAGGGGACGCGTCCGGGAAGCGATGATCGCCGCCAGCGAAGGCGAGAACTACGAGCGGGCAAAGGAGCTCAGGGACGCGCTCCGCTGGCTGGAGAAGCTGGAGGAGCCGGTGGCAGTCGAGGTCATCGGCACCGGCGATGCGGACGCGATCGGCTTCGCGCGCGACGGAGACGACGCGGCAGCGGTGCTGATCAGGGTACGGGAAGGACGGGTCGTCGGCCGGGAGCATCGCTTTCTCGAGGGCGTCGAGGAGGAACGCGACCCGGCCATCCTGAGTGCCTTCCTGGTGCGCTACTACATCCCGGCCGAGTCGCGCGCGCGCCGGATCGTGCTGCCGTTTCCGCCCGACGACTGGGACGCGCTTCGCGAGCTGCTTCCGGATTCGGAGTGGGTCGTGCCGCAACGGGGCACCGCGCAGCGCTGGCTGGAGCTGGCGGACCACAACGCGCGCCACTTGCTGGAGAGTCTCCGGATCGAGTCGTTCGAGACCGAGGAGCGGGCCGAGGATCCGGTGTACGCGCTGGGTCGCGATCTCGGGCTCAGCTCGGTGCCGCGGAGCCTCGTGTGTGTGGACATCTCGCACAACCAGGGCAAGGACACCGTGGGCTCCCTGGTCTGGTTCGAGGCCGGGCGGCCGCGAAAGAGCGAGTACCGGAAGTTCAAGATCGAGGGGCCCGGGCAGCAGGACGATTTCGCCGCGATTCAGGAAGTCCTCACCCGGTACCTCACTCGCCGCCGAGACGAGGGGTTGCCGATTCCGGACCTGTTCGTCATCGACGGCGGGAAGGGGCAGCTCAACGCCGCTCTGGAGGCCGCGGAGCAGCTGGGGTTCGGGGGGCTGCAGTTCGCCAGCCTCGCGAAGCGGGACGAGGAGGTCTTCCTGCCCGGGCGAGCGGATTGCCTCCGACTCTCCCGCCGGAGCCCGTCGCTTCGGCTGCTCCAGCGCATTCGCGACGAGGCTCACCGGTTCGGACTCGCCTATAACCGGACGCGCCGCACGCAGCGGACCATCACCTCCGAGTTGCTCAATATTCCCGGCGTCGGGCCGCGGCGCCGAAGGATGCTGTTGGAGCGTTTCGGAAGTCTGGCGGGAGTGAAGTCCGCCTCGGTGTCCGAGCTCGCTGCCGTGCCCGGGTTCTCCGCCCGGCTGGCGGAGCGGGTGCTCGAGCATCTGCAGGCTCGGACCTGAGGTGCCCGAGCTCCCGGACGTCGTGGTCTACCTGGAAGCGCTCGAGCGCCGGGTCCTCGGCCGCCGGCTGGAGCGCGTCAGGTTGGTGAGCCCGTTCGTTCTCCGGACGGTCGATCCACCAGTCTCCGCGCTTGACGGCCACCGGGTGGTGTCGCTTCGCCGGATGGGCAAGCGACTCGTGCTGGGTCTCGAGGGCGACCTGTTCATCGTCATCCATCTCATGATCGCCGGAAGACTCCGCTGGGCCCCGACCGGGGCCAAGATGCCGGGCAGGATCGCGCTGGCCGCCTTCGAGTTCGAGGATGGGATGCTGGTCCTCACCGAGGCCGGTTCCAAGCGACGCGCATCCCTTCACCTGGTGGCCGGTGTGGCCGGACTCGCGGCGTTCGAGCGCGGCGGACTCGAGCCGCTCGACGCGGAGCAGGCGGACTTCATTCGGCGCCTCCGACTGGAGAACCACACCCTCAAGCGTGCGCTGACCGACCCGCGGCTGTTCAGCGGGATCGGCAACGCCTATTCCGACGAGATCCTGCACCGCGCGCGACTCTCGCCGCTCCGGCTCACCGGCCGGCTCCCGGAGGAAGACGCCGCGCGGCTCTACCACGCCACCCGGTCCGTGCTGCTGGAATGGACCGAACGGCTCCGGCTGGAGACAGGCCAGGAGTTTCCCCAGAAGGTCACGGCCTTTCGGGACGGGATGGCGGTGCACGGGAGGTTTCGCCAGCCGTGTCCCGATTGCGGGACACCGATCCAGCGAATCCGGTATGCCGACAACGAGACGAACTACTGTCCGCTTTGTCAGACCGAAGGGCGGCTGCTGGCGGACAGAGGCCTCTCACGGCTGCTGAGGGAGGACTGGCCTCGGAGCCTGGAGGAGTTGGAAGACCGGCTCAAGTCCTGAGCCGGGGCCCGCTTTGGCAGCTCGGTCCCCGGGAATTGCTTGGGGGAGCAAATGCGGCCATATTTATAAGTCTATGTCAGATGGACGTTTTGCCATCCTCGACCCGGCCGCCGGAATCAGCGGCGACATGCTGCTCGGCGCGCTCATCGCCGCGGGTGCGCCACCCGAGTGGCTTCGGGGTCTGCCCGCTCGACTGGGCCTCCCGGACGTGCGGGTGCATATCGAGGAGGTGGACCGCTGCGGGGTCCGGGCGACCAAGGTCAATGTCGCTGCTCGCCGACGGCAGCCAGGAGGCGCCCAGCGAGCTGATCCACGCAGCCGCACACCCACCCGCATTCCCACGACCATCACCACGCGCCTCATCGCCACGTCGGCGAGCTGCTCGAGATTCTGGAGCGGGCACCGCTCTCCGACTGGGTCCGGGAGCGCGCCGTGCGTGCCTTCCGGCTGCTGGGCGAGGCCGAGGGAAGGATTCACGGTGTACCCGCGGACGAAGTGGCCTTGCACGAGGTCGGGGCCATGGACGCGCTGCTGGACGTGGTGGGGGCGATCGAGGGGTTCGAACAGCTCGGGATCGACCGGATTCACCACCGCCCCGTCGCGACCGGCAGTGGCTGGGTGCGCGCGGCCCATGGGCTGATTCCGGTGCCCGCGCCCGCGACTGCCGTCTTGCTGGAGGGGATCGACATCGTCTCGGACGGGCCGGTCACAGGCGAGGCGACTACACCGACCGGCGCGGCGCTCCTCCGGGTGCTTTCGTCGGGCCCTCCTCCCGCGCGCTGGCGCATCGCGGGCGCGGGTGCATGGGGAGCTGGCGGACGCGACCCGGAAGGGTATCCCAATGCGCTCCGGCTCATCCTGGCCGAGCCGGCTAGTGAGGCTGGCGAGGTCGCTATGCTCTCGACCGATCTGGATGACCTGAGCCCCGAATATCTCGAGCCGCTCCGCGACGCGCTCTTCGAGGCGGGAGCGCTCGACGTGCAGATGTGGGCGACGCAGATGAAGAAGGGCCGGATCGGCTTCCGGGTCGAGGTGGTGGTGCCTCCGGCGGAGGCTGACCAGGTGTCCCAGGCACTCATCCGGCACAGCACGACCGCGGGTGTCCGTCGCCAGACGATGGAACGCTACACGCTCCCGCGCCGGGAACTCGAGGTCAGCGCGGGGGACGGAATCAACGTGCGCGTGAAGGTCTTGGACGCGCCGGACGGTCCGCGCGTAAAGCCGGAATACGATGATGTCGCGGCGGTTGCCCGGCGCACGGGCCGCCCCGCTCATGAGGTGGCAAGGGACTTGCACCAGCGGGCGCTCCGCCTGGTGAGCCCGGACGGAGCCGCCAAAGCTGTGACCCCGAACAAGGAGTCGTGACGAGTGAAAGCCACGATCGCGTCGGCCCTGTTGCTTCTTCCTCTCGCCGCCACCGCCGCCGAGTCCCAGCAGCGCGTGATCAGCGACCGGGTGGCGCGGGCGATGCCGACCACGTACCAGGCCCCCGACTGCGGCCTGAAGTCGAACCACTTCAAGGTGAGCAGCGGCGCGACCTATCTGAAGACCGGGATCGAGACCGACGTCGGCGAGAACCAGAAGCGCGCGCTTGACAGCGGAGAGCGAGTGCTGCTGGAGGCGATGCAGCAGAACGACCAGGATGACAACCCCGCCGCGTGGTACTATCTCGGCCGGATCTATCTCCAGCGCGGCGACATCTACGGCGCGGACTCGGCGCTGACGCGGGCCGAAAAGATGGCGCCGGCGTGCGCCAAGGACATCGACCTCTACCGGCGCAACGCGTGGGTCTCGCTGATCAAGGGCGGCAACGACTTCGAGGAGCAGAAGAACACCGACTCGGCGTTGGCCATGTACCGGCAGGCGGGCGTGGTGTATCGGAAGTCGCCGATCCCGTACTACCAGGTGGCCGCGGTCATGAACGACCAAAAGCAGGTGGACAGCGCGACCGTCTACTTCGGCCGGGCGGTGGAAGCCGGCGCGAACGTGACCGACACGATCGAGATCAACGTCCGCAACCGCTCAGCGTTCAACCTTGGCGCGCTGCTGCTCAACGCCCAGAAGCATGCCGAGGCGGCGGCGGCGTTCGAGCGGTACCTCAAGTGGGTGCCTAACGACGTCGAGGCCAAGCGCGGTCTCGCCGCCGCATACCGAGGACAAGGGCAGGTGGCCAAGGCGCAGGCGCTGGAGCAGGAGGTGGTGGCTGCCGGGGGCTCGCGCGCATCTGCCGGCGGCGCCCCGGGGGCGGGAGCCGGCGCCGGCTCCGCCGATCTCATGAACGTCGGGGTCAGCCTCTACAACGACAAGAAGTACGCTGAGGCCGCGGAAGCGTTCTCCAAGGTGGCCCAGGCGGAGCCCTACAACCGTGACGCGCTGTTCAATCTCGCCAACACCTATCTCGCCGTGCGGGATGGGCCCAAGCTCCTTGCCACGGCGCAGCGCTTGTCGGCGATGGAGCCCTTGAACGAGAACTCGCTCAAGCTGGTGGGGGAAGGGTATAAGCAATCGAAGAAGGTGGACGAGGCCATAATGGTCGCGGAAAAGGTTCTGGCGATGCCGGTTGACGTGAAGGTGACGGACTTCACCCCGGGGCCCTCCGACGCAAAGCTGACCGGCACTGCGACCGGACGCGAGGCGCAGACACCTGCCGGGAAGCCCATCCCACCGGCGCCGGTCACCATCGTCGTGGAATTTCTCGACGCCAAGGGGACTGTGGTCGGCAGTCAGGACGTAGCGCTGCCCGCTCTCGCGGCCGGGAAGTCCCAGGATATCACGGCAGCTGCGAAGGGCGCCGGAATCGTCGCGTGGCGGTACAAGCAGAAGTAGCCAGGAGGAGATCATGGCGGGAGTACAGGCCACCAGCGGGCTCACGACGACCCGGGCCTCCTTCATCGAGCAGGCACAGGCGGAAGGGCGGCTGTACATCCACCAGCCGTACGAACTGTACTCGGACGGCAATCATGACGCGTGGCGGCGGCTGTTCACCAGGATGGAAGACCGGTGGCGCCGGTACGCGAATCCGCGGTTTCTCCAGGGCATCGACAGCCTCTGCCTCGATCCCGAGCGGGTGCCGAGGCTGGAGGATGTCAATCGATTTCTCAGCCCGCTCACCGGCTTCCAAGCCAAGCCGGTGAGCGGGTACGTCCCCTCCTTCCTCTTCTTCGATTGCCTGCGAAATCGCGAGTTTCCCACCACCATCACTATTCGCGATGGCGCCAGCCTCGACTACCTGCCGGAGCCGGACATCTTTCACGACATCGCCGGGCACGTCCCGATGCACACCGACCGCGCCTTCGCGGATACCTTGGTGCGCTTTGGCGACTGCGCCCACACCGCGGCGGAGATCGCGGCTGGGATCAAGGACGAGCAGGAGAAGATCCGGCGGGTCAGCAGCATCTTCAAGGCGATGGCGCGGTTCTTCTGGTTCACCATCGAGTTCGGGCTGATGCGGAGCGAGGGCGGGCTGAGGGTCTACGGTAGCGGCTTGCTCAGCTCCTACGGCGAGATCGCCCACTCGATCGATTCACCCCAGGTGCAGCGGTACCCGATGCAGCTGGAGTGGGTAATCAACCAGTATTTCGAGATCGACCACTACCAGCCGTTGCTGTTCATCGTCGACTCGTTCGACCATCTCTTCGACCTGGTCGGACAGCTGGAGCGCTGGATGCGGGACGGGCGCCTGGACAACGTTTCACCCGGCGAGCCGGCGGTGAGCGAGCCGGATCTCCGGAGCTTTCTGGAGGCCTCGAAGGGGAAGTAGGCCGGCTTGACTCTCGGTGAGGCGGCCCTAACATTCCTCTTCGATTCGCGGGCGTAATTCAGTGGTAGAATGCCAGCTTCCCAAGCTGGACGTCGCCGGTTCGAGTCCGGTCGCCCGCTCTCTGTAGACCTCATCCCTCCTCGCCCGAGTTCGAGCCCAGGAGAGGCAAATGAAGCCCGGCGACGACCTAGGTCGTGCCGGGCTTCGCCTATCTGCGGGGTGTTTGTGTCCGTCAGTGAGTCTGTCTGCGAGCCCCCTTGTGGACCGCGCCTACTTAGTGGCCGTGACGCGAGTCGCAGGCACGACCGCCAGGCTGCTGATCTTCCACTCCTGCACCCCGCGCCGGAGCACGACGAGATACTGACTGGTGCTCGAATCACCCCCCGAGCCTTTGCTGCTCAGCGAGCCGACGTCCCATGCCGTGTTGCCGAAGACTCGCATCGTATCGGACGAGATGGTGAGCTGTTGCCAGCTCGCCGCTCCCTCCGCCAGCGCCTTCCCGATCGCTGCCTGACCCAGCAGAGTGCTCCCGTCATCGCGGACCATCACAGCGTCGGGCAGATACATGGCCGTGAGGGCCCCGGCGTCCTTCTTGTTGTAGAGAGTCGCGTACTCTGCACGCAGGGTGTTGATCTCCTTGATGGCGGTCCGAAGGGGAACTCTGGGTGCGTCGACGCCCTGGGCGGCGGCCGGTGACGTCGCGAAGAGGGCGAGGGCAGCCACGAGAGGGAGGCCAAACTGGGCGCGGCGTGTGGCTGACATGGCAGGCTCCGGTAAGAGAAAAAGGTCGTGGGTCAAAGAGAAATCTCGCCCGCCGGCGTTAAAGCAGCGTGAAAAGGAATCCGCGCGCCTCCAGGGCATCGACCGGTCACAGCCACCTACGCTTGACAGCGGCGGCCACCTGGCCATCTTTTTCCATCGCCCCCATCACGCCGCCCCCTCCGGGACACTCCTGTGTCGGAATCCCCGCTTGCGACACACGGGCACCAAGGCCCCTCCTGAAGTGACAACGATTCTACTCACGGACGACGAGGCCGGGGTTCGCAGCCCGCTGCGCAGGATCCTCGAGGACTGCGGTTATCGCGTCATCGAGGCCGGGGGTGGGGAGGAAGCCTTAGCGGTGGCGGAAGGCTTCGACGGGCCCATCCATCTGCTCCTGACCGATGTGGTGATGCCCGGAATGTCCGGGGGTGAGCTGGCCAGAAGGCTGGGGGAAGGCCGGCCCAGGATAAGGGTTCTATTCATGTCCGGGCACAGCCCCGAGGCGGTGGCCACCAACGGCAACTTGTTCCCCGGGGCGTCGTTCCTACCTAAACCGTTCGGTGCCAGCGATCTGGTGCAGCGGGTCCAGGAGACCCTTGAGGCCCAGCAAGTGCCCAGCGGCCGTAGCACCCCCTCCACAGGTGACCGTCCTCACAGTCCTAAGTAGATAATATCGAACATCTTAAGTAGCTTTTCCCGCCCCATGGCCTGGCGTGCTTCCTGCATGGCCGAGGGTCGGCGCCAGTGTCCACCTAGATCCGCCAAATCCCAACGACCGATGGGCTCATGAAGCTGCACACCGGACTGATTCCTCGATTCGGGCTCCTCATCCTGGCCGCTGCCACCCTTCGGTGCAATGACGGCACCGACCCACCGGGCGAGGCGGCCAGCATCGAGATGGTGTCCGGCAACGAGCAGGACGCCACCATCGGCACGACACTGCCCGAAAGCTTGAAGGTCCGGGTCACCGACCAGAACGGGGACCCGGTCGCAGGTGTGGCAGTCGCGTGGGAAGCTCAGAACGGCGGCTCCGTCTCCGCCGCCTCGGTCGAGTCGGGAGACGATGGCCTGGCGGGGGTGCGGCGCACCTTGGGCCCGACGCCAGGCGAGCAGACCGCGACGGCGGAGGTCGCTGGCCTCGACGGGTCACCGGTGACCTTCACCGCCACCGCGATAGACGGACCGCCTCCCACTCCCAACCTGGTGATCGTCACCCAGCCGCCCTCCACGGCGCTCGACGGCGAGGTCTTTGCGGCCGGAGGACAGCCGGTGTTGCGAGCGGAGACCTCCGCCGGCGATCCGGTCGAAGGTGTCACCGTGACCGCCGGCCTGGTCTCAGGGAACGGCACGCTGGAGGGGTCGCTGACCGCGGTGAGTGGGCCGGACGGCATGGTGGAGTTCGGGGATCTCGGGATCGCGGGGCAGGGAAATCGTACCCATCGAGTTCACCGCCGCCGAGGCGAGCGCCACCTCCTCGACGGTCGCGCTCACGGCGCTGCCGTCGGAGGCCACCACCGGTGCATGGGGCGAGGTCGTGCCCTGGAGCATCGTGCCCCTGCACCTGACCCTGCTTCCCACCGGGAAGCTTCTGGGCTGGGGCCGAAACGAGCTTGGTGGAGGCATGGGGCAGCCACGGCTGTGGGACCCCGCCAGCGGAGACCCGGACGTATTTGCGATCACCGTCCCCAACGACACGATGCTCTTCTGTGCCGGCCATGCCCTGATGGCCGACGGCAAGCTGATGGTTTCCGGCGGCCATAAGGCCGACGACCGTGGACTCGACGTCACCAACATCTTCGACCCTGCCACCCAGAGCTGGACCGCCGGTCTGCCGAAGATGGCGCATGGCCGCTGGTATCCGACGGTCACTACGCTTCCCGATGGCCGCCTGGTGACGGTCGCCGGTCAGGACAGCGCGTCCAACGTCGTGCGGATTCCGGAGGTGTGGGAGGGCGGCGCCTGGGTCGAGTTACCGGGTGCCGGCAACGTCGAGCTGCCGTACTACCCTCGCGATTTCATCGACCCGCTCGACGGCCGGGTGTTCATGGCAGGGGAGCGGATCACCTCGCTCTGGCTCGACGTGGACGGCTCGACCTCGGGCCAGCGCGGCAGTTGGACGCCTGGCCCGTCGCACCAGTTGGCCGTCAACCGCGACTACGGGTCAGCGGTCATGTACGAGTCGGGCAAGATCCTGTACGTCGGCGGCGGCGGAAACCTGGGCTGGGACACGCCGGACCCCGTGGTCGGCACACCGACCGCGAGCGCGGAGAAAATCGATCTGACCAATGGGTCCCCCTCCTGGACCGGCGCAGGCTCGATGAGCTCGCCTCGACGGCATCTCACGGCGACGGTCCTGCCTGACGGTCAGGTGCTGGTGACGGGTGGGGTGAGCGGCGGCGGGTTCAACAATGTCGGCACGGGAGTGCGGGCGGCGGAAATCTGGAATCCGGCCACACCGACCACTTGGACCCAGCTCGCGAGCAACGCGCGGACCCGAGCCTATCATTCCGTCTCCATTCTCATGCCCGACGGCACCGTGCTGCACGGCGCGGGCGGAGACGCGAATGTGCCAGGCACATCCTCGGCCTACACGCCCGAACGAAATCACGAAATCTTCAGCCCGCCCTATCTCTTCAAGGGCGCACGCCCAAGCATTACCGACGCCCCAGCCGTAATAACCACCGGTACGACCTTCGACGTCACGACACCCTCCGCGGGGCAGATCACACACGTGCGCCTGGTACGGCTGGGCTCGGTGACGCATTCCTTCGATGCGAACACGATGGCGGTGTCCCTCGATTTCACCAGGGGTGATGGCAGCATCACCGTGACGGGCCCCGCCAATCGTAACGTCACGCCTCCGGGACACTACCTGCTGTTCGTGCTCAACCGGAACGGGGTTCCTTCGAGCGGCAGGATCATTCGGGTACAGTAGGCAGCGCGTACGCTGCGCATATAAGCCTTGCGTTGCGGGGATCCTTCCGGCGGGGGCGGGGCAGCGATGGCTGGCTCGCCCCCGCTACATTTCGCTGGTGACCACTCCGACGGCCACCCCATCCAATGCCGACCTGCTCGAGCGCGCCCTCCACGAGCGCTTCGGCCTGAACAGCTTCCGCCCCGGACAGCGCGAGGTATCGCTGGCGGTGCTCGAGGGTCGGGACATCGTCGCGGTCATGCCCACCGGGGCGGGGAAGTCGCTCTGCTTCCAGCTGCCCGCGCTCCTGTTGAGCGGGCCCACGGTCGTGGTCTCACCGCTCATCGCGCTGATGAAGGATCAGGTGGACGGGCTCCGCGCGAAAGGCGTAGCCGCCGCGGCGCTGCATTCGGGCATGCTGCTATCGGAGCGCCAGTCGGCAGAGGCGGCGCTGGCCGACGGCCGTCTCAAGCTGATCTACGTGGCGCCCGAACGACTGGGCCACGCCGCGCTCCGCGCGGCGCTGGCCAGGGCGGCGCCGGCCCGGCTGGTGGTCGACGAGGCGCACTGCATCAGCCAGTGGGGCCACGATTTCAGGCCGGACTATCGCCGTCTCGCCAAGTTCCGCTCCGACCTCGGCGTCCCCGCGGCCGCTTTCACCGCCACCGCCACACCTGAGGTCCGGGCCGACATCGCCGAGCAGCTCGGGCTGCACAGCCCGCTGGAGCTGGTGACCGGCTTCGAGCGGCCTAACCTCACGCTCTCGGTCGAACGCTGCCGAGGACGGGAGGAGAAGCGAGCCGCACTGGAGCGCCTGGTGCGTGAGGTCGGGCTGCCCGGCATCGTCTACACGGCCACCCGGAAGTCGGTCGACCTCTGGAACGGCATGCT
This sequence comes from uncultured Gemmatimonadales bacterium, assembly GCA_963844445.1. GTDB lineage: Bacteria > Gemmatimonadota > Gemmatimonadetes > Gemmatimonadales > GWC2-71-9 > CAVVWJ01. Next base: position 40,439 of record CAWJOB010000002.1, read on the forward strand.
GGCTGAAATGGGGCTTCGCACTGGGCGATATCATGCCGGCATGACCGACGAAGACCGGACCCTCGCCCAGGACGATTTCCTTGCGGGCCGGGTGGACGTGATCGTGGCCACCAACGCGTTCGGCATGGGCGTGGACAAGGCCGACATCCGGTTCGTCGCCCACGCCGAGCTCCCGGGCAGCATCGAGGCCTACTACCAGGAGGTCGGCCGGGCCGGGCGCGACGGCCTGTCTTCGCGGTGCACGCTCTGCTTCTCGCCGGGGGACGTGCGCACCCAGGAGTTCTTTCTTACCGGGGCCAATCCCACCGCCGGCACATTCCGCGAAGTGTGGCGGCAGCTGGGAGCCGGATCGAGCAATGAGGAGTTCGAAGAGGGATCCGGGGGCGAGGCACAGAGGGCCATGGCCGCCGCAACCGCTGCCCGGCTGCTGCGGCGTGCCGCGGAGAGCGCGGGTGTCGAACTCGGCGAGGGCGCGCCGCCGGTGGACATGGAAGGGCGGGGCCTGAAGGCGCGGCGCGATCGGGAGCGGCTGGACACCATGGTGCGCTACGCGTTCTCCCGCGGTTGCCGCACCAGGTTCATCTACGACTATTTCGCGGGCGGCGCGCGGGGCGGGGCCGCGCCGCGCTGTGGGGTCTGCGACGTCTGCCTGGGTTGGCGGCGCGGGGCGGGGCGGCTGCTGGACGAAAGCGAGCTGCTGCAGGTCCGCATCGCGCTCTCAGGAGTCGGCAGGCTATCGGGCCGATTCGGCGTGGAGCGGGTGGCGCAGGTGCTGGTTGGAAGCAAAGTGCGGGAGGTGCTCGACCGCGGCCTCGACCGTATTCCGACCTACGGGAAGCTGGCGGAAATGCCGCTCGATCAGGTGAAGGACCTGCTGGGCGTGCTGGCTGACGCCGGACTGCTCGAGCGACGGGGGATCGAAGGAGGCCGGCCGGGCGCATTCGTGCTGGCTCTGACCGCGGAAGGCCGCGCGGTGGCTCGGGGCGAGTCGCGGCCGGAGCTCGATCTCCCGGTGCGGCGGCTCCCGGCGCGGCGGCGGGAAAAACTTTCCCTGGTCACTGCGGACCTCGACCCGGACGCCGTGGATCCCGAGCTGTTCGCCGGGTTGAAGTCGTGGCGGACCGAGGAGGCTCGGCGCCGGAGCCTCCCCCCATACGTCGTCTTTCACGACCGTACCCTCGCCGCCATCGCGGCGGCCCGGCCCGCAACCTCGTCCGACCTTGCCCTCATCAAAGGGGTCGGTCCCGCAAAGCTCGCCGCATATGGCGAGGCGCTCTTGAAGCTGCTGGCTCAGCGCGCACAGTAACGACTCAGGTCGCGCCATGCGGCGCGGCCACCTCGAGGAACTCGGTGGGGGGCGCGGTGTCCAGGTCACTGGTCGCCGTTGGGGTGAACGTGGTCTCCCACCACCGTTTGGCATCACGCTGGGTCCAATCGTCCGCCCCGGCGAGAGTGAGCGCGTCCGCCAGGGTCGCGGCATCGGCCGGCCTGGCACCGGGCGCCTTCGCCAGGCAACCGAGGATCACCCGCTCCAACGCCTCCGGTACCGGCCGCCCCAGCCGTACGGAGGGGGGTACCGGTTCGGTCTGGATGTGCTTCAGCACCACCTGCAGCGGGTTGTCCCCTTCGAACACCAGTGATCCCGTCAGCAGGAAGTAGCCCACGCAGCCGAGCGCGTAGAGATCTGTCCTCCAGTCCACCGTTTCCCCGGCGGCCATCTCGGGTGACATGTAGGCCGGCGTGCCCGAGAGGGATTCCGGCGCCGTCAGGAGCATGTCAGCCCGCTCCCCGCGACCCTGACCCTTCACCAGGCCGAAATCCAGCACCTTCACGAAATCGTACTCCAGTCCCATCCGGCCGATGTGGAGATTGGCGGGCTTGATGTCGCGATGCACCAACCCGCCGGCATGGGCCTCCGCGAGCGACCGGCAGGCCTGGCGGAGGATACTGGCCACGCGGGCGGCCGGCTGGGGCCCATAGCGCGCGACCAGCGACTCGAGGTCGCTTCCCTCCAGCAGCTCCATGACGTAGTACAGCCGGCGATCGCGAGTGATGCCGAAATCATAGAGCTGAATCGTGTGCGGCGATCGAAGCCCCGCGGCGGCCTCCGCTTCGCGCCGAAACCGCTCCTCCGCGACACGACCCGATTCCTCCAGCATGCCACGGCCGGCGATCAGCTTGATCGCCGCCGGCCGGGCGAAGAGCTGGTGCTCGGCCCTCCATACCTCACCCATGCCGCCACGGCCGATCCGCTCGACCAGGCGATAGCTCCCCAGCTGGCGCGCCCGGCTGACCTTGCGGCCTAGGTGGGTGATGATCTTGGAGGGAATCACGGCCAGACCGGCGCAGATGTAGTTCGGCAGATAGGTCCACACCAGCAGGCCAACCGGAGGGAGGTCGAGACCTCTGGCCCGGGCGATCAGCAAGCCCAGCGGGTCCATCGAGGCGGCCAGCAGCGAGCCAACCAGTACCTGGCGCGGCGGGGCCGGCACGATGGACGGGAAGATCAGGATCAGAACGCAGAGCCAGGACAGCCTTCCGGCGAGCGCCAGCGGCTGCCACTGATTGATCACGCCGACCGCGAATGCCATCGCGACCAGGTAGGCGATGGCGACGGTGTACAGCCGGTTGCCGAGGCCGGCCGCACGCGGAGCCAACCGATATACCACCAGCGAGAGCGCGAGGCAGCCGCCCGCCAGCACGTCAGCGATAGGCGGCCACGGGATCACCTGGTCGGCGGGAAGGCCCAGGTTGGGACTGACCAGGTGATTCATCACCAGCCCGATCACCCACAGCCCGGCGAACACGAGGCAGGCGATGCGGAGGCGCCCCGCCGCCTCGAGCGCCAAGTCATCCGAAAGCGGCACGCTGGTCGTCGTCCCGCCGGTGGGCGACGTGATCCGGCGCGGATCGAGGAGCCTGGGGTCGCTCATGTGGGGCATCTGAGGGTGGGGAACGTCTCAATCTCACGTCCCGCACTGGGTTTGCCAATGGGCACGGGCACCTTGACTGCCCTCGCGACCGGTCCATCTTTCGAGCACCAAACATCGCCAAATCGCCGGAGGAGGTGGAACGTGACGGATGGCGGCCGCCGGCCACTGGCACGGCTCAGCGAAGAACCGGTCGTGCGGGTCGCCGCCTATTATGTGCTGCTCGCCGCGGCCACCGCGCTGGCCTGGCAGATTTTTCCCGGCCTCGAAGCGGTGTTCTCCGCCCAGCGGCTCGAGGCCATCAATCCCGACGCCTCCCAGGCCGATCCGCTGCTCGAGGCCCTGGGTGCCTCTGCGCCGACCATGGCTCCTCCCGTTGCCCTCGCCATAACCACCGCCCTCTGCATGGTCGGCGCCTTCCTCCTCATGCTGCCGGTGAGCTGGGTCTACATCCTGACGCGGCAGAAGAAGGGATTCCGCCAGTCGGTGGTGCAGACGCTGATCATCCTGCCGATCGTCGTGGCGGGCGTGGTGCTGCTGGTGAAGAACAGCATCGCCCTGGCCTTCAGCCTCGGCGGGATCGTCGCGGCGGTCAGCTTTCGCAACACCCTGCGGGACACCAAGGACGCGGTATACATCTTCCTCGCGATCGGCGTCGGGCTCGCGGCGGGTGTGCAGGTGATGTCGGCCGCGGCGGTGATGTCGTTCCTCTTCAACGTCCTGGTGATCGTCTTCTGGTATACCGATTTCGGACGCGCCCCATCGCATCTGGAGGGGCCGCGCGCCGCGCGCCGGCTCGAGCGGTCGCTGGCGCTGGCCAACCGCACCGGGGCGTTCGTCGCCCAGCTCGACCGCGACATCCTGAAGTCCATGTCCCCCGAGCAGCTCCAGGCGCTCGCCTCCCGGGCCCGCCGCCGAGTCGGCGAAGGCGGGAAGCCCGGCTCGCCCAAGCCGCCCAAACCGCTCGACACGACGGTTCGGATCCAGAGCTCCGACCCCGAGGGCGCGCGGCCGCAGATCGAGGAGGTCCTCGCCACCCAGGTGAAGGAGTGGAAGTTCTCCGGGACCCAGCGTGACGGCGCCGGAAGCGCGGTGCTGGAGTACCGCGTCAGGCTCAGGAAGAGCGTGCCGGCGGCGGTGCTTACCGGTGAGCTGCGGACCCGTTTGGGCGCGCGAGCCACCGGAGTCGAGACGAGGTAATCACCAGCCCGCGTGAGCGATCTCCTCAACCAGATTCAGCAGGTCCTGGGCGACCGCTACATCATCGAGCGGGAGGTCGGCCGCGGGGGCATGGCGTTCGTCTACCTCGCCCGCGACCGTCGCTATGAGCGCCAGGTCGCCGTCAAGGTGCTCGATCCGGAAATCGCCACCGCGGTCGGCGCCGAGCGATTCCTCCGCGAGATCCGGATCACGGCCCAGCTCCAGCATCCGCACATCGTGTCCCTGCTCGACTCGGGCGAGGCGCGCAACCTGCTCTACGCCGTCATGCCGTTCGTCGAGGGGGAGTCGCTCCGGGACCGGCTCATGGCGAACGCGCGGCTCTCCACCACCGAGGCGGTGACGATCGCGTGGGAGGTGGCCGACGCGCTGGACTACGCCCACCGCCGTGGGGTGGTCCACCGGGACATCAAGCCGGAAAACATTCTGGTCTCGAACGGGCATGCGGTGGTGGCGGACTTCGGCATCGCGCGGGCGATCGGGCTGGCCGGCGGCGCCACCCTGACCGGGGTCGGCTTTCCCATCGGGACCGCGGCGTACATGAGCCCCGAGCAGGCCACCGCCGCTTCGCCGGTGGACGGGCGCAGCGACATCTACAGCCTCGGCTGCGTGCTGTACGAGATGCTCGCCGGGCGCATGGCCTTCAGTGGGCCCAGCCTCAAGAGCGTGCTGACCCAGCAGCTCACCATGGACCCCCCGCTGGTCCACATCTCCCGTCCGGACATCCCCCAGAACATCATCGCCATCGTCCGGCGATGCCTCATGAAGCAGCCGGAGGAGCGCTACCAGTCTGCCGGCGAGCTCGCCGAGGATCTTCGCGGGGCACTGAGCGATCTGCCGCGACTCTCGACGCCGGTGCCGCGGTGGCGCTGGCCGAACCGGAGATCGAGAGCGACGGACTCCTCGCGGCCGCCGGACGCTGGATCGTCCCCGCGGCGGTGCTCGCCATCATTCTGCTCGGTGTGATGTTCGCGTACCGGCGCCGGGGGAGTGGAGGGCGACGCCACAGGACCGGGGGGACCGTACTCGGCCTCGGTGGCGGTTCTGCCGTTTACCGACCTGGGCGGACGGCCCGGCGACGAGTATTTCAGCGAGGGCATCACCGACGAGATCATCAGCCAGCTCGCCCAGGTGGAGAGCCTGAAGGTGATCTCGCGGACCTCGGTCCTGGCGCTGAAGGGAAGCCCGCTCACCCTGCCGCAGATCGCCGAGACGCTGGGCGTGCGGCACATCGTCGAGGGCTCGGTGCGGCGCCAGGGATCCCGAGTGCGAGTCACGGCCGAGCTGATCGAGGCCGCGAGCGACGCCCACCTGTGGTCGGGAAGCTTCGAGGGCGATCTCGCCGACAGCTTCCGGGTGCAGGAGGAAATCGCGCGTAAGGTGAGCGGTGAGCTGCTGAGTAACATCCGCGGAGTCCGCCCGATGGCGCCGAGCGCCATGCCGACCCAGAGCGCGGCGTTCGACGCCCTCCTGCTGGGCCGCCACCTGCTGGAGCGCCGGTCACCGGAGGCGGTGGAGGGGGCGACGCGCGCCTTCCGGGACGCCATTCGCGCGGATTCTGGATATGCGCCGGGATACGCCGGCCTCTCGTCGGCCTACGTGCTGCACGTGGTGTATGGCTTTCCGGGTGGGGTAGAGCCCTACGTCGCCATCGCGCGGGCGTTGGCGCTCGCCGATCGCGCGGTGGAGCTCGATCCCGGCCTGGCCGACGCGCACCTGGCGCGGTCCGACGCCCTGCTGGTCAGCCTCGCACCCCACGACGTGGTGCTGCAGACGCTGCGGCAGGCCCGGGAACTCATGCCCGGCTCGGTCGCCGTCTACCTGTCCGTGGCGCACGCCCTGGAGCACATGGGGCGATGGGACGCAGCCCTGCAACAGGCGCAGCGGGCGCTCGCGCTCGACCCGCTCTCGACCGGGGTCCGTCACTCCGCCATCGCGATCGCGCTCGGCGCCCGGCAATACGATCTCGCGCTGGAGGAGGCCCGACGGGCGCGCGCGTTCGACAAAGGCGACCAGATCGCCGAAATGCTTCAGGGCCAGGCGCTCCTGTTGGGGGGAGACGCCGCAGGCTTGCGCCGACCTCCCTCTGAAGCAGTGGCTCGGTACCAAGGCGATTTGTCTTCACGAGGTTGGCCGCACGGCCGAGGCACAGGTTCTGGCCGACTCGCTCGCGGGCCTGCTGAACCGAGGCGAGTACGCGATGGTGCCACAGTTCGCGGCGCTGGCCAGCTACCGGGCGTGGCTGGGCGACGCCGCCGGGTCCTTGATGTGGCTCCAGAGGGCAGCCGACGTCTCTCCGATGGTGCACTACTGGCACCTGGAGTCGGGGCTCTTCGACCGGGTGCGCCGTGATACGGTGTTCGCCGCCGGGATCGCCCGGCTGGAGGGTGGGATCCGGGCCCGCGTCGCCGTGGCTCGCGGCGAGCTGGGGGACCGGTTGGAATGAGCCATGCGCATCAGGCCGAGGTAAAGTGGGACGTCGCCTCGCTCGAGCTCCTCCGAACCCTGATCGCGTCCCCACCGCCGCTCGGCCTCCAGGCACAAGAGACCACCCAGGGCTTTCACCGCGACATTTATTACGACACGGCCGACGGCTCTCTGGCACGTCGCGACGTCACCTGTCGCTTCCGGCTCGGCTCGGACGATCGGCGGGTGCTGACCGTCACGCTGGCCGCACCCCGGCGGAGCTTCAGCTCGCCCGTCGCCGAGCTCGACCTGGCGGCCGCGCTGGCCGGGGAGTCCGAGGCGGCCCGACGACTGCGGGGCCTGGTGGATCCGGCGACGCTGGAGCCGCTCGCCGAGCTCGAGATCGAGCGTACCACCCGGATGATGGCGGGCCGGTGGCCCTGGAGCGCGCGGTACGCGATGGTCTACGACGCGGCCACGGTGCGCCATCAACGCCTGTCGCGCGAGTTCTGGGAGCTGAAGCTGCGCCGAGTCCGGGCGGGAAGGCCCGATCTGGCGCAGGTGGCCGCGGCGATGCGGGAGGTCTCGGGAACGCGATCGATTCTCGAGAGCAAGCTGGCGCGGGCGCAACGGATGGTCGCGACGCTCGAAGGCGAAGCGCTGGCGCGATCCCTGGGCACGGGGCGCGCGGTGACATTGCTCGCGCTCGACGGCGGTGCCATCGCTTTCCAGCGCAAGGGCGACACGTTGACGCTGCCGATCGCCGACGGTCAGGGGGAGGCCGCCTCGCGGCATCTGCTCCGCGCTACCTTCGGCAGCGCGGTGGGCGACCTCGCCCTGCTCGGCACCGCGAGCGGGCGCGGCGCGGCGGGCCGGCTCCAGGAGGTCTGGGTCGTGCGCCGGCTCCGGCTGGACGGCGAGCTGGCGGACGGCATCGAGTGGCTGCCCCAGTCCGAGGTCACCGCGCGGGCCGGATCGGTGGGGCTTCAGGACCCGGAGACGCTGGCGGCGCTGGCGGTGGCGACGCGGTCGGATCTGCTTCGCTCGGGCGATTCGGGTAGCCGGGTGCGCCGCGCCCGGCCATCGACACCCCCACCGGTCCCTCCCGAAGAGGCCCAGCTCCTGCTCGACGCCGATCTCAGCACGCTGGAGTTCCAGAGCCGGGTGCTGGCGATGGCGGAAGATCCGGGAACGCCCCTGCTCGAGCGGCTCAACTTCCTGGCGATCGTGAGCGCGAACCTCGACGAGTTCTATATGGTGAACGTCGGCGCGCTGAAGGAGGCCGGCGAGGAGGCGAGCGCGTCGCCCCTGGAGGCGATCGGCATCCGGGTGCGGTCGCTGCTCGCGCGGCAGGACCGGACGCTGACCGCATGTCTCAGCGCCCTCGCCGAGGCGGGAATTCGGCTCCGGGACTGGCGGGAGCTGACCCCCACCAGCCGCGCGATGCTGGAAGCGCAGTTCCAGCGCGAGATCTTTCCGCTGCTCACCCCCCGCGCGATCACCGTGAGTCCGGGCTTCCCGGTCCCGGTGATGCCGCATCTCACGCCACTGCTGGCGGTGGTCCTGCAAGACTCCCCCACCGGCCCCCTGCACTTCGCCTATTTGCGGCTGCCGGAGCGGATTCCCCGGTTCCTGCCGATCCCCGACTCGAACGACTTCATCCCGGTGGAAGACGTGGTGCGCTCCAACCTTCACCTCGTCTATCCGGAGCGGCGGGTCGAGGGGGCGTGGGTGTTCCGCCTCACCCGCGCGGCGGAGCTGGACCTCTCCGACGAGGACGCGGGAAACCTGCTGCAGGCGATCGAGGAGTCGGTCGGAAGGCGGGCGCTCAACGCGATCGTGCGGGTCGAGGTGGAGCGGGTGATGCCTCAGCCGTTGCGCGAGCGGCTGCTCTGGGAGCTGCGCTTCGAGCGCGGCGCCGACGCGGGTGCTGTGCGCGAGCACGACCTGGTGGAGATCGATGGCATGCTCGACCTGCGGGCCCTGCGCGAGCTCATGGGCGCCCCGGTTTCCGGAGGCCGGTTCACGGCCTTCGAGGGGCGCAATCCGTGGCCGGCGGACCGCGATCTGTGGCGCATGCTACGGGGGCGGGACGTGCTGGTCTACCATCCGTACGAGGGGTTCGCCGACAGCACGGCGCGCTTCTTCTCCGACGCGGCCGACGACCCGGCCGTGGTGGCGATCCGCGTCACGCTCTATCGCGTCGGTGAACGATCCCCGATCGTGGAGGCACTGACTCGGGCCCTGGAACGGAAGAAGGAGGTGGCCCTGTTCGTCGAGCTCAAGGCGCGGTTCGACGAGACCCGCAACGTCGGTTGGGTACGGCGGCTGGAGGAGGCCGGGGCGACGGTGGTGTACGGAGTGGTGGGGCTCAAGAATCACGCGAAGGTGGGCCTGGTGCTCCGGCGGGAAGAGGACGGTCTGCGCCGCTACGTTCACATCGGGACCGGGAACTACAATGCCGCGACCGCCAAGGTCTACACCGATCTCTCGCTGTTCTCCGCCGATCCCGACCTCGGCGCCGACGTGCATGATCTCTTCAATCAGCTCACTGGCTCGAGCCGCGGGCCAGCGGGCTCGTTCCGGCGGATCGCCGTGGCCCCGGATGGGCTCCTGCCATGGCTGCTCGAGCGGATCGAGCGGGAGACCGAGCACGCGCGGGCCGGACGACCGGCCCGGATTCGCGCCAAGCTCAACGGGCTCGCGGATACCGAGGTGATCCAGGCCCTCTACCGTGCCTCTCGGGCCGGAGTGACGATCGAGCTGGTCGTCCGCGGCCTCTGCACGCTTCGTCCCGGCGTCCCCGGCCACTCCGACCGGATCCGCATCGTCAGCCGACTGGGACGGTTTCTCGAGCACGCCAGGATCTATCATTTCGGCAACGGTGGGGAGGGGGAGTACTACATCGGCTCGGCCGACTGGCGGCCGCGGAACTTGCGCCGGCGAGTCGAGGTGGTCGCACCGGTGACGGATCAGGCCGCCCGCGCCACGCTCGACACTTTGCTCACCCGGGAGCTCGCGGACCCCGATGCATGGATGCTGGAGCCGGATGGGGGTTATTCCCGCGCGGGGACCGCGACGGAGACTTGAGAAGCTACTTCCGGGCGTCGCGTTGAAGTACCGGTAGGCCTTGAATTTACCCCTCTGACCTGCGATCTTCTCCGCCTGCCGCACTCGCGCCGCAGACGCCGGAATGGGGACGCATGATCAGGGTTACCGCCGTACAGCCGGATTCGATCGCCCATCAGCTCGGGCTCCGCGAGGGCAGCGAGCTGCTCTCGGTGGACGGGCGGGAGCTGGAAGATTTCCTGGATTGGGAGTTCCTCACCGCGGAAGAGCAGTTCCTCCTTCATGTCCGGCAGCCCGACGGCGAGGAGATCGAGTTCGACATCGAGCGCCCGCTCGCCGAGCCGATCGGTGTCTCGCTCGAGGCGGCGCGGATCCGCCGCTGCGCAAACCGCTGCGATTTCTGTTTCGTGGACGGCCTGCCCGACGGCCTTCGGGACGTGCTCTACATCCGCGACGACGACTATCGGCTCTCCTTCCGCTACGGCAATTTCGCCACGCTGACCAATCTCAAGCAGCGGGACGTGGAGCGAATCATCGAGTACCGGCTGTCGCCGTTGTATGTGTCGGTACACGCGACCGATCCCACCATTCGCCGGTACCTGCTCCGAAACCCGACCGCGCCCGACGTCCTCCCGCAGCTTCGGGGGTTCGCGGAGCACGGCATCGAGTTCCACACCCAGGTGGTGATGTCACCCGGCGTCAATGACGGCGAGGTGCTGCGGCAGACGCTGCGGGAGCTGTACGAGTTCGGGCCGGCAATCATCGGTTGCTCGGTGGTTCCGGTCGGACTGACGGAGTTCAGCAAGCACCATCTGGTCCGCGAACCGACGGCCGAGGAGTGCCGCGCCGCGGTCGCACTGGTCGAAGCACGGGCCGCGATCGCGCTGGCGGAGCGGGGCACCCATTGGGCCTTCGGTGCCGACGAGCTCTATCTGCGCGCCGACTTGGACCTCCCTCCCGCGGCGATCTACGACGGATTCGACCAGGTGGAGAATGGGGTGGGCGCGGTGCGGTGGCTGCAACAGCGCATCCAGGCGCGCGCCGACGCGGTCACCGGGTGGGAAGGACGTCGCATCGGCGTCGTCACCGGATCGGCGATGGGCCGCCTCATGCCGATGGTGCTCGAGCCGCTGACCCGGCTCACCGGGGCCCGCTTCGAGCTGCTGCCGGTGGTGAATACCCTGTTCGGCGCCTCAGTCACCACCGCGGGGTTGCTGCCGGGCGCCGACGTACAGGAAGCGCTCCGCGGTCGCGGCGATCTCGACCTCGCGCTGCTGCCCGGTGAGTCGGTGAACGACGACGGGCTCTTCATCGACGGGATGAGCGCGGAGCTCCTCGCCGCGGCGTCGCCGGTCGAGATCCGGTTCTCCAAGGATTTCGCGGACGCCCTCGAGATGGGGGTCGCGGCATGAGCAAACCGACGGTCGCCATCGTGGGCCGGCCGAACGTCGGGAAGTCCACTCTGTTCAATCGCATCCTGGGGGGGCGTCCGGCGATCGTGTCCGAGCTGCCGGGAACGACGCGGGACCGGCACTTCGGCGATGCCGAATGGCAGGGCCGTCGCTTCTGGCTGGTGGACACCGGCGGGCTGGTGCCGGAATCGGATGACTCGATGGACCGCGCCATCCGCCAACAAGTGGAGTTCGCGCTTGCCGAGTCGGACGTCGTGGTGTTCCTGGTTGACGGGAAGGACGGCGTGCACCCGGTGGACCAGGCGATCGGCGAGCGGCTGCGCCGCGCGCAGGCCGCGGTCGTGCTCGCGGTCAACAAGCTCGACGATCTCGAGCGCAGCACGGCGCAGCTCGACTTCTACGAGCTGGGCTTCGGCGAGCCGCTCGGCGTGAGCGCGGCGGTGGGGAAGGGAAGCGGCGATCTGCTCGACGCGGTGGTGGAGCGGCTCCCGTCCTACGACCCCGCGGAGTCGGAGGACACCATCGGGGTTGCGGTGGTGGGCCGGCCCAACGTGGGAAAGTCCTCCCTGGTTAATCGCCTGCTGGGCGAGGAACGACACGTGGTCGCCGCCGAGGCCGGCACCACGCGCGACGCGATCGACTCCCTCTTGCGCTATCGGGAGAAGAATCTCAACTTCATTGATACAGCGGGGTTACGGCGCAAGGCTAAAGTACAGGATGATCTCGAGTTCTACTCCACGCTCCGCACCGAGCGCGCGGTCGAGCGGGCGGAGGTCTGCGTGCTGGTGGTGGACGCCACCCTGGGACTGCACAACCAGGATCTGCGGATCGCGACGGAGGCATGGGACCGCGGGTGCGGACTCGTCGTCGCGGTGAACAAGTGGGACTTGGTCGAGGAGAAGGACACGAACACCGCGCACCGCGGGCAGGAGGAGCTGATCGCGAAGGCACCGTTCCTCCGTCATGTGCCGTTCGTCTATCTCTCGGCGCTGACCGGGCAGAGGGCGCGGAAGGTGCTCGATCACATCCTCGAGGTGGCTGAGGCACGGGAGCAGCGAGTTCCCACGGCGGAGGTGAACCGGGTGCTGGCATCTCTGCTCGAGCGCAGCGGCCCGCCCCAGAAGCCGGGCGAGGAGGTCAAGCTGCTCTACGCCTCGCAGATCGGCACCGCGCCTCCGACATTCGCGATCGTGAGCAACCGGCCGCTGGACGTGCCCGAGTCATACCAGCGCTACCTCGCGAACGGCTTCCGTGAGGTGTGGCCGTTCGCCGGATCGCCGTTGCGACTCAAGTTCACCAGCCGCGGCTCCAAGCGGTGAATCCCCCCGCCGCGCTCTGGCTGCTCGCCTCGTATCTCGTCGGCGCGATTCCGACCAGCTACATGGCGGGCCGGCTCTTCCGCGGCATCGACCTCCGCGAGCACGGCAGCAAGAATCTCGGCGCCACCAACGTCTACCGGACCCTGGGGTGGCGGTACGCCGTTCCGGTGGGACTCCTCGACATCGCCAAGGGCGCCGTGCCGGTGCTGCTCTTCGCTCCGCGCGTGTCGAACTCCCAGCTCTTCGCGCTGGCCTGCGGAATCGCGGCGATTGTGGGCCACGTCTTCTCGGTCTTCGTACGCTTTCGCGGCGGGAAGGGCGTCGCGACCGCGGCGGGCGTGATGCTGGGACTGACGCCGCTCGCCATCGGAATCGCCGCGCTGGTCTGGATGGCCGTGGTCGCGCTAAGCGGGTACGTCTCCCTGGCGAGCGTCGCGGCGGCCGCGGTGTTCCCGCTCGCCGTGTTCCTCCTGGAGCGACCCGAGCGCCCCGAGATTCTGTGGATCGACGCGCTGGTGGCGGCCACGATCATCTGGCTCCACCGCGGCAACATTCGCCGCTTGCTCAACGGCACCGAGAGCCGCTTCGGCCGCCGGGCCACGCCGCCCGCGCATCCGTGACCCGGATCGCGGTGCTTGGGGCGGGGAGTTGGGGCACCACGCTTGCCAATCTCCTCGCCCGCAAAGGCGACGAGGTGCGCCTCTGGGCCTACGAGACCGAGGTGGTCGAGACGGTGAACCGCTCCCGGGAGAACGCGATGTTTCTCCCAGGCGTGCCGCTGTCCGACAGGATCCGCGCCATGGGCGACGCCCGGGAGGCCGTCTCCGGCGCCGAGGTGATCGTCTCGGTGCCTCCCAGTCATGCCGTGCGCGGCGTGATCCGCACCCTGGGCGATGCGGTGCGGCCCGGGACCCTGGTGGTCAGCGCCACCAAGGGGATCGAGACCGATACCCTGGCGCTGATGTCGCAGGTCTTCGCCGAGTGCCTTCCCGGGGTCCGTTTCTCGGTGCTCTCGGGCCCGAGCTTCGCGGCGGAGGTATGCGAGGGGCAGCCGACCGCGGTGGTCGCCGCCGCGCGCGACGAGGCGGCCGCCCAGGCGGCGCAGCGGGTGTTCGCTACGCCCGCCTTTCGGGTGTACAGCAATCTCGACGTGATCGGGGTCGAGCTTGCCGGTGCGCTCAAGAACGTGATCGCGGTCGCCGCGGGGATCGCCGAGGGGTTGGGCATGGGGCACAATCCCCGCGCCGCGCTGATCACCCGGGGGCTGGCGGAGATCACCCGATTGGGCGTCGCAATGGGGGCCGATCCGCTCACCTTCGCCGGCCTCGCCGGAATGGGCGACCTGGTCCTCACCACGACCGGCAGTCTGAGCCGCAACCGGTCGCTCGGGGTAGCGCTGGCCGAAGGGCAGAGTTTCGAGCAGTACCGGGCCACCCACCGCAGCGTGGCCGAGGGCGCGAACACCTCGCTCGCCGGTGCCGCGCTGGGCGAGCGGCTCGGCATCGAGCTGCCGATCACCGAGCAGGTCTGCGCAGTGCTGTTTCGAGGCAGGGCGCCGCGCGAGGCGATCGCCGAGCTGATGGGCCGCGAACTCAAGTCGGAGCAATGGCGATGAGGCATGGGCAATGAGCACTTCCCGTCAGGTGCAGGAGTTCTACTCGATCGGCGAGGTCTGCTCGCTGACCGATCTCAAGCCGCACGTGCTCCGCTACTGGGAGAGCCAGTTCCGCTTCCTGAGTCCGGCGAAGAACCGTTCGGGAAACCGGGTCTACAAGAGCCGGGAAGTGGAGCTGATCATGCTGGTGAAACAACTGCTCTACACCGAGAAGTTCACTATCGACGGCGCCCGACAGCGCATCGATCAGTACCGCCGCACCGGCGAGCTGCGCGCCAGCGCCCGCAAGGCGTTCGAGGCGGAGGTGGCCGGCGAGGCACGCGCGGCGGTTGAGGCCGTCATCGCGATCCTGGACGGGAAGGCCCCGGCGAGCGCTCCCACGCCGCCGCCGGCTCCCCCGGGCCGCTCGGGGGGGAGGAAGTAGAGCGGGGCGCGCCCGACTATCTTGTCCCCCATGAATATCCTCGTCACCAATGATGACGGTATCCTCGCTCCCGGACTGGCGCTGCTGGCCGAGGTGTGTCGCGAGGTCGGCACCGTCACCGTGGTGGCGCCGGACCGGGAGCAGAGCGGGACCTCGCATTCGCTGACCCTCCATCGTCCGCTGCGTCCGGCGAGACGCCCCGACGGCGCCTGGCAGATCGACGGGACGCCGACCGATTGCGCCATGCTCGCGATCCAGGCGCTGATGCCGGAGCGGCCCGATTTCGTGTTCTCGGGCGTGAACCACGGCCCCAACATGGGTGAGGACGTGCTCTACTCGGGGACCGTCGCGGCGGCCATGGAAGCGGTCACCCTCGGCGTGCCCGGCATCGGGATTTCGTTCTCCGGCAACCAGCCGGAGACGATGGCCACCTACCACGACGTCCTGCTGCAATTGGTCCGCCGCATCGTCGGCGTCCCCGATTTCCCCGAGCAGACGCTGCTCAACATCAATCTGCCGCCGATTCCCGCCTCGGAAGTGCGCGGCATTCAGGTGACCAAGCTGGGCAGCCGCTTTTTCTCGGAGTCGCTCACCCGGATGAAGGATCCGTGGGGGCGGGAGATCTACTGGATCGGCGGCGGCACGATCACCTGGACCGGCGGGGAGAACTCCGATCACCTCGCCGTCGCGGAAGGGTTCATCTCGGTCACTCCGCTGCACATGGATCTCACCAACTACTCGATTCTCGAGACAGTGCGGGGATGGTCGCTGGAGGGGTAGGGGAGGGGGACGGCTACGGCGGCTACCGCGCCCAGCTGGTGGAGACCCTGCAACAGAAGGGCATCCGCGATCTGGCGGTGCTTCGTGCGATCCGCATGGTGCCGCGGCACCTCTTCGTGCCAGAGAGCGTGCGGCACCGGGCGTACGACGACGCGGCGCTCCCGA
Source organism: uncultured Gemmatimonadales bacterium (assembly GCA_963844445.1). Lineage (GTDB taxonomy): Bacteria > Gemmatimonadota > Gemmatimonadetes > Gemmatimonadales > GWC2-71-9 > CAVVWJ01. The sequence goes on from CAWJOB010000002.1 coordinate 55,777, forward strand.
TCGGGAGCGGTCAAACCATCTCCCAGCCGTGGGTGCAGGCGCGCTACCTGGAGCTGTTGAAGCTCACCGGGCGCGAGCGGGTGCTGGAGATCGGTGCCGGCTCCGGCTACCAGACCGCCCTATTGGCGATGCTCTGCGACGCGGTGTTTGGCGTGGAGCGGATCCCAGCCCTGGCTCAGCGGGCCCGCGAGGCGCTGGCCGCCTCCGGCATCCGAAATGTCACCGTTCTCGTGGGTGACGGCACGCTCGGCTGGCGGCCCTTTGCCCCCTACGATGCGATCCTGGTGGCGGCGGCCTCGCCCGAGGTCCCGGCTCCGCTGGTGGAGCAGCTCGCCCAGGGGGGCCGCATGGTGATCCCGCTCGGCGATCGCGACAACCAGACGCTCACGCTGGTTCGCCGCGAGGGCGACGAGCTCCGCAGCACCACCGTGGCCGATGTGCGGTTCGTGCCGCTGCTCGGCGAGTTCGGCTTTCGTTAAAGTCTTCGGAGACCTGCATGGATCTGCTGCGGTCCGTCCTCGACCTCTTCCTTCACCTCGACCAGCACCTGAGTCGGATCATCGCCGACTACGGCGTGTGGACCCACCTCATCCTTTTTCTCATCGTCTTCGCGGAGACCGGGCTGGTGGTGACACCATTCCTCCCGGGCGACTCACTGCTCTTCGCGGCCGGAACCTTCGCCGCGCTGGGTTCGCTCGACCTGTGGCTGCTCGTCGTCATGCTCATCGCGGCGGCCATTCTGGGCGACACGGTGAACTATTGGGTGGGGGCCTGGATCGGACCCAAGGCGTTCAGCGGCAACGTCAAGTTCCTGCGGAAGGACTATCTCGACCGCACCCACGCGTTCTACGAGAAGCACGGTGGAAAGACGGTCATCCTCGCGCGCTTCGTGCCGATCATCCGGACCTTCGCGCCGTTCGTCGCCGGCGTCGGGGCGATGAGCTACCCGAAATTCATCACCTACAATGTCGTTGGCGCGGTGCTCTGGGTCGGGCTCTTCGTGCCGGCGGGCTACTTCTTCGGCAACATACCCGCGGTGCGGAAGAACTTCACCCTGGTGATCCTCGCCATCATCGCGCTCTCGGTGCTGCCGATCGCGGTCGAGACGCTCCGGGCAAGACGGAGCCGGCCGGCGTGACGACACGGTTTCTCGTCTCCGGCCAGGTCCAGGGAGTGGGGTTCCGCTGGTTCGTCGCCCGGCACGCGCGCGGCCTCGGCCTCGGTGGGTATGCCAGGAACCTGCCGGACGGGCGGGTCGAGGTCGTCGCCGCGGGAGGCGGCGCGGAGGCGATCGCCCGGTTGGAGGAGCTGCTGCGCGCGGGGCCCGCTCACGCGCAGGTGGAATGGCTGGAACGACAGGACGACGTGGACGAGACCGTATCCTCCAGGAGCTTCGACATCCGATGAACGCCACCATGACGTTGGAGCAACGCGTCCGTCACGCCCTCAGACCCATCAAGGACTACCCCAAGCCCGGAATCGTCTTCCAGGACATCACGCCGGTTCTCGGCGACGCCTCACTCTTGCACGACGTGATCATAGGAATGGCGGAACCGTTCGGCGCTCTTGGAGTCACCCACGTCGTCGGGATCGAGGCCAGAGGGTTCATCCTCGGCGGGGCAGTGGCGACCACGCTTCGAACGGGCTTCGTCCCGCTCCGGAAGCCGGGGAAGCTCCCGTGGGAACGGGTGGCCGAGGAGTATGCGCTGGAGTATGGGACCGACTCGCTCGAGGGCCACCGGGACGGGCTGGGACCTGGAAGCAGGGCCCTGATCGTCGACGATGTGCTGGCGACGGGGGGAACGGCGAGGGCAGCCGGACTGCTGGCCCAAAAGCTGGGGGCCGAGGTGATCGGGTGGTCGTTTCTGCTGGAGATCTCGTTTCTGAAGGGGCGGGAGCGGCTCGACGGAGCGCCGAGCCACATGGTCGCCGCCGTGTGAGCCTGTGGTGCACACCGGGCGCCAGGTTGCCCGAACACCGCCCGGCATGCCATGTTTACAGGCTGCGGAGAAGGTGATCCCGGCCCCCGTAGCTCAGATGGATAGAGCAGCAGTTTCCTAAACTGTTGGCCGCGTGTTCGAGTCACGCCGGGGGCACTCGGACGTCCGGAGCTCGACCGGGACAGTTTTCAACCTCACTTGTGACCGACATGGCAACGATGGTAGAAGCGACAACTCGAGGACAGACCACCACGGCGGCGACACCCAGCACCTGGTATCGCGATAAGAGGCGTCTGTTTGGAGGAGTGGTGGTGGCGGTGGCACTGCTGGCCGTCCTCGGCTGGGTGATCTGGACCAGCAACCGGCGGAAAGAGGAGTTTGCCGCCCGAAGCCTCAACCAGGCGCGGGCCACCGCCGAGGCGGGTAACCTGCCGCTGGCCTCCAGCGAGCTCCAGCGGCTGATCGAGACCTATCGGGGCACCGATGCGGCGACCGAGGCGGTGATCACCCTTAACTCGGTCCGCTTGGTCAACGGTCAGGGCGAGCTGGCGGCGGTCGGGCTTCGGGACTTCCTGGCCAAGAAGCCGCCGAAACAGTATCTGGCGCCGGCCTACGGCCTCCTGGGCACCGCGCTGGAGAACTCCAAGCGGCCCGGGGAAGCGGCGGAGGCCTTCCGAAACGCCTCGAAGTCGGCCGATCTGGACTATCTGAAGGCCAGATACCTGATCGACGCGGGGCGGGCCTATCGGTCGGCCGGCAAGACCAAGGAGGCCGAGGCGGCGTACCGCGAGGTCATCGAGCGCCATCCGAAGAGCTCGAGCTTCACGGAGGCCAAGGTCCGCCTGGCCGAGCTTACTGACGGGAAGCTGTAGAGTCGGGAAGGGCTAATCAAAAGGGCCCTCAGCGGGCCCTTTTCTAGTGGCTTCCACAAACGACGTATAAGATATGTTATGTTAAGTAGCCGTGGGGAAAACTGTGGAGAAACCCTGCCCCCGATCACGATGTCTCTGGTAAATGGCTGGTGTACTTGAGGTTGTAACAGCCGGCCCAGCAGGTGGAAAACCTTTCCTCAGATCCCTTCCCAGACCCCACGGAACAAAAGACGGCCCTGGCCGCCGAGCCAGAGGTCATGTGCCCGCCCCTCGGCCAGCTGAGCGCGGACCAGGAGGTGGGGCCCTCCCCTGCTGCGGAACTTGACCGGGAGCGAGGCTTCCCCTCGGACTGCCAAGGCGATCGCGGCGGCCACAGTGCCCGTGCCGCATGCCAGCGTCTCGGCCTCGACGCCGCGCTCATAGGTCCGGATAGCCCATGACTCGCCCTCCAAGCCCGGGGCCACAAAGTTGACGTTGGCGCCGGCCTCGCCGAGACGCGGATCGAAGCGGAGGGCGTGGCCTCGAGCCATGACGTCTATCCGCTCGATGTCGTCCACCCGCACGACGAGATGCGGCACCCCGACCGTACCGAATGCCTGCCATCGCTCGCCGGCCCCTGGCTCCAGACCCGGTACCGCGCTGGGCACCTCGACGTCCGGCAGCTTGATCTCGGCACCGTCCCCGGCCCCGTTGCTGCGGGCCGGCACCACGCCGGCGTCGGTCAGCAGGCAGAGCTCACCCGGCTCGGCGAGCTCCAGGTATACCGCGAGTCTGGCGCTGCACAGCGCCGCGTTTCCGCACATGGCGGCCCGCGAGCCGTCGGAGTTCCAGTACGCCATCCGAACCCGGCCGGGGGCGTCCGGGGTGAGAATCACCAGGCCGTCGGCCCCGACCCCGGCGCGGCGATCGCAGATCGCGGCCACACGGGTGGCCGGCCACCGCTCGGGCGAGGTGAACCGGCCGTCGAGCATGACGAAGTCGTTGCCCGAGCCGGTCATCTTGTAGATGATCGTCCCCCTCATAGCTGCCCCGCCAGGGATTTGAGACGCAGCCACCACACCATCCAGATGGCCTCTCGCACGATCCGCTTGTTCATCTTGCTCTGTCCCTCGACCCGGTCGGTGAAGACGATAGGAATCTCCACCAGGCGGAAGCCCTTTTTCCAGGCCCGGAAGCTCATCTCGATCTGGAACGAGTACCCGTTGGAGCGCACCCGCTCCAGATCGATGGCCTCCAGCACCCGGCGCCGGAAGCACTTGAACCCTCCGGTCGAGTCCACGATCGGGAGCCCGGTGACCCACTGGGCGTACTGGTTCGCGCCCAGAGACAACAGCAGCCGCGAGATCGGCCAGTTGATGACATTCACCCCGGTCTTGTAACGCGACCCGATGACCAGGTCGGCGTCCTGGGCCGCGTCCAGGAACACGCTCAGAAACTTAGGGTCGTGACTGAAGTCCGCGTCCATCTCGAAGACGAACTCGTAGTCCCGCTCCAGCGCCCACCGGAACCCGGCGAGGTAGGCCTTGCCGAGGCCGCCCTTCCCGGGCCGGTGCAAGACGTGGACCCGAGGCTCCGTCACCGCCATCGCGTCGGCCATCTGTCCGGTGCCGTCGGGCGAGTTGTCGTCCACCACCAGCAGGTCGATCCGGGGATCCTGTGCCAGGATCTGCGGCACGATCAGCGGCAGGTTCATGGCCTCGTTGTACGTCGGCACGACCACCAGGGCCCGCTCAGCCATTGGACGGCAGCCCAGGGGCGAGCCCCTGCCGACGGCGCGCCACGACGGTCCAGGCCGACAGCCCGGCGATCACCAGGAGCGCAAGCAGGCTGACGAGCTTCCCCCGCGCGTACTCCCGCGATTGAAAGTCCAGCGCGATTTCCTTGGCCCCGGGTGGAATCACGATCGTCATCAGTGCGTGGTCCCCTCGATGGACGGCCGCCGGGGTACCGTCGACCCGCGCAGACCAGTCCTTGTACCAGGTCTCGCTCACCAACAGATACCTGGGCTTCGTATCGCTTCCCGTCAGCGCGATCCGCATGCTTCCCGGCTGCCATTCGGTGAGCGTCGCCCGCACCCCTGTGGTGTCCGGGATTCTTCCGCGGATCGGGTCCGGCGAGACCGAAGCACTGTCCGGCAGAAGCACCACGTCGTTGAGCGGAAAGCGAGGATCGATGACCGTCGGCACCAGCTGGTCCTCGGGGAGCTTCGCGGCCGCCGGAATGACTCGCACGTAAGCGGGCAACGTGTCCCGACGGTAAAGGAGGCCGGTCGATCCGTGGCTCGTGGGAACGGGGCCGGCAACGGCGTGGAAGCCCGGCACCTGCTGCGAGTCCGGAAGGATCAGGTAGCGAACCGCGAGGAGGTCGTGAAGATTCGGACTCCCCAAGTTGCGCCACTGGTTCTTTCCGCCGAGCAGATCGTCGTAGAATCTGAGCTCGACCCCATGATAGCCCAGCACGCTTTGAATGTCGTAGGCCATCAGCACCGAGCCCGGATAGACCCCGGCATCGAGTACACGGAAGGGCTTGGGCTCCTGCCCCAGCCTCGTCGTGATCGGATCTTTGGCGAAGAGTTCAGCGGCGGGCGGCCTGAAATCGAAGAAATTCCGATCGACGCTCCACAGGTCCACGACAACGATCGCGGCGAGGGCGGCGGCGGCGGCGTAATGACGGAGTCTTCCTGCCCAGATGGCCCAGAACACAGCGGCGGAAGCCGCGACCATCAGCAGCAGTCGGAAAGCACCGGTCCGAATGTCCGGGCCATTCGCCGCGAGCCGTTGCGCCTGCTCGGCCGGCACGAAGGCCGTCGCGATGCTCTCGAGCACGCCCACCACGCCCAGCAGGGCGAGTCCTCCCAGGATCGAGAGCGGTAGGGTCAGCGCCCTCGGCGACACCACGCGCTTCAGCAGGCGCTCGGCACCGAATCCGGCGTAGACCGCCAGCGGAAGCGCGACGAGGTAGAAGGCCATGCCGGGAGCGCGGACCTTCTTCATCATCGGCATGACCTCGTACCACAGGCGGTAGAACGGCGTGTAACCGCCCAATGCGACGAACAGGAAGAGAATCGCGATGACGCCGAGGCCTCGAATCAGCCGGGTTCGGGAGCGGTCGCCGATCCCGATCGCCGCCAGTGCGACCACCACCGCACCCAGATATTCGGTGTGCAGCTTGAAGTAGCTGCGCCCCCAGTATTTCTCCAGCATTCCGTTGAACTGGGGCAGCACTGTGGTCAGCAGCTCCTCCGGCGGCATCGAGTAGCCGATCGCGTACTCCCAGCCGCCGCTCGGTCCCCCCTCGCCGCGAGGCGAGAACGGGATGTACGCCAGGAAAGGCAGCACTTGGATGGCCGCCACCGCGACTCCGAGGCCGACAGCCGCCAAAGCGAAGGCCATGGCGACCGGCGGACGGGTTCCCGGCGGCCGATCGGGATCGAACCAGCAGAGATAGATGGTCCATAGACCGCAGGCGACGAGCAGGTAGTACGCCATCTGGGTCTGCGGGCTGAGGATGCAGAGGCCGACGATCAAGGAGAACAGGGCGTACCCGGCGGGATTTCGGCCCCGGATCGCCCGCAACAGTGCGAGAAACGCAAGCGGCGCGAGCGCGGAGACGAAGAGCTTGCCGTCGTGTCCGGGCTTCACCAGCGACGCGACGATCCCGGTCAGCTCGTACGCCAACCCTCCGACGAGCGCCCCGGCCCACCCCACCTGAAACGCCCGGAGCAGCAGGTACATCGCGAATCCCGCGAGCACCAGATGCATCGCGAACCCGAGATTCATCGCCGTATCCATCGGCAGGATCCAGCGGAGCCACGCGGTGGGATAGAAGATGTCGCCGTGCATCGCCGCGATGAACGGCAGGCCGCCGAACAGATAGGGATTCCATTGAGGAATGTCGCCGGTCCTGCGAAACATCTCCGCGCCGAAGAGACGGAAGCTGTAGCCCGCCACGTACTGGTCGTCGCCCAGGAGGAAACCGCCGCCCAGCATCGGCCAGCACAGCGTCATCGCTGCAACGGTGAAGACGCAGAGGGCCAACAGTTTAGGGTGCCGAGGCTCGAGTACCTCCTGAGATTGATCAGTGGACGACACGCGGCCTCCCCCGAGGGAAAAGCAGAAACGGAGCCGCGGCCCCCAGCTCGGTGACAGTCAGCAGCAGGCGCGAGGCGATCGCGAGCGCCGTCGCGGCGCCGATGCCGATGGGTCCCTGCAACATCAGTATGAATACTCCTTCCCGGACGCCGATCCCACCAGGCGCGAAGAGGGCGAGAAATCCCGCCAGATAGGATGCGGTGAAGACGGCGGTTGCCCGGAGAAGGCCCAGTCCGGCATGGGGGAGGAGACCCCGCGCCAGGAGCCACATGGCCACGCCGTACCCCATCCAGGCCGCGGCGTTGGCCACGATCCCGAATGCCACCGCTCCCGCGGGCGGCGTCACCGGGCCGGCGTTGGGCGCGGCGATTCGAAGCACGCGGTTCACCAGCCCCGGCCAGAGGAGCAGCCCAACGCCTCCCACGGAAGCCGCAAGCAAGACGGCCAGTCCCGTGGCCGCGCCCGGGTATGCAGCCCGAAGCGCGCCCCAACCGGTGAGACCGACGACCGCGGCGCCGGTTCCGATCGCCAGCACCTGGAGGATGACCGCCGAGCCGGTGGCCGGCCCGGCGCCGATGCCCGCGCGCTGCGCCATCACCGCCATTCCCGCGACCGCCCACACCTTTCCGGGGAGGTACTTCCCGAGGCTGGAGACGGTCCAGATGCGGGCGGCGGACCAAGGATCGAGACCTCGTCCCCATGCCGTGAGCATCCGCCGCCAAGCCGCGATGAGCAGCGCATACATCAGCCAGACGACGACCGCGCTCAGGAGGATCCAGCCAGGCTCGACCTTCCACTCCAATGGCTGCGCCCGGAGCTCTTCCCAATTCCGCACCAGGGAACGGGTGGCGAAGCCGACGATCGCGAGTCCGAGGAGCCACTGCAGGAGCCGGATGATGCGGCGATCACTCACCCAAGGCCTCGCGATACCATCCTTCGCAGATCTCGGCGACGTGGTCAGGGTCGAGACGGGCACGCCACGACTCACCCACCAGCCTCGCCATGTCCCTCCGGTCGTGCTCGGAGAGGAGGCCGAGGATGGCGTCGCCCATCGCCTCGGGCGCGGGCAGGGTGAGCCGGCCCGCGCCGTTCGGCGGCACCACGTCCAGCACGCCGCCACCGTCCCAGCACGCCACCACGGGCACGCCGGCCATCAATGCTTCGGCGGCGACCAGGCCGAAACCCTCGCCCTGAGCCGGAAAGATCATGAGGTCCGCTTTCGCCAGATAGCGAGGGACCTCGACGGAAGGGACCGCGCCGGCGAAGTGCACGAACGGTCTCACGCCGAGCTTCTCGACCAGGCGCTCGAGCGCTCCGCGCTCGGGGCCGTCCCCGACCACGGTGAGTGGCAGCTCGTGGCCGCAGGAGGCCATGAAGGCGACGGTCTCGATGGCCAGGTCCACCCGCTTCTGGGCGACGAGCCGGGCGATGACCACCGCCCCGCCGCCCCCGACGGACCACGGATGGCCGCTGGTGTCCACCGGCATCGGCTGCACGTGCGCGGGGTCCACGAAGCGCCCAGCCCCCGTCTGTACCCACCCGGCCAGCTCGCGGGAGACCGCAGTCACCACGCTGGCGCGCTGGAACACCGGCCGAGCGAGCGTTCGGGCGATGCGCGAGCGCCGGAGGAGAGCGGCGTCGGTCCCATGGACGGTGAGGACGCTCGGCGAGCCCTTTGGCAGCGCCAGGCCGCCCGGCACCCACCAGTGGGCATGAAAGAGGTCGGCCCCGGCGGCGGCCTCTTCCCTGGCGGCGCGCCGGAGGGCGCGCCAGAGGCCGGCGAGCGCTCCCAGGCCGGCGGGCGCCCTCAGCGCCGCCTGCATGGTTCCCCGGTAGGCCAGGGTCTCGGCTCCTGCCGGAGCGTACCGGACCCGACGCACCGGGATGCCGTCGAGCTCCTCTTCGCCTCCCCGCCCCCCGTCGCTCGGCGCCACGACGCGCACCGACACGCCGCGACGCGCCAGGGCCCGGGCGAGCGTCGCGAGAAAAGCGCCTGATACGTCGCCGGCCCAGCGGGGATAGTTGTGGGTGAGGAAGACTACCCGCACCGCTCAATCCCGCATGTCGAGTTTTTCGAGGCGGGCCAGGGCGCGGGCCACTTCCCGGGTTTCCTCCTGCATACCGGCGATCATCTCGCCGAGGAGGCCGAACCCGAAGAGCACGATGCCGCTGATGACCATGGTCTCGACCAGATTGAGAAGGGGGCGCAAGCCGATGCCGTAGCCGAACCGGAGGACCAGGGCGGTCACGCCGGCCGAGAGGCCGATCAGGAACAGGATGGCGCCGGCGACGCCGAAAAACAGCATCGGTTTCCTGCCGAAGCGAAGCTGGAACCACACCGAGACGAGGTCGAAGACGCCGACCGGGATCCGCCGCCAGTTGAACTTGGAGATGCCGGCCTTTCGCGGGTAAAGCGGCACGGGGAGGGCATCGAGCCGGAAGCCGTCGGCCGCCGCGATCACCACCATGTAGCGGTGCCAGTCGGGGCGCAGGGGAACGTTGAGCATCACCTCCCGGCGATAGGCCTTCACCGAGTTCAGGTCGGCCACCCGCACGCCGAAGAGCCACCGGCAGAGCGCGTTGTAGACCCGGGAGACGAAGGCCCGCTCGTACTTGCCCTGCTTGGTGCCGGTCACGATGTCGGCCCGCCCCTGGAGGATCGGGGCCACCAGTCCGGGGATATCGGCGGGCAGATACTGGAGGTCCGCAGGATAGAAGACGAAGACATCGCCGCGGGCCACGTCGCCGGCGGACCGCAGGGCGTCGGCGATGCCGCGCTGCCGCCGGTGGGTCACCACGCGGAGGAACGGGTACTCGCGCTCCAGGTCGCGCAGCACCCGCGCGCTCTCGTCGCGGGATCCATCGTTCACGATCACGACTTCGAAGGAAAATCCGGCGGGGGCGAGTGCCTCGGCGCAGAGCCGGACGAACTCGGGAAGGTTGGGGGCCTCGTCCTTGGCCGGTACCAGGACGCTGACATCCAGCGCCTCGGCAGGAAGGGTCATACCCGTTTCCGCATGCGCGCCGGCAGGATCCCCAGCTGATCCCGGTACTTGGCGACGGTGCGCCGCGCGATCTGGATGCCCTGCTCTTGAAAGAGGTGGACGATCTGCTGGTCGGTGAGCGGCTTCCCGCTGTCCTCCTCACCCACCATCTTCTGCAGCTTCGCGCGGATCGAGCGGGCGCTGGCCTCCTCGCCCGAGGCCGTGGAGAGCGCGCTGGAGAAGAAGAACTTGAGCGGCAGCACGCCGCGGGGTGTCTGCACGTACTTCTCGTTGGTCACCCGGCTGACCGTGGACTCGTGCATGTTGATGACCTCGGCCACTTCCCGAAGCGTCAGCGGCTTGAGGTATTCGATCCCCTTCTCGAAGAAGTCGCGCTGCCGGTCCACGATGAAGTTCATCACCTTGAGCATCGTCTGCCGGCGCTGCTCGATCGCCTGGATCATCCAGTTCGCGCTGTTCATCTTGGACGCGATGAACTCCCGGTTCTCGGGGGTCATCTTCTTCTTGTCGCGCGCGATCTCCTGGTATGACCGGCTGAGCCGGAGCCGGGGCATTCCCGTGTCGTTGAGGAACACTTGGTAGCGGGTGCCGATCTTGTCCACGATGAGGTCGGGGATGATGTAGCCGTCGCTCTGGCTGGAGTACTTGAGTCCCGGCTTCGGATCGAGCTTGGCGAGTCCGTCCGCCGCGCCCTGCACCGAGGCCGGATCCACCCCGAAGCGTTTGGCGAGGTCGTTCCACCGGTGGGCGATCAGATCCGGGAACGCCTCGTCCACCAGGCGGAACGTCAGCGAGTCGATGTTCTTGTCCTCACGGAGCTGGATCAGGAGGCATTCCCGGAGGTCGCGGGCACCGATGCCGGGCGGATCGAGCTTCTGGATGATCCCCACCATTTCCTCGATCTCGGCCATCGAGTAGTAGGGCGGCGACGGCAGGTCGGCCGACAAGTGCGTGTCGGGCTGCCCCTCGGCGGCCGCGACTTCGGCGGCCGGCGGGCCGGCGTCGGCCTCGGCGGCGCCCGGCTCTTCCCCGCCCTCCTCGCCCGCCTCACCCCTGACGTGCGCGGCCACCAGTTGATTCACCGAGCCGCGGATCTCCTCCAGGGAGGCGGCGAGATAGCCTTCCTCGTTGATGTTGCCGAGGAACTCCTCGGCCAGAAGGAGCTGCCGCGGGGTCAAGGTCAGCATCTGGAGCTGCTCGCGGAGGTGGTCGATCAGGTCCTTGGTCTCGACCGTGACCGGCTCGGTGTACTCCAGCTGCTCGAACTGCTCCCGGGTTCCGCCCACCTCGAAGCCGTTGAGAAGGATCTCCTCCCAGTCCATCTCCTCTTCCTTCTCCTTCTGTTCCTTCTCCTGCTCCGAGTCCTTCTGCTCCGGCGTCTCCTCCTCGGGCTCCAGCAGCTCGAGGAAGGGGTTGGAGAGCAGCTCCTGCTTGAGATGCTGCTGCAGGTCCATCATGGGCATGTACAGCATGTCCATCGCCTGATACAGGCGCGGATTGACCCGCAGCTCCTGGCGGAGACTGGTGTGCTGCGAAAGGCCGGTTTTCATGCCACCGCCTCCAGCCGGGCGCGCAGGCGCGCGGTGAGGGTCGGTCCCAGATAGAGCTGAGCGACGCGATCGTCGTAGACCAGATCACGCACGCTTCCCGATGCCTGCACTTTGCCCTCGAACATGATGTAGGCCCGGTCGACGATGTCGAGTGTTTGCTCGACGTTGTGGTCGGTGATGAGGACACCGATGCCGCGATGGCGCAGCCCGGCGACGATGGTCTGAATGTCGTGCACGGCGATCGGGTCCACGCCGGCGAACGGCTCATCGAGGAGCATGAACTTGGGCTCGGTGACGAGCGCGCGGGTGATCTCCAGCCGGCGCCGCTCCCCGCCGCTCAGCGAGTACGCCTTGCTGCGGCGGAGATGCTTGATGGACAGCTCGTCCAGCATCCGATCAAGCTGCCGGTGCCGCTCGGCTCGGCCAAGGTCGCCCATCTCCAGGATAGCCAGAATATTTTCCTCGACCGTCAGTCGGCGAAAGATCGAAGGCTCCTGGGCAAGATACCCGATCCCTTCCCGCGCGCGGCGATACATCGGCGCCCGGGTGAGATCCTGCCCGTCGAGCAGGACTCGGCCGTCGTCCGGCCGGATCAGGCCCGTAATAAGGTAGAACGTCGTGGTCTTTCCCGCCCCGTTCGGGCCCAGCAGTCCTACAATCTCACCCTGTTGGACCCGCACAGTCACCTGGTTCACCACCCGCCTGCCCTTGAAGCTCTTGAGGAGGTCCATCCCCTCCAGCACGCTCGCGGAGGACGCCTGCGGAGTAACGGGTATCGCGCGTTGGGCCGCCCGGCGTGCCGCCTCGAGCAAGGCTTCGTACACCACCTGCCGCGCCTCGGGGGTTTGCCCCCACCAGGGAACCCGCGGCTTCACCGGGTTCCAGTCGCTCCCCGGCGGGTCGAGAATCCACCCTTCGGTGGCGAGCCGGGGCAGGACCGATCGGGTGAGGTGGTCGCGCACCTCGTCGCCGGTGATCTCGACCTGCGCCGGGCCGTGCAGCGCGCGATGGCAAGCGATGTGCGCTTCCCGGTAAGTCATCACCAGGTCGCTGAAGTCCACCAGGTCGGACGTGCCAGCCGCCCGGGTGATCGCCGCCAGGGCGATGGGGACCGAGGGATCGCGGTCGCCGAGTGTAGCGATCCACTCCGGGGCGCTCATCGGCCGGCTCGCGCTTCAGGGGTCGAATCCGGCGGGGCGGCTACCGAGTCGCTCGCCGCCTCGAGCTGGATCCCGTCCACTTGCCCACGGATGTCCACCCGATCCACGCCGCCTCCGGCGGCCAGGCTGTCCTTCATCGTGACCGTGATGGCGTCACCGCGGGCGTAGTTGATCGAGGGGCGTGCGGGGGACTGACGATTCGGCTCGATGTGGTAGGACTGGGCGGCCTTGCGGGCATCGATCCGGCTCAGCGCGGCGCGCTGGGCGCCGGCGGAGTCACGGCTGGCGAACCGGGCGACGATCGTATCCCCGCGCATCCAGTCACGCTCCTTGGTGGGCTCGTGGACGGTCCCCCCCAGCCATGCCTTGCCGAAGCCTCGGACCTCACGGAGCTTTTGTCCCGGCGTGTCGAGGGCGAGGGAATCGGCCTTCATGGCATAGCTGGGCGACGTCGCGGAGGGGCGTACACTATCGCCCCAGGCCAGCGTCTGCTCCAGCTTCTGCCGGTTCACGTCGAGCGCGATGGTGTCCGCCACGAGATCCCACTCCTTGCTGATCGCGCGGCTGTTCCCCTTGGCCAGCAGGTACGTGAGATCCCGTCGATCGAGCTTGAGGTCGATTCGGTTGCCGGTGATCGAGAAGCTGTCGGCTCCGAGACCTCGGAGCACGGGCCGACCGCCGACAAGGGCGCCGTCGCTTCCGGCTCCCGTATCCAGCCGAAGCGAGTCGGAGCGGGAGGTAAAATCGCTGCGGTCCACCGTCACCTTGCCACCCGCGAAGATCCGATCGTCGCCCTTGAAACGGACCCGATCGCCCACGATCACGTAGGGCTCCGCCGCCTTCCCGCCGGAGTCGGTCGGGAAGTACTGGATCTTGGGCCGGCCGGTGGCGTACATCTCCAGGGTGTCTCGGACCCCCTTCACCACGCGGAGATAGTCCAACGACGGGCCGGTGAGCGTGGAGCCGGTCGTGAGATTCTGGGTGGTGACCCTGCCCCGGGCTTCCCAGCGCTCCCGGTTCTTGTGATAGGTTCCGCGATCGGCATCCATCGTCAGGGTGGAGTCGCGATACTTCACCCGGCCGATGAATTGCACCACGTTCCCGCCGTACGCCGCCACACTGTCGCTCTGCATCGAGATCTTGGTGCCCCGGCAACTCAGCTGCACGTTGCCGCCGGCGAAGTAGTTGGTGCCTTGGGGGGTCTCGAGCACGCTGCCCTGCCGTTCCACGTTGTCGATCTGGAAGACGCAACGCTGGCTCTGGCCGGCGAGCGGACCGGCGACATACGACCGCGGCAGCAGCGGCGACCGGCCACCCATGCCACCTCACGGCTTGCCCTCCTGTCCCGGCAGGAGCATGCCGTCGCCCGCGACGCCTCGGGGCCGGTCGGTGACCACGTTGCGGAAGTCGGGATCCGAGCGGAAGCTGTTCCCTTCCAAGTGCTCCTCGCCGCGATCGAAGGTAAAGCGGCGGTCGGTGGAGATCTGGTTGGTCCCGTCGTCGTAGCGCAGCCGCTCGGTGGCCAGCCTCCGGCCGTCGGGGGATACCACCACCACCTTGTCGTTCGCTTCCATCGAGCCGTCCTGCCAGCGGTACACGCCGCGCTTGGCGGTGAGGGTGGAGCTCTCCGCGCCCTTCAGGTCGTAGAACGTCACCTTCAGGTTGGTGAGGTTGGTGATCTGGGTCCCCTCGTAAAAATACGCGGTGTCCGCCTCCACCCGGCTCCGACGGATGCCGTCGCTGGTCACATAATGCGAGAACCCCTCGAGCACCTGGTCGGCACTGTCCGGCGCCTGGATCGTGGTGGTCGGCCGCGCGCCGGAGTCTTCGCAGCCCGAGGTCGCGGCCATGGCGAGGATCGCGGCTGCCGCGAGGGCGTTCCGCCCTCGCGCCGTTCCGCCCTCCCTCACACCGCCCCCGCCCGCATCAGGTCGTGCAGGTGCACCACGCCTTCGATCCTGCCTCCGTCGGAGACCACCGGCAGGACGATGACGCCGTGCCGCTCCATGGAGCCGACCGCGGCCGCGGCCAGGTCGTCCGGGGCGGTGGTCCTCGGTGTGCGCGTCATCACCTGCGACACCGGCCGGCCGAGAAAGTCGGGATCGCGCTCGGCCAGCCGGGTGAGGTCACCGGTAGTGAGCACCCCGCTGAGCAGTCCATCGGTTCCGATCATTGCGAGACCCCGGTCGCGCGCCAGACTCACGACCGCGTCACGCATCGTTGCGGTAGGTGGCAGGACCCGGCCCGGCGGGAGCATCACGTCGCGCACCTGAAGCAGCAGCCGGCGTCCGATACTGCCGCCCGGGTGAAACGCGGCGAAATCCTCCCGGCGGAACCCCTTGAGCTCCAGCAGGACCACGGCCAGCGCGTCGCCCACGGCTAGGGCAGCCGTCGTGCTCGCCGTGGGGGCCAGGTCGTGGGGACAGGCCTCCTCGGCCACCGAGCCGTCGAGCACCACCGCCGCGACCCGGGCCAGCGGAGAATCCAGCGCCCCGGTGATGGCGATGATCGGCACGCCGAGCCGCTGGAGCGAGCCGACCAGCCCGAACAGGTCCTGCGACTCTCCGCTCTTGCTCAGCACGATCGCGACGTCGTTTCGCCCGACGATCCCGAGATCGCCGTGCAGCGAGTCGATCGGGTGCAGGTAGCTGGCCGGTGTCCCGGTGGACGTGAGCGTCGCAGCGACCTTCCGCGCGACCAGCCCGGACTTGCCGACCCCGGAGACGATGACGCGCCCGCTGGCCGCGGCCAACAGGCGGACCGCCCGGTCGAACCGCTCGTCCAGCCGGTCCGCCACCGCGGAGACCGCGTCCGCCTCCAGGCGAAGGACGCGCCGGCCCAGCTCGACCAGCCCGGCGGCGTCAGGCATTCCGCCTCATGCGCTCGGCGAAATAGCGCTCGAGCATCTCGGCCCACACCCCCCGCGCCTTGAGCAGCGCTTCCACGATCTCCCGCACGGCGCCGTGTCCTCCCGGGGTGCTGGTCACGCAGTCAGCCACCGCTCGGATCTCGGGGACGGCGTTCGCGACCGCGATGGGAAGCCCCACCCGCCGCATCACCTGGAGGTCCGCGAGGTCGTCGCCGACGTAGGCGACTTCTTCCCACGCGAGCCCGCGCCGCGAGCGCACCGTGCTCAACGCCTCGAGCTTGGCCGGGCCGGGGACCTGGAGCACCTCATCCACGTTCAGCTCTTCCGCCCGCATCTCGGTCGCCGCGGAACGGCGGCCGCTCAACCAGATCACCGGGATCCCGGCGGTGCGGAGCAGCATCAAGCCCAGCCCGTCCTGGATGTCGAAGCGCTTGAGCTCAACCCGCTCGCCGGCGACGGGTCCGACCCAGATGCCGTTGTCCGTCAGCACCCCATCCACATCCAGGGCCAGGATCCTGACCCGGGACGCTTTCGCCGCGTCAATCTCCATGCGCCCGGGCCCAGAGGTCGAGCGTGCGGTTCAACAGCTCCGGCAGCCGGTCGAGCGGCCACTGGCTGGCGGCGTCGCTCAGCGCGCGATCAGGCTCGGGATGGGTCTCCAGGAAGAACCCGTCCGCGCCCGCCGCAGCGGCCGCGGCCAGGAGTGACGGAATGAACTCGCGCCGGCCGCCGCTCGATCCCGCCTCCCCCATCCCCGGTTGCTGCACTGAATGCGTCGCGTCGAAGATGACCGGAGCGCCGGTCGCGTCGCGGAGCCGGGAGAAATTCCTCATGTCCACGACCAGGTCGCCGTAGCCGAAGAAGGTGCCTCGCTCGGTGACCGCGACCTCCCGGCTTCCTCCGCTCCGAACCTTCTCGACCGACCCCGTCATCCCCTCCGCCGCCATCCATTGGCCCTTCTTCACATTGACCGGCCGGCCGGTGCGGCCGGCGGCGACGAGGAGGTCGGTCTGCCGGCAGAGGAAGGCAGGGATCTGAAGGACGTCCGCGACCGCCGCCGCGGCGGGCGCCTGCTCGGGGAGGTGGATGTCGGTCAACACCGGCAGCCCGCTGGTTGCCCGGACCCGTTCCAGCGCCTTCAATCCCTCCTCCCGTCCCGGGCCTCGCTCACCGGCGAGCCTCGAGCGGTTGGCCTTGTCGAAGCTCGCCTTGAAGCAGACCGGAATGCCCCTCCGCTCGGCGAATCGGGCAAGCACGTCGGCCACCCGGGGCAGCACGTCGCCCGGCTCGACCACGCAGGGACCGGCGATGACGAACGGCGTCCGGCCGAACGACCATCCGCTCAACGGGCGGCTTCCGCCATGGCCTTGGGTGCCGTCGACTCCCCGCTGCCGCGCGCCCTCCGGCGCTTGAGAGCGGCGCCGATGAACCCGGCGAAGAGCGGATGGGGCCGGGTGGGCCGCGACTTGAGCTCCGGGTGGAACTGGCAGCCGATGAACCAGGCGTGGTCGGGAAGCTCGATCACCTCGACCAGTCCGCCGTCGGGCGATTGTCCGGAGAGCCTGAGCCCGTATTCGGCGAGCACGTCCCGGTAGGCATTGTTGACTTCCCACCGGTGGCGATGCCGTTCGCTGATCTCGGGGACGCCGTAGGCCTGTGCCGCACGCGATCCCGTCCGAAGCCGCGCCGTGTAGGCGCCCAGCCGCATGGTGCCGCCGAGGTTGGCGACGTCCCGCTGCGACTGCATGAGCGCGATGACCGGGGTGACGCAGTCCGGGGCGAACTCGGTGCTGTTGCCCTCGGGCAGCCGGCAGACGTTGCGGGCGAACTCGATGATCGCCACCTGGAGTCCCAGGCAGATGCCGAGGAACGGCAGATCGTTTTCCCGGGCCCACCGCACGGCGTTGACCATCCCTTCGATGCCCCGTTCGCCGAAGCCGCCCGGCACCAGCACCCCGTCGAACCCGGCCAGCGCCTTCCCGGTCGCGTCCTGATCGGAGAAGCGATCGCTCGCGATCCACTCGATCTCGACCCGCGCGTCGTTCGCGATCCCGCCGTGGATGAGCGCCTCCTGCACCGACTTGTAGGCGTCGTGCAGCGCGGTGTACTTCCCGACCACCGCGATGCGTACCTTGTGCGAGGGCCGGAGGACCCGGGCGACGATGGCCTGCCAGGCGCCGAGATCGGGCTCCTTGGTGTCGAGCCGGAGCCGCTCGCATACCACCCGGTCGAGTCCCTGGTCGTGGAAGCGAAGCGGGATCTCGTAGATCGAGCTGACGTCGGGACTCTCGACCACGCAGTCGAAATCCACGTTGCAGAAGAGCGCGATCTTGCGCTTGATGTCGGCGGAGATGGCCTGCTCGCTCCGGCAAATGAGGATGTCGGGCTGAATCCCGATCTGCATGAGCTCGCGCACCGAATGCTGGGTCGGCTTGGTCTTGAGCTCGCCGGCGGCGGCGATGAAGGGTACCAGGGTGAGGTGGATGACGAGCGCGTTGTCCCGCCCCACCTCCTGGCGGAACTGCCGGATGGCCTCGAGGAACGGCAGCGATTCGATGTCGCCGACGGTGCCGCCGATCTCGGTGATCACCACGTCGTGTCCCGGAGCGGTGCGGCGGATGGCGTTCTTGATCTCGTCGGTGATGTGCGGGATGACTTGCACCGTGCTGCCCAGGTACTCGCCCCTCCGCTCCTTGTTGATGACCGACTGGTAGATCCGCCCGGTGGTGATGTTGTTCTGCTGGGAGAGCGAGCGGTCGATGAACCGTTCGTAGTGTCCGAGGTCGAGATCGGTCTCGGCCCCGTCGTCGGTCACGAACACTTCGCCGTGCTGAAACGGCGACATGGTACCCGGGTCCACATTGATGTACGGGTCGAACTTCTGCATCGTGACGTTCAGCCCGCGCTCCACGAGCAGCCGTCCAAGTGACGCGGCGGCGATGCCTTTCCCGAGGGAAGAGACGACGCCGCCGGTGACGAAGATGTACTTGGTCGCGTTCGGACCCGGATTCATAGCTTCACCTCTGAAGTGCTTGCCAATGGGCTTCCGCCCGTCGAAGGTCGTCCGGTGTATCCACCCCGGGCTCGACCGGCTCGGTCAGCCGGGCGACTCCGATCGAAAGGCCGTGGTGCAGCGCCCGGAGCTGCTCCAGGCGCTCGGCCAGCTCCGCCGGACTGGGCTCGAGCCGGGCCCATCGCCGCAGCGCATCGCGAGAGTAGGCGTAGATCCCGAGATGCTGCCAGTATAGAGCGCGCGCCGGATCGGATGCATCGCGGCGGTGCGGGATCACGGCCCTGGAGAAATAGAGCGCCCGCCCTTCCGCGTCGGTCACGACCTTCACCCGCGAGGGATCGCCCGCCAGCTCGGGGTCGAGCGGTGCCGCCGCCGTGCCGATGTCGTCGCCCTGCGCCACCCGTTCGATGGAGCCCGCGAGCGCCTCTCGGGCCAGGAACGGCTCGTCGCCCTGCACGTTGACTACCGCGTCGAACCCGGAGAACTCGGGGCGCGCCGCCACCTCGGCGACGCGGTCGGTGCCGGTGAGGTGGCCGCGCTCGGTGAGCACCGCGCGGATCCGTGACCGCTCGACCACCTGCGCCACCATCGGGGAGTCGGTCGCCACCACCAGCTCATCGGCCAGACCATGCTCCTGCACGCGCTGGATGACCCGGGTGATGAGGGGTTCGCCGGCCAGCATCTGGAGCGGTTTGTTGGGGAGTCGGGTCGAGCCAAGACGTGCTGGAATGACACCAAGGACGCGCATCACGGAAGCTAATCGAGAGCCAGAGTGGAGTCAAAAGTCGTGCCTGAGGAAGCCGCAGGTCACTGGCTCTCAGGTATCAGCTTACAATCGAATGGCTTAGGCGGCGAGCTGGAGGAAGTTGGCGAGCAGGCGTTTCCCCGGTGCGGTGCCGACGGATTCGGGGTGAAACTGCACCCCATAGATGGGCAGAGACCGGTGACAGAGCGCCATGATCTCGGAGCCCGCCGGCTGATCGTCGGACCAGGCCGTCACCTCTAGGTCCTCGGGCAGGTTTTCGGGCGACACGACCAGCGAGTGGTATCGCATCGCCTCGAAGGGAGCCGGAATCCCGCGGAACAGCGGATGACCGGTGTGGGCGACCGGCGTAGTCTTCCCGTGCATGAGCCGGTCGGCGCGCACGACCCTACCCCCGAACGCCTCGCCGATCGCCTGATGTCCGAGGCAGACGCCGAGCACCGGCACGCGTCCGGCGGCGGCGCGGATCAAGGGCACGGAGATACCGGCTTCGCGGGGTGTGCAGGGGCCGGGCGAGATGATGATGGCGGCGGGATGGAGCTCGAGGACGCCCTCGACGCTCAAGGCATCGTTCCGGTAGACTACCGGGTGGGCGCCCAACTCGCCGGCGTACTGGACGAGGTTGTAGGTAAAGCTGTCGTAGTTGTCCAGGACGAGGAGCATCGTCCGCGGAAGCTATTGCGAATCGGCCTCCTCCGCTATCTGCTTGCGCGCCTCGGTTCGGATCGAGTCGCGAAACTTCCGGGTGGAGGCGCGAATGGAATCGGCCCGCCCCACTTCGCGCGCCACTGCTGCTTCGATCGAGTCGGCATTGGGCACGGTGATCTCCGCGGACGAATCCCCCGCGCTGGCCCGCGCGGAGTCGACCGCGAATTCGAGCTCCTGGAGCTCCTTGACCACCTCGGCGGGGATCAGCAACGGCACCTCGACGTCGCCCGGGCTGAAAGTGGCGACACCGTACTCGACGAGATCGGGTGGGGTGGAATCCCCCGGCAAGCAGCGGAATGCCCCGTCGTGGTCCCGGTTGACCCGGATGTTGACGCCATCGTGCGTGCTGTCGCCCTCGAAGTTGGCGGCGAGGCGGCAACCGGACAGACCCTGGGCGAATAGGGAGTCGGTGAGCTTCACCGCCAACTCGACGTCGGTCACGTGGGAGGGAGATTCCCGGTTCAAGGTCACGTGATCGAGGTTGCCGAGCCGTTCCCCCGCGAGCACGAACGGGATGAGGCCGAGCGGGATGGTGATGGGCCCGCTGCCCTCGACCACGCTGTGGACCTTGGCGATGCCGCCCCGGACGATGCTGACGCCGATCATCCCGACGGCAAAGATGCCGAGGGCTCCCAACAGGATTCTTAGCCAGTAGTTGCGCATAGGTTCACTCCGAGCGATACGGGCCAGGATCCCGGACAGAGGCCCGCGGGAAGCGGCCCCAAGGCCATAGAATGTTTCAACTAGAGACGCCAAGAGGCAAGGGAAAGTTTCAGTGATCGAAGCTCAGGGCCTTCACAAGGTGTACGGCGACCTCGCCGCGGTCCAGGACCTCTCGTTCCGGGTGCTACCCGGGGAGGTGGTCGGGCTGGTGGGGCCGAACGGCGCGGGAAAGACGACCACCCTCCATTGCTTGGCTGGCATCACGGTTCCCACCCGGGGCCTGATCCAGGTGGCCGGTCATGACCTTGCGGCCGATCCGGTGGCGGCGAAGTCCGCACTCGCCTTCGTGCCCGATGAGCCGCACCTCTTCGAATACCTCACCGTAGCGGAGCACCTCCGCTTCGTGGCTAGGCTTTATCAGGTGGCGGATGTCGAGCGACGGGTGCCCGGTGTGCTGCGGGAGATGGAGCTGGAGGGCCGGCACGGCGCACTTCCGGAGGAGCTCTCCCGAGGCATGAAGCAGAAGCTGGCGATCGCTTGCGCCCTCATTCACGATCCGAAGGCCCTCCTCCTGGACGAGCCGCTCACCGGCCTCGATCCCGTCGGCATCCGGCGGATGAAGGCGACCATCCTGGACCATGCCCGGGCAGGCGCCGCGGTGATCTTGAGCTCGCATCTCCTGCACCTGGTCGAAGAGATCTGCACTCGGGTTCTGATCATGCGGCGCGGGCGCGTGCTCGCCTTCGGCACCATCGCAGAGATCGTCGCCGCACGGCCGGATCTCGCGGGTCTCAAGCTGGAAGAGGTGTTCCTCGGGCTGGTCGGCCAGGACGGTTCGGACGGGACGTGACCGGTCCTCTGGGTTATCTCACGATCCGATCGACCCGCAACCGGCTCGCCCGACAGGTCCGGCGCCTGCGCACACCGCGCTACGCGCTCGCCCTCGTCCTGGGCCTGGCCTACCTCTGGTACATCGGTGTCAGACAGCGGCCTGGCTCCGGGCCTACGGACGTGAGCCCCGCGACGCTGGAGCTTCTAGCGGCGGCAGGAGTGACGGCCGTTCTCCTGTGGGCCTGGATCTTCGGCGCGGATCGAAGGGCGCTGGCCTTCTCGCGCGCGGAGGTGACCTGGCTCTTCCCCGCTCCGGTCACGCGCCGGCAGCTCATCCAATACAAGCTGCTCCGCGGCCAGGTCGTCATCCTGTTCAACGTTCTCCTCTGGACCTTTCTGCTCTCCGGGGGCTGGGCCGGCGCCGGACCATGGAGGCGGGCGGGCGCCATCTGGATCCTGCTCACCACCCTCGCCCTGCATCGCCTCGGTGTCGCGCTGTTCCGGAGCAGCCTCCTGGAGCACGGGACCGTGGCCATCCGGGCCCGCGCGGTCACACTGACGCTGGTGGGGATAGCGGCCACCGCGATACTGGTGGATGTGATCCAGGCCGCGCCGCTTCTCAACCGTGCGTGGGAGCTCGGTCTGAGGGAGTTCTTCGCGACCGCACAGGCCGTCACGGGACGTCCCGTACCGGCTGCCCTGCTGCTCCCTGGGCGACTTCTGACACGGCCGATGCTCGCGACCGGCTGGACCGAGTGGGGACGGACCCTGGTCCCGGCGATGGCGATCCTGTTGGCGCACTACGTCTGGGTGGTGCGATCCGATGCCGCTTTCGAGGAGTCCGCCGCGGCGGCGGCGCTGGCGAGGCACCACGCCGGACGCCACTCCGGCCGGCCTCGGCGGCTCAGCGCGCGGCCGATTCCCCGACTGGCCACGGCGGGCTGGCCCGGAGGGGCTCTGCTATGGAAGAATGTCGCGTTCGTCATCCGCACCGGTCGTGCGAGAGGACTGGTACTGGCGTTCGCGGCGGCGGCGCTCGCCGTCGGACTCCTCTCGGCCGGCGGGCGAAGCGCCGCACTGCTGGAGATCGTGGGATGGCTGGCGGCGATGTGGGCGGGTTTCCTGCTGGTGCTGGGCCCGCAGTGGGTGAGGAACGATCTTCGAACCGATCTCGCGAGACTGGCGCTGCTGCGCAGCTATCCATTGCGGGGCAGAACGGTCGTGGGCGCAGAGACTGCCGGCTCGACCGCGGTCCTGACGGCCCTGCAGCTCGGGCTCGTCGGCATCGCCTATCTGGCATTCTGGGGCGGCGCCGTCTCGGAGCCGTCGCCCACGGTGCGAGCGGCGGTGCTCGCGGCGGCGGTGGTTTTCTTGCCGCCCATCAACTATCTCGCGATGCTGATCCAGAACGGGGCCGCGCTCCTGCTGCCCGCGTGGGCTCGCCTCGGCACGGACCGGCCCATCGGCGTCGAGGCCCTGGGCCACAACATGCTGGTGATGTCGGCATTCCTGGTGATCCTGGCGATTCTACTCGTGGCCCCCACCGCCGCTGCGGGAGCGGTCTTCGTCGGGCTCGAGCCGGCCATAGGCTGGTGGGCGGCGGGCCCGGCATCCGCGGCCGCGCTCATCGTCACCGCGCTGGAGGCGGGGTGGCTGTTGGCTCGGCTCGGGCAGGTGTTCGAGGCGACCGACCCGTCATCGGTGTCACCAGTCGAATCAACCTGAACAGCTGGCGCTATTCACTCTGGCGGCGGTGCCATCGGTCCGCGATCGGTCATCGCGCCTCCAGGTACCGCTTCCGAATCTTGGCCACGACCGAGTAGGCCGGATCCACGATGTTGGCCACCGTGCTCTCACCGACTTGCCCAACCAGCGTATAGGCGTCCAGCCGGTCGAAGCCGTACTCCTGCTCCATCCACTCGATCAGCTCGACGTGGGCTAGGCGGAACGCGTCGATGAGCGGCCGGCCGCTCCCGACGACCATGATATGGTCTCGATCCTCCAGCCTCGGCCAGTCGATGGTCCTGCCCTTGACCACTTCGATCTTCAGGACGACATCCATACTCGTCTCGAGACCGGTGCCCGCCACTTCCCCGTGGCCCTGTCGGGCGTGGCCGTCACCAAAGTAGAAATACGCGCCATCGTGGAAGACCGGCAGGTAAACCGTGGTCCCTTCCCGCACCTCCTGCGCGTCCATGTTCCCGCCGAAGTCTCCCGGCCACAGCCCGGCGAACGCCTCCTCGCCGCGAGGAGCGACGGCCACGCGCCCCAGCATCGGCTGAAGATCGATCTCCATCCGCTTCACCCTGCTGTTCGGCATGTCGGTGACTCCCACCATACGAACGGTGTCGAGCCGCCAGAGGTAGCGCCGGGGCTTGATCGGCTCGTTCAGGAGGCGGACCCGGCTGTCGCTGGCGAGTCCTCCGAAGTCGGAGTACACCCGTGAAGCCGCCAGGCCGTGATTCGGGCGCACCTTGATGATCTGGATCTTGAGCATGTCCCGGGTTGTCGCGCCCTCGATGAAGATGGGGCCGACCTCTCCCGGAAACGCTCCCCCTGCCTCGCTGTAATAGGCGCCGAAATGGGTTCTGCTCACGAGCACGGTCCCCGGACGAACCCGGAGCACCGGCTCCCGCACTGCGAAGGTGGGCTGTTGGACCGTGGGGTTGAACCGGACCGTGTCCTGCGCGGGGAGCGAGGCGGGAACGAGCAGCAAGAGCAGCAAGAGCAGCACACACAACCGGATCATGAGAGTGCCTCCTCGACATCTAGGTCGGGTGGTCCGGATCACGACATCTCAGCCGCGGGGGTGAAACTGCTTGTGAACGGAGCGGAGGTATTCGCGATCCACGTGGGTGTAGATCTGCGTGGTGGAGAGGTCCGCATGGCCGAGCATCTCCTGCACGGCGCGCAGGTCGGCGCCGCCCTCGAGCAAGTGGGTCGCGAAGCTGTGTCGCAGAGTATGCGGGGTGACCCGCTTCCGGATGCCGGCACGTTCGGCCGCGCGTTTCACGATACCCCATGCCCCGACCCGGGACAGCGGCTCGCCTCTCGCGTTCAGCAGCACTCGTCCGCCGCTCTTCCCACGGTCCAGTGTCGGACGGAGCGAGTGCAGGTAGACCGACACCGCGCCAATGATGGAGCGTCCGATGGGGACCAGCCGCTGCTTGCCCCCCTTTCCCACAATCCGGACCAGGCTCTCGGGCAGCAGCAGATCGGTGAGGAGGAGACCGCAGAGCTCCGACACACGGAGTCCCGCCCCGTAGCCCAGCTCCAGCAGCGCCCGGTCGCGCCAGCCGAGCGGATCGTCGATGCCCGGAGCGCCGATCAGAGACTCCACCTCCCGCACGCTCAACGTGTCCGGCAGGGTTCGACCGCGCCGCGGTGTCTCCAGCCGATCGCTCGGATCCGCGGCGACTCGGCCCTCCCCCACCAGGAACCCGTAGTATGTCCGGATCGCGGACACTTCTCGCCGGATCGTCGCGGCGCTGAGCCCGAGGTCCTTCAGCAGATACACGAAGTCCCGGAGCAGCGGACGGCCGACCCGGGCTGGATCGCGCACCCCCCGGGAGAACGCGAACTCGCCCATGCGGCGCAGATCGCGAAGGTACGCCTCGACGGTGTTGGGACTGTGCCCTGCCTCGAGGGAGAGGAAGTCACGGAAACCCTCGAGCCAGAAATCCCGGTCGATCTGATCCCGGACCGCCGGCGGCGCCGTCATTCCTCTCGCCGAGTCCGGAGCCGCTGGCGCACTTCGGCCGCCTCGGCGGGCCCGACGCCGAGCAGCTCCGCGGCGACCGCCATCAGGCGGTCCTCCTGGGCACCGATGGCGCCGTCACCGAACGCGACGGTCCACATCCTCTCCACCAATTCCAGACGCTGGGCCCGGCCGAAACGTTGTCCGAGCCGGCCAGCGTAGAGCGCGAACCGGGTCCGGCGCTCCTCCTCCGGGGCCGGCTCCGACAACGACCGGCCCGACGCGAGGCCCCAGCGCTCGCGCAGGTGTCCGGCGACCAGCTCGCGGTCCTCGGGTGTGAGCACCGGATCGGCATAGGCCAGCTCGAGCACCAGGAGCGCCGCCGCCTCCCGAGCGGATCCTTCGGCGATATCGGTTCCCTGAAGGAAGGACGGCGCCGCGGGGTCGAGTGCGTCCCGGGTTGCGTGCCACAGCCGCTCCCGGGCCCGCCGGCGCCGGCTGGCCCAGTACCACGCTGCGCCCGAGGCAACCAGGACGAGGGTGATGATGCCCATCGTCCGGTTCACGCCCTCGAGGATGCCGACGATCCGCGTCCAGTTGGCGCCGATCAGCGAGCCCACCAGGGTGATCCCGCCGTACCAGATCGCGGACGCGAGGGCCATCGGGACGAAGGTTCTCACCGCCCCGAGGCGTACCAGGCCCGCGAAGGGCGGCACCACCGCTCTGATGCCGGGAAGAAATCGGCTGATGAAAATGCCGGCGATCCCGAATCGGAGATACTCGCGCTCGATCACGGCCAGCGACCGGGGCGCGAGCAGGCGCCGGCCGGTACCGCTGGCGAACAGCCGGTGACCGAAGCGGCGTGCCGCCAGATAGACCAGCCCGGCGCCGGCGAGGTTGGAGGTCCAGGTGACGAGGAAGACGAGGAGCGGAGTGGTGACTCCGCGCTGGGAGAGGAACGCCCCCAGCGCAACCGCCGCATCGGAGGGCACCGGCGGTACGACATTCTCCACAGCCGCGAGGAGGGCGAGGACGCCGTAGACCGCCGCCGGGTGAAGGTTCGAGACCCAGTCCAGCAGGGCTTCGATCAGCGTGCCTCCAGCACCGCGACGGCTATCACGGCCAGCCCTTCACCCCTTCCGATGAATCCCATCCCCTCGTTCGTCTTGGCCTTCACGCCGATCGCGCCGGGCGGCACGCCGAGCCTGCCGGCGAGGGACGCCGCCATGGCGGGGAGGTGGGGACCGAGTCTAGGCGCCTCGGTGATGACCGTGAGGTCGGCCTGCACCAGCGAGTGTCCGCGCCCCCGCACCAGCTCGTGCGCGGTGCGCAGGAGCTCCATCGAGTCAGCGTCCTTCCATCGGGGATCGCTGTCGGGAAAGAGCTGGCCAAGGTTGCCGGCGGCCGCCGCGCCCAAGATGGCGTCTGCCAGCGCGTGGGCTACCGCGTCCGCGTCGGAATGGCCGGCGAGGCCGCGCTCTCCGGGTATCGGCACTCCCGCGAGGATCAGTGGGCGCGCGCTAGTGAAGCGGTGGGAGTCGTAGCCGATGCCGACCCTCATGCCGCCGCGATCTCCTCGAGCACCGTGTAATCCTGCCGTCGCCGCCGCGGCTGGTATCCGGCGTCCCGGATGATGCGGTCGATCTCGCCCAGTGTGGTCCGGTAGGTGGTGCCCGCCGCCGACACGACGTTCTCCTCCATCATCAGGCTGCCGTAGTCGTTGGCTCCGAACCGGAGGGCGATCTGCCCGACCTTGTGTCCCATGGTGACCCAGGAGGACTGGAGGTTGGGCACGTTGTCGAGCACCACCCGGGCGAGCGCGAGGGTGCGGAGATAGGTGACCGCGTCGGTCTTCTGGTAGTGCGACATCTCCGGCGTTCCCTCGGGCTGCAGAGGCCAGCAGATGAACGCGGTGAAGCCGCCGGTGCGGGCCTGGAGCTCGCGCACGCGAAACAGGTGCTCCAGCCGGTCCGCGAGGCTCTCACCTAGGCCGTACATCATGGTGACGGAGGTCTTCATTCCCTGGCGGTGCGCCTCTTCCTGCACGCCCAGCCACTCCTCGGTCTGGGCCTTCTTCTTGGCCACCCGCTCCCGGATCGCGTCCACCAGGATCTCGCCGCCCCCGCCTGGGATGCTGTCGAGCCCCGCCGCCCGCAGCTCGCGGACCACGTCGGACACCGTGAGGCCGAACCGTTCGCTGAAAAACACCACCTCGCTCGGGGAGAAGCCGTGGATGTGAATCGGGTGGTTGCGCTTGATGTAGCGCATCAGCTCGAGGTACCACTCGAACGGGATGTAGGGGTTGTGGCCTCCCTGAAGGAGGATCTGAACCCCGCCGATGGCCTTGCATTCGTCGATCTTGGCGCCGATCTCCTCGAAGCTCAGCACGTACCCTTCGGCGTGGCGAGGGCGGCGATAGAATGCGCAGAACTTGCAGTCCGCCACGCAGACGTTGGTGTAGTTGATGTTCCGGTCGATGATATAGGTGACGACGCTCTCCGGGTGCTGCCGCCACCGCTCGGTGTCGGCGAGCTCGCCGAGCTCGAGAAGAGGGGCGCGCTCGTAGAGCTCGAGCAGGCTCTTGAATTCACTTGAGGTGCGGTCCACAACACTCATAGTTGCAATCCCTTACGTATGGTCACCCAGCGCTCCCAAAGCGAGACTCCGCACTGTGCCCGGGATGACCCTGCCTACGCCGCCGAGATGAACGACAGCGACCCATCGGGGACCAGTCCCTCCTGCGCCAGCCGCCGAAAGAAATCGGTAAGCCCGGCCAAGTGACGATATGAGAGCGCGTAGTCGAGGTCGCCGAGATACTCGCGGCATGCGTGCTCGGATACCCCGGTGCGGCGGTTCGCTTCCCGCGCCAGCTCGTCAAGGTGCGTGAGGCCCCACGCCCGCGACTCCAGGAGGCCCCGGTGCACCGCCTGCACCGCCGTCCCGCGCGCGTCGCGGCGTGAGGCCCAGACGGCGAAGACGAAGGGGAGCCCCGTCCACTCCTTCCAAGCCTCCCCGAGGTCCACTCGCACCGGATATCGAGCCTGCGCGGCCAACAGCAGGGCCGCATCGCCGATCACCAGCACCGCCTCGTGCGGCAGACCCTCGAGCGCGGCGAGGTCGGCGGCCTCCGCGCGCGCGGAGGCGAAGTGAGGGCGCACGCCCCATCGGTGCCGGCAGAGAAGATCGAGCAGGAGCACCGAGGTGCGGGAGGACGCGGTGACCAGGATGGTCCTGCGGTCGAGCTCGGGGATCGGACGGCGGGAGAACAGCGCCACACTGTGGACCGGTCCGTCGCAGGTGATGGCCAGATCGGGCAGGAGGTGGTATTCGGCGGCGTTTCGCGCGTACTCGACCGCCGACACCACGCTTACCTGGAGCTCGCCCGCGGCCAGGAGGTCGTTCAGCTCGGACGCGGTTCCGGTCACCAAGTTGGCCGGTACGCTCACCAGTCCACGGTCGATGGCCGCATAGACCGGATAGCAGTTGATCCAGGGGATGCGGCCGAGCTTCATGCGGCGTGCACCACCGGAAGCGCCGCACCCCGCCGCATGGAGGGCCCGGGGGGTGGATCGTCGAACTCGTCTCGCACCGACTGGTAAAGGCTGTCCCGCTCGACCGGACGCTTCCCCGCTCCCCGGATCAGACGCACCAGCTCGAGATATGGCAGATGCATGTCGGTGAGCGCGCCCGCCTCGTGATAGATCCGCTCGTAGACCACGGTGCCCTCGACGTCATCGCAGCCGAAGTCGAGCGCGATCTGCGAGAGGAAGGGCGTCACCATCGGCCAATGGGTCTTCACGTGCGGGATGTTGTCGAGGAACAGCCGGCCGACAGCGATGTTCTTGAGATCCTCGTAGCCGGTGGTCGCCGTGCCGACCCGGCCCATCTCCTCGCCCAGCTCGTTGTGGTCCGGGTGGTATGCCAGCGGGATGTAGGTCAGAAAGCCGCCGGTGTCGTCCTGCAAGGTCCGCAGCTGCGACAGGTGAGCGATCCGGTCTTCGGCGGTCTCCACATGTCCATACAGCATGGTGCAGTTGGTGGGGATCCCCAGCTCGTGGGCCACGCGGTGTACCCGCAGCCATTCGTCGCCGGTCAGCTTCCGCTCGGCGATCGTGGCGCGGACGGCGGTGCTGAACACCTCCGCGCCGCCACCCGGCAGGCTGGTGAGGCCCGCCTCCTTCATCGCGAGGAGCACCTCGCGCTCGGTGGTCTTCTCGATCCGCGCCAGGTGCGCGATCTCGACCGCGGTCAGTGCCTTGATGTGCACCTGCGGATGGCGCTCCTTGAGACCCCGGATCATGTCGGTGTAGTAGCTGAGCCGGAGCTTGGGATGGAGTCCGCCGACGATGTGGAACTCGCGCGTCGGCATCCCCCGAGCCTGCTCGGCCTCGTGGAACACCTCATCCAGGGAGCGGGTGTAGGCGCCGTCTTCCTTCGGCATCCGCGCGAACGAGCAGAACACGCAGGTGTTCCGGAGCACGCACACGTTGGTCGGGTTCAGGTGCTGATTGGCGGAGAAGAAGACCCGGTCGCCGTTGCGTCTGCGGTTGGCGAAATCCGCGAGCCTGCCCAGGCCCAGCAGATCGGTGGTGGCGTAGAGCGCCACCCCGTCGGCCGGCGTGAGTCGCTCGCCCGCCATCACCTTGTCGGCGATGGGGCGAAGCTGAGGGTCGCGCAGACGGGATCGATCGATGGCGCCGGACATCCTATCTCCTTGCGGCTACGGAGGTAACGGATGCCTCAATCTACACCGGGGCGGCCCGACGGTGCCAGGACGCCCGATCGGCGCCTAAGGCGAGAACGAGCTCACGGCAAGGGTGACGTTGTGACCGCCGAACCCGAAGGAGTTGGAGATGGCGACATCGATTCGCCGCTCGACCTTGCGATTGGGAGCGCAGTCGAGATCGCACTCCGGATCGGGATGGAACTGGTTGATGGTGGGCGGGATGGTGCCGCAGGTCGTCGCCAGGAGCGACACCCCGAACTCGAGCGCACCGGCGGCGCCGAGCAGGTGCCCGGTCATGGACTTGGTGGAGCCGAAGACGAGCTTCCGGGCGTGCTCGCCGAACACCGCCTTGACCGCCTCGGTTTCGGCGACGTCGCCCTGCTGGGTCGAGGTGCCGTGGGCGTTGACGTAGCCGACCCTGGTGGGCTCAACCTGTCCGTCCGCAAGGCAGGCGAGCATGGCGCGCTGCGCCCCTTCGCCGTGCTCGGCGGGGGACGTGATGTGGTAGGCGTCGCCGCTGGCCCCGTAGCCCAACAGCTCGCCCAGGATCCGGGCGCCCCGCGCCTCCGCGTGCTCCAGGCTCTCCAGCACCACGATGGCGCCGCCGTCGGCGAGGACGAACCCGTCGCGGTCCCGGTCGAACGGGCGGCTCGCGGTCTCGGGTGAATCGTTCCTGCTGGAGAGCGCCTTCATGTTGGAGAACGCGGCGACCGTGAGGCCGGTGATGGAGGCCTCGGCGCCGCCGGTCACCATCGCGTCGGCGACCCCGTGGCGGATCAGGTTGAACGACTCGCCGATCGCGTGAGCCGACGAGGCGCACGCCGACACCGTGGCGAAGTTCGGGCCCTTGAGGCCATACCGGATGGAGACCAGGCCGGCGGCGATATCGGGGATGAACATCGGGACGAAGAAGGGGGAGACCCGGTCGGGGCCCTTGGTGATGAACGCCCTGCAGTTGTCCTCGTAGGTCTGCATCCCGCCGATGCCGCTGCCGATCACGACGCCGGTGCGGTCGGCCGATGGGAGGTCGCGGTCCAGCCCCGCCTGGGTCACCGCCTGGTGCGCCGCCGCGATGGCGAACTGCGCGAAGAGGTCGTACCTCCGCGCTTCCTTCTTGTCGATGTACTGGAGCGGGTCGAACCCCTTGACCTCGCAGGCGAACCGGACCGAGAGCTGCGCGGGGTCGAACTTCTGGATCGGCGCCGCCCCGGGCGTGCCGGCGAGCAGGGCGGACCAGGTGGAGTCGACGTCATTCCCGACCGGGGTCACCAGCCCGAGGCCGGTGACGACGACACGTCGCGTCAACTTATTTCCCGATCTTCTCATGGAGGTAGTTCATCGCATCGCCCACGGTGCGGAGCTTCTCCGCGTCCTCGTCGGGGATGTCGATGTCGAACTCCTTCTCGAAGGCCATGACCAGCTCGACGGTGTCCAGACTGTCCGCGCCGAGGTCCTCCATGAAGCTCGCCTCGCTGGTCAGCTTCTCGCGCTCCACGCCCAGCTCCTCGACGATGATGTCCTTGACCTTCTCTTCGACGTTGCTCATGTGGTCCTCGATTGGAGATTCAGGGTCACTCAGATGACCATTCCACCATCGACCACCAGTACCTGGCCGGTGATGTAGGCGGCGAGATCGGAGGCGAGGAACAGTGCCGCGCCGGCCACGTCCTCGGGCCGTCCCAAGCGCCCCAACGCGATGTCCTGTAATAATGTGGCCTTCGCGGCATCGGGCAAGCCGCTGGTCATGTCGGTGTCGATGTACCCGGGGGCGATACAGTTGGCCAGAATGCCGCGCCTGGCGTACTCTTTGGCCACCGACTTGGTGAAGCCGATCAGACCGGCCTTGCTCGCCGCGTAGTTCGCCTGGCCCTTGTTCCCGACCAGCCCCACGATGCTCGTCACGTTGATGATGCGGCCGCTCCGCCGCTTCATCATGCCCTTGATCACGCCGCGGGTGGTGTGGAAGGCGCCCTTCAGATTGGCGTCCAGCACCGCGTCCCAGTCCGCGTCGGTGAGCCGGAGCAGGATGTTGTCCCGGGTGAGGCCCGCGTTGTTGACCAGGATGTCGATCGGCCCGAGGGTGGTTTCCGCCGCGGCAAGCGCCCGCTCCACCTGCTCCGCCACCGCGACGTCGCAGCCCACGCCGGTGGTCCGCTCGCCCAGCTCCGCCGCCACCGCACGGGCGCGCTCGGCGTCGCGGCCCACGATGGCGACCTTCGCGCCGGCGCCGTGCATCGCCCGGGCGATGGCCAGGCCGATGCCGCGGGTGCTGCCGGTGACGAAGGCGACCTTGCCGGTGAGGTCGATGCTGGTCATGCGAGGAACTTCTCCACCTCGTCCGCGGTCCCGAGGGCGACCGTGCGCGCGCCCGGCACGATCCGCTTCAGCAGTCCCGACAGGACGGTCCCCGGCCCGACCTCGACGAACGTCGCCTCGGACGCCACCTCGGCAGCGGCGCGCATGCAAGCGACCCAGCGCACCGGCGCGGTGAGCTGGTCGGCGAGCAGGCGCTTCGCGTCCACCCCGGTCCGCACCGCGGTGCCGCTGGCGTTCGCGATCACCGGGAACTCGGGATCGGCGAAGGCCGCGGACCCGAGCGCTTCGCGGAGGCCGTCCACCGCCGGCGCCATCAGCGGCGAGTGAAACGCGCCGCTCACCTTGAGCGGCACCACCCGCTTGGCGCCGCGCGCCTTGCAGCCGTCGCCGGCGGACGCGACGGCGCCGGGGTCGCCGGAGATCACCGTCTGGTCGGGCGCGTTGAGGTTCGCGGCGACGGCCACCTCACCGTTTCTCGAGGCCTCGTTGCAGGCGGCCTCGACCTCGGCGGTCGCCAGCCCGAGCACCGCGGCCATCGCCCCAGGCCGGGCCTGGCCCGCGGCGAGCATCAGCTCTCCACGCCGGCGGACCAATCGAGCCGCGTCGGCTACCGTGAGGGTGCGGGCGGCGACGTGGGCGCTGTACTCGCCGAGGCTGTGCCCCGCCCCGGCCGCCATGGTGCCGAGCCGCTCGGCGACCACGGCGAGGACGGCGGCCGTGTGGGCGAGGATCGCGGGTTGGGCGTTGTGGGTGAGCGTGAGCTCGTCCTCGGGGCCCTCCCACATGATGCGCGAGAGCGGGACACCGAGGGTCTGGTCGATGGCACCGAAGGTATCGCGGGCAACGGGAAAACGATCGGCGAGATCCTTCCCCATTCCGACGCGCTGCGCTCCCTGGCCGGGGCACATCAACACCGTCACCACCGGACGACGGCGCTCCCCCAGGTGAACCCGGCCCCGAAAGCGACCAGCAGGATGAGCGACCCGGGCCCGACCCGGCCCTCCGCCACCGCCTGGTCGAGCGCCAGCGGGATCGAGGCCGACGAGGTGTTGCCGTAGCGGTCGAGGTTGACCATCACCTTGGCCATCGGGATGCCCGCGTGCTTCGCGGTGGCGTCGATGATGCGGAGATTGGCCTGGTGCGGAATCAACAGGTCGATCTGATCGGCCGTGACGCCCGCGAGGGTGAGCGCCTCGTCGCACGCCTCCGCCATGGCGCGTACCGCCGCCTTGAACACTTCCCGCCCTGCCATCTTCATGTAGTGCGACCGCTCGCAGACCACCTTCTCGCTGATCGGATCGGAGGAGCCCCCGCCCGGCCGGTAGAGCAGCGGCGCCAGCCGGCCGTCGGACTTGAGGTAGGTGGAGAGGAGACCGCGGCCGGGCTGGGACGACCGGCGTACGACCGAGGCGCCCGCGCCGTCGCCGAAGAGGATGGCGGTGCTCCGGTCCTGGAAGTCGGTGATGGTCGAAAGCTTCTCGGCGCCCACCACGAGCACGGTGCGGCTCTGGCCAGACGCGATGAGCCCTTCCGCGACGGTAAGGGCGTAGATGTATCCGGGGCAGGCAGCACCCACGTCGAAGGCCGCGGCGTTGTAGGCGCCGAGCAGGGCCTGGAGGTCGCAGGCGGTGGAGGGCAGCAGCCGGTCGGGGCTCGCGGTGGCGAGCACGATCGCGTCCAGGTCGGCCGGTGTGACCCCGGCGCGTTCCAGGGCGATCTCGCTGGCCTCGCAGCTCAGCATGGCGACGCTCTGGTCCGGCCCGGCGATGCGGCGCTCCCGGATACCGGTGCGCTCGACGATCCACTCGTCGGAGGTGTCGAGCATCCGGGTGAGGTCGTGGTTGGTGAGGACGCGCGGCGGCACCGCCGTGCCGACGCTGGCCAGCTCCGCGAAGGGACGGGGAATCATGCCGGGGACGCGGTCTGGCGCTGAGCGAATTCGGCGCCGATATGCTGGCTCAGCCCCGCCCGCGCGGCCTGGACCGCAACGCGGATCGCGTTCTTGATCGCGTTGGGGCTGGAAGCGCCGTGGCAGACGATGGACACTCCCTTGATGCCGAGCAGGGGGGCGCCGCCGTAGGTGGAGTAATCGAGGATGCGGTTCAGGTCCGCCATGGCTGGCCGGTCGAAGGCGTCGGGGATGCGTTCCTTGAGCAGGCCGACGAACACCCGGGCCGACGACTCGTAGAACTTGAGCACGACGTTGCCCACGAAGCCGTCGCACACCACGACGTCCACCGGGATGCGCTGCTGTGGACCGGGAAGAATGTCGCGGCCCTCGATGTTGCCGGCGTAGTTGATGCGAGGGGCACGCTTGAGGAGCTGGTGGGCCTCGCGCACGATGGCGGTGCCCTTCTCCTCTTCCTCGCCAACGTTGAGCAGCCCGACCACCGGGTTCGGACGGCCCATGAGGTCGCGCATGTACACGGTGCCAAGATAGGCGAAGCCGAGCAGCTCGCGGGGGGAACAGTCGAGGTTGGCGCCGCCGTCGAGGACCAGGACGGGTTCGGTGCCGGTGGGAAAGAGCGTGGCGACGGTGGCGCGCTCGACGCCGTCGTGCAGCCCCAGGAGCATGGTGGAGCCGGCCAGCATCGCCCCGGTGTTGCCGGCGGAGATAAACGCGTCCGAGCGGCCGTCTCGTTGAAGGCTCAGCCCGACGACCAGGC
Organism: uncultured Gemmatimonadales bacterium; assembly: GCA_963844445.1. Classification (GTDB taxonomy): domain Bacteria; phylum Gemmatimonadota; class Gemmatimonadetes; order Gemmatimonadales; family GWC2-71-9; genus CAVVWJ01. The sequence continues at coordinate 90,647 of CAWJOB010000002.1, forward strand.
TGGAGTTGGGCTTCTTGCGTACCGCCTGGAGGGGCTTCTCACTCATCCCGATGACGTCGGCCGCCTCGTGCAGCTCGAGGCGGCCGCGATCGACGCCGGGATATCGGAGGAGCTCGGCCTCGATCGCGCCGCAGCGGCCGACCAGCTGGATCAGGAACCCGTCAGGCAGCTCCGCGAGCGCGTCCACCACCCCAGCGACTTCGGTTCGCGGAGCGCTGTCTCCCCCCATCGCGTCCAGCGCGACGCGAATCACGCTCAGGCGTCCTCGACCTCGACCCGCTTCTTGCCGCCGTAGTAGCCGCAGGAATCACACACCCGATGCGGAAGCTTGGGCGAGCTGCACCTCGGGCAGGCTTGGGTACGCATGCCGGCGCCGGAGTGGTGACCCCGCCGCAGCCGCTTCTTCATTTTCGAGGTCCGGCGCTTCGGAACTGCCATGATGTCCTCAACCAGGTTCGGCGGGAGTGTGACAGGCGCACGGCCCCGCGTTCAAGTCGGTCCCACATTTCGGGCAGAGCCCCGCGCAATCCTCCCGACACAGCAGCAGATGCGCGTGCATGGCGAGCGCAAACTCCTCTCGCACCACGGCTCCCACGTCCACCGCCGCGGCCCGCTCGGGCAGTGGATAGAAATCCGGATCGTCGGAGGCCTCGGGGTCGGAGCTGAACACGGCCGCGTCCACCGCGACGTCCACGTCGTCGATCACTTCGGTGAGGCAGCGCCGGCACTCGCCGCGCACGACTCCGTGAAGATCGCCTCGCCAGAGGTATTCCCCGTCGCCAGTCGCCTGCAATTGTCCCTGCACCGTCACCGGACCCAACAGGTCCAGTCCCAGCCCCTCGAATGTCGGATCCCCCGGCGCAAGCTCACCGATGGTCCGAACGGGGCCCCGATGGAGCTCCCGAATGTCCACGCGCAGCATAGCCCGTTAACCTAACCGCGACAACCACTTGAGGCAACCCCGCGGGCTGGTGAAATGTCCAAAGGAAGCGCTGAATCCCTTCGCTTTTCACCCCGTACTTTCACGCTATTCATGCCCAGAGACCTGCCAGCTCACCCTCCGGAAAGAAGAACCGCACCTCCCGGTCGGCGTTCTCCTGGCTATCCGAGGCGTGGATGGCGTTCCTGCCCTTCGACTCGGCATAGAGCTTCCGGATAGTGCCCGCAGCGGCCTCGGCCGGGTCGGTCGCGCCGATCACGGTACGGAGGTGGGCCACGGCGTCGCTTCGCTCCAGAGCCATGGGCATACAGGGGCCACTGGTCATGAACCGACCAGCTCGTCATAGAACGGCCGCCCGCGGTGCACCTCGTAAAACGCGGCGGCCTGGGCCGTCGTCAGCCGCGCAAGGCGCGCCGCCCGGACCACGAAGCCCGCCTGCTCCAGGTGCGCGACGATCTTCCCGGCCTTGCCGCCTGCGACCGCGTCCGGCTTGACGATGCCGAGCGTGAGGGTAGGTGATGCCAAGCATGCCTCCGAGTCTTGAGCTGCGTGAAGGGTTCACCTTTTCACGCTTTTGGGCTTTTGCCCTTGCTTCTGCAGCAACGCCACGACATCCACCGGCCGGCGCATGATCGCGATCCCCGCCGACTCGAAGGCGGCGAGCTTTTCCTCGGCGGTACCCGAGGAGCCCGAGATGATGGCGCCGGCGTGGCCCATCCGCCGTCCCTTGGGCGCGGTCTGCCCGGCGATGAAGCCGACGACTGGCTTGGACACCTTGTCCTTCACGAAGGCCGCGGCATTCTGTTCGTCCGTCCCGCCGATCTCGCCGATCATGACGATCGCGTCGGTCTCCGGGTCGTCCTGGAAGGCCGCGAGGCAGTCGATGAAGTTGGTGCCGATGATCGGATCGCCCCCGATGCCCACGCAGGTGCTCTGGCCGATCCCGTTGCGGGTGAGGTGATTCACGACCTCGTAGGTGAGCGTGCCGCTACGGGAGACCAGGCCCACCCGTCCAGCGGTGCAGATGTTGCCCGGGATGATCCCGATCTTCGCTCGGGCGCCGGGGGTAATGAGGCCGGGGCAGTTGGGGCCGATCAGGCGAACGCCCCGGCTCCTCACGAACGGCATCGTGCGGCTCATGTGCATGACCGGGATGCCCTCGGTGATGCACACGATCAGGGGAATGCCGGCCTCCGCGGACTCGATCACCGCCGCCGCGGCGCCCATGGGCGGCACGTAGATGACCGCGGCGTTAGCGCCGGTAGCGCGCACCGCGTCGGCCACGGTGTTGAACACCGGGACTGTCCCCTCGAAGGTCTGGCCGCCCTTGCCCGGGGTTACCCCGGCCACGACGTTGGTGCCGTATTCGATCATCTGGCGGGCGTGGAACGATCCCTCGCGGCCGGTGATCCCCTGGACGAGGAGGCGCGTCGCGCCGTCGGCGAAGACGCTCATGCACCCTTCCGCGCCAGCTGGACCACCCGCTGCACCGCTTCGTCCATGTCGCTCAGCGCCGTCATCCCGACCTCGTTGAGGATGCGAATCGCCTCCGCCTCGTTGGTGCCCGTCAGCCGGATCACGATCGGCACTTTCACTTTGAACTGCCGGGTCGCCGCGACGATGCCGTTGGCCACGTCGTCGGTCCGGGTGATGCCACCGAAGATGTTGAAGAGGATCGCCTTCACGTGGGGGTCGGCGGTGATGATCTTGAGCGCGTTGATCACCTTTTCCGGACTGGAGCTGCCCCCGATGTCCAGAAAATTCGCCGGCTCGCCGCCGTAATACTTGACCAGGTCCATCGTCGCCATCGCGAGCCCGGCTCCGTTCACCACGCACCCCACGTTGCCGTCGAGCTTGATGAACGACAGATTCGCGCGGCGGGCCGCCGCCTCGCTGGGCTCCTCCGCGGAATCGTCGCGGAGCAGGCCGAGATCGGGGCGCCAGAAGAGCTCGTTGTCGTCGATCGTGATCTTGGCGTCGAGCGCCAGCACCCGACCGTCTGGCGTGGTAACCAGCGGGTTGATCTCCGCGAGCGAAGCCCCGTTGTCGATGAAGGCGCGGTAGAGCTGCTCGATCATCTTGGCGACCGCCTTCACCTGGGCGAAATCGCGGTAGAGCACGAAGGCGAGCGACAGCGCCTGGTGGGGAAACAGGCCGTAGGTGGGGTCCACCGGCAGGCGCACGATCTTCTCCGGCGTCTTCGCCGCGACCTCCTCGATGTCCACGCCCCCGGCCGAGCTCACCATGAAGACCGGACGCTGGGTCTCCCGATCCATGATGAGCCCGACGTAGCTCTCGGTGGCGATCTCGGCGGCGGGGACGACGAGGACCTTGTGGACCGTCAGCCCCTTGATGGTCATGCCCAGGATCTGCGCCGCCTCGTCCGCGGCCTCGGCAGGGTTGCGGGCGAGCTTTACCCCGCCGGCCTTCCCCCGCCCGCCCGCGTGTACCTGGGCCTTGATCACCACCGTGCCGCCGATCCGCCGGGCGATCGCCTCGGCCTCGGTCGGCGTGGAGGCGACGTCGCCGTCGAACATGGCGATGCCCACCGCCTTCAGCAGGGTTCGCGCCTGGTACTCGTGCAGGTTCACTCTTCCCTCGCGATCGTGGTGCCGGTCTCACCCCGAAGAGCGGCCGGGCCCGAGGCCAGATGCGCGATGATCCCGCGGCCGCCGCCGTCGCGCACGAATCCGGCCGCCGCTTCCACCTTCGGCCGCATCCCGCCGGCATCGAAGGCGCCTTCCGCGATCATCGCGTCGGCCCGCGCCGCCGTCATCCGGCGGATGGGGCGGGCGGATGGAGTTCCCCAGCCTTCGAATACGGCGTCGACATTGGTGAGGATCATGAGCACGTCCGCCTCGAGCTGGCGGGCGAGCACGGCGGAGACCCGATCCTTGTCCACCACCGCATCCACACCCTCGAGGCCGAGAATCGGATCATCGTACACCGGCGGCCCGCCGCCGCCCGCCGCGATCACGATCGTGTCCTGCTCCAGCAGCCGCCGAACCACCGGAAACTCGACGACGGCCAGAGGCTTCGGGCTGGTGGTCATCCGGCGCCACGCACCGGCTCCGTCTCTGGCCACGGTCCGGCCCGACTCGCGCAGACGCGCCGCCTCGTCCTCGGTCAGGGGCTGCCCGATCGGTTTCGTCGGCATGCCGAGCGCGGGATCGAACCGGTCCACCAGCGTCTGAGTCACCAAAGTGGCCACCTCGCGGCGCACCCGCGCCGCCGCGAGCGCGTTCTGGAGCGACTGCTGGAGCATGTAGCCGATCCAACCGGCCGTCTCCGCGACCAGAACTCCCAGGGGCAGCGGCTCGACCACCCGCCGCGCGACTTCGTTGCGCAACAAGGAGTCGCCGACCTGAGGGCCGTTGCCGTGCACGATCACGATCCGCCACCCTTCGCTCGCCAGCAGGACGACCGAGGCCATGCTCTCGCGGGCTCGGCGGAACTGGTTCGCGATCGTGGCAGGCTCTCCGGCTCGGGACAGCGCGTTGCCGCCGAAGGCGAGTACGGCCGTCTTCACGCGTCCGCCCCGCTGAAAACGCGCTGCAAGCTAGTCCCGGCCCTGGGGGGGAGCAAGCTCATTGCTCGACGGTGTCGGTGGGAAGGCCGAGCGCGTCGCGAAGCCCGCGCCACGCCTGTCCGAAGACGGCCCAGTCCCCGCCTTTCAGCGCCGAGTCGGCCCGCTCGAGCCAGCGCCGTGCCTCGTCGAGCCGAGTCGCCTGCGCGCTCCCGGCGATCGATGGCACTGAGGCGCCCAGCAGGTTGCTCCACGCCTCGCGCAGGGAGCGACCCGCGCCGAGCCTGTCGCCCGGGGCGCCCAGGCTGACCCAGGAGAGTGACACCGCGCCGCGCTGTCCGCGGGCGAAGTACGACTGGTAGGCGACCGGCCCGCCCGCGCTCAGGTCGAGCCGCACCGGCCCGGCCTCGAGCTTGCCGCCGTCGTCGCCGATCGAGTCGTTGAGCGCGTCGTACGAGGCGAAATGGCTCCAGCGGCTCTCCAACGCGGTTCGGCTCGGAAGTGCGGCGGCAGAATCGAAGCGCACCAGCCGGAGCCGGTCCAGGCCGGCGGCGCCCACACCCGTCAGCGCGGCCGTAATGCGCCGCTCGTCTGCCCGCTCGTAGATCGCCATGCGAACCGGGCCTATCGTGTCGGCACTCCAGGCGAACTCGGCGGCAGGCATCTCCGTGCGGCGCGAGCCCGGCGCGCCGCCGAGACTGCCGAGCCGCGCATCCCGTTGCTCCAGGAAGCGGGCCTGGATTCCAAACAGCTCCAGAGGGTAGGGCGCGGCGCGGAGGACCGCCTCGGGAATGGCGGAGGAGGGCTCCACGAGACCGCGCGTCGCGGCCGCCCACGCGGCGGCGAGCCCGTCGATGCCGGGACGCAGGTAGATGCGCGTCGCCCCGGTGGAGGCCTCCACGGTGGCCAGGAAGCCGGCCTGCAGGGCTCCGACCTCGCGTCCCTGCCATTGCATCCTCGCGCTCAATGGAAAGGTGCGCGGGGCCAAGTAGCCGTCCAGCACCCACACCAGCGCGCGGTTGACGATCCGGGGAGCGGGCTCACCCCACCGAGCGAACGGAGCCAGTGACGTCAATCGCTCGGCCGGCGAGAGGCGCCAGTCCACTCTGGCGCCCGGCGGCATCTGCTGGAGCAGCCCGCCCGCCTGAAGCGCCCACGCGAGGATGACGCGTCGAGGCCACCCGCCGGCCGCGACACCCTTTCGCTCAGCGGGCTCCACCCGATACAGCGGCGCATCGGGGCGGAAGCCATCAGCCCCGAGATCGAGGTAATCCCCGCGATTGGAACCCGGGGTCGTGTCGTTCGACGAGTAGAAGAGCGGCTGGCCCCCGCCGCCGACCTGGTCGTCGGCGATCGCGGCGACCGAAGAGCGCCCGTTCGCCGCCGCGCGCACCGCCAGCCAGACCGGGCGCGGCCGGCCCCGAATGACCAGGATCGTGGGGTCGATCGCGAGCACCTCGATCGAGTCGCCCCCGGCGACGTGGCCGATCATCTCCATGTTCCACAGCGACGGCACTCTCGGCGGCGCGGCCTCGCCGGTGGCCGTGAATCCGCTCTCGACCAGGGCGTCCAGGCCATAGGCCATGCGATTGAGGCGGTCGACCGCCGTGGCGGGCGCGGGCGATTCCCCGTCACCGTCCATCGCCGGCGGCACGATCCAGTGACCGGCCAACGAGGCCAGGGAGAGGACGATCCACCCGGCGGCGGCGAGCGCGTGCCTGGGCCGGAGCGCCCAGGCCGCCGAGAGTCCCGCGGTGGCGAGTGCCACGCCGACCAGGAGGGGCGACACCAGCGTCGTCGCGTTCCATGCCGAAAGGTCCACCGCCCGGCCGAGACCGGCGACCAGCTCGTAGGGCTCGAGGACGTAGCCCCACACCAGCGCGAGCGCGAGGCCGGTGAGCAGCCAGCCGAGATGGGCGCGCGCGTGATCGTTGATCGCCGGCCGGCCTTCGAGCCAGCGCACCGCGCCGACAAGGACGTAGAGCCCGAAGACGATGCCGAGGGCGAGCACCACGAGAAGAAGGGCGAAGCCGTGGGCCAGCCGCCAGGCGGGGAGCTGGGCCACGTAGAGCCCCGCATCGTGGTGAAGCAACGGGTCCGCCACGCCGTAGCTCACGCCCTGCCAGGCGAGCGCCACCTGCTGCCACCGCTCCGCACCTCCGGTACCGACCAGCAGCCCGAGTAGCGCGCCCGATCCGACGGCGACCGTGAGCAGGACGCCGGGGGTGAGCGCCTCGCGGAACTCGAGGTTGGCCACGTTGCGGCGGACCTGCACCGATCCGACGGCGCGATAGACGATGAGGAGGTGCCCGATGAACCACGCCGAGGCCAGGAGAAAGCCCGCCAGGTCCAGTGTCAGCCTGAGGATGTGCCAGTCGGTGAGAAAATCGACCGCCGCGGGGGAGATCTGCGCGGCCCACCAGCGATCGGCCAGGAGCCCCGCCACCCAGCGGCCGGCGAACAGCAGGGCGACGAGTCCGGCGATCGCGGCGATCAACCGGCGGCCGCGTCGATTCACAGGGCTACGCGCGAACGCCCTGCCCAGCGAGCCAGCCGACGACCTCGCCGCGGTAGGCGTCCAGTGCCGCCGAATCGGTCGCTTCGAAGCGCAGGACGAGAATCGCCTGGGTGTTCGAGGCGCGGAGCAGGCCCCAGCCCTTGGGAAAGGTGATGCGGACCCCGTCGATGGTGTTGACCGGGTATAGGGCGGCGAAGTGTTTCGCGGCCCGCTCGACGATGGCGAACTTCTCCTCCTCCGGGGCGTCCACCCGGATCTCCGGGGTCGCGAAGGTCTTGGGCAGGTCGGCCAAGTGCACGGCGAGGCCGAAGGGTTTCCGGCTCACGATCTCGAGCAGGCGGGCCGCGGCGAAGATGGCGTCGTCGAAGCCGAGGTAGTCACCGCCGAAGAACATGTGACCGCTCATCTCGCCGGCGATCGGAGCGTGCAGCTCCTTCATCTTCGCCTTGATGAGCGAATGGCCGGTCTTCCACATCACCGGTTCCGCGCCGGCTTCCCGGAGCGCCGCGGGGAGGAGCTCCGAGCATTTCACGTCGAAGATGACGGGCGTGCCGGGCCCGAACCGCTTGACGGCGTCACGGCCGAAAATAATCAGCAGCTGGTCGCCCCAGACGATCTGCCCGGTCTCGTCCACCGCGCCGATCCGGTCGGCGTCGCCGTCGAAGGCGATGCCCAGCTCGGCCCCGCCCCGTCGAACCGCCTCCTGCAGGTCCTCGAGGTTCTCCGGGACGGTGGGATCTGGGTGGTGATTCGGAAAGGTCCCGTCGGACTCACAGAAGAGCGGCGTGACCTCGGCACCGAGCGCCTGGAGCGTGGAGATGGCGATGACGCTGCCGACGCCGTTCCCGCAGTCGGCCACCACCTTCACCCGTCGCTCGAGCTTGTGGCGTCCAACGATTCCCTCGCGGTAGCGTCCCAGCACCGAGTTGTCGGTGGTCTCCTTCCCCGCCCCGCTCCGCCAGCGCTCGGCGGCGATGATCTCCCAGAGGCCGAGAATATCGTCCCCGTGAAACGCATCTCCGGCGAGAACCATCTTGAAGCCGTTGAACTCGGGAGGATTGTGGGACCCGGTGACTTGAACCCCGCCGTCGGTTCCGAGCGCCGACACGGCGAAGTAAAGCGCCGGCGTCGGCAGCGTCCCGACGTCCACGGCCGTGCCGCCGGCATCGGCGATACCGAGACGGACTCCCTGGGAGAGCCCCGGGCCCGATGGTCGGTTGTCGCGGCCCACCGCGAGCACCGGCGCGCGCCCGATGCGCTCCCAGGCGACGCTGGCGAAGGCGCGCCCCAGCGCCCGGGCGAACTCCGGAGTCAGCTCGGCGTCCACGAGCCCGCGCACGTCGTATTGGCGGAAGATGGACTTGGGGACGTTCATGGGCCTTGACCTGCGATCGGCAACGCGGTCTGGGTGAGCGTCCCGGCACTCGAGCCGGCCAGATCCAGAAGGCCGCTCGGCCAGAGGCCGAAGAGCAGGACGGCTGCGACCGAGACGCCGATCGCCGCCGCCGCCGTCTTGCTGAGTCCGACCCCGGCGTGACGGTCCGCGGTGGGCGAGGGCCGCATGTACATGGCCATGATGACCGGGAGATAGTAGCCGGCCGAGAGCACGCTGGTGAGCACCAGGATTACCGGGAGGATCAGGTGCCCTTCGGCCACGGCCGCCGTCAGAATGTACCACTTGCCGATGAAGCCGACGGTGCCGGGAAACCCGAGCAGGGAGAGCATGCAGACGCTGAGCCCGAAGGCGATGGCAGGACGGGTGGCCGCGAGTCCCGCGATGTCGTCATACGTGACGTCCCGCTCGCCGCCGCGGCCCAGCGCGGACAGGAACCCGAAGCTCGCCAGCGTGGTGAGACCGTACGCCAGGAGGTACAGGAGCACGGCGCCGGCGCCGGGCTGCGTGCCGGTCCAGACCGCAACGAGCATGTAGCCCGCATGGGCGATCGAGCTGTACGCCAGCATTCGCTTGAGCGACGGCTGGGCCAGGGCGACCAGGTTGCCCAGCACCATGGACGCGATCGCCAGCCCGGCGACGACCGGCTGCCAGAGGCCCTGCGCCGAAGGAAATGCCTCCATGAGGAGCCGCACCAGCGCCGCGAACGCGGCCGCCTTCACGCCGGTGGCCATGAACCCGCTGACCGGCGTGGGGGAGCCGTCGTACACGTCGGGAGCCCACATGTGGAACGGCACCGCCGAGATCTTGAACCCCATGCCGATGAGGAGCAGCCCGAGGCCGAGCGCCGCCATCAGGGGAAGCGGCCGTCCGGCGAGCTGGGCGCCGATCAGCGACAGATTGGTGGTTCCGGTCGTGCCGTACACCAGCGCGATGCCGTACAGCAGGAACCCGGAGGCGAAGGCGCCGATGAGGAAGTACTTGAGCGCCGCCTCGGAGGAGAATGGATCGGTCCGGTTGTACCCGGCGAGAACGTAGACCGCAACCGACATCACCTCGAGCCCGAGGAACAGCACGATCAGGTCTTCCGCCCCGGCCAGGAACATCATGCCGGCCGTGGCGAGGAGGAGGAGCGGGTAGTATTCCGGTGCGATCAGCCGTTCCCGCTCGAGATATCCCAGCGAGATCAGGATGGTGCCCGCCGCCGCCAACAGCCCGATCGCGGAGGCGCCGTAGCGGAAGGGGTCGAGTGCCACCATATGGGGCAGCCCCTCAGGTGTGGCGCCGGTGACCCAGAGCGCTGCCAAGCCCGCCCCACTCACCAGAAGCCCCACGAGTCCGAGCCACCCGGCCAAGCGGCTGTCCTGGTCGGTTTGGTGTCGCCAGCTCACCACCAGCAGAACGATGAGCGCCCAAGTGGACAGCAGGATCTCCGGGAGCAGGGCGATGGCGACGCCCAGCGGCGACCCCAGGTCGATTCGGTTCATGGCCGCACCTGGATCGCCGAACCCCGCACCGCCACCGGCGAGGTCGCCCGGGCCGGCTGGGTCACCTGGAGGTAGCGCTTGGCCGCCGGCTCCATCCGGCGCAGCACCGGTTGGGGATACAGTCCCAGCCAGACGATGCCGATCAGGATCGGGATCATCATGCCGATCTCGCGCGCGTTCAGGTCGGTCAGGCGCTCGTTGTCCGGCTTGTCCAGGCGGTTGTAGATCATCCGCTGCAAGGCCCAGAGGAGGTAGGCCGCCGCGAAGATGACGCCGGTGGTGGCGAACACGGTGGCCAGCGGAAACGCGGCGAAGCTGCCCAGGAGCACCAGAAACTCACCCACGAACCCGTTGAGGCCCGGGAGCCCGATGGAGGAGAACACCACCACCGTGAAGATCAGGCTGAACACCGGCACCACGCGCGCAATGCCGCCGTAGTCGGCGATCAGGCGGGTATGGCGGCGCTCGTAGATCATCCCGATGAGCAGGAAGAGGGCCCCGGTGGAGAATCCGTGGCTGATCATGATCATCAGCGCGCCCTGCACGCTCTGCAGGGTGCCCCCCCAGATCCCCAGCATCACGAACCCCAGATGACTCACGGAGGAGTAGGCGACCAGCTTCTTGATGTCCGGCTGCACCATGGCCACCAGGGCGCCGTAGATGATCCCGATCACGGCGAGCACCACGACGAGGCGGCTCACCGCCGGACTCAGGGCGACCTGGGGGAAGAACGGCACGGCGAACCGGAGGAACCCGTAGGTTCCGATCTTGAGCATCACCGACGCCAGCAGGACGCTGCCCGCGGTCGGTGCCTCGACGTGGGCGTCCGGGAGCCAGGTGTGGAACGGAAAGATCGGCACCTTGATGGCGAACGCGATGGCGAACGCGGCAAAGAGCCAGGGCGCGAGCGGGCCGGCGGCGCCGGCGTGCTGGAGCACGTACTCGTACGAAAAGGAGGTGTACCCGGTGGACGCCTGGATTCGCCATACCAGTGCGACGATGGCCACGAGCATCAGCAGCGAGCCCGCCATCGTGTAGATGAAGAACTTGATCGCGGCATAGAGGCGGTTTGGCCCGCCCCAGATCCCGATGATGAAGTACATCGGGATCAGCATCACCTCGAAGAAGATGTAGAAGACGAAGAGGTCGAGGGCGAGGAACACCCCGACGAGACCCGTCAACAGGGTCAGCATCATCGCGTAGAAGCCACGCTCCTGCTTGGTGATGTAGTGCCAGCTCCCGAGCACGCTGATCGGCATCAACAGGGTGGTCAGCAGGACCATCATCAGGGAGATCCCGTCGATGCCCACGCGGTAGCTGATGCCCCAATCCGGGATCCAGGGCGTGTTGGAGACCAGTTGCAGCGCGCCCCGCCCGGGATCGAGCGCCCACCAGAGTCCGAGCGACAGCACCAGCTCGAGCGTGGTCACGATCAGCGCGGTCCACTTGGCCGACGACTCCGGGCCCAGGAGCACCGGAACCACCCCGACGAGGGGAAGGATGACCAGGGCATGGAGAATCCACTGCCCGTACCCGATCGAGTCGAGGAGCTCGGTCATCGCGCGATCACCGGATCACGGCGCGCAGGATCCAGAGCGCGCCCACGAGGAAGAGGACGACGTACACTCCAACCTGTCCCGTCTGCAGCCGGCTCCCCACCGAACCGAGAAAGCGTGAAAACCAGGCGGTGCCGTTCACGGCGGCGCCGTCGACCAGTCCCTGGTCGACGCCCTTCCAGAGCACGACCCGGGAGAGCCAGACGAACGGCTGCACGATGGCCGCGTCGTAGATCTCGTCCACGTACCATTTCCGGTTGAGCACCAGGGCCAGGCCGGTGTCCGCGGGCGCCTCGCGGGCGGGTGGGATCCGGCGGGCAAGCGTGGCCCGGTAGCCCAACAGCAGACCGACCGCGCCGACGAGGATGGCGCCGCCTACCAGGAGGAGCTCGGTCCGGCCGTGGGGCAACTCCACCCGAGCGAACGCGGCTCCCGCGGCGGTCACGGGCTCGAGCCACGACTCCAGGGCATGGTGGCCGCCCGCGAAGGTCGGGAGGTTGATCACGCCGCCGATCGCCGAGAGCAAGCCGAGCACCAGAAGCGGCCCGGTCATGCTCCAGGGCGCCTCGTGCAGGTGGGTCCGTTCCTGCGCCCCGGTCCGGTTCTCGCCGAGGAAAGTCATGACGATGAGCCGGGCCATGTAGAACGCGGTGAGGAACGCGGCGATGACGCCGAAGGCATAGTAGAGGTAGAAGATCGGTGTCTCCGCCCCCCGGGCGAACGCGGAGGCCAGGATCTCGTCCTTGGAGAAGAAGCCCGAGAACGGCGGGATGCCGGCGATGGCGAGGGTCGCGATGGTCATGAGCCAGAACGTCACCGGCAACTGCTGCCGGAGCCCGCCCATGTTGCGCATGTCCTGCGCGTCCTCGTGCGAGTGAGTCGCGTGATACGCGTGATGCATGGCGTGGATCACGCTCCCCGCCCCGAGGAAGAGCAGCGCCTTGAAGAACGCATGAGTCACCAGGTGAAAGATCCCCCCGGCGAACGCGGCCGATCCCACGGCGAGGAACATGTAGCCCAGCTGGGAGACCGTGGAATAGGCCAGCACCTTCTTGATGTCGTATTGGCGGAGCGCGATCGTGGCGGCGAACAACGCGGTCACCGCGCCGATGCCGGCGACGACGGCGCTGGACACCGGCGCCATCGCGAAGAGCACGTTGGTCCGGGCCACCAGGTAGACGCCGGCGGTGACCATCGTCGCCGCGTGGATCAGCGCGGAGACCGGGGTCGGGCCGGCCATCGCGTCCGGCAGCCAGGTGTAAAGCGGGATCTGGGCGGACTTGCCGGTGCAGCCCAGGAAGATGAACAGGGTGATCAGGGTGACGATCGCGCCGCCCGCCTCGAGCCTGCCCGGGGCGCGTGCGGCGATCTCGGCGAAGTCGAGCGTGCCCAGCTCGCGCCAGAGAAAGAACATGGCGACCAGCACGCCGAAGTCGCCGATCCGGTTCATGATGAAGGCCTTCTTCCCGGCATCGGCGTTGGCCTCCTCGGTGAACCAGAACCCGATGAGAAGGTAGGAGCAGAGCCCCACGCCCTCCCAGCCGATGAAGAGCACCGGGAAGCTCGATCCGAGGACCAGCAGCAGCATGAACACGACGAAGAGGTTGAGATACGAGAAGTAGCGGGCGTAGCCCGGGTCCTCCTTCATGTAGCCCACGCTGAAGATGTGGATGAGGCTCCCGACGCCGGTCACCACCAGCAGCATGACGACCGAGAGCTGGTCCACCTGGAAGGCCAGCTCGATGTCGAGCGTTCCGACGGGCATCCACGACCACAGGCTCACGATCACCGGCTCGTGCGGCGGGTGCCCGACGAGTCCGGCGAAGACGCCGAGCGACACCCCGAAGGCCGCGAGCAGCACACCCGGCCCCACGATCGAGACGGCCCGGGTGGCCGGCGCTCGGCGGAGGGCGAGGGCTCCGTTGACGAGGAACCCTGCCAGCGGGAACGCCACGGCGAGCCAGACCCACTGGGAAGCGATCATCAGCCCCGAAGCAGATTGATGTTCTGGAGGTCCACCGACTGCTGGTGCCGGAAGATGGCGAGAATGATGGCGAGCCCCACCGCCGCCTCCGCGGCCGCGACGGTCATCACGAAGAAGACCATCACCTGACCGCCGGCCCCGTGGAGCTGGGCCAGCGCTACGAAGGTGAGGTTCACCGCGTTCAGCATCAGCTCGATGCAGACGAAGAGCACGATCACGTTGCGCCGCAGCAGAACCCCGGCGACGCCCAGGCTGAAGAGAATGGCCGAGAGCCCGAGTGCGGGGCCCAGCAGGACCGAGCCGTCGGACATCAGATCCTCCGCTTGGCCAGCACCACGGCGCCGACGATGGCCGCGAGGAGCAGGATGGAGGTGATCTCGAAGGGCACCAGGTAGACCTGGAAGAGCGGCGCGGCCACCGCGCCCACCACTCCCCGCGCGACCGCCTCCTGCCGCGCGAGCTGCCCGGCGGCGAAGAGGGTGGCGGGATCACTGAACTGCGGGGACTGCGCCACCTCGCTTGCGAGACGGGCCGGGGTGTAGCGCCACAAGGCGAAGAGCTGGATGGCGAGCAACCCCGCGATGACGATCGTCGTGGCCATCCCGGCGGGGCCCCGCATGTCAGTCGTCGGGTGGCCAAGGTTCAGCAGCATGACGACGAAGAGAAAGAGCACCATCACCGCGCCGGCGTAAACCAGCACCTGGATGGCGGCGACGAATTCGGCACTCAGCAGGACGTAGAGCGCCGCCAGCGAGAGCATCGTCATGGTGAGCCAGAGGACGGCGGACATGGCGCTGCGGGACAGGATGCAGAGCGAGGCCGTCACCACCGCCACCGCCGCGAATACGTAGAAGACCGCTTCGGTCATCTACTCACCCTCGGGGTCCGACGGGTCCCAGAGCGTCGACACGGCGTGGGTCTGCGACTGGAGTCGCTCCAGATCGTAGACGAACCGGCCACGGCTGTACTCCGAGTTCTCGAAGTGGGCGCCGACGTGGATCGCCTCCTCGGGGCAGACCTCCTGGCAGTAGCCGCAGAAGATGCAGCGGAACTCGTCGATCTCGTAGATCAGCGGGTAGCGGTTCCCCTGCTCGTCCTCCCCCGGCACCAGCTTGATGCAGTTGGCGGGGCAGATCTGGGGGCACAACCCGCAGGCCACGCACTTCGAGCGCCCCTGCTCGTCGGTGAGCATCCGGTGGGTGCCGCGCCAGCGGGGCGACAGCGAGTACGTGCCCATCCCGTGGTCCTGGTCGGTGCTCTTCTGCTCCGGGTACTGCATCGTCACCTTCTTCTCCAGCATGTGCTTGAAGGTGAGCGCCATCCCCTTGAGTGTGGCCCGGACGTAACTGACCTGCCGGTCCGGGCGCTTCATGACCTTCACGCCGATCGCCATCAGCCCGCCACCGCGGCACCCGTGCCGCGCGCTTCGAGGACCTGTTGCCGGTGGCCGGAGCCCCGGATGAACACGCCGCTGTCGAGGACGCCGAAGACCAGGAAAGCGATGCCGATGTTGAGGCCGAAGAGGATCAGGGAGCCCGTGACCGGGCTATCCACCTCGAGCACCCGTTCGACCAGATACAGCGCGGTGCACATCACCATGATGTAGGCCAGCGCGAGGGGCATCATGACTTTCCAGCCGAGGGCCATGAGCTGGTCGTAGCGGAACCGGGGCAACGTCCAGCGGATCCACATCACCACGAAGATCCAGAAGAGGACCTTGAAGAAAAAGAACAGCCAGGTCGCGAGCGTTGGCAGCAGTCCGCCCGACCGGTCCCAATCGGTGAAGGGGATGTCCCATCCGCCGAAGAAGAGCGTCGTGATCATGGCGCAGACCGTCACCACGTTGGCGTACTCCGCGATGAAGAAGAAGGAGAACTTCATCGCGCTGTACTCGGTGTGGTAACCGGTGATCAGCTCGGATTCGGCCTCGGGCAGGTCGAAGGGCAGCCGGTTGGTCTCGGCGAAGCCGGCGACGGTAAAGATGAAGAACGAGAGGAACAAGGGCATCACGTACCAGATGCCCGCCTGTTGCTGCGCCACGATGACCGGAAAGCTCACGTCGCCCGACATCAGCAAGACGGGAATGAGGCTGAGCCCCATCGCCACCTCGTAGGACACCATCTGGGCGCTGGCCCGGAGCCCGCCGAGCAGCGCGTACTTACTGTTGGACGACCAGCCCGCCAGCGCGATCCCGTACACGCCGAGTGAGCTGATGGCGAGCACGAAGAGGAATCCGACCGGCACCTCGGCCACCACCATGGGCATGGGGCCGTGGTGTATGAAGCGGCCCAGGGGCCCGAGCGTGAAGTCGAAGTCGACCGGCAGCGGCGCGGCGAATGGGATGACGGCGGACAACAGCAGCGCGGGAATGAAGGAGAGCGCCGGGGCGACGGTGAAGAGCCAGGGGTTCGCCAGCGCGGGCAGGGTCTCTTCCTTGAGGATGTTCTTTACCCCATCCGCCGCCGGTTGCAGGAGTCCGGCCCAGCCGACCCGGTTGGGGCCGTGGCGGTTCTGCATCCAGGCGCTGACCTTCCGCTCCATGAGGGTGAGCAACGCCACGCCGATCATGATGATCGTGAAAACCACGACCATCTTGAGAACGCTCAACAGGAGGTAGCCCTTGAGCTCGGGACTCACCGCGCGCCCCCCGCTCCGGCCGGGACTTCGCCTAGGACGCGGCCGGCATACCCGACATCGTCGTGGGTGATGCCCGCGAGCGTCGGCCACCACTGGCCGAGGAGCGCGAAGGCCTCGGCGGCGGTCGAGGGTGCGGAGGGGTCCGGGCCCGGACCGGCCAGCACCTCGCCCGCGACCCACCAGGCCGGCCGCGCCATGCCCGGCTGCGCCTTGGCCTGCTGGTAGCGCTGGATCCGCCGGTCACGATTCACGTATGTCCCATTCTCCTCGGCCATGTTGGTGACCGGCAGAATCAGCTCCGCGTTTCTCGCTTCCGGCATCACGGTACCGAGAACGACCAGGATTCCCGGGGCGGCGGCCAAGGCCGCCTCGTCGTCCGGATCGAGGTCGGCATCGAGCACGATCACGAGTCCGGCCCCCGATACCTCGCGCAGGGCGACGTCCCACTTGCTCCCGTATCCCAGCAGCTCGGCGCCCGCGAGGTTCGGTGTGCGCTCGCGTCTCAACGCGAGTCCGGGCACGCCCGCGAGCGGAGCCTCCTCCCCCAGAGGCACCCGAACGGCGGCAGTGACTTGAAAGCGGTCGACCATCCGCTTGACCAGGCCGAGCGATTCGGTAGAAGCGCGGCCTGACGCAAGGATCACCGCGCTGCCCGATGCGCCGTGGACCACCTGCTCCAGCCGGGCGAGGGCGGTGTCCCAGTCGGTCGCCACGTGCCGTGTGCCGTCGCGGACCAGGGGCGCTTCCACCCGGTCGCCGCGGTTCATCCACCGGTAGCTCATGCGGCCGTAGTCGCAGATGAAATGCCGGTTGACCTCGAGATTCGGCCGGGGCCTGATCCGGACCACCACGTCGTCGCGGGTGTCGAGATTGATGTTGCAGCCCTGGGTACATCCAGGACAGACGCTCGCGGTCTTGTCGAGGTCCCAGGCCCGGGCCTTGTGCAGGAAGTCCTTGGACAGGAGCGAGCCGACGGGACACAGGTCCACCACATTGCCGGCCCAGGGATGGTCGAGCCGCTCCTGCTCGGCGATTCCGATGTAGGCCCGGTCGCCGCGCTCGGAGACGTTCAGCACCGGCGTCTCGGCGACGTCTTCCATGAAGCGGACGCAGCGGGTGCAGAGAATGCACCGATTGGGGACGTATAGCACGTCCGGGCCGAAGTCCTCCACCGGATTGTACCGCTTGGCGTACTCCTTATATCGCGTGCCGGCGCGGCCTTCCTGAAACACGTAGTTCTGCAGCTCGCACTCGCCGGCCTGATCGCAGATCGGACAATCGAGCGGGTGGTTGATCAGCAGGAGCTCGAGCACCCCCTCGCGAGCCTGCTTGGCGCTCTCGCTGTTCACGTGCACCACCTGCCCCTCGGCAACCGCCGTGACGCACGCCGGCATCAGCTTGGGGGCCTTCTCCACCTCCACCAGGCACATCCGGCACACGGCCGGGGACGGCAGCGAGGGATGGTAGCAGTAATGGGGCACCAGAAGACCGGCCTGCTTGGCGGCCTCGATGACCATGGTGCCCTTCGGCACCGCGATCTGCA
The DNA here is from genome assembly GCA_963844445.1 of uncultured Gemmatimonadales bacterium. Taxonomy (GTDB): domain Bacteria; phylum Gemmatimonadota; class Gemmatimonadetes; order Gemmatimonadales; family GWC2-71-9; genus CAVVWJ01. Next base: position 108,231 of record CAWJOB010000002.1, read on the forward strand.
TTCCGTCGATCGTTACGTTGACCAGCTCGTCAGCCATTCTCTTCCCCTGGGGGTTCCGAGCAGTTCGAAGACGAGGCGGAACGGCGGAACGGCGCCGCTCACTCTCACACCGCGGACAACGCCGGCTCACGCGAGCCCGCGATGTAGGCCTCGAACTCGGAGCGAAACTTCTGGATGCCGCTCACCACGGGGGCGGCGCAGGAATCGCTCAGGACGCAGATGGTCTTTCCGGTCATGTTCTCCGAGAGGTCGAGCAGCAGCTGGAAATCGTCCTGCTTGCCCTTCCCGGCCAGGATCCGCTCGAGAACCTTGGTGGTCCAGGCGGTGCCCTCGCGGCACTGGGTGCACTGGGCGCAGGACTCGTGGGCGTAGAACCGGGCCAAACGCCAGATCTGATAGACCATGTCGGTGCTGTCGTCCATCACGATCATGCCCGCCGAGCCGAGCATGGACCCCTTCTCGACGACGCCCTCATAGTCGAAGAGCGCCTCCTCCGCCTCCTGGATGGTCATGATCGGCACCGACGAGCCGCCCGGGATGACCGCCTTGAACTTCCGACCGGCGGGCGGTCCCCCGCACATGTCGTACAGGATGTCCCGTATCGGGGTGCCCATGGTGACTTCGTAGTTACCTGGCCGCTGCACGTGCCCGCAGACCGAGACCAGCTTGGTGCCGGTGCTCTTCGGATTGCCCAGGCAGAGCGACTTGTACCAGGCCGCCCCCCGGTTCAGGATGTGCGGCACGGCGGCGAGCGTCTCGACGTTATTGATCGTGGTGGGCATCCCGAACAAGCCTGCCACCGCCGGAAACGGGGGCTTGATCCGGGGATTTCCCCGCTTGCCCTCGATCGAGTTCATCATCGCGGTCTCTTCGCCGCAGATGTACGCCCCCGCGCCACGATGCAGCACCATCTCGATCCGCTTGCCGCTGCCGAACACGTTGTCGCCCAGCGCGCCGTCGGCCAGCGCTTCCTCGACCGCAGCACTCATGACTTTCCAGGGCTCGGTGAACTCGCCCCGGATGTAGATGTAGCAACGCTCCGCTCCGATGGCGTACGCCGCGATGGCGCATCCCTCGATGAGGGCGTGCGGTGTCCAGCGCATGATCTCGCGGTCCTTGAAGGTGCCCGGCTCCGATTCGTCGGCGTTGCAGACGAGGTAGTGCGGCTTCACCACCTCTTTCGGCATGAACGACCATTTGAGCCCGGTCGGGAATCCGGCGCCCCCGCGGCCGCGGAGACCGGAGGCCTTCACTTCCTCGATGATGGATTCGCGCGTCATCCCAACGGCCTTGCGCAGCGCCTGGTAGCCGCCGTGCTTCACCCAGCCGGCGTAGCTCCTCGCGTCCGGGTCTCCAAAGTGCTTGGAGAGGACCACGTTCTCCTTGGGATGGCTGGGATGGGGATAGCCCATTACTCGTACCTCTGCACGATGCCCTTGACCTTCTCGGGGGCTACGTTCTCGATGAAGTCGTCGTCCACCAGAATCGGCGTGGGGAATCCGCAGGCACCGAGGCACTCCACCTCGATCACGGTGAAGCGGCCATCCGGACTGGTAGCACCCAGTTCTCCACACCCGGTCTCCTTCAGCAGCGCCTTCACCACATCCTCCGCCCCACAGATGTTGCAGGGGCTCGTGGTGCAGACCTGCACGAAGTGCCGGCCGACCGGGTGGGTGTGGTACATCGTGTAGAAGGTCACGACGCCCTTCACGTAGGCCGGGGTCAGGTCCAGCACCTCGGCCACCTCGCCGATCGCCTGTTCCGAGATCCAGCCGTGCGCTTCCTGCACCATCCAGAGGGCCGGCAGGAGGCAGGCCTGCTTGGTGGGGTACAAGGTGAACAGCTGATCCAGGCGAGCCCGGGTCGGGCCGGTGAAGACCGGCGCGTACTCTTCGGCCGGGGCGGTGCCATGGCCCGCCGTGCCACCGTGACCTCCGCTCATCGATCGACCTCTCCCATGACGATATCCACGCTCGCATTGATGGCGATGACGTCCGCCAAGAGGGCACCCTCGCACATCTTCGGCAGGCTGGACAAGTTGATGAACGAGGGCGGCCTGATCCGCCAGCGCACCGGCTTCGCGGTGCCGTCGGAGACGAAGTAATAGCCCAGCTCGCCCTTGGGATTCTCGATCCCCATGTACGCCTCCCCGGCGGGCGGCTTCACCCCTTCCATCACCTGCTTGAAATGGAAGATCATCGCCTCCATGTCGCTCATCGCACGCGACTTGGGGGGGAGAATGACGCGGGGGTCGTCGACGTTGATGGGCGCGCCCGCCAGGGCGGCGAGCCGGTCCAGCGCCTGCTCCAGAATCCGGTTCGCCTGCCACATCTCCTCGAGCCGGACGCGATAGCGGTCGTAGATGTCGCCGTGCTCGCCGACCGGGACGTCGAAGTCGTAGGTCTCGTAGCCGAGGTAGGGCCGGTCCTTGCGGACGTCGTAGTCCACGCCGCTCGCCCGCAGCATGGGCCCCGACAGCGAGTGGTTGGTCGCCTCTTCGGCGCTAAGCACGCCCACGCCCTGGGTGCGTCCGATCCAGATCGCATTGCGGGTGAACATCGTGTCCACTTCGCGCAGCGTGCCCGGAAACGTACGGGTGAACTCGCGGAGACCGCTCTGGAACCCGTCGGGAACGTCGGCCATCATGCCCCCGACCCGGGTGAGGCTGGTCGTGAGCCGCGCGCCGGTCCACATCTCCTGGAGGTTGTAGATCCGCTCCCGCTCCTGGAACGACCAGAGGAAGGGCGTGAAGGCGCCCAGATCGATCCCGGTCGTCCCCAACCACACCAGGTGGGAGATGATCCGGCTCATCTCGCAGGCGATCACCCGCAGCACCTGACAGCGCTCGGTCACCGCGAGGCCCATCATCTTCTCGACGGCCAGGGCCAGACCGACGTTGTTGGCCATGGGCGAGAGGTAGTCGGTGCGGTCGGTGAGCGGGATGATCTGGTTGTAGTGGCGATACTCGCCCAGCTTCTCGAAACCGGAGTGCAGGTAACCCAGGTGCGGGATGCAGCGCTTGACAGTCTCGCCTTCCATCTCCAGCACCAGCCGCAGCACGCCGTGGGTGGCGGGATGCTGGGGGCCGATGTTCACCAACATGCGCTCGGCGTCGAAGTCCGCGTCGTAGCCGCCGGCCGCCGATTTGCCGGCCCCCACGGGAACGCGGGTCACCCTCCCCTCCTGGTCCAGGCCGGGAGTCGCGAGCGCCATCTCGACGGTGCGCAGGCTCATTTCAGGAACCCCCGCTCCCCTCGGGCCAGCCGCTCCCGCATGTCGGGCGGCAGCTCGTCGAACGATTCGGCGATGGACAGCTCTTCCAGCGAGTAGTGGGCTTCGGGATTGGCGGCGAGGGCCTGCCGGGTCTGCTCCGCGCGGCTGAAATGGCCGCGCAGGGGAAAACTCTTCCTCAGCGGGTACCCCTCGGCATAGGTCTCCCACATCAGAATGCGCCGCAAGTCGGGATGCCCCGCGAAGACGATGCCGAACATGTCGTAGACCTCGCGTTCCAGCCAGTCGGCGCCGCGCCAGAGGTCCACCACCGAACGGACCTCGAGCGCCTCGCGCTTGTCCAGCGCGACCTTGACCCGGAGATCCGCTTTCCGCGGGAGCGAGCGGAGCTGGTAGACCACCTCGATCGCCCGCTCGGGATCGCGGTACTCGACCGCGGTCACGTCGGTGAGATAGTCGTACTGTTGGCCTTGGGCGTCCTTGAGCCAGGCCAGGACGTCATGACTCCGCGCCTTGCTGGCGTAGACGATGGTGTCGCCGCAGGAGACGAGGTGGCGCTCGATGGCCGGGCCGAACTCGGCGCGGAGGGCTGGGACGCTGGGAGAGACGCTGGCCGCGGCCGTCATCTGTCAGGCCGAGGAAGGCGCGCACGATCCCTATCGGCGCTCGGAATGACACGCTGGCGAGTGCGGTGCATCATGCCGATCGAGTCTGATGAACCGAGTTGCCGAAGGGCTCCGACAGCTCGTCCACCCGCTCTGGCGGCAGGAAAAGCCCGGAGGGACCGACCAGCTTCTCGTCGCGGAGGGATTCGTCGGTGAAGCTTTCTCCCTTGATCTTCTTCTGCAGTAGGAGGATGCCGTACATGAGGCCCTCGGGTCGCGGCGGACAGCCCGGGACGTAGACATCCACCGGCACGATGGTGTCGATGCCCTGCACCATCGAGTAGTTGTCGAAGATCCCGCCGGACGAGGCGCAGGCACCCATGGAGATGCACCACTTGGGCTGGGGCATCTGGTCCCAGATGCGCCGGATCACGGGGGCCAGCTTGAACGGCAGTCGCCCGGCACAGATGAGCACGTCCGCCTGGCGGGGGGAGAAGGCCTGCCGCTCCATCCCGAACCGGGCGATGTCGAACCGGCTGGCGGCCGTCGCCATGTACTCGATGGCGCAGCACGCGGTGCCGAACGGCATCGGCCACAGGGAATTGGCCCGGGCCCAGTTGGTGAGGGCGTCGAGCTTGGTGACCACCCAGTTGGGTGAAACCGCGGCGACGCTGGTGATCTCGTCCCCGCGATTCTGCACGGCGGGGTTGGTCAATCCCATTGCAACGCTCCACGCTTCCAGATGTAGACGTACCCCACCGCCAAAATGACGATGAAGACGAACATCTCGATGATGAGCACGCCGGCGATCTCACCCATCTGCCGAAACGCGACGGCCCACGGGATCATGAACACGGTCTCGATGTCGAAGATGATGAACAGCATCGCGACCAGATAGAACTTCACCGAGAACCGCTCCCGCGCATCCCCCAGCACCGGCATGCCCGACTCGTACGGCGCGATTTTCGTCGGGGTCCGGCGGTAGGTCGAGAAGATGTGCGAGACGGCCAGCATCAGGATCGCATTCGCGATCACGAATGCGATCAGCAGGAGGACCGGAATGTACGGCTGCAGCATGGGTGTCCGGTTGAAGGGTGGCCGTGGCCTATCTCGCAGAAGGTAAGGCCGTTACGAAGCGGATTCAACCCGCGATAGACGGCCCGGCAACCGAGCTTGGGCGGCTTCGCGAACCCCGGAAAACCCCGGCCGGAACCGAGCCCGTCGACCGGCCGGTCCGGGGCGCGCTTCCGGTCGCCCCCCGCACTATATTGCGGCCCATTCTCAGGCGGCCGTCACCTTCCGCCCGCCCGCCTGTCCGTCCGCCGAGGCCCCAATGTCCATCAAGTCCGACCGCTGGATCCGTCGCATGGCCCTGGAGCACAACATGATCGAGCCGTTCACCGAGCGGCAGGTGCGGCAGGCCGATGCCCAGGGTCGGCGGGCCATTTCCTATGGGGTCTCGAGCTACGGTTACGACATGCGGGTGGCACCCGAATTCAAGATCTTCACCAACGTCCTGAGCGCCATGGTGGACCCCAAGGAATTCGACGCTCGGAGCTTCGTGGAGTTCGAAGGGCCGGTCTGCATCGTGCCCCCGAACAGCTTCGCCCTGGCCCGCTCGGTGGAGTACTTCCGGATTCCCCGAAACGTGCTCACCATCTGTGTCGGCAAGAGCACCTACGCGCGATGCGGGATCATCACCAACGTCACGCCCTTCGAGCCGGAGTGGGAGGGGCACGTGACGCTCGAGATCAGCAACACCACCCCGCTGCCGGCCAAGATCTACGCCAACGAGGGCATCTGCCAGGTCCTCTTCTTCGAGGCCGACGCGGACGATATCTGCGAGGTCAGCTACGCGGACAAGGAGGGGAAGTATCAGGGACAGAAAGGTGTGACCCTGCCGCGGCTGTAACGACCCTACTCGGTCGGTGTCACCCGGGCCCAATCCCAGCCCTCGAGCCCGCGTGCACCGACCGCCCGCACCGCGATCGTGGCCCCGGCCGGGACGCCGGTCAGTCGCACCGAAGTGCCCCGCACCAGCCGCATGCCGCCGGCAGCGCCATTCCCGTCCTCCCAGCGGATCCGGTAGGATGTCACGCCGCGCTCGACGGCCGGCTTCCAGCTGACCTGCACGACGCCCCCCGCGGTCCGCGATGCCGTCACCTCCGTGAGCCGGCTCGGGCTCGACGCCATGAGAACCACGGAGGCGAGCGTGGTGCGGCTCACTTCCGCGACCAGGCGGTGGTTCACCGTCTCGAGAACGTCGTGCGACTGGTGGTAGTGCGGGTTCCCCAGCACGGGGTACGAGCCGATTCCCGAGACCACGTCGCCGAAGCCGTCCACCAGGGAATGGGCGTCGGTGAACTTGTAGTAGTGGGCGTCGTAGGTAATCAGATTGGTGAAGAGAAACGCCGCCGCGTGCTGCAGGTCCCTGAGCCCACGATTGGCATAGCGGATCGTGTTGTCCAGCCGGTCGTCGTTGGCCCAGCCTACCATGTCGTTGTTGAGCGCGCCTACCACCTGGTCGCCGGCCTCGCGGGCGAGCCGCACGTACTCCCGGCTTCCACGTAGCCCCGATTCCTCCGCCGTGAACCACACGAATCGGATGGTCGCCGCCTGCGGGCGCCGGGCGAGGACCCGCGCCACCTCGAGCAGGGCGGTCGTGCCCGACGTGTTGTCATCGGACCCCGGGCCCTCCTGCACTGAATCGAAATGGCTCCCGACGACGTACTGCACCTCCGGATCGGAAGTGCCCCGCAGCGTCGCGACGACGTTCGCCGAGCGGACGCCGGGCGCGGGCTCGAACCACTGGAGCTCCGGCGCGTAGCCGAACGAGCGGAGTGTCGCTTCCAGGTACTCGATGGCGAGCGCGTTCCCCGGCTGGGTCGCGTGCTTCGAGTCGAAGCTGAACAGGGCGCGCGCGTGGTTGTAGATCCGGGCGGACGACACTTCGTCCACCAGCGCCCGCACGCGGGGCGCTATCGCCGCGAACATCGCGGTTCCCCGTTGCCGGAGGTCCCGCTCGGCACGCAGCATCGCGCGCACCCGGGCAAGCACCTCCTCGACGCTCACCGTCCGTCTCAAATCGGTGAGGTAGAGACCCCGCTCGGGCGAGACGGTGTCGCCGTCCCGCTCGCTCACGATGGCCACCACGTTGCCGTCGGGGCGCGCCATCCACTCGTATTCCGGTGCGATGGTCCGCAGGGTGTTGTTGTGAAAGAGCCGGGTTCTGGTGGCGGTCGCGGCATCGTAGAGATAACTGCGGCGGTGGCGTCCCTCCCCCATCACGGCCAGCACCCTGCCCTGGCTGACGAACTGGGGAGCGATGTCGTGCTGGATCTCGTGGGTGAGCCGGCGCGGCGCACCGCCGTCGGCGCCCACGGCGTATAGCTCCCAATCCTCTCGGGGCATCGATTGATAGACCACCAGCGAGCCATCCTGGGAGATCGCCGGCGCGGCCAGCGGCCGCGGCGAACGGACCAGGACCCGCGGTTCCGAGCCGATCCGAGCGTGCATGACGGTCCAATCGGCGCCCTCGCGCCCGAGGTACGTGAAGCTGCCGCCATCGGCGCTGACCGCGGGTGCGAGGCCCCGGTATACGGTCGTCGATTCGTTCGGAGCCCGGATCGTCACGCCGAACTCGGCGGTGGGGAACACGAGGCGGCCGCCGGCGGCCCGGAGGGGAATTCCGGTGATACGGCCGCCGCCGACCAGCGGTCGCGGGGCGCCCGACCCGAGCTCGTAGAGCTCTGCACGCTGGGCGGAGGGGTCGGAGGCGGCGAGCAGATAGGGAGGTCCACTGTCGGTGGCGTAGACGAACGCCAGTCCAATCAAGCCGGCGATTTCGACCGATCGCTCAGCTCCCCCGGCGGCGGGCCGCAGCACGGCCGCGGAGCCGCTCGCGCTCAGATAGGCGATCTCCGAGCCATCGGGGGCGAATGTCGCGGCGTAACCCGGCAACGTGTCCGGGCGAAGCGAACCCGCCTGGTTGAGGTTCAGCAACACCGAGCGCCGGGACGAATCGGGGCCGATGTCGTACGCGAGCATCGTCCCATCGGCGCTCCAGCGGGGGCTCGCCCCGTCCGCCGCGATCTCCCGGGTCCGGTAGAGCTCGCCGGTGAGAAGGGCGATCGGCGCGAGCAGCGCGTCGCGCTCCGGCCCGCGGAGCAGCCGTTCGAGTTGCTCGAGCGCCTCGATGTATCGGCCGGCCTCCCAGGCATACGCGGCGCTGTCGAAGCCCGACCGGTCGGGCGTTTGTGATTCCAATGGCCCCGACCAGGCGATCAGCGCCGCCAGTGGCATCCATACGACTCGGCCGTTCATCGTATTCCCTCCGTCGTGAGGGCGGAAATATAGCTCCAGCCACCCTGCCGCCTGTTCGCGCGGGCGGCTAGAATGCACCCGCACCGCGCCACATCACACTCCGTCTCCGGACCTTCCATGCGGCTCATCCTCCGACTTTTCCTCTTTCTGTCTGCCTCGGCGCTCACCGCCCAGCAGTCCACCACCGCCGGCGCGCCCGATACCTCCGCGTTCCGGCGCCTGGAGCTCCCCACCCCCAGCTCGATCAGAACCGGCAGCGGTATGCCGGGACCCGACTACTGGCAGCAGCGGGTGGACTACGTCATCCGGGCGACGCTCGATACGTCCACCCGCTCGCTTCGCGGCGATGAGCGAATCACCTACACCAACAACTCGCCGGACACGCTTCGGTACCTCTGGCTGCAGCTCGACCAGAACGTATTCAACAGCGAGAGCCGGGGCTCGAGGCTGTTCCACCCGCGGAGCCGATTCGGGACCGGCGGCGCCGAGGGCGGCGTCCGCATCCTCAAGGTGGGGCAGCCGGCGATCGCCGCCGCGCGAGGACGCGCGGCGAGCCCATCGATGCAGCTCGGCTACCTGGTCAACGGCACGGTCATGAAAATCGACCTCGCTCGCCCCCTGCCGCCCAAGGCCAAGCAGGTGCTGGAGATCTCCTGGTCCTTCCCGTTCGGCCCCAACCGCAATCGCATGGGCATCGAGGAGATCGACAACGGTGTGACCTACGAGGTCGCCCAGTGGTACCCGCGCCTCGCGGTCTACGACGACGTCCGGGGCTGGAACACCGAGCAGTACTACGGGCAGGGCGAATTCTATCTGGAGTACGGGAGCTTCGACGTGAGCATTTCCCTGCCGGCCGACATGATCGTGGCGGCGACGGGACAGCTCCAGAATCCGGCCGAGGTGTTGACGGCGACCCAGCGCTCGCGACTGGCGCAGGCGCGGACCAGCTCCAGCACGGTGGTGATCCGGGGCCGAGACGAAGTGCGGGACCCCGCGTCACGCCCGGCCGCGGAATACGGCACCCTGACCTGGCGCTTCACCGCCGACAGCGTGCGGGACTTCGCCTGGGCGGCCTCGCGATCCTTCATCTGGGACGCGGTCGGGGTAAACGGCGGGAAAACTCTCGCGATGAGTTTCTACCCGCCCTCGACCGAGGCGCTGTGGAAAGAGGCGACCCAGTACGCCAAGGTCGCGATCGAGAACTACTCCGCCCAGTGGGCGCCATATCCTTATCCCACCGCGAACAACGTGCGGGGAATCGAGGGTGGGATGGAATACCCGATGATCGTCTTCTGCAACCGGCCCACGCCCGAAACCCTCTACAGTGTCACGGATCACGAGTTCGGCCACACCTGGTTTCCCATGGTGGTGGGCTCCAACGAGCGCCGGCATCCATGGATGGACGAAGGGTTCAACGAGTTCATCAACTACTACAACTGGGTGAAGAAGTTCGGCCTCCCGCCGAGTCACCGGGGCAGTATCCCCGACTACCTCGAGATGGCGACCTCGGGCCAGGAGCGTCCGGTCATGACCTTCGCGGACCAGCTTCCCCAGGATTTCGTGGGTCCCGCGGCGTACGACAAGCCGGCGCTCGCGCTGCGGCTGCTCCGGGAGGTGGTCGTCGGTCCCGAGCGGTTCGATCCCGCGTTCAAGGACTACTTCCGCCGCTGGGCCTACAAGCATCCCACGCCCGCCGACTTCTTCCGGAGCATCGAAGACGGGGTGGGAGAAGACCTGAGCTGGTTCTGGCGGTCGTGGCTCTTCACCACGGCGCAGCTTGACCTGGCGGTGGATTCGATCGTGCTGGCCGACTCGGCCGGCGTGGAGTCGCGGATCTTCCTGCGCAACGCGGGGGGCATCCCGATGCCGGTGGACCTCGAACTCCTGGTGGACGACGGGTCCACCCGGCGACTCACTCTTCCCGTGGAGGTGTGGTTCGGCGGAAGCCACTATACCGCGATCGTGCCGGGACCGAGGAAGGTGAATGCGGTGACGGTCGACCCGGAATCAAGGTATCCCGACGTGCGGCGGGAAAACAACCGCTGGCCTGCTGGGAACAGTCAGTCGGAGAGGCCGACTACTCCACCGCGATCTGCCACAGGCCGCTGAGCATGTCGCTGGCATAGAGTGAGCCGTTGGCCAGCATCACACCCCAGGTAAAGGTGTTGCCGGCGCCGCCCGGCTCGATTCGGTCGATGAGCCGATCCGACAGATCGCCGCTCAAGGTGCCGGACACGTCGAGTGCGATCACGCCGCCGTTGTAGTAGGCGGCGTACAGGATCTGGCGGGCTTCGTCCATCCAGAAATTGTGCGCGCCGGCCCCCGGCAGCCTGAAGCTGGCGACCTCTTGGGGGGCCCCGAGGGTGGAGACGTCCACCACGTGAATGTCGCCGCTCGCCTCGGAGCCGATGACGCCCGGACCCTCCTGCCCGATGAAGAGGTACCGTGCTTCCTCGGTCACCGGATTGTGGAACCACCATCCGTTGTGCACCGCGGGCGACTTGGCCACCCCGTTGTCGTCCGTGACCAGCCGACTCACCTCCGTGGGCGATGACGGTGAGCCGCCGCGGAACCCGTTCCCCACGTCGTAGATGATGACCCCGGAGTCCCATGCGAAGACGAAGGCGAGGCCGTCTCGAACGTAGGTGTCGTGGATGCCGTAGTGCGGCGGAATCGGCACCGTGGCGACCGGGCTGATCGCGGCGGGGTCTGTGACATCGTAGATCTTGAGCGCGGGGTCGGGTTGGTTCTTCGCCGCGAAGGCATAGCGCCGACCGGCGATCTCGCCGAAAGTCGCCGTGTGGAGACCGGCCGGCACGTGGACGCTATCCAGCAACACCGGGCTCGCCGGGTCCGCCAGGTCGTAGAAGTACAGCCCCTCGTTCGCGCCCCGCTCCGCGCTGAACATCAGCACCGCGCCGTCAGAGCTCACTTCGACGTCGCTCACGGTGCCGATCTCCGGCACGACGATCGAATCGACCAGACTCGGCGCACCCGAGCCGTTCAGGGACCAGACCTTGAGGGCATTGCCAGGGTTGCCCCCCCGGGGTGAGCCCCCCCAGGTCCCGGTGTAGGCGTAGTCGCCGTGCACCCAGAGGTCCGAGGTGTAGCGATCGGGGACGTTGTCCCCTCCCCCGGCGACGCTGAGCGTCAGGCCGGAAGGTGGCGGATCGGTCGGTCCACTGCCGTCGTCGTCTCCGTTGCCGCAACCCCAGGCGGCCAACACAAACATCGTGGTGAGCGCCCTCCCGCAATGCCGGCTCGATCTCATCTCTCGCCTCAATGCTGGTGTAAGCCGCCGCCGCTCCTGGCGGCGCCGTATCGTCCCATTCGATGGGCCCCGCCGCCGAAACCCACCCGCACACCCACGGTCCAGGTCCAGAAGCTCTCCTTGCCATACAGCTGCCGCACGTCGAAGAGCCCACCACCGACCCGAGCAATCCGCCCGAGCGACACCTCGATCAGGGGGCGCAGGGCCACGCCGCCGCGCTCCAGGCCGGGCGCCGAATATCCTGCCGTGTGAATCGTCCAGCGGGTGACGCCGAGGATCGAGTTCTCCAGGTGAGGCCGCAACGACCGGAAATCCGAGATCCGCTCCTCCTCCGGCCGCTCGGTCCGCTCGAACCGATAATGGAGACGGTGCGGACCCGTACTCCATGCACCTTCCGCCAGGAAACTGGAGAAGACGAAGAACCCGCCCGCCTCCGAGGTTCTGGCCCATTCGACCAGCGCGTAGGTAGACCGGCGGTCGAGCACGCCGTCCCAGCGGGCGGAAAGACTCCACTTTGCCTGGTCGGTCCCGGCGCCGGGCCGATGCTCGGGCGAATGCACCCGCGCGTGCGATCCCTGGATCTCGAGCCTGGCGACAGGCGCCGCCGTCAGCCGCGCCGCCCATGAGTCGCCGAAACGTCCACCGATTCGCGGCCACTGACCGGGCCGCTCGGGCTCGTCCCCGTTGAACAGTCCGATCTCACCGCCCACCGGGCCGCGCCGGGCCGCCGCGATCGCCACGGCGCGCTCCAAGATCTGCGCCAGGTGGTGGTTCACCGGATACCGCAGCGGCGGCCGGCTCATCGGGTCGTCGGTGCCGAACGGCGCGAACCCCTTGCCCGCGGTGAGGGAGATCCTGGTGGGGCCGTCCGCATCGCCTAGGAGATCGTCGGCGGTGAGGAGCAGCTCGTGAACATAGGTGTGCGGATGACGGCGGTCGACGAATCCCTCACCCCACGCGCCGGGCGTCAGCTCGCCTTCGCCCATCGTCGCACCTTCGAGGTTGACCGTAGCCAGGAGGCTCAGCCGGCTGGGGCCATCCGCCTGGAACAGGAGGGACGGCTGCACGATGCGAAACTCGGCAAGGCCCTCGCCGCCGGGCACCGGGTCGGCGCGAGTGAGCGCGGCGATGGCGTGTCCTGCCAGATGTACCTGGGGTGGCCACTGGGCCCCGAGAGGGCCGCTCCACAAGGCGAGCCCGAGAAGGAGAGCGGTGCGCGTCAGTCCGATGGGGCCACGGCCGATCGACCGGCCGAAAGGCCGGCGCGAAGGAAGTCGCGGTTCATCCGCGTGATGGTGTCGATGCTGATCTCCTTGGGACAGGCCTCCTGGCACTCGCCATGGAGCGTGCAGTGACCGAAGCGCTCGAGATCCATCTGCCGGACCATCCGCGTCGCGCGATCGTAGCGCTCGGGTTGGCCCTGGGGCAGGAGGCCCAGATGGGAGATCTTCGCCGCGGTGAAAAGCGAGGCCGAGCCGTTGGGACACGCGGCGACGCAGGCGCCGCAGCCGATGCACTGCGCGGCATCCATCGCCGTGTCCACGTCACCCTTGGGAATCAGCGTGGTGTTCGCATCCTGGGCGCCGCCGGTGGGCGCGCTGATGAATCCGCCCGCCGCAATGATCCGGTCGAGCGCGCTCCGGTCAACCACCAGGTCCTTCAGCACCGGAAATGCCCGGGCCCGCCAGGGCTCGATCCGGATCTCGTCCCCGTCGCGGAAACTCCGCATGTGGAGCTGACAGGCGGCGGTGCCCCGGGTGGGCCCGTGCGCTACGCCGTTGATCATGAGGCTGCAGGAGCCACAAATCCCTTCCCGGCAGTCGTGGTCGAAGGCGATGGGCCCCTCGCCGCGTGCCATGAGCCGCTCGTTCACCACGTCGAGCATCTCGAGGAACGACATGTCGGGACTGATGTCTGGGGCCTCGTAGCGGACCATCGCGCCGCGAGCGCCGGGGGACGGCTGCCGCCAGATTCGGAGAGTCAGGTTCATGGGATTCCTTTGAGCCCATTCGGCGCGAAGCCCTACTTGTAGCTCCGCTGCGCCAGATGCACGTACTCGAACTCCAGCGGCTCCTTGTGCAGCTTGGGCTCGGCGCCGCGGCCGGCGTACTCCCACGCCGCAACGTAGGCGAACTGCTCGTCGTTTCTGAGCGCCTCGCCGTCCTCGGTCTGATACTCCTCGCGGAAGTGGCCGCCGCACGATTCCTCGCGGTGCAACGCATCGCGGCAGATCAGCTCGCCCAGCTCCAGGAAGTCGGCCACCCGGCCCGCCTTCTCGAGCGCCTGGTTGAGCTCGGCGTCGCTGCCGGGCACGTTCACGTTCTGCCAGAACTCCTCGCGCAGCTCGGGGATCCGGGCCAAGGCGTCCCGCAGCCCCTTCTCGTTTCGGGCCATGCCGCACTTGTCCCACATGATCTTGCCCAGCTCGCGGTGGAAGGAGTCCACTGTCCGGGTGCCTCCGATCTCGAGCAGCCGCCGTGCGGACATCGCCGTCTCCTCCTGGACCCGCCGGCACTCGGGATGGGACGCATCGATCCTTTCCAGTCTGGTGGACGCGAGGTAGTCGCTCACCGTGCCCGGAACGATGAAATAGCCGTCCGCCAGCCCCTGCATGAGGGCGCTCGCGCCGAGCCGGTTGGCGCCATGGTCGGAGAAGTTGGCCTCGCCGATCACGTGCAGGCCGGGGATCGTGCTCATCAGGTTGTAGTCCACCCAGAGCCCGCCCATCGTGTAGTGGACGGCTGGATAGATCCGCATCGGCACCCGGTACGGATCCTCGTCGGTGATCCGCTGGTACATCTCGAAGAGGTTGCCGTACCGTTCCCGGATGGCGTCCGCGCCGATCCGGTTGATGGCGTCGGCGAAGTCGAGGTAGACGCCGAGGCCTCCGGGGCCGACGCCGCGCGACTCGTCGCACACCGTCTTCGCCGCTCGGGACGCGATGTCACGGGGCGCGAGATTGCCGAAGCTGGGGTAGCGGCGCTCGAGGTAGTAATCCCGTTCCGATTCGGGGATCTGATCGGGCGGCCGGGTATCTCCGGTCCGGGCGGGGACCCAGACCCGGCCGTCGTTGCGCAGGGACTCGCTCATCAGCGTGAGCTTCGATTGGTATTCTCCGCTCTGGGGGATGCAGGTCGGATGGATCTGGGTATAGCAGGGGTTGCCGAAGAACGCGCCGCGCTTGTGCGCCCGCCAGATGGCGGTCGCGTTCGATCCCTTGGCGTTGGTCGAGAGGTAGAAGACGTTGCCGTAGCCGCCGGTGCCCAGCACCACCGCGTCACCGACATGCGTGTGGATCTCGCCGGTCACCATGTCGCGCACCACGATGCCGCGCGCCTTCCCGTCCACCACGATCAGATCGAGCATCTCGGTGCGCGGGAACATGGTGACCCCGCCGCGCGCGATCTCCTTCTCCAGCTGCTGGTACGCGCCGAGGAGCAGTTGCTGTCCGGTCTGTCCCCGGGCGTAGAAGGTCCGGGACACCTGGGCCCCGCCGAAGGACCGGTTGGCCAGGAGCCCGCCGTACTCCCGGGCAAAAGGTACGCCCTGGGCGACGCACTGGTCGATGATGTTGACGCTGATCTGCGCCAGCCGGTAGACGTTGGCCTCGCGTGCCCGGAAATCACCGCCCTTTACCGTGTCGTAGAACAGGCGAAAAATGCTGTCGCCGTCGTTCCTGTAGTTCTTGGCCGCATTGATTCCGCCCTGCGCGGCGATGCTGTGCGCCCGCCTCGGCGAATCCTGGAAGCAGAAGCATTTGACGTTGTAGCCGAGCTCGCTCAAGGTGGCGGCGGCGGAAGCGCCGGCGAGCCCGCTGCCCACCACCAGGACGGTGTATTTCCGCTTGTTGGCGGGATTCACCAGCTTCATCTCGAAGCGGTGCTTGTCCCACTTCCGCTCGATGGGGCCGGAAGGGAGCCGGGGGTTCATTCGATTCTTCCCAGATATCCGGCCAGCACGATGGCCGTGAAGCCCAGCCAGATGAATACCGCCAGCAGCAGCGCCAGGCGCCGGTGAAGGGGGCGGGGCGACGGCTGACTCAGGCCCAGGCTCCGGCCGCTGCTCCAGAGTCCGTGATAGAGATGCAGACCCACCGCGATCATGGCGACCGCATAGAATCCGGCCACCCATGGATTCCTGAATCCGGTCGTCACGTTGTGATAGGGATTGAGCTCGACGAAGTCCGGGTGGGCCGCGCCGGTGGTGAAGTGAAGGATGTGATACACCAGGAAGATCAGGATCAGCGCGCCACCCCAACGGATCGTGCGCCCCGCGACGGTGGCGACCTGCGGCTCGCGACCGCCGGCGTACGGCTGAGGCCGTGCCGCGCGGCTCTGGAGCGTGAGCTGCACTGCGGCAACGACGTGGAGGATCGCGGCGACGAGCAAGACCAGTCGGGCGCCCCAAAGGGCCCCGCCGGTGCCGTGCAGCAGGACGGCGTAGCGATTGATCCGATCCGGTCCGCCGAAGACCAGCAGGTTGGCCAGCACGTGACTGACGAGGTAGGCCACCAGAACCAGGCCGGTCACCGCCATGACCGCTTTCTTGCCGACCGAGGATTGCCACAGCGTCCCCAGCCGGCTCATCGCCCGGTTCCGCTCACCCGTCCACCATCTTCTGCATCGCCCGAACCGCCTCGGCCGACTGGTGCAAGTCGGCGCGCTCCCGGTCGGTCAGCGCAATGTTCACGATCTTCTCGAGCCCCGTGCGCCCGAGCCGGCAAGGCACGCCGCAGAACACGTCGCGGAGCCCGAACTCTCCCTGGAGCCACGCGGAGCACGGTAGCAGGCGTTTCTGGTCGAGGGCGATCGACTCCACCATCTGGACGGCCGCCGCGCTGGGGGCGTAATAGGCAGAGCCGGTCTTGAGGAAGCTCACGATCTCAGCCCCGCCGTTCCTGGTCCGGTCCACGATCGCGTCGAGCTTGTCCTTCTCCAGCAGCTGTCCCACCGGAATGCCGGAGACGGTGGTGTAACTCACCAGCGGCACCATGGTGTCCCCATGGCCGCCGAGGACCATCGCCTGGATGTCCTGGACCGAGACGTCCATCGCCTCGGCGAGGAACATGCGGTAGCGGGCGGTGTCGAGCACGCCCGCCATGCCGAGGATCCGCTCCCGCGGAAAGCCCGTGGCCTTCATCGCCACGTAACACATCACGTCGAGGGGGTTGGAGACCACGACCACGATGGCCTTAGGCGCCACTCGGGCGATCTGCTCGGCGCACCGACCGCACGATGCCGGCGTTGGTCTTGGTGAGATCGTCCCGGCTCATTCCGGGCTTCCGTGCGATACCGGCGGTGACGACGAAGACCTCGGCTCCCGAAGCCGGATCATAGGTGTTGCTTCCGATGATCCGGGTATCGAATCCCTCGACCGGGCCCGACTGCCACTGGTCGAGCGCCTTGCCCTGCGGCACTCCTTCCACCACGTCGATCATCACCACGGTGCGGGCGAGGTTCTTCTCGGCCAGACGCTGGGCCGCGGTGGCTCCCACGTTTCCGGCCCCGACGACGGCCACTTTCTGGAGCATGAAAGTCCCGCTCTTAGGGTTGAGATCGAAGGCGAACGCGATGGCCTAAGGCGCCGAAATGTAGCGGGTTACAGAGAAGCGGCAAAGCCTGCGCTGCCGGTCTGGCGGAGGGCTTCGTAGAGCACGATCCCGACCGCGGTCGCCAGGTTCAGGCTGCGGACCGGTCCCGTCATCGGGATCGTGAAGCTGCGGTCGGGGTGCTTCTCCAGGATCCGATCCGGCATCCCCTCGGTCTCGCTGCCGAACACCAGGCAGCTGTTTCGCCCGATAGGGCGCCTCCCAGAAGCTCCGCTCGGCCTTGGCGGAGAAATACAGGCAGCGGCTCCGGTCCATCGCGTCCCGGAACGCGAACCAGTCGGGTGGCGCCATAGGTCCACGTCCTCCCAGTAGTCGAGTCCGGCCCGGCGCAGGTCGCCGTCCTCCAGCGAAAAGCCCAGCGGCTCGATCAGGTGGAGCGCGACGTCGGTCGCGGCGCAGAGCCGGGCGATGTTCCCGGTGTTGGGCGGGATCTGGGGCTGGATGAGCGCGACCTGGAGCGCCATCAGCCGCCGCGGGTGTGCATCTCGCGCCGAGGGTCGGCGCGCAGGCTCTCGATCCGATGCAGGATCCCGCGCTCGGCGAGGCCGGCCCGTTCCTCCGCGCCGCGATCCGCACGCGCGCGCCAGACGGCGGCGATGCTGTCGGAGATCTCCTCGTCGCGTCGCCCCGCCGCGGAGCAAGCTCGCGCAGATCCAGGCCGTGCTCTCCGTAGAGACAGAGCAGGAAGGTTCCGTCGGCGGTGAGGCGGCCGCGGTCGCAGGTGCGGCAGAACGGCGCGGTGGTCGAGGCGATGACGCCGAACCGCGTTCCGTCCCGCAGCGCGAATCGCTCGGCCGGCGCCCACTGCCCTTCGCGCAGCGGCTCCGCCGGGCCGTATCGCCGCGCCACGAGCTCCAGGATCTCGCGCTGCGAGACACGACCTGGTCCATCGACCATCCGGTGGCCCCGCCCACGTCCATGTACTCGATGAAGCGGGGCTCCAGCCCCCGGGCCGCGGGCGAACTCCAGGAGATCCACCACCTCGTCGTCGTTGTAGCCCGCGGATGACGACGGTGTTGAGCTTGACCGACGAGAACCCGGCCGCCAGCGCCGCGTCGATGCCCGCGATCACGTCGGCATGGCGCGCGCTGCGGGCGAACTCCTGCATCCGCTCGGGCCGAAGGGTATCGAGGCTCACCGTGACCCGCCGGAGCCCGGCCGGCCGGAGCGACTCGGCCTGGCGCGCGAGCAGGACGCCGTTGGTGGTGAGCGCGAGATCGGCGATCGCGCCGTGGCGCGACAGCAGCGCGACCAGCGTCTCCAGGTCGTGGCGCAGCAGCGGCTCACCGCCGGTGAGCCGCATCTTGCCCACGCCCAGCCCGGCGAAGATCCCCGCGAGGCGGTCGATCTCCTCGAAGGAGAGGATCGACGCCCGCGGGAGCCAGACGTACTCCGCCTCCGGCATGCAGTAGCGGCACCGAAGGTTGCAGCGGTCGGTGACGGAGATGCGGAGATTGCGGAGCGGCCGGCCCAACAGGTCGACAGGGTGTCGGTGCGACCGAGCGATGCTCATGAGCGAGTCACCTCGTTCGCCGCCCCGCGCGCCGGCTCGACCCATCCCACGGCTCCGTCCTGGTAGAACTCCTTCTTCCAGATCGGCACCCGACGCTTGACCTCCTCGATCACGTAGCGGCAGGCCGCGAACGCCTCGTCGCGGTGCGCGCCGGCGGCGGCGACGGCCACCGCGGTGTCCCCGATCTCGAGCGTCCCCCACCCGATGCGCCAGCGCGACCCGGACCGGCCACCGTTCCTCGGCCTCGGCCACGATCGCGGCGCATTCCGTTTCGGCCATGGGGCCGTATGCCGAGTATTCCAGGCGCACGGACCATCCGGCCCTCGTGGTGATCGCGCACCTGGCCGAGGAAGGACGCGATGCCGCCGTGGGTCGGGGATTCGACTGCGAGCGAGGAGCGCGGCGAAGGTCGATCGGGGTCGTCGAGAGAAACGCCATGGACTCAGCCTCCCGCGAGCGGCGGCAGGAGGGCCACCTCGTCGCCGTCCGCCAGCCGGGTGTCGAGCGTCGCATGAGCCAGATTCACGGCGCACAGCGGACGCGGGCGGGATCTGCTCGCCACCGGGAAGCGACCGCACGTGAGCCAGCGCGTCGGCCACGGTCGCAAGCGTCGGCAGGGCAACTGCGTACCGATGCCAGGCCCAGCCGGTCGGCATAGCTGGCGAAGAGAAGGACGCGGACGTTGACGACTGTGTGGTGGCGGCGGGCATGACTGGAAGCTATCCGCAATCGCCGGAGGTGGGAACGGCGGGATCCCGATGAAAGAAGGGCCGCCCGGGAGCGCGTCCCGGTGCGGCCCAACGGAAGGAAGCCAGTGACGCGCTGCCCCGCTACATGCCCTGGGCGGTTTCTCCGGCAGGCTCGCTCTCGTCCGCGACCAGCGCCCGTAACTCTTTGCTGGGCTTGAAGACCGGAACGGGTCGCGCGGCCACTTCGACCGGATCGCCGGTGCGCGGGTTGCGCGCCATTCTCGTCTTACGCCGACGAATCTTGAAGGTCCCGAACCCACGCACCTCGATGTTGTGCTGCTGCTTGAGCGCCTCTTTCACGGCCTCCAGGAAGGCGTCGACGACACGCGCGCAATCCTTCTTGGAGATCATGGGCCCGGCGGTGCGGGCGATCGAGGCGGTTACCTGTTCGACGAGATCGGCCTTGGTCATGCGTCCCCCAGAAGGGTTACAGACAGCGTAGCTCGGGAGGGCATCCTGGCCGATAGTATGGGCTTAAGTGTTGTCTGTCAAGGGCTTGGCCTTCGAAGCCGCCCCTGGGCGGAGGGAAAGCAGAAACTCTTCGAAGTGCGGGAAGGCGTCGTGCGGCCCCGGGGCGGCCTCGGGATGGTACTGCACGGCGAACATCGGTAGCTCGCGGTGGCGCACGCCCTCGATGGTTCCGTCGTTGAGATTGAGATGGGTCACCTCGAGACCGGAGGCCCCCGGAACCCGCTCCGCGTCGCCAACTACCGCGAATCCATGGTTTTGCGTCGTGATGAGGACCTGACCCGTGCGCAGGTCGCGAACCGGATGGTTCCCGCCCCGGTGCCCATAGGGCAGCTTGGCCGTTTCTCCTCCGAAGGCGAGGCCGATGAGCTGATGTCCCAGGCAGATCCCGAACGTCGGCAAGCCGGAACCGGCCAACTCCCGGATGTTGGAGATGGCGTACTCGAACTGCCGCCGGATCTCCCGGGCCGTTGGAGAGGAAGAGCCCATCGGGCTTCAGCTCGCGGACTTGGGCCGGACTCGTCTCGGCGGGAACCACCGTGACCCGGCAGCCAGCCTGCACCAGGATGCGGACGATGTTGCGCTTCATTCCGTAATCGTACGCGACCACGTGCGGTCCCGATCCCTCGGTCCGCCGCTCGCGAACCGTGGCGCGCGAGGCCAGGTCGAGCCCGTTCATGGAAGGAGACGCCAGCAGTCGGGCGGTCAATTCCCGGCTCGGCTCATCGCCTTCCGCGATCACGCCGCGCATGGCGCCGCGCTCGCGGAGGTGCCGCGTGAGCCGGCGAGTGTCCACGCCCTCGATCAGCGGGACCCGTGCCTCGGCGAGCCAGTCGTCCAGGCTGAGGGTCGCACGCCAATTGGACGGGTGGCGGGACATCTCGCGGACTACCACGCCCGTCACCTGCGGCCGCTCCGACTCCATGTCCTCCAGATTCACCCCATAGTTGCCGATCATCGGCGCGGTCATCACCACGACCTGCCCGAGGTAACTCGGATCGGTGAACGTCTCCTGATACCCGGTGAGATTGGTGGTGAACACCACCTCGCCGAAAGCCGGATCGATGGGACGCGGCGTGGTTCCGGCGAACCAGGAGCCGTCCTCCAGCAAAACGAAAGCGGGGCGATCGGTCATCCGGTCGCCCCGCATCCTGTCACTCTCACTTGCCGGGCTGTTTCTGGGGAGCCGGGGCCCCCGCGGAGGGCGCGGGTCCGGCCGCGGTATCGGGCGTGCCGCCCAAGGGGAGAGGCGCGCTGGGCGCCGGAGCCCCCGGCGTCGCGGCACGCAAGCGCTCCTGCAGCTCGTTCGAGCCCCCGCCCCGTGGGACCACGGAGAGCAACAGGGAGAGCGCCAGGAAGATTCCGCCGCACCACCAGGTCAGCTTGGTGAGGATGGTGACCGCCTGCCGGCCGCCGAGCACGGTGTCGGTGGTGGCACCGCCGAGCGAAGCGAGACCCCCGCCCTGGCCGGCCTGAAGCAGGACGACCGTGGAGAGGATCAGAGCATCGATGATGAGTAGCGTCAGCAAGAGCGCGAACATGTAGATCTCCTGGGCAGCCGGGAAGTCTAGCGGCCGACGCGGGTTGGGTCAATCGGTCGGACGCCACTTCCCCCCTACGAAGGTTCCCGCGATCGCGCCGTTCCCGGCGCCGAATACGAGCGCGTCGATCAGATTCGCAGCCGGCACCCCGGAGAGCGACGACACGGTGAGATCCACCGCGGCCAGATCGGCCCACTCGCCCGGGGTAATCCTCCCCGCGCCGACGCCGAGCGCGGCGGCGCCGCCGCTCGTGGCGGCGTCCAGCGTGGTGACCGCGACCTCGCCGCCGGGATCGGTGAGCGCCCCGCGCAGCTCTCCGCGCAGCCGCTGGCCGTATTCCAGCCAACGCATTTCCTCGATGGCGGAGATCCGCGCGTTCGAATCGGTGCCGAGTGACAGCCGGCCGCCGACCGCGTGAGGGGCGGACAGATCGGGGATTCCGTCGCCCAAATTCGCTTCGGTGAGCGGGCAGACGCACACCCGGCCTCCGCGGGCCAGGAAGGCGGCCATGTCCGTCGGAGAGGTGTGGGTGCAATGGACGGCGGTGACATTCCCACCGGCAGCGAGCTCGTCGCAGAGGAGGCGCATCGGGGTCCGGCCGTAGGCGGCCACGGAGTCTTCGATCTCGCGGCGCTGCTCCTCGACGTGCATGTGGAACGGCAGCCCCCGCCGCGCTGCCTCGGCATGCAGGACCTTGATTTCCGTCAGGCTGACGGCCCGGACGCTATGGGCGACCACACCCAGCGATTGGGTCGCGGGGTCCAGCCGCTGGGCGAGACGATCCACCTGGCGCCAATACTCTCGCAGGTCGAGCGTAGTGAATCGCCGCTGCCCCGGCTCGGGCACTCTCCCGATGCCCCCGGCCGCGTAATAGGCGTGGAGCAACACCAGCCGGATGCCGACGTCGGATGCCGCCTCGAGCACGACATCGTCGAAGGCGAAGTCATCATCGTGCTCGTGGTGGAGGTAGTGGAACTCTCCGACCGTCGTGATCCCGGCGTCGCGCATCTCGGAGAACGCCTGGCGGCAGACCCGCCGCAAGCTGGAGCGATCGAGCGAGGCGACCAGCGCGTACATCGCCTCCCGCCAGCTCCAGAAGCTTCCCGCGCCGGAGGAAAAGCGCTCCCCCGAGCCGCGGAGTCCACGCTGAAAGGCGTGCGAATGCGCGTTCACGAAACCCGGTAACAGAGCCACCCGCTCCAGACGATGCGCCGCTGGTGGGCGCGTCTGGCCGACCGATTCGATGCGGCCGTTCGCCCCGACGGTGATGGTCTGGTCGGGAACGAAGGTGCCGTCGATCCACGTGAGGTCGGCCTGAATCGTCAGCGGGCTCACGGGGCGATACATCTCCGCTCGATGATGTCGTCGAGCAGGGCTCCGGCCCGTTCGAACTCATCGATCGGCAGCCATTCATTGGGCCGGTGCGCCACCTCGATGGTTCCCGGCCCGAACACGGCGCAGCGGTGTCCGATGGTTTGGAGCCATCCGGCGTCCGTGGCGAAGGCCACGCTCTCGGTGCCGCGCTGCCCCACCATCCCGCAGAGCTCGTGGATGAGCCCCTCCTTGGCGTCGAGCATCATCGCGGGGCTCTCGCCGAGCAAGTTGAGCTCGAACGGCTCGCCGGGAAGCGCGTCGGCTACCGCTCCCCGCACCCGCTCCGTCATGTGCTCGGCTTCCATGTCCGGCAGGAGGCGGATGCCGATCTGTACCGTGCAGCGGTCGGGGATGACGTTCACCGCGCTGCCGCCACTCACCAGTCCCACATTGAGCGCCGCGTACGGCACCTCGGGGAAATGCTCGCCATGGGCTGGCCGCTCCGCCTCCATCTCGGCGCGCAGTCGGGCCAGGGCGCCGATCGCTCGTGCGGCCGGCTCGATGGCGTTGCGGCCGAGATGGGGGTAGCCGCTGTGCGCCGCTCGGCCGCGGAACGCGAGCTGAAGGCGAATCATTCCCTTGTGGAGCCGGACCACGCGCAGGGAGGTCGGCTCGCCGACGATGACATCGCGTGGAAGCGGCGGCGAGTCGTCCTTCCGCTCGGCGAATCGTCGGGCGCCTAACGTGCCGGTCTCTTCGTCGTGGGTGAGGAGCAGGGCCAGCGGGCGCCGCAGGTGGGCCGGATTCACTCGCGCCAATCGGTTGATCGCCAGCGCCAGGAACCCCTTCATGTCGGACGCGCCGCGGCCGACGTAGGTCTCCCCCGCCCTGGTGAGCGTAAAGGGTGGTGAGCGCCACTCCGGCTCGTCGGCCGGCACCACGTCCATGTGCCCACAGAGGGTGAGGCCTTCGCCATCCTCCCGGTCAGAGCCCGCCCGGATGACCAGGTTGGCCTTCGCCCCGTCCTGAGACCGCATCTGCTCCACCCGGACCGCGGGGCGATCGAGATAGTTGGAGACGTAATCGGCGAAGGGGAGGTTGCTGAGTCGGCTTGTGGTGTCGAAGGCGACGAGGCGCTCGAGCAGATCGGCGTCGGTCAGGAACGGTGCAGCCGTCATCCGCCGGGCTCCCGGGCGAGGTGCGCCAGCCTGCCGCGCACCTCGCGGACCGCGGGTTGGAGATCCGTATCGGCATTCTTCCACAGATCGATGAAGCGGCCGTAGTAGTCGGCCGCCCGGCGCCGGTCACCACGGGATTCGTACAGCTCGCCGAGCCGCTTGAGGCTGGGCGCCAGTGCGTACGCTTCGAGGTCCCGAGCGGATTCCATTGTCGGCTTGTCGGTGACCCGCTCGAACGCGGAGATCGCGGAGTCAGGGTGGCCCAGCCGATCATGAATGGTCCCCATCTCGTACGAGCCGCAGATGCCGCAGCCGCCGGCCTCCACAAACCAAGCTCCATAGGCCTCCAGCGCGTCTTCGTGACGCCCCTCCGCCTCGGCGATCGCGCCACGCGCGGCGTGGCGCTTGAGTCGGACACGGCGCGTCCCTTCGGGAACCACCGCCTCGAACTCTCGGTACAGCCGTTTCGCCTCCTCGACCTTGCCGGCCTCCACGAAAGCCAGAATCAGGTCGAGGTAGGGTCGGTCCAGTGGCTCGAGCGACGCCAGCGGATATCGTGAGAGCGCGGCAGCGAGGCCGGCCGTCGCGGCCGCGCGGTCGCTCCCGTACCTGGCATCCAGGGTGGCGAGCGAGGCGGCCAGGTCCAGGTACTCAGGGCCCGTGTTCTCCGACTCCAGCTGGGCGAGCAGTCCCAGGAGCTGACGCCTGGATTCCGCGATCTTCCCCTGAAGCTCGGCGAGGCGGGCAAGCCCCCTCGTGGCGAACCCCCGAACGAAGCGGCTCTCCCCCTGATGCTCCCGAGCCTGTCGAAGCATCCGCTCGGCGGTGGGCAGGTCTCTCCGCACCTGTGCCAGCAGGGCCTGAAGCCCTTCGGCGTACGGGCTGCCTGGCGCGCTTGCGCTGTAGCGGTCGGCGGTCTCCTGGGCCTCGATGAGCTGGCCCTGCGACACCTGGGCGCTCATGGTGTTCAGCGAGAACGACGTGCCCCTGCCCAGGCGCGAGGCCCGACCCGCCAAACTCTCCGCCTCCGCATACCGCCGCTGATCCATCAAGGTGATCGAAAGGTTGTTGAGCGCGACGAGGTTGTCGGGATTGATACTGAGAACCGTCCGGTAGGCGGCGCTCACCTTAGCTGGATCGTGCTCCACGGAGTAGTAGTAGTAGCCGATCGCGAGATCGCGCTCCAGAGCGGGAAGGCGGTCGCGGTGACGATACGCCTGGGTGGCGGCCGCGGCCTGCCGGGTCTCCGAGCGCTGGGTGTTTCCCAGGACCACGGCCAGCTTTCGCCAGGCCATCGCGAAGCCGCTGTCGAGCGCCACGGCCTCCTCGAGGAGGGGAATCGCCTCCTCCACCCGATCGTTCTCCTCCAGCCGAAGGGCGGCGGTGTACTTCTGGAGCGCTTCGAGCGATCCGGTCGTGACCTGCTCCAGCGCGGAATTGGCGCGAATCGTCGTGAGGGACTCCCCGATGCGCTCCCGCAGTTTCTTGGAGAGGCGATCGATGGCCGGGAGCAGCGCATCCTGATCGTCGGCCGACTCCCTCACGGCCGTCAGAATCTGACCGTCGGCGGCGCCCAGCAGGGTTGCGGAAAGCACGTAGCCGCGACCGACGGGATCGATCTGACCGGCGACTACCGCCTTCACTCCCTGCCGCTCGGCGATCTCCCGCGCCAACGGAGCAGTCAGGGTGACCGCCGTTGGACGCTCCATGCGCCGGAGCGCATCGGCGACCGCTTGGGGGTCGACCAGCCGGAGGGTGGGCGATTGCGACAGGTCCACCCGGAACGCCTCGGTAAGCGACGGTCCCAGCGTCGAATCCGGTGACCGATTCTCGAAATCGGCCAGGATCAGCTGCTCGCGCTGCTCCAGCACGCCGGACGCGACCAGCGTGCCGACCGGACCGATACCGAGGAGCCGCATCGCGGTGTACCCTGCGGCCAGAAGGCCGAGGCATGCGAAGGCGAGCCCGCCCCCGATCAGAGCACGGCGCCAGCTGACCCACGGCGCCAACCCGACCGGGGTGGGCAGCGTCAGGCCACTGGTCCGCGCCTGGGCGCGGCGACGCTCCTGGATGCCCGCCGCCAGCATGATCGGCAGCCCCAGGAGCAGGAGAACCCCGGCGCCGTACAGGACCCAATCCGGCAACCCCAGGCGGTATACCAACAGGTACACCCCCCCGAGGACCAGGACGGAGCCGGCCAGGAACAGCGCCGCGACGCGGCCAGGGTGCCCCTGCCGGATCGCGCCCTCGGTCGCGCTGGAGATCGCCGGCCCGGCGCCCGTGGGAACGTGGCCGCCGCTCGGCGTCACGGCCGCCTCCAGCTGCGCCGCCAGCTCGGCCGCGCTCTGCCACCGATCGGCGGCGCGCTTCTCGAGGCAGCGCATGATGGCCGAGTTGAGCGCCGGCGAGACGGTTCGCCGGTGCTGTAATACCGGCTCCGGCGCCTGCGTGATGTGCGCCGCCAGCATCCCCTGCGGCGTAGCCGCGACGAACGGAGTCCGTCCGCAGAGCATCTCATAGGCGAGCACGCCGACGGCGTACAGGTCGGCGCGGTGGTCCACGTGCGGGTCGGCGGCGGCCTGTTCCGGCGCCATATAGGCCGGCGTCCCGAGCGCCACGCCGAGCGAGGTCAAGGAGCTGCCGCTGGATGCGCTGACCGCCTTCGCCACCCCGAAGTCCGTGACCACGGCGTGCCCTTCGGACATCAGGACGTTTTCCGGCTTGATGTCACGATGCACCACGCCGTTCCGGTGGGCGTAGGCCAGGGCGTCGGTCACCTCGCGAAGGATGCGGGCCACCTCGGCCACGGGCAGCTCGCCCTCGCGCGCGAGCTTGGCCCGGAGCGACTCCCCGGCGATGAACGGCATGATGTAATAGAGGAGGTCGCCGGAGGCGCCGGCGGTGAGGAGCGGGACGATGTGGGGGTGCTGGAGCCGCGCCGCGAGCCGTATCTCCCGCTCGAAGCGCTCGGCGTTCACCCCGGCGCCCATCTCCGGCGGCAGCACTTTGATCACCACCTGACGCGAGAGCCGCGTCTCCTCCGCGAGGAAGACGCGGCTCATCCCACCGCCTCCGAGCTCCCTCAGGACGTGGTACGTGTCGCCGACGGCGGCCTGAATCCGGGACTCGAGACCGATCCTTCGGCTCCTGTGAGAGGTTGCCTCAAGCTACCGGCGAAGCGCACGGGAGGCCAGCCAGGTCGAAGCCTCTTTCAGGCTCCGAGGCCGACCAGCTCGGCCCAGCCGTCGGGCTCGAGACTCGCGCCCCCGACCAGGACGCCGTCCACTTCTTCGCGCGCCACGAGCGCCCGCACATTCCCCTTGTTGACGCTGCCACCGTAAAGAATTGGAACCCGGCCGGTGACGCCACGGCGTCCCAGCTCGAACCGGATCAGCCCGTGCACCTGCGCGGCGTCGTCCGGGGTGGCGTTCTTCCCGGTGCCGATCGCCCAGACCGGCTCGTACGCCAGCACCACCCGTTCCCAGTCCGCCGGCCCGATCCGCTCGAGGAGTGCGGCGATCTGCCGGGTCACCACCTGTTCCGTTCGCCCGCCCTCGCGCTCGGCGAGGGTCTCACCCACACAGACCATCGGGATCAGGCCGGCCTTGAGGGCCGCAGCCAGCTTCCGCCCCACTTGCTCGTCGGTCTCGCCGAACAGGTGCCGGCGCTCAGAGTGGCCGATCAGGGCCGTGCGGGCACCGGCCTCCATCACCAACGGGATCGAGAGCTCGCCGGTAAACGCACCCTTGGGCTCCCAGTGCACGTTCTGCGCTCCCACCATGACGTCGGTGCGCCCGGCGGCCGCCTGGCAGGCGGCGGTGATGGACACGGACGGTGGGAAGAACCAGAGCCGCCGATCGGCACTTGGAGAGGTGACTTCCAGGAACCGGCCCAGAAAGTCCCGGGTGGCAGCCGGTCCGTGATGCATCTTCCAGTTGGCGGCGTATATGAGCGAGCGCGTCGACATGTCCTCTGGCGGTGATGGGTCAGGCGCGCTCTCATCCCGAGCGCAGCGTGGGATTGGCCGGTGTGGCCGTCAGGCCTCGTCCAGCGCAGCCACCCCCGGAAGCGTCTTTCCTTCCAGGAACTCGAGGGACGCCCCGCCGCCGGTGGAGACGTGGGTGATCCGGTCCTCCAGTCCCGCTTGCGTCACGGCCGCGGCCGAATCGCCTCCGCCGACGATGGTCACGGCGCCATTGGCCGTGGCCGCCGCCATCGCCCGCGCGACGGCCGTCGTGCCGTGGTCGAACGGCGGCGTCTCGAAGACCCCCATCGGGCCATTCCAGACTACAGTGCCGGCCCGCTCGATCCGTTCGGCAAAGTCCCTCTCGGTGGCGGGATCGATGTCGTAGACTGCCCAGCCGTCCGGGATGCGGTCGCGCGGGACCGTGCGAGTCTCCGCACCGGCCCTGAGCTCCCGTGCCACGACCGCTCCGCTCGGCAGGACCAACTTGCCTACCGAGTCCGCCAGGAGCCGGCGGGCAAGCTCGATGCGATGGGGTTCGATGAGCGAGTTGCCGGTCTCCAGTCCCATCGCGGCGAAAAAGGTGCACGCCATCGCGCCCCCGAGAAGCACGTGATCGACCTTGGGAAGCAGGGCCGAGATCAGATCGATCTTGCCGCTGATCTTCGCGCCGCCCAGCACGGCCACGAACGGGCGCTTGGGCTGGTGCAGTGCGTCACCGAGGTATCGCAGCTCCCGTTGCAGCAGGAAGCCGGAAACGGCCGGCTTGAGCACCCGCGCCACGGCCTCGGTGCTCGCGTGGGCCCGATGCGCCGAGCCGAAGGCGTCGTTCACGTAGAAATCGCCCAGCGCCGCGAACCGCGCCGCGAGCTCCGGATCATTGCCTTCCTCGCCCGGGAAGAATCGGGTGTTCTCCGCAATCGCCACGCCTCCGCGCGGGAGGCGCCGGCTCTCGGTCACGGCCTGCTCCGACAGGGGATCCCGGAGAAATGTCACCGGCGAGCCCAGCACGCGCTCCAGCTCCCGGACCACAGGCTCCATCGAATACCTGTCGTCCCTGCCGCCCTTCGGCCGGCCGAGATGTGAGAGCAGCACCAGCCGTGCCCCGCGGGTGCGGAGGAACTCAATCGTGGGGAGGGCCGCCCGGATGCGGGTGTTGTCGGTGACCTTGCCGTCCTTCAGCGGGCAGTTGAAGTCCACCCGCACCAGCGCCCGCTTCCCTTCGATGGCGGCGGCGTCGATCGACTCCAGCGTCCGCTTCACAGCCGCTCCCCCACGTAACGCAGCAGGTCCACGCATCGGGCGGAGTACCCCATCTCGTTGTCGTACCACGAGGTCACGTTGACGAGGGTACGGTTCACCACGTTGGTCGAGAGCGCGTCCACGGTGCTCGACTGAAGCGAGCCGATGTAGTCCACCGAGACCAGCGGCTCGTCGCTTACCACCAGGACTCCTTTGAGGGGGCCGGCGGCGGCCGCCTTCCGGAAGGCATCGTTCACCTCTTCCGTCGAGGTGGGCTTCTCCACTACGCAGGTGAGCGCCACGACGGAGACGTCCGGCGTGGGCACGCGCAACGCGACACCGTCGATCTTCCCTTTGACCTCGGGGATCACCAGCGACGTCGCCTTGGCGGCGCCGGTGGTGGTCGGGATGATCGACAGCGCGGCGGCTCGAGCCCGGCGGAGGTCCTTGTGAGGAAGGTCGAGAATCTGCTGGTCGTTGGTGTACGAGTGCACGGTCGTCATGAACCCGCTCACGAAGCCGAACCGGTCGAGGATGACCTTGACCACCGGCACGAGGCAGTTCGTGGTGCAGCTGGCGTTGGAGATGATGTGGTGCTTCGTGGCGTCGTAGGATTCGTGGTTCACGCCGTAAACCAGCGTGACGTCTTCCTTCTTCGCCGGCGCGGAGATGATGACTTTCTTGGCTCCGCCGGCTAGGTGGAGTGCCGCGGCCTCACGGTCGGTGAACCGGCCGGTGGACTCGAGCACGACGTCCACGCCGAGGTCCTTCCACGGGAGCTTGGCGGGATCCTTCTCGGACAGCACCAGAATCCTGTCACCGTCCACCACCAGTCCGTCCTTCTCCGCCTTGACCTCGCCGGGAAACCGGCCGTGAACCGAGTCGTACTTGAGCAGGTGCGCGAGCGTCGTGGTGTCGGTGAGGTCGTTCACCGCGACGAAATCGAGCTCTTTCAGCCCGAGCTTCTTGGCCGCGCGCACCGTGTTGCGACCGATTCGCCCGAAGCCGTTGATGCCGATGCGAATTGCCATCGAGTCTCCTGTGAGAAGCTGTCGGTTCATCCCACCGGTTCCACCGCCCGCGCGAAGGTGACCGCTTCCACCTTCTCGGCACCGCCAGCGGCGAGGGCGGCCGCGGCGGAACCAGCGTGGCGCCCGTCGTGAACACGTCGTCCACCAGTACCGCCGCGAGGCCCTCCGCGCCAAGGCAAGTGAAGGCGCCGGCCAGGTTCGCCTGCCGTTGCTCGGGAGTGAGCGCCGTCTGGGTTCCAGTCTCCCGCACTCGCCGCAACAGGTCACGCCGTACCGGAGCCCCGATCAGCGAGCCGAGGGCGACGGCGATCCGCTCGCTCTGGTTGTACCCCCGCGATCGCGCCCGGCGCCGGCCGAGCGGAACAGGAATCAAGGATACCCGCCCGGTCAATGGCTCCAGGTCTCGCATCGCCACGGCCATCGCTTCGGCGGCCCGCCACCAGCCGTCATACTTGAGCATGTGCACCGCTCGTCGGGCCGATTCCTCCAGCCAGACGGCGCTCCGGACGCGCTCGAGTCCGGGCTCCCAGCCGGAACAGATCCGGCACGCGAGCTCCGCAAAGCTGGGCTGGCCGCACCGGTGACACACCGGGCTCGGCACCGGCCGCCATCGCGAGCGGCAGAGGGCACAGATGAGTGCATCGCCTTCGCGCTGGGCGACCGGCATCTCGCACAGCAGACAGGCGGGCGGCAGGAGCCAGCGCTCGAGGTCGGCCAGCGACGCCTGCCAGCCGGCGAAACGCTCAGCGAAGCGCGGCATCCACCGCGGCCCGCATGATCTCGGTGGGTGCCGAGACGCCCGGGAACCAGCGCTGCAGCGCCCCCGCACCCTGCGCGACCAGCATGCCGCGGCCGTCGGCTGCGCGACGGCCCGAGGCGCGCATCGCTCGGACCCAGGGCGTTTCCCCGGTGCCGTACACCATGTCGAACGCAGCGTCTGCCTCGGGCGCCGCCCCCGGCACCAGGGGAAGCGGGTCGCTTGCGCGCAGGCCCAACGGCGTCGCGTTGATGACGAGGCGGCACTCCTCGGGCGACGCCGGCTCGATCCCTCGGTCGGCGACCCAGCGCTTGAACCCGGCGGCACGGTCGGCCGAGCGGGACGAGACTGCGACCCGCGCCCCGCACCTCGCCGCCGCGACGGCCGCCGCTCTCGCTCCGCCCCCGGTCCCCACGATCAGCCACGGGCCCGGCGGCGGCTCGAGTGGGTCCAGCGCACGCAGCAGTCCCTCGACGTCGGTGTTGCCGCCGAGCACCTCGTCTCGCTCGCTCCAGAACACGTTGCAGGCGCCCACCTCGACGGCATCATCGAGCCGGCGGGCCACCGCCAGTGCCGCGGCCTCTTTGTGGGGGATGGTAACGTTGCCGCCGCCGCCTGCGCGAGCCAGGGCCTGGATGAGCGGGGCGACATCGTCGTGAGCGCAGCGGAGGGCGACGTAAACGGCCCGTAGCCCCAGCGCGCGAAACGCGGCGTTCTGCATGGTGGGGGAGAGGGAGTGCGCGACGGGGTCGCCGATCAGGGCGAACACCCGGGTGTTGCCGTCTATCACCGCACCATGCCGGCGACCCGGCCCACCACCATGCCGATCAGCTCCTGGAGCTCGCCGAAGGTGGTGCGGTAGCTCGCGAGGTCGGAGCCGAACGGGTCGGTCACTTCGGAACGTCCCGGATCCCGTCCGGCGTAGGCACCGAGCAGGTGCACCTTCTGCTCGCCACCCAACTCCGCGACCCGGGCCAGGTGATGGCCCGACATGGTGAGCACGAGGTCGGCATCGCGCACCAGATCCCGGGTGAGGAGCCGGGCCCGATGCTCGCTCAAGTCGAGACCATGCTCCAGCCCCACGAGGTATGCACCCTCGGAAACCGGCGCGCCTTCCCATGCTCCGGTGCCCGCGGAGGCGACCGTTACCTGATCGATACCGCGCGCCGCCAGGGCCTCGCGCGACAGCCCCTCGGCCATCGGGCTGCGGCAGGTGTTTCCGGTGCAGACGAAGAGGATGTGCATGTCAGAAGATAAGCGCGGTCATGGTGCCAGTCTCCCCGCGGCGCGCCGCAGCTCGGCCCGCGGAATCGCCCCTTCGCGCACCAGGCGCGGCATCGGGCCGGTGCAGTCGACCAAAGTGGATGGCGGTACGTTGCCCAGGACGCCGCCGTCGAGGACCAGAAGTTCTCCCTGGTCGATTTCGGTGCCGAAGGTTTCCCGGATCCTGTCGGGCCCCGGCGCCGCGGACTCGCCGGGGCGGTTGGCCGAAGTCGAGGTCAGCGGCTGGCCCATCGCGGCCACCAGGCGGGCGATGCCCGCGTGCGATGTGTACCGCACGGCGATGCCGCCCTCCTTGCCCCGCAACTCGTCGGGCAGGCGGCCCTCACCACCGCGAAGCACCAGGGTGAGCGGGCCGGGCCAGAATGCGTCCGAGAGCGCCCGGGCAGATGGAGACATCACCAGGCCCCACTCCTCCGCCATCGCCCGGCCCGAGACAAGAAGAAGGAAGGGTTTGCCGGGCGCGCGCCCCTTGAGACGAGACAGCGCGTCGAGGCCCGGGACCGAAGGGACGGAGCCGAGTCCATATACCGTCTCCGTGGGATAGGCGAGCAGCGCGCCTCGCTCGAGATGGGGAACGACCAAAGGAATGGCCGCTTGGATCTCTTGCTCCGTCAAGAACGGCAGCGTCACCGGGCGGCCTTGGCCAGCGCCTCGGCGAGCAACAGGTCTTCGCGGGTGGTGATCTTCATGTTGCGCGGCGAATCCGGCACCAGCCGCACGGTGCCGCCGCAGCTCTCTACCAGCGACGCGTCGTCGGTGGCGGCGCCGGCGCCGGCCTGGGCGTAGGCTCGCTCCAGCAACCCGCGGGGGAAGCCCTGCGGCGTCTGCGCCCGCCACAAACCGGCGCGGGGGACGGTGCGCCCGATCAGGGTCGGATCCGCCGGCGCCTCCTCCTTGATGGTATCGCTCACCGGCACGGCTGCCACCGCGCCGTCTCCGGCGCGAGCGTGGGCGATGACCGCGTCGATCACTCCGCGGTCCACGAACGGCCGGGCGCCGTCGTGCACCAGGACGATCTCACAGGCGCCATGGAGTGCCCGCAACCCGGCTGCCACCGAGTCTGACCGTTCCCGCCCGCCGACCGCGATCGCGAGCGTCTCGCCTGTCAGGTCCGCCAGAAAGGCGGGCGGGTTCTCGGCGTCCTCCGGCGCCAGGACGACGACCACCTGCGCGACATCGGGATGACTGGCGAACGGCCTGAGGGACCGAAGCAGAATCGGCACGCCGTCCAGCGGAAGGAATTGTTTCGGCTGCTCGCCCCCGACCCTGGTGCCCCGCCCCGCGGCCACGACTACCACCCCGACGTCACGCGGCAAGCGCGCGAACCAGCTGCTCGACGTGATCGAGGCCGACCACGGAAACCCCGGGAATCTGCGAGGTGCTGCGCGAGGATCCGAACACCCGCCGGAACCCGAGGCGCGCGGCCTCGGCGATTCGGCGCTCGATGGCCCCGCTGGGGCGGATCTCGCCGCCCAACCCGATCTCGCCGAGGAAGATCACATCCGCCGGCGCGGCCCGATTGTACAGGCTGCTGACGAGCGCGGCGGCCACCGCGAGATCGGCTCCGGGCTCGGTGAGCCGGACCCCCGCGGTGACCTGGACGAAGACGTCGAGCTCGGCGAACGAGGTCTGCGCCCGCCGCTCCAGCACGGCCAGGAGCACCGCGAGCCGCCTGGGATCGAGACCGGTGGCCACCCGCTGGGGCGTGCCGTAGCCCGACTTGGCGGCCAGCGCCTGGACTTCCACCAGCACCGGGCGGGTCCCCTCCATCAAAGCGGTGACCGCGCTGCCGGTGATCCCGTCCGCCCGCGCGGCGAGGAAGACCGCCGACGGATTCGGTACCGCCACCAGCCCGCGCTCGGTCATAGAGAAGACGCCCAGCTCGTCCACCGAGCCGAACCGGTTCTTGGTGGTGCGGAGGAGGCGATAGTCGAGCGTGACCTCGCCCTCGAAGTAGAGCACGGTGTCCACGATGTGCTCCAACGTCTTGGGACCCGCGATGCCCCCGCCCTTGGTGACGTGGCCGACCACGATGACCGCGGTGCCGCTCTCCTTGGCGAAGCGCATCAGCTGTCCGGAGCACTCCCGCACCTGGCCCACGTTCCCCGGGGCGCTCTCCAGCGTCTCGGTGTAGACCGTCTGGATGGAATCGATGACGACGATGTCGGCCGATAGTAACTCCGCGGCGCCCACGATCGCCTCGAGCCGGGTCTCCCCCAGCACGTGCACCGCCCCCGCGTCCTCAATGAGCCGCTCGGCGCGGAGGCGGAGCTGGTCGGGCGACTCCTCGCCGCTGGCGTACAGCACCGTCCTCCCCGCCGTCTCCAGGCGCGCCGCCGCCTGCAGCAGGAGGGTGGACTTTCCGATTCCCGGCTCGCCGCCGATCAGGATCATCGAGCCCGGGACGATCCCGCCACCCAGGACGAAGTCGAACTCGTCGATGCCGGTGCGCCAGCGCTGGAGCGGGAGACGTAGCGACATCGCGGAGCCGGGCAGGCGGAACGCGGGAACGCCGGGACGCACCACCCTTCCGCCCCTCCGTCGTTCCGCCCCGGCGCGAAGCGACGGGCTCTTCCGCCACCGAATTCCATTCCCCGCACCCCTCGCACCGCCCCACCCACTTGGCGTGCTCGTGGCCGCACTCGGTGCAGCGATAGACCGACCGCGCGCGCGCCATCGGCTACTCCGGGTCGTCCCGGCCCGAGAAACTGTCGAACCGGGTGTACTCGCGGGTGAACTTGAGCTGCACGTCGCCGGTAGGGCCGTTCCGGTTCTTGGCCAGCATCACCTCGGCGAGCCCGCGCTTGGACTCGTCCTCCCGGTCGTAGTATTCGGGGCGGTGGATGAAGATGACGAGATCGGCGTCCTGCTCGATGGCGCCGGAATCCCGGAGGTCCGAGAGGATCGGCTTGCGCTCGCCGCCGCGCTGCTCGGAGGCGCGGGAGAGCTGGGAGAGGGCGATGACCGGAATCTCCAGCTCACGCGCGAGAGCCTTGAGGGAGCGGGAGATGTCGGAGATTTCCTGCACCCGATTCTCCGAGTATTCCGGGCTCCGCATCAACTGGAGGTAGTCCACGATGACGAGCTTGAGGTCGCTGTCGATCTTGAGCCGCCGCGCCTTGGAGCGCATTTCGAGCAGGGTGATCGAGGGCGTATCGTCGATCCAGATCTGGTAGGTCTGGAGCAGCCCGGCCGCCCGGGCGAGCTGGGTGAAGTCGGAGTCGCGGAGCGTGCCCTGCCGCACGCGATGGCTGTCCACTCGGGCGGTGGCCGTGAGCATCCGCTGCACCAGTGCCTCTTTCGACATCTCGAGCGAGAAGATGGCGACTCCCTGCCCCTCGGCCGCCGCATTGGCGGCGATGTTGAGACAGAACGCGGTCTTTCCCATCGAGGGCCGGGCGGCAACCACCACCAGCTCCGAGTCCTGGAACCCCGACGTCAGCCCGTCCAAGTCTACGAAGCCGCTGGGCACGCCGGTAATCGCCTTGCCACTGCGCTGGAGCGTTTCGATGCGCTCCATCGTTGGCCACAGCATCTCCTTGATCCGGGTAAACCCTTCGTCGCCCCGCTGCTGCGAGATCTTGAAGATCCGCGACTCGGCGACGTCGAGCAGCTCGGTCGCGGTGGAGTGGCCGTCGTAGGCTTCGGTGATGATGCCGGTGGAGGTCTCGATCAGCCGCCGCAGGATCGCCTTGTCGCGGACGATCCGGGCGTGGAACTCGAGGTTGGCCGCGGTGGGCACCGCGTCCACCAGCTCGGCGAGGTAGTCCAGCCCGCCGGCGGCCTCCAGCTCGCCGCGGCGGAGCAGCTCGTCCCGCAGGGTGATGTGGTCGATGACCACGCGACGCTCGACCAGCGCCACCATCGCCCGGAAGAGCCGCCGGTGGCCCTCCCGGTAGAACATCGAGTCATCCACCTGCTCGGCGGCGCGAAGTGCTGCGTCCTGATCCAGCAGCATCGCCCCGAGAACCGCCTGCTCGGCCTCCGCGCTCCAGGGCGCCGACCGGCCGACGTAGGGATCAGCGGTCGAGAAGTTGTCGGGCGATACGGACGTCATCCCAGGTCGGCTTCTTCCAGTTGGGGTTGCGGAGCAGTGCCGCGGGATGGTACGTCACGATCAGCGGAGTGCCGTTGTACGTGTGCACCTTGCCGCGCAGCTCCCCCAGTCCCTTTCGCACCCCGAGCAGCGCATCGCCCGCGGTTCCGCCCATGGCGACAATCACCTTCGGACGAATGAGCTCCAGCTGTCGGTGGAGATAGGGAATGCAGGCCGCGATCTCATCGGGCAGGGGCTTCCGGTTCTGGGGGGGCCGGCACTTGACGATGTTGGTGATGTACACCGAATCACGGGGAAGTTCAATAGCCTCGAGAATTCCTTCGAGCAGCTTGCCTGCTTGGCCGACGAAGGGCCGGCCGGTCGCGTCCTCGGTCGCGCCGGGGCCCTCGCCTACGAGTACCATGCGGGCCCGAGGATTGCCTTCGCCCGGCACCGCGTTGGTGCGTCCGGGACAGAGTCCGCAGCAGTGGGTGGTGCGGATCCGCTCCGCCACCGCCTCGAGCGTCGGCAGCGTGGCGAGGTCGTTGCCGAGGAGCATGGGATCGGCGGACGTGATGGTGAGCCCGGGCCCGGGGACCGGTGGGGCGCCGCGGAGCCATTTCGGCAAAGCGGCCGGAGCGGCCACGGGACCCTCGCGTTCGACCGACTCCACCGCCTCGCGGCGCGACGGGCCCAGCGGCCCGCCCAGAATCACTTCCGCGCCTCCCAGCTCCATCTGCTGCATCAGGTATCGCCGCCGCAGCTCATCCAAGGGACTGCTCCACGGCGTCGAGGATCGCCTCCGCCACGTCGCGCTTCGACTGGAGCGGCAGGATCTGCGG
This sequence comes from uncultured Gemmatimonadales bacterium, assembly GCA_963844445.1. Lineage (GTDB taxonomy): Bacteria > Gemmatimonadota > Gemmatimonadetes > Gemmatimonadales > GWC2-71-9 > CAVVWJ01. The sequence goes on from CAWJOB010000002.1 coordinate 145,188, forward strand.
CGTGCCGTCGCGCCCGATCAGCGCGACCCGGTTGGTGTCGTGCTCGAATCCCGCCCCCGGCTCCAGCGCGTCGTTGACGACGATGAGATCGAGGTCCTTGCGCTCCAGTTTCGCCCGGCCTTTCGCCAGCGCATCTCCCGTCTCCAGGGCGAAGCCGACGATGATACTGCCCGCCTTCCTGAGCTCGCGCGTGCCGCTCAGGATGTCCTCGGTGGGCTCCATCGGGACCGCGAGCGCGCCGTCGATCCGGGAGCGCTTGCTGGTGCTGGGGTCGCTGGGACGGAAATCGGCCGGGGCCGCGGCCATCACCAGCACGTCCGCTGTGGGGAGCTCGTCCCGCACCGCTTCCTCCAGCTCGCTGGTGCTCTCCACCCGTCGCAGGGTGGCGCCCACCGGAGGCGCGAGCGCGACCGGCCCCGAGACGAGTACCACCTCGGCTCCCCGCTCCCACGCGACTTCGGCGAGCCGGTAACCCATCTTGCCGCTCGAGCGGTTGGTTACCACCCGCACCGGATCGATGGACTCGCGCGTCGGTCCGGCGGTGACGACCACGCGCCGGCCGGCGAGCTTTCCTCCACCTCGCAAGACCCGAGCGGCGTGCGCCAGGATCGTCTCCGGCTCGCTCATCCGTCCGGGCCGTTCCGACGGCCCCTCCGCCAATGCCCCGATCTCGGGCCCGACGAACACGACGCCTTGCGCGCGGAGCCGCTCCAGGTTGGCCTGGGTCTCCGGGCGGGCGTACATCTCGTCGTTCATGGCGGGTGCGACCAGCAGCGGAGCGGTGCGCGCCAGGAGCAGCGTGGTGAGGGCGTCGTCCGCCAGTCCTTGCGCCAGGCGGGCGAGGAGATGGGCGGTGGCGGGCGCCACGACGATGAGATCGGCCTCCCGCGGTAGCCGCACGTGCTCGAGCGCCCGGCCCGGCTCCCAGAGGGAGGTCAGCACCGGGCGCCCGGTGAGCGATTCGAACGTGACGGGCCCGACGAACTCGGCGGCGCCCCGGGTGAGCACGACGTCCACCCGGGCGCCCGCCTCAATCAGTCGCCGGGCGAGAAGGCAGCTCTTGTAGCAGGCGATCCCGCCCGACACGCCGAGAACGACGCGGCGGCCGGCCCACACCATCAGGCCTCGGAGCGGCGGCGGCGGACCAGCTTGTAGTTGAGCTCGCCTTCGGTCAGCGACTGCAGCGCCTTGGTGGTGAGCTTCTCCCCCTGATGCGCCAGCTGGTCCTTGGGAAACTCGTTCAGGTAGCGGGCGAACTTCGCCGCCACCAGAACACCGAGATACTTGTTCCCGGCCTGCTTGGCGACTTCGGTTGGTGTGGTGATGCGCATGTAACGCGGGCTCCTTGGCGTGCGTGGTGACTAGATCTTCTCAACCGCGGTGACGACGTCCTGCCGCAGCCGCGCGATGAACTTCGGGAGATCGTCCTGCCGGGACACGCGGCGTGCCTCGGCGTCGAGGATGGCGGCCACCTGGGCCACCGCGATGACCAGGTCCTGGTTGACCAGAGCGTAGTCGTACTCGGCCACCGCGGCCAGCTCGTCCGCCGCCCGGGTGATCCGCTCCCGGACCACCTCGGGCGGCTCGGTGTTCCGGCTCTTCAGCCGTCCGATGAGCACCTCCGCCGACGGCGGAAGGACGAATACGTGCAGCGAGTTCGGGAAGGTCGCCCGGATCTGTCGGGCGCCTTCGATCTCGATGTCGAGCACCGCGTGGCGGCCGCGCGCGAAGAGTCGCTGGATCTCGCTGCGCAGCGTGCCGTAGAGGTGGCCGCCGTAGGTGGCCGACTCCAGAAACTCGTTGGCTTCGCGCCGGCGAAGGAACTCTTCGCGGCTGAGGAAGTGGTAATCCACTCCGTCCCGCTCCCCCTCCCGTATGGGTCGCGTGGTGGCGGAAACGGAGTATCCCAGATCGTCCCGGCCCTGCAACAGATTCCGCGCGATGCTGCTTTTTCCTCCGCCCGAGGGCGCGGACAACACCAGTAGGAAGGGCTTCACTCGAGATTCTCGAGCTGTTCGCGGAACTTCTCGAGCTCGCCCTTCATCGCGATCACCTCGTGCGCGATCTCCGCGTCGTTCGCCTTCGCGCCCATGGTGTTGACTTCCCGGCCGAGCTCCTGGGCCAGGAAGCCGAGCTGTTTGCCGGCGGGTTTGTCGCCGGCCAAGGCGCCACGCGATGCGGCCAGGTGCGCCCGGAACCGGACCAGCTCCTCAGTGATGTCCAGCCGGTCGGCCTGGAACGCCACCTCCTGCGCCAACCGGACATCGTCCGCGGCCCGGCCGTCGAGCAGCTCCGCGACCGCGGCGCGGAGGCGGTCGCGTTCCCGGACCAGTCGCCCGGGCGCGCGGCCGGCGATCCGCTCGGCGGACGCTTCCAGCAACTCCAACCGGTGGCGCAGCTCGGCGGCGAGCGCCTCGCCTTCGTGCGCCCGCATCGCGCGGCATTCCGCCGCAGCCGTAGCGACGATCGGCTCGACCGCGCTCCAGGGAACTTCGGCCGGGTCGTTCCCTGCCAGTGAGAGGACCTCGGGCTGCCGAGCCACCAGCTCCAGCGTCACCTCCCCGCCGAGACCCAAGGCGCCCTGAAGGTCGCGCAGCCGCTCGGTGACGAGGCGCGCTCGCTCCAGGTCCACCGAGAAGCCCGTGGCCCGCGCCGGGTACTCGGTCCATCGGCCGTGCACCGCCACGTGCCCGCGGACGAACTCGCGACGAAGCCGCTCACGCAGCTCGCCCTCGAGTGCCGCCAGCTCACCGGGCAGTTTGGTGGCGAGATTGAAGTGGCGGTGGTTCACGGTCCGGATCTCGAGCCTGATCCAGCCCCCCGCCACCGCGCCTTCGGCCGCACCGAAGCCGGTCATGCTGTAGGGCAGACGACCCCCTGGTCCCGGGAAAGCCGGTAAACTTAGCCGCGAAACCGACGGGTTGGTAGGGACTTGCGGGTTGGAGCCTGCTGCTGGGCGCGCGGCTCCGGAGGCGGACGACGATCCCCGTGCGCCACCCTGTGTGCTGGGCTAACGAACTCCAGCATAGATCTTTACGGAGTCAGCCTCAACTAGTTTAGGAACTCCCACCGCACCCCGAACACACTGCCGTAGGCCGGAATCTCGAATCCCGGAACGTAGGTCGACTCGGTGGAGCTCAGGTTTCCGCGATCCCAGAAGAGGGAGAAGCTCTGCAGTTGTACCTGGAGCAGGCTGCGGAAGAAGGTGGCGCCCCGGAGCGTGACCGCGGTGCCGGCGGCGTCGCGTCCGATGACGCCGGTTCCCCAGGATTCCACGCTCAACCGAAGCTTGAGATCGAAGATGCCGCTGGGGAACTGGCGCAGGAACTTGGAGCGGAGGGTGACAGCCGTCATCGAGTGCGTCGGCGGAATCCCTTCCGGAATGACGTCGCGCGGGTCGCTGTACCATCCCTCCAGCGTGACCCAGCGGAGCGGCGCCAGACGCACGCTGGCTGTCAGCCAATCGATCTCGGGGGCCGATCCGATAGATGGGATGCGAGGGAATTCCGAGTAGCCGAATGGGCTGAACGGCGCGGTGTGGGTCAAGGCCAGCCGCACGCCGAGCCGTGCTCGATCCCACCCTATGGCTGCTCCGTAATCGGAGATGTCCTGAGCGGTGTCGCTGGGAATCGCGGGCGCGGCGACCAGCTTCCCCAGGCGCGCCGACCCGGTGAGGGAGAGCCCGCGCACCGGTTGAAGGCCGGCGGAGAAGGCCACGTAGTCGGAGTTGCGCCCTCCATAGTGTCGCTGGTGGACCGCCTCCGCGCTGGCCGCTACCGCGGGCACCGGATTCCACCCCATGGTCCCCCGAACGTCGAGGGCGGTCCATCGCGTGCGATGGTACCCGGAGGCCCCGACGGAAAAGCTCGGCGTGCGATAGGCCAGCGCGCCCCCGACCTGATTGACCTGCTGGTCGACGCCGCCTCCGTGCCAACCGGTCCGACCGTACAGCAGATCCACCCGGGGTCCCACGCCCTCGTCGCTGGCTCGCCAAGACGCTCTGAACTGGGCATCGGACCGCGTCGCGTCGAACCCGCGCCCGATGGTGTCGTCGGGCAGCGGCTCGGCGACGACGAACGGCCGCCGGTTCGGACTCGACCGAACCAGCTGGTACTGCAGTCCCAGGCGGGGCGTCGGGATGTAGTTCCCCTGAAGCAGAAACTGGGTGTTGGAATAGCTGCTGGACGTGCCGCTGGCGGTCGGCGAGTTCAGATAGTCAGCGGCGAGGGAAAAGCCGATGCCGTTGGCGAAGCGCCGCTCGAGGGACCCCTCGTAGCGCGCGAAGTCTCCGTCACCCCTGGCGATCGCGATGCGCGACCTCGGCGCGACCCGGTCATGGCGGCGGGTGAAGAGGTAGACCCGGAGCAGGCCGGGCCATCGCTCGACCTCGATGCGGTCGAGAAAGCTGATGGAGAAGAGGGCAGGATCCACCGCGATGCTGTCCAGGCCCGCCGCCACGTAGGGCAGGCCGTCGAGATAGTACTCCGCCGAGGTCGACCCGCGCCCCTGAAAGGCGACCGGCTCGGGCCGGCCGATGAAGCCGCCGCGCCAGAGGAACACGCCGGGCACCTGAGTGAGGAGGTCACCCACCGTCGCGGCGTGACCCCACTCGATGGAGTCGCGAGTGAACACCATCCGAGTGAGCGCCGGCCTCGGCCCCGGAGGTTCCAGCAGCGGCAGCACCGGCGCGCGCACTCCGACCTGCTGCTGGGCCTCGAGGAAGCGGGCGGTGTAGTCCACCGTGTCCTCGGCCAGCGAGTCGGGAGCCAGGGTGTCGTCCAAGATCTGCGCGGCCGCCAATGAGGGAGACAACAGGAAAGCCGTGAAAAGTGAAAAGTGAAGAGTGAAAAGGACAAGCAGCCGGAGCCACTCACGCTTTTCCCATCCTCGCTTTTCACTCTTCACGCTTTTCTTGCCCCCGCGTCCCCGCTGCGGTTCAGCACGAACTCACTGAACAGCCGCACTCCGATGCCCGTCGGGCCCTTGACTCGAGCGGCGTCCTCGCGGTCGGTGTAGGCGGTGCCCGCGATGTCGAGATGTGCCCAGGCGAAGCCGTCCACGAACTCGCGGAGGAACCACCCCGCCGAGATGCTGCCGGCGGGGCGCCCGCCGGCGTTCTTCACGTCCGCGATGTCGGACTTCATGAGATCGCGATACTCATCCCAGAGCGGGAGCGGCCAGACCCGTTCCCCGGCCTGGTCGGCCGCCTGCCGGATCTCGTCCACCAGCGCCTCGTCGCTCCCCATCACCCCCGAAGCAATGTTGCCCAGCGCGACGACGATGGCCCCGGTCAGCGTCGCGATGTCGATCACGCATGCCGGACGGTAGCGCTTGGCCCAGGAGAGCGCATCGCAGAGAATCAGCCGGCCTTCCGCGTCGGTGTTGATGATCTCGATAGTCTTGCCGAGATGGCTGGTGATGACGTCGCCGGGCTTGACGGCGGTACCCGAGGGCATGTTCTCGGTGCTCGGAATGATTCCGATCACGTGGACCGCCGGCTTGAGCCTGCCCAGCGCCTCGAAGGTGCCCAGAACCGCGGCGGCGCCGGACATGTCGTACTTCATGTCCTCCATGTTCTGCGCCGGCTTGATCGAGATCCCGCCGGTGTCGAAGGTGACCCCCTTCCCCACCAGCACGATCGGCGCGCCCTCGGCGCCCCGGTACTCCAGCACGATGAAGCGCGGCTCCTCGACACTGCCCTGCGCGACCGCCAGCAGCGCTCCCATCTTCTCGCGGGTGATCGCCGCCTTGTCGAGCACGGTGACCGACGAAGCCGTGGCGCGCGGCCAGCTCCTCCGCCGCGCGGCCGACGTAGGTCGGGGTGCAGATGTTGCCGGGCAGCACCTGGATGCCGCGGGCCAGCGTCTGTCCGGCGCCGATCGCGGCGCCGATGCGATGGCCGGCCGCGAAGGCGTCGTGGTCGTCGAGTGCCAGGACATCGATCCGCTCGAGGGCGGCCTTCTTGTCCTCGGGCGGACGCTTCATGTCGATGAATTGCCACGCCCCCTGCGCCAGTCCTTCCGCGAGCGCCTGTCCCGCATCGCTTGGGGTTACGCCGCCTCGCGCCTCGGCCGGGAGATGGAAGGCCCCGTGCGCCACGCCGAGGGCACGCATCCGCTTCGCCGCAACGGAGGCGGCGCGCCGGATTGCCGCGCGACTGACTTCTTCCGGCTTGCCCATGCCGACAAGCATGATCCGGCCCGCCGGCCCCGGCGGATACACCAACGCCGTCTCGTCGCGCTTGCCGGTGAAGTCGCCGGCACCGGCGAGCCGTTGCAGAGCTCCACCGGTCGTGCGGTCGAGCTCAGCGAGCGAGGCCGGCAGGCCTCCTCGCGCCACCGCGATCGCCAGCATCGGCGTCTGATGGCCGGCGGGTGCGGCACGGACGACGGCGGTCTCGAACGGCATAGGGCCTGCGAATCGTAGGAGGATGGCCTGCACGACGAACAGCGTGAACGGTGAAAGGTAAAAGGTAAATAGGGGGCGAAGGGCCGGAACCCCTAGGGTCGTCCTAGTCCGCCGGCGCGGGCACGACATGCCCCGGGCGGTGGGGCGTGCGGCGGCGAAACTTCGAGGCCGCCCAGGAACGGAAGTCGTCGATGATCTCGTAGACGGTGGGAATCACCAGCAGCGTCAGCAGGGTGGACGTGATCGTCCCGCCGATCACCGCTCGTCCCAGCGGGGCTCGGAAGTCGGCGCCCTCGCCGTGCCCGATCGCCACCGGGATCATGCCGGCGATCAGCGCCAGCGTGGTCATGATGATGGGCCGCAGCCGGATCCGGCCGGCATCGATCAGCGCCTCCCGGAGCGGCGCGCCCTTTTCCCGGGCCCAGATCGCGAAGTCGATCAGCAGGATGGCGTTCTTGGCGACGATCCCCATGAGCAGGATGACTCCGATCAGGCTCATGATGTTCAGCGTGTCCCCGGTCACCCACAGCGCCAGCACCACGCCGATCAGCGAGAGCGGGAGCGACACCAGGATCGCCAGCGGATCGAGGAACGACCCGAACTGCACCACCAGGATCAGGTACATCAGCAGCATCGCCACCCCGAGCGCGGTGAAGATGCGGGTGAAGACCTCCGCCTGATCCTGCGATTCGCCGCCGTAGGTGATCTCGTAACCGGGAGGCAGGGTGAACCGGGCGAGGCCGGCCTGGATGTCCTGGGTCACCTGGGTCAGCGGGCGGCCGGCGACGTTCGCCTGGATGATGACCACTTTGTCCCGGTCCAGGTGGTCGATCTGGGCCGGACCCACCCCCTGCCGGATCGTCGCGACTTGCCCCAGTGGCAGGGTGGAGGGCGCGCCGTCGGGGCCGATGCCGGCGACGAGCGGGAGCTGAGCCAGGTCGGTCACCCGCTCGCGGGCCTCCGGAGCCAGGCGCACCGTGACGTCGCGGGTCTCGCCCGAGGGGTCAACCCAGTCGCCGGCATCGATGCCGGCGAATGCCGGTCGCAGCGACTGCGCCACCTGCCCGACGGTGATGCCGAGCGAGCCCGCGAGCCCGCGGTTGAGCTGGACCTCGAGCTCGGGCTTCTGTCCTCGGGTGGAGAGGCCGACATCCACCGCCCCCGGTACCTTGGCGACGATCTCCTGCCGCGGCGCGCTGCGCCAGGCTCGTCAGCACCCGCGCGTCGTCGCCCTTCATCTGGATCTGGATCGCCTTCATGGCCCCGCCGAAGCCGCTGGTGAAGACCGAGACCTGCGCCCCGCCGATCTGCTTCATCTCGTCCCGGAGCACCTGCCCCAGCTCCTCCTGATGCAGGTCGCGATCGGCCTTGGGAACCAGCTTCACGTACACCAGGGCCTGATCCACCGAGGGGGTCTTCAGCGGTACCGGGGTTCCGACCGTGGTGTAGGTGTAGGCGACCTCGGGGTGCGCCCGAGCCCGGCGCGCCGCCTCCTCCGCCTTGATCCGGGTGTAGTCCAGGTTGGACCCGGGAGGCGCCTCCACGATCATGCTGATCTCGCTGCGGTCGCTCACCGGCACGAAGCCGGCCCCGACCTGGCCGATCACTGGGATGCGCGGCAGCAGCACTCCCATGAGCGCCACGACCGCGAGCAGGCTCGACGACCTTGGCCCCGACGCCGCGAATCACCCCGAGCCGGGCGAGCCACGGGCGGTCCAGGATCCAGAAGATCGCCCAGAGACCGGCGAGCATGGCGAACGCCGCCAGAATGCCACGCGCCGGGATGGTCAGCGCGGCCACGAAGGTCGCCAGCGCCAGGCCGATCATCATCAGCCGGTGGTCCAGCGCCCAGGCGATGAGGTCCTTGTAGCGATCCGCCATCCGGTCGAACCACTGGTTGAACCGGTCGAGGGTGCGCGCGATCGGGTTCCGCCGCTCGTGGGCCTCGGTCTGCGGGTCGGGCCAGTACGCCGACAGCATCGGGTCGAGCGAGAAGGAGACGAAGAGCGACACCAGCACCGAGCAGGCGATGGTGAGCGCGAACGGCTTGAACCACTGGCCCGAGATGCCGTACATGAAGGCGACCGGGATGAACACGGCCACGATCGAGAAGGTGGTGGCCGCCACCGCCAGGCCGATCTCGTCGGTGCCCTCCCGCGACGCCTCGTAGTGGTCCTTTCCCATCTCGATGTGCCGGACGATGTTCTCGCGGACTACGATGGCGTCGTCGATCAGGATGCCGATGGCGAGCGAGAGTCCCATCAGCGACATCGTGTTGAGGGTGAACCCGAAAGCCCATACCGCGATGAACGAGGCCAGCACGCTCACCGGAAGGGCGAGCCCGGTGATCACCGTCGAGCGCCAGGAGTTGAGAAAGAGGAACACCACCAGGACGGTGAGCAGGGCGCCCTCGATCAGCGCCTCCTGCACGTTCTGCACGGCGTGGTGCACCCGGGTGCCGGCATCCAGTACGATCTCCAGCTTCGCGCCGGGCGGCATCCGCTTCTGCAGCTCGGCGACGTGGCGATGGATGATGTCGGTGACCTGGGTGGTGCTGTAGCCCTTCGCCTTGAGGACCTCGATCCCCACCGCATCCCGGCCGTTGAAGAGCGCCTGGTCGCGCTGCTCCTCGGTCCCATCGAGCACCGTCGCCACCTGTCCCAGCCGGATGACCTGTCCGTCCCGCTCCGCCAACACCAGCTTCGAGAAATCCTCCGGCGTATCCAGGCGGCCTTTGAGCCGAATGGCGCGCTCGTCGAGGGCGCCGTTGAGCCGCCCTACCGGCGCCGCCAGGTTCTGCGACTCCAGGGCCTGCACCACGTCCGCCACACTGACGCCCGCGGCCTGCATGTCGGCCGGACGGATCTGAACGGTGAGCTCCCGCTCCAGCCCGCCCACGACGCTCACCTGCGCCACGCCGGGCACCGTCCGCAGATCGCGGACGATCATCGGGTCGGCGATCCGGGTCAGCGTGGCCGCCGGAATCTGTGACGACGTGAGTGCCAGCGAGAGGACCGACTGCTGCGAGGGATCGAACCGGGTGAGGACCGGCTCCTCCATCTCGGTAGGCAGGTCGTCACGCTCGGTGGAGATGGCGTCGCGGATGTCCTGCGAAGCCTCCTGAACGTCCTTTTCGAAATCGAAGAACACCGTGAACTGGGCCAGGCCATCGGTGGCGCTGGCCTGGGTTTTGGCCCAGTCGAGCCCACTGATGGAGGAGAAGGCCTCCTCGATCGGATCCACGATTTCCCGTTCCACCGTCTCGGGCGAGGCGCCGGGATAGAGAATGGTGACCCCTACGATCGGCTGTTGGATGTCGGGAAACTCGTCGGTGTTCAGATTGACGAGCGCCGCGATGCCGAAGGCCACCAGGGCCACCATCGCGGTGATGGTGACGATCGGCCGCTGAATCGCGAAGTCGGAGATGAACATTATTCGCCCGCTTCCTCCCGAAGCACCCGTACGCGGCTCCCCGGGGTGACGCCCTGCGCCGACCCCAACAGGACCGTGTCCCCCTCGGCCGCGCCGGCCAGGATCTCGACCAGCTCCGCGGCCTCGTCCCGCACACCGACCTGCACCGGGCTCTCGCTGACCCGCCCGGCCTTCACCAGGTGCAGCGTCGGCGTGTTGCCCCGACTGTCGATCGCCGTGATGGGTACCGCGACCGCCCGCTTGGTGTCGGTCGCGACCCGGCCCTCGGCGAAGAGGCCCGCCACCAGGGCCTGGTCGACATTGGGAATGGTGACATAGATCCGCACCTGTCGCGTGGCGGGGTCCACCACCGGATTGATCCGCTCGATGCGCCCGGTGATCTGCCGGTCCAGGCCGTTCACGGTGAATTCCACCTCGGTACCGGTTTGCAGGCGTCCGATCTGCTCCGCCGGGACGCTCGCCTCCAGGCGAAGCTGGCGCGGATCGACGATGGAGAAGAGCGCGTCACCCACTTGAACCACGTCCCCGGCGTCGGCTGGCCGGTCGCTCACGATGCCGTCGAAGGGTGCCCGGACCTCGGTGTCCTCCAGCCGCTCCTGGGCGTTGGAGAGACGGGCTCTGGCGTCCGCCAGGGTCCCTTCGGCGTTGGTGACGTCCCAGCGCGCGGTCTCCAGATCCCGCTCGGCGACGGCGCCCGCCTCTGCCAGCCGCTCGGAGCGTTCCGCGTTCCGCCGGGCCAGCTCCAGCGCCGTCTGCGCGCTTCGCAGCGTGGATCTGGCGGACAGGAAATCGTCCCGCAGCGCGCTGTCGTCCAGCCGTGCGAGCATCTGCCCGCGCTTTACCCGTTGGCCCGCGTCGGCGTAGGTCCGGAGCACCGATCCTCCGACCTCCGCTCTCATCGTGGCCGCCTGCTCGGGCTCCAACGATCCCGACACCGGCGGTCCGCTCCGAAGCGCGGACAGGGTGGCGACCGCGACATTCTCCGGGCCGACGGTAACGATCGCCTCTGCTGTCTCGGTCGCGCTGGCGCCCTCATCGCCCTTGCAGCCCGCCAGAAGAAGAGCGGCCGTGGCGGCGGTGAGAAGTCGATGCCGGGTCATGGTCCGACCGCTCCAGTCTGTCTCGTGCTGGTGAGAACACCCGGCGTCTGAGGCTGGGGTGCCTGATACGGTGTGAGCGGAGCGCTTCCGCCTTCGCCGCCCGGGGCGGTGACGGCGGGTGTGGTATTGGACGCGCCGGAGACCCCTGTGCCGGAACCGAGCGGCAGCGAGGGCAACAGAACGAGCCGGATTCGCGCCACCTGGAGGTCGCGTGCCGCCTGCGCCCGGTTCGCTTGCGCCTGGGCCAGCTGGATCCGGAGATCGTTCAGCTCGGTCTGCGTGGAGATCCCCTCGCGATATCGAATCTCGGCGATCTGATAGGCGCGGTCCGCCTGCTCCTCGGTGCCGGCGCTCGCGTCCCAGGCCGCGACGGCGGCCTCGAGCTGAAGCTGAGTGTTTCTAGCGTCGAGCTGTGCCAGCTCACGGGTCTGTTGCAGCTGAAGCTTCGCCTGTTCCAGCCCGGCCCGCGCGACCGCGACGTCGCCCTTGACGCGGCCACCAGTGAAGAGCGGCACCTGGACGCCAACCGCGACCACCCAGTCCGAGAGATAGTTGGTGCCGAACGGCGAGGCGTCGTTGGGATACCCGATCTCGGCGTAATCCGATGTGAGCGAGACCTGCGGCCAGCGCTGCGCCCGCGCCGCCCGGAGGAGCCCCTGCTGCGACGTGACGGCCTCGCCGGCCTGGCGCACCGGGGCGCGCACCTCCGTCCCGGTGTCTGCCGGCGTTTCTACCAGCTCGGTGAGCCTGGCGGTCCGGAGCATCGCGGTGTCCACCAGCTCGCTGGTGAGCTGGAGCGGCTGCTCCAGCGGAAGGTTGAGCAGGTTCTTGAGCTGGTAGTAGGCGAGATCGCGCGCGGCCCGGCGCTGAATGACGACCGGCCGCTGGTTGTCGCGGGTCACCCGGGCGCGCAGGAGATCGAACTCTGACTGGTTGCCGACCTGCCGGGCGAGCTGGGCCTGGCTCAGGGTCGTGTCGGCCTGGTGCAGCGTCGCCTGCGCGATGACGACCAGGCGATCACCCAGCGCCGCGTCGTAATAGGCCCGCGTCACGTCGAGCAGGAGCTGCGCCCGCGACGAGGTGAGGCCGATCGCCGCGCGTCGGACCCCGGCGTTGGCGGCCTGGGTCTGACCGGTGACCCGGCCGCCGCTGAAGAGCGTTTGCGAGAACGACAGGCCGAGGCGATAGCTGTTCTCACGGCCGAAGGGCAGGTCGTCGCCCAGGCCGGCGAAGGGGTCGGCGTTGCTGGCACACTCGACCGCCGCCTCCAGCGAATCCAGTCGCTCCTCCACCGGCAGGCCGGGGCGCGGCACGAAGGCGTCGCACTCCTCCGGCACCGGTGCCGAGGGAGCCGTATCCTCGCCTTGCAGGGCCGAAAACTGGCTGCGCAAGGTCCGGGTATACGAGGCGGACCCGGTGAGCTGCGGGAAGTACGCGCTCCGTGCGCGGCGCCGCTCGCCTTGGGCCCGCGCAAGATCGCTCCGGGCGATGCCAACCGATTCGCTCTCCCGCTCCGCGATCTCCAGCGCCTGGACGAGTGAGAGCGGCTTCGCCGGTGGTGTCTGCGGCTCCTGCGAATGCGCCGCTGTGAGGAGCAGGGACAGCGCCGCGGCTGCCAGGACGACGGATCTCATGCACTACCTCGGTGGACGGTCGTTTCGATTCCGATCCCCCGAAGAAACAGGGCGAGGTATTCGGCAAACGCGTCCTCAGGCTCGGTGGCATACATGTCGGGGACGATGTCGCGGCCGATGGCGTCCGCGAAGAGCACCCCCATGAGCATGGTAGCGGCCACTCGCTCATCGAACGAGGCCGACACCAGCTCGCGTTGCTTGAGACGCCCGAGATAGCCGGCCAGTGCACTCACGGCGCGGACCGGGCAGCTGATCTCCGGGGTGAACAGGCCGGGACGCTCGGCGAACTCGCCCAGACAGGTGCGAATGAGCGCCGCGCGCGCCCGAAGGTCGCGGAGATGGGCGCGGCCCCACTCGGTGAGCTCGCGATGGGGATCGCTGGGTTCGTCGGGGAGAGCCGCGGCGCCTTCGCCTCCGCAGCGCGCCAGCGCTTCACGCAGCAGCACGTCCTTGCTGCCGAAATGCCGGAAGAGGGTGATCTCGTTGACTCCCGCGGCGGAGGCGATTCGTCGCGTCGTCGCCCCGTGGTACCCGCCGTCGGCGTAGACCCGTGCGGCGGCGATCAACAGCTGGTCCCTGACGTTCATGGCGGCGAGTATATGAAGGGCAGTGCGATTATGCAAGCAGGCACTTGCAGGGTCGAATGGGGAGTTGCTGATCGCCGCGATTCCGGCCGCCGGTCCCAGGGCGAGCACCGGAAAGGCGAGCCTCCACCCGACCATCTCGACCAGTCCCGGAATCAGCTGAATGGTGACCAAGGTGAGCAGAAAGCCGAGCGAGGTCTGGAGAGGGTGGCACGAGCCGACGTCTGCCGGAACGAAGCGTCTGCCGGAACGAAGCGTGACCCTAGTGACCCCTCAGACGCCGCAGACGGGCCACCCCGGAGCGAGCCTGTTCTCGCAGTCGCTCTACCACGCCTGGGATCCCCGCGCGCAGCTCCTCCCCCCGCGCCACCCCTTCGCGGATCGCCGCCACAATGGCGTCGGCGTCCGGCGCCGTGAACACGGCCGCGCCGGTGTAGGTCTCGCGGAGCATGCGGGTGGCGGAGCACAACAGCGGTCGCCCGTTCTGCAACGCCTCGCAGGCCGCTCGCTGATTCGTCGCCTCGCGCGTGGTCAAGGCCAGGACTAGGGTCGCCCCCGCGAGCAAGCGCCGATACTCCGCCGCCGACACGAATCCCGTCAACTGCAGGGCACTCCCTGCCAGCCGCGCCGGCTGCCGCCCGGTGACCACGATGTCGATCTCTCCGGTCAGCCGGGCCGCGGCTTCAGCCACCGCATCGATCGGCTCGTCCGCCTCGCCCGACGCGGGAAAGAGCGCGTAGGGACGGGCGCGCACGGTCTCCGCCGGCGGGTTCAATGGCGGAGACGGGCCGATCGCCGGTCCGCCAGCCAGAGTCGGATCGACGATCAGCACCACCTCCGTCCCCGGAAGATCAAGGCCTCTGAGAACCTCCGGGTTGGTCGCGATCACCGCGTCGGCGCGCCGGAGCAGGCTCCGCATGAGCGGGAAGCTCCAGCGCCACTTTGGATCGTCGAGCGCGCCTGAGTGCATGTCGATCGCCACGGCCACGCCTCCCCGCCGGGCCAGAAACGCGACGAGGGGAGCGAAGACTGGTGGCGCCATCACCACGAGGAGAGCGCCGGCCGGCAGCGCCCGGACGCGGCGCAACGTGGTCAGACCGCTGCGGGCCCAGGCTACGAGCTTCGTGGCCTTGGGCTGGCGAGGGTGAGACCAAGGGGTGGAGATCAGCTCTGCATGGAGTGCCTGGGCCAAGCCTTCGCTGCGCGAATTGTGGGCGGTCCACATCACGAAGAGCGCCGGGCGGGCCGAGTCATCCCATCGCTCGCCTTCGCTTACCACGCCAGTCCCTGGTACCCGGGTAGAGCCTCGACCTCGGGCGGTTGCGCGCCGGTGAGATCGAGGATCGCTGGCGGCGGAGCGGCGAGGAGCGCCTCACGGGCAGGTGTCGCCGTGGTGGCCAGAACGGCACAGCCGGCCCCGGCGAGCACAGCCGTAGGGTCGGCGCTGAGGATGCGCGAGAGATGTGGCAGGCGCTCCTCCATGTAGCGACGGTTGGCACCAAACAGCCGTTCCGGATTCACGTGCGGATCGTAGATGCGGAGCGTGATGCCCTTACCGAGCAGCGTCTCCGCCAGCTCCACATAGGGGCTCTCGCGGAGGTCGTCGGTGCCGGGCTTGAAGCTGAGTCCCAGGAGCGCCACCTCGCGCGTCCCCGTCGCGAGCACCTTCCGCACCCCGGCCCGGAGGTGATGCTCGTTGCTGGACAGGACGCCCTCCAACAGCGGTAGCTGTTGATCGAGCGCCCGCGCGTGGTGGAGCAGTGCCCGCAGATCTTTCGGCAGGCAGGAGCCGCCGAAGGCGAAGCCGGGCCGCAGGTAGGCGCGCGATATGTTAAGATGATCGTCCTCGCAGAGCAGACCCATGACCCTTCGTGCGTCGGCGCCGGCGGCGTGGCTGATGCGGGCAATCTCGTTGGCGAAGGCAATCTTGACCGCATGGAACGTGTTGCACGCGTATTTCATCGATTCAGCGGTGACCAGATCGACGGTGTGGAACGGTGCGCGCAAGAACGCAAAGAGCTCCTGCAGGAGCGCGGCAGTCCGCCCGTCACGCACCCCGCAGAGCGTCAGCGGCGGGTCGAAGAAGTCGGCGACGGCGCAACCCTCACGCAGAAACTCCGGACAGACGGCGACGCCGAAGTCGATGTCGACCCGCCGGCCGCTTTCACGCTCCAGGATCGGAATGAGGCGGGTGGTGACGGTGCCGGGCACCATCGTGCTGCGGAAGACGACGGCATGAAAACCGGAGTTGCCGGCGAGCCGCTGGCCGATTTCCCCCGCGACCCGCTCCAGGTAGCGGAGGTCGAGGCTGCCATTCTGCTGCGACGGCGTCCCCACGCACACCAGAGAAAGCTGGGCACCGTCGAGGGCAGCGGTGGCGTCCGACGTGGCGTGGAGGGTCCCGGCGTCGCGTCCGGCACAGACCAGCTCATCGACGCCAGCCTCGATGATCGGACTCCGCCCGTCCCGGATTGGGTCGATCTTGTGTGGGTCGGGATCGACCCCGACGACGTGATGGCCGTTGTTGGCCAAGCATGCCGCGGTCACTGAGCCGACATAGCCCAGACCGAAGACGGCGAGTCGCATGGGGATCCTTGGGTGAGTGATCGGCTGAGCATTCTACGCGGCTCGAGCGGTGCGGCGAAAGGGGACAGAAACTAATCTCCAAGATCAATCTAACGGTTCATGCAAGCGGGCACTTGCATGCGAGGCACACCGCCGACACCCTACGATCGCACCGGGTACCCCAATCGCCGGATCGCCGCGATCCCGGCCGCCGGTCCTAGCGCGAGGACCGGAAAAGCGAGCCGCCAGCCCACCACCTCGACCAGCGTCGGAATCATCTGAATGGTGACCATCGTGAGCAGGAAGCCGAGCGAGGTCTGCAGGGTGAGCGCGGTGCCCACCGCGTGCGGCGGGGAGAGCTCAGTCACCATCGCGCTGAACTGGGCGGAGTCGGCGACGACGAAAAAGCCCCAGAGCAGCACCACCGGTCCGAGGATCCAGAGGCTCGCGCCGTAGAAGAGCCCCACCGCCAACGAGCAAATCCCGCTCGCGGCCATCGCGACGGTGACGACGCGCGCATACCCCACGCTCCGGGCGGCCCACCCGCCCCAGACCGCCCCGAGACCGCCGGCGGCGATCGCGCCGAAGGCGAGCGCAGAGAGTGCCGAAGGCGGAACCGGATCGCCCACGGCCGCCCTGAGTCGCGGCACTGGCCGTCAGGAAGGCGGGCACCCAGGTCCACATGGCGTAGAGCTCCCACATGTGGCCCAGGTAGCCGGCGGTCGCCAGCCGCGTCTCCCGGTGATGAGCGACGCTGGCGACGAGCCGCCACGAAAAAGGCCGCTGGGGAAATTCGAAGGGCCCGTCGTGGTAGCCGCCCGCCACGAGTATGGCCGAGAGCACCGCCCCGGCCGACGCCGCGAGGATGACGGTCTCGATGCCGCTCACGTCCACCGACCTCACCAGGTAGGGCGCCGCCTTGCCGATTGTCAGTGACCCGACGATCACCCCGATCGCGAGCCCACGGTCGACCCGAAACCAGGTCGCCGCCATCTTCATCGCCGGCGGGTAGACGCCGGCGAGGCAGACGCCGGTGGCGAAGCGGCACGCGAGCGCGGTGGGGTAGTCGCCGGCCCACGCGAGGGCCGCGTTCGCAGTGGCGCCGAGCAGCGCGGAGGCGACGAAGTACCAGCGGGAGGGAAGCAGGTCCGCGAGGTTGAGGACCGCCGCGGAGGCGGTGCCCACCACGAACCCGAGCTGCACCACGGTGGTGAGCCAGCCAGCCTCGGACGCGCTGAGCTGCCACATGGCGCGGTACTGGCCGGAGACGGCGCTGGCCGAGAACCACAGCGACATGCCGAGAACCTCGGCCAAGGCGAGGAGGCCGAGGACGCGCCAACGCTGGGCGTCGTTCAGCCGGTCGTCTCCAGCGTCCGGGTAGCTGCCTCCCAATCGGCGAACGCCGTCTCGAGCTCGATCCGGGCCGACTCCAGCTCGGCCCCCAGCCGGCGAGCGCGGTCGGCCCCTTCGGCGGCGAGATACATGGCCGGGTCCTCGAGCTGGGCACGCAGGTCCGCCACCGTCCGCTCCCGCTCAGCCACCCGCTGCTCAGCTTCGGCGACGGCCCGCTCGGCGGAGCGGCGTGCCGAATGCTGCCTCCGGCGGTCATCGTCGGGGCGGCGGGTGGCCTTCCGCTCACGCACCCGGCGCGAAGCCACTTCCTCCGCCGCGGCGACGGACGCGGCGTGCTCGCGCTCCGCGCTGGCCACCTCCCACTCGCCGAATCCGCCGTCGAAATCGGTGATCCGCTCCCGATGGAGCACCCACACCCGGGTGGTGAGCGCCCGGAGGAGCGCGCGATCGTGGCTCACCAGCAGCACGGTGCCGTCGAACTCCTCGATCGCATCCTCCAGCGCCTCGATGGACTCGACGTCGAGGTGATTGGTGGGCTCGTCGAAGATGAGGAAGTTGGCGCCGGAGAGCATCATCATCGCCAGCGCGACGCGCGCGGTCTCTCCACCAGAGAGCGACGCCGCGCGGCGCTGGACCGAGTCACCGGAGAATCCGAACCGCCCGAGGTGTCCTTGGATCGGACCCCTGCCCCACGCCGGCCGGAGCTCGGCGATGATCTCGTACAGGGTCCGTTCCTGCGGCACCTGGGCGAGATCCTGGCGGTAGTAGGCGATGCGGACCGAGTCGGGTACCCGGATCTCTCCGGCGTCCGGCGCGCGGTCGCCCACGATCGCCCGGAGCAAGGTGGACTTGCCGGAGCCGTTCGGCCCCACCAGGCCTACGAGGTCGCCCCGTCCCACTCGCGCCGAAAAAGCGTCGAGCAGCGTCCGGCCCTCGATCGCGATCCGGACCTCGCTCGCGACCAGGACCTGGTCGCCTCCGCGCTCGTCCGCCGCGAGGCGCAGCGCCATCGCGCCCCGCTTCCCCGGGTGGAGGGCTGAGCCGGCTCACCCGCTCCAGCCGGCGCCGGCGGCCTTTCGCCTGCGAGCTGTTCTGGCCCGCGATGTTCCGCCGGATGTAGTCTTCCTCCGCCGCCAGGGTGCGCGACTGCTTGGCGAAGGCGCGCTGCAGCGTCAGCCGGCGCTCGGTGCGCTGGCGGATGAATGCCTCGTAGTCTCCGGTGTATGCGACGGCCGTGCCCGATTCGAGATGGAGGACGTGATCCACCACCGCCTGAAGAAAGGCTCGGTCGTGGCTCACCACCAGGACCGTTGCCTCGAGCTGGCGGAGGTAGTTTTCCAGCCAGCGGGTGGTCTCGAGATCGAGGTGATTGGTGGGCTCGTCCAGCAGGAGGAGATCGGCCGGAGCCACCAGTTGGCGCACCAGCCCCAGGCGGCCCCGCTCGCCACCGCTCAAGCCCTCGAGTCCGCGGCGTCGCGCCTCGTCGGGGTCGAACCCGAGCCCATGCAGCACCGCGTCGATCCGGGCTGCGACGCTGTAGCCGTCCTCCCGCTGAAAGCGCTCGAGATCCCGGTCGTAGCGACCGAGCATCGCCTCGGTCACCTCGTCGCCGGCCTCGGCCAGCGCAACCGCCTGCTCCGCCAACGAGCGCTCCAGGTCCAGCAGCGAGCGGAACGGTCCTGCGGCCGCTTCCCACACGGTAGCGGCGCCGGCGAAGTCGCGTTGCTGGTCCATCAGGGATGCGGTGAGGCCGGTTGCCCGCGCGACGCTTCCGGCGCTGGGCGCCAGGTCGCCGGTTATCAATCGGAAGAGCGTTGTCTTTCCCGTGCCGTTGCGGCCGATGATGCCCCAACGCTCCCCTCGCGCCACCGTGAAGGTGACACTCTCCAGCAGGCGAGTGGCGCCGAACTCGACTGTCACTCCGGCGAACGCGAGTTGGGTCACCGCCCGGTCCATTCCCGCCAGGTGGGCTCCGCATCGCCCAGCGTGAGCTGTTGCTGCCGTCGCACCAGCGGCATGCGGAGCAGGAGCGGCTCCTCGGCAAGCTTCTCCAGCCAGCGGTCCTCGCTCAAGCGCGCGGCCCCGAGCCCGAGCTCGCCATAGCGTCGGGAGCTGCGGTCTACCAGCGCCTCGACCCCGAACTTCTGCGCGAAGCGCCGGAGCTCGCCCGGTGAGGCCGCGCGCTCCTGGAGGTCGACGAAATGGGTCTTGATCCGCCGCTCGGCGAAGAAACGCAGGGCCTTGCGGGTATCCGAGCTCTTGCGGATGCCGAAGATCTGAACTTCCATGGGGCGGGAATTTACACCGCGCGCCCGGGTTGGAAGGGATTGCGGCAGGGCGCGCGGTACGGATCGTAAAAGCGAAGGTAGCGCACCGGCCGAGCCACGTCGCCGCGGGGGAAGAAGTCGGTGGAGAGAAGAAACCTGATGAAGAGCTGGTCGATCGACTCCGCGCGGCCTCCAGCCGCACGCCACGCGTCGTGGTCGCGGGCGAATTGCTCCGCTGCCCCGGGTTCCAGCTCAAGATAGTCGTAATGGCTTGAGATCGCCTGGGCCAACGGCTGATCGGCGTAGATGGCGCGGATGAGCCGGCGGTAGAGTCCCTCGGCTTTTGCCGTCGCGCCGTGGACTCGTCGAGACACCCAGGCGACGAACCCGGTGAGGCCGGAGGCCGCAACCGCCCCGCCCGCCGTCAAGAGAAGGAACCGGCGGCGGGTCGGCAGTCGGCCCCCGCCGGAATCGTGGCTCACGGGAAGATCGCCGCCGCCGACCAGAGCGAAAGCGCGCTCAGGGTCAGCGTGGGATTGGCGGGAGGCGCCGTTGGGAAGGCCCCGCTGCCGAGCACCACGAGATTGCGCACGGTGTGGCAGATCAAATGACGATCGAGCACGCTGGTTGCCGGATCATTGCCCATCACGGTGGTGCCGAGGATGTGGGCCTCAGTAGGCTTGGGTTCCGGGAATACATGAAAGCCCTCGACGGGAAGTGGCGCCAGCAGACGGCCCAGCTCGCGAGGAAGCGAGCCCAGCGCCTCGAGGGTGTACGGCGAGCGACGCCGGAAGTGGACCACCGGACGGTCGAGGTCCTCCGGCGACAGTAGTACCGCATTCTCCTCGTTCCGCAGATCCTCGTACTGGAAGGTGAGGCCGAGCAGCTGTCGCCACTTCCCCCGGACCGGCCGCAGCCCTGACATCTCCCAGGTGTTGTGGGTCACCATGAGTGCCGCGGCCCGGTCGGCGCGCCCTTGGTCCTGATGAAGCATGTACCCTCCGCCGGTGCGGCTGGTGCCGCCCTGGAAGTTGTCCACCCCATCGAGATAGACCAGGGCGTTGATGCCGACTTGCTCCACCAGGCCGCGCCCGAGCGCGGGATGGCGAAGTCCGGACCGGAGCAGGAGGTGTGGGTTAAAGATTCCGTTGGCGCCCAGGACGACGAGATCGCCCAGGGCAACAGTCTCCTTCCGCGCCCTGCTGTACCGGACTCCCCGCGCTACGTCGCCCGCGAGTTCGACCCCGTCGGCGCGGGTCTCCAACAAGAGCGTCACCCTCGGGTCGCGGTACAGCGATGCCAGCTCGTTCACGATGGTGAACTTGGCATCGATGGGACAGGCCCCACACACCCCGTTGCCGCAGCAGGCGGGTCGGAGTGATGTGGGCCGACTGGCCCGCGCCGTTGGCAGGGGGAAGAACAGATCCGGATAGGCTCGCTGCAGCAGCCGATCCGGTTCGCTCAGCCGATGCGGCGGCTGGACATAGGGCCTGCTGCGAGGCGTGAACGGAGTGTCGGCCGGCCCCGCGACCGACATCAACTCCTCGACCCGGCAGTAGTGCTCTTCCAGATCGTCGTAGCGAACCGGCCAGTCACGGCCGACGCCGAACCGGGAGTGGAGTTCGAAATCCGCGGGAGTCATTCGGGGAGTGCTCGCCCACCAGCAGTTGGAGGCGCCGCCGAAGGCGAGCATGAACAGCCAGGACTTGTCGGAGGTCGGGATCACCGCCTGGTCCAGCGATTCGCGAACCAGCCGGTCACGCTGACTGAGGTACTCGCTATGCGTATGTCGGGCGCCGCGCTCGAGCACGAGGATGCGGGCGCGGGGCCCCAGCCGTCGCAACGCCTCGACCAGAAAGAACGAGGAGGCAAATCCGGTCCCCACCACGATGAGATCGTACGCTTCGCGTCGCGGCATCCGGGCTACTTCGGTCGGATCGCCTGGCGTAGGCCCTTACCGAGCGCCACCAGTGGAAGCTGCCAAGCCCAGCGGACGCCCCACGCGTCCTGGAGATAGCGCACCAGCCCAGGCTGGCGCGTCCCGGAACCTTCGGGAGCGGGCAAACGGCGGTATCGGAACAGCAGGTCCGGGAGCCGGCCGAGTCGGGGTCTTGGCGATTCGCGGAGGCGCTGCTCCAGCCAATCTCCAGCCCCGGCGGTTTCCGCTTTTAGCTGCCGCAAGCTCTCGTCGGGCACGGGCGCGTCCAGCACGTCCCGCAGCAGTGACAGGGAGGCAAAGACCGGGAGCACCACGCGCGCCTGCCGCGCCTGGCTCACCAGTCGCGGCCAGTCCACCCGCGGGCCCGCTGCGCGCACCAGCAGCAGAGCGTCGGCCAGCCGGCGGAACGGCGGAGGCTCCTCCCAGCGCGCCGCGCGAACGCAGACCCGTAGCAGTTCGTCCGCCGGTGCGAGCACATGGCTTCTGATCCCCGCGATCTCGGCCGGCTCGGCGTTTTTCCAGAAGGCCTCGCGGATGTCCGGATGGCAGCCCTCCGGAAACGGATCCCACAGAAGATCCACCGGGCGTCGCGCGCCCAGGAGGCGGGCCTGGCTGGTGTAGCGTCCAGGACGCGTCAGGGGTGCCACTTCGGCCGAGCCCCACCCTTCCTCGACGAGCACCCGGACCGCCATCGGAATGTCCTCCGGTGCGATCATGACGGTGATCGAGTCGATGGCTCTCGCGCCGGGATC
This sequence comes from uncultured Gemmatimonadales bacterium, assembly GCA_963844445.1. Taxonomy (GTDB): domain Bacteria; phylum Gemmatimonadota; class Gemmatimonadetes; order Gemmatimonadales; family GWC2-71-9; genus CAVVWJ01. The sequence continues at coordinate 167,222 of CAWJOB010000002.1, forward strand.
CCGGTAGTACAGCGTCACCAGGGCGATGCCGTCAAGCACCACCGTCGGGATGCCGGCGCGGGCCAGCGCCTCGAGCAGGTGGCGGGCGTCACGGAGCAACAGGCCGTTGGCGGACCAGGCATGACGGTACACGCCCTTCAGCCGCTCGAGTAGCGGGTCACCAGCGGCGTCCGTCTGGACATTGCGAAATAACTGAGGCAGCAGCCGCTGAGAGCCAGTGTCCAGCCGCTCAATGTCAGTCACAGCCCGCCAGCGCTCCCAGGCTGTGCGCCCGGGCTCGCCTTCGAGGAGTGCGGCCCGGAGCAGCAGGCGCTGCTCAGCCGTGGGAGCGACGCCCTCACCCGATCGCAACCGCCCGATCACGAAAACGCCGCGATGTACTTCGTCATCGCCCGAAGGTCGTGATAGGCCCCCTTCCAGGGGCCGGCCCTGGTCTGATCCAATGGAGCCCCGCCCTCGTCGGTAGAGGTGATCCAGATACCATCGGGAGGTAAGGCGTGGTGGGCCAGCACCCAGTCCACCAGACCGCTCAGGGCCTCTTCGTAACCCGGCAGCCGCGCCTCCCAGCCGTCCGCCAGTGCGGCCAGCGCCTCGGCCTGCGTCCACCATACCTTGCGCCGATCGAGGGCGGGACCGCTGCCTCGACCGGAGTAGTACACTCCGCCCCGCCGGTGATCCCATCCGCAGCGAAGCACGTGTCCCGTCAGCGCGTGAAAGTGGTCCCATGCGGGCGAAACGCCCAGAACCTGTTGGGCATGGACCATCAGCCATGCGAACTCGAGAACATGTCCGTAGGAGAGCAGATCGTAGCGACTGCCTCCGATGGGACGCCATTCACGAGTGCGAAGTGGCTGGGCCGCCCGGAGCTTGCTGGGAAGAAATAGGTACGGCCGAAGTGCACCGCCTCGCTCAGGGAGTCGCCGACATTCCCGTCACCCGTCACCTGGTACAACTCGGTCAGCGCTTCCATCCAATGGAGATGGGCATCCGCGCTCTTGAGCTCCGCCACACCGACGATGCCGGTAGTTGGCGGTAGGGTATAGCCCAGGGGGCGGAAGCCGCGGTCCGCATGCTCTATCCAGCCGCCATGCTCGCGATCGTGGAAATGCGTCTGGATCATCCGATAGATCTCGAGCGCGAGTCGCAGCGGAGGGTCGTCGCCAGTCGCTCGGTGGTACTCGACCAGGCCGTATACGGCGAAGGCGTGGCCACAAAGCAGCTTCCGCGAGTCGATCACGCTCCCGTCGGTGTCGGTGACCGACACCAGGCCGCCATACTCGCGATCGAGCATCGCTCCCGCGAGGAAGCGGTACCCCAACTCGGCCGCATGGAGGTAGTCGTCGCGGCCGGAGCCCAGGCCCAGCCGGTGCGCCAGCGAGAAGCCGTAGAGCATCCGCGCTTGGGTGACCAGATACTTGCGCGGGGACGCTGCCGCCTCTTGCCGCCGGGCCGGGAGCCAGCGCCGGCGCATCGGCTCGGGGCAGTCCATGAGCCGGTACCCGCCATGGAGTAGATCCGGGGTCGTCCGGAGCCAGTACGGCATGACTCTCTCCCGGAGCGAAGCGGCGAACCACCTGGCCACCGCGCCTCGATCATGCCCCCGGGGCAGCTCCACTCCCGCCCTCCAGCGGCCCGCGTCGCCGGTCGAGCGCGGCCTTGAGAATGCGTACGTATTGCACCGACTCCGCCCGATGCTTGATGCCCGAATTGTCGTCGTGCAGCCGACGGTGCAACACGATCTCGGGAATGAGGACGGTGCGCAGCCCGGTCTCGATCGCTTGGGCATACCAGTGCACGAACTCCCCGATGCGCCAATGCGGATCGAAGGGGCCGACCCGGTCGAACGCCTCGCGACGGATGAGCATGGTGCCTGGGACATACCCCGGCATCACCTCCGCGTGATAGCGGACCCGCCCGGCCGCTTCGGGGTCGAGGTCCGGGCTCACGAACTGGCGCACGTGTCCGAACACCGCATCGATTGACGGGTCGGTTGCCAGCACGGCGACCTGGAGGGTCAGCTTCTCGGGGGACCAGTAGTCATCGTCGTCGAGGAACGCGAGCAGCGGACCCCGTGCCAGCTGGATGCCCCGGTTGCGGGCGACACTCTGCCCCGCGTTGGCCTGATACTCGTAGCGGAGCGCGGTCCCGAACCGACGGGCGAGGTCGGCGCTGCCGTCGATCGAGCCGTCGTCGACCACGATCAGCTCCAGCCGCTGGTAGTGCTGGCCGAGCACACTCTCCACCGCCTCGACGACGTAGCGCTCGCTGTTGTGCATCGGCATTACGACACTGACCAGCGGGCCCGCGGCGCTCATCAAAGGCCGCGTCCCAGATTCCGGCGGCGCCCAACGCTCCGCCCGAGAACGGCGAGCAGCTCCGCCGTATTCACCGCCTCGTTGGACGAGGTGTTGGCATTGTGCATCCGCTTGTGGAGCAGCAGCTGGGGGAGAACCGCCCCGGGTACTCCGAGGTCTTGGACCCGGGCGAACCAGTCGACGTCGTTGGCGATGCGAAACCCGGGGTCGAAGCCGCCGACCTCCTCAAAGAGCGTTCGCCTGGCGACCAGGGTCTCCATCACCCGCCCGACGTGCGCTCTCTCCAGCAGCTCGGGCCGCAGCCCCCGCGGGAGCTCGCAACCCGGTTCCAGGAAGTACCGCAGCATGCCGACGGTGTACCGCACGTCGGGATGGGCCTGCAGAAAGGCGACCTGGAGCGCCAGCTTTTCCGGGACCCAGAGGTCGTCGTACGAGAGGAACGCCAGGAACTCGCCCTGCGCGGTATCGATGCCGGTGTTGTAGGCCTCCGCGATGCCGGTGCCCTGCTGCAATACGAGGCGGACGTCGCCGCGAGCGCGGCTCAGCGCGGCAGTGCCATCGGTGGATCCGCCGTCCACAACAATGATCTCGAAGGGGCGATAGGTCTGGGCCCGCACGCTGTCCAGCGCACGCTCGAGAAACCGCACTCCGTTCCTCACGATCAGAACGACGCTGACTAACCCCGCCTCAGGCATCCGGGACTTCCTGGGTCTCGGGCCAGGCCGGAAACGCGCTGGCGGCCCCTCCTGGAGCATTTCTCCGGCGGTCGAGCGACTTCTTCAGGGCTAACAGGTAGAAGCGGCGATCCACCTCTCGTGCATTGGTGATATTGCGATCATGGCGGCGGTAATACTGGACTACTGTGCCGAGGGGCAGTATCCGTGCGCCGGCCTCGAGCGCGCGGAGGAACCAGTCCACGTCGTCGTCCATGCGCTGGCTCACGTCGAAACCTCCAACCCGATCGAAGACCTCGCGCCGAAAGAGGGCGCCGCCAAGCGACAGCAGGAGCACGGGCGGGCCGGCGGGGTCGCCGAGCGTGGTTGCGTCATCTACCGCCGACGGCCGGAAGAGCTGGGTGGTTCCCATCACCACGTCGAGCTCGGGGTCCGCGAGAATCCGGCCGGCCTGAACCTCCAGCTTGTCGTCGCTCCACAGGTCGTCGGCGTCCAGGAAGGCGATGAGGTCGCCGCGTGCCAGCTCGAGCCCGCGGTTGCGCGCTGCGGGCGGCCCGGCATTCGCCTGGCTGACGCAACGCACTCCCTCGCCCAGCGAGTTCGCCACGGCAGCGGTGCCGTCGGTGGAGCCGTCGTCCACCACGATGACCTCGATGCGCGGATATCGCTGCCTGCGGATGCTCGCCACCGCCTCGGCCAGGAAACGCTCGCCGTTCAGGACCGGGATGATGGTGCTGACCAGAGGGAGATCCATCGCTCAGCTCGTGGAGAGAAGGTGCGCGATCACCCGGGGCGCGTCCTCGAGGCAGGTGCCGAGCCGGAGGCGATAGCAGGGCAACTGCCGGGTGAGCGTGGCGAGAGCATTGAGCCCCGCCGCGTGCGACTTGGGAAGCGGCAGCATGGTGCTCGGAGCCAGCGCGAGCAGCGCCGCGGCGGGCGAGGCCGGCACCAATTCTGTTTCCGGTCCGCCGTGGATCTGGGGGAGGATGATTGCCCGAATGGGAAAGCCGGTCACCACCCGGTCTCCTGCGACCGGGGCGAGGAGGAGGAGCGCCTTCTCGCTGTCGAGCCGGTCCCCGTTAGCAACTGCCGCACGCAAGGTCGGCAAGCGCTCGAGCGAGTCGGGATTGAGCTTGCCGGAGCTGTAGAGGCTATGCGCGTAGGGAGCGGGATCGGTGGAGACGAGGCAGTGGTCGTCGCCCGCGTAGAGCAGGCCGGCCGCCAGGCAGGACAGCGCCGTCGTGGACTTTCCCGACCCGCCCCGCCCTACCAGGAGTGCTCCCCCGGCGGAGGTTCCCACGGCAGCCGCATGTGCGAACTGTCGTCCGTGAGAGCCCATCCACCAATTGAAGATCGGCCGAAACGGCGAGCCGCTCTCGTAGAACGGGACGCTCCCTGCCTCCCTGGTCCAGAAGCAGGCCCGGCCGGCCGGCTCGTCGAGGAAGCTCATCAGTGGCGGCTCGGGATAGAACACCGCACGAATCCGCTCCCCGGCGCAGAGGTGCGTCTGCCCTGGGTCGGCGCCGGGCTCTTCCCAGGGGCCGGGCGGAACCCCTGTGCCGGTGGAGGCGCCATCCCAGGCTGAGATCGTCAGCCTCGGCTCCACCGGCCCTCTCGCCACCAGGTGCGACAGCGACAAGGCGAGCCGCGGCACGAGGGCCGGTCCCGCGAAGCGCAGCCGCACGGCATGGTCGCCGATGACGTAGTCACGCTCGACCACGCCTCCGGCGCCGCGGGCGGCTCGGTCGAACGCCTCCTCCATCCGGCCGGCCCAGTCCAGGGCCGTCCGGTGGCTCACTGGGGAGAACGAGCCTGGTCCGAGGGCCGGTTGGGCCATCCGCTTTCGTCCACTTCATGGATCGGATCGAGCAGGAGGAGATCCTCCATGTCGGTATAGGTCTGAAGCACCGGGGCCTGAAACGGCTGGCGGCCGCCGGGCGGCACTTCGGCCGGGGGCGAGCCGTTGAGGGATGATGCCGCCTTTTCGGCCGTTCCGGACGGCAGCGGCAGGATCAGCTCCTCCCGGCTGAGCTCGTCCAACAACTGATGCACGGCCTGCTCCACCTCGCTACGCGCGCCGTCGTACCGAGCGAGGAGCTCGGCAACGATCTCCTCGCCGCTGGCCGCGCGCCCGATGGCGTTCCAGGCGTCCGTGCCGGCGAGGGTGAGGCTGTAGTAGCGACCCCGGTCGAGGTTGAGCATGATCACCTCGCCGTCGATCGTTTCACTCACGATCTTCGGGTGTACCTTGAAGCGTTCAGAGGGCGTCATTGTGTTCTCCATGGAGGACGCAATAGGAGCGATGGCCTCCGGGCGCGCGGCACGCGCCGAAGCCGGTCCCGTGCGACCCGGATCGGTCGAATCAGGTAATACAGGGGAGACAGCCCTCCAGGCAGCGGAAGGAAGCGGCGGTCGAGCTCGGTCGGAGCCAGAAGCTGTCCAACCCGCTTCCGGATGAGGTCGCGGACCAGGCGGATCCGGTCCCCCCGCCGCTCTCGTATGGCGAGGTGAAGTCTGATATCCTCGATCATGGCTTCGCGCCGGTAGGGCAAATAATCGAGGGAGCCGTCGAGCTGCCTAAGGAGCCGTTCCTTGACCACAGTCCCCAGGCGAGCGACATAGGGATTCCTGTCGAGTCGCGGCCCCGCCGCATGCGGAAGGCTCGCCCCCAGCAGCTCGTGAGTCAGCCAGAGCGCGAGCAGTACGATGCGTTCCCCCCGACTGCCCGAGCATGGTCCAGCACCCGATCCCATGGCAGGGTCGGCTCCGCCGCCATGAGCTCGGCCAGATCGCAGAGCTGCGAGAGACGCTCTTTCCACATGCAGTAGTCCTTGCCCAAGTGGACACAAAGGCCGAATGCCGTGTCCTCCGGAGCCAGGCCCCGCACCATCCCGCCGCCGACGCTCACCGGGCGTGACCTCCCCCACATGACGTCGAAGTCGGCTGGCGCGGGGAAGTAATTCGACGCGATCCTCTGATGGAGATCGACCGTGATTTCCCGCCCTTCATCCACGAAGTGGTATTCCTGACCCCGGACGTGGTAGTCGAGCATGAACCCGAGCTCGGCCAATAGTCGGCAGGCTGCGTCTCCATCCCGCTCGCGCACCAGGATGTCGAGATCGCTGAACCGGCGAAGCGTAAGGTTGCCATAGGCGGAGGCGGCCAGCACCGGGCCCTTGAACGGGATCGCCGGGATTCCGTGCCCTTCGAACCGCTCGAGCAGGCGCCGGAGCTCGCCGGCGAGCGAGAGGTTCATCCGAGCGATACCCCGGCAGGCCTGCCGGAGCCGCTCCCGGTGTGGCGAGGGGATCTGTTCCGGAAAGAGCCGGGCGAGGTTGGCATGGAGCAGAGGTGCAACTCCTTGCAGTTCCGCGGTGCGGAGCAGCAGTTCCCACCGGATCCCGCGCGCGAGCGCGTCCCGAGCTCCGGCGGCGCTGGCGTCGTCCATCCGGCTGCGGGCGCAAGAGAGAAGCAACTGGGCTTCGGCGCTGCTACCTACGCGAGTGATCATGGGCCGTACGTGTCTGGAGAGCGGGCGGGCGACCGCGCGGGCGCATCGAAGTCGTCCATCGGCAAGCTACGGATTAAATACCTGGGACCGCAAGGTTGAAAGCGCAAGGCGGCGTGTCACACGGTCGCCGCCTGCGAGCACACGGCTCTCTGGCTGCAGCGCTGGCCAGTATCGACTTCCGCCCTGAGTCCTGCTGCGCGTACGTCAGCCCCGGGGAGCCGACCCGCCCTCGATCCACCACGTCCGGTCTAAATCAACCCGCTTCTGATGATCGGCAGCAAGCAGATCGGTCAGCGAACCAAGGGCATTTCGACGCTGAGGTGACCGGTACCCAGATGTACCACGTTCTGGCCGAACATGACCTCGCCACCCACCTTGCGATACGTCGCCAACGTTCGGAGCGGCTCGACCCCGCGCTCGGTGCTCTCCTGGTCGGTCGCGGTCACCACACACCTGTCGCAGGGCTTGACCACGCGAAAGTCGACCTCGCCGATCCGGAAGGCGGTGAGCGAATCCTCGACGTAGGGACTTGCTCCACGGACGACCAGGTTGGGCCGGAACCGGTTCATCGGAAGCGGGGTCGGCAAGCGCCGGTTGAGATCCTCGAGGGATTCCTCGGAGATCAACAGGAAGGGGAAGGCGTCCGCGAAGCTCACTCGAACGCCGGGGGGAGCAAAGGCGGGATCGGCGGGTCGGACCGTGCCGGCCGGCATGTGGACTAGGCTGCACGGGGTGCCGAGCGCCTCCGAGAACCAGGTGGCCGCCCGCTCGCCGGTCCAGACCACGTCACAGGTCTCGCGCCACACCACCGCCCTGGTGGTCACGGAGGGCCTGGGGTGGAGCGGCAAGTCGAGTGCCGGCATGCCGGGCGCCGTGACCCGCAGGGTGTCGCCCTCGATCGCTGGGCGGACCAGCGCCAGACGCGGGTGGGTGCGTTGAGTGAGGAAGCGCCCCTCCTGGTCCACGACCATCCAGCGGCGGTCGTGGCGGAGACCGAAGCCGTCGACCTCCCAGCCCCGGACCGAGCAGCCGCCGGCCGATTTGATCGGGTAGACATGGAGCGAGGTGAGCCGCAGCACGGGTGCGTGTCTCTCTCAGCCGGCGCCCATCACGTCGCACACCAGAATCTCCGGGTGGGCGAACGCGCGGAACGGCAGCAGGGTGCAGCCGACTCCGACGCTGACGAGAAGAATTCCCCCGCTCTCGAGATCGTACCTGCCCCGCGAATATCGGCGGCTGAGCCGGCCCTTGGGAACAATCAGCGGGACGCCGCCGGGGAGCGCGATCTGTCCTCCGTGGGTATGCCCGCAGAGCGCCAGGTCGAAGCCGCGTCGACCGAGATCCAAGAGGTTTGATGGCGAGTGCATGAGGACTACCCGGATTCCAGCCGCAGTCGCCAGGGCGGCATCCGCATCCGGCGTCCCGCCAAGATGGTCGTCGAGTCCGCAGATCCAGACCCGGTCAAACGGTGGGGGAAGACGCACGTTGCGGTTGATCAGAACGTCCACCCCCGCGGCCGTCAGGGCGTTGCGGATAAGCCCGGGGGAACTCCACCAGTCGTGGTTGCCCAACACGGCGAAGCGGCCAAGCGGTGCCGGAATCTCGCGGAAGAGGGGCGCCAAGGCCTCGACCGCGGCGGGGTCGGCACCCACGAAGTCGCCGCCCAGGAGGAGCAGGTCCGGCTGCGCGTCGCGCAGCGCGGCGCAGGCGGCGGCCAGCAGATCCGGATGGGTCGCAGCACCGGCGTGGAAATCCGACGCGTACGCGATCCGCAGTGGCCGGCTGCTCGGCCGGCCTGCCGACAGCTCGATCGCGTAGCGACTCACCCGAGTCGACAGCGGCATGCCCATCGCGCGACCGAGTCGGGCCGGCCAGCCGTTGCGACACAGCGTCCGCTCCAGGCCGGCGGTCCATCGGTCCCACCGCGTGGCAGGCGCCGAAGAGACGAGCTGCTCACCGCCGACCTGCTCACCGCTGCCGACCTGGGTCACCGCGCACCGCCGGCGATCGTTCCCAGTCGGCCATCGGGGCCGATATACCGAACTCGTGCGTTGCCCGCCTCGGTGAAAAGCACCACGCCATCGCTCGAGGTGAGGATGTTCTCCGGATCCTGGAGTCGGCCGCTGTCTGCAGGAGTACCGTCCGGAGAGAATCCAGCGATACCGGTACCGGCCACCCGATGGATCGAGCCATCAGTCCGGATGACCCGAATGACGTGGTTGTGCTCATCTCCGACATAGATCGACCCTGAGGCACTGACCGACAGCGACTGCGGCGTATCGAAGTTGGCGCGTGGCGCGGGTCCCCCATCACCAGCGAGCCCTCGCCGCCCGGTTCCGGCCAGGGTCCTGATATATCCTCGCCGGTCGACCACCCGGATGACGTGATTGTAGCTGTCAGCGATCAGCAGCCCGATCCTCGCGTCGGCGTACAGACCATACGGCCCATTGAGCCGTGCCGCTATTGCCGGACCCCCGTCCCCGCTGTACCCGGCTTCCCCTCGACCCGCCACCGTATGCATCAGCCCGTCCGGGGTCACTTTTCGGATGCGGTGATTCCCGAAATCGGCGATGTAGAAGCTGCCCTCCGAATCGAGGCGAACGTCGTACGGCTGATTGAGCGCCGCCTCGGTGGCAAGGCCGCCATCACCTTCGGCGCCGGGGCGGCCGATGCCCGCCATGCGCTGTAAGGTGCCGTCCTTCTCGATCCGAAGGATCACATGGTTGTAGCTGTCCGCGAAATAGACCCGTCCGGTGGCGTCGACACAGAGGCCTTGCGGGGAACCGAGATCGGAGTCGCGTGCGAGGATGCCGATCGGCGCCGTGCCGCGCCGTCCGGTACCGGCGAGGATGCGGGCGGTCCCGTCGGTGCCGAGCCGCCAGACCACCCGACCCGATCCACCGCTGCCGCGATCGCTGACCAGGAGATCGCCCAGCGGGTCGCGGTCGAGCCCCATCGGGTCGAAGAGCTGAATGCGGGCGACCGCTTCGCCATCGCCGAGCTCAGCTGCAGAGAGGAGCTGATGACGGTGATTGTAGAGGCGTGCATCGACCGACCGCATAAGGGGTGAGTTCAGCCGGCGGAACAGCGGGCTGGCTCGCAGAGACTCACGGATGGAAGGCGATTGCAGCGCGGCGACGCCAAAAACGCCGATCGCCGCGACCAGTACGCCTCCCGCCACGGCCCAGCGCAGCCCGCGGGACCTCGTCACCCTAGCCGGTGGGATGCGGTTTCAGCCGGAGGCCGGCGACGCGAAGCGAGTCCCCGCGGCGCTCGGGAGCGGGAAACAGCGTTGAAGGCCCTCGTGGATTCCGATGGGGGCGTAGCCGAGGTCGCGGCGAGCGTCGGAGTTGTCGAGGTTCGCATCCTGGGTGATGCCGGCGATGACATTCCAGGTAAGAGGCGGGCGCGACATGCGGCCTTCCAGCACCCCGGCGATCGCCGTGCAGAGCCCGACTGGGAGCGATAGGAAGGGCTTGGAGATGCCCTGGTGCCGTAGCATCAAGTGAGCCAGATCCCAGATGCTGATATCCTCTCCCCCGCTGAAGTTGTAGATCTTGCCGTAGGCTGCGGGGTTTCCCACCACCGCGAGGAATCCGCGCATGAGGTCATCAACATGCACCGGGTTCTTAAGGGCGCGCCCGCGGCCGATGAACGGCACCACCGGGTACTTGCGGAGGTAATCGAGGAACATCCGGAATTCCTCGCCGCCGTGCTCGTTGTAGGCCAGGGTAGGCCGGACGATCGTCCACTGCATGCCCCGCTGCTCCCGTACGATCCGTTCGCATTCCCGCTTGGAGCGCGAATAGGCCGTCGTTTTGGGATAGACCACGGAAGCGGAGGAAACCATGATGAAGTGCTTGACGCCAGCCGCCTGGGCCGCTTGCAACACGTTCCGCGTCCCACCGACGTTCACCCGCTCAAAGGCATCCGGATCGTAGGCGATCAGGATCGCGGCGAGATGGAAGACCGTGTCCACCCCGTCGAACGCCCCCGCCAGGCTCGCGGGATCGGTCACGTCGCCGTGCAGAAGTTCGGCGTGGTCGCCGTCCAGGCGACTGCCGGGTCGGTCCAGGACCCGCACTCGGTTGCCCTGCTCGACCAGCCCCCGTACCAGCCGGCGCCCCATGACTCCGGCTCCTCCGGTCACCAGTATCATCGCCTCGCCTTTCACCACATGCGTTGGTTGTCGATGAACACCATGTGCCACACTTCCAGTATGACGAGCGAAAGCACCTGCTTCAGGTAAAGGAATTCTCCCGTTTCCATCAGGCCCACCAAGCGCTGCACCGCGCTCGGATCAAAATAGCCCCGGCGGCGCACCCGCTCGGGATCCAGGGTCATGCGGATGAGCTCCCGCAGCTCCGGACGGGTTCGAAAATCCTCCAGCGGAAAGTAGAAAGGGTTCTTGCTCCTGCGAACGTTCTCCGGAGGCAACAGTTTCCGGGCCAGCTCGCGCTCCACGAACTTGTCCACCAGCCCGCGGATCTTGAGCCGTGGCGGCATGCGGAAGGCGAGCTCGATCAGGCGGTGATCCAGAAAGGGGGCCCGGAGCTCCAGGGAATGGGCCATCGTATTCTTGTCCTGGCGGAGGAGCAGGTTGTCCTGGAGCCAGTCATTGAACTGAAGCGATAGTAAGCGGTCGAGGAATGGACCGGGCGGTGCTTCGGGCCCGCGCTGCCAGTCGTCAGTAGCCTGCTCCTTGAGTGAGCCGACATACAGTGCCTGCCGTTCCGACCGATCGAAAAGCGCCCGGAGCGCCACGTAGTTCTGGTTCAACGACCGATCGGCATATTGACGGAGGTACTCCACCGTCTTGGCCTTGCCGCTGGAACCGAGATGAGCCGGGTACACGAAGAATCGATCGAGAAGGTCGACCGGAGCCGCGGCCAGCAGGGGCACCGCGACACTGCGGTTGAGCGCCTTCGGTACCCATCTGTGGTAGACCTGAGACCATCGGATGATCTTGTGAAAGGAGTATCCGGCGAACAGCTCGTCGGCCCCCTCGCCGCTGAGCACTACTTTCCCGTGCTGGCTCGCCGCCTCCGCGAGGCGGAAATAGGCCAGGATCAAGGCGTCCCCGATGGGGCGCTCCAGATGCCACAAGGCACGAGGCAGGCGGGCCAGCTCCTCGGGGCCACACCGCACGGTCTGGTGCTCGCAGCCCAACCGCCGGGCGAGCTCCTCGGCCTGGGCAGTCTCATCGATTGCTGACCCGAAGCCCAGCGAGAAGGTCTTGAGCTGGTCGGTGAAACGCCGCATGACCGCCACGACCAGGCTGGAGTCCACTCCCCCACTAAGGTAAGCGGCGACAGGAACATCGCTCCGCATCGCGAGGCGCACGGAATCGATGAACAGGTGCTCGAACTCCTCGGCATAGTCGCTGTCCTTGCGGTAACCGCCCGCCGACAGACTGAGCTGCCAGTACCGGTGCATCGTGGCGTGGCCGTTCTTGAGACGCAGGTAGTGTGCGGCGGGAAGCACTGATATTCCGTCGAACAGCGTCTCGGGCTGCGGCACATATCGCAGCGCCAGATAGCTGTCGAGGGCGGGCACATTGCAATGCCGTTCGACCTGGTCCGCTTCGAGGATCGCCTTGATCTCCGACGCAAAGACGAACCGGCCGTCCTGGTGGTAGTAGTAGAGCGGCTTCTGTCCGGCCCGATCCCGGGCCAGGATGAGCTCTTCCCGCCGCAGGTCATACAGCGCGAACGCGAACATGCCGTTCAGTCGCTCCAGGAAACTGATGCCGTATTCCTCGTAGCCGTGTACTAGAACTTCGGTGTCGCAACGGGTGCTGAAGTGGTGCCCTCGCCGCTGCAACTCTTCCATCAGCTCCAGGTAGTTGTAGATCTCGCCGTTGTAGCAGACAGCGATGGTCCTGTCCTCGTTGTAGATCGGCTGATCACCGCCGGCCAGGTCGATGATGCTGAGCCGTCTCATCCCGATCGAGACGGGTCCGCAGTGCAGGTACCCCTCGCCGTCCGGGCCACGATGCGCCAGCACGTTGCTCATCCGGTCGAGGAGCCTCGGGTCCTCGAACCCAGCGAAACCGAAGATGCCGCACATGGCGAGGCCCTATTGAACCGGAAGAGCGGCCGTGTCGGGCCGCAGGTATCGAATGGCTCGGACGCCGGGCCCGACATACTCGTCAACCCGGCTGTAATGCAGGTCCGCGTAGCGCTGCAGGTGGCCATCCGGATCGCTGTGGAAGGTCCGGCTGAGAAAGAGCCAGAAGCTGCGCCGCTCACCGAGCAGCCGGCGGAGGTCATCCGCCACGCGCTCGGGGCGCACAAATATCGCTCCGAGCGATGCACCCCGCTCCGGCACACCCCTCGCCGCGGAGGTAGGATAGCCTACCAGCTTGATTGGAGTCGTTGCGAGATAGTGACCAAGAGGTATGGTCGTGTAGGCAGCACTCGCGATCACCAAGTCGCCCGGCTTAGCCCTGGTTCGAATGAATGTCGCGGCGCCGCGGTTGTCGTCACGGTAGTAGCGCGGATCGGTGTAATAGTTCCAGAGAGAGACTGCGCTGCAGGCGAGAAGCAGGGCTATGGCTCCGAGCCGCGCTGGTCGCGCGTTGAAGAAGCGAGTCCCGATCGCGAGTAATATGAGCGTGGGCGGCAAGGCCAGGAGGGCATATCGCACATTGTAGGGATGACTGGTCAGCCATGTGCCGAGGATCACGAAGGCGATCGGCAGGGTCGTCCAAGGCACGAGCGCGGCCAGCATATCGCGCCGGGTCCGCCACAGTTGGACCAGGCCCAGGGCAAGCAGCATCACGAACAGACTCATGATCGGGACAATGGTCAGGAGATTCCGGGTGACACTGGTCACCCCTTCAAGGCGCAGTTCAATCAGGTTCGGGCCCAGGGAGTACCCGGTGGCGAAGGCCCATAGGGTATACGCCACGTGGGCCGGACTGAACAGGTAGAACGGATTCGCCGAAACGGTCGGCGGAACTTGAAGGAGGAGGTAGACGCCTGGCATCGACAGTAGCGCGACTGCAGCAAAAGTCGCGATCCAGCGTCCTAGCCCCGCCCGGGGGACCACGAGAAGCACAAAGATGGCCATGGCGCCAACGAATGCCAGCGCCACGGTATGCACGTAGAAGGCAGCCGCAGCGGTGATCGCAAAGCCGATTCTAGGCCAGAGCGAGCGAGGCGAGCTCAGCGCGCCTTGCAGAAATCGGACGGCGAGGAGGGCGAGAAGGATCAGAAGCGCGTATGGCCGAGCTTCCTGGCTGTACCACACATGCAGCGGCGAAACGGCGAGGAGGAGCGCCGCGAGCAACCCCGAATGTCCCAGCCAGGTACGTGCGATCGAATACATGAGGGGTATGCTGAATAGGCCTGCCAAGGCCGATGGCCAGCGCAGGGCGGTCTCATCATCGCCGACCCCTTGCAATGCTCCCATCAACAGGTAGTACAGGGGGGGGACGTTGGGATCCACGGGAGGGTCGAACAGGATCCTGTCGAACGAGGTATGCGAGCTCAGAACAGTCAGGACTTCATCCATCCACAGGCTCTGGTGGTCCAACCGGTAGAAGCGGAGGAAGCCGGCAAGCGCCGTGATCAGCACCAGCGGCAGATAGCTGATCCCAGCCAGCGGCGCCAGGTCAGCCCCAGACGTTTTTCTTGGCCGGAGCGTCGATATTTCCAGAATTCGGCTCACGGTCACGGGGTGATACCTAGAGGGCATCGTAGCGGCCGCGCCGATAGTCGCGCAATATGGAAAGTACTTCTAGGCCGTAACGAACCGGCTGGAGATGTGAGGTCTCGTCGGCGTAGATCGTAGGGATCGGGATCTCGACCACTCGCAGGTTCTTCACCCGGGCCATGACCAGCATCTGCATGTCGAACTGGAACGTATCGGCCAGTTCATGGTACGGGATGCCGAGCAGCGCCGAGCGGCTGTACGCCATGTAGCCGCTGAAGTACTCCGCCATGGTCAGGCCCAAGGCCCGGTTGGCTACCGCCGTCAGGGTCTTGTTGGCGAGAAATTTGTAGAGCGGCATGCCGCCCCGGAGCGCCCCGGCGTTCAACATCCTGGAGCCCTGCACGATGTCCGCGTCTCCCCGGTCGAACGGCTCGAGCACGTCAAGAAGCTTTTCCGGGGAGTATTGCCCGTCTGAGTGCAAGAGAATCGCGACATCGGCGCCGTCGTTGACCGCGTAGTCGAGCAGCGTCTTCTCTGCTGCCCCGTAGCCGCGGTTCAGTTCGTGCTGCAACACTACCAGATCCGGCCATCGCCCCCGTAGCCTGGCAAGGGCAGCCTGAGTGTCATCGGTGCTGCCATCGTCCACCACGACGTACCGGGTGATTCGGCTCCGGGCAGCCGGAGGAATCCGGTCGAATACCCGTTCGATAGTCCCGCCGGCGTTGTAGGCCGGCATGATGATGAAGACCTCACGAATCACCCAGGGCTCCTAGCGGTCGCGGTGGGGGGTGAAAGAAACTGCACTGGGACGGAGGCCGGAGCCTCCCGGGAGGTACCAACTGGCCGGCTGGGCAACTATCACGCCGCTGGCACGGGCCCTGCGTACGTTGTTTGCATAGGCGGTCTTTGCTACTCCGAAGCGCGAAATATCACAGAGTAAAGGACGTCGAAATCCCCACTTGACGCCGACCTCGTCGCGGCCCGTCGACAACGTGTTGTCGGGTTGCCACAACGGTGGTCACTATACCGGTTGTTCTCATGAGCGCCGTCGTGGCCTCCGCCCGCCGGCAAAGCTGCAGCCCCTTGCCGTGCCCTGGCACTACTGCCCGAAGCTAGGGGCATCTACCGGAGGTTTTCCGTGCAAATCCTGGTTCTGGGAGCGGGTGGTTTCATCGGCTCTCATCTAGTCGAGCATCTCGTAGACCGAGCCGAGCATCAGATCGTCGGCCTCGATCTGACCCGCGAGAAGCTCAGCGGCTCCCTGAACCACGGCTTCCAGTTCCACGAGGCCGACGTTCGTGCCATGCCCGACCTGGTCAACGACCTCATCCGGAAAGCGGATTTGTGCGTCGACCTCATCGCCTACGCGAACCCCAGCATCTACGTCACCTCGCCGTTGGAGGTGTTCAACCTCAATTTCGTCCAAAACCTCCGCGTTGCGGAAATGTGCATTCGCCACGGCACCCGACTGGTCCAGTATTCCTCCGCCGAGGTGTATGGCAAGACCACCGAGGGCGGAGCATACAACGAGGAAACCAGTGACGTCATCTTCGGTCCGGTAAACAAGCAACGCTGGATCTACGCGACGGCAAAGCTGCTGCTCGATCGGGTTCTGTACGCCCACGGCGTGGCCGGAAATCTGGAGTACACGATTGTGCGGCCCTTCAATTTCATCGGGCCGCGAATCGACTACCTGGTCCCTGCGGGCTCGATGGGAGGGCCCAGGGTGTTCGCCCATTTCATGTCGGCACTGCTCGGCAAGGGGCCGATGTATCTGGTCGACGGAGGAAACGTGCACCGGGCGTTCCTGCACATCGAGGACGCCACCCGGGCATTCCAGACCATCCTCGATCGCGCCGAAGACACCCGCAATCAGATCTACAATGTCGGGAACCCGGACAATAATGTCACGATCCGTGAGTTGGCCCTCCTCATGGCAGGCCTGTATGAGGAAATCACCGGCGCTCCGCCGGAATCGCCTCTGGTGGATGTGAAGGGCGAGGAATTTTACGGCGCGGGATACGAAGACTCCGACCGGCTTCCGCCCGACATCTCCAAGATCTGCGGGCTCGGCTGGACTCCCAGGCACGACCTGGAAAAAACCCTGCGTGACGCGATGGGCTATTACTTGGAGCCCGGTTGCGAGGAGCGCCGGCAGGTTTCCCTGGAACCGCCGCTGTCCCAGCAGATTTGCTTGGACTCTCCGCTGCCCAGATCGGTGGAGGCGGGACTAGTCATCTGATCAAGGGCAAGATCGGCCGGGCGCTTCGCGATCTGGCGATCGTCGGTGGGATGTCGATCGCCTTGATCGCCGCGCTCGAGCTGACTCTCCGGCTTTTCTTTCCGCAGACGTTGGTTCCCACCCGGATACAGGGTGAACGATTCTCACGGTCGGACACGGACCTGGGCATGCGGTACGTGCCCGGTGCTGTCTGGCGGTTCCGTCACCCGGAATACACCGTGGAGTACGCCATCAATGCGGATGGCTTCCGGGAGCAGAGCTCTCCGGCCAGGCCGCCGGCACCCGGCGGCAAGGTCCTCCTGCTGGGGGACTCGTTCACCTTCGGCCAGGGTGTGTCGTACGAGACGACCTGGGGGGCCGTGACGGAGGGACTGCTCCGGCAACGTGGGGTGGGGCTCGATCTGATCAATGCCGGTGTGCAGGGGATGGACACTCGCTCCGAGCTTCTCCTCCTGCGGGAGCTCGCACCCCGCTACCGACCTAAGGCCGTCGTCGTCGGCTTCCTCATCAACGATCTCTACACCAACGTCCCTTTCGAGACGGGCTCGAGACCGGAGGCGGGGTCACCCACTTGGTCCCGGGTGCGGGAGGGGGTCTTCGTCCGCGCGGGCGAGGACCGAACCTTTCACCTCCTCCAACTCGCCCGCCGGATCGTCACCTCCAGCGACGCGGTGTATACCAAACTCTACCTCGCGGCGCCGGACCGCGGCGATTTTCTCCGGCTGCCACTCTCGGCCCGGCCGCGACGCCAGTTGGCCGTGACGGAGCAGCTGCTGACCCAGCTCGCCGCTGAGTGTCGCTCCTTGGGCATCCCGCTCGTGGTGCTGTCGATCCCGCAGCAATTTCAGGTTCTCCACCGCCTCACCTCCGGGCAACAGACGAGCGGCATCGACGTGGCCTTCTACGATCGGCACTTCGCCGACCTCGGCAGACGCGCTGGCTTCACCTGGGTCCCGACCTTGGACGCGCTGGTCGAGGCGGACGAGCCAGAGCATTTGTACTATCGTCTGGACGGCCATCTCTCCGCCGAGGGCCACGCCGTGGTGGCGGGGGTGCTCGCGGATGCCATCATGCCGTTGATCCGCCCTGCTCTTCCCCCGATAGCCGGTGCGCACCTTGGCAGCCCACGTCTCTCCACTGCGGCCGATACGCTCGGCGGCCTACTTGACAAAGATCACGGACATCGCGATCCTGGAGGCGCGCGAGCCCTGAAGACGAGATGACGCTGCCCTAGCGCTCATTCCTTCGCGCCCTGTACGACTAGTCAGAGTCTCAGCGGACCACCCCTCACATAGCCCATCGGGCGCAGGCCTACCGCCCGCTCCCAGCGCGTCAGGTCTCATCGACGATGAGCCGCCGTTCCGGCCATGCCGGTCGTCGGCCCTCGCCTGCCGCGACCAGTGTGTCCACCCCTTTCGCCGTGACGGAGAGAGGAAAGGCCGCGTATGACCTGTCCTTGCCTGCGTGCCGCACCGAGCGACTGCGGGCGTGCACCGCTTCCCCCGCGATCCTCGCCTTCGGGGCTGGGGCGGGCTTTCCCTGGGGAATCGCGTCGCCCCGGTCTTGGGTGGGCTGTGAGTCGCGTGGATGACAGCCGTCTTTTACCCTGAGTCGCAGCTGTACTAAAACTCGACAATATTTTGTTACAATTACCATTCATTCATAGGTACAAGTAACCTATTAGCAGCCAGATACCTTGTCAACATTGGCAGCTACGCTTCTCAACTGTATCATTTTTTGGTATTGATCAGCGTGCGCGCGCGGCCGATTATACGCACCACTCAAGGGTGGCCGCGGTGGTCGGGATCGGTTGAGCAATAGGTGAAAGAGGCCAGATGGGGGAATAACGCGGATGCCTTCCCAGGACCAACTGTGGCGCCGCGGGGCGTTCACGCATTATTTGTCGATGCTCGCCCTGCTTGTACTTTTAGCCGGCTGCACCGCCGGCGACCTCACCGAAACGTCAGAGCCACAGGTCGTCTCCCTCGAGGAGGCCCCCGTCTCCGGCGACCTCCCGACGTTGGGGAAAGGCAGGGGACGCAAGGACAGGAACCAACCGACGGCAGTGACGGCCGTGGTGATTTCGCCGGGGAACGCATCGCTCCAGGCCGGCGGCACCCAGCGCTTCGCCGCGACCGCCAAGCTCAGCGACGGCAGCACCACGTCCGCCCGCGTGACCTGGACGGCGACGGGCGGCACCATCGACGCGAGCGGCCTCTATACCAACGGCCGTTCGGGTAACTATCGCGTGATGGCGACCAGCGTGTATCACAACCTCGCCGACACGGCGAGCGTGACCGTCTCGACAGCGGCGCCAGCGACGATAGTGTCGATCCGGATCTCCCCCGCGAGTGCCACGCTCCAGACAGGAGCGACGCAGCGCTTCGCCGCGAGCGGCAGGCTCAGCGACGGCACCACCACCACTCCGGACGTGACCTGGACCGTCACGGGGGGCTCGATCACCTCGGACGGCTTGTACACCGCGGGGAGCCAAGCGGGGACCTACCGCGCCGTGGCCACGCACGAGGGCAACCTGGCGGACACGGCGACGGTCACCGTCACGGCGCCAGAGCCAGAGCCGGAGCCGCCCCCGCCGCCGCCGACGACCGTAGCCGGCTGCCCCGGCTCCGGCTACCGGCGGGTGGTAAACGTGGCCAGTGCCTCCGCGCTCAACAACGCGCTCAGCGCCGCGCAGCCGGGCGACCAGATCCAACTCGCGGCAGCGACCTATACCGGCACCCTCAACATCGCCCGGCGCGGCACGGCGACCGACAGCATCACGCTCTGCGGGCCGTCCACGGCGGTGGTGGCCGGCGCGGTGAACATCACCGATGCGCAGTATTGGCGGCTCCAGGGCTTCCAGGTGCGAGGCGGGTGGATCGGTCTCCAAGTCCGACGCTCTAGCAATAACCGCATCTCGGGACTGGAGATCTCCAGCGTCGGGTATTCGGGCATCAAGATGTACGACGGGTCGAGCCGAAACGTCGTCACAGGTAATTGGATTCACCACACCGGCTTGACCTACCCGCAGTATGGTGAGGGCGTCTACGTAGGCGAGGGACGGACGGGCCAGCCGACCAACTACTACATCGCGAATTTCAACCTGATCGAGGGGAACCGCTTCGGCCCGTACATCACGGCCGAGCACTTCGACTTGAAGCGCGAGACGCAGGGCAACGTGGTGCGGGGGAACACCCTCGACGCGACAGGCTTCCGGCTGATCTGGGCCGGTGGGCAGACGGCAGCACTGGGGATCGCGGACGGGAGCAACCAGCGGGTCGAGGGGAACAGGGTGGCGAACCTGACCTACTCGGACCCGAACAACTGGGGCGTGTTCCGGACTTATGCTGGGAGCGGCACCGTGGTGACGGAGAACGTGGTGACCGGCCCGGTGAGTGCGCAGCGGTTCTACGACAGGGACCACGCCTCGAGCACGGTAGTGAAGTGCGACAACGTGAAGCCGAGCGGGCTGGCTTGGGGGACGTCGTGCGTGCCATGAGCGGATCGCCCTAGAGGGCTGCAATGGAGGAGCTCGATGCGCGCCCCGTGCGCTCCCTGGAGCGCACGGGGCGCACCTTTCAGCCGCCCCAGCCGCGCCGCGCCCACAGATCGCGAGCCAGGAACGGCAGGAGATACCACGGCTCCACCAGGTAGCGCCGCCATACCCGCCTTGGGCTGGTGGCAAGCCGGACCAACCACTCCATTCCCAGGCGGGAGATCCAGCGCGGCGGCAGCGGCAGCTCACCGGTCAGGAAGTCCATGAATCCACCAAGATTCAGCACCACCCCGGATTCCAGCCGATCGAGGTGGTCCTCGATCCAGTGCTCCTGCCGGGGCATTCCCATTCCCACGCAGAGCATGTCGGGACGGTAATCCCGGATCCTGGCGAGCACCTCCTGCCCATCCTCGCTTCCCGGCCGGAAATCGAAGAAGCCGTGCATGGCCTCCACCTCCAGCTCGGGGAACTCCGAGCGCAGGAGCGCCGCGCAGCGCTCCGCCACCCCTGGGCCCGAGCCCAGGAGGAAGAGACGCCACCCCCGCGCCACGGCCGCCGTGGCAAGGAGCGGCCGCAGCCAGTCGATCGACGTCATCCGATGTTTGCGGCTGAGCGGATAGCCCAGGAGTCGGCCCAGCCAGATGAGGGGCATGCCGTCGATGAAGACGTACTGTGCGCGGGCGTAGAAGCGGCGCATCTTGGCGTCGTGGTGATACAGGTAGATGCTGTGCAGGTTGTGGTTGGCGATGACCGTCCGCTGCCCACTCTCGATCGCTTCGGTGATCGCCCGGTACAGACTATCGGTCGTCAGGCCATCGACCTGGACGCCGAGCATCGTGAACGACGGCACCTGCGGCCGAAGGCTTCCACCGGTTCCGTCCGCGCCGGAGTCGCGGCCGGTTCGCGAGGCAATCCGGTGCTCCGAGCGCGGCGGAGACATCAGGCCGCCAGCGCCTGGATCAGGCCGTGATACCGTTCGGCGATGGTCACCACGTCGTTCACCACCACCAGGTCGGCCTCGCCCAGGTGCGGGAGCGCCGGTTGCCAGAACAGCTCCCGGCGCCCCAGCGACACGACGATTTTCCGGATTCGGCAGGTCCATTCCAGGTCCGCCTCGTCCCGCCGGGGCGCGTCATCGGGACTGGGCGGGCCGTGGATAAGCCCGAGAACGACACCTCCTGCATCCAGTTGATCCCGCAGACGCTCACAGAAGGCGACTCGCTGCTGGAGGAGGTATCTGAATAGCATCGCCACGATTGGTCGCCGCCCGAGCGGCAACCGCCCCCGCCCCGTCAGCCATGCCGATGCCGTCTCCAGTAGGCCGCCCGAATTCCTGGCGATACTTGTCCCCGCGCGCCAGGGAGTCCGGTAACCCCCGGCTCGTCCCGGACCATCCATTCCCGTCCCCCAGCCTCGAAGGCGGGCCTGGCCTCCCTCACAGGCGCTCGGGCAAGCTGAGGAGCGCTCAATGCCGCGACGTACAGCACCCAGAACAGGTTGTGCTGCTTCAGGACGACGGCTTCCGACACATTGATCAGCATCAGGAAGCTGAGAAAGACCAGCGGCCAGAGGTCGGCAGCGCTCTTCGTGCTTCTGGCTCTGCCCAGCTCCGACGCAGTCGCTGCCACGTACCCCGCGATGAAGGTGAGGACGCCCACCAATCCCAGATCGAGCCAGAGATCCAGGATTCCGTTGTGGCTGTGAGGTGTTTCCCACCCGACCGCGCTGAGCACTGCAGCCGACGGCCCGCTCCATTCCTGCCAGAACGCATTGTACCCGTAGCCGAGCCAGGGCCGTTGCGCGATGCTTGCCGCAACGGCCGCCCAGATGTCGGTGCGGCCCGTGAGCGTCGTATCTCGGCCCATGAGGGCAAACGCGAACTCGGCGTTGCTGACAACGAGCGTGGCCACGATGGCGGCCATCAGCGCGGCGACCGTCCAGACGCCGGCCGAAGCGGTGAGCCGCAGACGGAGAGCCCGGAACAGCGGAATCAGAGTCAGCAACGCCACGCACACGACGAGGCTGGCGGCCGCGCGCGCCATGATGACCAGCCCCAGGCAGCCCGCAGCCGCCAACCAGTACAACAAGCGGTCGCGGCCACTGTCCAGCGCCAGCAGCACGAAGACGGCCATGCCCAGCGCCATGGCTCGTCCCAGGCCGTTCTTGTTTCGGTAGATGCCGTGCCAAGCCTCGCCGTACTCGATCGACGAGATGCCGTCGGCCGGAAGCGCCAGCGCGACGAGAGCACTGAGGACGGCCGCCAACCCGAGCGCCCAGGCGAGGAGCCGTAGCAACTCTCGGGGCGTGAACCGTGCACTAAGCATCAAGCCGACGGCAGTCGGTGCCAGGAGGGAGATCGACCGCGCGAGCGTGAGATCGGGCAAGAGGGACCAGAGCGTCGAGGTGCCGGCGAGGAACACGAGAGCCAGTGCAAGCTTCCCCCGCCAGACCGCGCGGCCGAACTCCCGGGGATGGGTCGCGATCAACGCGGCGAGGCCTGCATACAGGGGCAGCAGGGCGATGTGAGCCAGGGAGGCGCTCGCCGCTTCGTCGTCCCCGACGCCTAGCCGGCGAGCGACGAACGGCAGGTAGGCTCCCGAAACGACCGAGAGGAAGACGACCGTGCACACCCGTTCGATGGGGCGCAGCATGCGGCGGAAGGCAACCGCTCGGGCCATCGGGGCAGGATGCCCGCTCATTCCGGACTCACGGATGGGCCTGTCGCTCGAGCGGTAGGCGAGCCGATCGAGGTCCGGCGAACGCGTGGTGAAACGCTTCGAGCGTCCTCTCCGCGAGAGACTCCCACTGGAACCGCGCCAACGGCGCGCAAGTCCCGCTCCGTTGTGCGTGCGCCGCGGCGAGGGCCTGGGCCAGGATGTGCGGCGTGAGCTCTCCGGGATACGTCCGGACCCACTCAGATCCCAGCTCGTGCTCGAGCTCCGCCATGGCACCCTTGCGGGGCACCAGGATGGGACAGTCGAAGGAGAGTGCCAGGAGCGCGCTGCCGGAGTTCAGGATCTCGGAAAACGGCAGGACCACCAGGTCCGCGGCCCGCAGATAGACTTGCAGCGAGTCCTCGGGGACGAACTCAAGGAACAGCCGAACTCTCGGGTCGCCCGTCGCGATCTCCAGCAACGTGTCGCGGAGGGCCCTGTCACCGGGCTGACCGACGACCACTAGCCGAGCCTCGGCCCCCGGCAGCTGGCGAAACACCTGAAGCAGATGGGGGACGTTCTTGTAAGGGCGGATCTGGCCGACAAACGCCGCGACCGGCGCATCCGCAGGCAGGCCCAGCGCCGCCCGAGCCTCGGCCCGCGATATGGTGTCGGGGTAGGCACCCCGATAATGGCCGTGGGGAATGACGAAGCAGGGGGTCCAGCGAAGCTGCGGATGCCGCTGCTCGATGAGTTGCCTTCCCCGAGGGCTCAGCGCGATGAACCCACTCAGCTGCCGGATGAAGGCCGGCCAGAACCAGCGTCCGATCCAGGGGTGGTCGTACTCGTGGGGTCGAAGGTTGTGGACCGTCCAGATCAGCCGCGTCTTCCTGAGACGGGCCAGGAAGGCGAGAAGCAACAGCGCGGCAGCGCGGAGGGCGGCCGCGGTGCCACTCCGCCGATTCAGCATCCGTTCCGGCCAGTGCAAGTGCCAGACCGCCTTGGAGGAGCGGAGCAGCACGGCGGGAGAGAAGTCCAACACCTCTGCACCCAACGCACTCAGGTGCTTGTAGAGCAGACCAGTGTAGGGGTTTCCGCCCCCGGCGGGCCAAGCGATGACTTTCACGGCTGTCCCGGTGGCTTCAGGCGGCCCCGCTTCCCCGCACCACCGCCGGAAGCGTCAGCGCCAGAATGCGGGCATCCAGCGTCAACGACCAATCGTCGATGTACTGCATGTCCAGCCGGATCCAATCCTCGAAGTCGAGGGTGCTCCGGGCACTGACCTGCCAGAGACCGGTGAGGCCTGGCCGCACGCTGAATCGGCGCATCAGTGCGCCTTCGGTGAAGCGCTGAACGTCGCGCACCGGCAGCGGCCGCGGTCCCACCAGGCTCATATGGCCCCGAAGCACGTTCCAGAGCTGGGGCAGCTCGTCGATAGAGGCGCGTCGGAGGAATCGCCCTACCGGGGTGATGCGTGGATCATCGCGGATCTTGAACACCGGGCCCGACGCCTCGTTCTGGGCCTCCAGCTCCGTCTGGCGCGCCTCCGCATCCACGAACATGGTTCGCAGCTTGTACATGCGGAACCGCCGCTTGTGCAGCCCGTGCCGCTCCTGGCTGAAGAAGATGGGGCCAGGACTGGACAGCTTGACGGCGATGGCCCCGACTGCGATGACGGGCGCCAGCAGGACCAATCCCACCAGCGCGCACGCGACATCGATCGCCCGCTTCAAGACGAGGCGTTCGTCTTCGGGCGCGACCGCCATGGCGACGGTCTTGAGGCGGCCGCCCTCCTCGAAGCGAGGCGTCGACCGGCCATGATCGAAGACATCCGCCAGATACTTGCAGCGGATCCCGGCCCGCCAGCAGATCTCGATCACCCGCTGGATCTCGGCGTAGCAGGAGCGGATCGGAAGTGCGATCAACACCTCATCCAGTTCCCGCCGCATCAGAATCGACTCGAGCTCACTGAGTGAGCCGGCCCAGTGACGCCTGACCTCGTCCGAGGCGAGGCGATCATCGACGTCCACGAAGCCGAGCAGTCGGCAGGTGACGTGGGGGTCCGACTGCAGGTCTAGGTAGGCCTTCGACGCACGCGGGCCGCTACCGATGATGAGGACCTCGTGGAGAGCCGGCGCCCCGGTCGCGGTGACGGTTCGGAGGACCCCCCGCAGCAGAAGCAACACGGCTCCGGCCACCGCCCCGAAATACAGGACCGCGAGCGGGCTGAATGCCCCGGTCCGGCTGATGAGCGGAAAGACCATCGCGGCCGCCATGCCGATGCCGCAGGCCAGCGCTACGCGCAGCACCTCGGAGGACAACCGGCGAATCCGCACTGGATCGTACAAACCCACCCAACTACAGAGGAACCGCCAGATCACCATGAAGGCGATGAGCAGAAGGAGATTGCGGATCGTCAGCCGCATCTCCAGGAACTCGTCCATGCCCGCAGGCATCCGCCCCAGATTGGCGGCGAGGAAGCTGCCCACCAATGCCAGCAGTCCGGCGATCGAGTCACCGATCCGGACCAGGCCGATGTATCCCGTCGAGCTCCAGGGGCCTCGCTCGCCCGTGCGCACCCGAGGGGCAGCCCGGTTTGACGCCAACGGCGTCGCTGTCGGGGTGGTCAGGGCAGGCTCCAAGCGCGGTGACATAGACATGCGGGGATCAGCTCTTGGCGGTGGTGTACTGATCGTATCGGTGATACCGATACGTCGGGTCATACGCCGAGTCGCGGTTGAAGTCGATATCGCTCAGGACCACACCCAGCACTCGGGCCTGGACCCGCCGCAACTGCTCGATCGCGTAGCCGAGGGCGGCGGCGTGGGTGACCCCTGAGCGCGCCACGAGGACGACTCCATCCGCGTGGGTGCCGAGCAGAGCGGCGTCGGTGATCACATTCACCGGTGGAGTATCGATGACGACGTTGTCGTACTCCTCCCGCCATTGCTCCAGCAGGGTCCGCATGGTGTTCGATTCCACGAGACTCGTGGGGTTCGGCGGCAAGGCCCCCGTCGTCAAATAATCCAGCGTCGCGCTATCCCCGATCTGGATCGTATGCCTGGCACTCTCGAAGCCGAGGATCCCCCACAGCACGTTGGTCAGCCCGGGCTCTCGATCGGCCTCGAAAACGTTGTGCACGATGCCCCGGCGAAGGTCGCCGTCGATCAGGAGCACCCTCGCGCCCCGGTGCGCCAGGGCAAGCGCCAGGTTTACCGCGTTGGTCGTCTTGCCCTCTCCAGGGAGCGCGCTGGTGAACGCGACCACCTTCGGCGGCGCGTCGGGAAGCGAGTAGGACAGATTGGTCAGCAGGCTCCCGTACGCCTCTGTGGCCGCCATACCGCCTTCGGAGATGACCATGCGCTTCACGCCGCGTCTCGGCACCGCAGGGGAGAGCGGCGTGGGCGGTGTAGGTGTGGTTCCGTTGGAGGCCGCGGCGGGCTGTGCCGCCGACTCGTCCTCCACCTGTCCGAGAAAGGTGTACCGCATTCGCTGAACGGGAGGAGGCGAGTATGTCGGCGCCTCAGGCGGCCGTGCGTGGGGCGGCGAGGATCGCTCGAGGGCACGCCCGGTTGAACCCTTCTCCGAGATCAAGGCGAACCGGCCGTTCTTACGAGAAATCCGGGGGATCAGGCCGATGACCGAGAGACCGGTGGCCAGCATCACGTCGGCGCGAGTATGGACCGCCTTGTCGAGGAGCTCGCGCGCGAAGCCCACGGCGGTTCCGAGCAGCCCGCCCACCATGATGCCGAGGAGGAGATTGAGCATCGGCCTCGGGCGAATCGGGCGCCGCGGCCGATCCGCCGGATCGACGACTTGGACGCTGAGATCGTTGGCCGCCTGGGCGATCTGAGCCTCCTTCAGCCGGGTCTGGAGCAGCGCAAAGAGCTGCTCCAGCAGCTTTGGCTGCCGCTCCAGCCGGGTGTACTGGAGCTCGCGCTCGGGGACCCGTTGGAGCTCTCGGCCGAACCCCCGAAGGGTGGAGTCCAAGCTCGAGGCCTGGTGATTGAGACCTTGCAGGTACGAGACCGCCATCGTCCGCAGCTCGCCCTCCAGGCTCTGAATCCGGTCGTTCAGGACCTGGACATCGGGGTCCTCGAGCGTGCGGCGGCCCAGCAACGCGCTGCGCTCGCCTTCCGCCGCGGTCAAGGATCTGAGCAGCTCCGATACGGCCTGGTTGCGGAGGAGCGACGGGAACGCCAGCAGATTCCGATACGACGACGGCTTCCCGGGACCCGCGCTGGCGGCCTTTGCCTGCACCTCCTGGAGCAGCTTGGCCAGGCCGGACCGCTCGGACTCCAGCATGCTGCGCTCGGTCTGGAGTTGTACGATGCGATTCAGTTGGCTGCTGCCTTCAACCGCCGGGTTCACCACCCGCTCCCGCTCGCGATACGTCAACAGCGCAGTCTCAGCGGAACGGAGTTGGATCGCCAGGGTGTCGAGTTGCTCACGGAGGAACTCGATGGTGCTGCCGGCCGCCGATTTTTGAGCGGCTTCGCGGCGCTCTACAAAGCGCCGGGCGATCAAATTGGGCACTGCCGCTGTGAGCTCACGGTCCCCGCTTTGGTACGTCAAGGTCACGATCTTGACGTCCCTCCCGGTTCGACTCACCTGAATTCCGCGGCGCACGTCTCCCACGGCACTGGCAAACCCGGACACATCGATCACAAGGCGTCCGTAGCGTGCCGCCTCAGGCAGCATCGAGAAGGAGATTCCGCGGAACTGCACCCGCTGGCCGATGGCGACCTTCGCGATCGGGACCCCGGTTGCCTCCACCGTGATGGCGAACCGGCCGCTCGGCTCCCGGGTCAGCACATAGAGCTCGGACTCCGCCTCCGGAGCCACCAAAACCCGACTGAACAGCTTGGATCGGTCCTCCCCGGTGGGTTCCACCACACGGAACTGGAGGGCCAGGCCGGTGACCGCGTCCTCGGCCAGGGTCCGACTGGACAGCACCTCCATCTCCGTAACCACTTCGCTCCCGGAAGTGAGCGGCAGGAGCTCAGGAATGGCCGATTGCTTCTCATCGATCCGAATGGAGGTGGAGCTCTGGTAGACCGGAGTGGACCGAGCCGCGAGGAGGTACCCGGCGCCACCGCACACGAGCACCGACGCGAGAATGATCCACCAGTTGCGCCGCAGGATCCCCCACAGCTCGCTGACCGAGGGCTCGTCGCGGAGCTGGGAGGTGGCAAGCTCGAGGCGGGCCGGGATCGTGCCCTCCGGGCCGTGGTGAACGGGCAGCTGGCTCACGGTCTTGGGCTCCTACCGCAGCAAGGCGAACATGATGGTGGTGGTTGTCCCGATTGCGGCGGTTACCACCCAGGTGTTTCGGGAGAGCCAGGAACGCGTGGGTACGTATAGTTGGTCGCCCGACCGCAGAGGGGTGTCGGCGATCCGGGTGCTGCCGGAGAGCTTGTACGACGTCCGCTGACCGCCCCGTACCAGCTCGACCTCATTGAGCTTCCCCTCCGAGGAAATTCCTCCGGCCAGTGCGTAGGCATCCGCCAACGTCATCGTGGGGTCGACCGGGTAGAGACCGGGGTTGCGGACGCCCCCAAGGATGGTGATCCGGCGGAGGAGCATGACGTCAATGGTCGGGTTCCGGAGGTAAACCGAGTAGGAGCTCACCAGCCGGGCCTTCAACGAGTCCGGTGACAGACTCCCGATTTGGAGCGGCCCGAGCTTCGGGAGGACCACGGTACCCCGCTCGTCCACGAGAAAATCCCCGGAGAGATCCGGCTCACGCCAGATCCGCAGGCGGACCATGTCCCCCGGCTTGAGGGTGCCCCCATCGGCCTCCAGTGGAGGCGCTGCGACCGAATCCTGCGCGATAGCGACGGATGGCGGCAGCATGAAGGCGGCGGCCAAGAGAAGTGTCCTCGAGTGCATGAGCCAACCTCGTCCATTTCCAGCGCGGTGGGCCCCTCGAAGAGCCGCCAGAAGCCCGCCGGCGCCTGTGATTTTCGGAAGCAAGTCGCGAAGGCCGTGGGACCCCGAACTGTGGATGTACAGAGCCTGTGGCGCATCGGTTACAGCCGTCAGCACCCGGGCGTAGAAGACACGCCACACGACCGCATTCCCTCTGACCCGCCAGTGCACTGGGCGATGCACCCGGTGGGAGGTGACAACCTGCCAGTCCGATTTGTAACCCGTTGACCGCCGCGCGCATTGCCCACGGCTGCAACGGCTCTCCCTGCCCGGGTGCCAGCCCCGGCGCTCGACTGAAAGTGAGACTGCTTGGAAGAGAGAGAATAGCTCTCGGGCGCAGGGTTGCAAGACACGCGCCAGTCACCACCCGACGGCACACCCCTTGCCGGGACTCCAAGCCACTGGGGCGCACGCTGTTGGTCTGTCGGCTCTGCTGCGCAAGGCCCAGCGGCGACCCGAACTAGGGTTGATCCAAAGGCGCCGGCGCCCTACAGTTTGCCCAGTGTCCGCGGCTCTCTCCGACCGACCAGCTGGAATCGACCTAGAGCGCGTCCCCAGGCCGGCGATGAGCCGCATGGTGCTGACGATGCCGGATGAAGGTGAGGAAATGGATCCCACAGCCGCCGAGGCGATCAGTTTCTACCGGGAGCTGGGCTTCGAGATGAGTGCTCTTGCCCCGACTGCATCATGGTGCGCGCTGACCTTCTCCGGATGCTCAGGTAAATCAACCAGCATGGCAGAGCCCGCGCTTCGACCCCTAGATCCGAGGCCCGACCAGCCGCCGCGCTTGGTGCTGATCGAGCCCGCCCGAGGCTGGCCCACGATCAACGTCGGGGAGCTGCTGGCGCATCGGGGGCTGCTGCTGCATCTGGTGTGGCGCGACATCAAGTCACGGTACTCCCAGACCGTGTTGGGCGCGGGGTGGGCGATTCTGCAACCGGTGCTCAGCATGATCGTGTTCTCGATCATCTTCGGGCGGTTCGCTCGGGTGCCCTCGGATGGAGTGCCCTACCCCGTCTTCTCCCTGGCGGCGCTGGTGCCCTGGTCCTATTTCTCCTCCGCCCTGACGGGCAGCAGCAACAGCCTCGTGATCAGCCGAAGCCTGCTGACCAAGGTGTACTTCCCTCGTCTCGTGATTCCCGCCTCCCCGGTTCTGGCCGCCTTGGTGGATTTCGGGATCGCATCCGTCGTTCTGCTTGCGGTCATGGCATGGTACGGACTGGTCCCCAGGCTCGAAGCGATCTGGATGGTCCCGCTCCTGCTCGCGATCATTTCGATGACGGCCATGGGTGCCGGATGTTGGCTGTCGGCCCTCAACGTTCAGTACCGAGACGTCAGGCACGTGAGCCCCTTTCTGGTACAGATCTGGATGTACGCCTCGCCCATTGTCTACTCGGTGTCGCTGGTGCCGGAGGCGTATCGATCGATCTACATGCTCAACCCGCTTGCCGGTGCCATCGGGGGCTTCCGGGCCGTGCTGTTGGGAACGCCCGCACCAACCTGGGCCCAGCTCGGCTTCTCGCTGATGGGAGCGGTGGCGATCTTCATCGCCGGCACACTCTACTTCCGGCGCACCGAGCGGGTGTTCGCCGACGTGGCCTGAGGCAGAGCTCGATGACCCAGTTCGCGATCCGGGTCGAGAACATCGGGAAGCAGTATCGGATCGGGGCCCGTGAAGCCGCGCCCCAAGACGATGCGGGAGGCGCTCGCCCTTACGTTGATGGCTCCGCTACACAATCTGCGGCAGCTGCAGAGCCTGGGTTCCACCAATGGCGAGGACCGAGACGATGCGATCTGGGCCCTTCGGGATGTCAGTTTCGAAGTCCGGCAGGGAGAAGTGCTCGGCATCGTCGGCAACAACGGCGCCGGAAAAAGCACCTTGCTCAAGGTGCTCTCCCGAATCACTTGTCCCACGACGGGCCGCGCCTCGGTGCAGGGCCGTATGGGCTCGCTGCTCGAGGTGGGAACCGGGTTCCACCCGGAGCTGACCGGTCGTGACAACATTTTTCTCAACGGCGCCATCCTCGGCATGGAGCGGAGTTACATCGCGAGCCGGTTCGACGAGATTGTGGACTTCGCCGAGGTCGAACGCTTTCTCGACACCCCGGTCAAGCACTATTCGAGCGGGATGTACCTGCGGTTAGCCTTCGCGGTGGCGGCCCATCTCCCAGCCGAAATTCTGGTGGTAGACGAGGTGCTGGCGGTGGGCGACGCGGGGTTTCAGAAGAAGTGCCTTGCCAAGATGAGCGAAGTCGCCAGCGAGGGGCGCACCATCTTGTTCGTGAGCCACAACCTGAACGCCATCCAACGGATGTGCCCCCGCTCTGTTCTGCTCCAAGGGGGGCGGCTGATGGCGGATGCAAGTACCAGCGATGTGCTCCGGCAGTACCTGCCCCGCGCCCCCGACGCCCCGAGCCCGACGAAATGGATCGACCTCTCTCTCGCTCAGCGGACAGGCACGCGCGAGGTTCAGATCGAGGCCGCGCAGTACCGCGGTGACCGGGCGGCGCTCGACTATCACCCTTACCCCGACGGGCCTCTGGAATTGAAGCTGGCGATTCGCTCCGACCGGCCACGGTCCATCGGTGGCATCGGCGTAGCCCTTCAGGGGGAGGCCGGCGCCAAACTGGTGAGCGTGGACACCCTCTCCCTCGGCGTGGTCACTCCGGTGGAAACGGGCCGCACGGTGCTCGGACTCCGCATCGAGTCCCTCCATCTGAGCCCGGGGGTGTACCCGGTTGTGCTCTGGGTGACCGGGCCATTGGGCAGAAAGGTCTTCGATCGCGTCGAGGCGGCATTCATGCTCCAGGTGGCCGATCCAGACACCGCGGTCACGCAGCAGCAGGGTCCCGGCCAGACCACCTGCAGGTTTGAGGTCCTGCCCACGGAATCGGGCGCCATAACGGCTGACGGTGCCTCTCGATAAGGTCCTACCGGCCTCGATAGGGGCATACCTATTGCGATTCGGGCGGGTAACCAGTCAATCATGGGGTAGTGCCGGCGGCGCCCACCTGTCGACCCGGGCGTCGCAACTATAGGTATTGCAAGGCCCAATCGCCCAGCCTCACGTCCGTCGCGTGCACCGGTCTGCCGCACGCACGCCGCGAAGGCCGGTGGGCTGGTGTACGCCGCTGCCAGCACTATGTAGCGGAGATGCAACACACCGCCACCGCGTCAGGATCCGTGCAGCTGCTCATCGGCCCTGGCGCCAACCTGGGCCCAGCTAGGAGCAACCGGTTGTCGCGAGTCGGCAAGGTCTGGTCTCTCCAGCATTTAGCCTAGCGACGCACCCAGAATCGAGCCATGGTCGAGAGCATGCGTCCCTGCGAGTCCTTCATCGAGTTCGGGCTGGAAGATGTCGAGCAGTCGATTCCCGCCCGGTTCGAGCGCCAGGTAGGCCAGTACCCCGAGCGCCGCGCCATCAAGGCCGGCACTCAGGAGCTGACCTACGCTGGCCTCAACCACTCGGCGAACCGCGTCGCCCGGGCAATTCTGGCCCGAGGGGACGCCCCGGACGAGCCTGTTGCTCTGCTGCTCGATCACGGTCCGTCCCTCATCGCCGCGATCCTCGGCGTGTTGAAGGCGGGCAGGATCTACCTGCCGCTCGACCCGTCATACCCTGCGGCCCGAGCCGCCTACATCCTCGAGGACGCCGGGGCCGCGCTCATCGTGACCAACGAGCGGCACCTTCCTCTGGCCGCCAAGCTCAGTGCGGCTGGCCTCCCGCTGCTCAACCTCGACCGCCTGGAGCCGAACCTCCCCAACGACAATCTCGACCTCCGCGTCGCGCCTG
This sequence comes from uncultured Gemmatimonadales bacterium, assembly GCA_963844445.1. Taxonomy (GTDB): domain Bacteria; phylum Gemmatimonadota; class Gemmatimonadetes; order Gemmatimonadales; family GWC2-71-9; genus CAVVWJ01. The sequence goes on from CAWJOB010000002.1 coordinate 199,497, forward strand.
ACGCGCCGGCCTACATCCTCTACACCTCCGGCTCCACCGGCCGCCCCAAAGGCGTCGTGCAAAACCACCGCAACGTCCTCTGGGACATCCGGGAATACACCAACACCCTCCACATCTCCCGCGACGACCGGATGACCCTGCTGTACTCTTGCAGTGTCAACGGATCGGTGCGCGGTATGTTCGGCGCGCTGCTGAACGGCGCGTCGCTCTACCCGCTGGACATCAAAGAGCAGGGTTTGAACCGCCTGGCGGATCTGCTGGTCCACGAGGAGATCACCTTCTACCACTCGGTCCCGTCGGTCTTTCGCCAGTTCGTCGCCACCCTGACCGGCGCGGAGCGCTTCCCAAAGCTCCGCATCATTCGCTTCGGAGGCGAGCGTGTCCTGACGCGGGACGTCGAGTCATACCGGAAGCACTTCCCCGACGAGTGCCTGCTCTACACCGGCATGGGTGCCACCGAGACCGGGCACGTGCGACACGACTTCCTCGACAAGCGCACACCGATCGCCGGAAGCGTCGTCCCGACCGGTTACGCGGTCGAGGGCAAAGTGGTGCTGTTGCTCGACGACGCGGGCCGGGAGGTCCTCGACGGGGACGCCGGCGAGATTGCCGTCCGGAGCCGGTACCTGGCGCTGGGCTACTGGCGCAAGCCGGACCTCACGCGGGCTGCCTTCCTCAGCGACCCGGCTGGTGGGCCCGAGCGCATCTTCCGTACGGGCGATTTAGGTCGGCTGCACCCCGATGGCTGCCTCGAGCACCTGGGACGAAAGGACTTCCAGGTTAAAGTCGGAGGCTACCGGATCGAGGTCGCCGAGATCGAGACGGCGCTCCTCGGCCTACCCGGAGTGAGAGAGGCTGTCGTTGTGGCGCGCGAGGAGGTGCCGGGAGAGCAGCGGCTCGTTGCCTACGTCGTGCGGGAGCCGGCACTGGCGCCTACCGCCGCCGAGCTGCGGGGGCTCATGCTGGAGCGGCTGCCCACCTACATGGTCCCAGCTGCTTTCGTGTGGCTCGACGCCCTGCCCCTGCTACCGAACGGGAAGCTTGACCGTCGAGCGCTGCCGGAACCCGACTGGGTCAATCCCGCACGAGATGGTGCCTTTGTCGCCCCACGGACTTCGATCGAGGAGAGAGTGGCCGCCATCTGGGCTCACGTGCTCGGCATAGAAAACGTTGGCGTCAATGATCACTTTCTTGAGCTCGGCGGGACGTCTCTGAAGGCCACGCAGGTGATGGCCCGGGTATGGTCTACCCTCGAAGTCCGGCTGCCCCAGCGCACGCTGTTCGACGATCCTTCGCTGGCCGACTTCGCGGCCCGCGTTGCGGAGGCTCGGCAGATGGCGCCGGACGGGCCGGGCACTGCGCCGATCGGGCGTATCGCCTCGGATACACCCGCGCCACTCTCTTATGCGCAGCAACGGATGTGGTTCTTCAACCAGCTCGAGCCAGATAGCCCGCTTTACAATCGGCCATTTGGTCCCTTGGGGATGTCATCGAGATCGTGCGCCAGCCGGTGGATCGGCCCGCTCGATCTCCGTGCACTCGAGCTGAGCTTGGGGGAGATCCTGCGGCGGCACGAAGTGCTCCGGACATGCTTCCCCTATGCCAATGAGGGCGTGGTGGAAGAGACTCTGCCGGCCACCCAGTTCCATCTCCCAGTCGAAGATCTTACTGGGCTCGCCCCGGGTGATCGCCAGCGGTCGGCCCGCGAGCGCGTGCTCGCGGAGACCCGCCGCCCATTCGACCTGACAAAAGAGCCGCCGTTTCGCGCCGTTCTCCTCCAGCTTGCCGCGGAGGACTATGTCCTCGTGGCAGTCATCCACCACATCGCCTACGACCGGTGGTCCAGGGGGATCCTGCTTCGCGAGCTGGCCGTCCTTTACTCGGCGTACGCCGCGGGTGAAGTGTCGCCTCTCAGCGAGCCCACGCTGCAGTACCGGGACTACGCGTATTGGCAACGGGAGGAGCTGCAAGGAGAGGCGATGACGTCGGAGCTGGCCTATTGGCGGGAGCGCCTGCACGGTGCATCGGACCGACTGCAGCTGCCGAGTGACCGCTCTCGTCCGACGTTGCCGAGCCACACGGGTGGTTGCTGTTCGATCCCGCTTTCCGCCGGTTTGATTGAACAGCTCGAGCTTCTCGGCCACTCCGAGCGAGCCAGTCTCATGATGGTTCTGGTGGCCGGCCTGCAAGCTCAGCTATCGGGATATACCGGCCAGATGGACGTGTCGCTGGGCATCGCGGCTGCCGGGCGGACCCGACTGGAGCTCGAAGAGATGGTCGGCTGTTGCACCAACACGCTGGTTCTCCGCACGGATCTTTCGGGAGATCTCACGTTCCGCGATCTCCTTCGCCGGGTACGCACGGACACCCTCGGAGCGTATGCCCATCAGGAGCTCCCCTTCGAGAGGCTGGTCGAAGAGCTTCGCCCGAAGCGGACTCCGGGCTATCACCCGTTCTTTCAGGTGCTGTTCAACTACCTGGAGGTTCCCCGCCGGGCGGCGGTGATTCCCGGAGTACGGATCGAAGACTTCGAGGTCAGTCTCGACACCGCCCTGGTCGACCTGTCCGTTCACGTGGAGCGGACCGACGCAGGGACGGTTTGTTATTTCACCTACAGCTGTGACCTGTTCAACCGCGCCAGGGTCGCTCGGTGGGTGGACGATTACGGTGCCTTGCTCCGGGCTGCGGTACGCTCTCCGGAGCGACCGCTCTCGATCCTGATGCCGCGGGGTGGTCAAGCCGACAGGCGCGAGGCGAAGGACCTGCTGTCGGAGCTCGAGCAGATGTCGGAGGCCGAAGCCGAACGCGCCCTCGATGCCGAGGCGTCGCCCCGCACCGCCGAGGCACCCCCCGCCGGAGGCTCGGAATGATGGTGAGTGTCCGGCGCTCCGAGGACTTCGTCGAGTTCAGGCGGGAGGACGTCGAAGGGTCGATCTCCGGCCGCTTCGAGCGCCAGGTGGAGCGCTATCCCGAGCGGGTCGCTGTCAGCTTCGGAGGCAGCGAGATTACCTACCAGGCCCTCAACGCCGGGGCCAACCGCGTGGCGCACTGGCTCCTGGCCGAGCGGGGCGCGGAGACCGAGCGAGTGGCGGTGCTGTGCGAGCGGGACGGCGCCATGATCGAGGCTGCCTTGGGAGTCTTGAAGGCCGGCAAAGTCTGGGTGCCGCTGGACGCCACGTACCCACGGCTGCGCAACAGCTTTATCCTAGAGCATTCACAGGCGACGGTCGTGCTTACCGACGATCGGCACGCGGAGACAGCCCGCCAGCTAGCATCCAGCAGTTGCCCGGTAATGGGAATCCGTCGGTTCGCTTCGACAGTCCCCGAGGGCAATCCCGGGGTTCCAATTGCTCCCGATGCCGTCGCGTGCCTCATGTACACCTCCGGCTCTACCGGGGTGCCCAAGGGCGTGGTCCACAGCCATCGGACTTTGCTGCATCTGTTCATGAGATATACCAACGCGCTCGGCATCTGTTCGAGGGATCGGCTGTCGCTCCTGTCTTCGCTCAGCCACATGTCCGGCGTGAGCGCCCTGCTCCGTGGATTGCTCAACGGCGCGACGGTCCTGCCACTCGATCCGAGGGAGCGCGGCCCGGCCGAGCTGGGTGACTGGCTCAGGCGCGAGGCGATCACCGTCTGGCACACGGTGCCCGCCCTGTTCCGCCATGTAGTTCGGGGACTCGATGGTGACGAAGAATTCCCTGAGCTGCGGCTGGTTCACCTCGGGGGTGAGCCGCTGTCGAAGGGTGACGTGGAGCTCTTCCAGCGCCGCTTTCCGCGGTCCTGCGTCTTGCTGAACAATCTCGGCTGCACCGAGATATCCAGCTTCCGGCAGTATCTGATCGATCTCGACACCGTGGTGACGACCGCGTCAGTCCCGGTCGGCCACGCGGTCGCGGACACCGAGGTGCTGCTGTTGGACGAGAGCGGCAACGGGGTGCCGCCCGGTCAGGTTGGCGAGATCGGGGTCAAGAGTCGCTATCTCGCCCTCGGCTACTGGCGAGAGCCCACACTGACGCGCGACCGGTTCGCAGCGATGCCGGGCGAGGAGCAGCTGCGCGTCTACCGCACCGGCGACTTGGGTCGCTTGCTCTCGGACGGCTGCCTGATGCACTTGGGACGGAAGGACTTTCAGGTACAGATCCGAGGCTATCGGGTTGAACCGGCCGAGGTCGAGAAAGCGCTGGTGGAGTCGGGTGAGCTCGAGGCGTGTGCGGTCGTCGGAGGTGAGGATCCATTCGGGGAGACGCAGCTCATCGCCTATCTCGTGCCGGGAGAACGGCGGGTGTGTGGGGCGGTCCAACTGCGAACCCTGCTGCAGGCCAGCCTCCCGTCGTATATGGTGCCGGCCGCCTTCGTCTGGCTGGATGCACTACCGCGCCTGCCCGGTGGCAAGCTGGACCGCGGGGCACTTGCGCCGCCGGACTGGGCCCAGCCACTCGCGGATCCGGCCTTCGTGGCCCCCCGCACAGCCATCGAAGAGACGATCGCGGCGGTCTGGGCCACGGTCCTAGGTGTCGAGCGGGTGGGCATCCATGACGATTTCTTTGCGCTGGGTGCGCATTCGCTTCACCTCACTCGTGCGTTGTCGCGGATCAGCCGTGCGCTGCGGGTGGACCTTCGGGTCGATGCGGTGTTCGAATCGCCCACGGTGGCCGGGCTCGCTCTGGCTATCGAGCGCATCCGAACTTCGACTGGCTATGGGGCCTATGGCCGCCGCCGTGGAGATGTGGAGCGGCGCCGCATGGGACGCGGCGGGGCCCCGAGTGTGCAGACACCAGCTACCCACGAGGGTAATCCATGAGAAGCCCAGAGGATCAGCGCCCCACCATGAAGAAGCCGATGTCGGGCACTCGCAAAGGGATCAGTGTATCGGAGGAAGCGCTGGTCACGACAGCGCCTCTGCGGGCCGAAACACCCTTGCCTCTGCTCGTCGAGCCCAAAGGGGAAGGGGTCGATCTCGAGCGCTGGGCTGCGGCCAATCGGGACCTGCTCAAACGCCAGCTCCTGACCGCCGGAGGAATTCTGTTCCGAAACTTTCGGCTGACGACGGAAGCAGACCTCGAGCGCTTCATCCAGGCGGTGTCGGGAGAGCCATTGGAGTACACCTACCGGTCCACTCCGCGGAAGCGCGTCGCCGGCAAGGTATATACGTCCACCGAGTATCCTCCCGACCAGTTCATCCCGTTGCACAACGAGATGTCCTACACCCGCAACTGGCCGATGAAAATCTGGTTCCTCTGCCTGAAGGCGGCTCAGGAGGGAGGCGAGACTCCCATCGCCGACAGCCGAAGGGTCTATCAGCGGATCGAGCCACGCGTCCGGGACCGCTTCGCGGAAAAGCGGCTGATGTACGTCCGAACCTATGGGAGCGGCCTGGATCTGCCCTGGCAAGAGGTCTTCCAGACCACCGACAAGAGTGTGGTCGAAGATTACTGCCGCACGGCAGGGATCGACTTCTCCTGGGTCGGAGACCACGGGCTGCGAACGAGTCAGGTGTGCCAGGCCGTCGCGACGCATCCGGATACCGGTGACGTGGTGTGGTTCAATCAGGCGCACTTGTTCCACGTATCGAGTTTGCCGCCGGCCGTCCGTGACTCCCTGCTCTCCTCTTACACGGAGGAGAACCTGCCTCGAAACGTCTACTACGGCGACGGCAGCCGTATCGAGCTGGCGGCCCTGGACGCCATCCGGGAAGCCTATCGGCAGGAAACCATCGCCTTCCCCTGGCGGGAAGGCGACGTCCTCATGCTGGACAACATGCTGTCGGCGCACGGCCGTACGCCGTTCGTTGGGGCCCGCAAAGTGGTAGTGGGAATGGCCGAGGCGTTCAACGCGCAGGGCAACTGACGACGGAGCTGGAGAACGCATGCAGCCGAGCGCGATCGAAGGATTTCGACTCTCCCCTCAGCAAGCCCGTCTGTGGTCGGCGCAGCAGGCCGATTCCGGCTTGGCCTATCGCGCCGAAGGTGTGATCCTGATCGAGGGAGACCTCGACGGCACGGCGTTGCGAACCGCCTTGGCGGACGTCCTCGGTCGGCACGAGATCCTCAGGACGACATTCCGCCTGCTGCCGGGGATGCGTCTCCCGCTCCAGGTGATCTCGGCGGCCGGCGCGCCGCTGGTTCGCGAGTACGACCTGAGTGCTGCGGATCCCGAGCAGCAGCAGGCCGAGATCGAGACGCTCCGCCGTGAAGCGGGTCAGGTCCGGTTCGATCTCGAGCATGGTCCGCTGATACACCTGGCCTTGGCGCGCCTCTCGACCACTCGGCACCTCCTGCTGCTGGCGGCGCCGTCGCTGTGCGCCGATGCCGGCACGGTGCCGAATCTGGCGCGCGACATCAGCCGCTGTTACGCGTCCCACAGCATGGGTGACGACCATTCGGACGAGCCGCTACAGTACGCGGATTGCGCCGAGTGGCTCAACGAGTTCCAGGGAGCGACAGACGGCGCGATGGCCCGCGGCAAGGCCTATTGGCGGGGGCACAACCTCCAGGCGATTTCCGTCTCACGACTGCCGTCCCCGGTGCACTCGATGCCGGGGGGGAGCTTCAGTGTCGGGTGCCTCCCCCTGAATCTGCCGGGGGAGTTGACCCGGGCGGTGGCCGCAAGTGCGGCCGACTGTGAAAGCTCGGTCTCCTGGTTCCTCCTCGCGTGCTGGCAGGTGCTCCTCGCCCGCCTGAGCGGACAGACCCACGTCGTCGTCGGATGGGTCCACGACGGTCGCGGGCAGGAGGAGTTCCAGAGTGCCCTCGGTCTGTTCGCCAAACATTTGCCGCTCAGGTGTGATCTCCCAGAGGACCTCAAGTTCCGAGCGCTGCTCGACCGAGTCGGCGAGTCCTCGCGTGGAGCTGACGAGTGGCAGGACGCATTCTCGTGGGAGGACGTTGTCGAGCAGCCGGGCAGCCTGTCCCGGCCGGTATTCATCCCGATCTGCTTCGAGTTCGAGCAGCCGGTGGAGCCGCCTTCGGCCGACGGCGTCACCTTCTCGCTCATCGAGCATCAGGCCTGCGTCGAGCGATTCGAGGTAAAGCTCCGCGGTGTATTGCGGGGGAGCCTTCTGACCCTGGAGCTCCAGTACGACGCTCAGGTGTTCTCGGAAGACGAAATGCGGTATCTCGGCGAGCGTCTCCAAACGGTTCTGGCAGACGCAGTGAGACGTCCGGACGCCACGATCGGGGACCTCGAGATTCTTGGTGGCGCCGAGCGCCATCGGTTGCTGTTCGATTTCAGCGGCACGAACGGCGAGGAGCTCCGGCGAGGAACCGTCCACCGCCTCTTCGAAGAGCAGGCTGCCCTGACCCCTGCCCGCGTCGCGCTGGTGTGCGGAGACCGCCGCCTGACGTACGCGGAGCTCAACGCCCGCGCCAATCGGCTGGCGCAGCACCTGCGTAGCTGCGGGGTAGGCCCCGAAGTGCTGGTAGGCCTGTATCTGACGCGCTCTCTGGATGTGGCCGTCGCCATCCTTGGGGTGCTCAAGGCCGGCGGGGCCTGGCTACCACTCGATCCGAGCTACCCCAAAGACCGCCTCGCGTTTCTGTTGGACGACGCCAAGGTGCCGGTATTGGTGACGCATCAGCAACTGGTTCCGGAGCTTCCGAAGCAGGAAGCGCGCCTCGTCGTGCTGGACACGGACTGGCCCGGGATCTCCCCCAACGGAGTGGACGACGAGGGGAAGGGGGCGGATCGATCCAACCTCGCCTACTTGGTGTATACGTCCGGTTCCACCGGGGTCCCCAAAGGCGTGATGGTGACCCACGCAAGCCTGTGCGACTATGTGCAGGCGATCGGGAAGCCGTTGGGCGTGACTGCGGACGACGTCTACTTGCATACGGCGAGCTTTGGGTTCTCCTCGTCCGTGCGGCAGCTACTGGTACCGCTGGCGCACGGTGCCAGGGTCGTCATTGCGACGACCGACGAGATTCGCGAGCCGGTGAGACTGTTTCAGACCGTTCGGTCCGAAGGGGTGACGATTATCGATCTCGTCCCTTCATACTGGCGTGCCTGCACCGACACGTTGGGCGGGCTGCCACCGGTCACTCGGCAGGCCCTGCTGGCGAACCAGCTCCGACTCGTTCTCTCAGCCAGTGAGCCGCTGCTGAGCGATCTTCCCAAGACATGGGGACTCCTGTTGGAGCAAGAGGCCGAACTGATCAACATGTTCGGTCTGACCGAGACGACCGGGATTGTAGCGCTGCATCGGATTCCGGCGAGCCACGAGGCGGATGCGAGGGTCGTCCCGATCGGGCGACCTCTCGGCAATACGCGGCTCTACCTGTTGGATGCCCGGCTCCGACCGGTGCCCATCGGGGTGATCGGGGAGATCCACGTCGCCGGTCCCGGGGTGAGTCGAGGGTATCTGAATCGGCCAGCTCTTACGGCGGAAGCATACGTTCCCGATCCTTTCGGCAACGAGCCGGGAGCTCGCATGTGTCGAACCGGCGACATCGGGCGCTATATGGCGGACGGAGCGATCGAGTTCGTTGCCCGGGAGGACCAGCAGCTGAAGATCCGGGGATTTCGCGTCGAGCCGGGAGAGATCGAATCGATTCTCCGGGGACACCCTGGGGTGGAGGCGGCAGTCGTGGTGGGTCAGGAAGCCGCTCCAGGTGAGAGGCGGGTGGTGGCCTATATCGTACCTCGGGCTCCGGCTCCGAGCGTCGGTGAGCTGCAGCAGCACGTGAAAGAGCGCCTCCCTGCTTACATGGTGCCGTCCGCGTTCGTGCTGCTGGATGCCTTGCCCTTGACTCCGACCGGCAAGCTGGATCGGCTTGCCCTGCCCCGGCCAGACTCCGGCCTCGCCGACCGGCTGGAGGCACCGGTAAGCCCCCGCACGCCGACCGAGGAGGTGCTCGCCGGGATTTGGGCTGAAGTGCTCGGTGTCGAGCGCCTCGGCGTTCACGACGACTTCTTCGCGCTGGGGGGTCACTCCTTGATCGTTACCCAGGCGGTGTCCCGCATTCGCCGAGCACTGGCCGTGGAGGTCCCATTTGAGGCGGTATTCGACGCCCCCACGGTGGCCGAGCTGGGCGTCGTGGTCGACCGCTTCGTGACCCACGGTGGGACTTCGTGAGCGCCAGCCAATCCCCCCGGCAGACCCCACGGGAGCGGCGCGACGTTCGGTCGGCACTGGGCCAGGCTCCGGGTATGAGGGTGGGCCCGGCCCCGCTCTCGTTCGCCCAGCTCCGAATGTGGTTTTTCGCGCAGCTCGAGCCGCAGAGCGCATTGTACAACTCGATCCGTGCCACCCGCTGGCGTGGGGCGCTGGATGTCGGTGCGCTCGAGCGAAGTCTGGCCGAGGTGGTTCGACGCCACGAGGTTCTCCGGGCCCGCTTCTGCATGACCGCGGCGGGCGTAGTCCAGGAAGTGGCAGCACCAGAGCCATTTCACCTGCCGGTGGTCGACCTGACGGACTTGGCGCCCAGCGAACAGGAGGAGGAGTGCCAGTCGAGGCTGATCGCCGAGTCCCGGCGACCGTTCGATCTGGCTCGGGGTCCGTTGTTCCGGGTGCTGCTCGTGAGGCTGACGCCGGTCGAGCACGTGCTGATGGTGGTGGTGCATCACATCGCGACCGATGCGTGGTCGGCGCGGATACTGCTCCGGGAACTGATCGCGCTCTATCAGGCATTCGTTGGCGGCGACCGCTCGCCGCTGGCGGAACCCATGATCCAGTACCAGGACTATGCCCGGTGGCAGCGCGAACAAGCGCACGGCCGGGGGTTCCAGCGTGAGCTGGCCTACTGGAAGGAGCGGCTGAGCGGGGTCCCGCCGGTGCTGGAGCTCTCGACAGTACGCTCTCGCGCAGCCACGGATGACCATGAGGACCACCGGCTGTCCTTTGAGCTGCCGGCCGACCTGGTCGAGGGATTCACCGCTCTTGCGCGGCAGGAGCGGGCGACCCTCTTCATGACCTTGCTGGCGGCCTTCAAGGTTCTGTTGTGGCGGTACACGGGGCAGGCCGATCTGGTAGTCGGCGTGCCGGTCGCCGGACGCACCCGGGTCGAATTCGAGGACGCTCTGGGCTGCTTCACCAACACGCTGGTCCTGCGAACGGACCTGACGGGTGAGCCGAGCTTCCGGGAATTGCTGCGCCGGGTTCGGGCGGGGACGGTGGGTGGCTATGCGCATCAGGACCTGCCCTTCGAGAAGCTGGTGGAGGAGCTCCGACCGGAGCGGAGCGTACACTATCACCCGCTCTTTCAGGTCATGTTCAACTTCCGGGATTTTCCTGCCGTGACGCACCAGGTCCCCGGCCTCCAGATCGAAGAGGTCGCCGTGCCGCGGGGCAATGCCCTGGTGGATCTTGCGCTGCGCATGGATCGGCGGGGCTCGGGGCTCTCGGGGCAGCTGGCCTACAACCCCCGGCTGTTCGATGCCGGCGCCATCCAGCGCATGGTGGAGCAGTACCGGCTCCTGCTCCGGAGCGTCGCGTCGGATCCCGAGCAGAAAGTGTCTCGACTCCCGTTTCTCACCGAGGCCGAGCGCACGCAGGTGCTGGTGGAGTGGAACGCGACGGGGGCGGGCTATGGGGACGGGCGGTGTGTGCACCAGCTGGTGGAGGCGCAGGCGGCGCGGACGCCGGGGGCGTCGGCGGTGCTGTGTGGCGAGGCCCAGCTGAGCTATGGCGAGCTGAACGGGCGGGCCAATGTGGTGGCCCGGGCCCTGCGGGCGCGGGGGGTAGGCCCGGGGGCCTACGTCCCGGTGCTGCTGGCGGGGGGCCCGGAGGTGGTGATCGCGATGCTGGCGGTGATGAAGGCCGGGGCGGCCTTCGTGCCGCTGGACCTGGAGTGGCCGGTGGAGCGGATCCGGGCGGCGCTGGGCGAGCTGCCCAGCGGGGTGGCGCTGGTGGGCCCCGGCCTGCCCTTCCGGGAGGCGCTGCTGGGACGGCCGGTGCTGGTGGTGGAGCCGGGGGCGGCGGGGGAGCCGGGCGCGGGGGAGGCGGCGGCCAATCTGGATCTGCCGAGCGATGGCGAGGCCCCGATCTACGCGATCTACACCTCCGGGTCGACCGGGATCCCCAAGGCGGCCGTGGTGCCCCACCGGGGGATCACCAACCGGCTGCTGTGGATGAACGAGTTCTTCGGGCCGGCGACCGCCGCCGCCGTCTTGCAGACCACGCGCCATGTGTACGACAGCGCGGTGTGGCAGCTGTTCTGGCCGCTGATCAACGGGGGGCGGGCGATCCTGCCGGGGCCGGGCGCGGAGGTGAGCGCGGAGGCGCTGGCCCGGCTGATCGAGCGGCACCAGGTCACGATCACCGACTTTGTGCCGTCGGTCTTCAACGCGCTGGTCCCCCAGCTGGTGGCCGCGGCCCCGCTGCGCCAGCAGCTGGGCTCGCTGCGGGCGGTCATCGTCGGGGGGGAGGAGATCACCCCGGCGACCACCTACCGCTTCATGGCGGCCTTTCCGGGGGTGCGGGTGATCAACCTCTATGGCCCGACCGAGGCGTCGATCGGCTGCATCTGCTACGAGGTCACCGGGACGGAGGGCGAGAGCATCCCGATCGGGCGGCCGATCGCCAACGTGCGGGTGCTGGTGCTGGATCCGTATCGGAACCCGGTGCCGGTGGGGGTGGCCGGGGAGCTGTACCTGGGGGGGCGCTGCGTGGGGCTGGGCTATCTCAACGACGCGGAGAAGACCGGGGCGAGCTTCGTGGACCCCGGGGTCGGGGAGCTCGGGGGTGGCCAGTGGTATCGGACCGGTGACCGGGTGCGCTACCGCCCGGACGGCCAGCTCGAGTTTCTCGGTCGGCTGGACCGCCAGGTGAAGCTACGCGGCCTGCGGATCGAGCTGGGCGAGATCGAGAGCGCCCTCCAGCGGCATCCCGCGGTGCACGAGAGCGTGGTCCTGCTGCGAGAGGATACCCCGGGCGACAAGCGCCTGGTGGCCTACGTGGTGCCGGGTGGGGGCCCGGGCTCCAACGGCAGCGCGCTGCGGGTCAGCGAGCTGCGCGACTTTCTGAGCCGGACGCTGCCGGCCTACATGCTGCCCACGGTCTTCGTGCCGCTGGCCGAGCTGCCCCGCTCGCCGGGGGGCAAGGTGTATCGCCGGGCGCTGCCCCGCCCCGACTATACCCCCCCGGAGCGGGACGCCGGGGAGGGGCCCCGCACCCCGACCGAGGCCGCGATCGCCCGGATCTGGGCCGAGGTCCTGCGGCAGGAGCGGGTGGGGATCCACGCCAACTTCTTCGAGCTCGGCGGCCACTCCCTGCTCGCCACCGTGCTCATCTCGCGAGTGCGAGCGGAGCTCCGGGTGGAGCTCCCGCTGCGGAGCCTGTTCGAGGCGCCCACGGTGGCCGGCCTCGCGGCCGACATCGCTCGCCGACAGGAGAAGGCGGGGTCGGATCAGGCGACGCTGCTGCAGGAGTTGGAGGACCTTTCGGAGGAGGAGGCCCAGCGACTTCTGTCTGGTGAGCTGAGGGAGGACGCCGTATGAGCGAGCCGTTCGATACGCCGGATGCGCTCGCGGATCGGATCGCCGGTCTCTCGCCGGCCAAACGGGCGTTGCTCGAGATGAGGCTGAAGCGGAAGGGGGCGAGCCCGGGCGCGGAGGCAGCCGGACCACCACCGCCCATTCCGCTGAGGGCGCTTCGGGAGTCAGCACCGCTCTCCTTTGCGCAGCAGCGGCTGTGGTTTCTCGACCAGCTGGACCCCGGCAGCCCCCTGTACAGCATGCCGAGGCAGATCCGGGCCAAAGGGGTGCTGGATGCCTCCGCTCTCGAACGGTCGCTGAACGCCCTGATGGCCCGGCACGAGTCCTTGCGGACCAGGTTCCCGTTGGTAGACGGTCAGCCGGTTCAACTGATCGCATGGCCCGAACCCATCAAAGTTCCGGTGGTCGAGCTCGGGGACATGGCTGAGCCGCTGCGCGAAGCCGAGGCTCAGCGTCTCGCCCTCGAGGAGGCGCGGCACCCCTTTGATCTGGCGGGTGGGCCGCTCTTCCGGTCCAAGCTGCTGCGGCTCGGGGCCGAGGACCACCTGTTGCTCCTCACCCTTCACCACATCGTCAGCGACGGGTGGTCGATGGGCGTGCTGTTCCGGGAGTTGGGTGTGCTGTATGAGGCGTTCTCGACGGGCACGGACGCGATCCTCTCGGAGCTGCCGATCCAGTACGCCGACTACGCCGCGTGGCAGCGCGACTGGCTGCAGGGGCAAGTGTTGGAAGCCCAGCTGTCCTACTGGAGACATCAGTTTCGAGGCGAACTTGCCCCGATCGAGTTGCCGGGCAATCGACCGTCGCTGGCTCGACAGACGCACGAGGGCGCCCAGCTCTCCTTCACGCTGCCGGCTGAACTGACCGAGCGGCTCGAGAGCCTGAGCCGGCAAGAAGGCGCGACCCTCTTTATGACGCTGCTCGCCGCCTTCAAGGCGCTGCTGTGGCGCTACACCGGCCAGGACGATGTGGTGGTGTCGTCACCGGTCGCGGGTCGTACGCGCCCGGAAGTCGAGGGGCTGATCGGGTTTTTTGTAAACCTGCTCGCGCTTCGAACCAGCCTTTCGGGGGACCCCAGTTTCCGGGAGCTCTTGGGCAGGGTGCGTGAGGTTACCCTCGGCGCGTTGGCCCATCAGGACCTCCCCTTCGAGCGGCTGGTCGAGGAGCTCCAGCCGGAGCGGGGCCTCGGCCGTAACCCTCTCGTTCAGGTGATGTTCACCTTCCAGAACGTCCCGCGATCCGAGCGGCGGCTTTCGGGACTCTCGCTCCAACAGATCCGACCCGAGAAGGGGCTGGCAAAGTTCGACCTCGGGCTGGCGATCAAAGAGGATGCAGGCGGGCTGCGAGGAGTGCTCAAGTACAACACGGACCTTTTCGACAGCGGAACGGTCGCTCGCTTGGCGGGACACTACCAGACCCTGGTGGCGGCGGTCGCGGCTGAGCCCGGCAAGCCGCTCTCGGCCCTGGCCATCCTGACTGACGGTGAGTGGCGGCAGCAGCTGGTGGAGTGGAACGCGACGGGGGCGGGCTATGGGGACGGGCGGTGTGTGCACCAGCTGGTGGAGGCGCAGGCGGCGCGGACGCCGGGGGCGTCGGCGGTGCTGTGTGGCGAGGCCCAGCTGAGCTATGGCGAGCTGAACGGGCGGGCCAATGTGGTGGCCCGGGCCCTGCGGGCGCGGGGGGTAGGCCCGGGGGCCTACGTCCCGGTGCTGCTGGCGGGGGGCCCGGAGGTGGTGATCGCGATGCTGGCGGTGATGAAGGCCGGGGCGGCCTTCGTGCCGCTGGACCTGGAGTGGCCGGTGGAGCGGATCCGGGCGGCGCTGGGCGAGCTGCCCAGCGGGGTGGCGCTGGTGGGCCCCGGCCTGCCCTTCCGGGAGGCGCTGCTGGGACGGCCGGTGCTGGTGGTGGAGCCGGGGGCGGCGGGGGAGCCGGGCGCGGGGGAGGCGGCGGCCAATCTGGATCTGCCGAGCGATGGCGAGGCCCCGATCTACGCGATCTACACCTCCGGGTCGACCGGGATCCCCAAGGCGGCCGTGGTGCCCCACCGGGGGATCACCAACCGGCTGCTGTGGATGAACGAGTTCTTCGGGCCGGCGACCGCCGCCGCCGTCTTGCAGACCACGCGCCATGTGTACGACAGCGCGGTGTGGCAGCTGTTCTGGCCGCTGATCAACGGGGGGCGGGCGATCCTGCCGGGGCCGGGCGCGGAGGTGAGCGCGGAGGCGCTGGCCCGGCTGATCGAGCGGCACCAGGTCACGATCACCGACTTTGTGCCGTCGGTCTTCAACGCGCTGGTCCCCCAGCTGGTGGCCGCGGCCCCGCTGCGCCAGCAGCTGGGCTCGCTGCGGGCGGTCATCGTCGGGGGGGAGGAGATCACCCCGGCGACCACCTACCGCTTCATGGCGGCCTTTCCGGGGGTGCGGGTGATCAACCTCTATGGCCCGACCGAGGCGTCGATCGGCTGCATCTGCTACGAGGTCACCGGGACGGAGGGCGAGAGCATCCCGATCGGGCGGCCGATCGCCAACGTGCGGGTGCTGGTGCTGGATCCGTATCGGAACCCGGTGCCGGTGGGGGTGGCCGGGGAGCTGTACCTGGGGGGGCGCTGCGTGGGGCTGGGCTATCTCAACGACGCGGAGAAGACCGGGGCGAGCTTCGTGGACCCCGGGGTCGGGGAGCTCGGGGGTGGCCAGTGGTATCGGACCGGTGACCGGGTGCGCTACCGCCCGGACGGCCAGCTCGAGTTTCTCGGTCGGCTGGACCGCCAGGTGAAGCTACGCGGCCTGCGGATCGAGCTGGGCGAGATCGAGAGCGCCCTCCAGCGGCATCCCGCGGTGCACGAGAGCGTGGTCCTGCTGCGAGAGGATACCCCGGGCGACAAGCGCCTGGTGGCCTACGTGGTGCCGGGTGGGGGCCCGGGCTCCAACGGCAGCGCGCTGCGGGTCAGCGAGCTGCGCGACTTTCTGAGCCGGACGCTGCCGGCCTACATGCTGCCCACGGTCTTCGTGCCGCTGGCCGAGCTGCCCCGCTCGCCGGGGGGCAAGGTGTATCGCCGGGCGCTGCCCCGCCCCGACTATACCCCCCCGGAGCGGGACGCCGGGGAGGGGCCCCGCACCCCGACCGAGGCCGCGATCGCCCGGATCTGGGCCGAGGTCCTGCGGCAGGAGCGGGTGGGGATCCACGCCAACTTCTTCGAGCTCGGAGGCCACTCGCTGCTCGCCACGCAAGTGGTCGCCCGGGTGCGAGCCGAATTCGGGGTCGCGTTGCCGCTGCGAGCGTTCTTCGAGGGCCCAACGATCGCTGGACTCGCTGGGCGGATCGACGCCACTCACCGCATGCTCGAGGAAGTGGCATCGCTGAGCCCGGATGAGGCACGGGTGAAGCTTGCCGCTCAGGAGCCTGCGGTCAGGGAGTCCAAACGGATGGGAGGAAGCCCCCGATGAACCGAGAAGGCAGCGCGGGTACCGATCTTTCTCAACGACTCGCCGCGCTCTCGCCGGAGCAGCGGACCCTCCTCCAGGTCCGGCTGCGGGACGGCGGTCTCGCTCTACCCGAGGCGGAGAACATTCCACGGCGGGTGTCGGCCGTGGCGGCTCCGCTCTCCTTTGCCCAGCAACGGCTGTGGTTCATCGAGCAGTTGGAGCCCGGTACGAACGCGTACAACGTCAGCAAGGCGATTCGCCTCGCCGGCCCACTGCAAGCGGATTGGCTCAGAGACGGTCTCGGCGAGATCGTCAGACGACACGAGGCCCTTCGAACTACCTTTGCGGCGCCCCAGGGGCATCCGGTGCAGGTGATCGCGTCCACGCTGGATGTCCCCCTGCCGATTACCGATCTCAGCGCCCTGTCGGAGCGTGAGCGCGAGGCCGAGGCGCAGCGCGTTACGAGGGAACACGCTCGGCGGCCCTTCGACATCGCGCGAGGTCCCCTCCTCCGGGCGTCGCTGCTTCGGCTCGGCGCCGAAGACCACCTGCTCTTGCTCTCCATGCATCACCTCATTTGCGACGGGTGGTCGATGGGGGTGCTCTTCCGGGAGCTGGGCCTGCTCTACCAGGCGTTCTCGCAGGGAGACACCGCTCCCCTGCCGGAGCTGCCGATCCAGTATGCCGATTATGCCGTCTGGCAACGGCGGTGGCTCGAAGGGGAGATGCTGGAGCGCGAGCTCGCCTATTGGCGGACGAAGCTCGAGGGCGCACCTGCCAGCCTGGCGCTTCCCACCGACTACCCTCGGCCGGCCGTCCAGCGTTACCGCGGGGCGAAGGAATCCGTCGTGCTGCCAACCAGCCTGGGCCTGCGGCTCCATGCGCTGGCCCAACGCGAGGGCGTGACCCTTTTCATGACGCTGCTCGCCGCCTTCCAGGCTCTGCTCGCGCGCTACGCCGGCCAGGACGATATCGTGGTTGGCTCGCCGATCGCGGGCCGCGGCCGGTCGGAGACCGAAGGACTGGTCGGCCTCTTCATGAACACGCTGGCGTTGCGGACCGACCTCTCGGGTGACCCCACCTTCCGTGAGCTGTTGGGGCGAGTTCGAGAGGTGGCCCTCGGAGCCTACAGCCACCAGGACCTCCCCTTCGAGAAACTCGTGGAGGAGGTGCGACCCGAGCGGAGTCTCACACACTCACCGTTGTTTCAGGTGATGTTCGTCCTGCACAACACGCCGCGATCAGGTTTCTCGCTGCCCGGATTCACGGTGCAGCCGTTGGCGCTGGAAAGCGGGGTGGCAAAGTACGACCTGACGCTCGTTGCACGTGTGGCGGAGTCGGGCCTGCGGCTGAAGCTGGAGTACAACACCGACTTGTTCGGGGCCGCCACTATCACGCGGATGCACGGGCACTTCCGGACCCTCCTCGAGGCCTGTGTCAGCGATCCTGACCGGCGGCTCTCTGATCTACCGCTGCTCACCGACGCCGAGCGCCACCGGCAGCTCGTGGAATGGAATGCCACGGAGGCCGACTACGATCGGCAGGCTACAGTCCAGGCGCTGTTCGAGGAGCAGGTGGCGCTGACGCCGAACGCGGTAGCCGTAGTGGGCGGCGGTGAGGAGCTGACCTACGGTGAGTTGGACCGGCGGGCCAATCAACTCGCGCGCTATCTTCGCGCGTCCGGAGTGGGCCCGGAGGTGCGGGTGGGGATCTGCCTGGAACGCTCACCGCGGCTGCTGGTTGGACTCCTGGGAATCCTGAAGGCCGGTGGGGTCTACCTGCCGCTGGACCCAGGATATCCCGCCGCGCGGCTTTCGTTCATGCTGGCGGACGCCAAAGTGCCGCTGCTGGTGACCCAGGCGCGGGTGCGGGACCAGCTGCCCCCGTCTGACGCGACGGTAGTGTGTCTCGACATCGATGCCGATCGAATCGCGCGCGAGAGCAGCGAGAGGGTCGACGGTGGGGTCACCGGCGATCACCTGGCGTATGTCATCTACACCTCCGGCTCCACGGGCCGTCCGAAGGGCGTACAGGTCCCGCACCGAGCGGTCGTCAACTTCCTGACCTCGATGCAGAAGGTTCCCGGGCTCGCCCGTCAGGACACCCTGTTGGCTGTGACCACGCTCGCGTTCGACATCGCGGGGCTCGAGCTCTTGCTTCCGCTTACCGTAGGAGCGAGAGTCGTCATCGCGACCAGCGACGTCGCCAAGGATGGGCGCCGGCTGGCGGACGCCTTGAGCCAGAGTGGCGCGACCGTCATGCAGGCCACGCCTGCCGGCTGGCATCTGCTGGTGGAGTCGGGTTGGACCGGGACTCCCGGGCTGCGGGCGCTATGCGGAGGAGAAGCCCTGCCTTCGACCCTGGCCGATGAGCTGCTCGCGCGCGGCGCCTCGCTCTGGAACATGTACGGCCCTACCGAGACGACCATCTGGTCCGCCGCCGGCCCGGTGAGGTCCGGAGCCCCGATCGAGATCGGCCGGCCTATTGCCAACACGCAGTTCTACCTGCTCGATCCCCGACTCCAGCCGGTGCCGATCGGGGTGCCGGGGGAGTTCTTCATCGCCGGCTCGGGCCTCGCGCGCGGATACCTCAATCAACCCGGGCTTACGGCGGAGCGCTTTCTGCCCGACCCGTTCAGTGGGGTGCCAGGGGCCCGCATGTACCGAACCGGCGACCTCATGCGGTATCGGCCTGACGGCAGCCTGGAATTCCTCGGACGCACCGACCATCAGGTCAAGCTACGCGGCTTCCGCATCGAGCTCGGCGAGATCGAGGCGGTTCTGGCGCAGCACCCGGCGGTTCGCCATGCGGTCGTGCTCGCGCGAGAGGATACACCGGGCGACAAGCGCCTGATCGCGTGGGTCGTCCCCGCCCCTGGCGATCCGCCTACCATTGGAGAGCTCCGCGGCCACCTCCAGCGACACCTGCCGGAGCACATGCTGCCGTCCGCTATCGTGCTGCTGGACGCGATTCCGCTGACGCCGGGGGGCAAGCTGGACCGAGCGGCGCTGCCTGCACCCGATCGGAGTCGTCCCGACCTGGCCGCGAGCTATGTTGCCCCGCGCACTTCGGTCGAGCAGATGCTCGCCGATCTCTGGGCTGCGCTGCTGGGAGTCGAGCAGGTCGGGGTGCGCGACAACTTCTTCGAGCTAGGCGGCCACTCGCTGCTGGCTACTCTGATGATGGCGCGGGTCCAGGCTGCGGCTGGGGTCGAGCTGCCGCTGCGCGCTCTCTTTGAAGACCCCACGGTGGAAGGGATCGCCCGCCGCATCGAAGCAATCCACCAGATGGTGGAGGAGATAGCCCGGATGGACCCAGGTGAGCTGCAGACCCACATCTCGGCCGAGTCCGTGGATGGAGTCTTGCGCGACGGCGTTCCGTATGTCTGACCGGCCCCCGAGCGATCGCATGGGGAATCTTTCCGAACGCATCGCCGCGCTCACTCCAGAGCAGCATGCGCTCCTGGCGGTGCGCCTGAAGAGCCTCGGAGGCGCGCTGGAGCATGCGCCGATTCCGAGAAGGGCGGCAGCCTACCCGGTCCCCCTCTCGTTCGCGCAGCAACGGCTCTGGTTCCTTCATCGCCTGGAGCCCAGCAGCGCTGTGTATAACATGCCGCTCGCGGTCCGGCTCACCGGCGTCCTCGACAAGGTAGCGCTGGACCAGGCCCTGCGGGCGATCATCGCGCGACACGAAGCCCTGCGCACCACGTTCCTTGACGGAGACGGGGGCCCGATCCAGGTGGTCGCGCCCACTCTCGATATGGCGCTGCCGGTGACCGACCTCGGCGCGATGCCGGAACAGGAGCGGGAGACCGAAGCGCACCGGCTTGCCACCGCGGAAGCGCGAGCCCCCTTCGACCTTGCCCGGGGACCGGTGCTGCGCGCCCAGCTGTTGCGGCTCGCCGATCAGGAGCACATGCTCCTCCTCACCGTACACCACATCGTCTCCGATGGCTGGTCGATAGGCGTGTTGACGAAGGAGTTGGCGGCCTTCTACGACGGCTTCGTTGCGGGGACGCCTGTCACGCTGCCAGCATTGCCCGTCCAGTATGCCGACTACGCCGTATGGCAACGCCGGCGGTTGCAGACCGACGTGCTCGAGCGGCAGCTCGCCTACTGGAAACAGCGGCTGGCCGGGGCGCCTCCCGTGCTGGAGCTTCCGACCGACCGTCCACGATCCGCGGCGTCGAGCCGACGAGCGACCAACGTGACGGTTGTCCTCCCGAAGGGCCTCGCCGACGAGCTCAAGGCACTGGCCCGCCGGGAGGGCGCAACGTTGTTCATGACGCTCTTGACCGCCTTCAAGATCCTGCTCGCACGCTACAGCGGCCAGAAAGACATCGTGGTCGGAACCCCGATCGCCGGCCGAACTCACACGGAGCTCGAGGGTCTCATCGGCTGCTTCCTCAATACCCTGGTACTGCGGACGGATCTCTCGGGAGATCCCACCTTCCTGGAGCTGCTCGCCCGGGTGCGCGAGACGGCGGTCGGCGCCTACGCCAATCAGGAGTTGCCCTTCGAACGGTTGGTCGAGGAGCTCCAACCGGCTCGGAGCCTGGGTCATAACCCGATCTTCCAGATCTTGTTCCAGGCGGGAGGCACCCCGGGTGGAGCGCTGAAATTGCGGGGGCTCGAGGTGGGCCGGAAAAAGGGCGGCGGCATCGGCGCGAAGTTCGACCTGTCGTTCCGCATCCTGGAACGGCGAACCGGACTTTCCTGCACCTGCCTTGGCAACGCGGACTTGTTCGGCCCCGAGACCCTCGGGCACCTGCTGGACCAGTTCCGCGGCTTGCTGGAGCAGATCGCTGCATCCCCGGAGCGCCCGATCCAGACCTACTCGCTGGTGACGGATCGCTCGCGCGCCCTTTTGCCTGATCCTCGTGAGGCGCTTGCCGAACCTGCCTACCCTCCCGTCGTCCAGGCCGTCTACCAGGTGGCGAGAGAGGCGCCTTCGCGAAAGGCGATCGAGCAAGCGGGGCGATGCTGGACCTATGGCGAGTTGGCGGCTGGTGTAGACGCGCTCGCCCGGAGGTTGGAGGCCGACGGTCTGCCCAGGGGTGGGGTGGCCGCTCTGAGCGGGCCGCCCAGCTTTGGGCTGGTCACTGCAATGCTTGCCGTACTTTCCTGTGGGGGCGTGATGCTCCCGATCGCCGCCGATCTCCCCGACCGGCGGAAGCGCCTCATGCTTCGGGAGGCCGGCGCGAGATTGCTCCTGCAGGTCGGCCACGCGGTGAGCACCTGGGCCGAGGATCTAGCTCCCGATGCCGTCCTGCGGGTCTGCGAGCACACCGGGCAAGCCGAAGGCGTCACTTCTAACATCGGGAACGGGGCTGCCGCGCCGAGACCCGCGCCGGGGCCGGATGATCCCGCCTACATCTTCTTCACCTCGGGCACCACGGGTACCCCGAAAGGTGTCCTCGGAGTTCACAAAGGGGTCAGCCACTTCCTGGCCTGGCAATCCCGGACCTTCGCCGTGGGGTCCGCAGATCGGTGTGCGCAGCTCACGAACATTTCGTTCGACGTCGTCCTGCGGGACATCCTGATGCCGCTTTGGAGCGGCGCGACGCTGTGCCTTCCGCCCGCCGAACTCCCGCCCGAGCGGGTGCTCGCCTGGCTCGGCAGCGAAGAGATCACAGTGGTGCATGCCGTGCCGTCGCTGACGAACGCCTGGCTCGCCGAGGCACCGCCCGAGCTGTCGCTACCGTCCCTGCGGTGGGTCTTCTTGGCGGGCGAACCCCTCACGGATGCGTTGGTGCTCCGCTGGCGCCGTCGAGTCTCTCAAGGGTGCGGCGTGGTCAACCTGTACGGGCCGACTGAGAGCACGATGGTCAAGTGCTTCTACAGGGTACCGGCCGTGGTTCTGCCCGGCGTTCAGCCGGTCGGACAGTCGTTGCCTGAATCCCAGGCCTTGGTGCTCACCACCGGCAACCGGCTCTGCGGGGTGAATGAGGTGGGCGAGATCGTGCTGCGGACACCGTTCCGGACCCGCGGGTACATCAACGCCGCTGAGGCACAAGAGCGCCAATTCTTCGCCAACCCATTCGGGGGCGACCCCGCAGACTTGTTGTACCGCACCGGCGACCTCGGCCGTTACCGTCCTGACGGTGACCTGACCGTGCTTGCCCGACTCGATCAACAGGTCAAGATCCGGGGTGTGCGCATCGAACCCGAAGAAGTGACCGCGGTGCTTTCGCGGCATCCGGGGGTATCGGCCTGCGCCGTGGTCGCCAGGGCGGATCAGGGGGACCAAGCCGTTTTGGTCGCGTATATCGTTCGCTCCGGGGACCAGGTCAGTGCCGCCGAGCTGCGCGCCTTCCTGGCCGAGCTGCTTCCCGCGGCCCTGGTCCCATCTACGGTCGTGTTCCTGGACCGTCTTCCGCTCACCCCGAACGGCAAGCTGGACCGTGGGGCCCTCCCCGCGCCTGAGCAGAGGAGCGGAGCATTCGAGCAACCGTATCTTGCGCCTCGCACGCCGATCGAGACCCTGCTGGCCGGGATGTTTGCGGAGGTGCTCGGCCTTCCGCGCGTGGGCGTGCACGATGACTTCTTCGCACTCGGTGGGCATTCGCTCAGGGCTACCCAAATCATCGCCCGTGCGCGTGCCGCGTGGCGGATCGAGCTCCCCCTGCGGTGCCTATTCGAGACTCCGACGGTAGCCGATCTCTCGCTGACCGTCGCCCAGCACCTGCTCGCGGTGGCGTCGTCAACCCAGGGTCCCATGCTCACCCGTCTCCCGCGCGAGCCGTACCGTGGAGCGGAGTCGGTTCCCCCGCCCCGAACGGAGAGCGGCTAGGATCGCGAGCACTGGCATCCCGCTGCCATAAGGAAGTGAGGACCGACCCTGAAGCGGTCCTCGACACAATCACGGACGAGGTACGGAGGCCCTAGGTGAGAGACGACGAGCAGGACGACCAGACCACCTACAAGGTCGTGCTCAATCACGAAGAGCAGTATTCGATCTGGCCCGCCGAGAGGGACAACGCTCCGGGCTGGCGCGATGCCGGGCAGACCGGCACCAAGGCCGAATGTCTGGCCTATATCGAGAAAGTCTGGACCGACATGCGCCCCCTCAGCCTGAGACGCCGGATGGACCAGGCCGGGCCGGACTCGCAGGCGGGTGCCTAGGCTCGTGCCGATATGAGCATCGACACGTTCGTCTTCCCGACCTCGTTCGCCCAGCAGCGGCTTTGGTTCGTGCACCAGCTCGAGCCGGATAGCCCGTCGTACAATGTGACCACGGCGCTCTGGCTCAGCGGCACGCTAGACGTGTCCGCTCTCGAGCGGTCGCTCGAAACCGTCGTCGCACGCCACGAGGTGCTCCGAACCACCTTCAGGTTGGCCGAGGGGGAGCCGGTGCAGGTGGTCGCTCCGGAGCTGCGATTGGAGCTCCCGATCGCGGACCGTTCGGCGGTTCCCGCCGCCGAACGGAAGGCCGAGGTCCGTCGGTTGATTCAGGAGGAGGTTCGGCGCCCCTTCGATCTCGAGCGTGGTCCGCTGCTCCGAGCCCGCCTGATCCGTCTGGCACCGGACGAGCACGCGCTGATTCTGATCGTCCACCATATCGTGTTCGACGGCTGGTCCGTGGGGGTGCTCTCTCGCGAACTGAGCGAGTGCTACCGGGCCTTCGAGAGAGGTGAGACGCCTCGACTGCCGGAGTTGCCGGTGCAGTACGCCGACTACGCAGTCTGGCAGCGCGAGTGGCTCAGCGGCGAATCCTTTGAGCGGCAGCTCGCCTACTGGCGCACCCAACTGGCCGGCGCACCGGCGGTGCTGGAGCTACCCACCGACTTCCCTCGCCCCCGGGTGCAGAGCTACAGGGGGGCCACCGAAAGGCGGGTGCTCTCTCGCCCACTGCTGGAAAAGCTCAAACGACTGAGCCAGCAGGAAGGTGCGACGTTGTTCATGACCCTGCTGGCTGGCTTCCAGCTCCTTCTGTCGCGCTACAGCGGTCAGGAGGACATCGTCGTCGGGTCGCCTATCGCCAATCGCACGCGTAGCGAGCTCGAACACTTGATCGGCTTCTTCGTGAACTCATTGGCGCTGCGGACCGATCTCTCGGGTGATCCGTCGTTCCGTGAGCTGTTGCGGAGGGTGCGCGAAGTCGCCCTGGGTGCCTACGGGAACCAGGACATCCCCTTCGAGAGACTGGTGGGGGAAATCCATCCCGAGCGGGTAGGCGACCGCAACCCGCTCTTCCAAGTCATGTTCGCGCTGCAAAACACGCCGCGGGCAGCGCTGACGCTGGAGGGCATCAAGCTCCGAAGCCTCCCCAGGCGAACGGAGACGTCCAAGTTCGACCTCACACTCCACATGCATCAGGACCCGCAGGGCCTGACGGCGAGCCTGGAATTCAACACCGATCTCTTCGAGGTGGGCACGATCACCCGAATGCTGGGCCATTTGGAGAGGCTGTTCGAGGAGGTGGTGGCGGACCCCGACCGGCGTCTCTCCGCGCTGCCCCTGCTCTCCCCCAAGGAGCGGCATCAGCTGCTGGTGGAATGGAATGCCACCACGGCCGACTCTCCACGGGACCTGTCGGTCCACCGGCTCTTCGAACAGCAGGCGGCGCGAACGCCCCAGGCGGTCGCGGTGGCCGTGGGAGGGGAACGGCTAACCTACCGGGAGCTCGATCGGCGGGCCAACCAGCTGGCCCACTATCTTCGAGCGCGCGGTGTGGGACCCGACGTACGAGTGGGCATCTGCCTGGAGCGTTCGCCGCATCTGATCGTCGCGTTGCTGGGCGTGCTCAAGGCCGGCGGTGCCTACGTCGCGCTGGACCCCGCCTATCCGGAAGAGCGGCTGCGGTTCCTGCTGCACGACGCTCAGGTGGCGGTGCTGCTGACCGACGGGCGCCTGCGGGAGGGGCTGCCCCGGGGTGACACCGCCGCGATCGTCTGCCTCGACCGCGATCTCGCGACCATCGCGCGGGAGTCTGACGAGCCGGTGGAGAGCGGCATCGCCGCCGCCAGTCTGGCGTACGTGATCTACACCTCGGGTTCGACCGGAACGCCCAAGGGTGTGGGGATCACCCATCGGAACGCAGTGGCGTTCTTGACCTGGGCGGGGCGAACGACTTCGGCGGCCGCGGGCGCCCGGGTGCTGGCCACGACCTCGATCAACTTTGATCTCTCCGTCTACGAGATCTTCGGGACGCTGAGCTGGGGAGGCACGGTAATCCTCCTCCGGACGGCGCTCGAGCTGCCGGAACGCCCGGACCTCCGGGCCCCAGGTGCAGCCACCCTGCTCAACACGGTGCCGTCGGTGGCGGCTGCCCTGGTGCGGCTGGGGGCGGTGCCGCCCGGACTCGTCCGGGTGAATCTGGCTGGCGAGCCGGTTTCGCGAACGCTGGTGGAGGAGCTGTACGCCGCGGGCGCTGGGGAAGTCTACAACTTGTACGGCCCCTCGGAGACGACCACGTATTCCACCGTAGCCCATCTCGCCGCAGGCGAGTCGGGCGTGCCGGGGATCGGCCGGCCCATCGCGAACACCCGCGCGTACGTGCTGGATCGGCGGTTGGAGCCGGTGCCGATCGGCGTCCCCGGCGAGTTGTATCTGGGTGGCGAGGGCGTGGCGAGAGGGTACCTGGGCCGGCCGGCCCTGACCGCAGAGCGGTTCGTGCCCGACCCGTTCGGGCCATCGGCCGGAGCCGAGGCGGGAGGGCATCTGTACCGGACCGGCGACAGGGTGCGCTGGCGCCGGGATGGCACCCTCGAGTTTCTCGGCCGTGTGGACCGCCAGCTCAAGTTGCGCGGCTTCCGTATCGAGTTGGGCGAGATCGAGACCGTGCTCGCCGAGCACGCAGGGGTGCGCGATTGTGCCGTGGTCCTCCGGGACGACCTGCCGGGCGGACCCGATCTCGTCGCCTATGTGGTGCCTCATGCGCCGAAGACCAACGGATCCACGCCCCCTGTCGCCGACGCGACGCCCCGAAACCGGGTCTTCGTGTCCGAGATTCGCAATCACCTGCGGGCACGCCTGCCCGAGTACATGATGCCGTCCGCCTTCGTGGTGTTGGCGGGCCTGCCGCTCTCCCCCAACGGGAAGCTGGACCGTCGCGCGTTGCCGTCTCCGGAGGGGAGCCGGGTCGGGGAGGATACCTCGTTCGTAGCGCCCCGCACTCCGATCGAGGAGAGGCTGGCTGGTCAATGGCGGGAGCTGCTGGGAGTCGAACGGGTGGGGCTGCAGGACAACTTCTTCGAGCTGGGCGGTCACTCGCTGCTCGCGGTCAAGCTCTTCGCGGAAATCGAGCGGGCCTTCGATCGCAAACTGCCGCTCTCGACTCTATTCCGGGCTCCCACACTGGGACAGCTCGCCGAGGTCCTGTCCCAGGCGTCGGGAGCCGACTCCGGTTCGGGACTCGCGTTGCTTCGGGACAGTGGGGGGTCAGGCCCGCCGCTGTTCCTGGTGCACTTGTTTTACGGGGACGTCATGGAGTACCGCGAACTGGTGAGTCATCTCCCGCCGGAGCTGACGGTCTACGGGTGCGAGGCACCGATCGACAGTGACGGAGCCGGTGCTCCGCACCATCGAGGAGCTTGCGTCACATCACGTCCGGCAGATGCGGCAGAAGCAGCCGCGCGGGCCCATACTTCCTCTGTGGGCTTGTGCTGGGCAGGGCCGGTCGCGTTCGAAATGGCGTCTCAAATCCGGGCAGCAGGGGAAGAGGTCGGCCTGCTCGCGCTGATCGATAGCGTCTACCCGGGACCCGATCGGACCCAGCCGGTTCACCGCCGGGCACAGACCCAGATTCCGCAAGACTCTGGCGGCTGGTCGTCCAGAATATCCGACGTCTCCGGGACCTCGAGTGGCACGCCATGCCGGCCTTCCTCCGGCAGCGGCTGGTGAACCTCGTCGTGCGAGCGGCGGGAGTCACAGCGTTCCGCTGGTCGGTCCGCCTTCACCGACCTCTCCTGCCGGCATTCCGCGAGCTGCGAGGGGCGCTTCTCCACGCCGGTTGGGCTTACCGGCCACGACCCTACCCGGGTCGGATCACGCTCTTCCGGGTTGCCAGCCGGGACCGGCGGGGATCGGATCCCTTCGTCGGATGGAGCCAGCTCGCCGCCGGCGGTGTGGAAGTGCACGAGGTGCCCGGTGGGCACAATACCCTGATGCGGGAGCCGCACGTGCAGAGTCTCTCGGTGCAGCTCTGGCGTGCCTCGAGCGGGCCCGCACGAAATCACCGTGAGAGTGAGGAGACCACGGTGCGCGCCGTTCAGGGGAGGATGAGGAGTGTGGCGGTCGGAAGGGCTCGACCTCGAGGCCCGGCATCCGTCGTGGGACCGTCGATGTCTGGCGGGCCCACCTGGCGCTGCCGCCGAGTGAGTTGTCCCGGCTCTCCCCGAGCTTGAACGACGAGGAGCGACAGCGGGCGGCGCGTTTCTACTTCCAGCGCGATCGAGGACCGCTTTCTGGCCACTCGCGGCTTACTGCGTCAGATCCTCGCTTCCTACTTGAATACGCCTCCTGCGAAGATTCGTTTCGGGTATGCCCTCAGGGCAAGCCGTTCCTGCTGGATCATCCAGACTTCCAATTCAACCTGTCGCACGCTGCGGATTTGCTCGTGGTCGCCGTAGCGAGTGGAACGCGAGCTCGGTGTGGACGTGGAGCAAGATGTTCTCCGAGACAGTGATGAACGAGGTCAGCGGACCGGTTCTGTCGGACCCGGAGCGTGCGGCCTTTAGCCGGCTGAATCTTGGCGAGCGCCGCGACTGGTTCGTTCGACTCTGGACCCGAAAGGAGGCTTACATCAAGGCCGACGGGCAGGGAATGTCGCTCCGACTCGAGCGCATCGACGTCTCCTCCCTGCCGGAGCGTGTGCGGCTGCTCGGCGACGCCGCGGATGACTGGCCGCTGTGTCGGCGGTTTGCCATCCGGGAGCTCGATGTGGCGCCGGGGTACGCTGGCGCTCTGGCCTCCGAGGGGTTGGACTGGCGGGTCGCCTACTTCGACTGGCCCTCGGGCGGTCGATGACCACACCTCGACCCACCACGGCGCCGGTGCCGTCCCGGCTCGTCTCCTCATGCCGACGCTTCGCCGACTCAACCCGCTGGCGGCGTGGTGCTCGAACTATGAGTTCGAGGACGTAATCCGCCGCGTGGACGACGTTGACACCATGGAGCTCGTGCCCGCGGCCGCCTTCGAGCTGCGGCAGCGGGTCGCGCATGGCCTGGCTTGGCGCAATTGGCACCCGGCCCTGATGCGGCTGAATCCCGGGGTGCGGCCGGTCACGGTTGACCGGGACTACGAGCTCTTCGTGTTCGTGTGCATGAACGTCTGGGACCTGCTCCACCTGAACGCGATTCGCGGCTGGCGGGAGCGCTGCCGCATCAAAGTCTGCTTCATGGTGGAGTTCTACTCCGGGCTGGCGGACCAGTATGGCCACCTCCTCCGGCTGCTGGGCGAATTCGATCACGTGGTGCAGTCCTTCAGCGGGAGCGTGGCTGCCGTGGAGCGGTCGGTTGGAAAGGTGTGTCACCATCTCCCACTTGCGGCCGACGCCATGCGGTTCACACCGTACCCGGAGCCGCCGGCACGCGTGATCGACATCCTCAGTATAGGGCGCCGCTCCGAACCCGTACACCAAGCCCTCCTCAGGCTTGCCGCAGCTCGCGGCTTCTTCTATCTGCACGACACCATTCCGGGATCGCTGGTACGGCCGTCCATCGCGGCGCAGCATCGGGACATGCTGGCCAATAGCGCCAAGCGGAGCCGTTTCTTCGTCACCTACCCGGCCAAGTTCGGAGCTGGGGAGAATCAGGGCCAGTCCGAGGTCGGCGCCCGGTATTTCGAGGGGCTCGCGGCCGGCGCCGTCCTTCTCGGCCAGACGCCTTCCGCGCCGGCGTTTCGCGACGACTTCCCGTGGTCCGACGCCGTCATCGACGCCCGACCCGACGGCAGCGATGTCGCCGAGGTATTGTCGGGCATCGAGGACCGGCCGGAGGAGGTGCGGCGGCTTGGCGTACGAAACGCGGTGCACGCCCTCCAGCACCACGACTGGGGTCACCGCTGGCAATCCATTCTCCGCATTGCGGGAGTCGACCCCACGCCCCGCCTTGGAGGAGCGCCTCGGCGCGCTGGAGACCCTGGCCGCGGCGGCGGAGCTCAAGGGACTGTGCGTGTGAAGCGCGTTCTCCTCACCGGCGCCGCCGGCTTCATAGGCAGTCACTGCATCCGACCCCTCATCGCCCGCGGCTACGAGGTTCACGCGGTGTCCCGGTCGCCCCGGACGGTGGACGGATCCGGGGTCACCTGGCACGAGGTGGACCTCCTGCGGGCCGGGGTCCGGCCGAGCCCTGGTCACGCGGGTAAAGCCGACCCACCTGCTCCATCTCGCCTGGTTCGTGGTGCCGGGGAAGCTCATCGGGGCGCCGGAAAACCTCGATTGGGTCGGCGCCAGCCTCGAGCTGGTGCGCGGGTTCGCGGACGCCGGTGGCACGCGCCTGTGCGTCTGCGGCTCCGGCTATGAGTACGACTGGGCCCACGGTTACTGCACCGAGGGGCTCACGCCCTGCGTCCCCGACACGGTCTACGGCGCGTGTAAACATGCACTTCACGAGATGGTGCGCACCTTCGCGGCCGGCAGAGAGCTGAGCGCGGCCTGGCCCCGGGTTTTCTTCCTTTACGGCCCCAAGGAGCACCCCGAGCGTCTGGTCTCGTCGGTGATTCGCTCGCTCCTCCGCGGGGAACCCGCGCGGTGCTCGCACGGGCGCCAGATCCGGGACTACCTGCATGTCCAGGACGTCGCCGATGGCTTGGTGGCGGTGTCTGGACTCGGACGTCCGGGACGCGGTCAACGTGAGCTCGGGGCAGCCCACGACGCTGCGCGAGATCGCCTCGACCATCGGACGGCTCACCGGGCGGCCGGAGCTGGTCCACCTCGGCGCGCTCCCGGCCCGCGCCAATGATGTGCCGCTGGTGGTCGGGTCAAACGCGAAGGCGGCCGCGCTCGGCTGGCAACCCCGGTTCGACCTCGATTCCGGGCTGATGCAGACCATCGAGTGGTGGCGGGGACAGAACGGAAGCGGAGGAGGACCGTGAGCGAGATCTGCGTGCTTGGCACCGGGATGGCCGGGTTCGGCGCCGCGTACGGTCTGCGGGAGGCCGGCCGCAATGCCATCCTCTTCGACAAGCAGTCGCACTACGGCGGCCACACGACGTCGGTGGTCTACGAAGGCAAGTATACCTTCGACGAAGGGCCCCATGTCTCGTTCACCAAGGACGACCGGGTCCGTACGATCCTGGCCGACGCCGTCGACCAGAAGTACGAGGTGCTCAACACCAAGGTCAACAACCATTGGAAGGGGTATTGGATCAAGCACCCCGCCCAGGTGAACCTCTATGGCCTACCTAGCGAGTTGGTGACCAAGATCATCGCCGACTATGTCCAGGCCAAGCAGCAGCCGCCTCGCGAAATCTGCAACTACGAGGACTGGCTGCGGGCGAGCTTCGGAAACACCTTCGCCGAGACGTTTCCGATGGAGTATACGATCAAGTATCACACCACCACGGCCGCGAACCTGAGCACCGATTGGATCGGGCCTCGCCTCTACCAGGCGAGCCTGGAGGAGATCCTCCGCGGGGCACTCGCCCCCAGCACGGCCGACGTCCATTACATCGAGGGATTTCGCTATCCCACGCGTGGGGGCTTCGTCTCCTACCTCCGCCGCTTCATGGACCAGGCGGATATCCGGCTCGAACACGAGGTCGTCTCGATCGACCCGAGGCGTCGGGAGATCCGGTTCGCGAACGGAACCGTCGGTGAATACTCGGGGTTGATCTCCTCGGTACCGCTGCCGGACCTCATCCCCACGATCGCCGGCACACCCGCGGACGTCCTCGACGCGGCCGGCCGGCTCGCCTGCTCGGAGGTGGTCATCGTCAATCTGGTCGTCGACCGCGACCGATCTCATCGACGCCCACTGGACTTACTTCTACGACCAGGACATCTTCTTCGCCCGGATCAGCACGCCTCACCTGCAGTCGCCCAACAACGTGCCGCCCGGCTGCGGCAGCCTCCAGGTCGAGTGCTACTACTCGAAGAAATACCGCCCGCTCGATCGGCCACCCGAGCAATGCATCGAGCCGGTCATCCGGGACCTCCGGAAGGTCGGCGTGCTGCGCGAGTCGGACCGGATCCTGTTCCGCAACACGATGCATCTCGGTACGCTAACGTGATCTTCGACCTCGAACGCGCCGACGCCTTAAAGACCGTCCACGGGTACCTGGACGACCTCGGCATCGCCTACTGCGGGCGCTATGGTGACTGGCGCTACATCTGGACCGACGAGTCGTTTCTCTCCGGCGAGCGGGCCGCGCAGAAGATCCTGGCCGGCGTCGGAAACGGTCACCGAGAGTCCGGTGACTCTGGCCACCAGGGGGGGCCGTGCTATTCCAGGAGACGATCCTCAACGGTGCCTTCGTGGTGGAGCTGGAGCGCCGGGTGGACAGCCGCGGCCATTTCGCCCGAGCCTTTTGCCGGCGCGAATTCGAGGACCACGGTCTCAATCCGATGGTCGAGCAGGTGAACGTGGCCCGGAGCTCCCGGAAGGGCACGGTACGCGGGATGCACTTCCAGTTCCCGCCGTATGCCGAGGCCAAGCTGGTCCGGGCAACTCATGGTGCCATCTTTGACGTGGCCGTGGATCTGCGCCCGAAAGCGCGACCTTTCTCCGGCACGTGGCCGTGGAGCTGACGGCGGAAAATCAGCGAGCGCTCTATCTGCCCGAGCGGTTCGCCCATGGGTATCAGTCCCTCAAGGACGGGGCTGAAGTGTTGTACCTGACGAGCGTATCCTACGCGCCGGAGTTCGACTCCGGGCTCTCACCCTTCGACCGGAGTCTCGGGATCGCCTGGCCCCTCCCGGTCACGGAGGTCTCCGCCAAGGATGCCGAGTCGAAGCCGTGGATGACATGCGGACGAGCTCAAGCGCCGGATGGCGCCTTGAGGCCAACAACGAGGAGTGGCCGATGAAGGTCGTGATCTTCTGCGGCGGTCTGGGCATGCGGCTCCGGGAGTTCTCCGAGGCCATCCCCAAGCCGATGATCCCGGTGGGATACCGTCCGATCCTCTGGCACGTGATGCGCTACTACGCGCACTTCGGCCACAAGGACTTCATCCTCTGCCTCGGGTACAAGGCCGACACGATCAAGAGCTACTTTCTCAATTACGACGAGACCATCTCCAACGACTTCGTGTTCGCGGAGGGCGGCAAGCGGGTGGACCTCCTCGGCAGCGACATCCAGGATTGGAAGATCACCTTCGTCGACACCGGGCTCAACTCGAACATCGGGCAGCGCCTGAAGGCGGTCCAGCCGTTCCTCCAGGGCGGAGAAGATGTTTCTCGCCAACTACGGCGACGGGCTCACCAACCTTCCCCTCCCCGAGATGATCGACTTCTTCGAGGAGTCAGGAGGCCGTCGCCTGCTTCCTCGGGGTCGCGCCCACCAGCAGCTTCCACCTGGTGGAGACCGGGGAGGCGGGACGGGTGAAGAGCATCCGCCACGTGAAGGACGTCGGGATGCTGGTGAACGGCGGCTTCTTCATTCTG
Organism: uncultured Gemmatimonadales bacterium; assembly: GCA_963844445.1. Classification (GTDB taxonomy): domain Bacteria; phylum Gemmatimonadota; class Gemmatimonadetes; order Gemmatimonadales; family GWC2-71-9; genus CAVVWJ01. The sequence goes on from CAWJOB010000002.1 coordinate 231,896, forward strand.
CGGCAGCAGATCTTCGATTACCTGCGGGAAGGCGAGGAGCTGGTGGAGGAGCCCTTCCAGCGGCTCGCCGCCGAGGGAAAGCTGCTGACCTACCCGCTTCGACGGATTCTGGGCCTGCATGGACACGTTCAAGGAGCGCCAGCTCCTGGACGACATGTACTCCCGCGGGCGCCCGCCATGGGAGGTCTGGAGAAACGGGCCGAGGATCGACAAGGGCCCGTCGACGTGAGTCGAGCCACCGCCGGGAAGCCCGTGGAGACGCTGCGGGAGCTGGTCGAGAACGACCTGACCCATCTTGCCGCGGCGTTGCGCGAGGAATTCGGGGCGATGGAGGGCTCGAACCTACTCGTCACCGGGGGTGCCGGCTTCCTGGGCTACTACCTCGTCCAGTCGGTGCTGTTCTGGAACCAGCGGCACGCTGCGGGCCGGCCGATCCACGTGACGGTGGTGGACAACTATCAGCGCGGCGCGCCCGAGTGGATCCTCGACGCTGCGCGGGAATCCGCAACCTGGCGCTGGTGGAGCACGATATCCGGCGGCCGCTCCCGTCCGGGTTGCGCGAGTTCCAGTTCTTGATCCACGCGGCGGGGATCGCCTCACCGACGTATTACCGGCGGTTTCCCATCGAGACCATGGACACCAATATCGATGGTCTCCGGCATCTGCTGAGCTACACCCGCGCGCGCCAAACGTCGCCCGAGCCGGTGAAGGGGTTCCTGTTCTACTCGAGCAGCGAGATCTATGGCGACCCGCTCCCCGGCAACATCCCGACGCCGGAGGACTATCGCGGCAACGTCTCCTGCACCGGCCCCCGCGCCTGTTACGACGAGTCGAAGCGGTACGGCGAGACGCTGTGCGTCAACTTCGCGCGGCAGCACGGGCTGCCGGTGACGATCGCCCGCCCGTTCAACAACTACGGCCCCGGGCTGAAGATCACCGACCGACGGGTCATCCCCGACTTCGCCCGGGACGTCCTCGCAGGGCCGGGACATCGTCATGCTCTCGGACGGGTCGCCCCGGCGGACCTTCTGCTACGCGGCGGACGCCATCGCCGGCTACTACAAGGTCCTGGTCCGCGGGCGCCCTGGCGAGCCCTACAACATCGGCGTCGAGCGGCCCGAGATCTCGATGGTCGAGCTGGCGGAGAAGATCACGGAGCTGGCTCGCGAGCTGTTCGGCTACCAGGGCAAGGTGGTCCGGCAGGCGAGCGCGGAGAGCGACTACCTGGTGGACAACCCCACCCGCCGCTGCCCCGTCATCGCCAAGGCGCGGACCGAGCTGGGCTACGAACCGTCGATCGAGCTGGATGAAGGGCTGCGCCGGACACTGGTCTGGTACTCCCACAACCGCGACGCGCCGGAGGCCTGATGCGAGTCGCGGTCGTCGGCACCGGATACGTCGGGCTCGTGACCGGGGTGTGCCTCGCGGAGGTAGGCCACGACGTCGTCTGCGTGGACGTGAACGCGGCGAAGGTGGCCAAGATCCTGCGCGGCGAGCCGCCCATTCACGAGGTCGGGCTCGAGCCGCTGCTCCGCAGCCACTTGGGGAAGCGGTTCACCGCGACCGGCGATCTCGCGGCGCGCCGTCCGGGACTCGGATCTCAGCCTCATCGCGGTGGGAACGCCGTTCGACGGGACCCGCATCGACCTCACCTACGTCCGCCGGGCCGCCGGCGAGATCGGCGCGGCTCTGCGCAGCAAGCGCGGGCTACCACGTGGTGGTCGTGAAGAGCACGGTCGTGCCCGGCACCACCGACTCGGTGGTGCGCCCCCATCCTGGAGGAGACCTCCGGGAAACGGGCCGGCGAGGACTTCGGCGTGGGCATGAACCCGGAGTTCCTGACCGAGGGCCAGGCGGTCCGCGACTTCATGGAGCCCGACCGGATCGTGCTCGGCGCCGCCGACGGCCGTGCGCTGGAGACGCTGGAGGCGCTCTATGCGCTCCTTCCACGGCGTGCCGAGGATCCGGACCAACCCGCGCACCGCGGAGATGATCAAGTACGCCTCGAACGCGTTCCTGGCGACCGCGATCTCGTTCAGCAACGAGCTCGCCAACCTGTGCGCGGCGCTGGGGCAGGTGGACGCGGTGGAGGTCATGGAAGGCGTGCACGCTTCGAGCTACCTCACCGTGCATGGCCCGGACGGCGCCCGGGCCGAGGCCCCGATCACCTCCTTCCTCCTGCCCGGCTGCGGGTTCGGCGGCAGCTGCCTGCCCAAGGACGTGAGCGCTCTCGCAGCCCACGGCGAGGAGGACGGGCGTGCCGATGCCGCTGCTCCGGTCGGTCGTCGCCGTCAACCAGGCACAGCCCGGCCAGGTGCTGCGGCACCTGGAAAAGCACTTCTCCGCCCTGGCCGGGCTGCGCGTCGGCGTGCTGGGCCTCGCCTTCAAGCCCGACACCGACGACGTCCGCGAGTCGCCCGCGTTCCCCGTGATTCGGCTTCTGCTCGCGCGGCAGGCCACGGTGAAGGCCTACGACCCGGTGGCCATGCCCCAGGCGCGGAAGCGTCCTCGGGGAGGCGATCACGTACGCGGACTCGCTGGAGACGTGCCTCTCGGAGGTGGACGCCGTGGTCCTCCTCACTCGATGGAAGGAGTTCGAGGCGGTGCCCGCCCTGCTGCGCGCGATGAAGTCGCCGCCGCTCCTCGCTCGACGGGCGCCGGCAGCTCGACAAGCGGGGCGTCCCGCGCTACGCAGGCATCGGGATCTAGGCCAGGACACTATGCATCGGATCGAGCTTTTGCCCGAAGCGGTCGGGCCCCGCGCGCATCCTGGCGCTCGGGGCGCACTGTGACGACATCGAGATCGGCTGCGGCGGCACCATGCTTCGACTGGCGGCGGAGCGGCCCGATCTCGAAGTGCGATGGGTGGTGTTCGGCTCGACGCCGCAGCGGGCCGCCGAGGCTCGCGCCTCCGCCGCGGATTTCCTTGCGGGGTTCCGCAACTGGCGCCTGGTGGTGCACGAGTTCCGCGACGGGTACCTGCCCTACACCGGGGCGGAGGTGAAGGAAGCCTTCGAGGCGCTGAAGGGATTACGCGCCCGGACATCATCTTCACCCACTATCGGGATGACCGCCACCAGGACCACCGGCTGGTCTCCGAGCTCACCTGGAACACCTGGCGGAACCACCTGATCCTGGAGTACGAGATCCCGAAGTATGACGGCGACTTCGGGTCCCCCAATGTCTTCGCGCCGCTCACCGCTGCCGTGCTCGACCGAAAGATCGATCTAATCCTGGCGCACTTCCAGACTCAAGCGAACAAGCACTGGCTCACCAGCGATCTCCTGCGGTCGGTTGCCCGGATCCGTGGGATGGAGTGTGTGGCGTCCGAGCACGTGGCCGAAGCGTTCTACTCGCGGAAAGTAGCCTTCTAGCTTGACCCGCCGCGGCACTCTCGCTCCAGGGAGCGGGACTGCTTCTCAGGTGTCGAGGCGAAGGACCCGCAAGAGCGATCTCCGAATCGGCACCGGCAGGCCGGAGATGGACTCGCCGAAACGCGAGAAGAGATCGGACGGGCGCAGGCGATCGGGAAGCGAGTACACGCTGATCGGCAGCGTGGCGGCGCTGGCGGCGGTGATGCCTAGGAGCGTGGGCAGACTGCCGGCTCCCGCCCTTTCGAAGATCCAGCGAACCACGAGAGCCACCGAGCCCACCTGCAGCCCCAGTGTCAGGCCGGCGAGATGGGCAGCGAAGAAGCCCCGCCAGGTACCATGCACGATCCCAAGACTAAGATGGGCCATGGCGAAGTACATGAAAACCATTCCCACGAGCACGCCCGCCGCGACGCCCGGGATTCCCCAGCGTGTGCCGATCACAGCGCCAGCAAACAGCAGAACGGCCAACACCGCCTGGCGTCGGACCTCGGCCATGACGTTGCCGGACGCGTATGTCACGGCGGCACCAAGATTGTACACCGCGCGAAGGGTTCCCCCGCTCGCCAGAATCTGCAACGGTAGCACTGCCCCGCGCCAACGGTCACCATACAGGCCAACGATCAGGTGCGGCGCCGCGACAATGACGCCGGCGCATAAGGGGGCCGCAATCATCGTCATCAGCTGCACACCGAGCAGGTAGCCGCTGCGCAAGCGCCTGGTGTCACCTTGAATCTCCGACATGGCCGGGAAGAGCACACTGGTCATGGCGGTGCCGAGGTAGGAGAGTGGGACGCCGAACAGACTGAACGCCCGGGTGTAGAGACCCAGCTCCGCGGTACCGAGCAAGCGCCCGATCACCAGGCTGTCCGCGGACCGTCCGGCATAGCCAACAAGGGAGTTGAGGGTGTCCGCACCACCATATCCGAGAAGGTGTCGGCTCTCTCCGACCATCAGGAGTGGACGGAACGGATGGGGGGCAAGGACCAGCGCGAGTGCGCTGCTAACACAGGCTTGAGCCAAGGCGCCAAGCACCAGGCTCCAGACGCCGAACCCCAGGCCTGCGAGCGTTACGGCGATCAAGGCGTAGCCGCCGAGGTAGCTGCCCACGTCGATCATGAAGAGACGGCGGAAGTCCAAACGGCGCCGCAGGAGCGCTCGAGCCGTGCTCCCCGCGGCGGTCAGAACGAACAGCAGGGACTCCGCCCGAAGGACGTTGGTGAGAGACCTGTGTCGGAATGCCGCCGCGGCAAAGGGCGCCAGCACGGCCAGCGCCAAGCCCAAGACCAGGGCGACTGCCATGGAGAGGGTGAAGGCAAGCCGCACGTCGTTGCTGGTGAGCGGGCGGCGGTACACCAGGGCCGAGCCGAGGCCCGCTTCTGCGAGTACCGCGGCAAAGCCGACCACGACCAGCGCCAGACCTGCCAGGCCGAAGTCCGCTGGCGGGAGGAGTCGCGCCAGCGCCACGGCGACGCCGAACTGCAACCCCAGCTGAGCGAAGAGGGTGGCCGAGCGCCAATGGCCGGCTTGGAGCGTACGCTGGGAGAGAGTGGCTTCGGCGTCGCCGGTCAAGGCTGTCGCTTGCCGAACCGGGTCCGTCGGATCGCCTTCTATGCCTGGTCTCAAGGTAAGGCGGCCGGCTTCCGGACCAGGAAACCGGGGAGCGCGAGGCAGGTTAACCCGGAGTTGCGGGGTACCTCGACTGCGTCGGCCTCCGGAAGGCCCGCAGTGCTGGCATCCTCGATACGGGAGGCGCGCCGGCGGCTCCGATGCCAGGCGAGGGCCGGCGTGTGCTTGAGAAGACGCTTCAGGTTCGTCGGCAGACTCTGCGAGCGAGCGTACTCCTCCGGCAGCTCCTGGGTCGTCTTGAGATAGGGCATGTGCAGCGAGTTGAGCGCAACCCGATCGACGCTCGCCGGTTCGGTGCCGGTCGAGGGCAACACCCACCGGATGGCCCGCTCGGGAAACCGGTGGTAGTCCTTGAGCCGGGAGAGCCGTTCTTCCCGCACGGAGGCTCGAGCGAGCCCGTCCTCAAGAAGATAGGCGCTGGCATTGTGGCCTTCATGGATGCCGAGGATTCTCATGGTCCGTGAGGCTCACGCTATTCAGCCAAGGTGGATGGATACGAGCGGACCCCTGAAGTTGGCCACTACCGCGAGCAGAATGCCAGCGCCGCAAGGCTGGTAGCCAACTTGGCCATGTCGTCCATGATGATCCTCCCATCGTGCGCCGTCGCCTGAGTGCTTCAACCTGTCTCCCGGAAACAGTTCCCGCTTCGACACCGCCCCCGGCGGAGCCAACCTTCGATGGATCTCAGAGCACGGGCCAGCTGATCTCGGGTCGGCGGGCGCTGCTCCGATCGAGGACGCAGACGCCCATCGCGGCAAGATTGATCGCCAGCGCGACCGATGAGTCTGCCGCAATGGCCTTCCAGGCCCGCTGCATCCCGGAACTCCATTCGATATCGTCGAAGACGAGCACTGCTTTGGGGGCCAGCGCGGGCAGGATTTGCCGAAAGTAGCGCACCGTGGCGTGCTCGTCGTGATGCCCGTCCACGAATGCGTAGTCGAGGAGGTGGTGCTCGCGCAGTACGCCCTCCAGCGTGTCCTGGAACCGGCCGACCACCATGGTCACATTGGTCAGCCCAAGTCCGCTCAGGTTTTCACGCGCGAGAGTGGCGATGGTGTCCGCGCCCTCGAGCGTGACCAGTCGGCCGGCGCCATTCAGGCTTAGGGCGGCGGCCTGATACGCCGCGGTGATCCCGAGACTTGTTCCCATCTCGAGACAGAGCCGAGGGCGGAAGGCTCGAATGAGCTTGAACAGCAGGAGCGCGCTGCGGAGCGGATTGCTGGTTGTGCGACAGATATCCCCGATCGTGGACGTCCTGGTCTCGCCCCGGTACATCGCCTCGTCCGACAGCTGCACGCGCGGGTCGCGGGCGCCGTAATCGACCCGAGACACCGCGGTCTGCGACGCGCTCAAGGTACGCCGGAGGCCCTCGATCCGCTCGACCCACTGCCTCTCCTCGGCTGTCAACTCGCCATCCAGCGTGGCGCGCAGGGCCGCCCACAGCCACTTGTGCTCACCGTGCTCGTCCGCGCCGAGGCGCGTGAGCTCCCGGCGCGCCCAGAGAGTGCGAGGTCCTCGAAGAGCGACGTTGATCATTTTCTCGAATAGCGACATGGAATGGTCTCGGGAAGTGGAGACGCCGTCAGACGCCCGGCGTCGCTGAGCCCAATCTGGGTACCGCGGTCGGCTGGTTGCCTCGTCTTCAAATCTATGACCCTGAAGCGGTTCCGGCGAAGAGCGCGGCCGTGAGGGCGTGGACCGCTCTCCGAACCGGACATCCGTCACGGGTCGCTCGGCACCCGTCGCTGTGGGGTGATTCAGCGCAATATAGCCGCCGGGCCGGTGCCGCGAGGACCGCACCTGGGGCCGTGCCGATGTCGCCCAGGTGCGGCAAGCCGCGGTGGCGCAGGGTCGGACATGACCGACAGGATCGAATGAAGCTCCGACGATGGGTCGGCGGCTACAGGGGGCCCGCCCTGCCCGTACGGACTCCACGATCGTCGAACACCATCACGAGCGCGATCGCCAGCAGGGCCAGGTTGGTGCTGGCCCGGGAGTACCCCTCCGCCGGAGTATTCAGGAGCACACCAGTGAAGTTGGTCACGATTGCCAGCACAAACGCCAGGGCGGCAAGACCGGTAAGTACTTTCGCCAAGTTGTTCATGGTGTTCCTCCAGGGGGGCAGACGGCACGACGCGAAACCAGTGGCGCAGACCATCTCGACCGTCGGCGGGCACGCAGGCTGCGCTTGTAATTCCCATAGATGCGAGGACGAGTTCCCTGCCGCCTGGGCTCCGGGTCATGAGGTACGTCCCACCCTATCATGCGCAGGAAACGAACGTGCTGTCGAGGGGAGGCACGTGGGAGTGGTCTTTAGGCTTCTGACTATAGGGGGACGGGGTATGAGCCACCAGGAGCCTTTACGAACGCTCCCGAAAGCTATGGTCGGTGCGGGCGGGCGCGGTGGTGATCTGCCGTCAGGAGGTGTTCCAGGGATGGATGCCGCGAATGCCCGAGGCGAGATTCGAACTCGCACGGGGATTTCTCCCCGGTGGATTTTGAGTCCACTGCGTCTGCCGTTCCGCCACTCGGGCGCCCGGGTAAGATACACCGCGCGCCGGCTGCGTGGCCATCCGGCGCCGGGAGTAGATTCCGCTTCCCCCGACGCCGGAGCCCCGTGCATGGTCGCTCGACAACCTCGCAGCTTTCACCCCTGGCATGACATTCCAACCGGTAGGCGGCCGCCCCACGAGCTCACCGCGGTCATCGAGATCCCCACCAACGAGCGCAACAAGTACGAGCTCGACAAGGAGCTCGGCGTCTATCGCCTTGACCGCGTGCTGCATAGCGCCGTCCACTACCCCGGCGACTACGGCTTCCTGCCTCGCACCCTCGGGGACGACGGCGATCCGCTCGACGTCCTCGTGCTCATGACCATTCCCGTCTTCACCGGCTGCCTGGTGGAGGCGCGTCCCATCGGCCTCTTTCACCTGGTGGACCGCGGCGTCGCGGACGAGAAGGTGCTGGCGGTCCCGACCGGCGATCCGTACTCGGAGGGACTGAGCGACCTGGGTGACATCCCCAGGCACTACCTCAAGGAAATCGAGCACTTCTTCCAGGTCTATAAGGATCTCGAAGGAACGCGCACCGAAACCAGAGGATTCGAGGGAGCCGCCGCAGCACGGGGCGCGGTGGAGCGGGCGATGGAGCTGTACCGGTCGAAGTTCGGAGCGTCGTTCGAGGCAAAGTGAAGGATGACAACTGCGCGCTGGTGACGCGCCGGCATCACGGATCCCGTTCGGATACCGGCGGCCCGAGGATCTCCCTCCACACGATCGCGTCGCGGAGCTGAGCGGGCGTATACCGCCGCACTGCGGTGTGATCGGCGGGCTCCTCGCGTATTCGGGTGTCGAATGTCCGATGGTCGGACTTGGTGAGGGGCCCGCTCCGCGCTTCGGCGGCAGCGATCCGGCGGCGCACCAGCTCCTCCGCGCCCGAGTCCTGATCGTATTTGACCCGCGCGGGCCGCTTGACCTCCATTTCGAGGCTCACCACCTGCTCCGGCCGCTCGAGTGACTCGCGCTCCTCGACGTCTTCGTCATCGGGAAGTGGCGGCGCCGGAATCCTGGCCGGCGACTGTGTCTCCCCTCGCGCAGCCTGATCCAGATTCCGCTCCAGCTCCCGCAGGAACTGCTCCAGCCGGCTTCCCTCCTGCTGGGTCGCATCGCGGGTGGATGTTCCGCGGGCTGTCTGTGGGTGTGGGCGCGGTTGGGGGGCCTGCGGTCCAACACGAGGTCGGGATGCCGATTCGCCTCGCGTCCGCCCCAGCAGGTTGAACAACAGCCAGACGATACCCAGCACCAGCAGACCGCCGAAATCCACGGTCAGGTCCCTGGAGTCGAGGTGGAGTCACTCTGCCCCGCGATGGCCTGTCGCATCGCGGTGTCGGCCTGGACGTTCCGGTAGCGCTGATAGTCCATGATGCCGAGGTTGCCGTTTCGAAACGCCTCGGCCATCGCCAGCGGGATCTGCGCCTCCGCCGCGATGACGAAGGCGCGCTGCTTCTGGGCCTCTGCCTTGTACTCCTGCTCCATCGCGACCGCCAGGGCCCGGCGCTCTTCGGCCTTGGCCTGCGCGATCCGCTTGTCGGCCTCGGCCTGGTCGGTCTGCAGCTCGGCGCCGATATTCTTGCCCACGTCCACGTCGGCGATGTCAATCGAGAGGATCTCGAATGCGGTGCCGGCATCGAGCCCTTTCGCCAGCACCGTCTTGGAGATCATGTCGGGGTTCTCCAGCACCTTCTTGTGGGACTCGGCCGACCCGATCGTGCTCACGATCCCCTCGCCGACCCGGGCCAGAATGGTCTCCTCGCCCGCGCCGCCGACCAGCCGGTTGATGTTGGCGCGCACCGTGATCCGGGCCAGCGCCAGGAGCTGGATGCCGTCCTTGGCCATCGCCGCCACCTTGGGCGTGGTGATGACCTTCGGGTTGACACTCACCTGCACCGCCTCGAACACGTCGCGGCCCGCCAGGTCGATCGCCGTCGCCTGCTTGTAGGCGAGGGCGATCCCGGCCTTGTCCGCCGAGATGAGCGCGTTGACCACGCGGTTGACGTTACCGCCGGCCAGGAAATGCCCCTCCAGCTCGTTGACGTCGAGGCTAATGCCCGCTTTGTGCCCGCTGATCAGCGGCAACACGATCGCTCGCGGATCGACCCGCCGGAAGCGCATCCCGAAGAGCGTGACGAAGGGGACCCGCACGCCCGAGAACAGGGCCGTGAGCCACAGGCCGAAAGGAATGAACTGGAAAAAGATGATGAGCGCGATAACGGAGATGAAGACCAGTGCCAGCACCATCCCCAAACTGACCATCGAGTCGTCCACGGAAGCCCCTGGGTTGAGATTCGTTTATTTCACCCCGCGCACGACGTGACGGTACCCTTCGCTCCTGAGCACCCGGACCGCGCTGCCCTGGCTCACGTACTCGCCCTCCGTGACGACGTCCACCCGTTCGCCGGAGAACGCCGCGGTGCCGGCGGGCCGGAGATCGGTAACCGCGACGCCGTCCTGACCGACCAGATCCGCCCGGGGAGCCGCCGAGATATACCCGTCGGACTGGGCCATTCCACCCCGGAGGAACAGGCCGCCGAACCGGTTGCTGTTGGGGATGTGGCGCAGCCAGGCGTAGACCACCGCGGCGGTGATGAGCAGGCTGGCGCCCAGGATCGCGAGCGCCTGGGTGACCTCGCCACTGGTGGGCGCCGCTCCGACCAGCGCCAGCACGATGGCGGTTCCGATCGCGCCAAGTCCGAGGAAGCCGGCCACGCCAAAGCCCGGGAGCACGAACGCCTCGACCGCCAGCGCGATCAGGCCCAGACCCAGAAGCAGCACTTCCTCCCATCCGGCGAGCCCGAGCAGGAAGCTGGAGCCGAAGAAGAGCCCGAGCGCTCCCAGGCTCACGAGGCCGCCGAGGCCGAATGCTCCGGTCTTGATCTCCAGCACGAGGCCCAGCACACCCAGCGACAGCAGCAGCGGAGACACCAGCGGGTTGGTGAGGAAGCGGACGACCTGCTCGGCCCAGTTGGGGTCGGTCGAGATCACCTTCGCGCCGGTCAGCCCGATCGCCTCGAGCAAGGCGGCCTCGTCGGCGACCTCTCCCTTGGCGTAGCCGACCTTGCGCGCCTCACCGCTCGTCAGGGTGAGCAGCTCGCCCTTGCGGTCGAGCCCCGGGATCTCGATCTCCTCGTCCACCATCGCTTCGGCGATCCGGGGGTCGAGGCCGCGCTCCTCCGCAACCGCCCGAAACTCGGCCCGCATCGCCGAGACGATCTTCTCAGGTGCCCGCCGGCCTTCTCCATCTACCGGCGTGGCGGCCCCCAGCACCGCCCCAGGGCGCATGTAAACCTCGCGGGCGGAGATCGCGATGAGGGCGCCGGCGCTATAGGCGCGGGGATTCACGAAAGCGTAGACCGGAAGGGTCGAACGCCGGATGGCGTCCGAGATCCGCTCGGCGGCGTCCACCCGCCCGCCGGGCGTGTCGATGTCGAGATACGCTGCGGCGGCACCCGCTGCCTCGGCCTCGCGCAGGCTGCGGGCGACGTACGGGGCGAGCCCGTTCTCAACCGTGCCTGTCACCGCGATGCGGTACACCACCGGCGCCTGGCCGGCGGCCGGGGTCGCGACCGAGAGGACGGCGAGCGTCAGGACCAGCTGTCGGCGCATCGCGCAGATCCTGTAGGGGGACCCCTGCAATCTAGCGGCCGTCTCCGCCATGGCGAAAGCCTCGGCGATCGCCACGCATCTCGTGCACCCGCTGGATCAGGCGCTCCCGCATCACCAGCAGGCGGGCCCGCTGTACCGGGGTCAGGAACGGCGAGAGTTTGCCCATTTCCTCGCGCCAACTTTCGGCGTACTCCACCCGGAGATCCAACAGCTCCCGGGTAAGCCGGGCGACGCTGTCCTGGTCCGACGTCGTGCCATCCTGGATCTGCCCGTCGAGCGCTGCGCGCAGGTCCCGCTCGCGGTGGCGGAGCTCGCGCCGGCGGCCGCCGTACTGCGTCGCTATGGCCTTGAGTTTGGCGGCCTGCTCGTCGCTCAGGGCGAGCTCCTCCTTGACCCGCTCCGCGAACCGCTGTTCGATGCGGCCTCGCAACTCGCTTGACCCTGGGACCGTATCGCGCCCGCCTTGAGCGGCGAGGGGACCCGCCGCGGCCAAGAGGAGCAGCACTCCGAGCGCTGAGCGCATCAGCCCTCCCAGATGGCGAACACCTGCTCGAGCTCTCCGTCCTCGTACTCGCCCAGGGTCGAGGCATCAAGCGTAGACGTGCCGGCGACCGGCTGGTCCAGCGACTGCAGCAGCGTATCGAGCTGAGCGGTTCCGAGCTCCTCGAGCTCGGGCAGCGGCACCAGAGCCTCGGCGACCGTTCGGGCGCCCGGAGCGGGACCGGCGTCGCGGCCGGTCAGAACCGCGGTCAGGATCGCCGCGGCCGCCGCGGCCGCACCCGCGAACGCCCAGCCCCGGCGCGCCCGCGCTCTCAGCGCCCGGTCCTCCGCCAGTCGCTGCCGAAGCGTGGTCGCGAGCTCGGCGGCGTCGGAGACGGTCGGTGCGCTCGCATCCAGGTCGTGAGCGGCGCGCACCAGCCGCCACTCGGCCAGGCAATCGGCGCACCCGGCCAGGTGCGCCACCTCTTCGGGAGTCCATTCAGCCCGATGGACCGCGACCTCGGGCATCCGGTCGGACAGGCGCTCGCAGTCGTTCATCTGACCAGCTCCTTGAGGCGTTTGACTGCGTGGTGGTAGTGGACCCGGGCGGCACCGGGCGTGGTTCCCAGCGCAGCGGCGATCTCCACGTATCCGATTCCCTGCTGCGTGCGGAGAAGAAAAACTTCCCTCTGGAGTCGCGGCAGCGACGCGACCCCGCGGCGGAGCTGCTCGAAGGTTTCAGCGGCCGTGAGGTCGGCGTGGGGATCCGCTCGATCAGGCAGGTCCCGGTCCTCCAACGCGACCATCTGCCGGCCCTTCCTCCGCCGATACTGGTCCTTCAGGACGTTGCCGGCGATTGCGAAGAGCCAGCTCCGGAACGATGCCTCGCCGCGCCACCCATCCAGCCGACGGAAGGCACGAAATAGTGCTTCCTGGACCAGGTCGTCGATCTCGTCCCTCGGGGCACCCGAGCTATACAGGAACCGCCCCACCGCCGGGGCGTGGCGCCGGACCAGCTCGGCCGCCGCCCCCTCGTCACCGGCCCGATAGGCGGCGGCCAGTGCGTGGTCGGAGGGTGTCTCCAACACGGGGGAGGCGCTCATCCAGCCCGGTGGGACGTCGAGTGTCGCGCCCTGTTAAGGGCGGCTATCTTAGCCCCATGCGACGCCCGAGAGTCATCGCGCACCGTGGTGCGTGCGGTTACGAATATGAGAACTCCCGTGCGGCCTTCCGCCGGGCGGTCATGCTGGATGCCGACGGCGTCGAGCTCGACGTCCATGCCACCCGTGACGGAGCCATCGTGGTCCATCACGATGCCGAGGTTCCCGGCTTCGGTCCGATCGCCCAGCTCTCCCGGGTCGAAGCCCGGCAAGTGCGGATCCGGAACGGGGAGCCGCTGCCGCTCCTCTCCGAGATACTCGAGCTGGTGGGTGACCGCGAGGTGTACGTCGAGGTCAAGAGCCTGCCGGAAGCCCACGACGAGGAGTTCCTGGCGGTGCTCGACCGGGGTCCTGCGCCCGCCCGCTACTCGGTGCACAGCTTCGACCACAGGATCGTGCGAAGATTGGGCGGCTGCCGCGCCGACCTCCGCCGAGGCATTCTGCTGTCGGCCTACCTGGACGATCCCGTGGCGGCGATGCGCGGCGTCGGGGCCACGACGCTGTGGCAGGAGTGGCAGCAGGTGGATCGGGACCTGGTCAACCAGGTTCACGAAGCCGGCTTCTCCATCATAGCCTGGACCGTGAACGAAATCGGCGATCTCGAGCGAATGGCACGCCTGGGAGTCGACGGGCTCTGTGGCAACTACCCGGACCGAATCCGGGTCGCGATCGCGACCCGGGTGGAGGAAATCTCCCGCACCTGATCCGGGTCAGGGCGTGGTCGTAGGCATTGTCGGCTCGGGGCGAGTCTCCTGGACCCCCCCAGCGGAGGCGGCCCGCTGCCGCCTGGCCTCGGCGATCTGCGCCTCGAGCCGGCTGACTTCCCCCGCCAGATCGTCCAGCCGCAGCAGCAGGGCATCCATCCGGCGCTGCTCGAATTCGCCACCCCGCTCCCGGCGATGAATCAGCAGCCCGAGGTCGCGCGCCGCGTTGTCCTGCTTGCGCCGATACCGCAACAGCTCGATCTGGAGCTTGCCCTCGTCGAGCGCGGCCTGTGCCTTCTTCCCGAATTCCGACAGCTCCTGATTGAGCCGGTCGAAGAGCGTGGACTTGGTCATGTGCTGCTTCCCCCGATTGGCTTGGGCGAGACACGACGGTACGCCTCGCCGGCATGTTTCAACTCGAAAAGGGGGACGCGACCTCGTCGCGTCCCCCGAACTACTACCTCATGATGGGTTCAGCTCGCGGCTTCGGCCGGGTAGACCGATACCTTCTGCCGGTCCTTGTCCTTGAACTCGAACTTGACGACCCCGTCCACCAGCGCGAAGAGAGTGTCATCGTTCGCGCGCCGGACATTCTTCCCGGCGTGGAACCTGGTGCCCCGCTGCCGGACCAGGATGTTGCCGGCGATCACTCGCTCCCCACCGTACCGCTTGACTCCCAGGTACTTGGGGTTGCTGGTGCGTCCGTTCCGGCTGGAGCCTACGCCCTTCTTGTGTGCCATGGTCGCCTCAGCCGAGCTTCAGGTCGGTAATCCGGACTTCGGTGTACTTCTGCCGATGCCCGGTCTTGCGGCGATAGTTCTTCCGCCGCTTGAACTTGAAAACGTAGATCTTGGGCTCCTTGCCGTCGCCCACCACTTCGGCTACGACCGAGGCCCCCTTGACCAGCGGCGCGCCAGCCTTGATGGTCTCGCCGTTGGACGACAGCAGAACCTCGTCGAAGGTCACCTTCGACCCCGCAGCCGCGTCCATGAGTGGGAGCCTGAGGGTCTTGCCCTTCTCCGCCCGGAACTGCTTGCCAAGGGCCCGAAAGATCGCGTACATGGATGAGTCCGTCATTCCGTGAATTGGTTGGCCTGAACACTAGCCCGTAAAGATATGTGGGCGACAGGCTTGACGCAAGCGAGCGCGGTCCGGCCTCAGAGGTCGAAGCGGACCTCGAGCCCCAGGTAGCGGCTCTCCTCCCGGAAGAACTGCCGCTGGGTCGAAAGCCCGTCGTGGGCAATGACGCTCAGGCCGATTTCCCGGCTGCCTGGCGTCGCCTGGAGCACGACGCCAGCCTTGAATGAGCCGCTCACCCGCCAGCTCGTTGCCGCGCTCGCGTCCAGGTAGACACCGCTGACCGGCCGGATCCCTGTCTCTCCGTTGTGACGGAGGGGCCGGAAATCCAACCCGAGAGACGCTCCAGCTCGCTCAAGCCGCAGCTCGTCCCGCAGGGCGTAGCTTGCGCTCCCCATGAGGCGCCACGGCCCCCTCGAGTAGCTGGTCCAGGCGGCGAGCACCTCGCGGGTCCAGTCGAGGCGTTTGGCATCGAACCGGTCCTCGTACTCGTCGCCGAGATGGCTGCTCTCGTGGTATGCCTCGACCGTAAACCCCCAGGCTCCGAAGACCGCGGTGCCGTTGAGCCCGACGACCCAATCATTGCTGATGAGCGCGCTCTTGGCGTCGGTCAGACTGAAGCGGGCGTACACCTGGGAGCCGAATCCCAGGGTGATCGGACGGATGCCCCGGCGAAGCGCCAGGACAGGAAAGTTCTCTCCCAGCGCCACCTCGGCTTCCGCTTCCTTTCCGAAGCGGCTGTCGCCTCGCTGTGCCGAGATGACGCGCGCCGCCAGGCCGTGCACGCGGGGCGAGGCTTCGGGCCGCTCGAAGCTCGGAACGCTAGGGAAAATGCGGTTCTGCGCGGCCACGGCGCCGGGCAGCCACAAGACAACGGCGAGGGCTCGCCAGGTCCGTCCGATCCTGCTTGACATTGCTTCCCTGCCCTCAGATGTTGCGGGCGCCGACGGCGAAAGCACTCTCCAGGCTGGGGGAAAGTTGAGCGCCGGCCCTAGGTCGCGCAATGGTGGTTGCGCGATGGTGGCTGGGCAAAGCTGTGGACCTTTTCACGGAGTCGCGCATGCTGGTGTGGAGCCCGATCCTAGCTGTTTTCCTTGCTGCCGATCCGATGCAGGCGGTCACCGAGCCCAAGGTCTCGGTCTCTGTGGACTCCAGCCGCAAGGAGCTCGTCATCACGGCGGGACCCTTCGACCTACCCAACATGCCGCCGATGGAAGACCACGCGATGATGGACCTCGGCATGTCACACGACACGCCGATCCAGCGTTTCCAGTGGCCGATCGACGGCTGGCTCCGCGGCTTCGAGCTGGAGCTGGTGGACGGCCAGGGCCACCCCGTTCCGCGCACCGTCATCCACCACATGATCATGGTGAACTTCAGCCGCCGGATGCTGCTGTATCCTGCCTCCGAGCGGCTGATGGGCGCGGGAACCGAGACCGAGGACATCAAGGTGCCCAAGACGATCGGGGTGCCGATGAAGCCGGGCATGGATCTCGGGATGTATGTCGCGTGGCACAACGACACCGGCCGGGATCTCCACGGGGTCCAGATGAAGCTGCGGATGCTGTGGACGCCGAAGAATCAGAATCCTCCGCCGGTGAACTCGCTGCCCATCTACATGGACGTGAATCTGACCGTCGGCGGTAGCAACACCTTCGACGTGCCGCCCGGGAAATCCGAGAAGGCGTACGAGTTCACGCTGCCCGTCGGCGGCAGACTGCTCGGCGTCGGAGGACACCTGCACGACTACGGAGTGCGCGTGCGGCTGGAGGACGCGAAGACGGACAAGGTCCTGTCGGTCGTGGAAGCTACGCGAGACTCGACGGGAAAGGTGATCAAGGTGAGCCGGCGGCTCTTCGGCGTATCCGGCGAGGGGCTCAAGTTGAAGGGAAACCACCCCTACCGGGTGGTAGGGGAGTACGACAACCCGACCGGCAAGACCCTCGTCAAGGGCGCCATGGCGCACATGGCGGGATTGTTTACTCCGGACGACATGAGTAAGTGGCCCACGATCGACCAGTCGAATCCCGACGTATCAGCGGGATATGGCGTCCTTGCAGACGCGCGGCGGCAGCGAGGGCGGGCACGAGCATGGCGGCCACAGCGACCGCGGCGGCAACGGCAAGCCCGAGGCGCATACCGGCCACTGATCGAAACCCCACCGCACGTCACCCTGAACGCGCGAAGGGGACCATGCTCGACATGGTCCCCTTCGTTGCGTTCGCACCGGCCCGGGCGCTATTCCTCGACGATTCGCCGGACTCCAACCCAGCGCTTGAACCACCACCGGCCATAGGGGTCCTCACCACTCAGGATGCTGATCTGCACCCCGCGGCTGGCGCTGTGGATGAAGCGGCCTTCGCCGACATACAGTCCCACGTGACTCACCGGGCCGCCGCGGTTGGAGAAGGTCAGCAGGTCACCGGCGACGAGGGAGGCGAGGTTCTTCGACACCGCCTTCCCCTGCTTCGCCTGCTCGGCGCTGGTCCGGGGCAACGCGATGCCGTGTCGCCCGTAGGCGTGCTGGATGAGTCCCGAGCAATCGAACCCACCCCCATCGGCCCCAGTCCCGCCCCAGGAATAGGGCCGGCCCATGGCATCGGTTGCCGTGGCGACGATTGCCTCCCGGAGGGGTGCCGCCCCGCCGTCCGCATGGTCGCCGGTGGCCGGTGGCGAGAGTGGCGCCTCGGAGATCGGCCCGATGGAGGCGGGAAGGGGCTGCGTGGGCCGCGGGCGACTGGGACCGGCAAAGCGGATGGAGATTCCCGCAGCCACCTCCAGCCCGTCGCGATGATCGAGGGTGAGCTCTCGCCAGCGCGCTTCCGCGCCGAAAGCGAGGAAGGACGCCGGAAATAGCTCGTACCCGGCACCCGCCGACCAGGAGCCCCATACTCTCGAGAAGTCACTCGATTGAGACGATCCCATACCACCGCCGACTCCGGCCACGAGGTAGGGACCCTGCCCACCACCCTTGTACGCGGTGAGGTCGGCCGAGATGCCCGCGAATCCTCCCTCGCCACCATCGGACCGGCGCAGATAGTCGCCGTGCAGCCCGAGGCCGAACATCCCGGCGAGCGGCCGGCTCACGCCGAGCCGGTAGACGTCCCATCCCCCGCCCTCATAGAACCGGCCCACCTGCCCGTCGATTCCCTGCGCGGACGCGGGAGCCGCTCCTACCGCCGCGGCGACACCGAGGACGGCCATCGCCCGGCCGAGATTCCGTCGTTCCATCATCGCTCCCGCACCGGGCGGCCGCTCCGCAGGTCCACCAGGTAGGCATCGCCCGGCACGCACTGGTTCGAGAGCCGCGCGCGGATCGTGCTGTCGTTCACCAGCTCGGGGACCGCGCCGGTGTAGAGGAGCGGAACCGGGACTCGAGCGCCGTTGCGGCGGATCTCGATCGTGCGGTCGATGCAGGGCGTTCCGTCGGTGGCCTTCGCCTCGCGGGACAGCGTGAACCAGATTTCCACGCCGCCCGGTGCCGTCGCGACGAGGGTATCGGCGGGCGCAGCGGCCTGCGCCACGTCGTCGGCTCCCGGCCCCGGCTTGTCACCGCCTCGGGTGTTGCAGGCGATCACCGGAGCAAGCATGCCGCAGGCCAAGGCGCTCGGCAGGTTCATCGGGAATGGGGTGCGGCGTCGGGCGCCGGCTCGGGGATCAAGATCTCCGTGGTATCGGGCGTGCCGTCCTCGGTGACCGCCAGCACCTCGCGCACCTCCGGCGATCGCCGAAGGTAGGCCAGCCATCCGATCAGTCCCGCGAACCCGGTCAGGGCTCCGCAGAGCGCCGTCACCGCCAGCCCTTCGACCGGGTCCTCCATCCTCATCGCCACCAGCGCTCCGCCGACCGCCCCGAAAAACGAAGCCGCCCACGCCAGGAACGGCGTGAGCAGCCAGCCGAAGATTCGGAAGAGGAGTCGGATCCAGCGCATCGGTCAGCCTCGACGGGTCCCCAGAGCCGATAGCGCGGTCGCGAGAGCCAGGCCGGGGAGAAACGCCAGGCCGAAGGTGGGGAGATTCCATCGAGCACCGGGGAACCCGACCAGGATCCCGGCGATCGCGGCGACGACCGCGAACCCCGCCGCCGTCCCGAAGGCAGCCACGGCCGAGATCCGGCCGTTCCGTTCGGCCTGATTGGCGAGGATCCACGCTCCGAGCCAGGGAAGAAACGACCCGGTCATCCACCAGATCGGGTGATACCACCAGTTGCTGCCCCCGATCTGCCACCAACGGTTGGTGTAGGTGCCGATGTTCTGGAGCAGGACGACGTCTATCAGAAGGAACACGAAGGCGGCGCCCAGCCCGATTCCCGCAGCACCGGCAATCCCCTCGATAGTGCGGGCCCGGGTCCAGATTCCGGGCAGGAGCGTCACGGGGGCGAGGCCCATGAGCAGCAGAATCGCGAGGACGGCCGTCTCCAGCGGACCCGACAGAAATCGCGACGCCAAGGAGAACAACAGGACGGCCAACGACTCGAAGAGTCCGAGCAGCACCGCTCCCCGCACGATGGAGGGGACGTCGGTCACGTCGTGATCGCCGTGCAGCTCGGCCGCGGAATCCATCCGGTCTCCGGTTGAGAGTGGTCGGCCGAAGTATACCGAGTCGCGCCGGGAGCGGCCAAGGGGAGCCTCACGTACCCCAGACCAGGACGACCGCGAGATCGGTCACCGCCCACGCGGCGAGGGCGTGATACATCCGTCGCTGGTGCTCCGTCGGGGACAGCTTTCCCGCCAGCGCTCGCCATGGGCAGAGGACGGCGAGCCAGACCAGCAATGCACCTCCCAACGCGGCCCAGCGCCAGCCGGGGGAGGAGGGCGTCGACCAGGCCGACCGGATCCCCGCCCAGGCGAACAGGGCGAAGGCCACGGCGGCGGCGATGATCGCCGCGTTCAGGCTACGCCGCACGCCGAGGATCAGCGCCAGTGTGCGGTCGCCGCGTCGGGCATCCTCCTCCATCTGATAGAGCTGGGTGAGCGGATAGAGGGCGGCGAAGAGCGGGCAGAAGGCGAGCAGCACGATCGCGTCGGTGGTCTCGATCGGTCGGCCGGTCGCGGCCCACCCGGCGAATGGGGTGAGTGTCCCGAAGCCCACCATGTTGATCACCCAGTCCGCGCCGGGGACGGCCTTGAGCCGCATCGGGGGCACTGAATACAGCACGGAGAGGAGGAAGCAGACGGCGTACGCAGCCTGGTACGCGGGGGGCAGGGCGAAGGCCGCCGCCTGCCCCGCGGCCATCAGCAGCAGCGCGAACGCGGCCAAGTGGGCGGGCGGGGTCGGAGGACTCCGGAGGTAGGCGATGTCGCCCTCGTCCCGGTCGAAGGCGCTGTTGAGCGCCAGCGTGCCGCCGTTGAGACAACCCACCCAGAGCGCGAGTCCGGCCAGTGCAGGCGCCAAACGCTCACCCTGCGCCGCGCCATCCAGTCCGACCGCCAGGAGATATCCCACCGTCGTGTGGGCGGCCATGATGGGCCATTCGAGGGGGCGCAGATGGAGGAGGTAGTCGAGCCTAGACCCGAACAGGCGATACCCCGCCTCGCGGGCCCGGCTCACCAGCTGAGGCCGAGGTGCCGGGCCGCGATCCGAAGGCCCTGAAGCGTCAGGTCCGGATGGGTGTGCTCGATGGAGGTGGTGAGCGGCGCCACGACGGCGGCGAGTCCGCCCGTGGCCACGACCCGGGGCGAGTCGCCGGCGGGCCACTCGGCGCGGATCCTTCGCACGATGCCGTCCACCGCGTCGGCGGCTCCGAACAGCACGCCGGCCTGGATGCATTCCTCCGTGCGGCGGCCGATGACCCGTGCGGGGGCCTTCAGCTCGGTAGCCGGAAGCTTGGCCGCGCGTCGGGTGAGCTGATCGGCGGCGGTGCGGAGCCCCGGCATGATCACGCCTCCGAGGAAGCGCGCGTCGGCGGTGATACAATCGAAGGTGGTGGCCGTGCCGAAGTCCACCACGATGACGTCGGCGTGATAGAGCTCGACCGCGGCGAGGACATTGACGATACGGTCGGCGCCGACGGTGAGCGGCTCGTCCACGTCCAGCTTGACCGGGAGCGGAGATCGCGCGTGAACCGCCACACCAGTCCGGCCCGTCGCCGTGGCGATCCCTTCTATCACGCTTTGTGTCACAGTCGGCGCGACCGATGCGAGACACACGGCCTTGACCTCGTTGGGCGAGTGCCCCGCCTGGATGAGGAACCCGCCGATGGCGCTCGACCATTCGTCCGGTGTCCGGTCGGGGTTGGTCGTGAGCCGCCAGTGGGCCTCGAGAGCATCGCCGTGGAACAGGCCCACGGTGATCTCGGTGTTGCCGATATCTAGGGTGAGAAGCATGACTCGAAGCTACGGGATCAAGGAGTGGTCGTCCAACTCGACGGTTCCAGCCCGGACCGCGATGACCGCGCCGTCGTCGCCGCGCACGAGTAGGGCTCCCTCCTCGGATATGCCGGCCGCCCAGCCCGCTGCGGGGGCTCGGAGATGCCGTCCGTGGAGCCAGTCCCGACGTCTGAGGCCCGCCAACTCCGCGGGCGCGAGCCGATCGGAGTCGGCGTCCAGGGCGCGGAGTCGGGCGGTGACCTCGGGCTCGAGCATCTCGAGCGTGGCTGCCGGGAACCGCTCGACCAATGCGATGGCGATCCCGGCCAGATCGTCCGGAATCACGTTGGCGACGTTGATCCCCACCCCCGCCACCACCCACGCGAGCGACTCACCCTGCCACCGGGCCTCGCAAAGGATCCCACCCAGCTTGCGTTCGCCGATCATGAGGTCGTTGGGCCATTTGATGTGGACCGACGGGGCGAGAGCCAAAGCCTCGAGCGCATCCGCCACGGCCAGGCCGATCCGGAGCCCCAGGAGCTCCACGCCGGCGACGGCCTGCGGCCGGAAGAGCACGCCCAACCAGAGGCCGCCCGGGGGCGAGCGCCAGCCGCGACCGCGAGAGCCTCGCCCGCCGGTCTGTTCCCCGGCCACGACCATTGTTCCCGCTTCGGCCCCGTCCGCGGCGAGGCCGTGCAGCAGATCCATGGTCGAGGTGACACTGGACAGCCGGATGAGCTGGGCCATTTCTCTCAGCGCGAGAACCAGAGCAGCATCGCACCGAACGCGATGCGGTACCAGGCGAAGGCCGCGAACGTGTGATGCGACACGTAGGCCAGGAAGGCCTTCACCACGATCAGCGCGGAGACGAACGAGACTGCGAACCCGATGGCGAAGAACGGGACATCCGACGCCGCCAGCGCGCCGGCGCTCTTCATCAGGTCGTAGAGCGTGGCCGCGAACATGATGGGGATGGCGAGAAAGAAGGAGAACTCGGTGGCCGCGGTCCGCGACAGCCCCAGCGCATACCCCCCCATGATCGTGGCCCCGGACCGAGAGACGCCGGGAACGAGCGACAGGACTTGGGCCATCCCGATGCCGAGTGCCGTCGTCCGGGGGATGTCGGTGACTTCCCGGTACCTGGTCGGCGGGCCCCAGCGCTCGATGAGGAGGATGGCGATGCCGCCCAGGACCAACGCCCAGGCCACCACCGGGGTGTTGAAGAGCCGCTCCTTGATCCAGCCGTGGATCAGAAAGCCGACTCCCGCAGCGGGTAGAAAGGCGATCGCGAGATTGAGAAAGAACCGCCGGCTCGCCGGATCGCGTCTGGCGGCGCTGGCCGCACGTGTCAAGCGGACTCTATAGAGCCAGACGATGGCGAGGATGGCGCCGAGCTGGATGAAAATGTCGAAAGTCTTGGCTCGCTCATCCACCTTTCCGAGCCATTCACTTACCACGATCAGGTGGCCGGTGGAGGAGACGGGGATGAACTCGGTGACTCCCTCGACCAGGCCGAGGATGACCGCTTTGGCGAGCAGCTCAGGCGTCATGTCGGCGGCTCACCGGATTACCTCCTCGTAAAGGGACTCGTACAGCGGCACGATTCGGTCGGCGGAGAACTCTGTGGCCTTGGCGATCGCGGCCCCGCGCATGGCGGCGTGCCGCTCCGGGGCACGGAGCAGCTCCACCGCGCGCCGTCCCATGGCCTCCACCGAGCCGACCGGCTCGAGGATCCCGTTCACCCCGTCATCCACCACCTCAGGGAGCCCGCCGGCGCGGCTCGCAACCACCGGCGACCCGCAGGCCATCGCCTCCAGGGCTGCGAGGCCGAATGACTCGGTCTGGGAGGGCAGCAGGAACAGATCGCTCGCCTGGAGCAGCGATGCCACCGAGTCCAGCCGGCCGAGAAACTTCACGTCCTGGCTCACGTTCAGCTCGCGAGCCTCGTTTTCGGCGTCGACTCGTTCGGGGCCATCTCCGATCATCACCAGGGTCGCGGGCATCGCGCGATGAATGCGGGCAAAGACTCGGACGACGTCCTTGACCCGCTTCACCTCACGGAAATTGGAGACGTGGGTGATGAGCTTGTGATCCGCCGGCGCGAGCCCCAGACGGCCGCTCGGCTCGCCGGGCTGATACTCGTTCAGGTTGACGAAGTTGGGGATCACCTTGAGGTCGCAGCTCACACAGCCGAACGCCCGATACGTCTCGTCGCGCAGATAGGAGGACACCGCCGTCACGGCGTCGGAGCGCTCGATCGAGAACTTGGTGATGGCGTAGAAGCTCGACTCCTGGCCTACCAGCGTGATGTCGGTGCCGTGCAGCGTCGTGATCACCCGGACGTCCCGCTCGCCCCGCAGCATCTCCCTCGCCAGGAACGCGGTGGTCGCGTGAGGAATGGCGTAGTGCACGTGGAGGATTTCCAGCTGTTCCCGCATCGCCACCTCGTGCTGTTTCGACGCCAGCGCGAGGGTGTACGGAAAGTGGTCGAAGAGCGGATAGCGCCCCATCCGGGTCTCGACCTGGTGGAAGTACACCCGCTCCGCGTAACCGCGGAGCCTGAACGGGGAGTCATAGGTGATGAAGTGCACTTCATGGCCCCGGCGGGCGAGCTCGAGGCCCAGCTCGGTGGCCACGGCGCCGGAGCCGCCGTACGTGGGATAGCAGGTGATGCCGAGTCGCATGGGACCCCGGGTATCAGGTGGTCGCTAGGGGGAAACCTACTCGGGATACCCCGTGAATTATCGCGCCTACGAGCCTCATGTCATCTCCACAGCCCTGCAATTTCCCCCGCCAGCTTCTCCGGCGGCCGGGTCGCGTCCAGGGTGACCACGTCGCCCACCAGTTGATGTCGGAACCAGGTCTCCTGCCGCTTGGCGTACTGCCGGGTGCTGATGCTGATGGCCTCGGCGACGGAGCCGCGCTCCCGCCGGCCGTGCAGGTACTCGACCGCCTCCCGAATGCCGATGCCGTCGAGCCCCGGCGCCGACGGGGGATGCCCTTCCGCGAGCACGGCGGCCACCTCCTCGATCAGCCCCCGCCGTACCATCTCTTCCGCCCGCCGAGCGATCCGCTGGTGCAGGACCTGCCGCGGCACCGTGAGCACGACGTACCACGGCCGGATCGCGCCTCTGGCGCGCGCCGCCTCCTGCCAGTGGGTGAGCGGGTATCCGGTGAGGAGGGCGACCTCGATCGCCCGTGCCGCTCGCTGGCGCCCGCCACCCTTGAACCCCGGGTCGAGCCGGCCGGCCCAGCGAAGCAGCTCGAGCGGTTCGAGGCGCGACGCGAATGCATCGAGCGACCGCCGGCGGCCGGGGTGGAGCTCGGGCTCGTGAAACAACCCTTCCACCAGCGCTCGAATGTAGAGCCCGGTCCCCCCTACGACGATCGGGAGCCTGGCACGGTTCCGAGTCTCCTCGATCCATGTCACGGCGTCGCGGGCATACCGCCCCGCGCTGTACCGGGTACCGGGCTCGACCACGTCGAGTCCGTGGTGGGTGACGCGGGCGCGCTCCTTCCGGGTCGGCTTGGCGGTTCCGATATCGAGCCGCCGGTAGATCTGCCGGGAATCGGCCGAGATCACCTCCACCGGCAGGTGCGCTGCAAGGGCGAGCGCGACTGCGGTCTTCCCTACCGCCGTCGGTCCCACGATCACCGGGACCCTAGCGTCGCCCAAAGCGGCGCTCCAGCTCCTCTCGCGGCAATTGGACGATCGTCGAACGGCCGTGCACATCGTGCGGGGGCAGGTCGGTGGCGAAGAGGCGAAGCAGCAGCTCCCGCATCTCCCGCTGGTCCAGCCGCTGCCCGGCCTTTACGGCGGCGCGGCAGGCGTAGGTGGCCGCGAACCGCTCCAGCCGATTGGCCCACCCCCCGAAGCGTCCCCGCGCGAGGTCGGCGACGGTCTCCCGGAAGCACGCCTCGGCATCGAACCTGGGATGCGGCGAGGGCACCGCGTGCACCGCCACGGACCGGCCGCCGAAGGGCTCGGCTTCGAAACCCACGCGCCGCAGCTCCTCGCCGTGGGATTCCACGGCGTCGAGCTCCTCGTCGGTCAGCTCCAGCGTGAGGGGGAGGAGCAGCCGTTGAGCCGGAGGATCGGCGCCAGTGAGCTGGGCCATGACCAGCTCGTACAGCACCCGCTCGTGGGCCGAGTGCTGATCGACGATCACCACGCCTTCCGGTGCCTCATAGAGGATGTACGTGTCGAACACCTGAAGCAGTGGGACCGAAAATCCCGCCCCCGGCTGCACCGCGCCCGCTGCGTCGGGTGAGGCGGGGTCGGGAGGCGCGAAGAGATCGTGGGCGTCCACGGTCTGCCCGGCCGCGAAGCCGTCGCTGCCCTGCCCGATCGTGGCCGGGCGCCAGTCGCCGACCCGGACAGCGGCGGCCAGGACGCCGAGGGAGTCGCGCACGGCCTCCTCGACCACGCGCTCGGCGCCTATGCGGTCGCGGAAGCGGACCTCCAGCTTCGCAGGGTGCACGTTCACGTCCACGTCATGCGGGTTGACGTCGATGTTCAGCAGCAGTGAGGGCCGGTCGCCGGGATGGATCGCGGAGCGGTAACCAGCCTCGGCCGCTCGAACGAGGAACGGGTCCTTGAAGGGCCGGCCGTTCACGAAGAGCTGGGTCCGTCGGCCGGTGGGCTGCGCGTCACCCGGGCGCTGGGCGAATCCCGTTACCCGGAATGCGCCTGCCGCGTAACTCACCGGTACGAGGCTCCCAGCGAGGCCGGCGCCCCACACGGCCGAGAGTCGCTCCTCCAGCGTCTGGTCAGGCGGGACGACGAGGCGGCAGGCGCCATCTACGTGGAGCTCGAAGCCGACGCCGGGATGGGCGAGCGCGAGGGTCGCGACGACCTCGTGGGCGGCTCGGGTCTCGCTCGATACCGAGCGCAGAAATTTCCGCCGGGCCGGTGTGTTGAAGAAAATTCCGCGAACCGCGACCGTCGTGCCCCGCTGCCGGGCGCCGTCCGCTACCCGGTCGAGGCGGCCGCCGGTGACGCTCAGCTCGGTGGCGGTACCGTCCCCTTCGGACGTGGTCAAGGTAAAGCGGGAAACAGAGGCGATCGCGGGCAGCGCTTCGCCGCGGAAGCCGAAGGTGCCGACGCCGACCAGGTCGGCCACGCTCTTCACCTTGCTCGTCGCGTGGCGGTCGAGCGCGAGCACCGCGTCTTCCCGTCCCATCCCGCTGCCGTCGTCGCTCACCATCACCAGGATCTTGCCGCCCTGCTCCAGCTCGACCCTGACGTGGTTGGCGCCGGAGTCGAGCGCGTTCTCCACCAGCTCCTTCACGACGGACGCGGGGCGCTCGACCACCTCGCCAGCGGCGATCTGGTCGGCCACGGCGTCGGGCAGGATGGCGATGCGGCGGGCCATCGCGAGAATCTAGCCGCCGACGGCCGCGACCGCCTCGTCGGCGAGCCAGCCCCGCTGCTCGCCGGGGGCCTCGACCATGACCCATCCGGGGGAGTGGCGAATGATTCGTACCGCGCCGCCGGACTCCAATGACGTCACGGTGGGCGCCAGGCCGTGGGGCGAGAGGCGGAGGGTCGTCCGCTCCAGCACGATGGCGAGCGGCTCGCGGAGCCAGCTGCGGAGCGCCAATCCCGCCAACACGGCGGCGGCCGAGAAGACCAGGAGGACCAGCCACCGCTCGCGCACCCGCGGCCGGAGCGTCCACCCGAGCCATCCGGCCACCCAGCCCAGCACCCCGAGGAGCAGCAGCTCCTCCGCCGTCACCGGCGGGCTCCAGGTCCATCGGGCGGAGGTCGCGTCCGGCGGGGGCGTCAGCCGAAGGGCTTGGGTGACGGCGGCCGCGCGCGGGGCCAGGCGATGTGCCTGGAGCCACGCCGCCCGTGCTCGGCCATCCTGGCCCAGACGGTAGTACGCGGCGCCGAGATTGTACCAGTGCGCGGCCACCGCCGGCTCACGCTCGGCTCGATGGGTAAATCCTTCCGCCGCGGCTCGCAGGGAGCCTTCCCGGTACAGGGCTTCCGGCGATGGCGCTTGCGCCAGGATCGACGCGGACCAGACTGCCGCCACCAGCGGCACCACCGCCACCGCGCGACCGGCCCAGCCTCGGAGCGATCCGCCGAGGCTCCGGACCAGCTCGCGCACCTCGGTGGTAAGCGCGTCGTCGTCAGGGCCACCCGCGGTCGGACCGTACCTTCGCGCCAGCAGACGCTCGCGAGCGGCGGCGACTCGACCCGCCAGCGCGGCGTCGGCACCCGCGGCGCGAACAGCGGCAGCGAGGCCTGCGCCCGAGCGCCGGTGCGGATCCGGGACAAGCGTCCGGACCACGGCATCGAGCTCCTCCTCGGCGCTCTTCAAATCGACGGCCGGCCGACGAGACGGGCGCCGGCGTGGAAGCGACCATCTGCCCCGCAACGCTCGCGCGGTCGGTGGAGCGAGCAGTATCAGTAGCCAGACCCAGTCCGGAATGCCGTGTCCGAGCCGCCAGGCGATGGACGGGCTGCCGCCACGAAGGATCTCTGGCGGCAGCGCGGTGGAGGCCGTGGCCTCGCCTCCGGCAGCGACAGCCACCGAAGCCGCCGGCACCGCGGCGGTCAGGTAGCGGTTCGAGGCCAGGTCGAAATAGACGTAGCTCACCGCGGGGAGCGCGAGCGCCCCGATCGAGTCCGGAACGACCAGATAGCGGAATGTCTTCGTTCCACCGATCCGGCCTCCAGTCGCGCCGACCCGCTCCTCGACCTTGTCGCTGTATGCGCGGGCATTCTGAGGCCATCGCATGGCTGGCGCGGGCCAAAGCGCGGTGTTCCCTTCGCCGGCGAGGGACAGCTCGACCGTAACGCCTTCCCCGACGCGGGTCGCAACCGGGGTCACCCTGCGATCGAGCTCGAGCCCGGAGCCGATCGCCCCGCTGAAGCCCGGAGGCCGGCCCGCGTCCGGGAGTGCTTGCACCGCGAGGGTGTCCGCCCGGCTGGTCAGCGCGAAGCGCTCTTCCTGGCTGAAGAACTGGAGGGCGACCGGCGTGCTGTACTTGAGCGTGGCGCGAGGGATGGGCACCGTGCCCGGAAGCAGCGGGAAGACCACCTGATGGGCGACGAACAGGTCATACCACCTGCCGGCGATGTTCCGGGTCGCCGCGATGCCCGCCGGCGCGGCCTGGGGATAACTCCACACGCCGTCGATGACCGGAGGTTGCAGAGTCGGGGGACGGCGAAGCTGCAGGCGCAGGTCCCGCGGAAACCACGCGGCGGTCACGACGTCCACCTGCTCGCCCACGCGGACGGAGTCGGCCGACACGATGAGGTCCACCGCGGCCTGCCCCGCCGTTGGCGGCCTCGCGTGGGCGAGCAGGAGCTTGAGCCGCGGGCTCAGGGTGGATGCGGTCGCCGCCCGGCTCGCGATCACATCCACGACGATCGCCGCGGCCTCGACCGTGTCCCTTCCCTGCACCGCCCTCGCGGGACCCACCTGCCACCGGCCCGGGCGCACTGCCCGGAGGCGGACCTCCAGCACCGTGGTGCGGGTGGGGTTGGGGCCGAGAGACACCTCGGACCGCTCGCTTCGAGAGACGATCTCGAGGCCGTTGAACGGCGACACGCTCACCTGCATCGGCAGCGGTGAATGGCTCACCGCGCGAAGCGAGTAGACCAGGTCCTCCCCGACGGAGACCCGGTCCTCGTCCACCGAGGCGTCGAGCGTGGGCGGTCCACCCTGGGCGAGCGCGGCCAGCAGCAGCAAGGCGATCACCAGTCTTTCACTCCCCCCGCCGAGCCCGATTGCAGCCGACGCTGCTGCTCGGCGCGAGTCTCACGCTCGCGGCGCTCCATGGAATTGAGGATCTGCTCCGCCTGGCTTTCGGAGAGACCCTGGCGTCGCGTCTCGCCTTCGCGCCGCGGCTCGGGCTGGCCGCCGCCCCCGGTCGGCGGTGGGGTCCCGCCACCGCCCCCACCACCTCCGCTCGGCGGCGGTGGACGGCGGCGATCGGCTAGCTCGAGGTTCCACTTGGCCCGGGCAGATGAGGGCTCCAGCAGCAGCGCCTGGCGCAGGCGGTCGACCGCGTCATCCAGGAACTCCTCCTGCCGTGTGGTGTCGCCCTCGGCCGCGAGGATCCCGACGAGTCCGAGATTGTAGAGCGCGCGGTAACGGAGCGCGGGGTCCAGGGATTTCGCCGCCTCCGCGAGGGCGCCCCGCGCGACGTCGAGCCGGCCGGCCTCCAGCGCGGCGGTTCCTGCGTTGTAGAAGGCCGTGTCCCGCGCCGTTCCTCTCCCGGCCTCTGCGAGGAAGGCCGCCGCGGCGCCCGCCGGATCGCCCGCGGCGAGCGCGCGGTCGCCCGCGGCGGGGCGTTGAGCGGTCGCGACCTCCCCGGCGATCAGAATGCCCGCCAGACCCACGAGCGCCGGGCCGGGCCGCGCGATGGTATACAGTATGAGCAGCAGCACCGCCGCGAGAACCGGAATCCAGGCGCGAGGAACGAGGTCGGCGGTGCGGGTCTCCGACGACGGGCTCCGCTTCATCGCGGCGACCAGATCCCGGACCGCTCCCGCCTGATCCGGCACCTCGCTGGGCACCAGGGTGCCCTCGGCCGCATCCACCATCGCCCGGAGGATGTCGTCCCGCCGCTGGGTCCGGACCACCGCGCCCTCGGCGTCCTGCTTGTACTCCGTGATCGTGCCGGCGCTATCGCGAATCGGGATCCGGACCGGCTCCGATTTCCCCTCCGCCACGACGATGAGCCTGACCCCGAGATCCTTGAGCGCCTCGGCCTGCCCCACGATCTCCGGCAGGGTGTCGTGCGCCTCGCCGTCGGTGAAGACCACGAGGACGCGGTCGGCCGCGTCGGTGGTGGCGCCGAGGAGTTGACTGCCCTGCGCGAGGACGGCGCGCAGGTTGGATCCACCGCTGCTCGCGAGCTCCGGATCGAGCGCGTCGAGATACATCCGGATCGCGCCGCCGTCCACGGTGAGCGGCGCGAGGATGTAGCTCTGTCCGGCGAAGGCGATCAAGCCGACCCGGTCGCCGCCGAGATCCTCGATGAGACGCCGCGCTTCTCGGACCGATCGCTGAAGGCGATTGGGGCTGACGTCCTCGGCCAGCATCGAGCGGCTGATGTCCACCGCGAAGACCAGGCTCAAGGCCCGGGTTTCGGTGGTGATCTCGGTCCGCCCCATGCGGGGTCCCGCCAGGCCGACCATGGCCAGAAACGCCACGATCGCGAGGAGCGCCGGCGCCCAGCCGCCGCGCCCCTTCGCCAGCTTGGCCAGCGCTGGTGACCAGCGCCGGGCGAGGTGGATCCGGCGGCCGCGACCCAGCCAGGCGCCGAACCCGACGGCCAGGGCGACTGCGGGGGCCAGGAAGAGGAGGAGCGGCATATCGAAGCTCATGGCACCCGCACCACCAGCGTGCTCCCGATGAGCAGCTCGAGTGCCAGCGCGCCCAGACCCAACAGAATCAGCGGCCGGGTGGCTTCGTCGTAGCGCGTGTAGCGCGTCACCTGGATCGGCGTCTTCTCCAGTGCGTCGATCTGGCGGAAGATCCGGCTCAACGCCTCACTGTCGCGGGCGCGGAAGTAGCGTCCGCCGGTCTGGGCGGCGATCTCCCTGAGGAGTGGCTCGTCGATCCGGACCGGGAGCAGCTCATAGCGGAACCCACCGAGCCCGCGCCCCGTGGGAATGGGCGCTTCGCCAATGGTGCCGACGCCGATGGTGTACACCTTGATGCCGAAGGCCGCGGCGGTCTGCGCGGCGGTGCGCGGATCGATCAACCCCTTGTTGTTCTCCCCGTCGGTGAGCAGCAGGATCACCTTGGACTTGTCGGGGGCCCGCCGGAGCCGATTGACCGCGGTGGCGAGCCCGCTGCCGATCGCGGTGCCGTCCTCGAGGCTTCCGATCTTGAGGTCCATCACCGCCTGCTCTACGACGGGATAGTCCAGCGTCACCGGCACCTGGGTCAGCGCCTCACCGGCGAACGCGACCAGCCCGATCCGGTCGGCGGACCGTCCCCGGACGAAGCCGACCGCCTGCCGCTTGGCGACCTCCAGGCGGTTCGACGGCGCGAAGTCCTCCGCCAGCATGCTGCTGGAGATGTCGATGGTGATGACGATCGCGATGCCCTCCTGCTTCATCTCGACCGTGTCTCCGCCGACTCGGGGGCCCGCCGCCGCGATGGCGAGCGCGGCCAGGGCTGCCGCGCGGAATACGGGAGGCAGGACCACCCACCATCGATTGGCGGAGACGGCCGCGGGCAGGCTGACGTCGCTGAAGCTGGCGGCCGGCACGTCCTGGCGGCGCCGGCGCCAGGCCCAGAGGGGAATCGCCAGCAGCAGGAGCAGCAGCACGGGGCGCGCGAAGGTCACGCTACCTCCTGTGCCAGCTGGGGCTCGAGCTCTGCCGCCCAGCGTGCCAGCCCGATCGCATCAGGCAGCGGGCCAATGCCGAATCGCGCCGCGTCGAGAGCCCGCAGCACGTCGGCGAGCTCGGCCGACGGCCAGTCGGGTCGCTGTTCGGCGACGTGGGCCAGCACCGCCTCGGTATCCAGCGAGGGCAGCGCACCCGGCAACCTGACGGCGAGCGCGGTCCGGAGCCGGGAGGTGGCGGCGGCGGCAACCGCCCGGGATTCGCCGGCGTCCGCCCACCGCTCGAGCGGTGGCTTGACCGGGCCGGCCGTCTTCGTGGCCGTCGCCTTCCGAACGGGGCGACCGCGGCGGCGCCACCACCAGTGGATGGGCGCGAGCAACGCGATGGCCAGGATAAGAAGAAGGATCAGGGGAACCGGGGTCGTGGCCGGCCGGGGGACGAACTCGGCCCGGGGCTGCGGACGAAGACTGGTGTCGGTGGCCACACGCGGAAGGACGCTCGCAACATGGAGCGTTACCACTTCCGGCCGGAGTGAATCCACCTGGCCATCGGAGGAGAGCAAGAGCGGTCCAGGCACCTGGACCGTGTGGAACCCGGAGCGCCAGATCGCCAGCGGATACGACACGTCGGCCGACCCGCCCTTGAGGGCGATGCGCGGCGGCCCCAACAGCTCGACCGGATCGGCGACCTCCCACTCGGCGGCACGCAGGCTCCGGCCGGGAGGAAGCTCCACGGTGCGGGTGACCCAGATCGTGTCGCCCACCGTCGGTACGTCGCCCTGGATCGCCTGGACGGTCATCCCCGATGGATCCGGCGAGCCCGTCGGGCGAACGCCCGTCGTAAGGGGAGCGCGTAGTCGCGGCCGGTCTCCAGCGGCACCTCGTCGGCGCCCACCGAGGTGAGGGTGCGACTCCGCTCTTCCCGTCTCCTGGCGGCAAGTCCGGTCACGCGGGTTCGCACGTCGCGGCTGCCGGTATCCACCAGCACACGCCGTCCGGACTCGGCATCGAGCATCTCGATCCAGCCCGCGTCGGGCAGCACATGCTCGCGCGGATCGTCCACCGTGATGGCCACCACCTCGTGCCGCGCCGCGAGGCGCCTGAGCGGTCGCTCCCAACCTTCGGCGATGAAATCCGACAGCACGACGACGATGCTGTGGTGCCGTAACAGCCGGCTGGCATAGGATAGGCTGGCCGCGAGGTTGGTCCGCCGGCCGACGGGCTCGAACGCCACCAGGTCGCGGATGACGCGGAGCGCGTGCTTGCGGCCCTTTCTTGGCGGGATCACCCGTTCCACCTGGTCGGAGAAGAGCAGCGCGCCGACCCGGTCGTTATGGAAGGCGGCCGCGAGCGCGAGCACCGCGGCCACCTCCACCGCGAGCGACGCCTTGGTGACCGGCTCACCGAAGCGGGTGGAGCCCGACTGATCCACCAGGAGCATGAGAGTCAGCTCGCGCTCCTCGGTGAAGGTCTTCACATACGGGCTCCCGAGCCGCGCCGACACGTTCCAATCGATCGATCGGAAGTCATCACCCGTCTCGTAGGCGCGCACTTCGGCGAACTCCATTCCCTGCCCCCGGAACACCGAGCGGTATTCCCCGGCGAACAGAGTTCCGACCAGCCCGCGGGTGCGGAGCTCGATCGCTTTGACCTGTTTCAGGATTTCAGGGGTAACGGACATAGTCAGAAAAGCGTGAAAGGTGAACAGTGAAAAGTGAAAAGGAACAGCTTCGGAGACGTGGTCCCCCTTTTACCTTTCACTGTTCACCGTTCACGCTTTCACGGGACTCTCACCGCGCCGAGGACTTTGGCCACGACGTCGTCGGTCGTCAGGTCCTCGGCCTCGGCCTCGAAGGTGAGCACGATGCGGTGGCGGAGGACGTCGGGCGCGAGCGCTCGGACGTCCTCCGGAACGACGTAGGCGCGTCCCCGGAGAAAGGCGTGGGCCCGAGCGGCCTGGGCCAGCGCGATGGACGCCCGCGGGGACCCGCCGAACGCGATGAGCGGCCTGAGCTCGAGCAGGCCGACGCTGCCCGGATCCCGGGTGGCGCGGACCAGATCCACGATGTAATCCACCACCTTCTGATCCATGTAGAGTTCGGCGATGGCCGCCCGGGCGGAGAGGATGGCGCCCGGCTGGAGCAGTCGCTCGACCGTGATCTCGTGTCCGCTGCTCATGCGGAGGAGGACTTCCTTCTCCTCGTCGCGGCTGGGGTAGCCGACCCGCACCTTGAGCATGAACCGGTCGAGCTGTGCCTCGGGCAGCGGGTAGGTACCCTCGTGCTCGATCGGGTTCTGCGTCGCCAGCACCATGAACGGCTCGTCCAGCGGGAAGGTGGAGCCGCCGATGGTCACCTGGTGCTCCTGCATCGCCTCCAGCAGCGCGGCCTGGACCTTGGCCGGGGCGCGGTTGATCTCGTCGGCCAGGATGATCTGGGCGAAGAGCGGCCCCTTCTTGACGTGGAAGTCCTGGGTCTTCTGGTCGAAGACCATGGTGCCGATCAGGTCGGCGGGGAGGAGGTCGGGGGTGAACTGGATCCGGGAGAACGAGGCGTGGATGATCTCGGACAGCGTGCGCACGGCGAGCGTCTTGGCCAGCCCTGGGACCCCCTCCAAGAGGACGTGCCCGCCGGTGAGGAGCCCGACGAGCAGCCGCTCGACCATGGCATCCTGCCCGACGATGCGGCGTGATACCTCTTTGAGAATGCGGGCGACCGGCAGCGTCTCCGCTGGCATTTCCGTCAGCTTCGGCGCGCTCACGCTCGGGGGCTCCTGGGTGTGGACCGGGGAAAGATAGTCGGGGTCGGAGGAGTGTGACCCCGATGAGCAGGTGTCATGCCGGAGGCCACGCCTCTCATGCCGAGCGGTGGTCCTCCGAGATTGTCGCCGGACGCCGTGCGGCGCTGGTCGGTTTCATTCGCCGCCGGGATCCATCCGCACCGCCTTGTACAGCGCCGACTCCTCCCGAGGCGTGAGCGGCCGGTATCGTCCCGGCGGCAGATCCCCCAGCCTCACCGGGCCGTACGAAAGCCGGGCCAGCCGGTCCACCCGAAGCCCCAT
Source organism: uncultured Gemmatimonadales bacterium (assembly GCA_963844445.1). Classification (GTDB taxonomy): domain Bacteria; phylum Gemmatimonadota; class Gemmatimonadetes; order Gemmatimonadales; family GWC2-71-9; genus CAVVWJ01. The sequence goes on from CAWJOB010000002.1 coordinate 266,165, forward strand.
CTCCTCCGCCCAGCGCCGCACGATGCGGTTGCGCCCTTCGGCGAGGGTGACGTCGAGGATGCTGCGTCCCTCGGTGCCCGGCCGGACCCGCACCTCACTGGTGACGACCGGTCGTCCGTCCACCACCACCTGCTGGCGCACGGCACCCGTGATCTCCGCGGTAGGTCGGCCGTGCACCAGGGCGGTGTATCGACGGTCGATGCGATACCGAGGATGGGTGAGCCGGTGGACGGCTTCGCCATCCGTGGTCAAGAGCAGGAGTCCGGTCGTGTTCACGTCGAGCCGACCCACGTAGGTGAGGCCCGCCGGATCGGGAATGAAGTCGAAAACGGTGCGGCGACCTTCCTCATCCGACGCGGTAGTGACCACCCCCATCGGCTTGTGGAAGGCGAGCCATCGCCGCGGACGCTGCTTTACCTGGCGCCCCGACACCGTGATGCGCTGCTGGTCGGGATCCACCTTCATGCCGAGAGTGGCCACCGCGCCGTCCACCCGCACCTTGCCCTGCTCGATCAGCTCCTCGGCGGCCCGGCGCGACGCGACGCCCGCCCGGGCGAGCGCCCGCTGGAGCCGCATCTCGGTCACGACTCCGCCTCGACATAGGCGGCGGCGTCGTCCTCGCCCTCGGCTACGGCCCGATGGGAATGGAGCGCGATGGTCAGCTCCTCCGCACGGGGCAGGTCGGCCAGGTCGCGGAGGCCGAGCAGCTCGAGAAACATCGGGGCGGTGCCGTAGAGCATCGGCCGTCCGAGCGCCTCGCTGCGACCCACCACTTCGATCAACCCACGCTCCTGGAGGGAGCGCAGCACGCCGCCGGCCGAGACGCCGCGGATCTCCTCGATCTCCGCGCGTCCGACCGGCTGACGATAGGCGATCACCGCCAGCGTCTCCAGAGCAGCCGCGGTGAGCTTCGGGGCTCGAACGGAGAACTGGGCTCGCTCGATCGCCGCGGCATGCACGGCCCGGGTGAGGATCTGGTAGCCACCGGCCATTTCGGCCAGCTCGACGCCGTGTTGCTCGAAGTCGTAGTGTTCGCGAATCTGTTCCAGCGCCACCCGCACGTCGGATAGCGTGGCGTCGGGGTCGAGGGTCGACAGCTCTTCTGCGGTGAGTGGGCGGGCGGCGCTGAAGAGCGCGGCCTCAAGCAGCTGGGCGAGCGGTGTCACGGGCGATCACCATCGGTGAGAACGGAGACGGCTGGGCGAGGCGGATGGTGCCTCGCTTGGCGAGCTCGAGGAGCGCGAGTAACAGCGAGAGCACCTCCACGATCGTGGGGCGCGGACCGAGTGCCTCCAGCCACCCGAACTCCTCATGCTGATCGAGCAGCTCCTCGATCCGCCGGGTGGCCCCCTCGACGTCGAGCGGCCGGGCGACCACCCGGTGCAGGACCGGCGTGCGGATCCCTGCGATCACCCGCTCCACCGCCTGGAGCAGGTCGAACGCCTCGAGCGTGAGCGGCGGCGGCGGCAGCTCGGGCGGCGGCGGCAGATACCCGCGCGCAAACTGCTCCGCGCGGCGCTCCGCGGTTCGACCCATCCAGACCGCGATTTCACGAATCTGCTGGTACTCCAGCAGCCGCCGTACCAGCTCGGCGCGGGGGTCCTCCCAGCCGTCCTCCTCGGACCGTCGCGGCAAAAGCATCTGGGCCTTCAACCGGACCAGCCGGCTCGCCATGTCCAGGTAATCGGCGGCCTGATTGAGGCCGAGCTCGTGGACCGCCAACAGAAACTGGTCGGCGATCCGCGCGATGGGGATCTCGGCGATCTCGATCTGCTCCTCGCGCAGCAGGTGCAGCAGGAGGTCGAGCGGGCCGGAGTAGGCGTCGAGCTGGACGACAAAACCCGGGCCGGCGCCGAGTGCGGTGGTCGGAGCTTCCGGGAGTGTCATAGGCTAGTTGAGTCCCGCCAGCGGGGTCACCACCTGGTACGGGCCGATGAAGCGCGCGAGCATCCGCATCACCGCGTATGCCGGGGTGAGCAGGATGCCCACCACCGGCTGGAAGAGGAACATGAGCGCGAAGAGTGGAAGATAGCCGAACCGCTGTAGCCCGCGGTACCAGTTACCCGCCTTCGGCGGCAACGCGTGATACATGAGATGCGACCCGTCCAGCGGCGGGATCGGTATGAGATTGAAGAAGCAGAGGATCAGGTTCAGCCAGATGCCGTGCACCATCATCCGCTGGACGGTGTCGAGCACCGGACCCGCGCCCGGCATCGCGCGCGACAGGACGCCAACGAGCACGAAGGCGAGTGCAAACAGGAACGCCAGGAAAAAGTTCGTGATCACCCCGGCGGAGGAAACGAGGATGTCGCCGCGCACGTACTTCCGGTACTTGCGCGGGTTCACCGGAACCGGCTTCGCGCCGCCGAAAGTGAACCGTCCGCTCGACCCGAACCAGAGCAGCGCCGGGAGCAGGAGACTCATCCAGGGATCGATGTGGGGAATCGGGTTCAGCGTGACCCGACCGAGGAGGTAGGCGGTGTCGTCGCCCTGGCGGAGCGCGGTGACGGCGTGGGCGTACTCGTGCGCCGTCATCGCGAACACGAGCATCGGCAGGGCGAGGATGAATTCGCTGAGCTGGGCTTCCAGGTCGCGTTCCTGTTCGGCGGGGACGGCGGAAGGTTAAGCAATGACGCCGGGGTTGCCAAGTCAAAGCGGCGCGCCGCTTGACCTTGCGTAGGGTCGCACCTATGTTTCCGCCCTCCTGCTCCGGGACGGATTGCCGGAGCGAAGTCGCCGCTAACCGAGGTTGCCGTGCCCCGAATCGAATCCGCCAAGAAGCGCATGCGTCAGGCCCGCGCCCGGACGGCGCAGAATCGCACCCAGCGCAGCCGCCTTCGCGGCGCGCTCAAGAAGGTGCGCTCCGCGACCGGGGCCGAGGTCGAGACGGCCTACGCCGAAGCGGTGCAACTGCTGGATCGCGCGGGCCGCAAGCACCTGATCCACCCCAACGCGGCGGCGCGGCAGAAGAGTCGGTTGGCCAAGCTCAAGGCCAAAGCGAAGGGTTGAATAGCGAAAGGGCCCGGCGATGCCGGGCCCTTTTTTCTGGTCGTCGATTGATCTCGAAATCACTTGAGCTACGGTATGTAACTGCCAGTGCGTCACGTGGTTCCGTTCACACTCCGGCAAGCTCGGCCCCACACCGCTCGCAGTACCACTCGGTCGGCCGATTGAGTGTGCCGCACTCGCCGCACTTGAGCGTCTTCGCCACCCCGGGAGCTCCGGCTTTTCCTCCCTGGCTCTGCGGCGGCGGCGCCGTCTCGACTGCGCGGGAACCCTGCGCCGATCCGGTGGAGCCGGGATTGCTGGGCCGACGCGGCGCCGACGGCTTCGCTCCTTCGTCGGCCACCGACTTCAGGAACGCGAGCTCGTCCACCGCCGCGCCGGCATGATCCTGCTCGCGCACGCGCGGTGGCTGCTGTTTGGGCGCGGCTCGCTGCTGCGGCGCTTCCGCGATGGCCGCGGCCGGCGGGGGTGGTGCCGGTGGTGGGGGCGAGCGCTCGATCACATCCTCTGACGCCGGCGATGGTGCAGCCGCCACGGGTTCCTGCGCCCGGGCTGGCGCGGTGATCAGCGCCTGGACCTCGGCGAGACGCGCGATCTCGTTTCCGACCGTCTTCAGCTGCTCCCGCAGGCCACGCAACCTGCTGTCGCTCTCCTCGCTGATGCGGCCCCACTCGTCGTCCGCGAACTCTCCGACCACGTGGCGTACCTCGGCCTCCGCCAACTCCTCTTCTGCGTGGCGGCGCTGGGCGTCGAGATCACCTCGGGTCGACTGATGCCGGTGCAGCTCGTCCGAGATGGTGGCGGCGTGGCTGCGCAGCCGTTCGATGACACCGCGCAACCGCAGCTCGTAGTCCGCCCGCACTTTCTGGCGGACGGCCTGAGGCGCCTTGTCGGCGGTGGAGTCGAGCTTGGCGAGCCACTGCTCGAACTGGGCCCGCTGCTGCAGAAGCGCTTCGATGCTGTTGTCGGTTTCCGTGGCCATGGCGAGGCGTTCCTCTGCTCGAGGGGCTTCGATCTGTTCCCTGGAATGTGGCTCGATGGCACCGCCTAAAATCTAACTAAGTCGTTGCCGCGGGCGAAGACCACCTGCCCCCTGACAATCGTGGTTTCGGCTCGGCCCTTGAGCCGTCGCCCCGCGAACGGGGTGTTGCGGCTCTTGGAGAAGAATTCCTCTGGCCGCACCGTCCACATGACCTCGGGGTCGAACACCACGACATCCGCCGAGGTCCCGGGCGCCAGGGTACCTCCAGGCAGGTTGAAGACCTTGGCGGGCCTGGCGCTCATCCGCGTCACCAGGAGAGCCAGCGAGAGCAACCCGGTGTCGACCAGCTCGGTTACTGCGAGGCCCAGCGCGGTTTCCAGGCCGATGATGCCGTTGGGCGCGTCGTCGAACTCCCGCTCCTTGGCGTCGTAGTGATGCGGCGCGTGGTCGGTACAGATCACGTCGATGGTGCCGTCGCGAAGGCCCTGCCGGATCGCCTCCCGGTCTTCCGGCTCGCGAAGCGGCGGGTTCATCTTCGCGTTGGTGTTGTATCCCTCGCAGGCCTCGTGAGTCAGGGTAAAGTGATGCGGGCAGGCCTCGGCGGTGACCCGGAGGCCACTCTCCTTGGCCCGGCGGATCAGCTCGACCGAGCCGCGGGTGGACATGTGGCAGAGATGGACGTGACCGCCGGTCAGCTCGGCCAGCAGGATGTCGCGAGCCACCATGATCTCTTCCGCGGCGGCCGGGATCCCCTTGAGGCCCAGACGGGTGGACACCAGACCCTCGTGCATCGCGCCCCCGGCGGCGAGCGAGAGGTCCTCACAGTGGTCGGCGACGGGAATGCCGAAGGTTCGCGCGTACTCCAGGGCGGTGCGCATGAGATGGCTGGACGCGACCGGCTTGCCGTCGTCACTCACCGCGACCGCGCCGGCGCCGACCAGCTCCCCGAACTCGGCGAGCTGCTGGCCCTTCTGGCCGAGCGATACCGCTCCCAACGGGTAGACCCTCGCCTTCGCGGCGCGCTGAGCCTGGCTCACGATGAAGCCGACCGCGGCCTGATTGTCGGTGACCGGGTCGGTGTTCGGCATGGCACACACCGCCGAGAAACCGCCGGCAGCGGCCGCCATCGCACCGGTCGCGACGGTCTCCAGGTCCTCCTGCCCCGGCTCGCGCAGATGCACGTGGAGGTCGATCAGGCCCGGCGCGACCACCTTCGCCGCCGCCTCCACCACCACAGCATCGTCGGGCCGGCCGAGATCGCGGCCGAGCGCCTGCACCTTGCCGTCGGCGATGAAGAGGTCGGTGACCTCGTCGGTGCCGCGCGCGGGATCGATCACCCGCCCGCCGCGGATCAGGATCGGCCGCACGCTAGTCCCCTCCCCCACCCGGATGGGCCCAGTCGGGCGAGCCGCCCGCCAGCAGGTAGAGCACCGCCATGCGCACCGCCACGCCGTTGGTGACCTGCGGCAGGATCACGCTGTGAGGTCCGTCGGCCACGTCGCTGTCGATCTCCACCCCGCGGTTCATCGGCCCCGGATGGAGAATGAGCAGGTCCTTGGGCGCCTTGGCGAGCCGCTCCGTGGTCACCCCGAAGACCCGGTTGTACTCCCGCAGGGAGGGAAGAAATCCGCCCTCCATTCGCTCCAGCTGCAGCCGGAGCACGTTGAGCGCGTCGGCCCACTGGATCGCGTCCTCGATTCGCGGCAGGATGGTCACGCCGAGATCCTGGACGTTGCGCGGCAGCAGGGTCCTCGGTCCGCACACGCCGACCTGCGCGCCCAGCTTGGTCAGTCCCCAGATGTTGCTGCGCGCGACGCGGCTGTGGAGGATGTCGCCGCAGATGGCCACCTTGAGCCCTTCGATTCGCTTGAACCGGTCCCGGAGCGTGAGCATGTCGAGCAGCCCCTGCGTGGGATGCTCGTGCTTGCCGTCGCCGGCGTTGATCACGTTGGAGCGGATGCGCTGGCCGAGAAACTGCGCCGCGCCCGAGGCGCCGTGGCGGATCACCACCATGTCGATCCGCATCGCCTCGAGATTCCGGGCGGTGTCCACCAGGGTCTCGCCCTTGCTCACCGAGCTGGCCGCGGTGGCGACGTTCACGGTGTCCGCGCTCAGCCGCTTCTCGGCGAACTCGAAGGAGATGCGGGTGCGGGTGGAGGCTTCGAAGAAGAGATTGACGATCGTCTTGCCGCGCAGGGCGGGGACCTTCTTGATCGCGCGCTCGCTCACTTCCTTGAACGGCTCGGCGGTGTCGAGTATGAGCTGGATCTGCTCGCGGCTGAGCGGCTCGAGGCCGACCAGATCCTTGCCCAGCTCGGCGCTCATCGGCGCACCAGCTCGACCGCGTCGCGGCCGTCGAGCTCGGAGACCAGGACGTCCACCCGGTCGCCGGGACCCGCGGTGATCGTCTGTCCGACGATGTCGGCCTGAATCGGCAACTCGCGGCCGCCCCGGTCGATCAGCACGCAGAGGAGGATGCGCCGCGGGCGGCCGAAATCAGAGCATTCGTCCAGCGCAGCCCGGACGGTACGGCCGGTGTAGAGCACGTCGTCCACGATCGCCACGGTCTTGCCGTCGAGATCGGGCAGGCTGGTCTCACCGACCACCGGCCGGGGTCCGACCGTCTGGAGATCGTCGCGGTAAAGCGTGATGTCGAGCTTGCCCCAGGGGACCGTCGCGCCCTCGGACTGGGCGATCATAGCCCGGAGCCGAGCCGCGAGCTCGACCCCTCGGCGCTGGATACCGACCAGCACCAACCCCTCGGTACCGGCGGCCCGCTCGACGATCTCGGTCGCCATGCGCGCCAGCGTCCGGGCCAGCGCGCGATCGTCCATCAGGGGAACTCGGGAGGGCATCGGGGCGGGAAGGTAGCGGCGCGGGAAGACGCGCGAAAGGGTGGCGATGCCTGCCCTGTCATCCTGAGGGAGCGAAGCGAGAGAAGGATCCTCTCGGCCGAGATCGAACCCTCGCCGGCAAGATCCTTCGCTTCGCTCAGGATGACATCGCGGTTTCGACTACGCTATGCGGAGCGCACTAAATCGCCCCCACCCGCACCAGGATCTCCGACTGCCCCACCCGCGGCAGCGGCATCACCGCCTTGGGGACCTTCATGTCGTGCATGGCGGCGAGCTTGGCCCTGTGCTCCGCGGCGGTGGTCTGACTCCAGGCCACGGCCACCGAATCGCCGTGCACCGCGAGCACTGGGAAGCTGGCCGCCACCCCGGGCTCGCTCAGCAACTCTTCGGCACGGAAGCGCTCGCCACCGTCCTTGGAGCGGCGGAGCAGGATGCGCGGCATCTCGCCGAGACCGTCGTCCCAGGCCAGATAGACGCTGGCACCCGCCACCGCCAGTTGCACGTGCGCGGGACGCGCCCTGCTGCCGGTGGCGATCGGCTGCGAGGCGAAAGTCTTCGCTCCGTCGGTCGACTTGGCGTAATAGACTCCGGCTTCACCCTCCTTCCCAGTCCACCAGGCCACGTGCACGCCGCCCTTGGCGTCCACCTCGAGTGAGGGGCCCGCATGCGGACATCCCGGGTAGACCCAGTCGTCCGCACGTGCCCGAACCGGCGGCGCCCAGGTCTTCCCGCCATCGGAGGAGCGGGTGACCACCACATCGCGGACATCGCCGGCCAGGATCGCGCGCCAGGCAACGTAGATGGTGCCGTCCCCAGCGATCGCGACGGCGGTCCGGCAGCAGGGACAGGTCGGGTCGGTGTAAATCGGTCGGTTGGCCTCCCAGGTGCGCCCACCATCGGTGGAGCGGCTCATCCAGACGCCGGACTTCCCCCTCCGGGCATCGAGCCAGGTCGCCAGGATCGAGCCGTCCGGGGCCGCAGTGAGGGCGTGGAAATTGTGCGAGCCGAAGTCGGTGCCGTCGTTGACCGTGCGCGGCTCACTCCAGGTGCGTCCCGCGTCGGTCGAGCGAATGAACCGGAGGGCGCTCTTGGGGAACCGCTCGCCGGGAACCTCCTTCCCCACCGCGTAGAGCACCGAGATGCCCCCGGCCGCATCCGCGGCGAGTTGCGGCGGCGCTTCTCCGTGGGCTTCGATGGCGCCCAAGGGATCACGCACGGTGACCGTCGGCAGCGCTGCCCGCGCGCCGGCCGGCGTCACGGAGACATGCAGGCTGCCGTCCGAGCCCCCGTCGGGCGCGGACACCCAGGCCACGACCCGCCCGCCGTCGGGGGTGGCGAGGAACATGGGAGTGGCGCCGTTCGCGGTCTCCTGGGAGACCACGCGCGCCGGGGTGAATCGCGTGGGGCCTTCGGCGCCGAGTCCGCCGCACGCGGCGAGCAGGACCGCTGTGGCGGGGATCAACCGGAAGTTTCGCAGCATGATCTCGACCCTCAATTGAACCGGTATTGGGCGCCGAGGAAGAACTGCCGCGGCGCGCCCGGCCGGAAACGCTCGCCCTGCTGTTGGGTGAACGACGAGGTCTCCGCGAAGCGCTTGTCGGCCAGGTTGGTGACCCGGCCGCTCAGCTCCAGATGATCCATCACCGGCACCGTCGCGAACACGTTGAACAGATCGTGGCCGTCGTACTTGTGGGTGTTGTCGGGATCCATCCAGTACGAGCCCAACTTGACCCATTCCACCGCGACGAGCCCGCTGGACATGAACGGTGGCCTGTAGCTGAGCCGCCCGTTGCCGAGCAGCCGGGGCGCGAGCTCCATCTCGTTGCCGGTGTATTCCACGCCGGGCCGCGGCTTCCACTCCACATAGGAGTGCTTGGCGTACGAGACGGCGGCATCGAGGCGCAGACCCGGTACGAGACCCACGCCGAGTCCGACTTCGACGCCGCGATGGTTGGTGGCGCCCGCATTCTGCGTGAGCCTGAGACCGGTGGCCGGGTCGAAGAAGGTGAGAATGTCGTCCCGGAGCCGCATGCTGTATCCGGTGGCCTCGAAGGTCACGACTCCGGCCAGCGCTGCGCGGAACCCGGCCTCCCAGCTCTGGGCCCGGACCGGCTTCAGGTCCACCGTGTTCTCGGCCGAGCCCTGACGGAAGAGCTGGCTCTCCGATGGTGCGCGAAATGCCTCGCGGTACGAGGCGAACAGGTTCGCGTTGGGCGCGAGCTCCCAGGTCGCTCCGAGCTTGGGACTGATGCGGTCGAAGGTGACGCCGGTGGAGGCGGGCCGCCGGTGGAAGCCGGTCGCCAGGTCCGAAAGGCGGTTCTCGTAGTCGTATCCGATGTGATCGTAGCGCGCACCGGCGCTCAGCTGCACCCGTCCGGGCAGCGAAACGTCGGCCTGGGCGTAGGGTGACGCCTGCCAGAAAGTGACGTCGTAGTCGTACTGCACCTCGCCCTGGGTGTAGCCGGTGAAGACCTGCGCCCGCCCGTTGCGGCGCGATCTCGGTCTCGAGGCGGCTTCCGGGCGTGTACTCCAGGTCGACGCCGGTGCTGAGGTTCGTCCGCAGCGGCGCCACCAGCCTGCGATAGCGGGTGAGCACACCGACCGAGCGGTGCCGGCTCTCCCAGACCTGGGGATCGAAGCTCAGCTGCCAGGACGGAAGCAGGTCGAGCTCATTGTATCGGGTGTACAGCGTCGCGCCGAAGGAGGATGTCTCCCCTCGCACCTGGAGCTCGGTCGAGAGGCGCGCCGCCATCACCCGCCGGAACGCGATCGGGGAATAGGTGCGGGACGGGAGGCTGTTGAAGTCCTCCGCGGTCAGGTCGCTCCCACCGTCGCCGGGCTGATCGATGTGGGAGATGGCCGCCACGGTCTTGAGCCGGCTGCGGTCGCTGAGGGCGTAGTCCCAGCGGACCGTGCCGCTCTGCCGGTCGTAGGGGGTCGCCTCCCGCCAGCCGTCGGCCCGGGTGACGTTCACGTCCGCGCGAAACCCGCTGCGGCCGATCGTGCTGCTCGCCGTTCCCAGCCCGCGGACATAGGTGCTGCTGCCGCCCTCGAGGAACACCTCCGCCTCGGGGTGCGGCGACGGATCCCGGGTGAAGGCGTTCACCACGCCGCCCACCGCGTCGCTGCCGTACACGGCGGTGCCCGGGCCCTTGATCACCTCGAGCCGTCCGGCCTGCGGGATGTTGATCTCGTAGAGGGCGTTGTGGTTGAAGAAGCCGGTGGACCGGATCGGGACCCCGTCCTCCAGATAGGCGTAGAGCGCCTTGGTGGTGATCGGCTGTCGGATCGCGGTGGCATGTCCCTCGCCGCCGAAGTTGCTCACGTAGACGCCGGGCGTGCGATTGACGATCTCCGCCGGGTGGTGGCCGCGGGTCTCGCGGATCTCCTCGCCCCGGATCACGCCGACGCTGACCGGAGTGGCGGAAGCGAGCTGCTCCTCCCGGCTGCTGCTCACGACGACTTCGGGCAAGTTGACGACCGCAGGCTTGAGCCGGACCTCCAGTCGCGCGACTTCGCCCGGCACCACGGTCACCGCGTGGGCCGTCGGGCTGGTAGCCGATCGCCCGGATCTCCACCCGCTGGCTTCCGAATCTCACGCCGGTCAGCAGGAACCGTCCCGCGGAATCCGACATGACCTGCCGGCCCAGGCCGAAGATTCCTACAGCGGCGTCGGCGATCGGCCGGCCGCCGTCCGTGCTCATGACGATCCCCTCCACGCCACCACGGAGATCCTGGGCGCGAACGCCCGTCGCCATGGTGCAGGCGCAGGTCGCCACCAAGGCTCCCCGTAGGAAACACATTGCCACTGATCATTGGGTCCTCCACCGCTGAGCCCGTCCGATGGGCGGAGCCTGATGTCCGATGGGTCCGCGCGGAGTGCGCCGACGCCGTTACGGAAAGGCGCGCTGGAGCGCGCTCAGACGATCGGTGGAGCTGTTGCTGGGGGGTGCCGGTGCAGCCGAGGCTGGACCGGGGTGTCGACATCGGGAGAGGAAGGAGAGGTATTCCAGCCGGCGGCGGCGAGGACCGCCGTCGGACCGGTCGGAGATCGAGATCAGCGCGACGAGCCGCTTTGACAGGCGCCGACGCAGTTGCAGGAGGAGGCTGAATCGGCCGGTGCATCCCCGTGGCCGTGTGAGGTTTGCGCCGCGTGGTCGCCGTGTCCGCCCTGCGCCAGCCAGGGGGCGTCCACCGGACAGGGATGCGCAACCGACAGCCACGTTCCACCCAGACCGGGAGCGGCCAGGAGGAGCGTGAATGCCAGGATGCGGCACTGTCGGAGAGCACGGAGCATGGGGGCTAAATTAGCGGGCGCTGCCCTCTTGCGAAAGCGGGAGGGGCTGGAAACCCCTATCCCGCCCCTACTCCGAGGATGCGCTCCCCGCCCGCCCGAAGGTAGGCTTCCGCCGCCCGCGTGTGCCCCGCCTCCGCCTGGCGAACCAGGCGGACGAACTCAGGGCTGCTGCGCAACGAATCGAGCCAGGGATCGCGGGTGAGGGCGGTCGGGCAATGGTACCCCCGGCGACCACCCGATTCAGCAGCCCGATCGCTCTCTCAGGCTCGCCGATGTAGGCCAGCTCGCGCACGTGAAGGAGGAGGCCCTCGGGGTCGTGAAATCCGGCACTGAGCACGGCTTCCTCGTGTCGGATGCAGTCGTCCCGCCGGCCCTCCATGGCGGCGAGCTGAGACTCGACGATCCGGTGCTCAAGGCTTCCGGGCGCGTGGCTCAATGCCTCGCGAACTCCGGCCAGAGCCTCCGCCTCCCGTCCCATCATCCACAGCGCGCCGTGGCGGACCGCCTGGATGTCCTCGACGTCGTGCAGGGCCGCCTGCTGGTAGTCGCACAACGCCCAATAGGTGTACTGCACGCTCGTCTGGATGGCGGGATCGATCCGCCGGGCCCGGCGGTCGGCGGCCAGCGAAGCCTCCAGCAGCCCACAAAATCGGCAGGCCACGACCAGGCCGGCGAAGAGATGGGGATCGGCCGCCCCGCCGCCGGCTCGCTCGAGCAGGCGGAGCATCGCTTCGGGCGCCCGGCCCCGCTCCTCGATTTCGAAATAGGTGTAGAAGTTGTGCGCGATGGGGAGGTCGGGGTTGATCTCCAGCGCGCGGTGGAACGCCTCCTCGGCCAGCGCCAGGTTCTCGGCCTGGCCCTCGGCGCCGTATTTACCCAGAACGCGGTAGACCCGGCCCAGGCGAGCCCAAGCCGGGGCGTAGCCGGGATCCTCCTCGAGGCAGCCTCGGTAGAGATCGCGCGCGACCACGAGGCGGGCTGGATTCGAGGTGCCGGCCCCGAGGTGGTTGGCGCGAAGGTACATGTCGTAGGCCTTGGCGCTCGACCGGGAGATGCTGGCCGAGTGTCCGCTGATCGCGCGCGGACAGCGGGATCGCGAGGGACTCCACGATTCTCCGCGCCACGTCGTCCTGGAGCTGAAAGATGTCGGCGAGACTCACCGTGGCGGTGTTGGAGCTCAGCAGGGTCCCGCTGGGCGCCTCCAGCATCTGGGTCGCGACCCGCACCTGGTCACCGGCCCGCAGCAAGGTCCCGGTCACCACCACGTCCACTCCGGCCTCGGCCGCAATGACCTTCAGGTCCGGGGCTTCGGACGCGAACCTCTGGCCGGCGGCCGTCGAGCGGACCACCAGTGCGTCCAACCCCGACAAGGATCCCGTGATCGCGTCGGGGATGCTGAAGGCCAGGAAATCGATCTCGGGGTCGGGGCGCAGCACCCGGAAGGGCAGCACGATCAGCCGAGTCAGCGCCCGGGCCTGGGGGCTGGAGCCGGTATCGATCAATGCCCACGCGGACCGGACCTCGCGGGCCATCGCGGCGGCATCGGGATAGCGGTCGCCGGGCCGCTTGGCCAGCGCGAGCTGGATGATCCGGTCCGCGGCGACCACTTCGGTGCCACCGGTGAGGGCGGGTGGCTGGGCGATGGCCACGGCGCGATACACTTCGATGATCGTGGTTCCCGGAAAGGCCGGCTTACCCGCGAGCATCTCGAACAGGATCGCGCCGACCGCGAACAGATCCGAGGCCGGTACGAACGGCTCGCCCTCCCATTGCTCCGGCGGCATGTATCGCGGCGTCCCGACGATGGTGCCCGGAGCGGTGAGCGTCACGTCGGTCTTGAGCTGCTCCACCAACGGGCGGGCCAGACCGAAATCCAGGAGCTTGACGCCGTGCGGAGTCAGAAAGACGTTCGACGGCTTGAGATCGCGATGCACCACCCCGCGCGCGTGCAGCGCCTCCAGCGCCGCGAGGATGCCGAGGGTGATCTGCAACCCCTCGGCCAGCGGAATCGGCGCGCGGGCGATGCGCTCGGAAAGCGGCTCGCCGGTGAGCAGCTCCATGACGAGGTAGAGCTGGTCGCCCTCCTCGGCGAGCTCGTAGACGTGGCAGACGTTGGGATGGCTGATGCTGGCGGCGGCGCGAGCCTCGCGGAGCAGACGCTCCCTCAGGCCGGCATCGCCCGATGCCTCGCGGATGCGCTTGATGGCGACGGGACGATCGAGACGGTCGTCGTGGGCGGCGAAGACGACGCCCATCCCCCCCGAGCCGAGCTGCCGGATAAGGCGGTAACGACCGATGGTTTCCGGCCCTCGGGCCGGTTCCGCCGACTTCCTGCCCCAGCGGAACATCCGCGAGCCCCCCGGGTGGGTCTACCCCTTGCCGACGACGCGACGGACCGGACAACGGACAGGGAGGGATTCGAACCCTCGATACGGTTACCCGTATGCCACCTTTCCAGGGTGGTGCCTTCAACCACTCGGCCACCTGTCCCGACTCGTTGCGAGCGCGCAACTTAGCCGTGCTGCGGAGACCCGTCAACGCGGTTCGGAACCAGGAGGATGAAGGTTTGTTCCGGAGGACCTATTACGTTCAGGCGGGTTTGAAGTACTCCATCTGAACGGAAGCCACGTGATCCACGCTCACATCCTGGCCGCCGTCCGGACGCCCATCGGGCGGGCGGGTGGCGCGCTTTCCGACGTGCGGCCGGACGACCTGGCCGCGGGCGCCATTCGCGCCCTCATCGAGCGAGCCAACCTTCCGACCGCCCGCATCGACGATGTCCTGCTCGGCTGCGCCAACCAGGCCGGCGAGGACAATCGCAACGTCGCACGGATGGCTCTGCTCCTCGCGGGGCTACCGGTCGAGATTCCCGGTCAGACGGTGAACCGGCTGTGCGGGTCGGGGCTTCAGGCGGTCGCCAGCGCCGCACACGCGATCCGCTCGCACGAGGGGGATCTCATCCTCGCCGGCGGAGTCGAGAGCATGACGCGGGCTCCCTACGTCATGCTGAAGCCCGGGCGGGCATGGGACCGAACTCCTCCCGCGGTGGCCGACAGCACGGTCGGCTGGCGGTTCACTAATCCCCGCTTCCCCGCCGACTGGACCATCTCGCTGGGCCAGACGGCGGAACGGGTGGCCAAGAGTCACGGCATCAGCCGCCGTGAGCAGGAAGAGTTCGCCGTCGAGAGCCAGCGGCGGGCGCAGGCCGCGATCGCCGCGGGGGCGTTCGACGACGAGATCGTCCCGGCTGCCGTGCAGCGCGACGGCCGGAGCGACGTGATCTCTCGCGACGAACCGCCGCGGAGCGACGTCACACTCGAAAGTCTGGCGAAACTCTCGCCGGCCTTCCAGCGGGATGGCACCGTGACCGCGGGCACCTCGAGTGGGATCAACGACGGCGCTTCGGTCCTGGCGGTGGCGTCCGAATCGGCGGCCAAGGAAATGGGCGTGAGGCCTCTGGCCCGAGTGATCAGCGCGGCGGTAGCAGGAGTAGACCCGAGCTGCATGGGCCTCGGACCGGTCCCGGCCACCCGAATGGCCCTCGCTCGCGCCGGCCTCCGCGGGGACGAGCTCGATCTGATCGAGATGAACGAGGCCTTTGCCGCTCAGGCCATTGCCTGCATGCGGGATCTCGAGCTGGACCCGGCCAAGGTCAACATCTACGGCGGTGCGATCGCGCTGGGCCACCCCCTCGGCGCCAGCGGCGCGCGCATTCTGACGACGCTGGTGCACGCGCTTCGCCGAACCGGGGGGCGCTACGGGCTCGCGACGATGTGCATCGGCGTGGGTCAGGGGATCGCGATGGTGGTGGAAGCGGCCTAGCGGAGCACTTCGGACAGCACCCTGCCCTGGGCCCCACCCGGCGCCGGGAGCCCCAGCAGCGCGGACAGCGTGGGGGCGATGTCCGCCACCGCCGCCGGCGTCTGCCGGATTCCGGGAACGATCCGACTCCCAAACCATAGCATCGGCACCTGCTGATCGTATGCCCACGGCGTGCCGTGTCCCGTGCCCGTGGGCTCATCGTCCACCAGGATGTAGGGTGCCATCTGGTAGTAGATGTTCCCGCTGCGCCCGGGAAAGAACGAGTAGGCCTCGCGCGGTGCGCGCGCCCGCTGCCCTGCCGTTCGCGAGCTCGGTGGCGGTGAGCGCCTCGTGCACCCCGGGCACGGACATCACCGCTGCTTGGGCGACTCGCTCGGCCTGGTCCACCGCGATTCGCTTCGACCGCAGCGCCGGGCAGATTGAGGTAAAGCTGAGGCTGGTCATGATATGCCACCCAGCCGGGAGCGGGCGCGGGGCCGTAGCGCGCCTCGAGCGCGGCGTTGACGGCGGTATCCACTACGGCGGGGTGGAAGCGCCGGGCCGAGGCTCCGGGATGCAGGCGTTCGAACACCTCGGGCAACGGGGCAACGCCGTGATCCGCGGTCAGAACGATGACGACGTTGGCGAGACCCACCGTGCGGTCGAGGTACCCGAAGAGGCGGGCCAGCGTCCGGTCCAGCCGGAGCGTGACGTCCATGACCTCGTGGCTGTCGGGTCCGTACCCGTGGCCTACCCGGTCGTTGGCGGAGAAGCTGATCCCGAGCAGGTCCGTGACCGTGTCGCGCCCCAAGCCCTCCACGGCAATGGCGCGCATCGCGAACTCGGCAACCACCTCGTTGCTGAAGGGCGATTGCTCGAACGCCTCCACGAAGGCCTCACCGATGGCCGGCCCTCCGGCGATGGTGTGCGGGAAGGTGCGGCCCATCCCCGCTTCGTCGCTCTCGGTGGGCACGTCGTCGGGCCCTACCATCTCGTAGGCGGGTGCCGGCAGCAGCCGCTCCCACTTCCTGCCGAAGTAGGAGCTCACCTTGCCTGAGGCGTTGAATTCGCGCGCCCACGGGGGCAGGTCCGGCCGGTAGTACGTGGAGGTGACGAAGAGCGTGTCCTCCATCCAGTAAGCCGCGTCGGCGAGGTGGCCACCCAGCATGATCGCGGAGCGGTCCTTGGCGGAGACCGTGACGACGCGGCTCCGTCCGCCGGTGGAGATCTTCAGCAAGTCGCCGACTGTCGCGCCATTGAGGTTGCGCGGGGAGCGGCCCTCGAGCCCGGAGCCGATCAGCGTCACCGTCGTGTCCGCGGCACAGTACTGCTCCCTGCCCGCCTTCGCATCGTACCAGTCGTTGCCGATGATGCCGTTCACGGTTCCGTAGCTGCCGGTCAGGATGACCGCGTGACCGGGACAGGTGGAAGTGGTGGCATGCTCGTAGCGCGCCTCGGCGAAGCTGGCCCCCCGCTGGAGGAAGAGATTGAAGCCGCCCTTTCCGAAGAACGGACGGAACCGATCCATGTAATCGGCGCGAAGCTGGTCCACGGCGATCGCTACCACGAGGCGCGGCCTCACCGAGGGCACCTGCGCCGAAGCCGCCCCCACCACCCCCAGGCCGGCCCCGATCAGGGCAGCCGCGAATCTCATGAAGCCGGCTCGGCGACCGCGCCGGGAAGCGCGCAGTCCTTCCGCAGCTTCAGGGCGTCCGCGATGACGGCCCAAGAGAAGGCCGCGACGTTGCCGTCGTTGTGGATCGCGTAGAAGGCGCCGCTCGGGAACTCGGCGAATCCCTGCTGTGTCAGGGCGATGCCATCGGTATTGAGGGTGACTTCGCCTTGGAACGACCCCAGGTGGGCCAGGCTCTGCCGGTCGAAGACGTGGAATGTGTTCGTAGTCATGCCCTGGTCGGTCGTGACCCAGTATCCGGCGGTGTCGCCGCAGGAGTACAGGATGATGCCTTCCGCCTGGTTGGGGAACAGTCCCGAATCGATGGTTTGCCCGGTGAACTTTCCATCCAGGGTATAGACCTTGATGTGGGACGCGGTCTCCAGCTCCTCGGCGATCAGGAGGCGATTGTTCGGCACGTCCGCCGCGATGGACTCGACCACCTTGAGCACCCCCGGACCCGAGGTGTCGCCGAAGGCCGCCATCGGCTCGGCCTTTACGCTCGTGGGGCCGACGGCCACCTGAAACCGGCGGACGCGCTGGCCAAGCATGCTGTCGGGAGGAATTGACTCGTCGGCCGATTCGTAATTGTCCGTCACGTAGACGATGTAACTCCCTGCCTCGGTTCCGGGGTACACGGCAATGCCGTAGGGCTTCTTCAGCAGCGATTCCCCGAACATGCCGACCGGAGTGAGCGCAGGCATCCGGAACACCTGCACTCTGTGGTTGTCGCGCTCGACCACCATGGCCAGGTCGTCGATCACGTAGATCCCGTTCGGCCGCTCCATCCGGCCCGGAGCGATGCCGGGCCCGCCCACCCGCCGCAGCTCCTTGCCCGTCGCCGCATCATTGACCACCAGCACATGCGTCGTCTTGGCGGTGGACAGGACCCAGTGCTGGCCGTCAGGCCCGTGCCACACCGCCGGCGAGTCGATGTTGTCCAACGTGTCACGCTGGCTTTGCCACGCCTCGGCGAGCCGGGCAGGAGCCTGGGGAGCCGGCGCGGACGCCGACTTGGGGGTGGCCGGAGCGTCGCTTCGCGCGCAGCCCGCTCCAAGCAGGGCGGCAGCGGCGACCAGGCCGGTGAATCTGGATCCGAACACGAGTCCTCCCGTCAGCAGGAATACCGGCGTGAGCCGGCGATCAATGAGTGTACCGCACGCCGAGCCGTCCCCCAGCTCTCGTAGAACTCCTCCTGGCGAGGCCGCTCCGTGGACCCCTGGTAGGTGCGGAACGGCTCGTTGGTGAGGTTGACCAGCTCGAGGAACAGGCTGGTGGACGGCGTGAACCGATAGGCCCCGGACAAGTCGAGCTGGAGGTGCTTGTCGAGAAAGATGTCCTCGCCACGCTCCTCCGCCCCGATCACGTCGCCGCCGAACTCGAGTACGAACGAATCGTTGTAATTCAAGCTGACCTGGCTGGAGAAACCGCCCTTCTCGTAGCTGAGCGCGGTATTGAAGACGTGCGCGGCCTGACCGGCGAGCCGCGCGTCCGGCCGCCCGGCAGGGTGGCCTCGGAATCGGTGTAGGTGTAGTTGGCCCAGATTCCGAGCCCGTCGAGGGGTCGAGGGAGCATGCTGAGCTGCTGCTGCACCGCGACCTCCACACCCCGGATCTCCGCCGACTCCACATTTCTCGGCTGACTGGTGGCCCCGCCGAGGTCGTTCTCCTCGGTGAACAGGAAGATCGGGTTACTCAGCCGCTTGTAGAACGCGCCCGCGGACAGCACGCCGATGCGCCGGTCGTAGTGTTCGAGGAGGAGGTCGAAGTTCCGGGAGGTCGTCGGCCTCGAGATCGGGGTTGCCCAGCACCAGGTCCTCGTCGTCGCGAAGCCGGAAGGGGACCAGGTCGAAGAAGTTGGGACGCGCGATGGTGGTGGTGAACGCCGCCCGGAGGTTGGTCTGGGGCGTGAGGCGGTACCGCAGGTGCACCATCGGCAGAACGTTGCCGTACGACCGCTCGGCGCTGATCGAGGTCAGAGTCTCCGCGTCCGGGTCGAAGTCGAACCCGACGCTGGTGAACTTGGTGTGCTCGTAGCGGACGCCCGGCAGGAGCAGGAGGTCCTCGGTCAGGTCGAGCTCGGTCATGGCGAACACGGCGCTGACCCGCTCGTCCAGCTCGTAGTCGTTGGTCTGGGCCTCGAGGTTCTGCTCGCTCCCCAGCGAGGTGCTGAAGCGCGTGGGCAGTTCGGTCACGTCGTCGTCGCTGGTCGCGTCGCGCGGGAATGGGTACGGGCCGGGGTTGAAGCCGCTGCCGTAGTCGAAGGGCCCGCCGATGTCGGTTCCCAGGACGATCGGGTCCGCATCGTCCACCAGCTCATTGTCGATCTCCGTGACGTCCTGGTCTTTGTCCTTGCCCCGGATCTTCCCGCCGAACTTGAAGCGGCCGTTGGTCTGCCCGCCCAGCCGGTAGGGCACCGTCACCGCGAGGGCGGCGGTCAGATCCCGGTTCTTGGTGTTGTCGCCGCCGGTCACGATGTTGTCGAACTCGTAGGTGCCGTCAGTGACCACGCCGTCCGTCGGATTGGTCTGGATGTTGTCGGGGTCGCTGATGTCCGGATCGAAGGTCACATCGCTCTGGATGAACTCCGCCTCCCAGTCGTAGTCCTCGCGCTCGCTCGAGCGGGAGAACGTGAGATCGTAGTCTAGGCCGACGCCACCGGGGAGCAGGTGGTCGCCCGCCACCGCGAGGTTGAACAGCTTCATCGCCTCGAACCGATTCTTGTGGCCGAAGCTGATCTCCCCGTCCTCGATCGCGTGCACCACGCGCCTGCGGTTCTCGTCGTCCTGCAGCTCCGAGTAGATGCCGGTGAGCGAGATGTTGGAGTACTCGCCGACCCGCCAATCCAGCGCCGCCGTGCCTCCCAGCCGGGCCCGCCACAGCGTGTAGTGCCGGGTGTCGAGTCCCTCCAGCGCGTCGTCGTCGAGGCCGGGATCGCCCAGGTCGTACTCCGGCTCGATGTCGTCCGAGCCGAACGCTCGGCGGCTGCCCGAGGCGGAGACGAGGAAGCCGAGGCGGTCGTCCGCGAACCGGCGCCCATAGGTGAGGGCCCCGCTCACCGACGGATCCTGGCGGATCGTGGCGTAGCCGCCCGCCAGCTCGGCGGAAAAGGTCGGCGCGTCGGGTGCCTGCCGGGTCACCAGGTTGACCGCGCCGCCGATGGCGTCACCATCCATGTCGGGGGTGATCGCCTTGGACACCTCGATGGATTCGAGCACGTCA
This sequence comes from uncultured Gemmatimonadales bacterium, assembly GCA_963844445.1. Classification (GTDB taxonomy): domain Bacteria; phylum Gemmatimonadota; class Gemmatimonadetes; order Gemmatimonadales; family GWC2-71-9; genus CAVVWJ01. The sequence goes on from CAWJOB010000002.1 coordinate 285,999, forward strand.
ACCGGCACGGCATCGAGCGCGATCTGCCGCGCCTCGCCCTCCGGCGAGGGGACCTCGTTGCCGTTGAAGGTGACCTGGGTGTTCGCCGCCGATCCGCCGCGGATCTGGATGTACCGGCCTTCGCCCTGGTCTCTCGCCACCGCGACCCCGGGCAGCCGCTGCACCGCCTCGGGCGCCGAGGCGTCGGGAAACCGGCCCATCTGGTCCGAGGCCACCACGTTCTGGATGTTGGCCGCGTTCTTCTGGCGGTTGAGGGCTTCCGCCTGATTCTTCGCCATGACCCCGAGCACCTGCACCTCGGCGAGCTGCACCACGGAAACCGGCAGCTGGAAATCGACGCCGGTGAGGGGTTGTCCGGTGAGGGGCACTTCGCGCGACTGCGCCTGTCGGCCGATGTACGCCACGTCCACCGTGTCCACCCCGGCCGGGACCCTGGGGAAGACGAACCGCCCCTGCGCGTCCGTGATCGCCGCGACGCCCGCCCGGCGCAGGTGCACTCGGGCTCCGTCGAGCGGGCGACCCGACTCAGCCTCGACCACCTTCCCGCTCAGGTGGCTGCTGCCCTGCGCCAACACCGGCGCCGCGAACGCGAGCAGCCATCCGGCGACGACCACCGGCAGTCCAACCCTGAGCGATCTGGACGACGTTGGAACCAGCATTGGCCTCCTCCTCCGGAACGGGTGCTGCGTGGGCCGGAATCCGGACGGATCATCCGGCAAAGGGCATCCTCGAGGCTTCCGCGCCGCAGGAGGCGCGCACGACCAGTGACGGGGCGAGCGTGACGAGCGCGGGCGAACGGCCAGGTTCGTCGAGCCGGTCGAACATGAGCTGCGCCGCGCGGCGGCCCATCTCGTAGCTGGGTTGGCTGACGGTGGTAAGGGGACAGGCCAGCAGTCCCGCCCAGGGGGCATCGTCGAAGCCGACGACCGCGACCTGGCGGGGCACCGCGAGCCCGCGGTCACTGATGGCCTGGAGGGCGCCGAGCGTGAGGAGATTGCTGGCCGCGAAGACGGCGGTCGGCGGAGGGTCCACGGCCAGCAGCGCCCCCGCCATACGGCGGCCGTCCTCCTGGCGCGGTTGGCCGCTGGCCATCAGCCGCTGGTCCACCGGAATGCCGTGCTCCTGGAGGGCCGCGATGTAGCCTTCCTTGCGCTCGCGAAAACTGGAAAGCCCGAGGGGGCCATCGAGCAGCGCGATGCGGTGGTGGCCGAGCCGGATCAGGTGGGCGGTCGCGTCGTGGGCGCCCTGGCGGTTGTCCACCACCACGGTGTCCACCGCGAGCCGGCTCAGGCGACGGTCGAGACAGACCACAGGCAAGGGCAGACTGGAAAGCCGGGCCGTGGTCTTCTCGTCACCGTGAATGGGAGGGAGGATCACGCCGTCGGCCGACTCGTCGGCCAGGACGTTGAGGTAGAACTCCTCCCGCTCCTGGTTCTCGTCGGAATTGCAAAGAATGACCGCATAGTCCCGGTCGTAGGCGACGTCTTCGACACCGCGGACGATGTCGGAGTAGAACGGGTTCTGGATGTCGGGGATGATGAGGCCGACGATGTGGGCCCGGCCGCGCCGCACGCGGAGCCGGCGGGCCACCCGGCTGGGCCGGTAGCCCAGCTCCTCGATGGCGCGCTCCACCCGAATGCGGGTGTCGGCGTTGACCTTGTCGGGGACGTTGAGCACCCGGGACACGGTGCTGACGGAGACGTCCGCCCGCCGGGCGACCTCGTGGAGCTTGCGCACGTGCGGTGCCCCTTCCGCAAGCCTGGGGTGACAAGAATCTGAGAACGATATCATAGAATCTTTCGCCGAAGTCGTTGCCCGTCAATAGCAATTCCGAAGGTTACATCCCCGTTACGGTTTCTTTATGAGAACGATTTCATCCCGAGACATGCGGACGGCACCCGCTTCAGAGATGCCACCGCTCCGACTTTCGCGCCTGCTCGTACACCCGCCGGGCTGTGTTCACCGGCTCCATCTCGGATACCTCGGCCACCGGCACGTCCCACCAGGTCTCATAGGACGCCACCCGGGTCTCGCGATCGGCCTCGACGTGGATCACCACCGTCCGATCCATGGCCCGCGCGCGCCGGAGTGCGGTGTCGAGTTCCGCCGCCCCGGAAGCCCGCAGCACGCACGCCCCCAAGCTCTCCGCGTTGGCCGCCAGGTCCACGGGCAGGTGGTCACCAGCAAGTTCTCCGTCGGCAGTGCGATAGCGATACTCCGTACCGAAGCCCGCCGAGCCTACCGCGCCTGACAGCCCACCGATGGACGCGAAACCATGATTGTCGATCAGGACCACGGTGAGCTTCCGATCTTCCTGAATCGCCGTGACCAGCTCGGATGACATCATGAGCCAGGAGCCGTCGCCCACCAGCACGAATACTTCGCGGTCGGGCGCCGCCATCTTCACCCCGAGCCCCCCCGCCACTTCGTAGCCCATGCAGGAGTAGCCGTACTCGACGTGGTAGCTCTTGGGATCTCGCGAGCGCCAGAGCTTGTGGAGATCGCCCGGCAGGCTGCCGGCGGCGCTGACCACCACGTCGCGCGGCGCCGCGTGGCGGTTCACCGCACCCACGATCTCTCCCTGGCTCAGGAGCGGCCGGTGCCCCAGCGAGTAGATCCGCTCGACCTCCCGGTCCCACTCCCGGTTGTAGCGGGCTGCCGCGGCGCGGTATTCCGGCTTCACCGACCAGCCTTCGAGTGCTTCGCCCAGAGCTTCCAAGGACGCCCGCGCGTCGCCCACCAGCGGAATTCCGGCGTGCTTGAACGCATCCAGCTCGGCGACGTTCAGGTTGACGAACCGCACCTCGGGATGCTGGAACGCGGTTCGTGATGCGGTGGTGAAATCGCTGTACCGGGTCCCGATGCCGATGACGAGATCGGCGTCACGGGCCATCCGGTTGGCCCCGGGCGTCCCGGTGACTCCCATCGCGCCGAGCGAGGAGGGGTGGTCGAAGGGTAATGCCCCCTTCCCCGCCTGGGTCTCCGCCACGGGGATCCCGGTCCGCTCCGCGACGGCCCGCAGCGCGTCGGTCGCCTCGGAGTAGATGACGCCGCCGCCCGCGACGATCATCGGTCGGCTCGCCCGCCGGATCAGCTGGACCGCGCGCTCCACCGCCGCGCGGTCCGGAAACGGACGCGGAATGTGCCAGACTCTCTTCTCCAGGAAATCGTTCGGATAATCGAACGCCTCGGCCTGGACGTCCTGCGGCAAGGCGAGAGTGACCGCGCCGGTCTCGGACTGGCTGGTGAGCACCCGCATCGCCTCGAGGGCGGAGGCGATGAGCTGCTCCGGGCGGGCGATCCGGTCCCAGTACCGGGAGACCGGACGGAACGCGTCGTTGACCGACACGTCCTGCGACCATCCGGCCTCGAGCTGCTGGAGCACCGATCCCACCCGCCGGGTCGCGAAGACGTCACCCGGAAGGAGCAGCACCGGGAGCCGGTTGATGGTGGCGCCCGCGGCTCCGGTGACCATGTTGGTCGCGCCGGGTCCGACCGAGCTGGTGCAGGCCAGGGTCTGCAGCCGGTTGGCCATCCGGGCGAAGCCGGCGGCCGTGTGCACCTGGGCCTGCTCGTTGCGCGACTGGTAATACCGCATCCGGTCGGCGTATTGCTGTAGCGCCTGGCCGACGCCGGCGACGTTGCCATGCCCGAAGATGCCGAACACGCCGGCGAAGAACGGGCGCTCGCGGCCGTCGCGCTCGACGTGCTGCGAGGCGAGAAAGAGCACCAGCGCCTGCGCCATCGTGAGGCGCTGCGTCCGGTCCTGTCGCGGAGTCATGTGACGGCTCTCGGGCCGCCCACCAGCGGGACCCGGGGATCCCGTGGCAGCGACTTCCAGGTTTCCCTGATCCAGGCATAGGCCGGATCGTCGCTGAAGCCGATCGAGCGGGTGTCGCTCGGCCCAGCCAGCACGTTGAGGTAGTACATCGGAAACTCCGGCGGCGCGATGCACGGCCCGTGATATCCGCGCGGAACCAGGAACACGTCTCCGTCGCGGACCGCGACCGTTTCGTCGATCGAGCGATCGGCGGTGTACGTGCGATGCACGCCGAACCCTTCTTCGCCCTGAATTCGGAAGTAGTAGATCTCCTCCAGCTCCGCCTCCCCCGTCGTGCGGGCGTCGTCGTGCTTGTGTGGCGGGTAGGAGGACCAGTTGCCGCCGGGGGTGAGCACCTCGACGACGACCAGACGGTGCGCCTGGGCGCCGCCGGCCACGAAGAGATTGTTGATCTGCCGGGTGGCGCTCCCCGCCCCCCGGGTCTCCACGGCGACGGCCTTTGCCGGCACGTAGGCCGGCGGCAATCTACGGGTCGCCTCCGCGGAGGGTATCGCCAGCTCCGCCCCGGACTCGCTCGTCAGGGCAGCATCGCAGCCGACAGGGAGGTAGACCAGATCGGCGATGCCCTCGAAGACGCTGGTTCGGCCCTGGAGGACGTACTGCCTGCCATCGACGTTCACGCTGGCCTGGCCTCGCAACGGCAGCACCAGCATCTCCCGCGTTCCGGTCGCGATGCTCCTGGTCTCACCCGGCGCCAGTCTGATGACCCGCAGCCCAGTGTAGCGCCACCCCGCCGACTGCGGCGTGATAGCCACCGGGTCGGCGCCATCAGCGGCACTGCCCGCCGGCCAGTGCAGCGGCCGGCTCATCCGTGCACCAGCCGCGCAGCCGCGCTCACCGCGCCGGCGACGTCGCCGTCGGGCGGATACAGCAGCGCCCGCCCCGCGACCAGCCCTCGCACCTGAGGTATCCGCAAGGCCCGCTTCCACCCCTCGAACACCTCGGCCGGCCGGTCACCGGGATCTCCGCCGAGCAGCAGAGTCGGAAGAGTGGTGGCGTCGAGCACCCGCTCCACGTCGTCCGTCACATGCACCTTGAGCCAGGTGTACGCGGAGGTGTTTCCGAGCCCCGAAGCCACGCCGATCAGCCGCACCAGCTCGTCGGGCTCCTTCGAGATGCGGACCGTTCCGTCCGGCTCCCGCCGGGCCGGCAGCGGCTCCACCATGGCTATCAGTTTTCTGGCGGCCAGCGCGGTCACGGCCCGGGCGCATCCTTCGAGCGTCGCCGCGGTTCCCGGGTCGTTGAGCGCCATCCGCAGCAGCATCTTGCCGCCGTCGAGGCCGCTGCGCGCGATTCCGTCCGCGTCGTAGGCGGTGAACCGGTCGTCCAGCTCCCAGGCCGCGCCGGGAAGCCCCCCGCGGTTCATCGAGCCGATCGCGATCCTGCCATCGAGCGCGTCGAGAATCAGGAGGTCCTCGATCACATCGGGCGTCCCGAGGACACCGTCCACGCCGGGCTGGGCAAGCGCCACCATGACTCGGCCGAGCAGGTCCCGCCGCCGCGCCATCGCGAGGGGCTCGGACCCGACCTTCAGCGCGGCCCGTGCCGGATGGTCGGCGGCGATGATGCAGGTCCGGCCGTCGTCGGCCAGCAGCGGCCGGCGCGTCCGTTTGGCAGCTGCCTGCTCGATCCGCTCCGGGTAGCGGGCCCGGGTGTCGAGCAAGTCCAGGAAGCGACGGTTGTCGATCACGCGGGTCTCTCCAGGCGCAGCACCTCCGCTTCGGTCGGCATCGCGTCGGCGCAGGCGAGCCGGGCGGCGACGAATGCGCCCGCGGCAGCAGCGAAACGCGCGACCCGAACCGGTTCCCAGCCGGAGAGGAGCCCGTGGCACACCGCGCCGCCGAACGCATCGCCGGCCCCGAGCCCGTTCACCACATCCACGGGCACCGGTTCCACCCTTTCGGTTCGATCGCCCCAGGCGACCGCAACGCCTTGCGCGCCGAGCTTCACGATCGCGAGCTCCGGCCCGAGCTTCAGCAGCCGCCGGGCGAGGACCTCGGGGGTCCCGTCTCCCACTGCCACCGCAACCTCCTCGATATTCCCGATCGCCACCGTCGCATGCTCCAGCGCGCACCGCTGGTAGTCGCCGGCGGCCTCCGGCCTCGGCCATAGCGAGGGCCGATAGTCGAGGTCATGGATGGTGATGCCGCTTCGGCCGCGCGCCTCCAGCGCGCCGAGGGTGGCGGTTCGGCTGGGCTCGTCGGAGAGGCCGGTGCCAGTGGTCCAGAAGACGCCCGCCCGCCGGATGGCGTCGAGATCGAGCAGCTCGAGCCGAAGGTTGATGTCGGGCGCGGTGGGCTGGCGATAGAACAGGAGGGGGAATCGATCGGGCGGGTGCAGCTCGCAGAACACGATTGGCGTGCGAAGGTCGGGATCGGTGCCGACGAAGCGGTCGTCTACCCCAAATCCGCGGAGCGCGTGCCTGACATACGGCCCGAACCCGTCGTCGCCCACCCGGGTGATCACGGCGGAGGACCGGCCCAGCCGCGCGGCCGCTACGGCCACGTTCGTAGGACTGCCGCCGAGCGACTTGGCGAAGGTGCGTACCTCCGCCAGCGTCGCACCGCTCTGCTCCGGATAGAGGTCCACGCTCACCCGGCCCATGGTCAGCACCTCGAAGGCGGGGGCCGTCATGCGGTACCCCCGGCTGGCCGGCTCAGCTCGTGAGCCAGGCGCTCCAGCTCCTCCCCGCCCGCCATCATGCCGACCAGCTGCTCCAGTTCAATCTCCTCCCGGGCGAAATCGCCCTGCACCTCGCCGCGGCGCAGGATCACGAAGCGATCGCCCACGGGATAGGCGTGGTGCGGGTTGTGGGTGATGAAGACGACGCCGACTCCGCGCTCCCGCGCCTTGGCGATGTACCGGAGGACGACGCCGGCTTGCTTCACCCCCAACGCCGCCGTGGGCTCGTCGAGGATGAGCACCCGGGCGCCGAAGTAAATGGCCCGGGCGATCGCCACGGCCTGGCGCTCCCCGCCCGAGAGCGTACCCACCGGCTGAGCCGGGTCGCGCAGGTGGACGCCGAGCCGGCCCAGCTCCTCAACGGCGACGCGCTCGCACCGGCTCGACGTCGATCCGCCTGAGCGGCCCGAACCCGGCGCACGGCTCGGCGCCGAGAAAGAAGTTCCGCCAGATGCTGAGCAGAGGGATCATCGCCAGGTCCTGATAGACCGTCGCGATTCCGCGGGCGAGCGCGTCACGCGGCGACGCCAGATCGACCGGCTCTCCGTCCACCAGGTAGCGGCCCTCGCTCGGCCGGTGCACTCCGGCCAGAATCTGGATCAGGGTGGACTTCCCCGCCCCGTTGTCACCCAGAAGGCAGGTGACCTGGCCGGCATGCACCGAGAGCGAGACGTCACGCAGGGCGACGACATTCCCGAAGTGCTTGGAGACCCTCTCGACACGAAGAACCGGCGCGCTCATCGCGCCTCCGCCACGCGCCGGCGGATGAAGTTGTTGAAGAGTACGGCGGCGACCAGCATCACCCCGAGGAAAACCTGGAACCAATCCGCGTCCACTCCGGTGATCACGATCCCCTGCTGCACCATTCCGAAGATGAGAGCGCCGAGGACGGCGCCGATCGCCGACCCGTAGCCGCCAGTGAGGAGCGTGCCGCCGATCACGACCGCGATGATCGCGCGGAACTCCTGCTGCTCTCCGCGCAAGGCGTCGGCGCCGGTGAACCGCACCACCTGAATCACCGCGACCAGGCAGGCCGCGAGGGCCGTGGTCATGAACAGGACGATCTTCACCCGGGCCACGGGTACGCCCATCTTTCTCGCCGCTTCGGGCGCCCCGCCGGCGGCGAAGATCCAGTTTCCGAAGCGGGTGCGGATCAGCACCCAGGTCGCCAGAGCGGCGAGGGCGATCCACCAGATAATCGAGACCCGAAACGGGCCCAGCACGTCGCTGCCGAAGAGCGCCTGCGCCGGAGCGTAGCCCGGGACCTCGTCGAGACCGCCCAGTTGGGTCCGCCGGGTCAGCAGGCGGCTCACCGCGATGGTGAGCCCTCGAAACGCGAAGAGCGTGCCCAGCGTCACGATGAACGAGGGCAGTCCGGTGCGCACCACGAGGTAGCCGTTGCCGAGCCCGATGGCGAGACTGAGAAGAACCGTCACCCCGATCGCCGGCCAGAGCGGCCAGTCGAAGTGGCGGGTCAGCAGCATGATGGTCATGCCGGCGACGCCGATGATCGAGCCGATCGAGAGGTCGAACTCTCCGGCGATCATCAGGAGCGCCACCGCGACGGCGAGGATCCCGAGCGGCGCCGCGGCGTTCAGAAAGGCAGCGGTCCCTTCGAGACTCCGGAACGGCGGTCCGGCTACCACTGCGAACACCAGCCAGACCAGCAGTGCGGCCCGCCGCGGCTCCTACCTCGGGTCGCGCCAGGAGCCGGCGCGATCCCGCTGGAGCCCCGGCAGCGGCGACCCGGCCTGGAGCGTCCGCTCCCGCAGCGGGCGCATCGCTCGTCCGGGTGCCGGTGCTCACCGATTTCCCAGCCTCACCTGAACCCCCGCTCGGCGAGCGCGATGACGTCGGCCGCCTGCTCCTTCGTCACGAAGCTCGGTCCCGTGCGAATGATCTGCCCGCCTCCCGGCATCGCTTTCGTCTCGATGTACTTGGTGAGAAGGACGACGGCGAGATACCCCTGGAGGTAGGGCTGCTGGTCGATCGCGAACAGGAGCTGGCCGTCTCGCACCGCGGCCAGCACCTCGGGTGTCAGGTCGAAGGTGCCGACCGCGATCCGCCCGAGCCGGCCGGTCTCCTTGAGCGCGGCCAGCGCCGGCGCGGCACCCCCCGGCCCCAGCATCAGCATCCCGTCCAGCGCAGCGTCGCCGGCCAGGGCGCCCTTGATCCGCTGGGTCGCATCCTCGGGATCGGCGAGGCTCACCCCGAGCACCTGCATCGTGGCGCCGCTCTTGGCAAGGCCGTCCCCCAGTCCGCGGCAGCGGGTGTCCAGCGAGACGTTGCCGACCTCGTGGTTGACGCAGAGCACCCGCTTGGCGCCGCCCGCGGCGAGCCGCTCACCGGCGGCCCGGCCGGATTCGTACTCCGTCTGGCCGATGTGGCCCAGGAACCCGAGCCGCTCCCAGGCCGCGTCGCCGGAGTTGACCGAAAGGGCCGGGATGCCGGCCGCCACCGCGGCCTTGATCGACGGACCCAGCGCGTCGGGATCCGGGACCGAGATGGCGAGCGCGCTCGGACGGCTCGCGACAGCCGCGTCGATCAGCTGGCTCTCGCGGACCATGTCGAACGTGGTGGGGGCTTGATACTCCAGCCGGACGCCGAGCTCGCGCGCGGCATCGCCGGCGCCGTTGGCGACGACGGACCAAAATGGGTCGGACGTCTGGCCGTGGCTCACCATCACGATCCGCACGGCACCGCGGTCGGGCGCTGCGTCGGCGTCCTGCCGAGGAGTCGTACCTCCGCCACCGCCGCAGCCCCAAAGTGCGATCGCGATCGCGACCAGGGTTGTCATCTTGAGCGTGTGCATCACCTTCGCATGATCTCCGTGAGATAGTGAACGCTTCTGGCGGCGGACGCCGCCGGGCCCTCGCCGGCTGCGGGCTCCGAGGCGAGCACCACGTCCTGCTCCAGCACGTACCAACCGGCGTACTCCGCTGTCTCCAGCAGCTTCACGACCGCCGCGACGTCCACGTCGCCATCGCCGAGTGGCTGGTAGAGACCCTGGGAGACGGCGTCCCGGTAGCCGATCTCACCCGAACGAACCCGTGCGGCCAGCGCGGCGTCCACGTCCTTGAAGTGGACGTGGGTGACTCGTCCGTCGGCCGCGCGGACCACCTCGACCGGGTCGGCCCCCCCGACGAGAAGATGGCCGGTGTCCACGCAGAGCGCGACGTCGCTCTCCGCCACGATACGTTCCACATGGGTCCGCCGTTCGACCGCGGTGCCGTAGTGGGGATGCAGCGCCACGGGCAACCCGCGGCGGGCGGCGGATTCCCGCGCTTGGTCGAGACCCTCCAGGAGCGCCCGCCACTCCGGCTCCGACAACTCGGCGGAGCGATCGTATCCTCCGGCGGCGGTTCCCAGGTCCGCGGCGAGTACCAGCAGGTCCGCCCCCGCGGCCGCGAGTGACTCCGCCGCGGCGGCGACACTCTCCAGCGTGGCGGCGCGCGACTCCGGACGATGGAGCACAGCCGGGAGGAATCCCGCCGCCAACCGAAGGTCGTGGCGGCGGAGCGTTCGCGCCACCTCGCCGGGATCGCCGGGCAGGAAACCGCGGGGTCCCAGCTCGATGGCGCGGAGTCCGAGGTCCGAGACCTCGCGAAGCACCCGCTCCCAGCCGAGCTGCCAGCCCCATCCCGGTACCTCGCAGACGCCCCAGGTGATGGGAGCGGCGGCGAGGCGGGCGAGCGCGTCGTTCATCCGACCTCGTCCACTCGCACGGGCCGGTGGAGCTGGCGCGAGAGATCGCAGGCCATCGCGGCCCGGATCGCCTCCCGGGCCTCCTCCGGAGGACACGGATTGGGCCTCCGTCCAGCGGCCACCTCGATGAACGCGTACAACTCGGCGCGATAGGCCGCCTCGAATCGATCGAGGAAGAAGCCGTAGGGATGCTCGGGGGGCGGGGGGCCGTCAGGCTCGACCGAACGGAGCGGGGTGCGCGCATTCCAGCCGACCGCGATGCTGTCGCCAGCGCCGAACACCTCCATCCGGATGTCGTATCCCACCGGGTCGTGCCGGGTGCCGGAGAGAATGCCGAGGGTCCCACCGCTCAGCCGGAGCGTCGCCACCGCGGCGGCGACGTCGCCGTGCCGAGCGAAGACCTCGAAGCCCGCGTCCGAGCCGTCCGCGTAGACCTCGGTGATGTCCTGCCCTGTGACGTGGCGAACGATGTCGAAATCGTGGATGTGGAAGTCGCGGAAGAGTCCGCCGGACCTGGGAATGTAGTCGTCGTGCGGAGGATGGGGATCGTGTCCCGACATGCGCACGATGTAGATCCGGCCCACCGCGCCGGACTCGACCAGCTCGCGAGCGCGGCGATAGCCCGGATCGAACCGCCGCTGGAACCCCATCTGAACCACCGCCTTCCGCCGGGTGATGTGACGGATCACCTCCTCGGTGGAGGCGAGATCGATGGTGATCGGCTTCTCGCAGAAGGCCGGCCTACCGGCGTCGGCGGCCTGGCGGATCAAGTCGGCGTGGGTGTCCGTCGGGGTGGTGATGACGATCGCGTCCACCGCTCCAAGGAGCGCCTCGATCGAGGGCGATATCTCGGCACCGATGTCCCTGGCGACGGCCGCCGCCCGGGCCCCGTCGGGGTCGGTGACGATCACTCGCTCTACCTGGGGGTGTTGGCGCAGGACACCGGCGTGGAACGAGCCGATCCGACCGACGCCGGCGACGCCGACGCGCATGGCATTCCTCGTTGGCTTGGAGTGCTTGAGCAAGCCGATATTGGAACGATCCAACTTGCGTTTGGAACGTTCCAGCGATATCTCCTAGATACGGCCCGGCCAGATCGCTGTCAAGCACGGGCCGCCCGTGCCGAGCCCGGAGCGCCCTTCGATGCCCCAGCCTACCATCCTCGACGTCGCCGCCCGCGCCGGCGTCTCCAAGTCCCTGGTCTCCCTGGTGATGCACGACTCGCCCTCGGTGAGCGAGGCGAAGCGGCAAGCAGTGCTCGCCGCGGCCGCCGATCTCGACTACCGGCCCAACGCGGTCGCGCGGAGCCTGGTGCAGCGGCGCACCCAGGTGCTGGGCGTCATGCTCTCCGACTTGCACAACACCTTCTTCGCCGACGTGCTGGATGGCGTCGCCGGGCGGGCGGGCGAGCGCGGGTACAAGGCGATGCTCAACACCGGGAACCGTGCGGCGAGCGGCGAAGCGGCGGCCATCGAGACCCTGCTGGAGCTCCGGAGCGACGGCCTCATCCTCGCCGCGCCCCGGCTCGAGGCGGCCCGGATCACCGAGGCGGCCCGCTCCGTTCCGGTCGTGCTGGTCGCCCGCAGCATGACCGGAAACCGGGTGGACTGCGTCACCAATGACGATCCGGTGGGCGCGGCCCTCGCCGTGGATCATCTGGTGGCACTGGGACACAGACGGATCGCGCACATCGACGGGGGCCAGGGCGCCGGCGCCGAGGCGCGGAAGCAGGGGTATGCCCGCACCATGCGCCGGCACGGGCTGGGGCCGCACGCCCGTACGGCGCGGGGCGACTACACCGAGGAAGGCGGAGTCAAGGGCGTCGCGGCGCTGCTGGCCCGTGGCCCGAGACCTACCGCGATCTTCGCCGCCAATGACCTGAGCGCGATCGGGGCGCTGGACGCGCTCACCCGGAGCGGTCTCCGGGTGCCCGAGGACATCTCGCTGGTGGGCTACGACAATACCGCGCTCGCAGCGATCCGGCACATCAATCTCACCACGATCGACCAGCCGCGGGAGGCGATGGGACGGACGGCCGTGGACCTGCTGCTCGAGCGGCTGGAGAGGCGCCGGACTACGGCCAGGCGGGTGGTGATGGCGCCAGCCCTGGTGGTGCGCGGGACGACGGGGCGGCCTGCGAGGCTATGATCCGGGCCTACCCCCGAACCGGGTCCAATACCAATACACCGGCACGCCCAGCGCGACGAGACCCGTGCCGATCACCGTGTTGCGCGGGTTGGCCGAGATCGAGCTCGCCACGACGAAGATCGCCGCCGCCACGAAGAGCGCGGGCGTCCAGGGATACCCTGGGACGCGAAACGCGCCCGGAGGCGTGGTCTTGCCCTCCTTCCGATCGCGGGCGCGATACACGAAGAGTCCGGCAGCGGTCAGTCCGAAGAAGATCCAGTCCGCGAAGGCCACGTAGTCCACCAGCTGGCTGAAACTCCCCGACAGCACCAGCACCGAGGCCCACACCGCCTGAAGCGCGATCGCGGCCGCCGGGGTGCGACGGACCGGATGAAGCCGCGCCAGCTGGGGGAAGAACACGCCGTCGGCCGCCATCGCCCGGAAGACGCGGGGAGTAACGAGGATGACCAGATTGAGGAAGCCGAACGTCGAGGCGGCGATTCCCCAGGCGATCAGGGTGCCGCCCGCCGGTCCCAGAGCCTTGCGCATGGCATCCGCGGCGGGCGCCGTGCTGGCCGCGAGACCCGGGGCACCGAGCACCTGGAGATAGGCGAGGTTTGCGAGCAGATAGACTCCGACCACCGTGGCGACGCCCAGCACCAGGGCGCGAGGCAAGTCTCGCTCGGGATTCACCATCTCCTCGGCCACGAAGTTGGTCTGCTGCCATCCGCCATAGGTGAAGAGGATGGGGACCAACGCCGCGCCGAGCGCGGTGGGGACGCCGGCGGGTGGAGGCGCCGCCGGTGGAAGGCCTGCCGCCAGACCGACCACCACCAGGGCCGCCAGCGCCGCCAGCTTGAGCAGGGTGAAGAGATTCTGCACCACGGCGCCGGGTTTGACGCCGAGATAGTTGATCGCGGACACGAAGAGGATCGCGGCGATTGCCAGCGGGTGGGTGAACCGCGTGGACAGACCGGTGAGGACGAGCGTGTAGTCGGCGAACGTCACCGCGATCGCCGCGATCGCGCCGCTCGCGATTACCAGGAGCAGGGCCCACCCGTAGAGGAATGCAGGGAGCGGCCCCCACGTTTCGCGGAGGTAGACGTAACCTCCACCCGCACTCGGCCGGCGCTGGCCCAGCTCCGCGAAGCACAGCGCTCCGATAAGGGCAACCACGCCACCGATGATCCAGGCGGCGAGAATGAGCGGCGCTGATCCCACCCGCTCGGCGACCGCGGCCGGCGTGCGGAAGATGCCGCCTCCGATGATCCCGCCGATGACGGCCATCGTGCCCGAGAAGAGGCCGAGCCGGCGCGCGTAGGTCGTCATCTGTCGCTCCGCCACATTCTGGTGGCGATTACTCCCGGCTCTTTCGCTCGTACACCGCCCGCGCCTGGGCGAGCGTCGCGAGGACATCCTGCCGCTCGGCCTCGGTGTTCCAGTCCCTGTGGGCCTCGACCGCGGCGCGCATCCGGTCGATCCAGGCCAGAAAGTACCGGGCATCCTCCGGTGAGCGCGCCGGCTCTCCCTCCCACCGTCAGGTAGACCGGACTGGTCGTCGCGTAGGGGAAGATGTCCAGGATCGGATAGGCGGCCTTGTCGCCGCGCGCCCGGAGCAGGAGCCAGCCGCTGCGGTCCACCGGCACGCGCACTTTGGTGGTGGCCGACCGCCGGTCTCCGCCTAGCGGCAGCGATCGGATCACGCGGCCATTCAGAATCAGCTCCAGGTGGTCCACCGGCACATTCGACCGCAGCCGGACGTCGACCGCCACCTCGCGCTTGCCTGCCGGGAGCGAGACCTCTCCGCCGAGCTCCTGTCCGTCCACCGTCATCCCCAGCAAGGGCCCGTTGGTCGCGAAGCTCCGGCCCGCCTTCAGCGCCGAGAGCCACCTGCGGTGCTCGAGCGGTGGTCCGCTCTTCACGTAGACCCGGTTCATTCCCACCGGCCCACGCAGGGACGCGAAGTTGGCCATCGCGTCGGTTCCGGCACCTGCGGCCAGCCGGAAGCCGCAGTTGAGCAGCCGGTACCATACCGCGGCGGTGGCCATCAGATCGTCCACGAATCCGACCGCCTCGTAGTAGTCCACCTTGCCGAGTGCGAGGTCCACCGGCAGCGCGTGGGTCAACGCGCGCGCGGTATCGCCAGGGTCCGGCGTTGCGTCATACGGATGCACGTACCCGCTGACAGCTCCTTGCGCCCGCGCGATGTCGAAGACTCGGGTATTGGTCGGCTGAAGGCTGGCGACGCCGGTATTGGCGTACGCCGTGTAGCCCGGGAGCACGAGGTGCTCTTTCAGTCCCAGCAGCCCGACGTGGCCCCAGAAGCTGGTGTGATACTCTTCGCCGTGCATGATGAGCGTACCCGGCGTCGAGGCCGGATCGGGCCCCGGCCGGAACCACCCGACGTCGGGTACCCTGCCCTCCTTGTTCACGATCAGGTTCTCCACCACGTGGAGATCCTCGGCCCGAGCCTGGAGCGACAGCCTGGTGGGGTCGTTCCGATACACACCGCCGTAATTCATGTGCACGTGCAGGTCGCCGCTCACCCACCCTCTCGCTTGGAGATCGTCGAGCATACCGAGGGTCACCCGCACCGGCGGGTTGGTGCCTTCCCCCACCTCGACCGACCGGCTAATCACTCGGTATTCCGGGCCGCGCGAGACCTCCACTTGATACGTACCGGCCGGCAGCGTGAGCGTGGCCGACCCTTTCGTGTGGAAATAGCCGTACTCGAAGCGACGATCGGCTCTGTCGAAGGCATCGTCCGCGTGGTGCCACGCGTCGGCCGGCGCGAAGCTCCTTCCGTCGGGGCCCGAGAATGGACACCCGCGCGGGCATGGGTGCGCCGCCGGCATCGGTCACGCTCAGGCGCAGCGTTCCGACCGGATGCAGATAGCGCCGGCGCTCGGCCCGCACTTCCCGGCGCGCGCCGCTGAAGAAGTCGAGCACCCACAGCGAGGTGTTGCCCCTCTCGTTGCTTATGTACGCGATGCGATCGCCGGCGGGAGACCACCGGGGAACGGTGGCGTCGAACTCGCCGTAGGTGAGCTGGAGCGGATCGCCGCCGTCGGAGGGCATGAGCCAGAGCTGGTTCCACTGGCGGCCGAGGTAGGAGGAGTACACCACACGCCGGCCGTCGCGACTCCAGTCCGGTCTGGCTTTCCAGGTGGTCTCCTCGTAGTGGATCTCGCGCTCGCCGCCGCCGGCTTGCGCGTCCATCCGCCAGAAGCCGCCCGATCCCCAGATATGCTTCTGGTTGGAGACGAGAATGAGCTCGCGCCCGTCGGGAGACCACGTCGGCGAGAAGTACTGGTCCTTCTTGTGGTAGTAGTAGCGCGGGAGCCGGCTGTCGCGCTCCCGGGTGATCCGGGTGGGCTCGCCCTTCGCGCCCTTGTCGCCGACCTCCACGACGAACACGTGCCACAGACCCTCGTGGGCGGACGAGGTGAACGCCACGCGTGAGCCGTCCGGCGCCCAGCGGGGCTCGATGTTGACGGCGCCGTTGGCCACGAGGGGCGACGACCGGCCCGATTCAAGGTCCAGCAGCCACAGCTGGATCGCGTCGTCCCGGTAGGAGGCGTACACGGCGCGCCGGCCGTCGGGGGACCAGTCCGGCTGGTAGTCATACCCGGGGCCGTCGGTGATCTGGCGCGCTTCCCGCTCGTCGGGACGCTGGCGCCACAGCGAGCCCTGCATCGAATAGAGCAGCTCACCCCCATCGGGTGACCAGGCGGCTCCGCTGGGTCCGGTGGTGAGCTGGGGGATCAGCATCTCCCGGAAGTAATACGGATGCGGCGTCTTGACCTGGCGGAGCACGGCGGCCCGCTGGGCATGCGCCGTCGCAGCGGTGAGCCCGAGGCAGGCCGCCGCCGGCAGCAGCCATCGCACAGCGCTCAACGCCGCCTCCGGAGATACAGCGCCCCGCCCATCAGGACGAACATTCCGGCGCCGCCGATCACCTTGAGGCGGAAGAGCCAGGGTTCCTCGGTTCCGGCCGGCGGAACGGTCGCGATCACCATCGCCAGCAGGGTCAGCGACAGGCCAGCCAATCCGACCACGGCCGCCTTCACCCGATCGCTCGCCGGCGCGCCGGCGCTCCGCACGCGATCGGTGAGGTAGCAGAGAAAGAGGTAGATGTAGGGGATGAAGTACACCAGCAACATCGTATCGAGAATGACGAGGTATGCCTTCTCGACCGTGGTGCCCCGTCCGAGGACGGACAGCAGAAGGAAGACCGACGCGAGCACCGCCTGCGTCAGGATCGCCACGTAGGGAGTCTTCCAACGGGGGTGCACCTTCCCGAAGGCGGGCGGGAAGTAGCGGTCCAGGCCGATCACGAAGGCCACCCGCGCCGGCCCGGTGAGCCAGGCTCCGACGCCGCCGACGTTGCCGATCACGTACATCGCGGCGGCGGCGGGGGCGAGCCAGCTCAGCGCGACCCCGGCGTCGTTCGCGCCGGCCGCGAGCGCCTGGAGGAACCCGGAGACGATGTTCACCTCGCCCGCGGGCACCAGCCACAGGAGCGAGACCGTCCCGGCGATGTACAGGAAGGCGATGAGCGGCGCCGAAATGAGGATCGAGCGCGGAAGCGTGCGCCGCGGGTCCCGGACCTCGTCACCCAGCACCGCGCAGAGCTCCAGCCCCGCGTAGGCGAACGCGATCGACGCCCAGAGATTGAGCGACGACCAGTCTCCCAGATCAGGAACCAGCGTCTCGACCGTCATCGGCGTCGCGGGCGGACGGGTGAGCGCGGCGTAGACACCGAGCGCCACGAGCAGCACGCCGGGCAGGTACGTACCGACCGCACCCAGGTTCTGGAGCCAGCGGCCGGTCCTGAGGCCGACGATGTTGAGCCCGACCGCGAGCCAGAGCGCGCCCAGCGTAGCCGGCAGCACGTAGCCCCAGTCGCTCTCCATCCCGGTCCCGCCCCGGCCGATCACGTAGGTGCCCACCACCGCGGTGGACATCAGGAGGTTCGGGTAATAGAGAATGTTGTTGACCCAGTAGCACCAGCCGCACAGGAAGCCGTGTCCCTCGCCGAAGGCCCGCTTGGTCCAGAAGTAGATCCCGCCTTCGTTCGGGTAGCGGGCCGCGAGGTGACTCACCGCCAGCCCCTGAGGCACGAAGAAGAGCAGGCCCGCGAGGATCCAGAGGGACACCGAGCTGGGGCCCGCCGCGGCCGCGGTCGCGAGCCAGCGGAGGCTGAGAATCGCGACGATGTTGAACAGCACGAGGTCGCGGAGCCCCATGGCTCGGGGAAGCGCGTGGAGCGCGGCGTCCGGCGCGGCTGCAGTGGTCGCCATCCGTCAGCCCCCCAGGTAGAGCCCGTTGGGGTCGAGCACGTCCCGCAGCAGCCGGAGCTCCCGGCTGCCGGGGGGATCCACCTCCAGCAGGGCGTCGCGCGAGCGGAGCGGCCAGCCGACGCCCGCACGAACCTCGTCCGCCGTCGTGCCGGGATAGAGCGCCGTCAGCACCAACTCCCCGCTCTCGTCGTCGGCCTCGAGGATTCCCTTGTCGGTGACGACCCGGACCGGGCCGGCGCCCGGCATGCCCAGCTCGGCCGCGGGTGCGGCCCCGCATGCGGTGGCCGGGGCTGGTGAGAAAGTCCACCGCCTCCGGAAACGCGCGCCGGCTGAGCCGCGAGATGACGACCGTGCGGCGGGCGTGAATCGCGATCTCCGCGGCGCCGCCGCTCCCCGGCAGCCGCACCGACGGGTGGTGCGTAGTCGCCGACCACCGTCGTGTTGATGTTGCCGTAGCGGTCGATCTGGGCGCCGCCGAGGAACCCGACCTCGATCCGGCCGTTCTGGAGCAGGAACTGAAACACGTCGGCCATGCCGCAGACCATGAGCGAGCCGGTCACCAGCGAGGGGTCGCCGATGGAGACGGGCAGCCGCTCGGGCTCCGCGCCGACGGCGCCGGACTCGTAGATCAGGACGAGGTTGGGGGCGTGGGTCGCGCGGGCGAGGTTGCAGGCCAGGTTCGGGAGCCCGATCCCGACGAAGACGACTTCGCCGTCGCGGAGCTCGCGCGCGGCGACGGTGGCCATCATTTCGGCGGGGGTGTAGGGCGAACGGCGGAACGGCGGAATGGCGGAACGGAGTCGCCTTCTGCCGCGACGGTGTCCGAACGTTTCTCGATTCCGCCGTTCCGCCGTTCCGCCGTTCCGCCTCCTTCAGTACCCATAGTTCACCCCCGCGCACACCCTGCTCGCGGCCCGGAGCCGCTCCAGGCCGCCACAGCGCTCGACGTACTCGGCCCGGTCGCGGACCCCGTACACGAACTCGTCGAGGTAGCGATGCAGCGACGATCGGTCGCGCGAGATCGGCTCCCAACCGACGTAGAAGTCGTTGTCGCGGTCGTAGTAGCCCTGGGCGTACGAAGGGTGGGCTCCCCACGGCTCGACGACCACCGCGTCCACCGCCAGGCCCGGGAATGATCGTCCGGTTGGGATCGGCGCGGATCACCGACTCGTCCACCAGCTCCTCCACCACCACGATCACCCGCTCGGAGGCGAGGGCGGCCTCCTTCTGGACGCCGAGGAGGCCCCAGATCTGGGCGTTGCCCTGCGCGTCGGCGCGCTGGGCGTGCACGATGGTGACGTCGGGGTTGAGCGCGGGGACAGTGGCGAGCACCTCGCCGGTGTAGGGGCAGGTGACGGTCCGGATCCGCGGGTTGGCGATGGGCAGGTCGGTGCCCATGTAGTCGCGCAGGGTCCAGAACGGCAGCCGCGCGGCGCCGGCGCTCAGCCGGGCCACCATGCCGAAATGGGAGTACTCCTCCAGCTCGAGCGGGGGGTCGCCCTTCTTCCACCGCGCGGCGGAAGGCGTGAAGCGAGCCGGCGCCCGGATTGCCGGCCCAGGAGAAGACCAGCTTCCGGGCGCAGCCCGCGGCGATCATCTGGTCGTAGATGAGGTCGGGGGTGAGGCGGCAGAGGGTGAGATCCCGGCGGCGCTGCCGGATGATCTCGTGGCCCGCGGCGAAACAGATGAGGTGGGTGAAGCCCTCGATCACCACCGTGTCGCCGTCGCGGACCAGCGCCGCGACGGCGTCACGCATGGTGACGACCTTGGAGCCCGCGCTCAATCGAGCTCGCCCAGCAGGCCGTCGATGATGGTGAGCGCGGTGTCCACGTCCTGCTCGTCCACCACCAGCGGCGGGGCGAGCCTCAGCGTGCTCTTTCCCGCCCCCAGCAGCAGGAGCCCCCGCTGGAAGGCGCCCAGGACGAGGCTCTTCAGCAGCTCCGGCGCGGGCTCCCGGGTCCGGCGGTCCTTGACGAACTCGACGCCGATCATGAGCCCGACGCCGCGCACGTCGCCGATGCAGGCGTGCTTCGCCTCCAGCTTCCGGAGGCCGGCCATGAGCCGGTCGCCCATCTTGGCGGCGTTGCGCCATGAGCTCGCTCTCGACCAGGTCGAGCGTCGCCAGCGCCGCCGCGCAGCAGACCGGGTTGCCGCCGAAGGTCGAGCCGTGCGAGCCGCTCTCCCAGGTGCTGATGGACTCGCGGGCGATGATCGCGCCGATCGGCATGCCGGAGCCGAGACCCTTGGCGGTGAGCAGGATGTCGGGCTCGACCCCCTCGTGCTCGCAGGCCCACATCTTCCCGGTGCGTCCCACGCCGCACTGGACCTCGTCGGCCACCAGCAGGATGCCGTGCCGGTCGCAGAGCTCGCGCAGGTCGCGGAGCCAGCCCGCCGGCGGAACGATGTAGCCGCCCTCGCCCTGCACCGGCTCGACGAAGATCGCCGCGACGTCGCTGGGATCGAGGTGCCGGGTGAACAGCTCCTGCTCGATGGTCGCGATGCAGCCGCGGTTGCATTCGTCCTGGTCGGCGCAGAACTGGCAGCGATAGCGGTAGGCGAAGGGAACGTGGTGGACGTCGGGAAGCAGCGGACCGAACCCGGCGTGCTGCCGCGCCTTGCTGGAGGTGAGCGTCACCGCGCCGGTGCTCCGGCCATGGAACGCCCCGCGGAAGGCGATGATCGCGGTTCGCCTGGTGGCGTACCGTGCCAGCTTGATGGCGCCTTCGGTGGCCTCGGTGCCGGAGTTGGTGAGGAAGACCCGCTTTCGCGAGGTGCCCGGTGCGACCCTGGCCAGCCGCTCGCAGAGGGCGGCCATGCCCTCGTAGTAGAAGTCGGAGCCGCAGATGTGGAGGAACCGATCGGCCGCCTCCTTGATCGCGGAGACCACCTTCGGATGGGAGTAACCGGTCGAGCAGACCGCGATCCCGGCCATGAAGTCGAGGAATCGGTTGCCGTCCACGTCCTCGACCATCGGCCCGCGGCCGTGGGAGACGGCCAGCGGGTACTCCTTGATGTAGCACGGTGCGGACCAGGTCTCGTCGCGGGCGACGATCGCCTGAGCCTTCGGCCCGGGAGGGGGAACCACGATCTTCGGATAGTCGCGCACGCGGGGTCCTTTGTGAAACTAGAGTTCGGGTCTTGTCATCTCTCGATCACCGTCCGGTTCTGCTCGCGCAGGAACTGGGCGACGTAATACGGCCCGCACCCACCCTTGCCGGTCGAGCCCGAGCCTTTCCACCCGCAGAAGGCCTGGGCGCCGGGCCAGGCGCCGGTGGTCGCGCCGCTCCGCTTGTTGGCGTAGCACACGCCGGCCTCGATCTCGTCGAAGAATCGATCCACTTCGGCCGGGTCCGCGGAAAAGATGCCCGCGGTGAGGCCATATTCCGCGGCGTTCGACTCCGCGATCGCCTCATCCAATCCGCTCACCTCGCCGACCGCGAGGAACGGCACGAACAGCTCCTCGCGGTACAGCGAACTCGCGAGCGGCAGCCTCGCGATGGTCGGCGCGACGAAGTGGCCCTTGTCGAAGACCCCGCCCCGGAGCCGCTCGCCGCCGAGGACGATGGTGCCCTCATCGCGGGCCTGGGCGACCGCGCGCTCGAACCGCTCGACCGAGCGCTGGTTGATGACCGGGCCGAAGAAGACGTCCCGCTCGGTGGGATCGCCCATCCGGATCGCGCGGGTCTTCTCGATCAGGCGGTCGAGGAACGGCGCCGCCACCGCGCGGTCCACGTAGACCCGTGAGGTGGCGCTGCACTTCTGATTCTGGAGGCTGAACGCGGAGCGCATCACGCCCTCGGCGGCGGCATCGAGGTCCGCGCTCGCCGTGATCACGGCGGCGTTCTTTCCACCCAGCTCCATCAGGCACGGCTTGATCCAGCGCGCGCTGATGCCGGCGTGAATTCTGAGGCCCACGGCCTTGGAGCCGGTGAAGACCACACCGTCCACGCCGGGGTGCTGCCAGAGGGCGTCGCCGATCGTTTCGCGCCGACCGGCCAGGAAATTGAAGAGGCCGGCCGGCAACCCGGCGTCGCGGTAGACCTCCTCCAGTCGGAGCCCGGTCCAGGGCGCGTCCTCGGAGGGCTTGTAGACGATGCCGTTGCCAGCCATGAGCGCGGCGGACGACATCCCGGTCGAGAGGGCGAGCGGAAAATTGAAGGGCGCGATGCAGACGAACACCCCGTACGGGCGGAGCACGTCGGTGTTCCGCTCGACCGGGGTGATCCGTCCCATCGCCCGCACGAACCCGTCGGTCTCCTCCACCTGGGCGCAGTAGTAGTCGATGAGATCGGCCGATTCCTCCGCGTCTCCCATCGCTTCCAGCCGGCTCTTCCCCACCTCCAGCGCCATCAGAGCGGCGAGATCGTACTTCCGCTCGCGGATCAGCTCGGCGGCCCGGCGCAGGATGCCGACCCGCTCCTGCCACGGCCGGCGTGCCCAGACTCGCTGCGCCTCTCTGGCCCGCCGGACAGCGAGATCGACGTCCGCGGGCCCGGCGGCCGCGAAGCGGCCGAGCAGGAGCGTGGTGTCGATCGGCGAGCGGTCGTCGAGCGGCTCGCCCGCGCTCGCGACCGGCTCGCCTCCGACCAGGTTGGGGTAGCTGGCGCCGGCCGCCGCCCGGACCTTCGCCAGGGCCGCGTCGAAGCGGCGGTGGAAATCGTCCAGGTCGCCGGTGGTCGAGGTGTAGGTGATCTTTGTCGTCGCGGTTGTCATCTCGTCGCTCCCACCCGATCGGCCGCGTCGCGCAGCGCCCTGGTAAACAGCTCCACGATCTCGTCGATCTGGTCCTCGGTGACGATGAAGGGTGGAGCCAGCATCGCAAGGTCGCCATTGCGGCCGTCGGCATGCCCGACGTTGGGCCACACCACCAGGCCCGCCTCCAGGGCCGCCTGGGTGAAGGTCTCCGCGAAGGCGGCCGAGCGCGGCAGCGGCTCCCGGGTCTCCGGGTCGGCGACGAACTCGACTCCCGCCAGCAGTCCTCGGCCGCGGACGTCGCCCACGAACGGGAGCTCGCGAAGCGCCGCCAGGCGCGGGTGCAGCACGCGACCCAGCGTCCGCGCAGCGCTCGATCAGCCGGCGCTCGCGCAGATAGCGCAGCGTGGCGACGCCGGCGGCGCAGAGCACCGGATGATGGGAGAAGGTCTGGGCGTGGGCCAAGGCGCCGGAGCCCCGGGCGAGCGGACGTCCGCGATCGCCGCGGTGGTGACGACGGCGGAGAGTGGGACGTACCCGCCCGCGATGCCCTTCCCGAGCGTCATGATGTCGGGCACGACGCCGATACGGCTCGAGCGCCGACCAGGTACCGGTCCGGCCGGCGCCGGTCAGCACCTCGTCGGCGATGAGCAGGACTTCGTGCCGATCGCAGGCCTCTCGCACCCGCCGCCAGTAACCCGCCGCCGGCACCGACGCGCCGGTGGAGGACCCGCCGATGGGCTCGGCGATCAGCGCC
This sequence comes from uncultured Gemmatimonadales bacterium, assembly GCA_963844445.1. GTDB lineage: Bacteria > Gemmatimonadota > Gemmatimonadetes > Gemmatimonadales > GWC2-71-9 > CAVVWJ01. The sequence continues at coordinate 309,106 of CAWJOB010000002.1, forward strand.
GCGACCGAGTTCGGGCCCCGCCTCGATGATGCGCCGCCTCGACCGCCTCGCCGCTGCAGCGCGGCGCAGAGCGGCATCGTGCCGCGACAGCGCACCGGTAGGAGTACGGCGCCGGCACCCGGACCACCTCGACCATCCAGTCCTGAAACAGGTCTGTGTAGTGCGGCGCGCGCGGATGCGGAAAGCGCCAGGAGGGTGTTCCCGTGATAGGACGGGCGCCAGAGCAAGCACTTTTCGCTTGTCGCGCCCGGCCGGATTCCACCCAATACTGCCGCGCCAGCTTGAGCGCCGCCTCCACCGCTTCCGACCCGCTGCCCAGCGGGTAGACCAGCTCCAAGTCTCCGGCCGAGAGCCGGCGCGATCTCCGCGGCCAGCTCCTCGACGGGCTCGTGGCTGAACGCCGTGCCGTTGACGTAGCCCAAACGCGCGCGCCTGGTCGCCGATCGCGGCGGCGATCTCAGGGACCCCATGGCCCAGGTTCACCATGAACGCGCCGCCGCAGGCATCCAGGTATCGGCGTCCCGTCTCGTCGAAGAGGTAGCAACCCTCGCCGCGGACGATCCGCGGATACCGGCGCGTCAGCTTTCGGTAGAAGACGTGCGAGCCGGAGGTGGCGGGATCTGACATGCGCTCGGCGATCTGCATGAGGGAGCCGGAAGGCCCTGGTGCCTCCGAGCGCGGAATGTGAAGGGATTCATGGATGGGCGCCAGGGGTGGCTGGAGCCCTTTTCGGGGCCTCGGCGGGGAGATTGGCCCGTATCCTGCTTAATGAATTCGGCGACTCTACCCCTCAGGTGAGCTGGGCAACCCTGGACGGCGGTACACCATGCAATCACCCCTGGTCGTCGACGCCTTACGAGAGCAGCTCTTGCGCGTGCTGGACTGGTACCAGCACCAGCGGCCGTGTTTTGGCTGGGGAGCGGTAATCCACCGGCGAAACGAGCGTGGCAGATTGCGGTTCGGGGCGATCACCCCCGGAGGGGAAAGCCTCCTGCTGACGCGAGCCGCTGGCGGAGGAACTGGGCACGCTCCCATGCTGGCTCGACGGCGCGGTCCGGGTGCGGCTGGAGTGCCGCCATCTCACCGAATCACAGCCCTGGATGGACGCGCTGGTCCGCAGCAACCGCCCCCGCCTGGTCGAAGCCATCGCGGTCTACTTCGATCCCGACACCACGCCCGAGGAAACGGTTGCGTTCCAGGCAATGGCCGGCGTGTTGACGCCCGCGACGATGCCCCTCGGAGCTCTTCGTGCTGACACGCGCGCGTCCGGTGGGGTGGCCGGGGTAGCTCGGCGGGACGGCGGAAGGGCGCCCTGAACGAGCGAAGGGGACCATGCCGGCATGGTCCCCTTCGCTTCGCTTAGCCTGACTCTCCCCCGCTCACCGTCCGCCGTTCCGCCCTTCCGCCGTCCTATTTCAAGAACAGCAGATCGCGATACGTCGGCAGCGGCCAGAGATCCGCCGCCACCAGGCTCTGGATGGCGTCGCCGGTCTCCCGGAGGCGTGCCATGGCGGGCTTGAGCTGTCTGGCTGATCTGCGCGGCATGCCGGCTCGGGTCGGCCTCGTGATGCGCCGAGAGGCGCTCGACCTCGTCGGTCGCGCTCGCGGAACTGATCCACCAGCTCGATGAACTCGCGCAACGCGTCCTGTCGTGTCGCCGGCCTCGAGACCTGCCGCCTTGGTCGCCGCGACCGCCTCCGCCATCCGCCGCTGGTGCTCCAGCGCCGCCGGCAGGATCTGCCCCCGGGCGATGGACACCATGGTCTCCGCCTCGATGGCGAGCTGCTTGACGTACTTCTCGATCGCGATGTGGATCCGGGACTCGTACTCCGCCTTGCCGAGCACGCCGTACTTCTTGAACAGCTCCAGGTTCTTCCTGGCCTTCAGGACCTGAAAGGCCTCGACCGAGTCCCGCAGGTTCGGCAGGCCCCGGCGGGCGGCCTCCGCGTGCCACTCCTCGGAGTAGTTGTCGCCGTCGAAGAAGATCCGCTTGTGCTGCTTGATCGCCTTCTTCAGCACTGCCGATCACTCCCGCCTGAAGCCGCGCCGGCGTCGGACGAGCGCCCACCGCCTTCTCCAGCTCGCTCGCCATGTAGTCGAGCGACTCGGCCACGATGGTGTTGAGCACCGTGTTCGGCCAGGCGATGCTGGCGCTGGAGCCCACGGCGCGGAACTCGAACTTGTTTCCGGTGAAGGCGAACGGCGACGTCCGATTGCGGTCGCCCGAGTGGCGCGGGAGCTGGGGCAGCGTCTTGGCGCCCATGTCGAGGATGCCGCCGCGGATGGTGCGCTTCGGGAGGCCCTTCTCCACCTGCTCCAGGATGTCCGAGAGCATCTTGCCGAGGAAGATGGAGATGATGGCCGGCGGTGCCTCGTTGGCGCCGAGCCGGTGGTCGTTGGCCGCGGAGGCGATCGAAGCCCGGAGCAGGTCGGCGTGGATGTCCACCGCGCGAATGGTCGCGACCAGGAACACCAGGAACTGCATGTTGGTATGGGTGTCGTCCTGCGGATCGAGCAGGTTGACGCCGGTATCGGTGCGACATGGACCAGTTGTTGTGCTTGCCCGAGCCGTTGACCCCGGCGAACGGCTTCTCGTGCAGCAGCGCCTGGAGCCCGAACCGCGGCGCCACCCGCTTCAGCGTCTCCATGATGATCATCTGGTGATCGCTGGCGATGTGGCTCGGCTCGAAGAGCGGCGCGATCTCGTACTGGCCCGGCGCCACTTCGTTGTGCCGGGTCTTGACCGGCACGCCGAGCCGGTAGAGCTCACGCTCGGATTCGGCCATGAAGGCCAGCACCCGCGGCGGGATGGTGCCGAAGTAGTGGTCCTCGAGCTGCTGCCCCTTGGGCGGCCGGGCGCCGAACAGCGTGCGCTCGCAGATCAGCAGGTCGGGGCGCTTGTAGTAGAGCTCGCGATCGACCAGGAAGTACTCCTGCTCGGGGCCCACGGTGGTGTGGACCCGCGAGACGCCCTCGTCGGTGCCGAAGATCTTGAGGATCCGGAGCGCCTGCCGGGACAGCGCTTCGACCGAGCGCAGCAGCGGGATCTTGGTATCGAGCGCTTCGCCCGGTCCAGGAGACGAAGGCGGTCGGAATGCAGAGGGTGACGTTGTTGTCGCCCCGCATGAGGAAGGCCGGGCTGGTGGCATCCCAGGCGGTGTAGCCGCGGGCCTCGAAGGTGGCGCGGAGACCGCCGGAGGGAAAGCTCGACGCGTCCGGCTCGCCCTGCACCAGCTCCGACCCCGAGAAATTGAAGACCACGCCGCCGTTGCCGTCGGGTCCGACGAGCGAATCGTGCTTCTCGGCGGTCAGCCCGGTCAGAGGCTGGAACCAGTGGGTGTAGTGGCTCGCCCCGTTCTCGATCGGCCCAGTCCTTCATGGATGCCGCCACGACGTCGGCGACCGCCGGGTCGAGGGGCTCGCCCCGGTCGATGGTGCGAAGGAGGCTGCGGTAGACCTCCTTGGGAAGCCGCTGCCGCATCACGCTTCGGGAGAAGACGTCGCTGCCGAAAATCGAGTCGACCCGCTCGGCCGGCTGGGGAGTTGGTCACGGGGGCCTTCGCCTCACATGGTTTGGGGGGGGTGGTGCCGGAAACGGCGCAAGATAATCGGCCTGCGCGGTGGTCGGGGAGTGGGTCGTCATCCCGAGCGCACGCCGAGGGATCCGTGCTCCCCCGAGCAGTCGGACCTCACTCACCCCCCGATCGCCGACTCCAGGTCGCCATAGTCGGGGTCGGGCAGCTCGGTGTACACCGGGTTGGAGAGGTAGCGCTCTCCGAAGTCGCAGATGATCGAGACGATCAGCTTGCCCGCGCTCTCCGGCCGCGAGGCCACCTGGAGCGCGGCCCAGGTGATCGAGCCGCTCGAGATGCCGGCGAAGATCGCCTCCTCGCGCGCCAGCCGGCGTGCCGTGGCGATCGCGTCGTCGTTGCTCACCCGGACCACTTCGTCGTAGATCTTGGTGTCGAGGATCGCGGGGAACGAACCCGGCCCCGATTCCCTGCTGCCGGTGAGGGGACGGCTCTCCCCGGAGAGAACCGGGCTCTCCGCCGGCTCCACGGCCACGATCTGGATGTCGGGCTTCTTCTCGCGCAGATACCGGCCCGCACCGGTAATGGTGCCGCCGGTCCCGACCCCGGCGACGAAGACCTCCACCTGTGCCGCCGGTGTCGGCCCAGATCTCGGGGCCGGTGGTGCGGTAGTGGATGGCGGGATTGGCGGGGTTCTCGAACTGCCGCGGCATCCAGGCCCGGTCGCCGAGCTTGGCGAGAATCTCCTCGGCCCGCGCCATCGCGCCCTTCATGCCCTTGGGCCCCTCGGTCAGCACCACGCGCATGCCGAGCGCGCGGAGAATGTGGCGGCGCTCGACGGTCATCGTCTCCGGCATGGTGAAGATGCAGCGATAGCCTCTCGCCGCGGCGACGTACGCCAGCCCGATGCCGGTGTTGCCGCTGGTCGGCTCCACGATCACCATCCCGGGCTTGAGCCTGCCCTTCTCCACCGCATCGTCGATCATGGCGGCGCCGATGCGGTCCTTCACGGAGTCGTACGGGTTGTATCCCTCGTGCTTGACCGCGATCCGGCCCGGAAGGCCCACGCCCAGCCGGTTGAGCCGAATCAGCGGGGTGTTGCCGACTGTCTCCGCAACGTCCTGGTAGATCTTCCCGTGTGGCATGGTCTCTCCTCGAGGCTCGGTCCGATCCATCGATCAGCCAACTATAACCCCCGATCAGCCTCCGGCCAGCCGTGCGGCACACCGGGCGGCACGCCGGGCGAGCTCGATCAGTGCATCGCGCTCCCAGCCACCCCGGTCGTTCAGCGCGCTCGACGAGCCCGGCGGGCAGCGCGTCCGGGCCAAGGCGGGCGCCGGAGATGGCGCCGGCAATAGCCGCCATCGTATCGGTGTCGCCGCCCACTCCGATCGCGGTGCACACGGTCGTCCAGTAGTCGTCCGGCGAGCGCAGGAAGGCATAGAGGCTCCACACCACGCTGGGGGTCACGAAGGCAGAGATTCCGCGCCACTCGCCTTCATAGGACGGGATCGAGCCGCTCGTCGTGCAGGCGGCGCGCGGCATCCGCGGGCGGGAGGTGCATCCAGCGGCCGAGACCGCGGATCGCCTCGGCGACGGACTGATCCACCGGCCCGGTCAGGGCGGCAAGGCCGCCGAGGAACTCCTCGGTCCCGATGGGCGCTCGCCTTGCCGCGAAGGAGACGGCGCCGGCGACCGCGAGGGCGCCAGCGGAGCATCGGGGATCGAGATGGGTCATCAGGCTCTGCTCCACCGTCGCCTGCGACCATGGACGGGGTGTCCTCGCCGAAGAGAAGTCCCAGCGGCGCCGCGCGCATGGCGCTGCCGTTTCCGGCGTACGGGGCGGGCGTGCCCGAGCGGCTCCAGTGGGCGCCCGCCGAGCAGCCGCATCGCCGCCGCGCGGGTACCCGGCCCGGCGCCGACGTCCCTTCCCTCCCCGAAGAGCGCGGCCAGGCGCCCCGCGAAGGCTTCGGGACTCCAACCGCCGGCATCGGCGTAACTCACCAGGAGCTCTCGCGCGAGCTGGGTGTCGTCGCTGTATTGGCCGAAGGGATAGTCCGGGTGGGCGAGCTCCCCGGCGCGGCCGGTAAGCAGGTACCGCTCCACGTATTCGCAGGCGACTGCGGGCGGCCTCGCCTCGACCACGAACCCCAGCGCGTCTCCCAGCGCCTGTCCGAGGAGGCATCCGATCAGGGCTGTTTCGGGATCGGTCACCGCCTGCGCCAGAGGTAGTAGACCGGCACGCCGGCCAGGATCGCGGCGAAGCTCGCAAGGGTGGGCCCGGGCCGCTGGAACAGCGAGTTGAGCAGGAGGCCCACGGTCGCAACGATGAACAGGATCGGCACGAGCGGGTACCCAGGCGTGCGATACGGCCTCGGCGCTTCGGGCTGGCGGCGGCGCATGACGATGACCGCACCCGCACCGAGTGCCCAGAACGGCAGGACCCCCAGGATGAAGATCTCGATGAGCTGCTCGAACGTCCGGACCCACAGGAAGCCGACGGAGAGCGCCGCGGTGAGCGCGATGGCTGCGTGCGGCGTGCCATAACGTGGATGCACCGCCGCGATCCCGCGGAAGAAGAGCCGGTCCTCGGCCATGGCGTAGAAGATCCGCGGATAGCACATGGTCCCGCCGTTCATCGTGCCGAAGGTCGAGACGCACACCAGCGCCGCGATCAACGCGTTGCCGATCCCGCCGAACAGTCGCACGGCTACGTCGGCCGCGACCAGCGGAGAGCGCGCGATCGCATCCATCGGGAGCACCGAGAGATATGCCGCGTTGACCGCGAGATAGACCCCCGTGACGATCAGGGTGCCGAAGGTGAGCGCGCGAGGCAGATTCCGGCCGGGATCCCTCACTTCGCCGCCGACGTAGGTCGCATCCTGCCATCCGTTATACGCCCAGAGAACCGTCACCAGGCCGAGCCCGAAGCCGGTCCAGCTCTCCGGGGCCAGCTCGCCGCGCGCAAGCCAGGATCCTTCTCCGGTATGACCGGACAGGAAGGCAGCCGCGGTGAGGCCGAGAATCGCGAGCACCTTGGAGGCCGAGGACAGATTCTGAACCGCGGCGCCGAAGCGCAGGGATCGGTAGTTCCATGCCGTCACCAGGATCACCGCGGCGGCCGCGACGAGGCGGGTGTGAGTGTGAAGGACCGGGAAGAGACGGCCGAGATACTCGGCGAAGACGAGGGCGACGGCGCCGATGGACGCGGGCGCGATCACCAGAAACAGCCAACCCACCAGGAACGCGGTCAGCGATCCGTAGGCCTCGTTGAGGTAGACGTAGATCCCGCCGGCGCGCGGGTATAGCGCCGCGAGCTCGGCGAGCGTAAGGGCCCCGCAGAGGGCCACCAGACCGCCGACCACCCACACGAGCATCATGCCACCGGGCGTTCCGACCTGGGCGGCGGTGGCGCTCGGGACGCGGAAGATGCCGCTCCCGATCATGCTCCCGATCACGATGGCGATGGCGGACCAGACGCCGAGCTGCCGTGCGAGCGTGCGCGGGGCGGGCGCGGGGGGAGCCGCGGCGAGGGTTTCCGCCGGGTTCATGCCGGGTTACGTCCCGTTTGCCAAGCGCTCGAAGCGCGGCTTGCCCCGAAGCGGGGCGTAGGTAGGATCGATCTTGAGCCAGGCGGGCGTGACATAACTCTGTGGGATTTTCAGTAGCTGCTCAAGCTGGTCGAGAGCCTTCTCAGGCTCTTCCGCCAAGAGATAAACTCGAATGAGGACCGATTGGATATAGGCGCGTTGCGAGGCCGGAGCGGAGGCCTCCTTCACAGCGTGCAAGGCCTCGCTCGCGCGCCGAACTGCCTCTTGTTTGCGCCCGAGATATGCCAGGGCAAGGGCCTGGAGCACCCTGATCTGAGCCCGGTCCCCCTCGCCCGGGATGTCTCCCACTAGTGCTTCGAATGCCACATTAGCCGTATCCGCATAGGCCCGCGCCTTCGGCCGGTCGCCGAGCCTCCAGTACGTCTGGGCCAGCGCAATGGCCCAGTCGGCGCGTCCGCCATCCAAGTCCGCAGGGGTCAAGGTGAGCACGAGGCGCTGCTGAGCGGCATCCAGCAGCCACAGGAGCTCCTCCCGAATCGCAACGTACGCCACCACTGTGGTCGAATCCGCCACTTGGTGGGCTAGTCCAAGGGCCCGGCGAGCCGCGGTGGAGTCTCCCCTCGTGACCGAGAAAATCGCCTTCGTATAGATGAGGCTCAGGCTCGATGGGCTCAAGGCCCGGGCACGGTCGAGTGCCGCCTGCGCCTCGTCGTAGCGCCGAAGGTCAGAATACGTTCGGAACAAGCCTAGGGAGACACGCAGCGAACGCGGGTCGAGGCGAGCGGCCCGCTCGAGATGGGCGAGAGCCGCCGCGGGCCGCCCAAGATCGGCCTCCACTCCAGAGAGGGCGGCCAGGAGGTCGGTGCGATTGGGCGCAACCCGCAGCCCCGCCTCGTATTCCCGCAATGCGCTGGCCGCATCTCCCCGCACCAGGTCCTGATACAGTCCCTTGGCGGCATGAACGTCGGGCAACGCCGGCGCGAGATCGGTCGCACGACCGAGCTCGAGCTCGGCCGCTTCGGCGTCCCGCGCCTGCATTCCCCCCAAGCGGAAGAGCAGGATGTGCGTCGTCGCGAGCGCCGCCCACGCGGCTGCAAAAGTGGAGTCGAGATCGACCGCGCGTTGGAACTCGGCTTCAGCGGCGTGAAGCACGGCCGGGGCGATATCCCCGCTGCCTGTTTCCATGCCGCGCAAGTAAGCATCGTACGCGTCCAGATCCTTCGTAGGCCTGGCCGACAGCGTGCGGCGGAGGCTGTCCCCCAGCGCCACGTCCAGCGCGTTGGCGACCTGGCTGGCGATGTCGGCCTGCACCTGGAACACATCGGTCAGCGCAGCGTCGAAGTGCTGGCCCCACTTCGTGCGTGGGGCCTGGCCCGGGCTCACGTCCACCAGCTCGGTCGCCACTCGCACCCGGCTCGTCCCCCCGCGGCCCTTGTCCCAGCGCACGGTGGCGGTCAACAGGTAGTCCACCCCCAGTTCACGCGCGATCTGCTGCGGTGTCTTGTCGGTCTTGCGGTACTCGGTCGAGCTGCCCCGGGCGATCACCTGAATGCCGGCGACCTGGGCGAGTTTGGTGCGGATCTCGTCGCTCACCCCATCGGAGAAGTAGACGTCGGCCGAATCGCCGAGATTCTCGAAGGGGAGCACGGCGAGCACCCTCGAGTTGTCGGCCTCACTCCCACCGACTCGACTCCTCCGCCATGCGAACAGGACGCCCAGCCCGAGGAGGAAGCCGAGCGCCAGGGTCAGTGGCGCCACCGGCACGCGTCGCCGGGGCCGGCCACCCGGAGGCGACCCACGGTTACTGGCGGATCCCATGCCAGGGGCCAGCGGTACCGTGGGTGTTGTGATGGTGGGCTGCAGCGCTCTCGCGAACTCGGCCGCAGTCGGGAAGCGGTCGGCTACGACCGGGGCGAGTGCGCGCGTGATGGTGTGCTCGACCGCCTCAGGCACGCTGGGACGGACCTCACGCACGCGGGGCACTTCGCCGCTCAACCGTTTGGCCATCACCGCCTGGGCAGTGGGGCCGCTGAACGGAGGCTCGCCTGCCAGCATCTCGTAGAGCACGCACCCCAGCGAATAGATGTCGCTCCGGCCGTCGAGGCTCCGGTCGCCGGCGGCCTGCTCGGGACTCATGTAGGCGGGCGTTCCCACGCTCATGCCGGTCTGCGTCAGCCGGTCCTCGCCTTCGCTCAACGCCCGCGCGATGCCGAAGTCCGCGACGAGCGTGCTCCCGTCGGTGGTCAGGAGTAGGTTTTCGGGCTTGATGTCGCGGTGGACCACGCCGTGGTGGTGAGCATACTCAAGCGCCCGGGCAGCGTCGGTTGCGATGCGCAGCGCCTCGTCCACAGGCAATTGCACTTCCCGTCGCAGGCGTTCGCGCAGCGATTCGCCCTCTACGAACGGCATCGTGAACCAGAGCTGGCCGTCGGTTTCGCCAGAGTCGTGGACCGTCAGGATGTGAGGGTGCTGAAGGCGGGCCGCCGTATCGATCTCGCGCTGGAAGCGCTCGGGGCCGAGGGTCTGAGCCAGCTCGGGATGCAACAGCTTGAGCGCCACGGGCCGCTTGTGCTTCAGATCGGTCGCGAGAAAGACCGTGGCCATTCCGCCCCGCCCGAGCTCCCGCTCGATGTGGTAGCGATCAGCCAAACCGGCCTGAAGCCGCTCGCGGGGGTCTGTCACCGGTCTCACGCTGTGTGGGAGGAGCTTTGACGATACAGCGCGGCGCCACCGGAGGGTAGTAGAAAGCGGCGATTCAGCCGGAGAGGGGATGTGATCAGGGGGACAGCGGACAGGGTGGGATTCGAACCCACGATACCCGTAAGGGTATACCGGTTTTCGAGACCGGCTCCTTCAGCCACTCGGACACCTGTCCTGACCAAACTCAACTGCTTCAGGGCGCGAAGATTACCCCGTTGCCTGCCGCTTTTCCAGTAGCCGCCGGCGGCGTTCCGTACGCAGGAGACGGTGCTAGCTTTCAAGTGTACGGCCAGCCTACGCCGATCGAGACGGGAGCGTTTGCGCACATGACCACGACAGGCACAAACCCACCCGACTCGGCTGCTCCGGACGTGGCCCCCTATACCGTTGCTCCAGACGGATATCGTCTGCCAGCCGGCCTCCAGCTCGGTCCCGTGCGTCTTCAAGTTGCCGATCTGGTGCGCTCGATCGGCTTCTACCAGCGCGTGCTGGGCCTCCGCACCACCGAGGACGGCGGAACCAGAGCCACACTGGCGGCCAAGGACGACGAGACCCCGCTCGTCGAGCTGAGGGAGCTGCGGGGCGCTACGCCCGTTCCGCGGCGGGGCCGGCTCGGGCTCTATCACTTCGCGCTGCTCCTCCCAGATCGGGCATCCCTCGGCCGCTTCGTGGCGCACCTGGGAGCACTGGGCCAATACGCCGGGTCGGCTGATCATCTGGTAAGCGAGGCACTGTACCTCACCGATCCCGACGGCCTCGGCATCGAGGTGTACGCCGACCGGCCCAAGTCCAGCTGGCGAATGCAGGGCCGCTCGCTCGCGATGGCGGTCGATCCGCTGGACCTCCAGGACCTCGTCCAAGCCGCGGGGGAACACCGGTGGAGCGGAGCGCCACCGGGAACCCGGATGGGCCACGTCCACCTCCACGTGGGCGACCTGGAGAGCGCGAGCGCTTTCTACCACGCGGGACTCGGGTTCGATCGTATCGTGCTGGACTTGCCGGGAGCGCTCTTCATGTCGGCAGGCGGATACCACCATCACCTCGGGACGAACACCTGGGCCGCGGGAGCCCCAGTGGCCGCTGAGGGAGACGCCCGGCTCCTCGAATGGACGGTCCAGCTTCCTCACCGAACGGACGTCGAGGCCGCGGCGCGATCGCTGACTGCGTCAGGATACGAGGTCAGGCAGGACTCGCGTGGCGCGGTGGCCGCGGACCCTTGGGGCACCCCCGTGAGACTCACCGCCTTGTCGCCCTGAGCTGAGCGAAGGGGGCCACGCCGCCCACCGCTCCCCCTACCGGCACAACGCTCCTACCTTTCTGCACCTTCCCCAGGAGCAGACATGGGTTCCCTCATGCTCGGCGGCGCGATTCTCGTCGCGGCGTTCTTGCTGTTCACCGCGGCCGCGGGCCGCCGCGCGGCCGGAAGTCCCAGCGCCAGCGCCAGGCTCCTCCGTACCGGAGGCTGGCTCCTCGCGATCGTGGGCGCCGTGATCCTGGTGTCGTCCAGCGTGATCGTGATCGACGCCGGCCAGGTCGGGGTGCGCCACGCCTTCGGGGAGGTGGACTCGCGGCCGCTCCTGCCGGGAGTGAGGTTCGTCACGCCCTGGTCCAACGTCGAGCGGTTCTCGACTCGTGAGGAACAGTTCCCGAGAAGCAGCGGCGATGCGGAGCAGATCAGCGCGCTCTCCGCGGAGCAGATGGGCATGCAGGTGGACGTGGCGGTGCGCTGGCAGATCGATCCCATGCAGGCGCCCCACATCTTCCGCGAGCTCGGAGGGCAGGAGCAGATCCAGAACGTGGTGCTGAACGCTATCCGGAACGGGGTACGGGATGGGATGGTGCAATTCTCCATCAATGACATCGCTGAGCGCAACAAGATCGCCGGCACCATGTCGGCCGAGGTGGACTCCGCACTCGTCACGACACCGAGAACGGGCACCGAGCGGTTCCGCATCGCCGCCGTGACCGCCTTCTTCCTGCGCGACCTCCAGCCGCCGCCGCAAGTGGTCCAGGCGATCAACAACAAGATCGCCCAGGAGCAGCAGATCGCGACCGAACGCCACCGGGTCGAGGTCGCGCGGCTTCAGGCTGAGCAGCAACGGCTGCTCAACCAGACGCTTACGGCGGAGGCGCTGACCAAGCAGTACCTCGAGGTGCTGCACGACCTGCGTACGTCGAACAACGTGGTGTTGATCGTGCCGACGGAAGGCGGAATGCCGGTGCTGGACATCGGGGCGCTGCGGAAGAACCTGGAGCGCAAGCCCTAGGGCATGGGCCGGCGGGCTTACAGCGTCGCCCGTCGGCTCTCGAAGAAGCGTTTGAGCAGATCCCCGCACTCTTCGGCGAGCAAACCGCCGACCACTTCGGGGCGGTGGTTGAGCCGCGGATGGCGGAGCAGGTCGTACACCGACCCGGCCATGCCGCACCGCCCGTCGTAGGCGCCGAACACGATCCGGCCCACCTTCGCCAGCACGATAGCACCGGCGCACTGCGCGCACGGCTCCAACGTCACGTACATCGTCGCGAAGGGGAGTCGGTCCACCCCGACCTTCTGGAGCGCGCGCTGCAGCGCCAGCGTCTCGGCGTGTGCCGTCGGGTCTCGCCGCTGAATCGTCTCGTTGTGCGCCTCGGCGAGCAGGTCTCCATCGGCCACGATCACCGCGCCCACGGGAACCTCCTCCCGGACGGACGCCGCCCGCGCGAGCCGGATGGCCGCCTGCATGCCGGTCAGGTCACTGGGCGACGGCGTGCCTCTACGCATTCGCCAACTCCGGAATCGGCGCCGGGTGAACCAGCCTGAGGTTATGGCCGTCGCGTATCACCCGGATCGTGTCTCCCTCCTTGAAACCGCCCTCCAGCAGCTCCAGCGCGATGCGGTTTTGCAGCTCGCGCTGGATGACGCGCTTGAGCGGCCGCGCGCCGTACACCGGATCGTAACCCTGTTCCGCCAGCAGCTCGCGGGCTTCGGGGGTGAGCTCGAGCTTGAGGCCTCGCTGCGCGAGCTGCTGCTCCAGCCTGACGAGCTGGAGATCCACGATCTGCACCAGATCGGACCGGGAGAGCGGGCGGAAGACGATGATGTCGTCCACCCGGTTCAGGAACTCGGGCCGGAAGTGATTGCGCATTTCGTCCCGCACCCGCTGCTCGACCCGGTCCCAGGTCGCGCCACCCGCCTCCACGATGTACTGGCTCCCGATATTGCTGGTCATGATGATCACGGAATTCCGGAAGTCCACCACCCGGCCCTGGCTGTCGGTGAGCCGCCCGTCGTCCAGCATCTGGAGCAGCACGTTGTAGACGTCGGGATGCGCCTTCTCGATCTCGTCGAAGAGGATGACGCTGTAGGGCCGGCGGCGCACCGCCTCGGTGAGCTGGCCGCCTTCCTCGTAGCCGATGTAGCCCGGCGGCGCGCCGATCATCCGCGCCACCGAGTGCTTCTCCATGTACTCGGACATGTCGAGCCGCACCATGGCCCGCTCGTCGTCGAACAAAAACTCCGCGAGCGCCCGCGCCGTCTCGGTCTTGCCTACGCCGGTGGGGCCGAGGAAGATGAACGAGCCCGTCGGCCGGTTGGGGTCGCCCAGCCCGGCGCGGCTCCGCCGCACCGCGTTGGCGACAGCCGTGACGGCCTGTTCCTGCCCCACCACCCGCTGGGCCAGCTCCTTCTCGAGGTGGGTGAGCCGCTCGCGCTCGCTCTCCATCATCCTGGACACGGGAATGCCAGTCCACCGGGAGACGATCTCCGCGATGTCTTCCGCGTCCACCTCCTCCTTGAGATACCGTACCTTGGCCTGCACCTCTTCCAGCCGGCGCTGCTGTTCCGCCAGCTTCCGTTCGAGCTCCGGAATGCCGCCGTAGCGCAGCTCCGCGGCGCGCTGCAGGTCGCCCGACCGGGTAGCCTGCTCCACCTCGTTCCGCAGGCTCTCCAAGTGGGCCTTGATGTCCTGGATCTCGTTGATCGACTTCTTCTCCGCCTGCCACTGCGCCTTCATGCCGGCGCTCCGCTCTCGGTGCTCGGAGATCTCCTGCTCGACCGCGGCAAGCCGCTCGCGTGCGGCCTTGTCCTTTTCCTTCAACAGCGCCTGGCGCTCGATCTCCAGCTGCACGATCCGGCGCTCGACCTCGTCGATCTCCTGAGGCAGACTGTCGATTTCGATGCGAAGTCGGCTCGCCGCCTCGTCCACCAGGTCGATGGCCTTGTCGGGGAGGAACCGGTCGCCGATATACCGGTCGGACAGCGTCGCCGCCGCGACCAGCGCGTTGTCGGTGATCCTGACCCCGTGGTGGACCTCGTACTTCTCCTTGAGGCCGCGCAGGATCGCGATGGTGTCGGCCACCGTCGGCTCGCCCACCAGCACCGGCTGGAAGCGGCGCTCCAGCGCGGCGTCCTTCTCGACATGCTTGCGGTACTCGTCGAGGGTGGTGGCGCCGATTACCCGCAGCTCGCCCCGGGCCAGCGCCGGCTTGAGCATGTTGCTCGCGTCGATCGCCCCCTCCGCCGCACCGGCCCCCACGATGGTGTGGAGCTCGTCGATGAAGGTGATGTACTTCCCTTCGCTCTCGCTCAGCTCCTTCACCACGGCCTTCAGCCGCTCCTCGAACTCGCCCCGGAACTTGGCGCCGGCCAGCAACTGGGCGATGTCGAGCGCCACCAGCTCTCGGTCGCGCAGTGACTCCGGCACGTCGCCGTTCACGATGCGCTGGGCGAGTCCTTCGACGATCGCCGTCTTCCCCACGCCGGGCTCGCCGATGAGGACGGGGTTGTTCTTGGTGCGGCGGGAAAGGACCTGCATGACGCGGCGGACTTCCTCGTCGCGACCGATGACGGGATCGAGCTTTCCGCTCCGGGCCAGGTCGGTGAGGTTGCGGGTGTAGCGCTCCAGCGCCTGATACTTCTCCTCGGGAGACTGGTCGGTCACCCGGTGCGAGCCCCGGACATCCTGCAACGCCTGCCGCAGGTCGTCGGCGGAGATACCCTGGCCGCTCAGGAGCGTGCGAGCCGCGGTCCCCTTCTCTTCCGCCAGCGCGAGGAGCAGGTGCTCGGTGGAGGCGTAGGCGTCGCCCATCTTCCGGGCGGCCTCATCCGCCCGATCGAAGACCCGATGCAGCTCCCGGCTGAAGGTCGGCTCGGCGCCCGAGCCTTCCTGCTTCGGAAAGCGGGCGATCTCCCGCTCGACCTCCTCCAGAAAGCGCGTCAGGTTGACGCCGGACTTCTGGAGCAGCGGTTGTACCACACCCTCGGGCTGCTGCAGCAGAGCGCTCAGCAGGTGGGCGTCGTTCACCACCGGATTGCCCCGCCGCCGGGCCTCCTCGCCCGCATCTCGGAACGCCTCCTGCGCCTTGATCGTCATCCGATCCGGTCGGATCATTACAACCTCCAATGCTTTCCGGGAGACGCGCTATCAGCCGGCTGTATGCATCGGCAAGCGATGTACCCCGGAAATCTGCCGCAATGGCAGTCCGAGCTCCCTGGAGTCTCCCTTGAAAGCACGTAGGGGCGACCACTGCGTCGCCCCTACGGCTGATTCGCCACTCTCCCTCGCGCGATCATCTTCCGGGTGTACCGCTCGCCATCCACGGTGAGCTGGTAGTAGTAGATGCCGGGTATGGCCTCGCGCTTGCCATCGAGATACTTGCCATCCCAGTACGCTTGGTACTCACCGCACCTCAGGCGGAGGCTGTCGAGCCGCTCGGCCGAACCATCGGCCAGTACCGGGATTGCGACCATCTGCACCAGCACGTTGTAGATCTTCAGGCTGACCACCGGCTGATGTCCCCTGTTGCAGACCTCCCTCGAGATCGAAAAGGGAATCGTCGTCGCCGGGAAAAATGGATTGGGGTAGTTCTCCTTCAACTCGATTCGTGGCGGGGGCAGGTTCGCCTGTGCCGCAGCCGGAGATCCGACGCCCACCAGAAGCCCGAGCCACCACCCCGGCCTCGCCAAGCGGACCATGGGCGCTCCTCTTCTTCATACCTGGTGTCGAACGGTGGGCACCTCCGAGATGGACGGACGCAAGTTGGGCAGTCATTGGCAAGATGGCGGAGCGCCGGTTTGGGTGTCAAGCGGGACCTGTCGTCGCCCGGAGCCTGCGCACCCCACCATCCCACGAGGTAACCCCCTTCATATCAGCCCATTCCAGAAGAGGGATCAAGTACTTTCTACTGATTCCCAGGCGCTCCCGCAGCCGGGCGGGGACGATCTCGTCATCGGTTCCGGCCTCCCGGAGGGTCTGGAGGAAGCGTTCGAGCGGCACCCGGGCGTAATACCGGTCGCGCTCCACCGGCTCCACCCTGCCGGTGCTGGCCGCGAGCCGGAGGATCCCCGCCACGTCCTGCCTCCCGGTGCGTCGCTCCAGCTCCGAGACACTTGGGGGGGCCAGCCCGGCGTCCTCGAGGACCTTGACGATCTCGTCCACCGCCGCTTCGCCGCCAGCGGCCCGGGGAGCGAACCCCGCCAGCGCCACGAGCCCGTCCTGGCGTCGCATCCGTCCGGTGCGCAGGAGGTCGCTCAGGACGGCTTCCACCGCCGGATCGGGCGCACGGAGCGAGCGGCGCAGGGTCTCGAGCGGCATGCCGCGCTCCATCGGGTTCTCCCGATGATGGCGGCGAAGCAGGTCGAGACAGCGCACCCCGAGCCCCTCCACCAGTGCCGCCGTGACCCACAGGTCCCCGACCAGTCGGAGCCCGGACGCACCGGCGGCCGCCGCGCGTGCCCGATCCGGCGGAATACCCAGCAGCACGGGCAGCCTCGACGCGGGGACGCCTGCCGCCCGGCGCTCCACCAACGCCGCCAGACGCGCCGCGGCCTCGGGGGCAGCCAGGCCTGCGGGCCACCTCGCGCGGCGTACGGGGGGGCTGGGATCCAGCACCCCACCACCACCGATCGTGTGGACCGGACTGAAGCTGCGAACGACGAACCGATCGCCACCCCGGGCAACCGCGGGCGCTTCGAGAGCGAGTCGCGCCAACCCGCGAGCGCCGGGCTCGATTGTCGAGCGCGGAAGCACCCGGCCGATCGTCTCGGCGGTGCCGAGATGGACCCTGAGCCTGGACCGGTGGATCAGCGGACGGGAAGCACTGGGATCGAGCGACAATTCCACATCGAGTGCGGTCGTCGGCTCCCACGCATCGCCGACGGCAACCAGGGTGGACCCCGATCAACCTCGTCCCGGCTGATGCCCGCGATGCCCACCGCCGTGCGTCGGCCGGGCTCGCTGCGCACGACCCCTTGGCCGTGAACTTCGATCGAGCGTACCCGTCCCCGCTGTCCGACGGCAGCAGCGTGACCGCGTCGCCCACGTCGATTCGACCCGACCACGCAGTCCCGGTAACGACCGTGCCCACGCCGGCAACCGAGAACGCCCGATCCACCGGAAGGCGAAAGAGGTCCCCCGGGGCCCGAGAAGCAACGGCAGGTGCGCATTCTGCGATCCGGCGCCGGAGATCGATCAGGCCTTCGCCGGTCTTCGCCGAGACCCAGATGGGGGATCCGAACTGGATGGGCGACCGCGCGAGCCGCTCGCCCACCTCGAGCGTGACCAGGTCGAGCCAATCGCGATCGACCAGGTCGGACTTGGTCACCACCGGAATGCCGAGCGGCACACCGAGATGCTCGAGGACCGAGAGATGCTCCAGCGTCTGCGGCATGATCCCCTCATCCGCGGCCACGACCAGCAGCGCCAGGTCCACGCCCGACGCGCCGGCGACCATGGTGCGCACGAAGTCCTCGTGGCCGGGGACGTCGACCACACCCGCGATCACCCCGTTGGCGAGGTCGAGGGCCGCGAAGTTGAGATCGATCGTGATTCCCCGGCGCCGCTCCTCGGCGAGCCGGTCCATCGCTCGGCCGCTCAGCGCCGTCACCAGCGCGGACTTCCCGTGGTCGATGTGCCCGGCCGTCCCGATGATCATGCGGCCACCCAGGGTCGACGAAGCCAGAACTCGAGCGCGGGCAGCTCCGCCCCCTCACCGAGGTGGTAGCGGATGTAGCGGGCGAGCAGCCGCCGGTGGGACTCGGCGTGACGCCGGTCGAGCCGCGGCAGGGTGGCGTCGGGATCGAGCAGCGCCCCAGATCGGCGCGGGCGTCGGCCGGGAGCTGCGTGGCGCCGTGGCCCTTCGCGCACGCGGGACAGAGCGCGCCTCCCTCGCGGGTGCTGAACGCGAGCCCACCCTCGGCGGGCAGCAGGCTTCCGTCCCGGACGCAGGCATCGAGCTCGGGCGCGAAGCCGAGCGCGCTCACCAGCCGCCAGAGGGCCCGGAAGCCGAGCGCCTCGAGCTCCACCGGGGCGATGACCTCGAGTTCGCTCAAGGCGTCGCGAAACAGGTCGTAGCTCTCGGGATGCGGATCGGCCGGGGCGAAGTGCAGCATGACCTCGGCGAGCGCGGAGGCGGTGGCGTAGCGCTCGAGATCGGCGGCCAGGCCCACGTGCAGGCGCAGCAGGTCGAAGCCGCGAGGACGTGCAGCTCGCGGTGCTCCTTCATCAGCAGCTGCGCCTGGCCCTCGCTCAGGGGCTGGAGGGCCGCCCCGAACCGGCTCCTCGGGCGCAGCGCGCCCTTGGCGATGGCGCTCTGGACGCCGTGCTCCCGGGTCGCGAGCCGGACGATCTTCGAGGTCTCACTGTATCGGATGGTGGACAGGACGATCGCCGGCGTATCGAGCTGGGCCATGAGGAGAAATATACCGGCCTCCCTCAGAGGCCGCCGGTGATCTCCGGCCCGATCCGCACCACGGTCGAGCCCGCCGAACAGCGTCCGAGCGTGATCCGGCCGATCTCCACCAGCTCCTCATCGAGCACGTGGGCGACACCGGGCTGCCCGGCGACGCAGCCCCCCGCCTCGATGGCGTATACCCGGCCCTTGCTGTCCACCGCGACCCTCGCGTTCGAGGGGATCCCGATTCCTGCGCCTCGCCGCGCACCACGGCGTTGCTGTCGGGATTGAACTCCAGCAGACCCTCGGTGTAGGAGCTCACGAATACGCGCGACCGCCCGTCGGTGGCCAGGTCGCCGGGCAGCAGCCCGAGGCCGGCGAAGCTCGCGACCTCCGTACGCTCCAGGGGATCCACCACCGAGAGCCGTCCCTCCGCGGGCAGCGTCCGACCCCGATTGATGACGTACAGGAGGCCGTCGCCGCCGACCGTGGCGAACGCGGCATTCCCGGGTCCGGTCAGTGGGATCGAATCCACGCCGGCGGCGAGCCCGTTGGTGGCCGGATTGATCACCGTCAGCCAGCTCGGACCGGCGGGCTCCCCGGTCTGGTCCAGATTTCCGTTCAAGACGAACAGCCGGCCCCGCGCCACGGCGAAGCCCTGAGGAGACACCCCCACCGGTACCTCGGCGGTCGCGCCGGTGAACACGTTGACCCGGGTGATCGTGTTGAGTCGGGGATTGGCGACGTAGGCGATCGAGTCGCTCACCATCGCCGCCCCCGTCGCGCCTGACCCTTCGGCCAGCTGGATCCGGTTCATCAACGTCCGGCCGATCAGGTCCACTACCGCCAGCTGGTCCGCGTCGCCCAGGGGCACCACGGCGATTCCCTCCCTCGCCGCGACGGTGGTCGGCGAGGCGCCGACGCCGCCCAGCGGCACGGTGGTCGGGGAGTCCAGGCCGTCCACGGAAACGATGGTCAGGGAGCTGCCCTGGCGATTGACCACCAGGAGCAACTCCAGCGGCTCCGGCGGGGGCGCATTGGTGTCCGCGCAACCGATGAGGAGGCCGCTCGCCAGCGCCAGCAGTGCAGGACGGGTCATGGAGCTCCGGACCAGGACGTGGATCCAGCCGATACAGAAAAGTACGCCGGAAGGGGTTCCGACGGAGTGCTCACCGATCCTGGTCCTCGTGGGGACGCAACGGCACCACCTGGGGCGACCCGTCGCACCAGGTGGTGACGGCCACCGGCCAGCCGAACACCTCCCGCAACGTCTCGCGACGCAACACTTCGGCCGGAGACCCCTCGGCCGCGACTCGGCCGCTGCCCAGCAGGATCATCCGATCGGCAAACCGGGCAGCGAGGTTGATGTGATGGGTGATGACGAGGCCGGCGAGCCCTCCATCCACCAGGCGGCGGACCAGCTCGAAGAGCTCCATCTCGTGACGCACATCGAGCGACGTCGTCGGCTCGTCCAGCACCAGAATGATCGGCTCCTGCGCGAGCGCACGGGCGAGACGCACCCGCTGCCACTCACCGCCGCTGAGGGAGTCGATCGTCCGCTCCGCCAAGGAGGCGAGATCGCAGCGGACCAGCGCGTCGGCCACCGCCGCGCGGTCGGTCGCGCCGGGTGCGGCGAAGGGCCCGAGCCGGGCGTAGCGCCCGAGCATCACGGTCTCCTCGACCCGAAGCGGAAAGGTGACCTCCTCCGCCTGTGGCACCACAGCCAGGACCCGCGCCAACGCCGGCCGCGGCCAGCGGGCGAGCGACTTCCCCTCCACCTGAACCTCGCCTCGCTCGAGGCGCACCAGCCCGCTGAGCGCCCGCACCAGCGTCGTCTTGCCGCTCCCGTTCGGGCCCACGACCGCGAGGAGCCGACCGCCGCCCACGACGCAGCTCACCCCATCCAACGCGAGGTGGGACCCGGTGTACCGGACCGCGAGGTCGCGGGCCTCGAGGCTCATACCACGCTCCGGCGGAGCAGCAAGGCAAAGATCGGTACGCCGACGAGGGCCGTAATGACGCCGACGGGAAGCTCGAGCGGCCTCACCACGGTGCGGGAGACGACGTCGGACAGGACCAGAAACGAGCCTCCCCCCGCGAACACCAGCGGGAGCAGCGTGCGGTGAATAGGCCGCGAGATGGTACGGACGGCGTGGGGGACGACCAGCCCCACGAACCCGATGATGCCGCAGGCCGCGACGCTGGCCGCGGTGAGCAGAGCGGTGCACAAGTAGACCAGTCGCCTGGTGCGGTCTACTTCCGCGCCGAGATGATGGGCCGGCTCCTCCCCTAACGCGATAAGATCGAGAGACCGCGCGCTCATGCTGATGGCGGCAAGCGGCAGCACCGCGTATGCGGCGAACACCCCAAGAGACTGCCATGAGGCGGCCCCGAACCCGCCCAGCAGCCAGAGAAAGGCGTTGCGAACCGTCGGCGCGTCGGAGAGAACGATGATCGCGCTCATCAGCGCCCCGGCGAACGAGCCGACCACCACGCCCGACAGCAGCAAGACGCGCGGATCGAGTCTCCTGCCGGCGACCAGGCTGAGCCGATACACCAGACCTACCGCGGCCAGGGCCCCGAGGAAGGCCGCGACCGGCACCGCCCAGGGCCCGGCCGAGCGCGAGGCGAGGGCGATCACCGCTCCGAGCCCCGCGCCTCCTGAGAGCCCCAGCAGATACGGATCCGCCAGCGGGTTCCGGATCATGGCCTGAAGCGCCGCGCCGCATACCGCGAGACTCCCGCCGACCAGAAAGGCCAGCAATACGCGGGGCATTCGCAGGTCACGCACGATCACCGACGCCGGCGCATCTCCGGTCGAGAGACCGCGCCATACCTCCATCGGTGACAGCGGCACCGAGCCCGCCGACAGCCCGAGCACCAGCGAGGCCACGACGACGGCGATCACGAGTGGGACCGCATTCCGCTTCACCGGGTGACCTGCCGAATGCGTTGTGACAGCGCCCGGATGGCTGAGGGTGAGCGAGGACCCGGACGCTCGTACTGCGACCCCGAGACGTTGAGGAACCGTCGGTCCCGAACGGCGCGCACCACCTGCCATTCGGGTCGCTGGGCAAATCCGGCGGGACCGGCGGCGGTCGTGAGGATCAGGTCGGGATCGCGCGCGCTCACCGCCTCGATGCTCACCGGTCCAGATGAGGTGGCGACGTCGGCGAAAAGATTCTCGCCACCCGCCCGCTCCACCAGCTCGCTCAGGAAGCTGCCACGGCCGATCGTCATCGGCGGCTGCTCCCAGACGAGGAGGAGCATCGTGGGCCGAGGAGCGGCGCCGGGATCGACCGTCGCCGAGGCGAGGGAGGTGTCGAACACCATTTTCATCGAATCGGCCTCGCGCAAGTGTCCGGTGAGCCGCCCGAGGAGTGAGCCAATGCGCGCCACGTCGGCGAGCGCGTCGGTGTTGATTCGAATGGCCGGAATGCCCAGGTCCCGGAGCCGCTCGGCCACGGCGGCATGTTGCGCCGAATTGTAGAGGACGACCAAGTCGGGACGGGCCGAGAGGACGGCTTCGAGGTTGGGATTGATGCCGGCGCCGAGGTTGGGAACCGCCGCCGCCTCGCGGGGGTAGTCGCACCACTGGGTCCGGCCCACGACCGCGGACCCGGCCCCGATGGCGAAGAGGAGCTCGGTGCTGGCCGGGATCAGCGAGACCACGCGGGTTGCCGGGGCCCGAACGGCGACCG
The DNA here is from genome assembly GCA_963844445.1 of uncultured Gemmatimonadales bacterium. Taxonomy (GTDB): domain Bacteria; phylum Gemmatimonadota; class Gemmatimonadetes; order Gemmatimonadales; family GWC2-71-9; genus CAVVWJ01. The sequence continues at coordinate 331,237 of CAWJOB010000002.1, forward strand.
AGTCGCCCGCGTCGTCCACCACCACGACTGTGCGGGACTGGGGTCCGGGCTGGCGGCAGGCCAGTACGGCGATGGCGACAAGGCAGAAGGCGAAGCGGAAAACGGGAATGAGGCCACCCGTCCCTCCCCCCGGAGGGCATTGATGGTGGCGCGAACGGAGAGGTCTCCTGGCTTCGGGCCTCCGCTCGCCTTCCCGGTTGCCCAGTGGCGTCATGAGCGGAGTGATGCGCCCGTCACAGTGGCGGGGCCGCGCCGGCGTCACACCGGCTTCCGAGCGTCTCGGTTCGCGGGTCGTTGACCAGCGCGGCAAGTTTATCGGCCGCTCGACTCCCGGGCAAGGGCGGCCTCGAGCTCCGCCTTGAGCTTCCCTCGCCGCTCGAGATAGCGGGTCCAGTCCCCGGCGGCAGTCTCAGCTTCCCTGCCCTGGTACCGCGTGTCGAGCAGGGCAATCTCCCCGAGCAGCCGGTCGGCCGACATCGCCCCCGCGCGAGGCACCGTGCGCCAGGCCGCGACGAGCAGCGCGAAGGCGAGCACGGCCACCATGACCGCGACGATGGGCCCGCCGGAGGGGGCGCCAGGAAGGATGACGCGGACGACCGCATTCGCCGGGAGGTCACCGCTCCACCGCTGAAAGACCCGGCCCTCGATCACCTGGCTGTCCGCCAGCGCGAGGCCCGGGGTGGTGACCTTGGCCCCCGGCTCTTCCAGCAGCACGCTCATGCTGACCGGCTCCGCGCCGAGCGGAATCTCGATGGTCCCGCGCCCAGCGGGCAGGTGGTATTGGAAGGCGAGCTGCTTCTCGCCCGGGGCGATGGGCGCGGAGACGATTGCCGAATCGCCGCGACGGGTGACCGCGTCGGGCGAGACGTCGCTCTCGCCCAGGTCCAGCCCTTCGCTCTCCAGGGGCAACGGGCCAGCCCACGATATGCCCAAGGAATCCGGGGCGACCCGGGTTTCGGTGCCGGCGTTGGTCAGCAGGACAAGGTCCAGGACCTCCCGGGTACCGTCCTCGCCCGCCCGGGGAATCACCACATGGCGGGTCGAGAGGCTCACCGGCGCACGGCTCGAGGTGTCGTGGACGACCAGCGTGATCGCCTCGTCGCCGCCGGCGAGGCGGTTGGCCAGGGGGGTGGAGAAGTACTCGATACCATGGTGTCGCGCGCTCACCAGGTAGAGCGCCGCGGTATCCCGAGTCAACCGGAATCGAAAGTGGCCGTCGGGGCCAGTCATCGCGGAGTCCACCGGTCCTTGCGCGGCCTGGGCCACCCGATGGAGCACGACTCGGGCACCTCGCACCGGCGTAGAGTCGCCGCCCACTGGGCGCACGATGGTGCCTGTTACGGACTGGGCGGCGCCGGGTCCGGCGAAACCGAGGAGCAGCGCGAGGGCGACCTTCAGGGGCTTCACCACACCGTCGCGGAGATCTCGCTCGCTCACCAGCATCGCCATTGACTCGCTCACCCCCGCTCGTCCACAGAGATTGCCGTATTTTCCAGGGCAATCACCTCGCCGTGGCGCTCTATTCGGAGCATATTGAGAAGCGTGACTTCTCTAAGGTTCATGGTTCGTCTCGCACCCCGCTGGCGGTTGGTGGCGATCGCCCTGATCGTCCTGGCAGTATCCGCGGCTTTGCTGGTGCTCCGCCGACCCCAACCCTCAGTCGCCGCGCCCCTCCACCTCCGCCCGGTTACCGACGCGAGGCTGCTGGCGGCGGATTCCTCACCGGGCGAGTGGCTCACATACGGCCGCGACTACGCCAACCAGCGCTTCTCGCCGCTCAGGGAAATCGACCGCCATAACGTGGCTCGGCTCACCGTGATCTGGCATTACAACCGACGTCGGTTCTCCCGAGCCCCCGATCGCAACGAGAGCACACCCATCGCGGTAGACGGAATGCTGATCTATAGCGACTCGAGGAACGTCGTCCTCGCGCTCGACGGCCGTACCGGCCGCGAGCTCTGGCGTTACGAGCACAAGCCGGGAGCGATGGCGATCTGCTGCGGCCAGGTGAACCGTGGGCTGGCGATCTACGGTAACAACGTCTACCTGGCGACTCTGGACGCCAGGCTCGTGGCGCTGGACCGCCGCACCGGTGACCAACGCTGGAATGTCGCGGTGGCGGATCCGGCAGAGGGTTACTCCTTTAACATGGCGCCCATCGCCGCAGCCGGAAAGCTCCTGGTCGGCGCCGCCGGCGGGGATTTCGGAGCGCGCGGATTTCTCGACGCGTACGACCCGAACACCGGCAAGCGGGCCTGGCGGTTCTGGACCGTTCCCTCACCGGAGGAGGGCGGCTGGTGGGGCCGCTGGGCCGCGACCGATCCGTATGGCGAGCCGCTCCACCGGGACATCGCGCGGGAGAAGCGCGACAGCGCCCGCTACGCGGATGCTTGGCGGCGCGGCGGAGCCGCGGTGTGGACCACCCCGGCCTACGACCCGGCCCTCGGCCTCGTGATCTTCACCACCGGGAATCCCGCACCCATGGATGGAGCCACCCCACCCGGCGACAACCTCTACAGCACCTCGCTCGTCGCGGTGGACGTGACCACCGGTCGGCTCAGTTGGTATTACCAGATGGTGCCGCACAACATCTGGGACTACGACGCGGCGACCCCGCCAGTGTTGCTCGACCTCACCCGTGGCGGCAAGACGGTACACCTGGCGGCGCATGCCGGAAAGACCGGCTGGGTCTACCTTGTGAATCGTCGCACCGGCGCGCCGGTCCTCCGCTCCGAGCCTCTCATTCCGCTGGAGAACCTCTTTCCGCCTCCGACGTTGCAGGGTGTGCGGACTTCGCCGGGCGACCGCGGCGGTAGCAACTGGCCGCCCGCCGCCTACTCAAGAGAGACCGGGCTGTTATACGTCCAGGCCAGCTACGCCCCGATGACCTTTCTTATCGACTCCGCGGAGGCGGCGAAGCGGCCGGAGAACGGGGAGCTCCCGGCCATGGCCAAGTTTCACCAGTTGGAGAAGATCGAGAGTGGCACCTTCAGCGCGGTGGATCCCGCCACCGGGCGCATCCGGTGGCAACGGAAGACGGCGGATCACCTGGCCTACGGCGGCGCCATTGCCACTGCGGGCGGGCTGGTCTTCTTCTCCGAGCGAGACGGGTACCTCAACGCGCTAGACGCCGAGAGCGGCAAGACTCTCTGGCGCCACCGGGTGGACGATCACCAGCTGGGCTCGCCGATCGCGTTCGCCGTGGACGGGCAGCAGCGGATTGGGGTGGCCTCGATCGAGGGGCTTACGGTCTTCGGACTGCGGCGGGGGAATTAGACGGAGGGAGCAGGGCCATTCTGGCCGGCCGCCAAGTTGCGGAGATTGTTGGGCTTAGTGGGCGGTGGGCGGGGATGGTCACGCCCGGTTACGGATTGAACTTCCCGAAATCCTGGGGATCCATCTTTTCGAGGTATTCCTTCAGTTTGTCGGCCTCGAGCGAGGGATTGGGGGAGGGTTCGTCGCTCTCCACTCCGCTCTGGTCGAGCAGCTGATCGCTGGTGTAGATCGGCGCCCGCACCCGAAGGGCCAGCGCAATGCTGTCGGAGGGCCTCGCGTCCACCTGGAAGACGTGGTCGTCGCGCCGGATGAGCAGTTCGGCGAAGTAGGTGTTCTCCTTCACGGCGCTGATCACTACCCGCCGCAGCTCCCCGCCGAGGCCGAGCAGGATCTGCTTGAGGAGATCGTGGGTGAGCGGTCGCTGGGCCTTCATGCCCTGCAGTTCCATCGCGATGGCGCTGGCCTCCGCGGGCCCGATCCAGATCGGCAGGACCCGGGCTCCCTCCTTCTCCCTGAGGATCACGACCGGCGTGTTGGTCGTCCGGTCGAGGCCCAGGTGCGCCACGGTCACTTCGATCATGTTGGAAGTGTGCCCCTGCTGCGGTTCGGAAGCAACCACTCGCCAGTTCTTAACTGGCGTCAGAGAGGTACAGGCGGAACGGCGGAACGGCGGACGGCTCCGTCAAGGAGGCGGTGACGGTATCCTCCACCGAACCTTCCGCCGTCCCGCCGTTCCGCCGTCGATCAAGTCCCCGCGTCCCAGCTGGCGAGATACTCGACCTGCTCCGCGGTCAGGGTATCGAAGGCGATGCCCATGCTCTGGAGCTTGAGGCGGGCGATCTCCTGGTCCACCGCAGGTGGCAGGCGGTGCACCGCCTTGGCCAGCGTCTTCGACTCCTTGGCCAGCAGCTCCGCGGCGAGTGCCTGGTTGGCGAAGGACATGTCCATCACGCTGGCCGGATGGCCCTCGGCGGCCGCCAGGTTGATCAGCCGGCCCTCGCCGAGCACCATGACGCGGCGGCCCTTGACCACGTACTCCTCCACCAGGTTCCGCACCATCCGGCGCTCCGACGCGATCCGCCCCAGCCCGTCGAGATCGAGCTCGACGTTGAAGTGGCCGGAGTTGCAGACGATCGCGCCGTCTTTCATGGCCGCGAAGTGCTCGGACCGGATGACGTGGATGTTGCCGGTGAGGGTGATGAAGAGATCGCCGATCGGCGCCGCATCGGCCATCGGCCGCACCTCGAAGCCGTCCATCCGGGCCTCGAGCGCCGGTAGCGGATCCACCTCGGTGACGATGACGTGGGCGCCGGCACCCCTGGCGCGCATCGCGACGCCGCGGCCGCACCAGCCGTACCCCGCCACCACCACCGTGCTTCCCGCCAACAGCAGGTTGGTCGCGCGGACGATCCCGTCGAGCGTGGACTGGCCGGTGCCGTAGCGGTTGTCGAACATGTGCTTCGTGTTCGAGTCGTTCACCGCGATGATGGGGAACTGGAGCACGCCTTCCTTGGCCATCGCCTTGAGGCGGATGACGCCGGTGGTGGTCTCCTCGGTCGAGCCCCGCACGCCCCCTACCAGCGCTCGCCGCTCGTCGGGCGACAGCGTCTCCACCCACTTCCGGATCGGTGGGGCCAGGTCATCGAGCCGGTTGAGCGCGATCATGTGGAGCGACCCGACCAGGTCCGCCCCGTCGTCCTGCGTCATGTCCGGCACGAACGCCAGCGCCTGAGCGATGTGAGTGTAGTAGGTCTCGTGGTCCTCGCCCTTGATGGCGTAGACGTGCACTCCGTGGTCGCGAACCAGGTGCGCCGCCACGTCGTCCTGAGTCGACAGCGGATTGGAGGCGCAGAGGGCGATCTCCGCACCGGCCGCCCGGAGGGTGCTCATCAGGTTGGCCGTCTCGGTGGTGACGTGCAGACAGGCCGAGAGCCGGACGTCCTTGAGCGGCTTCTCCTTGGCGAATCGGGCGCGGATCTGCCGCAACACCGGCATGGACCGCTCGGACCACTCGGTCCGACGCTTGCCTTCGTCGGCCAGGCGGATGTCACGGATGTCGTACTTCGCGACTTCGGTCTGCACGCTCATGCGCTCCTCATCGGGCGGCCGACAGCAGGTCCTTCACGCGGTCGGTTCGTTCCCAGGTGAATAGGTCAACCTTCTGATTCTTGGTCCCGTTCTGATAGACGCCGGCGACGGGTCGGCGGCCGAAATGCCCATAGGTGGCGGTCTGTCTGTAAATTGGCCGCCTGAGCTTGAGGGCGTCAATGATACCCTTGGGCGTCAGATCGAAGACCTCGTTGACGATCTTTTCGATCCGCGCATCGGGCAGCGCGCCGGTGCCGAAGGTCTGCACCATGACCGAGACCGGCCGGGCGACGCCGATCGCGTAGGCCACCTGCACCTCGCACCGACGGGCCAGCTTGGCCTCGACCACGTTCTTGGCCACCCACCGCGCGGCGTAGGCGGCGGAGCGGTCCACCTTCGACGGATCCTTCCCGCTGAACGCGCCGCCCCCGTGCCGGGCCATGCCGCCATACGTGTCCACGATGATCTTGCGACCGGTGAGGCCCGCGTCGCCGTGGGGGCCGCCGATCACGAAACGCCCGGTGGGATTGATGAGGAACTTGGTCCCGCGATAGTCGAGGCCTTGGGCGTCGAGGATCGGCTTGATGACCTCCTCGATCACCGCCTCGCGGATCGTGCCCTGGGACAGCTGCCGGATCCCCGCCGCTCGGCGTGCTGGGTGGAAACCACCACGGTGCGGACCGCGACCGGGCGGTCGTCCTCGTACTCCACCGAGACCTGGGACTTGCCGTCGGGGCGGAGCCAATCGATCCGCGGGTGACCCGGCAATCCCTTCCGCACCGCGGCGAGCCGCTCCGCGATCCGGTGCGCCAGCATGATCGGCAGCGGCATCCGCTCGCGGGTCTCGCTGGTGGCGTAGCCGAACATCATGCCCTGGTCGCCGGCGCCCTGTTCCTTGGCCTTGCCGGCATCGACGCCCATCGCGATGTCCGGAGACTGCCGGTCGATCGAGGTCAGCACCGCGCAGGTGCGTCCGTCGAATCCGTACGCCGCGTCGGTGTAGCCGATGGACTCCACCGTCTCGCGCACGAGATCGGGGATGTGGACGTAGGTGCTGGTGGTGATCTCCCCCGCCACCACCGCCATCCCCGTCGTCACCAGCGTCTCGCAGGCGACCCGGCCGGCCGGATCGCGGGCCAGGATGGCATCGAGGACGGCGTCGGAGATCTGGTCCGCCACCTTGTCCGGATGGCCTTCGGTGACCGACTCGGAGGTGAAGATGTGGTGCTTGGAGGAGCTCATGAAGTGGCGTCTCGATGATGGTGTAGGGCTCAGTTCGGCCTGAAACTACCCACCCTTCCCCCGCTTCGGCAACGTCGAACTGGGATCGAGCAGGCGCACGTCGATGAACTCGCCGACCGTCTCCCGCAGCGCGGCCGACACCTCATCGGCGCTCGACGCGGCGAGCGCGATGTCGGCCGCGCGGCGCGCAGCCTCCTCCGGCACCGTCCGCACCACCCATTTGACCAGGGGCAGCGCCGGCGGCGAGACACTGAGACGATCGTAGCCGAGGCCGACCAGCAGCACGGCACTGAGCGCCTCCGAGGCCATCTCGCCGCAGACGCTCACCGGGATGCCGGCCGAACGGCCGACCTCCGCCACGCGGTGGAGCTGGCGCACGATCGAGGGGTGATGCGGCGTGAAGCGGTCCGCGAGCCGCGCGTTGCCGCGGTCCACCGCCATGGTGTACTGGGTCAGGTCGTTGGTTCCCACGCTGAAGAAGGCGCTGACCTCGGCCAGCCGGTCGGCGATCAGCACGGCGGCCGGCGTCTCGATCATCACGCCCACTTGCAGGGTCTCTGCGGCCTTGACCCCGGCGGCCTTGAGCGCCGCCGCTTCTTCCTGCACGATAGCTCGCGTCTCCAGTACCTCTTCGACCCGGGTGACCAGGGGCAGCATCAGCTGGACGTCCCGCCCCCACGCCGCCCGCAGTACCGCCCGGATCTGCGGCCGGAACACCTCGGGCTCGTCCAGGCAGACCCGGATGGACCGCCAGCCCAGGAACGGGTTGGCCTCGTGGGGCGCCTTGAAAGCGGCGGGGAACTTGTCGCCGCCGAGGTCGAAGGACCGGATGATGACGGTACGGTCGGGAAAGGCGAGCGCGACCCGCCGGAAGTACGCCGCCTGCTCGTCCTCCGTCGGGAGCGTCGCGCGGCCGGTGAGGAGGAACTCGGTGCGCAGGAGGCCCACGCCCTGGGCTCCCAGCCGGAGGGCCGGCTCGATCTCCTCCGGCAGGTCCACGTTCCCCATGAGCAGGATCGGCCGACCCTCGGGGGTCACCGCGGGCTGCTCGACCACGCCTTCGAGCTGCAGCTCGAGCTTGTGCCGCCGGCTGACCTGGGTCTTCGCGTCGTCCAGCTCGTCCTGGGTCGGATCGAGCAGGATGACGCCGCTCTGGCCGTCGAGCAGCAGGGTCGTGCCATTGGGGATGCTGGCGAGCGCGCCCACCGCCCCCATCACCGCCGGAATGCCGAGGCTGTGCGCGAGGATGGCGGCGTGCGCCGTCCGGGTGCCCTCCTCGCTGACCAGTCCCACCACGTGCTCGCGGTCGAGCTGGACGGTGAGGCCGGGGGAAAGCTCGTGGGCCACCACGATCACCTGCTCGTCGGAGGGCATCGCCCAGAGCTCCGTGCCGGAGCGGCCGAGCAGCCGGTTGATGATCCGGACCTGGATGGCGTGCAGATCGGCGAGACGCTCCCGCAGGCGCGCCGTCCCGGACCACGCGTTCCTCAGCTCCAGCGCCTTGAACTCGTAGGCGGTCTCGGCGCTGAACTGGTTCTTCCGGATGAGGACCTCGACCGACTTGAGGAATTCCTCGTCCTGGGCCATGAGGATCTGGGCGTCGAAGATCCGTGCTTCCTCGGGTCCGGCGCGGCGAAGCACCTTCTGGCCGAGCTCGTGAAGGTGGGCGACCACTTCCGCGACCGCCTCGCGGAGCCGTTTCACCTCGATCTCGACCTCGTCGGGCCCCACCGCCCGGTCGGGGACCTCGGGGAAGTCGAACTGCACGATGAGCGCGGGTCCCATGGCTACCCCGGGCGACACGCCGATTCCACGCACGACTCGCGACACGCTCATGCCTCCCCGAATCCGCCGGCCACCAGCTGAGTGATCGCCTCCACCGCCTGCTCCGCGTCGGGTCCGTCGGCCCGGACCACGATCGAGCTGCCGCACTCGGCGGCGAGCATCATCACCCCCATGATACTCTTGCCGTTCACGGCGACTCCGTCCTTGAAGAGCTCGATCTCGGAATTGAAAGCTGCTCGCCAGGCGCACGATCTTGGCGGCGGGCCTCGCGTGGAGGCCCTCCTGATTCACGATGGTCGCCTCCCGCTCGATCACGGCAGCACCCAGCGGAAGAGGACCAGCAGCACCAGCGCGAGAAGGGTGAAGCGCACGGTGGTGAGCGAGGCGCCGAACCACCGGGTTACAGCGACACCGGTCAACCGCCACTGCCAGCGCCCCGAATGCCGCGGGCCAGCCGATGTCTTCGAGATACCAGGCCGCCACGAGGGGGATCGCGACGCCCACGCCGAAGCCCGCGGCGGGACCCACGCGCTCGATCGCCTTGGAGAGCCAGGAGCGGGAAATGGCGGTCCCGATCCCCATCCCGGCGTCGAGGCCGGTCCGGAGGGCCCAGACGCCGGTGGCGACCCGGGCCAGGTTGTACAGCAGCAGAAATCCCACCACCGCCCACCAGCTCACGCCCAGCACCACGCCGATCAGGGCGCCGGCCACCAGGAGCGGGACCAGCCCGGCCCAGAAGAGCTGGTCGCCCAGCGCGCCGAGCGGACTGCACAGCGCCGTCCGCAGCCGCGCGATCTGGGCGCCGGGAACGGCGTCGTACTCGGCCCTGGCGGTCGCGCCGAGCGCCAGACCCGCCAGGTTCGGGTTGCAGTTGAAGAACTCGGCCGAGCGGACGACCGCCTCGGTGTGGCGGACCGGGTCCACGGTCTTCAGGTCCTCCAGCAAGCGGCTCCGCGGCGTAGCCCATGCCGACGCCCAGCATCCGCTCGTAGTTCCAGGTTCCCTGCACCGCGAAGAGCCGCAGCCAGGCGCGCCATCCGCCGTTCATCGCAGCGCCGCCGCGAGCAGTCCCACCAGGGCACCGGCGCCGAGCCAGCGCAGCCGCGGGCCCCTGCCCGCCCCTCTGCAGCGCGCCACCGATGACGGCCGAGAGCCCGCAGCCGACGGCCACCAGCGTGAGCCCGAGCGCAGTGGACCGGTCGAGCCATGCGTAGCGCCCCAGGACCCACGCGCAGGCGAGGCCGAGGGCGGTGAGGCCGGCGCCCCGCATCGCGTCCCGGACAAGCGAGCCGTACTGCAGCCGCCGGATCGCCCCGCTCTCCCCGGCCGCCAGCGCCGCGGAGCGGTGCTGGATGGCACGCGCGTTGGCGCGCCGCACCAGTCTGAAGGCTGAACCCACCCAGCACGGCGACTGCCAGCCCGAGCGCTGCGGCCTGCCCGAGCGCGAACTGCCAGGGCGAGTCCGCGGCGAGCGCGGTGGCCGCCACCGTCGCCGGGCCGTAGTCGGGATAGCGGACCGCCCCGACGGGAAGCACGTCGAGCGCGAAGAGCTCGAACAGGACCCCGACCCGGAGCCCGGCGTCGACGTCGCCCGCCAGCCAGCCGGCGACCGCTCCGGCGACCACCGGCCGCGCGATCATGGCCTGGGGCACGCTCACCAGGTCGAGCCCCACCAGGGTGCCCCAGATCACCAGCAGCAGCGCACTGGACGGAGCGAGGTCGGTCATGCCAGCGCCTTCAGCGCGACGGGAGGGGTGGTCGGCAGGTCCTGCGCGGCGACGGCCGCGCCGGCGGCCTCGAGCGCCGCGAGGCGGGTCATCTCTTCGTCGGTCAGGTACAGGTACGGCAAGCGCTCTCGCCGGCCCGCGCGGTGATGGATGCCGCCCAGGTTGATGCGGTGCACCGTCACCGGATCGGCGGCGTGCAGCGCGGCCATGGTCTCGAGGTCACCGGTGAGCACCAGCGTGCGTCGTTCGTCGGACTGCCAGTCCCGGAGCCGGGCCGCCGCGGCCGGTAGGGTCAGGAACTCGACCTCGACGTCGGGGGTCACCGCCATCCGGTAGAGATCCTGCTCCCAGGCGCTCGTGGCCACCTGGTCGTCCACCAGCACGATCCGGCTGACCCCGAGCGGACGTCCCCACCCCACGACCACCTGTCCATGGATCAGCCGGTCGTCCACCCGGAAGAGCACAATGGCCATCAGGGAATCCGGATCGCCTTGGCCCCGGCTGCGATCGCGCGCGCCGCCGCCTCTTCGGGGGTGAGTGAGCCATGGAAGACGAAATCGACCAGCATGGCGAGGTTGACGCCGGTCACGACTTTGACGCCGGGAAGGGCGCGCATCCGCTTGAGCACCGCGAACAGGCAGGATCCGGAGGCCAGGTCCACGAAGACCACGGCCGGCTGTGCATCTACCGCCTCCTCGACCCGCCGCTCCAGCGAGTCGCGATCGCAGCCGGTGTTGGACACCGGCCGCAGGACGCCGGTCACCCCGCTGATCGATTCCGCCGCCTCGACCAGGGCCTTCGCCAGCCCGCCATGGCACACCACCACCCCCCGCAGAGCATCACTCATAGTCTTCCTGAAGATACTCGCGCACCCCGCGCTGCTCTTTCATCCGCTTGATGAGCCTGGCGTTGAACGCGGCGGCGACGTCCACGCCGGAGTAGCGGAGCAGGTGCATCATCGCCACGACCTCCGAGATGACGGTGATGTTCTTGCCGGGGTTGAGGGGGACGACGACGCGGGGGACCGCGACGTCGAGGATCGTGGTCTCCTCCCGAGCGAGCCCGGTCCGGTCGGAATCCTTGGCGGTCTCCCAGTCCTCCAGCTGCACCACCACCTCGATGCGCTTCTGCTGCCGCACCGCCCGCACCCCGAAGAGCGCGGGAATGTCGATCAGGCCGATGCCCCGGATCTCCATGTGATGCGCGGCCAGCTCGTGGCCGCGTCCGATCAGGATGTCGTTGCCGCGGCGGACGACCTGCACCACGTCGTCCGCCACCAGACGGTGGCCCCGCTCGACCAGGTCGAGCACGCACTCGCTCTTGCCGATGCCGGAGCGCCCGATGAAGAGGAGCCCGACGCCGTAGACGTCCGCGAGCGAGCCGTGGAGCGTGGTGCGTGGCGCGAACGCCTCCTCCACGATCGGCTTCACCCGCCGATAGAACTCGGCGGTCTTGAGCTTGCTGCGCAACACCGGGACGCCACGCGACCGCGCCAGCTCGAGCATCTCCGCCGGCACGTCCTGACCCTTGGTCACGAAGATGCAGGGCAGCTCGAACTCGAAGAATTTCTCCAGCGCCTTCCGGCGGTCATCGGCCGGCCAGCGAGTGCAGGTAGGTGATCTCGGTCTCGCCGAACACGTGCAGCCGGTTCGGCGCGAAGCGCCCGGTGTAGCCGGCCAGCGCCAGGCCGGGGCCCGCGACCTCGGCGTCGGGGAGCTGCCGGTCGAGCCCGACCTCGCCGGTGAGCGCCTCGAGCTGGAGCGACTCGCCGCGGCGGGAGAGAAAATCGCGGAGGCGGAGCATCAGAGCTGTTCGGCCTGCGACGGACGGGAGCGGCGCGGCCTGGCGGTCGCCTTCTCGAGCTGCTTGCGCAGCTTTTCCTCCGCCCGGTCGAGCGCCGTCCGGTGGTCTTCGGCCTCGCCCTTCGCCACCAGCACCTCACCGCGGGATACGTGCAGCCGAAGCTCGGCGGTCTGGTGCGGGCCCTCCGTATCGAACACGACCGTCGCCTCGATCGGCCGGGTCGGCGATGTTGCCCAGGCGCTCGACGACGGCGAGGGCGCGCTCGCGGAGCGCATCGGAGATCTCGCAGTGCCGGGCGGTGATCGTCGTCTGCATGAGAGGTCCTCCTGACCCGGCGCTAGGCCGAGCCGGCGATGATGTCGTGAAGATGCCGCTCCGTTTCGGCGGCCGACCGTTCCCAGGTCAGCCGCTCGGCGAACCGGCGGGCGGCGCCGCCCAGCCGGGCGACGAGTGCGGGGTCACCGGCGAGCTCGAGCATGCGCGCGGCCAGCGCATGCACGTCGCCGTGCGGTACCAGGTAACCGGTTTCCATGTGGCGCACCGAGTCCCGGAGACCGGGACTGTCGGAGGCGATGGACGGCGTGCCGCAGGCCGCCGCCTCCACCACCGTGATGCCCCACCCCTCCTTCGGTGAGGGGAACACGTTGGCCCACGCGCCGCGCAGCAGGGACACCTTCCGTGCCTCGCTCACGAACCCGTGGAACGTCACGGCCGAGTCCTGCCCGAGCTCGGCGGCGAGCCGCTCGAGCTCCGCGGCGATAGTCGCCGGTCCCCGCGATGTCGAGCCGAAGGTCCGGCCTGGTCCGGCGCGGCGACCGCCAGCGCCTCGATCGCCAGGCCTATTCCTTTATAACGCTTGAGCCGTCCGACGTACAAGAACCGGGGCGTCCCGGTCCGCGGTTCCGCGGGTGACGGGCTGAAGCGCACGCTGTCCACGCCGGGGTGAATCACCCGGATGCGATCCGCCGGCACGCCTCGGGCCACGAGATCGTCCCGGGTGCTCTCGCTGATCGCGTGGAATGCCGCGCGCCGGTACGCACCGGCCAGCGGCCGCTCCGCCATCCAGACCGCGGCGGCCATCGGCCAGGGCGCCTCCTGGAACGCGGTCTCGCCGAACAGATGCGGGACCATGGCGCAGAACGGAAGGTCCGTCAACGTCGGGAGAAACAGCGGCAGCTTGTTGATGTCCTCGACCACGACGTCGGGCCGCTCCGCGCGGATCGCCCGGCGAACGGCGCCGCGCCCCAGCAGCGCGAAGCTGTTCCGCCTGCCGACCCGCTGCACCTCGATCCCGTCGATTCGGGCAGTCGCTGGCGGCGCCCTTCCAGCCCGAGCAGACCAGCCGCACCCGGTGGCCCGCCCCGGCCAGGCGCTTGAAGATCTCGAAGAGGTGGATCTCCGCCCCGCCCGCCTGGGGGTTCTCCAGGTCCTGCCAGTTGACCAGCAGGACGTTCATGAGGTCAGAGCCGGCCGGTGGCGCGGGCGATGCCGTCGAGCACCCCGTTCACGAAGCCGGGCGCGCGCGCGCCGCCGAACCAGTGGGCCAGCCGCACCGCCTCGTCGATGGCCACCTTGGGCGGCACCTCGCCCCGCCGGAGCTCGAGGATCGCCAGGCGCAGGATGTTCCGCTCCACCACCGCGATGCGGCTCATCCGCCAGTTCTCCGACGCCCGCGCGGCCTCCGCGTCGAGCGATTCGACGTCCGCCACGACGCCGGCGGCAAGCGCCTCCGCGCGGTCCAGCAGGGCGGGCTCCGGCCCGGTGAGACGCGACAGGCCGCCGGCGACGACCGGCATCGGCGGCGCGCCGCGAAGCTCCCAGGCATAGAGCAGCTGGAGCGCCCGCGCACGGCTCTTGGTCTCAGTCCTCAGCATGGCTCGCCCTGAGCTGGGCGATCGCGTCGGCCGCGCCGAGCGCCGCGGCCGCCGCCTCGTGACCCTTGTTGCCGGCGCTGCCGCCGGCCCGATCGATCGCCTGCTGAAGCGTGTCCACGGTGAGCACGCCGAACCCGACCGGGACCGCGTACCGCAGCGCGACGTCGGTGAGCCCGCTCGCCGCGGCGCCGGCCACGTACTCGAAGTGCGGGGTCTCCCCCCGGATGACGGCGCCCAGCGCCACGAGGCAGGCGTAGCGACCGCTCTCGGCCGCGGCCGCCGCGGCCGCCGGGAGCTCGAAGGCGCCTGGGAGCCACACGACGTCCACCTCCGTCCCGCGGCACGCCCGACTCGGCGCAACAGGCGAGCGCCCCGTCGAGGAGCTTCGCGGTGATCAGCTCGTTGTAGCGGCTCACCAGGATCGCCACGCGCCCGGTGTGGCGGAGGCGGAAGGAGATGTCGGGCACGTCAGTGGGAGAGGAGGTGACCGAGCTTGTCGCGCTTGACCTGGAGGTAGTCGCGGTTCTCCCGGTTGGGATCGGCCAGGAGCGGTACCCGCTCGACGATCTGCAGGCCGTAGCCTTCGAGACCGACCAGCTTGCGTGGGTTGTTGGTCATGACCCGGATGGAGGAGAGACCCAGGTCGCGGAGGATCTGGGCCCCGATTCCGTAGTTCCGGAGGTCGGGCGGGAAGCCCAGCCGCTCGTTGGCCTGCACCGTGTCGGCCCCCGAGTCCTGAAGCGCGTAGGCCCGCAGCTTGTTCAGCAGGCCGATGCCCCGTCCCTCCTGGTCGAGATAGACGATCGCGCCCCGCCCCTCCTGCCCGATCAGTTCCATGGCCCGGTGGAGCTGGAAGCCGCAGTCGCAGCGCTGAGAGCCGAAGACGTCGCCGGTGAGGCACTTCGAGTGCATGCGGACCAGCACGTTCGGCTGCCCCGCGATCTCTCCGTAGACCAGGGCGACGTGCTCCGCCCGGTCCACGTCGTTCTGATAGCCGATCATCCGGAACTCGCCGTACTCGGTGGGCACCCGCGCTTCGGCCACGCGATGAACCAGCTGCTCGGTGCGAAGCCGGTAGGCGACCAGCTGCGCTACGGTGACGAAGGTGAGGCTGTGCTGCACGGCCATCTCGTGCAGCTCGGGGCGCCGCGCCATCGAGCCGTCGGGATTCAGGATCTCGCAGATGACGCCGGCCGGGCACCAGCCCGGCGAGCCGCGCAAGGTCCACACTCGCCTCGGTCTGACCCACCCGCTGGAGCACGCCGCCGGGACGAGCACGGAGGGGAAAGATGTGGCCGGGTCGGCGCAGGTCGGACGGGACCGTGGCCGGGTTGATCGCGACGTGGATCGTGCTGGCGCGGTCTCGGGCAGAGATCCCGGTGGTGACGCCGAACCGGCGCTCGGCATCGATGCTCACCGTGAATGCGGTGGCCAGCTCCTCGCTGTTCCGGTCGGTCATCTGCGGCAGGCCGAGCTGGTCGCAGCGCTCGCCGGTGAGGGCAAGGCAGATGAGTCCCCGGCCGTGCAACGTCATGAAGTTGATCGTCTCGGGCGTGACCAGTTCGGCCGCGCAGACGAGGTCGCCCTCGTTCTCGCGGTCCTCGTCGTCGGCCACGATGACGATCTTGCCGTTGCGCAGGTCTTCAACCGCCTGCTCGATGGTGCCGAACGTCGTCATGAGACATTCCCGAAAAGCGTGAAAAGTGAAAGGTGAAAAGTGAAACGGAACTGCCCTGTGAACCGGCTCACCCCTTCACTGTTCACCGTTCACCTTTCACGCCTTTTCGCCATCAGCCCCTTCGCATCAACGCAGCCACGTACTTGCCGATCGTATCGGCCTCCAGATGTACCCGGTCGCCCGGCCGGCGCTCGGCCAGGGTCGTGTGCTCTAAAGTAAACGGAATCAGGGAGATCTGGATCGTCCCGGGCGCGGGAACGGCGTTCACCGTCAGGCTCACCCCGTCCACCGTGATGGACCCGAGCGGGACCGAGACCCGGGCCACCTCGGGAGGTGCTTCCACGTCGAGAAGCCGGGCGTCCTGCTGCGACTCGACCCCGCGGACCGTGCCCACGCCGTCGACGTGACCCTGGACCAGGTGTCCCCCGAGCCGGTCGCCGACGCGCAGGGCGCGCTCCAGGTTGACCTTGCTGCCGGTACGGAGGTCGCCGAACCGCGTCCGGTCGAGCGAGGTGCGAACGACGTCGCGCCGTGAACCCACGCTCCACGACGGCCGCGACGGTGAGGCAGGCCCCGTCGACCGCAACGCTCTCGCCGGCGGCCAAATCCGGATAGGTGCACTCGATCGTGAGGTCGAGCCCGCCATCCACTGGTCGAGCCTCCCGCACCGTGCCGATCTCGGTCACGATTCCGGTGAACATCAGCGCCGGTCCAGCACGAGGAGGGTGTCTTCGCCGAGCGCACGCCGCTCGACCACCGTCCACCGCTCCGCCCGGGCGAGCGGATCGCTGGGCAGGCCGGCGGTCGCGGGAACGCCGCGCTCCCCCAGCCAGAGGGGGCTCTGTACCCAGTAGTAGCGATCGACCAGGCCGAGGCCCAGCAGCGCACCCGCCAGCCGTCCGCCGCCTTCCATCAGCAGCGAAGCGACGCCTTCGGCGCGAAGCATCCGAAGCCCCTCCTCCAGGGAACCGGCCCGGATCACGCCCACGCTCGCCGCCGCGAGGCGGTCCATCCGGTCGTTCGGTGGGTTCGTAGCCGCGACGACCGTGGTCGGGATCTCTCCCGCCGTCCGGGCCAGGGTGAGGCGCGGATCGATGTCGGCCCCCGCGTCGAAGATCACCCGGCGCGGCGCGACGCGCGGGATCACGGCGCCGCGCACGGTGAGCGACGGGATCGTCGAGCCGCACCGTCCTGCCGCCGACACCGATCGCGTCGAAGCCGGCCCGGAGCCAGTGCACGTAGTCGCGGGCGGGCTCGCCGGAGATCCACGCGAGTGACCCGATGAAGTCGGCGATCCGTCCGTCGAGGCTGGTGGCGAGCTTGAGGGCGACAAAGGGCCGCGACTGGTTTCGGAAGCGATGCAGGAAGATGGCGTTCTGGGCCGTGGCCGCCTCGCGGCCGACGCCGACCTGCACGTCGAGACCGAGACGACCGAGTCGCGCCGCGCCGCCGCTCGCCTCGGGGTTGGGATCGGCCATCGCGGCCACCACACGCCGGATGCCGGCCCGGACGATGGCATCGGTGCAGGGCGGCTGCTTGCCCTGGTGGCTGCACGGCTCGAGGGTCACGACCAGGGTCGCCCCGCGCGCCCTCTCGCCCGCATGCGCCAGCGCCAGCGGACTCGGCGTGGCGCTCGCCGAACTCGGCATGCCAGCCCTCGCCCACCACGACCCCGTCGGCCAGGACCACGGCCCCGACGAGGGGATTCGGGTGCACCCTTCCCCACCCTCGCCAGGCGAGGTCGAGGGCCAGCTGCATCGCCTCCAGTTCGTCCATGTCAGCCCCTCACCATGAACGACTGAGGGGACCCGCGGCCGGCCCCGTATCCCTTCTCACGAACGGACGAACCGAACGGCCCGCTCTCCCCGTCGGATCTCACCCATCGTCCAGGTCGCGACCCCATCCGCCGTGGCCGCCGCCTCGGCCGCGGCCACGGCACTGGGTGGCAGCACCGCGATGAGGCCGACGCCGAGGTTGAAGACGTCGCGCATCTCCTCGGTGGAGATCCCACCCGCTTGCTGCAGCGTCGCGAAGAG
The DNA here is from genome assembly GCA_963844445.1 of uncultured Gemmatimonadales bacterium. Classification (GTDB taxonomy): domain Bacteria; phylum Gemmatimonadota; class Gemmatimonadetes; order Gemmatimonadales; family GWC2-71-9; genus CAVVWJ01. Next base: position 348,746 of record CAWJOB010000002.1, read on the forward strand.
CGGCGGCAACTCCCAGCTCGACGGATCCACCACCGCCTCGCACTCGGAAGGGAGGACCCGCGCCAGATTGCCGGGGATGCCGCCACCGGTGATGTGCGCCAAGCCGTGAACCTGGGTGATGACAGGCATCACGCTTCGGAAGTAGCTGCGGTGCACGTCCAGCAGCACGTCGGCAACGCTGCGACCGAGATCCCCGAGCCGGTCGTCGATCCCGAGCCTCATCCGCTCGAATACCACCCGGCGTGCCAGGGTGTACCCATTGGTGTGCAGGCCGGTGGAGGCGTAGCCCAGCAGTACGTCGCCGGGACGGATCGCGTCGCCGTGGATCGCGGCCTCCTCCTCCACGACCCCGATGATCGTTCCGGCAAGGTCGTAGGTGCCATCTCGGTAGAGACCGGGCATCTGCGCCGTCTCGCCGCCGGCCAGGGCCATCCGATGTGCCCGGCAGCCGCGCGCGACTCCCTCGACCAATCCGGCGATCCGGTCCACGCCCAGGCCGGATCCGGCGATGTAGTCCATGAACGCGATCGGGGTGGCGCCGTGCACCAGGATGTCGTTCACGCTGTGGTTGACCAGATCCTCACCCACGGTGTCGAACCGGCCGGCCTCCAGCGCGACCAGGACCTTGGTACCGACCCCGTCGGTGCTGAGGACCAGCGTCGGCCGCCGCATTCCGTCGGGGACTCGGACCATGCCGCCGAACGCGCCGACGTGTCCTACGCTGAGGGGCGTCCGGGTAGTTGCGACCGCCTGGCCGATCCGGGCCTTCGCCGCCTCCGCGCCCTCCAGATCCACGCCCGCCTCGGCGTACTGTCGGGTCACGGCAGGGTCTCCGCCAGCTGCACATGGGTGAGGTCCTGAAAGGCGCGGACCCGGGCCTCCACATCGGCCAGGGTGATACTCTCGAAGCCCCGGATGCCGAACTGCTCCACTGCGTACGAGCCCATGGCTGCACCGTAGACCATCGCCCGTCGGATATTGTCCTCGCCGAGCGAGCCGGTCCGCGCCAGGTACGCCATGAAGCCGCCGGCGAAAGCGTCCCCGGCGCCGGTGGGGTCGAACACCGTCTCCAGCGGAAACGCCGGCACGTAGAACGTCCGCGAGGCCTCGATGAGGAGCGCCCCGTACTCTCCCTGCTTGATGACCACCCGGCTCGGTCCATGCGACAGGATCCACCGGCCGGCGCGGTGGATGTTCCAGTCGCCGCTCAGCTCGCGCGCCTCGCCGTCGTTGACCATCAGCACATCCACCCGCGTCAGCAGGTCGAGAAGCGCGTTCTTCTTGCTCTGGATCCAGTAGTTCATCGTGTCACAGACCACGAGCTTGGGCCGCCGCACCTGGCCGAGCACGCCGATCTGCAGCTCCGGGTCGATGTTGCCGAGGAACACGAACTCCGCGGTCCGGAACGCTTCCGGAATCTTGGGCTGAAAGTCGGCGAAGACGCCCAGCCGCGTCTCCAGCGTCTCGCGGCTCTGGAGGTCGTAGCTGTACTTGCCCTTCCAGCGGAAGCTCTCGCCCTCGGCGCGCTCGACGCCCGACCAGTCGATCCCCCGAGCCGACAACCGCTCGAGCTCCTGCACCGGATAGTCGTCGCCGACCACGCCGACCACCTGCACCGGATGGAGCAGCGAGCCCGCGACGCTGAAGTAGACCGCCGAGCCGCCGAGCGCGTCGGCGGTCTCGCCGAACGGGGTGAAGATGGAGTCCAGCGCGACGCTGCCGACGACGAGGAGGCTCATCAGGTCACATCCGATCGGGGGCGGAGATCCCCAGCAGGGTGAGGCCGTTGGCGAGGACGATCCGGGCGGCGCGCGCGAGCAGGAGCCGGGCCCGCTCGGTGTCCGGCCCCTCGGGCGCGCCGACGGCGCGGGTATGGTGGTACCAGCCATGGACCACGGTGGCCAGCTCGTGCAGGAAGACGGTGACACGATGCGGCTCCCGCTCGCGCGCCGCCTTGGCCACCATCTCCGGGAAAGTAACCAGCTTCTTCAACAGCTCCGTATCCTGCGGCGCGGGCAGCGCCGCCAGGTCGAGGTCGCCGCTGACCGAATCGGGATCCTGCCCCGCCGTGCGGAAGATCCCGCTCAGCCGGGCGTGCGCCATCTGGACGTAGAACACCGGGTTCTCGTCGGTCTGCTTCTTGGCTAGCTCGATCTCGAAGTCGAGCGGGCTCGCGCCCTTCCGCGCCAGAAAGAAATAGCGGGCCGCGTCGACGCCGACCTCGTCCACCAGGTCCCGCAGGGTGACGAACTCGCCGGACCGCTTCGACATCTTCACCTCTTCGCCGTCCCGCATCACCTTCACCAGCTGCACCAGCTCCACCCCGAAGAAGTCGGGCGGATAGCCCAGAGCTCCGAGCACCGCCCGCATCCTCGGGATGTAGCCGTGATGGTCGGCGCCCCAGACGTCGATCGCGCGGTCGAAGCCGCGGTCGTGCTTGTCGATGTGGTAGGCGATGTCGGGAACCAGGTAGGTCAGCGAGCCGTCGCTCTTCCGGAGCACGCGGTCCTTGTCGTCGCCGAACTCCGTGGTTCGGAGCCAGAGGGCGCCTTCCGACTTCGTAGGTCAGGCCGCGTTCGCCGAGGAGCGCGATGGCGCGCTCGACACGGCCGGAGTCGTAGAGCGCCTGCTCCGAGCTCATCACGTCGAAGCGCACGCCGAAATCGGCGAGGTCGCGGTCCTGCTCCTCGCGCTGCATCCGCATGCCCAGGATGCGGGAGCGCTGGACGCCTTCGCCGTCAGGAAGCCGGGCGAACTCGGTCCCCTCGGCGGCCAGCACCTGTCGCGCGTTCTCCCGGAGATATTCGCCGTGGTATCCGCCCTCCGGTATCTCGCCGGGGAGCCCCGCCTCCTGCTTGACGCGGGCCCAGAGGCTGGCGGCGAGCCGGTCGATCTGGACGCCGGCATCGTTGATGTAGAACTCGCGGGTGACGGCGTGGCCGGTCCACTCGTACAGAGATGCGATCGCGTCGCCCAGCGCCGCGCCTCGGCCGTGACCGACGTGGAGCGGCCCGGTCGGGTTGGCGGAGACGAACTCGAGGTTGACCTTGAGCCCGGCGCCGGCCGTGCCGCGCCCGTAATCCCTGCCCTGCTCCAGGATCGCGGCGCCCGCGTCGGCGAGCTGGTTCTCGGCGAGCCAGAAATTGATGAAGCCGGGGCCGGCGATCTCGGTGCGTGAGACCACCGTGGGTGGGAACCGGAGCTCGCCGACGACGCGGGACGGCCATCTCGCGCGGGTTCAGCCGGTCGCGCCGGGCGAGCAGCATGGCGAGGTTGGTCGCGAGGTCGCCGTGGCCGGCGTCGCGCGGACGTTCGAGGACGAACTCCAGCCCGTCGGCGCCGAACCCGGCGGCCACCCGCTCGAGCTCGGCGCGGATCGCGTCGCTCACTCCTTGGAGGCCTTCCCCCCACCCGCGCCCGGAGTCTGCTTGGACGAGGAGGGCTCGGGCTTCGGCTTCGACTCCTTGGCGCCGCCCTCGCTCTTACTCTCGGAAACCTTCTCGTTAGTTGGCTTCTCGGACTCGGCCTTGCGAGGTCCCTTCCCGTCCTTCCCGTAGTCGGTGATGTAGAAGCCGCTCCCACGGAATACCAGCGCCGCCCCACCCGAGATTTTCCGGGTGGCCGACTTGCCACAGACCGGACACTTGGTGCGGGGCTTGTCGGTCATCTTCTGGAACTTCTCGAAGGCGTGTCCTTCGGGGCACTCGTACTCGTAGGTCGGCATTGGATCTCGTGGGTTTAAGCCAAGTCAGCGCTTAAAGTTAGCCGACTGAGGGAGGCTCTTCAAGGCGAGGCGCTAGCCCGGCCGGTAGGTGCCCCAGGCGGTGCGGAGCGCATCGCTGATCTCCCCGAGCGTCGCCCGAGCGCGGACCGCGTCGAGGATCGGTGGCATGAGAGAACCGGGTACTCCCGGCAGCCTCGTGGACCGCCGCTAGGTCTCGCGCCACCGCCCCGCCGTCTCGCCGGCCTTTGATCTGTTCCAGCCGCCCCTTCTGGTCCGCTTCGAGCGCCGAGAAGTCGGGCGCCTCGATCTTGAGCGGCGGCGAGTCGTCGGTGAAGCGATTGACGCCGACCACGACCGTCTCGCCGGCCTCCTGCTTCTTCTGCAGCTCGTAGGCGCTCCGGGCGATCGCCTCCTGGAAGAAGCCCCGCTCGATCGCCTTCGCCGCACCGCCGAGCGCGTCCACCTCCTCGATCAATGCGCGCGCCCCCGCCTCGATCTCGTCGGTGAGCGACTCCACGTAATAGCTGCCGGCCAGCGGGTCCACCACACCCGACATCCCGCTCTCGTAGGCGATCACCTGCTGGGTCCGGAGCGCGAGCGTCGCCGACTGCTCCGTCGGGAGGGCCAGCGCCTCGTCGTAGCCGTTGGTATGGAGCGACTGGGTGCCGCCCAGCACGGCCGCGAGCGCCTGGAGGGTCACCCGGACCACATTGTTGAGCGGCTGCTGCGCCTGCAGGGTGACCCCGCCGGTCTGGGTGTGAAAGCGGAGCCGCGCCGTCACGTCGCTCGCGCCGAACCGCTCGCGCACCACTCGGGCCCAAAGCCGGCGGGCCGCCCGGAACTTCGCCGCCTCCTCGCAGCAGATCGTTGTGGCTGGCGAAGAAGAACGAGAGCCTGGGACCGAACGCGTCCACCGCCAGCCCGGCTTCTACCGCGACTCGCACGTACTCCAGGGCGTTGGCGATGGTGAACCCGACCTCCTGGACCGCCGTCGCGCCCGCTTCCCGCATGTGGTAGCCGCTGATCGAGATCGGGATTGAAGCTCATCCCTTCGTCGGCGACGAAGCGGAAGATGTCCGCGACCAGACGGAGCGACGGCGCCGGCGGATAGATGTACGTACCCCGCGCGACGTACTCCTTCAGCACGTCGTTCTGCACCGTGCCGGTGAGCGCGGTCCGCGCCACCCCTTGCTCTTCCCCGACCACGATGTACATCGCGAGCAGGATCGCGGCGGTGGCGTTGATCGTCATGGAGGTCGAGACGCGGTCGAGCGGAATCTCTCGGAAGAGATCGGCGAGGTCGTCCACCGTGTCGATCGCCACCCCCACTCGGCCGACCTCACCGTGCGCCATCGGGTGATCGGAGTCGTAACCCATCTGGGTGGGGAGATCGAACGCGGTGGAGAGGCCGCTTTGTCCCGCCGCGAGAAGCTGGCGAAACCTCTGGTTGGTCTCGCGGGCGGTGCCGAACCCGGCGTACTGGCGCATCGTCCAGAGTCTCCCCGGATACATCTCGGGGTAGACTCCGCGGGTGAACGGAAACTCGCCCGGCCGCCCCAGGTCCCTGTCCGGGTTGCCGGCCCAGTCTCCCGGGCCGTACAGCTTCTTCACAGCGCCGGCTGAATGACCGGGCCGCTCGCCCGGGCGGACTCGGTCCGCCGCAGGGTGTCGGCGACGAACCCGACATCCTCGCGGGACCCGATCACGAGCGGGGTACGCTGGTGCAGCGCGTGCGGCATGATGTCGAGGATCCGGTTGACCCCATCGGTCGCCGAGCCCTCGGCCTGCTCGGCGATGAACGCCATCGGACTCGCCTCGTACAGTAGCCGAAGCTTGCCAGCCGGATTCCGGGTGTCGGCGGGATAGAGAAAGATGCCGCCAGCGATGAGGTTGCGGTGAAAGTCGGCAACCAGCGAGCCGATGTAGCGGCTGTTCTTCGGCTGCATCATGTCGGGGACGTCGCCCTTCAGACCGCGCACCGCCGCCTGCATCGGGCGGTCCCAGCGGCCGAAGTTGCTCTCGTTCACGCTGTAGTATGTCCCGATCCGCGGGGTCACGATCTTGGGATGCGACAGCAGGAATTCCCCGATCGTCGGGTCCAGGGTGAAGCCGTGCACGCCCTGGCCCGTGGTGTAGACCAGCATGGTGCTCGAGCCGTACATGACGTATCCCGCCGCCACCTGTTTGCAGCCGGGCTGAAGCACGTCGGCCACGGTGCCGCGGCCCTCCATGCTCACCCGCCGGTAGATGCTGAAGATGGTCCCGACCGCCGCGTTGACGTCGATGTTGGATGAGCCGTCGAGGGGATCGAAGAGCACGGCGTATTTGCCGACGGGATACTCGGGCGGCACCGGCACGATATCCTCGTCCTCTTCCGAGGCCATCACGCACACCCGACCGGTGTGATTCAGACAGTTCTTGATGGTCTCGTTGGCGATGACGTCGAGCTTCTGCTGTTCCTCTCCCTGGACGTTCTTGGCGCCGGCCGTCCCCAGGATGTTCACCAGGCCCGCTCGACGGATCGCCGCCGCGATGATCTTGGCCGCGAGCGCGATGTCGTAGAGCAGGTTCGACAGCTCGCCGGTGGCCTCCGGGTAGCGGTGTTCCTGGTCGAAGATGAACCGCTCGATGGTGGTCACGGACGTCTGCACGGGGCCCCCGGGGTGAGAAATCCTAAGCATGAAGGGTGGAGCGAGTACCTTCGCTCCCCCTGACCGGACCGAACCGCCATCGTTGAGCCGTCGGTGCTCACGCTGACCGTGCCCTCCCGGTCGGTGCGGAAGACCTGGACCTGCCGCGCGTCCAGTCGCGCGAGCGTTTCGGCCGCCGGATGACCATAGTCGTTTCGGCCCACCGAGATGACCGCAGCGATCGGGCGGAGCGAATCAAGCAGCTCCTCCCCGGTGCTGCCGCGGCTCCCGTGATGCCCCACTTTGAGGAGATCCACCGAGCGAACCCTGCCGCGCAGCAGTGCCTCCGCCGGAAACCCGGCATCGCCCGTGAAAAGCGCCTCGAATTCGCCGTACCGGACCAGCAGGACGACCGAGTCCTCGTTGACATCCTCGCCCCAGCCCGGCCAGTCCGCGGCGGGATGCAGCACGGTGAACTCCACCCCATCGAGCGTGAACCTTTCGCCCGAGCGGGCGGGGTGCCACGCGATACCCTCCCGATCGAGCCCGCTCAAGAATGCGGCGTAGGCCGGGTCCGCCACTGGCCCACCCGGCTCGATGACCACCCCGACGGGAAAGCGGGCGAGCAGCGCCGGGACACCCCCCAAATGATCGGCGTGGGCGTGGGAGACGACGATCGCGGCCAACGCGCGGGCACCCTGCCGCTCGAGAAACGGGGCCACGACCCTCCGGCCGGCATTTGCTCGCTCACTCGCGGGACCCGCGTCGATGACGATCCAGCGGCCGCCCGGCGTGCGGAGCACCGCCCCGTCCCCCTGCCCGACATCGAGAAAATGTAACGCGAGGCCTCCACCGCCGTCAGGCGAGCCTACCAGCAATCCCGGCACCAGGCCGAGACAGAGCGCCGCCCCTACGCTCCAACCCAGACGGCGCCCTGTCTCCTGCAGCGTGTTCCTCTCCCCCATCGCCCACAATGCTACGGCCAACACAGCGATCCAAGGGACCAGTGAGCTCAGCGCTCCGGGCTCGACCATCATGTGACCGGCCGGAATCGCCGCACCGGCCAGGGCGCAGAGCTCGAGCAGATGGAGACCGAGACCCGCTCCGGCCGCCAGCGCCTCCGCGGCACCCGGCCAAACGGGAAACAGGATCAGGCTGGCGAGGACACCCGGAACGGCGAGGGCCGCCAGTGGGATCGCCGGGAAGTTGAGCACCAGCCCGGCCAGTGCCACGGTACCCAGAGAAGCGGCTGTGATCGGGGCGGTGGCCAGGGTGGCGCCCAACGATGACGCGGCCGTACGTGCCCAGAAACCAGTTCCCAGCGCGCGATCGGACCAGCGGGTGAAGGTGGACGCCCCCCAAAGCGCGGCCGCGGACAGCCAGCCTCCCAGATCGAGCGCGGCCCAGGGGTCCACCAGCAGAACCAGGAGGCAGGTTGCTGCGAGCAGCGCATTGGGCTGCACGTGTCGTTGCCGGGTCTGGCAGCGGGCCATCACGATCGCGAGCGCGGCGGCACGGGCGGCGGGGGCCGGCCAGCCGAGAAAGGCGACGTAGGCCGCGCTCAGTCCTGCGGCGGTCGCCAGGGCCGTGGTCCGGCTCATGCGCGCAAGCCTACAAATCAGGAAGGCCCAGGCCGTGATCAACCCGACGTGAAAGCCGGAAATGGACAGCAGGTGGACCAGGCCCGAACGCGCAAACCGATCCTGAAGCTCGAGGTCGATGCCTCCCCGCCGACCCAGAATCAGCGCGTCCACCATTCCGGCCCGGGCACCATAGAGCCGGTGGCTTGCCGCGTAGAGGTAGTTGTGTAGCCGGTCGGTGGGGCCGGCACTACTGGTTTCGAGCACGGTGGCTTCGGTGACGACCAGCGTTCCCCCCGGCCGCCCGCCTGGGCCGGGACGCGGCATCCATCGGGCGACGACATCAGCGCGCACGCCGGCCTGAACCGGGCGACCTCGGGGCCATCGCGCCGGCACACGCCCTCGGCACGAGGCCTCCGGGTCGAGAGTGACGCGACCTCCGGCCGCATCGGCCGGCTCCAACACTCTGACCCGTAGCTTCAGCTGACCGGCCGGCAGGCGAGCCGCGCACTGGCCTCGCTCCAGCGAGACTGCCACCTCCCCGCTCAGGCGGCCGGCGAGTAGCCCTCCGCCAATCAGCATGCCCATCGGACTGCCGAACAGCGCGAGCCCGATCGAGAGCACGGTAACCCCGACGGGTTCCCAGAAATGCAGAAGGCCGGTCGCGAGACCGGCCCAGTACGTCAGCAGTGAACACCACAGCCGGCCGCGCTCTCACCGCGGCCCCGATGCTAGATCTGGTTGGGCGGCTGGGCCCGTCTCCCGCAACGCGGGGCCAGCGAGATCCTTCGAAGCGCGTCCATCATCGCGACTTCGATCGCCGCCCGGCTCTGCTCCTTCTCCAGGTTGAATTCGGTGACGACAGATCCGGTGGTTGTCGCGACGTAGCGGGCCGGAATCCGGTTGAGCGTGTAGACCATGGCGTCCTCGCGGCAGATCTCGCAACCGCAGAAGTCGGGGAAGTGCGGCCGCATGGCGTCGTAAGCAGCCACGACGTGCTGCTCGACCAGATTGTGGATCACAGGACCGCCAGTGCCGGTGTGACCACCGTGCCGGTGAAGGTGGAGCCGGTCGTGCCGGTGAGCCTGACCCGATGATATTCACCCACCGACTCCCCTGGGAAGTCGACCAACACGAGATGATTGGTCCGAGTGCGCGACAGCATGAGCTCGCCCCGCTTCGCCCGCCGCTCGACCAGGACCTCGTGGACCTCGCCGACGTGCGCGAGATTCTTCCGCCTGGCGTTGCGCCGCACCGCCTCGATGAGCCGCTCCAGCCGTTCAGCGGCGATCTGATCCGCCACGTGGTCGTGGAGCCGGACGGCCGGCGTGCCGTCCCGGATCGAATACTTGAAGGTGTAGGCGTCGTCGAAATCGGCATCGGTGATGAGGCTGAGCGTCTCCTGGAACTGAGCCTCGGTCTCACCGGGGAACCCGACGATGATGTCGGTGGAGAACGTGATGCCCGGAATGGCCGACCGGAGCGCCGCCACGACCTCGAGGTAGTGCTCCCGGGTGTAGCGCCGCAGCATCCGCCTCAGGACCGCATTGGAGCCGCTCTGCACCGGAAGGTGCACGTGCTCGCAGACGGCGTCCGATGTCGCCATCGCCTCCACCACTCGAGGGGTGAAATCGGTGGGATACGGGCTGGTGAACCGGAGCCGCCGGATGCCGTCCACAGCGCCGACGGCGCGCAGGAGGTCGGCGAAGTCGTGCTCGCCATCGTGATACGAGTTGACCGTCTGGCCCAGCAGGGTGACTTCGCTGGTGCCTTCCTCCGCCAGCCGTTGCACCTCTCGCACAACATCGGCGCAGCCGTCGGCTCCGCTCGGGCCCCCGGGTGTTCGGGACGATGCAGAAGGTGCACCGATAGTCGCAGCCGCGCTGTACCGTAACGAACGCGGTCGGGCCGGGATCGCGCACCGGAGGTACATCTTCGTAGTGCTCCCAGGCGCGGAACTCGGTGTCGGTCGACGCGCTGACCCGACTCGGCGATGCCGATGAGCTGCGCCAGATTCCGGTAGGCATCGGGCCCGACGACGAGATCCACCCGGGGAGCTTGCTCCAGCAGCGCCGGGCCCAGCCGTTGCGCCATGCAGCCGACGACGCCGAGCACCCCGCCGGCGCGCTTGTGCCGCTGGAGCTCGCCCACCCGCCCGATGACCCGCTGCTCGGCGTTGTCCCGGACCGCGCAGGTGTTGACCAGCATGACATCGGCCTCCGCCGGCTGCTCGGTGCGGCGATAGCCCTCGCGGCTCGAGCAGGCCGAACATCAGCTCGGAGTCGGCCACGTTCATCTGGCAGCCGTAGGTCTCGATGTAGACGCGCTTGGGCATGGGGGGAAGATAGTGGGCGACGTCTCGCGGGGCAGTACGCTAGGGCCTTACGCCCACCCCCACGGAGATTACGAAGGCGCGCTCCTTGAAATCGCCGGCGGACCGCCAGAGGTGCTCGACCGAGAGGTCGATGCCGGCCCGATCCTGGGCGAAGCGCACCCCGCTCCCGAGCGACACTCCGAACTCCTTGGGTTGCACGCCCGGCTGCAGCGGAAACGGGAGGGTGGCGTACCGGGCCCCGAACCGGATCGGCCGGCGATAGGGGCGCCGGGGATCGCCGATGTACTCGCCGCCGATCGCCGCCTCGAAGGTGTTATCGGCCCCGGTTCCGCCCGAGGCCAGCAGGTCGCTGTTGGCTCCCGACCAGGTATGAAAGATCCCGTGGGTGGCGAGATCGAGCCGCTGGCCTGCCTTCCAGCGGACGCCGACACCCAGAGTGTACGGCAGGTCCACCTCCGAGACTCGTGCCGAATCGCGATCCACGATGACCTTCCCGTCACTCCGTGCGATCGCGGCCACCCACAGCCCAGCGCCCAACTGCTGCACCGCCCCCACGGACGCCCCCACCCCGGCGTAGGAAAGCTCCGCGCTCTGGCGGACCGGCAGGTATTGGTCGTCGGAGAAGGTCCGCCGGGATTCCAGCCGGTTGGAGCCCGTCAGAATGTGAAAGGACGCCCCCACCACGCTGCGGTCGTGGAACTTGTAGGCGGCAGCCATCCGCAGGTCGCTGAGGCCGCCCCGGCTCGAGAGCGTGTCGGAGACCGGCACCGGCACCTCGCGCAGCTCCACCGTGTCCCTGGTGGCGACGGTGAAGTCGCGATTGGCGTAGGTCGAATAGCTCAGGCCCACGACCACCGGAGTGCCCCGGACCGGGCCGCCGAAGGCGACGTGGGGAAATCGCGAGTCGCGGAGGGAGGCGGAGCCGGCCGGGTTCTCCGCGGTTCGAAACGACTGGGTGCCGTTGAAATTCGCGGTCATGACAGCGAGCCCGCTCAGCGCCGCCGGGTTGAGGCCCGATTCCGCGTCGAACATGCCGAAGGCACCCGCCGAGCCCGCCGAGCGGGTGGAGATCGCGCGCCCCGGAACACCAAGCCCCCGTACGCCGAACTGAGAGGCCTGCGACGCAGCCGTGGCCGGCCAGAGCGCGAGTAGTCCCAGGATCAGAAGGCGTCGCACTTACGGGTTCTCGAAGGGGAAGGATTTCAGATAGGTGATGCGAAGCAGGGCGGCCGCCCACGGTCCCAGACCGGGTCGAGCCGAAGACCGGGCGGGTGAAGCTTCCGGCCTCCGGGAGCAGCGAGAGGAATACGGCCTGAGGCGGACGACTCGTGGCCTTGCCACCGGCGGACGATGGACGTCACGTCGAGCCGTACCGTGTCGGCGCTGCCCAGCTCGAGCGTGTCGGCGGCGAAGAGTCGCACCTCCGTGGTGACCGGCGACTTGGCAGCCCAGGTCGGCCAGCAGCGCCTTGGCCTGAAGCAACGGCCGGATCGGATCGGCAGTCCCAGCATCGGTGACCGCGGCATCAACTCGAGCGTGGCCCGAACGATCGTGGCCGAGTCGTGGATGTCTTCCGGGAGATCGAAGCGGACCAGCGCCCGTGACGGAGGGTTCGCCGCCGACGGTGAGAAACGCGTTATCGGGAATCTGCGGAGACTCGGTCACGAAGGCGTTGAAGCTGGGTCTGCGCCGAACGCTCTCGCGCTTGGCCGATCCCGTGTCGGGCACATCGAGCGTCACGAAGCTGATGAACGTCGCCTCGGTGCTGGTCGCCAGGGCGCCGAGCCGGATGCCCGCTCGGCTGATCGGCCGCCATGGAGACCCCGATCGCCAGGACCCCCCCGGTCCCCAGCGGCAGGGCCACCTTCTCCAAGTCGGCGCCGCGAAGCATGGTCTGGACCTCGCCCGAGTTGACGCTGTCGGGGACCTGCGATGCTGTCGATGATCGCGGTAGGGACCAACTGCGGAACCGACGGTGGCGAACGTGTCGTCCTCGTCAACCGTCGGGTCGATGCGGTACAGATACAGCTTGAGCCCGTTCACCAGCGTGTCGCGCGCGACCAGGTTCAGCGACAGCTGGGCGGAGTCCACGGTGTAGGCGCGGAGCGTGTCCCGGCGCTCGATCGAATCCTGCCGGGCCGCGAAGCGGATGACCGCCCGGTCCTCCGATGCGGGCAAGCCGTTCGACACCAGCAGTGAACGGGCCGAGGGTCCGCGCGATATAACCGACATGGCTGGTATCGGAATTCGCCGGTGGAGAGAGCACCGTGTCGAACACCCGCGACTCGCCGCCCGGGCAGAGCTCGGGGCAATCGGCGGGCGCGGTCAGCCGCTCCTGACATCCGCCGATCGCCGCCGCGAGGACGACCGAGGCGGCGAGCCATGCCGCCCCCCGCCTCACGACAGCTGGTCCGGTCCGAACGCCGCCGGCAGCAGCTCCGCCATGGTCCAGGTCGCGGTGCCCCGAGGCCCGACCGCGTCGATCCGCAGGTCGCGGCCGAACTCGGACAGCACCTGGCGGCAGGCGCCGCAGGGCGCCGCCGGCGGGTCGCAGTCGCTCACCACGACCGCGCGGCGGAAGCGCTGGGCGCCCGCCGAGACCGCGGCGCAGACCGCCGCCCGCTCGGCGCAGATCGTGAGTCCGTAGGAGGCGTTCTCGACGTTGCAGCCGACGAAGACGTCGCCGTTTTCGCTCTCCAGCGCGGCGCCGACCCGGAAGTTCGAGTAGGGCGCGTAGGCGCGTGCCTGCGCCGCCCGCGCCGCGTTCACCAGCGTATCAGTCAATCCAGACCTCGGACAGGAATGAGGTCGCCCGTCGAGAGCGGGGTCACACCGAGAAATTCGGCCACGGTCTGGCCGATGTCGGCGAAAGTCGGTCGCCGGCCCAGACCCGACCGGCCGCACCCGGGGTCCCGTGACCAGCAAGGGCACCACCTCGCGGGAGTGATCGGTGGACGGCGTGGTCGGGTCGTTGCCGTGATCGGCGGTAAAGATAACGAGGTCGTCCGCGCGCACCGGGGCGAGCACCCGGGGAAGCTGCACGTCGAGCTCCTCCAGTCCCCGGACGAACCCGGGCACGTCGTTCCGATGGCCCCAGGTCTGATCGAACTCGATCACGTTGGCCAGCAGCAGTCCGCGGTCCATGTGCCATCAGCGCCCCCTCGATCAACGCGTAGGCCTCGGCGTTGGTGGCGGTGTGGATGCTGCTGATCCCCCGCCCCGCGAAGAGGTCGTCCACCTTTCCCACGCCCACCCGCGGGATGTGCCGCTCCGCCAGCCGGTCCAGCAGCGTCGGGCCCGGCGGCGGGAGGCTGAAGTCCTTCCGGCGAGGCGTGCGGACCCAGGCCCCGGGTTCGCCCTCGAACGGCCGGGCGATGACCCGGGAGACGCCGTGCTCGCCCTGAAGCAGCCCGCGGGCCGCCTCACAGCCGCGTAGAGCTCCGCCAGGGGCACGGTCGCCTCGTGCGCCGCGATCTGGAAGACGCTGTCCGCCGAGGTGTAGACGATCCACTTGCCGCGTGCGGCGGTGCTCCTCGCCGTACCGGTCGAGCACCGCGGTGCCGGAGGCGGCCGTGTTGCCCAGCACGCCCCGGCCCGTGCGCCTCGAGAACTCGCCGATGACGTCCTCCGGAAATCCGCGCGGGATACGTTGGAAACGGCTGCGCCAAGGCGAGGCCGCAGATCTCCCAGTGACCCGTGGTGCTGTCCTTGCCCGCGCTCACCGGCTCGCAGCTCCCATGCGCGGCAGTGGGCGAGGGCACGGCCGGCGACCCCCGCGATCGGGGCGCAGTGGCCCAGTCCGAGCGCCGCGAGCTGCGGCAGACCGAGGCCGCCGGCCTGCCGCGCCACGTTGCCCAAGGTGTCGCTGCCCGCGTCGCCGTATGCGGCGGTATCGCGGGCAGGGCCGATGCCCAGCCCGTCCAGCACGATGATCGCGGCCCGACGCGTCATCCGTAGCGTCTCGGCAGCCGGCTTCCGAGGGCCGTCAGGAGCTCGTAGGAGATGGTCCCCGCCGCCCGGGCCTGTTCGTCGAGGGACACGACGCCGCCGTAGATGGTCGCGACATCGCCCACCGCGACGTTTCCGTCGTCCACCGCCACCATGCACATGTCCATCGTGACTCGCCCGACCAACGGGACGGCCCGGCCGCGAAGCTCGACCCGGCGAGGCGGGCCGTTGGCCATTGGTTCCGCCGCGCGCGGCAGCCCGTCCGCGTACCCGATGCCCAGGGTCGCGACCGGGGTGACTCGGGAGGCCCGCCAGGCCCCGCCGTAGCTGACGCTCTGCTCAGGAGCCACGGTTCGCACCGCCATGACCCTCGCACGGAGGCAGGCCACCGGTCTGGGCGCCGGAGCCGACGCTCCGGCACTGCCGCCGTAGAGGAAGATTCCTGGCCGGGCCAGGTCCGCCGCGTATTCGGGGCCGCGGAGTGCGGCCGCGCTGTTCGCGGCGTGCACCAGGGACGGCCGCCGCGGAAGCGCGGAGAGAGCCGATCGGAACCGGCGCCACTGCTCGGCCACCGAGTCGGAGTCGCTGTCGGCCGAGTGGAAATGGGTGAAGACCCCCTCCCAACCGCTAGCGGAAGCGAGCAGGGGCGCCGCCGCCTTGAGTGCCGCCTCATCGTTCCAAGGGATGCCAGCCCTCGCCATCCCGGTGTCGATCTCCAGATGGAACTGGCCGGCCGAGCGGGCGATCCAGCTTCGCAGCATCGCGGTATCGCCGATGGCCGGGCGGAATCCGTGTTCCAGGACCGCCTCCAGGGTCTCCGGCGTCAATGGGCTGGCGATGAGAATCGGGCGGCTCACCCCGGCGCCTCGAAGCGCGATTGCTTCCTCGACGGTCGCCACGCCGAATCCCCAGGGGTCGAGCGACCTCCAGTGCCCGTGCGACCCGAGCGGCGCCCAATCCGTAACCGTTAGCTTTGACCATCGGCAAGAGTCGGGTGCCGCACGCCTTCGCGAGCGTGCGTGCGTTGGCCACCAGCGCACTGAGATCGACGTCGACCCAGGCCCGGGCCGTTTCGGAGGGAAAGGTCATGGAGAAGTCGGCGCGAATCTTATGGGTCATGGGGGATAAATGCAAGACAATTCAGCGCTTGGACGAGCTCTGTCGATGGTGCGTGACCTCCGTCGGCGGTGCCCGTGGGACCGGGCGCAGACCCGGGAAACGCTGCGGCCCTACCTGGTCGAGGAGGCGCTTGAGCTGGACCACGCGCTGGGCCAAGGCGAGCCCGCCGCCATCCGCGGTGAGGTCAGCGATCTCCTCCTTCACCTCGCCTTCCAGCTGGTGATCGCGGAGGAGCGGAAGGAGTTCACCGCCGGCGAAGTGGCGGACCATCTGGAGCGAAAGATGCGTCGTCGCCATCCGCATCTGTTCGACCTGGGCGAGCCAGAGCCATGGGAACGAATCAAGCGGCGCGAGCGGCAGGGCAGGACGCTGGCGGGCCTGGTTCCTTCCCTGCCGCCGCTGCTCAGGGCCTACCGGCTCCAGGAGCGCGCGGCCTCGGTCGGCTTCGACTGGCCCGACGTGGAGGGCCCTCTGGGGAAGGTCCGGGAGGAGCTGGCCGAAGTCGAGCGAGAGCTCGACGAGCGCCCGCTCCAGGCTCCGGTTCAAGGAGACGACCCCAACACGCCTGCCGTGGCGCCGAGTGACCGGCTCCGCGACGAGATCGGGGATCTGCTGTTCGCGGTGGTCAACCTCGCGCGCAAGGCCAGTGTGCAGCCGGGGCCGGCGCTCGACCGTGCCAACCGGAAGTTCAGTGCACGCTTCGAAGCGATAGAGGCGCTCTGCGCGGAGCGTGGGATCGAGTTGGAGACCGCGGGGCTGGAGGCGCTGGACCGACTCTGGGATGAAGTGAAGGAATCCAAGGGAAAGAGCGTGAAAAGTGAACGGTGAACAGTGAAAGGGAGTTCACCTGCTCTCCCTTTCACCGTTTACCGTTCACTTTTCACGCTCTTTTAGGGGTACAGCCTGTGGATCTGCCGTGGAAAGGCGATCGCCTCCCGGATGTGGGGGATGCCGCAGATCCAGGCTACCGTGCGCTCGATTCCGAGCCCGAACCCGGAATGGACGAAGGTCCCGTATCGCCGAAGATCGAGGTACCAGCGATACACGCTCGGCATCGAGGCCCTGATCGTTGATCCTTGCGAGCAGCCTGTCGTAGTCGTCCTCCCGCTGTGACCCCCCGATGATCTCGCCATACCCTTCCGGCGCCAGACAGTCGTTGTTGAGTACCGTCCGGGGGTCCTCGGGGTTTTCCTTCATGTAGAAGGCTTTCACCTGCTTGGGATAGTTGTAGACGAACACCGGTCGGTCGTACTCCTTTGCCAGCAGTGTCTCGTCGTCCCCGCCGAGATCGGACCCCCAGGCGATATCGGACCCGAGCCGGTTGAGGCTGGTCACCGCGTCGGTATAGGAGATCCGGGGAAACGGAGCCGTCACTCGCTCCAGCGGGGCCAGGTCGCGCTCCAGCTCCTTGAGCTCCTCCCCGCGGCGGTCCAACGCCCTGGCGACGATGTAGCTGACGAACGATTCCTGGAGTCGCATGTTGGCATCGGAATCGTTGAAGGCCACCTCGGGCTCCACCATCCAGAACTCGGTCAGGTGCCGACGGGTCTTCGACTTCTCGGCCCGGAAGGTGGGACCGAAGCAGTACACCTTGCCGAGCGCTGCGGCCGCGGCTTCGACGTAGAGCTGGCCGGTCTGCGCCAGGTAGGCCTTGCCGAGGTCGAAATAGTCGGTCGCGAAGAGATTGCCCGCCTCCTCGCCGATCGCCCCCGTCAGGATCGGCGTGTCCACCAGGGTGAATCCCTCCTGGTAGAAGTAGTCTCGGACGGCCTGCTCCACCTCGTGGCGCACCCTTGCCACCGCCGTCTGGCGGCGGCTCCGGAGCCACAGGTGTCTATGCTCGAAGAGGAAAGTCGTCCCATGTTCTTTAGGGGTGATTGGATAATCTGGACTCTGGCCGAGAACCTCCAGATCGGACACCATCAGCTCGTACCCACCCGGAGAGCGCGGCTCTTCCCTCACGACGCCGGCCAGCGCGACGCTCGTCTCCTGGGTCAGGGTGCCGAACGTCGTCCAGACCGACTCCGGGATCTCCTTCTTGGACAAAACCCCTTGGACCATTCCCCAGCCATCACGCAACACCACAAAGGCGATCTTTCCGCTCGACCGGGTCGTGACGACCCAGCCGCGCAGAGTGACCGTTTGACCGACATGGGCGCGAAGCTCGCTGATCTGGACCGCCGACATGCCTCGTCCGTTGGCAGGGGATGGGTGATGCGCGGAGCGTTGAGTCTAGTCCTGCTCCTGGGGAGCGTCAACGCGGCTTGCAGCGGCTACCAGGCGCCTCCCGCCGCGCCATTGCAGGGGAACGCCGCGTCGGGTGCCGCGCCCACCCAGGTGTGGGCCGCTCGTGCGGGCCGGCGGTTCACGGGCCGGTTGGTCGTCCAGGACGGGATCATCTACGGAGCCGGGGTGGACCGGAAGGTTTACGCCGTAAATCTCGCCACAGGAGCGATGATCTGGTCGAGCCGGCTGTCGGGGCTCGTCGCGGGGGGAGTGCTGGTCTCCGGGGACACGGTGTACGCAGCGAGCTCTCGGCCTCAGGGCCGGGTGTACGGGCTCAGTCGTGCCACCGGCAAGCCGTTCTGGCGCACCAAGACCGGGCCGGTCGCTGCTCCCCTCGCGCTCGTTGCCGGGACGCTGATCGCGTCCACCCAGCGTGGCGAGCTGCTGGGGCTGGATTCGAAGGATGGCGCGATCAATTGGCGCCAGCGGGTGGGAACGGCGCGGACCGCACCGGCGCCGACCGGGGATGGTTCGGTCGTAGTGGCGAGCGTCGATTCGATCTACCGGGTCGTTGCCGAGGACGGCGTGGTCTCCCATCGGGTGCGCTCGCCCGGAACCATCGTGTCACCCTGGGTCTCATATCATGGCGGCCTCGTGGCGGGAACCACCGACTCTCAGGTGGTGGCGATCGACCTCGCCGATCTCCGCTCGCGATGGAGTGTGCGGGTCGACGCCCCGGTGCTCGGCTCGCCCGCGGCGGTGGGAGATACCCTCTACGCCGCCAGCCGGAGGGGCACGCTATACCGCATCGCCCCGGGGGCGCCGCCGAGACTGGAGCGGGTGGTGGAGCTCGAATGGCCGGTCACCGCACCGCTAAGTGTGGTGGACGGTCGGATCCTGGTGGGCGGGGCCGACGGGGCAGTGCGCGCGCTTAGGACGGACGGCACCGAGGTCTGGCGAATCCAGCTCTGGCGCCCTATCGAGCTTCGCCCGCTCGCCCTGGCGGACGGCCTTCTCGCCATCGGCGGCAACGGGGACCTCCACCGGTACCGCCGATGACCCGTCCCCTGTCGGCGCTCCTGGCACTGGCCGTCGTGCTCACCACACCCGCGGCCGCCCAGGGAACCGGGCCCCTAGTCCGGTACGGCAAGTGGGTCCTGGCCGCGGGAGCGGTCGGGATGAATCTGCTCGCCGCCCAGGCGCATGACCGCGCGGATGAGGCCTTCGACGGGATCGAGGAAGCTTGCTTCCTTAGCCCGAGCCGCTGCACCCTCGGACCCGACGGCGGCTACGCCGACAGCCAGATCGAGGGCTTGTACCAGACCTCATTGCATTACGACCGGAGCGCGCGCCGCTGGCTCATCGCCGGGGAGACTGCGCTCCTCGGCGCAGCCGTGATGTTCGTCTGGGAGATGACCCGGAAGACCCACAAGCCTGACAACATCCCATTCGAGCCGGAGGTGCGGAGCCTGAGACAGGCGACGGGGGTCGGGGTGAGGATCGCGTGGTAGGAGAAAGCGTGCGCAGGAGCGGCGCTACCCAACCCTGAACAGCTCCACGGCTCGGGGGTATCGCGATACCGCCCGCTCCCGCAGCGGCTGGTGCTCCCCGCGTTGCAGGGCCGGATCGGCGGCGATCAGCCGAGTGGCCAGCTCGCGGGCGCGAGCCAGCAGGTCATCGTCCACCGGCAGCCGGGCGTGGCGCAGCTCGAAGCCCCCGGACTGTCGCGCCCCGATAAGATCTCCCATCCCGCGCTCCGCCAGATCCAGCTCCGCGATGCGGAACCCGTCCTGCGTGGCGGCAAAGGCCCGCAGGCGGTCCATACCGGGCCCTTCCGCCAGCAGGATACAGTAGCTCTCCTCCGCGCCTCTCCCGATGCGACCGCGAAGCTGGTGCAGTTGGGCCAGACCGAATCGCTCGGGATGCTCGACCAGCATTACGGTGGCATTGGATACGTCGATACCCACCTCGATCACCGTAGTCGCCACCAGCACCTGAATCTCCCCGCCGCGGAACCGCCGCATGGCGTCGTCGCGCTCGTCGGCCTTCAGGCGGCCATGCACCAGGCCCACCTTCAGCTCCGGCCACCGCGCGGCCAGCGATTGCGCCATCGTGGTCGCGGCCCGCAGATCGGCCCGCTCGGACTCCTCGATCACCGGCAGCACGACGTACGCCTGGCGCCCCAGCGAGCATTCCTGGCGCACGAACTCGAGGACCTTCTCCCGCTGGCTCGCCGGCCGCAGGCCGGTCCGCACCGAGCCCCGGCCCGGGGGGCGCTCCCGCAGAGTGGAGACGTCGAGGTCGCCGTAGAGCGTGAGCGCGAGGGAGCGCGGAATCGGCGTCGCCGTGAGGAGCAGGACGTCCGGAGCCGCGCCCTTGCCGATGAGCGCGGCCCGCTGTTCCACGCCGAATCGGTGCTGCTCGTCGATCACCACCAGCCCCAGCCGGCGAAACGATACGCTCTCCTGCATGAGCGCATGAGTGCCAACCGCGAGCCGCGACTGTCCCGCCGCGAGCCGCCCGCGGATCGCGGCCTTTTCCGCCGCGGTCTGGCGGCCGAGGAGCAGCTCGGGGCGGAGCTCGAGGGGCTCGAGCAGCCGGCTGAGTGTGACGGCATGCTGCTCCGCCAGCAGCTCGGTGGGCGCCATCAGGGCCGCCTGGAAATCGTTCTCCACCGCGAGCAGCATGGCGAAGAGCGCGACCACGGTCTTCCCGGTTCCCACGTCTCCCATCAACAGCCGATGCATCCGCTCGGCCGCGGTCATGTCCGCTGTGATCTCGCGGATGGCGCGCTGCTGGTCGGGGGTGAGCTCCCAGGGCAGGCTGTGCTTGAGCCGGGTGGTGAGGTCCCGTTTCACCTCGAAGGCGACGCCGGCCCGCTGGCGTTTGGCCACGGTGCGGGCGCGAATGAGCATCAACTGGAGGTCGAGCAACTCGTCGAAGGCGAGCCTCCGCCTGCCCTGTTCCGCTTCATCGGTCGAGGCCGGCCGATGCACGGCTTGCAGCGCCTCCGCCAGCGACGGCAGGCCTGCCGCGCGGCGGAGCGCCTCGGGCAGCGGGTCCTCCGACAGCGCGATGAGCGCGTCGAGGTGCCGCTCGACCAAGGATCGGATGGTGCGGTGACTGAGCCCCTCGGTTGCCGGATAGACCGGCAAGACCTTGCCGGAAGCGAGCGGGTCGGCCTCGCCGTCCCCGTCCGCCAGCACCACGAATTCCCGCGGGACCAGCTGGCGTCCGTGGTAAAACCGGACCGGCCCGGAGACCAGCAGGGTCTGGCCGACGGCGATCGTTCGGTCGAGGAACGCCTGCCCGGGCCACACGCATTCGAGTACGCCGCTGTCGTCGCGCAGCACCGCGTGGAAGATGCGGAGCCCACGTCTGGTCGGGAGCACTCCCTTGGCGACGACGCGCCCGACGCACGCGACCTCCTGCCCAATTTCCGCCCGGACGAGCGGAGTCACCGATGAGGCGTCAACGTAGCGATGGGGGAGGTGCCAGAGGAGATCGCGGGCGGTCTGGATGCCGAGTCGTCCCAGCTGCTCCGCCCGGCGTTCCCCGATACCCTTGAGGAACTTGACCGGCATGTCGAGCCGAACGGCGGCCGACTCGCGAGTGCTGGGGTTCGGCATCCGTGCGTTTGGCATTGACGGCCTAGGCGATGCCTCCATGTTGTCGCATCGAGACAGGGATCGTCGGTGGCTACGCCGAGCCGGCCAGCAGATGCTCCGCGAACCGCCGGGAGTCGAACGCCTGCAGGTCGTCGAGGGACTCGCCGACGCCGATGAAACGGATCGGGAGGCCGAGCTCGCGCCGCAGCGCCGTGACGGCCCCGCCCCGCGCGCTGCCGTCGAGCTTGGTGACGATGATGCCGGTGGGTGCGACCGCCTCAGTGAAGAGACGGCCCTGCTGAATGGCGTTCTGTCCCACGGTCCCGTCCAGCACCAGGAGGGTTTCGTGCGGCGCGCCGGGCAGGCGCCGGCTTACGACCCTCACCACCTTCCGGAGCTCGTCCATGAGGCCTTCCTGGGTGTGCAGGCGCCCCGCCGTGTCCACGATGACCGTGTCGAGCCCGCGAGATGCTGCGGCGTCGATCGCGTCGAACGCGACCGCGGCCGGATCGCCTCCCGGCGAGCCGGCGACGCAGGGCACCCCGAGCCGCTCGGCCCACACCTGGAGCTGGCTGACGGCGCCGGCGCGGTAGGTATCGGCGGCCGCCAGCAACACTTTGCGGCCTTCGCGCTGCAGGCGGCGGGCGAGCTTTGCGGCGGTGGTGGTTTTCCCCGTGCCGTTGACGCCGACCAACAAGATTACCGTAGGTCCGCTCTCGCTTCGCGCAAGCGCCCCCGGATTCTCCATACCGTCGAGCAGGGCCGCCAGCCGGCCCTCCAGGGCCCGCCGGAGGTCGTCTTCGGTCTTGACCTTTCCTTTGCGGACCTCGTCCTCGAGAGCCTGAGTCAGCTCAACCGTGGCCGGCACGCCGAAATCCGCCTCGATGAGCACCCGCTCCATCCGCTCGAGGTCGTCGGCATTGAGCCCCCGCATCAGCGCGCCGACGTCGGTGAGCGCGAAGCGCTTGAGCCGGGCCCAGAGGCCCTCGTTCCGATCCTTCATTCTGCCTTCGGCCATGCTGAATCCTAACACCCCTTCACCGCAGCCCGAGGCGACGCCGCGCGAGCCACTCCAGCGACAGCGCGACCACGGCGATGCCGAACAGCCAGAGCCAGTCGCGCGCCGCCGTACGCCCCTGCGGACGCGGGACCCGGGTGGCTCGGCTGACCAGGGTCGCGGGTGAGGGGAGCAGCTCGTCCGAAAACTCTTCGACCGCCACGGTCCCTCCTCCGCCGCCGGGGAAGCGGTAGCGGTACTGGCCGGGCGGCAGCCGGACACTGGCCCTGCCGGCGCCGTCGAAGCGCAGCGTGTCGATGCGGGGACTGTCCAGTGCGGTCCAGATCACCGGGGACGCGACCGCCGCACCCCGGCCGGTCCATTCGAAGACCAACGGCCGGCCTCTCTGCACCACCGGCCGGACCGGTGAGGCGATACCTCGCGCGGAGTCGGCGCCGCCCAGCAACCAGCTTGTCATGGAAGCCGCCCAGGTGCGGTAGCTCTGCTCGCTGGCTCCGCCGCGGAACGCCCAGCGCCACAGCCCGTCCGCCGCAACCGAGACTGAGCGCACCCTCCCGTCCTCGCGCCCCACGACGGCCGGTCGCGCCGCACCCCGCCGCCCGAGCTGGGCGGTGAGGCCGATCCAGTCGCCGGATCGCGGCTCGACCGGGGTCAGCTGCGTCGCGGGCGGGAAGGAATCGACCGGCTGGCCCAGGAACGCGCCGGCGATGGGCGAGACCTCGGCCGCTGACAGATACCAATCGCCGGGGAGCGGCAAGACGCCGGTCTCGCCGCTGGGCCAGCGCCAGATCCCCCGTGCGCCCGTCCCGGACGCGAGGGGGCCCGGATCGCCCTTCAGGATCAGGAGGTCCGCCCCCCGTGCTGCCTGCCGAACACGGTCGCCGCCGACAATGGACAGGTCGCTCATCGAGCGCCACCGGTCGCCGTCGAGGCGAGCGAAGCCGCGCACGGGAAGCTGTGCCACGTCGCGGAGGGCGCGATAGAGAAAGCGGCTGTCCCAATCGGCCGGAGCCGCCAGGAGAACGACCCCCGGTGTCGGCGCGACGGTGACCAGATGCAGCCGGGTATCGGTTCGGGGCTCCTCGTCTCCCCCACCGGCCAAGCGGACGCGCAGAACGTGGTCTCCGGGACCGATCGCGGCCGAGGAGAAGGCGAGGCGGGACCGCACGGTCGCGCCAGCGCTTACTCGGAGACGCCGGCTCGACACCGACTTGCCGCCCGAGAACACTTCCACCCGGAGGCTCTCGGCGGCGGCGTCCGCGAACGCCTGGGCCTCGAAGTCGAGCACGATCGAATCACCCGCCGTGACTCGGGACGGCCCGGCGACGTTGATCAGCGCGATGTCGCCGCGGGGTTGACGGGCGAAGACCCGAACCCGGGCGCGTCCCAGCAGCTCGGGCGGGATGTCGTCTGCGTCCTCGATCTCGCCGTCGGTCACCACGACGACGGGCCGATTCGACGCGGCGGCGGCGGTGAGCGCCGGCCGCAGGAGCGATCGGCCGCGGATCGGCGCGGTGTCGTTGGACGCGCCCTCGTCACCGAACATTCTCACATCCCCAATCCGCAGGGCGGAGTCCCGTGCCTCCCGCCAACTCCCGCCCGGAGCATCCATGCTGAGCGACCCGTCGAGCAGCACGAGGGGCCGCTCCGGGCGCCCGGCCACCGGACAGCTGATATTGAGGATCAGGAGACCGATGGCCGACCAGGCGATGGCGCGCGAGAGGAGCGGCAGCCAGGCTCGGGATCCCAGGCGCTCCAGACGGAGGTAGGTGAACGCGGCGAGACCGGCCGCGAGCAGCACGACCAGCGCGGCGGTGAGCATCAGGCGGGGTGGGATCGCGACGTGACGGCCTCGAGCGCTCGCGGCAGGTCGAACCGGCCTTCGTACAGCGCCCGGCCCACGATCGCCCCGGCGAGACCGGCCTGGGCGATCCGCCGCAGGTCGTCGAGGGACGAGACACCGCCGCTAGCGATCACCCGCGCCCCGTGGCGTTGCAGCAGGAGGGCGCCGGGGATGTCCGGTCCCTGGAGCATCCCATCCCGAGCTACATCGGTATAGATCAGGGTGGAGATGCCGCACTCCAGCGCGCGACTGGTCAGCTCGGCGGTCGTGAGGGTGGAGGTCTCGGTCCATCCGCGCACCGCCACGCGCCCCTCGCGCCCGTCCACGCCGACGGCCAACCGCTCCGGCGAAATCTCCGCGGTGACCGCGGCGAGAAACCCGGAGTCGATCGCGGCCGCGGTGCCGAGCACGACCCGATCGGCTCCGAGCTCGAGTCCATGTTTCACCCGATCGAGCGATCGAAATCCGCCGCCCACCTGGACCCGCACCCGGCCGCGGACGCGCTCCAGAATGCGCTGGACCGCTTCCTCGTTGTCCCCCTCGCCGAAGGCGCGGTCGAGATCCACGACGTGAATCCAGCGCGCCCCCTGATCAGCAAATCCCTCGGCGACCGCGGCCGGTTCGGTCCCGTACACGGTCTGCCGCGTCGCCTGGCCCTGGCTCAGACGGACGACGCGGCCGTTTCGGATGTCGATGGCTGGAAAGAGGTCCACGGGAGTCGAAGCTGGCGGCTATCAGCGATCGGCGGGCAGTGGCGGTCGGCCGGCTGCCCGGTCTCCGACGGGCCTCAATGATAGCTGGCGGCTGACAGCTGATAGGTAGTGTCAGCCGAGAGCATCTTCAGCAAGCGGTCGCGCTCGCGCTCGAAGGCCTCGCGATCGTCCTTGCCGATCGGGGCGCCGTTGCCGAGCTCCACCCTGCGCGGGTCCTTGGCGACGCCGTTCACCCTGAACTCGTAGTGCAGGTGCGGGCCGCTCGCCAGGCCGGTGGAGCCCACGTACCCGATGGTCTGTCCCTGGGACACCCGGGTCCCGCCCCGGACGCCCCGGGCGAATCCGCGGAGGTGACCGTACCGCGTGATGATGCCGTTCCGATGTCGCAGCTCGATGAGATTGCCGTACCCGCCGGCTCGGCCCGCGCGGAGCACGACCCCGTCGCCGGCGGCCATCACCGGCGTTCCAGGCGAGGCGGCGTAGTCGGTCCCCTGATGTCGGCGGGTGATGCCGAGTACGGGGTGCCGTCGGGCACGGGCGAAGGTGGAGGAGATCCGGCGGAACTGGACCGGCGCCCTGAGGAAGGCGCGACGCAGCGATTTGCCGTCCGCGTCGAAAAACGTCGGCCGTCCCCCGCTGTCGAACCGGAAAGCGGTCATGCTCTTCCCCGACATGGTCAGGTCGCTCGCCAGCACCCGGCCGAAGCGCATCTCGCCGTCCTCCGAGATCAGCCGGTCGAGCACCACCCGGAATCGGTCGCCGGTCTGGATGTCCCGGGTGAAGTCCACCTGCCAGGCATAGATGTCGGCCAGGTCCCAGGCAAGCCGCTGCCGCTCCCCCGGGTCGAGCTGATCGTCGCTCACCTGGGCGTCGATCGCCTCGTACAGGGAGTTGTCGATCGCGCCCTCGATGCGGAACGGCTCGGCGCGCCAGTGGATGGACTCCAGCACGGTGTCCCAACGGTCCGAGGCGCGCTGGAAGACGACCCGCTGCTCAGGGGTGGCGCGCACGGTGATCCGGGTGGGAAGCGAGTCGGCCGAGGGGCGCCGGAAGGCGAACACGAGGCCCGCGCGGAGGCGGCGGGGGTCGAGCGCTACGGCGGGATCGAGACGGGCGAGGTCGAGGTCGATGACCCCCTGGCGGGCCAGCAGCTCGGAGAGTGTTTCTCCGCGGCGAAGCGTGTCGATGACCTCGGTGGACATGTCGGCCACCACCTCGATGGCCTCGGCGACCGGTAGCTCGACCTTCTGCCACGGCCGCCGCACTCCCAGGGCGGCGGCCGTGGCGATGATGAACAGCCCGCCGGCCAGCCGCAGCCCCCGCATCAATCCATCTGCCTGCGAATGAACGTGGGGATCTCCATCTCCGGCGTGTCCGCCGCGCCGGCGGCCGGGGCCTGTGGCGCTCTCGGCTGAGGCCGCTGCGGCGCCGGCTGGGCCGCGGGCGGCTGGACTTGCGGGCTCGAGGGCCTGCCGCGGGTGGTCGGGAAGCTCAGCACGCCGGCCGCGCCGGAGGGGCGCGCCACGGAGGCGGAATGCTCGGACGGCAGCGCACGGTCGAATCCGGTCGCGATCACTGTCACCCGGACCTCGCCGTGCATCGCGGCATCGTTCCCGGCGCCGAAGATGATCTCAGCCTCGTCGCCCACGGCGTCGTGGATGATGTCGTTGATCTGGGTGGTCTCGCCGAGCGTGAGGTCGTCGCCGCCGATGATGTTGATGAGCACTCCGGTGGCGCCCGCGATGGAGACGTTGTCCAGCAGCGGGCTCAAGATCGCCTGCTGGGCCGCCTCCAGGGCGCGGTTGTCGCCCCGGCCGATGCCGGTGCCCATGAGCGCCGCCCCACCGTTCTGCATCACCGTCCGGACGTCGGCGAAGTCCACATTGATGATTCCGGTGCTGGTGATGAGGCTGGCGATACCCTGGGTGGCGTGGAGGAGGACTTCGTCGGCCTTCTTGAGGGCGTCCTGGAACGGGATCCCCTTGCCGACGACGGCCAGGAGCCGCTCGTTCGGCACCACGATCATGGTGTCCACGTTCTTGCGCATCTCCGAGATGCCCTGCTCCGCCTGCTTCATTCGCCGCCGCCCCTCGAAAAGGAACGGCTTGGTGACGATGCCGACGGTGAGCGCCCCCGCTTCACGAGCCATCTGGGACACGATCGGCGCCGCGCCGGTGCCGGTGCCGCCGCCCATGCCGCAGGTGACGAACACCATGTCAGCGCCTTGGACCGCCACCGCGACCTCGTCGCGGTTCTCCTCGATCGCCTGCCGTCCGATCTCCGGCCTCGCCCCCGCCCCGAGACCGCGGGTGAGCTTGCGGCCAATCTGGATCTTGACGTCGGACTTCGACAGCGCGAGCGCCTGGGCATCGGTGTTCACCGAGATGAACTCGACGCCGCCGAGCTGGTCCTCGATCATCCGGTTGACGGCGTTCCCGCCGCCGCCACCGACGCCGACGACCTTCATCCGCGCGGTCTGGACTCCGCTCTCTTCCAGCTCGAAAATCATGGTTGTTTCCCCCGGGCCTTGCTCAGAAGAAGTCCTGGAGCCACCGCTTGACCGGGGCGAGTACCTTCTCGACCGCCGGTGACTTGCGGGTGCCTGTTCCCAAACCGCCGCTCATCGCCACCTGCCTGGCGCCGTAGAGCACCAGTCCCGCGGGCACTGCCATGCGCGGGGATTCCACGCTGTCCGCCAGTCCACGCAGGCGCTGGCCCGGCACGCCGGTACGGGCGGGCATGGCGAACACCTCGCGCGCCAGCTCCACGATTCCAGGCGTCAGCGCCCCACCACCAGTCAGAACGACTCCTGCGGGTAAGCGCTGATGATACCCAGCCCGCGTCACTTCATCCAGCGCATACTCCAGGACTTCCTGAAGCCGCATGTGCATGATGTGCGCCAGCACTCGCCGCTGCGCGTTCCTCGCGCCCTGGCCCGGAGTGCTGGGCAAGTCGATGACGTCGCTCTCCGGTACCAGCGGCTCGAAGCCCGCGCCGTGACGTTCTTTCAGCCGCTCGGCGTCGAGCTGGGTCACCTGGAGCCCGTGCACGATGTCGGCGGTGACGTGTCCGCCCGCGCAGAGGAGCGAGCCGGTGTGGCGGATCTTGCCATTGTGGAAAATCGAGACGTTGGTGGAGCCCCCGCCCAGCTCGACGATCGCGCACCCCAGCTCGATCTCGTCCGGCGTGAGCACCGCGAGCGAGGCCGCCAGCGGCTCCAGCACGAACTCGGCCACGTGATAGCCCGCTCGCTCCACGCATTTCCTGAGGTTCTGCAGGACGCTGGAGAGCACGGTGACGAGGTACACCTCGGCCTCGAGCCGCGAGCCGGTCATGCCGATCGGCTCGTTGATCCCGCCCTGTTGATCGATCAGGTAGTCCTGAGGAATGGCGTGCAGGAGCTCATGGTCGCGTCCGAAGCTGATGTTGCTCGCCATATCGTTCACCCGGGCCACGTCGTTGGTCCGGATCTCGTCGCCGGTGACGGAGACCATGCCGTGGGAGCTACGTCCCGCCACATGCTCCCCCGCGATGCCGCAGTAGACCGAGCCGACCTGCACCCCGGCCATCCGCTGGGCGCTCTTCATGGCCTTGTCGATGGCCCGAGTGGTCTCCTCGATATCGCGCACCACGCCGCGCCGGATGCCCGCGCTGCGCTCCACGCCCACTCCCAGGATCCGGCACCCGGCGTCGCGCGGATCGCCGGTCACCTCGGCGATGAGGGCCACCGCCTTGGTCGACCCAAGGTCGAGCGCGGAGACCAGGCGCTGGGGATGGGCGCTCACGCGCGCGTCCTTCGGACGACCACCTGGCCGGCGAATCGCCCGTCGAGCTCCTGATACACGCGCCCCTTCCGGGCGAGGGCCTGCTCCACCGCCGTCACCGCTCGAATGTCCTCCGCCGTTAGGCTGGCGCCGAACCAGAACCACCGTCCACCCACCTCGAAGACCACGTCGGGACCGACCCGCCACGCGGCGTCGATCCGTGCGAACAGGCCGGGATCGAACTCCTTTGCCCTCGCGAGCGCCCCCGCGACCAGCCTGCCGCCGCCGATCAATACCGGAAGATCGGGTGCCATGCCCAGTGGATCGAAGGGGAGGACTTCGGCGCGCTCGTTCACCATCGCGAGCCGGTCGCCTTTCGGCGCGAGCGCCACCGGCTGCACTTCGTCCAACTCGATCGTCAGCGTTCCCGGGGCGCGGCTTCCCACTTTGGCATCGGCCACGCCGGGGAGGGCCCTCAGCCGAGCGGCGACCCGCTCATGGTCCTCGAAGATACTGGCCCGCGGCGCGATCCCGGCGGCTCCGATCACTTTCGCCGCATCAAGATACTGCAATCCCACGATCTCCACCCGCCGCACCCGGAAGAACTCGAGATGCCGAAGGCCGAACGGGAGGGCGAACCAGAGTGCCAGCGCCGCGAGGCACGAGCCGGCGAGCCAGAGTCCCCGTCTCAGGCCGCGCTCAGCCACCGGACCAGCTCCGGTGCGACGCGGGTGATGTCGCCGGCGCCGAGCGTGAGCACCACGTCGCCGGGCTCGAGAACCTCGTGGACCCGCCGGCCGACGTCGGCACGAACCGCTTCGAAGCGCGCGTCGGCGCCGGCACGAGCCGCCGCGTCCGCCACCTGCCGTCCGCTCACGCCGGGGACCGGCTGCTCGCGCGCGGCGTAAATTTCGGTCACGAACACCAGGTCGGCGGCGGCGAGCGCCTGACCCATCGCCTCTCCGTGAGCGATGGTTCGCGAGTACAGGTGCGGTTGGAACACCGCGACCAGCCTGCGTCCGGGATACGCCTGTCTGGCGGCCGAGAGCGTCGCCACCAGTTCCGACGGATGGTGGGCGTAGTCGTCCACCACCGCGACCCCGCCATGCTCGCCCAGCCGCTCGAACCGCCGACCCACGCCGGAGAACTCCGCCAGCGCGTCCGCGGCCGGCCCGAGGGCGCCCCCCAGCGCCTCGACCGCGCCCAGCGCGGCGACGGCGTTTCGCAGGTTATGGATCCCGGGGACCTGGAGCCGGAGCCGGATGGTCGTGCTGCCGCTCCACGCGACGCTGGCCTCCGTGCCGTGCGCTCCCTGCACCACGTCGGTGATCCTGACCTCCGCGTCGGGGGCGAATCCGAACCGGCGGGCCCCCTTGATCCGAGCCGCCACTCGCAGCGCTCCCGCATCATCAGCGCTGACGAGTGCCACCCGGGCCCGGCCGGCGAATTCGACGAAGGCATCTTCCAGCGCGCCCACCGAGCCATAGCACTCCAGGTGGTCGGCCTCGACGTTGTTGACGATCGCTACGGTTGGGTGGAGTGTCAGAAACGCCTGATCGTATTCGTCGGCCTCCACCACGAAGAGGGCGTCCCCGTCGATCCTGGCATTGCCACCCCAGGCCGCCACTCGGCCGCCGGCGAGACCCGTGGGTCTCAGCCCGGCGGAGGCCAGTGCTTCGGTGGTCATGACAGTGGTGGTGGTTTTCCCGTGGGTGCCTGACACGCCGACCGACCTGGCATCACCCACGAGCGCGGCCAGGGCGATCTTCCTCGGAATTACCGGCAGGTCCAGCTCTCGGGCCCGGCGCAACTCGGGGTGGTCGGTCGGGACGGCGGCCGTGACCACCACCGCGCGGGCACCCTCCACGTGGGAGGGATCGTGGCCCGCATGGACCCGGACGCCGAGCGAGCTCAGGTCGGCCGCTCCCGATGGATCGGCATCGCACCCGGTCACCGCGACCCCGCGGCGGCAAGCGATGAGCGCGAGAGCACTCATGCCGGCCCCGCCGATTCCCAGGAAGTGGACAGGACGCCTATCGGCGGGGTTGAACAGGTCCATGTTGGCTGGAGCTAATGTAAGTTGTCGCTGCGAGTTCTCAAAGTGGACCGGTCAGTGGACCAGTGTCAATAAATTAGACACGATCTCCGCAGCGGCCCCCGGCCTCCCACGCGCTCGCGCCTGGTTCGCCATGGCGCCGCGTGTACCATCCTCCGACAGCAGCCCGTTCACCGCCTGCCCGAGACTCTCCTGGCTCAGCTCCGACTGCGGCAGCATGAGTGCTGCCCCTGCCTCGGCGAGCACCCGCGCGTTGTGGGTCTGGTGGTCCGCGGCCGCGGTCGGGAGCGGGATCAGGATGCTCGGCAGCCCCCAGGCGCACAGCTCCGCCACGGTGATCATGCCCGCCCGCGACACCACCAGATCCGCCACCGCATAGCCGTCCGCCATCGGATCGAGGAAGTCCACGAGATGGACGCGAGGCGGTCGATGGAAGCGGGCGAATTGCTCGTACGTGCCGCGACCGGTGACCCACACGAGCGCGGCGTTGACCGGGCCGCCGGCCTCGAGCCACGCGGCGACCGCGCGATTGATCGCGAGCGCACCCTGACTCCCTCCGGTGACCAGGACGACCGGCACCCCGGCCTCCAGCCCGAAGAGCTTCCGGGCCTCCGGCTTTCGCTCCGGCGTGGGCGGGACGATGGGGTTGCCGGTGTCGAAGACTTGGGTTCGGGTTCCGAACCGGAGCAGGGCCCTCGATTCGGGCAGGCCGAGGTACACGTGTCGCACCCGGCGACTGAGCCACCGGGTGGCAAGGCCGGGATAGGCGTTCTGTTCCTGGATGGCGGTGGGAAGTCCTCCGTGAGCCGCGCGCCACACCACGGGCGCCGAGGCATACCCTCCGGTGCCGAGCACCGCGGCCGGGCGTTCCGCGTCCAGCAGCTCGTCCACCCCCCGGAGCAGCCGGCCGGCGAGCAGGGGCCAGCGCACATTCTTCCACCAGGCCCGGCGGTAGATCGGCTCGGATGGCAGCAGGTGATAGCGAAATTCCCGCGACGGGAGGATCTTCGCCTCGACCCCGCGCATCGCGCCCACCAGCACCGGCTCGAATCCGTCGGCCCGCGCCTGAATCGCCGAGGCGATTGCGAGTGCGGGAGTGAGGTGTCCGCCGGTGCCGCCGCCGGCGATCAAAATGGTGCGCTTCGTCATGCGCTCCTCGGATCGCCCGGATCCTCACGTCTCGCAGCGGCCCGCGGCCTCCCTCTCGATCTCCCGATGTTGATCAGGATGCCCGTCGCCAGGAGGGAAATGACCTGGCTCGACCGGCCATAGGACATGAACGGGAGGGTCAGCCCGGTCGTGGGCATGAGGCCGAGCGACACTGCCATGTGCATGAACGCCGTCAGCCCGATCGCCGCGGTCAGTCCCACGGCGAGGTACTGGCCGAACGGGTCGGCCGCGGTGCGGGCGATCCGGAACCCGAGCCAGCAGAACAGCGCGAACAGCGACACCACCACCAGAACGCCGAGAAATCCCCATTCTTCTCCGATCGTGCTGAAGAGGAAGTCGGAGTAGGCGTACGGCAGGTAGCCGAGCTTCTGCTGGCCCTGTCCGAACCCGGTCCCGAAGATCCCTCCCGACCCGATGCCGACGAGCGACTGGTGAATCTGGAAGCCGGCTTCCGTGGTCTCGTCGCCCGGATTGAGGAATGTCACCAGGCGGGCGAGTCGGTATTGAGCGTCCCGGATCTGATGGAAGACCAGGATCACCGCCGCCCCGGACAGCAGGATGAAATGGCCGATCTTGGCGCCGGAGGCGAAGAGCACCAGGCCGCCGAGCAGCGCCACCAGAGTCGCCATGGACAGGTTGGGCTGGAGCAGGATCAGGAACGACACCAGGCCCAGGACGACGATGAACGGCAGCATCCCCTTCTTGAACTCGCGGACCTGCTTGCCCTTCTTGGCGGCGAGCATGGCGCACCAGACGACGACCGCCACCCGCGCCAGTTCCGACGGCTGGAAGCCGAGCGGTCCAAGCTCGATCCAGCGGCGCGCGCCGTTCACCGCCGGCGCGATGCCGTGGGTGAATGGAAGCACCGGGATCAGGAGCAGGGCCAGCGTCATCAGCAGGAGAGGCCACGCCAGGGTCCGCCACCGATAGTAGTCCTGCCGCGAGGCGATGAGGAGCAGTACCCCACCCAGGAGCGCCCCGCTCAGCTGCCGTACCGCGAAGTCGATCCCCACGCTCTGGCCCCGCACGGTGACCAGGCTGGCCGCACCATAGGTGGCCGCGATCCCGAATCCGAGAAGCAGGGCCGTCACGGTCCCGAGGAGCCGCGTCTCCCACCGCATCTCGCCGGGGTGGCGGACCGGTCGGGACGTCACAACGCCTCCACGGCCTGCCGGAAGCGTGCGCCCCGCTCCTCGTAATTCTTGAACATGTCGTAGCTGGAACAGGCGGGAGACAAGAGGACCGCGTCGCCGGGCCGCGCGAGACGTCGCGCGGTGTCGAGCACTTCGTCGAAGGAGCCCGCCGCCACCACCGGAAGGGCCTGGCCCAGGTCCGCAAGGACCAGCGGGCCCGCCTCGCCGTACGCCACCACCGCGCGGCAGCGGTTCCTGAGCGGCTCCACCAGTCGAGTGTACGGCTCGCCCTTGTGCCGGCCCCCCAGGAGAAGCACGAAGGGCCGGTCGAGCGCGGCCACCGCCACCTCGGTCGAGGTGATGTTGGTGGACTTGGAGTCGTTGATCCAGAGCACTCCCGCCACCTCGCGCACCGGCTCGACCCGGTGCGGGATCGACTTGAAGGTCCTGAGCCCTGCCGCGATACCGTCCATAGGGCAGCCGGCGGCGGTCGCCGCGAGTGCCGCGGTGAGGGCGTTGGCCACATTGTGGTCGCCGAGGAGCGGAAGCTCGCCGCGGGGAAGGATCGCCTGTCCTCCGAGCATGAGCCGACCCGGACCACGATCGAACCACGCGTCGGCCCGCTCGCGAACCGAGAACCGCAGGTGCCGGCCCGGCACCGGCCCCACCATCTCCTGAACCGCCGGATCGTCGGCGTTGCTGATCGTGCTCGATGCCGCGTCGGCGTTCCGGAACAGCAGCGCCTTGTCGGCGTAATAGTCTTCGAGAGCGTGATAGCGATCGAGGTGATTGGGCGCGAGGTTGGTCAACACGCCGATCGCGGGGCGCAGGTTCGGGGTATCGTGCAGCTGGAACGAGGAGAGCTCGAGCGCGAGCCAGTCGGGTACCGAGTCCGACCGCGCGACATCGCAGAGCGGGCGGCCGATGTTCCCCGCCGTTTCGGCCCGGAGCCCGCCGGCCGTGAGCACATGCGCGATCAGCGAGGTGGTGGTCGTCTTGCCGTTGGTGCCGGTGATGGCGATGCAGCGGGTTCCCCGGAGCGCCAGAAACCCGAGATCCACTTCCGCGTGGATCGGAATGCCGGCGTTCCGCGCGGCCTCGAGCGGGGCCACATCCGGCGGTACCCCAGGCGCCACCACCACAGCGACCGACCGCGCGATCCGATCGAGATCATGGCCGCCGAGATGGACGGTGGCGCCGGCCTCACCCAGCTTCGCGGCCCATTGGTCGAAGGCGGGGCCAGTGCCGATGTCCGAGGCGTAGGTCGGGATCCCGTGATCTCGAAGGAGCAATGTCGCGGCGACGCCGCTCTTGCCCAGTCCGACCACCGCCACCTCGCGGCCGCTGGCGCGCCATGTCGCCAGGAGCGGGATGGAGGCCATGCTCACCGCACCTTCAGGGTGGAGAGCGCCACCAGGGCGCAGAACAGGCCCAGGATGTAGAACCGGGTCACCACTGTGGTCTCCGCCCATCCGAGCTTCTCGAAGTGATGGTGCAGCGGTGCCATGCGGAAGACCCGATGGCCGTCGGCGTACTCCTTCCCCCGCGTGCGCTTGTACCACTTGTAGGTGCCGGTCTGAAGCAGGACGGAGATCGCCTCCGCGGCGAACACCCCGCCGATCAGCAGGAGGAGGAACTCGGCCTTGAGCAGAATGGCCACCGTGCCGAGCGCGCCGCCGATCGCGAGGCTGCCCGTATCGCCCATGAAGACCTGGGCCGGATGGGCGTTGAACCACAGGAACCCGACCGTCGCGCCCATGAGCGAGGCGCAGAAGATGGCCAGCTCGCCCGCCCCGGGAAGGTAGAACAAGTTGAGATACGTCGTCACGTCGGTGCGGCCGAAGATGTAGGCGAAGCCGGCGAACGCCGCCGCGGAGATGCCCGCCAGCCCGGTGGCCAGTCCGTCGAGGCCGTCGGTGAGGTTGACGGCGTTGCTGCTCCCGGTGATCACCACGGTTACGAAGATCACGTACAGCAGCGGCGCGAAGTTCACCACGAGATACTTGAAGAACGGCAGCGTGGTGGCGGTGGCCGGGATGGTCTCGGCCGGGACCACCGGATTGTAGGCGAGGAAGAGGCCCAGCAGGACGCCGAAGCTCACCTGTCCCGCCAGCTTCCATTTGGCCACCAGCCCCCGCGACTTCCCCTGCACGATCTTGAGATAGTCGTCGAGGAACCCGATGCACCCCATCCACAGGATGGACAGCATCGCAACCACCACGAATCGGTTGGTGAGGGGCGCCCAGAGCAGCGTGGGCACGATGGTGGCGAGCAGGATGATCAGCCCGCCCATCGTCGGCGTTCCTCGCTTGCTCTGGTGACTGGCCGGGCCCTCGGCCCGGATCACCTGCCCCACCTTGTGGGCCCGGAGCCGCCGGATCACCGGCGGCCCCACCACGAAGGCGAGCAGGAGCGCGGTCACAGTGGCTCCCGCGGCCCTGAAACTGATGTAGTTGAAGAGATTGAAGATGATGTACGTCTGGCCGAGTGGCGCGAGCCAATGATAGAGCATCCGTCCTCAGCCCAGGGAATTGGGACGAGCGGTGAGCGCCGGAATTATACGTTCGGCCGAGGCGGAAAATGAAGGCGCCTCGACAGGTCTGGGGGCGGAGTCTTAGGGCAAGATTGGGTGCGGCGGGTAATCTACGGGAGTCGCGCCTGGCCCCCAAGGGCTCATGATTCGCACCCGAGCCCCGGGAGGGCCAGCATGAGGCCGGCGATCAAGGCGACTGGATCAGCCCAATGATGTTGCCGTCCGCGTCCTTCACCAACCCAATCAGCTTGCCACCTCCGACATCCTTGACCGGTTGCTGGGGTTGGGCGCCGGCGTCGAGGAGCGCTCGCAGACTTTGCTCGATGTCGTCAACCTCCCAGTATCCGACCGGACCCGCCAGCCCCTGATGGTGGCCATGGGGATCCAGGCCGACTTTCTGATCTCCGACACGAAAGCCGACGTAATAGGCCCCGTGCGTCGAGTGGACTCTAGCGAGGCTCGCGAACCGCTGCGGGATCGAGCGCGGGGAGTATGCGCTCGAGCGCGACGCCACGAGACGCCTTGAGCACCACGACCTCGTCGCCCCGCAACCGGTCGCGCAAGACGGGCGCGAGGGCGATCGGATCGGCAGCGGTGACCAGACGATCGCCGAGCCGAGCCTGATACGGGGCCAGTGCGGGGACGAAGTCTCCAACCGCGGCCAGCAGGTCGGGCTCGAGATCCACCAGCTCGCGAGCGATCTCGGCGTGAAGCGATGGAGAATCCGCGCCCAGCTCCCGCATCGTCCCGGCCACGAAGACCAGCCGGCGACCGTGCCGGAGGGTCCGGGCCGTCGCGACCGCGGCGCGGAACGACTGGGGATTCGCGTTGTAACAGTCGTTCAAGACGGTGAGGTTCCCCACTCGGAGCAGCTCGCCTCTTCCACCGGGGAGGGTGAAATGCTCCAGCGCATCCGCCACCTCCTTGAGATCCAGGTTCAGCTCCTCGGCGACCGACCAGACCCGCATCGCGTTGTCCGCCTGATGGAGACCACGCGCCGCGAGTGTGAAGCTGATGCCGCCGATGGTCAACATCGGCCGCGCGTCCGCGCTCAGCTCCACGCGGTCGGGCATCAGGTCGGCGCCCTCGAGCGCGGCCGTGCGCACGCGGCGCGCCCGCCGACGGGCCCCGGCCTCGAGCGCCGGCGGATGCACCCCCACCACCGCCAGCGCGACGCCCTCCGCCAGCGAGAGCTTTTCCTCGACCACACCGTCGAGCGAGCCGAACCCCTCCAGGTGCCCCGCGACCGCGTTGGTGATGACGACCACCTCCGGGGCGATGATCTCGCGGTAGCGCGCAATCTCGCCGGGTAGGTTGGCGCCTGCCTCGACTACCAGCGCCTCGGTTCCTTCCGGCGCCTCCAGGATGGTGAGCGGCACGCCGACGAGGTTGTTGAGGTTGGCCCGGGTGGCGTAAGTGACGTACCGGGTCCGCAGTGCCGCCGCCAGCATCTCCTTGGTGCTGGTCTTGCCATTGGTGCCGGTGATCGCGACGACAGGTCCCGGGATGGCGGCGCGCCTGGCTCGGGCCAGCGCGCCGAACGCGCGCAGCGTGTCGGGCACCTCCAGGAGCGACAGGCCGGCCACCGCTGGCGTACCGGCCCGCACCACCGCCGCCACGGCCCCGGCGGCCGCCGCGGCGGGCAGGAAATCGTGGGCGTCGAATCGCTCTCCGCTGAGCGCGACGAACAGCGCGCCCGGCGAGATGGAGCGGGTATCGGTCGAGATGCCGGCGAAGGTGCGGCCCTCTCCCTTCCCCTCGAGTCCCAGTGCCCGCCGCACCGTTGCCTCCGGCCACGGCGGCGTGCCCGGTCCCTCCTGTTCACCTTTCACCGTTCACCTTTCACGGCTTGTCCCACGATCTCCCGCTCGTCGAACGGCACCTTCTCCCGGCCCAGCACCTGGTATGTCTCGTGTCCCTTCCCGGCGAGCAGGAGCGTGTCGCCCGCTCGTGCCTGGTCGAGCGCAGTGTGAATCGCGGTGAGGCGATCCGGAATCCGCAGGTGGGCGACGCCACCCATCCCCTGCTCGATATCGTCGATGATCGCCCCCGGATCTTCGGTGCGCGGATTGTCCGAAGTCACCACCGCCACGTCGGCGAGCTGGGCCGCAATCCGCCCCATGAGCGGGCGTTTGCCCCTGTCTCGATCGCCGCCACAGCCGAACACGACCATCAGCCGGCCGGTGGTCAGCGGCCGCAGCGTCATGAGCGCCCGCTCCAGGGCATCCGGAGTATGGGAGTAGTCGCGCAGGACCACGCAGGGCGTCTCGCTGAGCAGCTCCATGCGGCCCGGCACCTGGGGAGACGAGGAGAGCCTGCCGGCCACCTCGCCGAGCGGAACGCCGAGTCCCAGTGCGCAGGCCGCCGCCGCGAGTGCGTTCGCCACGTTGAAGTCGCCGAGCAGCGGCAAGGAGATCTCGGCGGCACCGAAGCACCCGTCGAGCCGGAACCGGCTGCCCGCCGCGTCAAGGACGATCTCGGCGGCGCGCACGTCCGCCGCCGGGTGCAGCCCGAACGTCACCCGCCGTGCGCGCGTCGGCAGCACCTCCCAGGCGACGTCGTCCAGGTTGACCACCTCGACACCCGAGTCGGTCAGCATGCTCCCCAGCCTCAGCTTGGCGGCGAGATACGACTCCATCGTCGCGTGATAGTCGAGGTGGTCCCGGGTGAAGTTGGTGAATACCCCGGCGGCGAAGACGAGGCCGTCCAGCCGGCCCTGGTCCAGGCTGTGCGACGAGGCCTCCATGATGACCCGCTCCACCCCTCGCTCCACCATCGTGGCCAGCGTCGCCTGGAGATCGATGGGGCCCGGCGTGGTGAGCGTTCCGGCCGTCGAGGATACCGGCTCACCTCGTCCGTCGAACGCGCCGAGCGTGCCGATGCTCCCGGTGGTGCCGGCCGCGTTCAGCAGGTGGCGGATCAGGCCGGTCGCGGTGGTCTTCCCGTTGGTGCCGGTGACCCCGACCAGGGTGAGTCGGCGCGCGGGATGGCCGAACCAGGCTGCGCCAAGTACCAGCGCGGCCCGGCGGCCGTCGCGAACCAGGATCTCCGGCACGCCGGACCCCGAGGCGGCCTCGACCACGACGGCGCTCGCCCCCCGTCCGACCGCGTCAGGGACGAAGCGGTGCCCGTCGGCCTGCGAGCCGCGCACCGCCAGGTACAGCGAGCCGGGACCGGCCGAACGGCTGTCCGCGGTCAATGCGGAGGGTGTCGGCCCGGCGGGGGGAGCGGCCACCAGCAGATCGGCTCCGCGGAGCTGGCCCAGCAGCTCCGACCATGTGAGAGGCATCGTCTCAGAGTCTCCCGTTCATTCGGCCCATACCGTCACCGACGCACCGGGCGGCGCCGGCTCCCCCGCCGCAGGTGCCGTCCGCACCACGCGGCCGAGTCCGCGGAGGCTCATCCGAAGTCCCCGCCGATGCAGCGCAAGCGCGGCTTCGCGCAGCGAGCGGCCGGCCACGCTCGGCACGGGAACAGGGGCCGGCGCGGAATCGGACTTCTGGTACGGCCAGCCCAACACCACGACCGGCTTCCTCATCGGGCCACCGGTCGCGGGTGAGGCCGGACCCGGTCCGACCAGCACCTCAGGTGGGGCGAGACGCCCGCGATCGATTGCGACCCGCCGCGAGGCGAGCGACTGCTGGAGCATCGTCCGGGTGACCGGTGCGGCCGTGCGTCCCCCGTAGTAGCTCCCCTTCGGGTTGTCGATCTTCACGATCACGACGAGCTGGGGGTCGTCCGCGGGGAAGATCGCGGCGAAGGTCGAGGTGTACCTGCCGGCGGCATAGCGGCCGTCCTCGAATCGCCGAGCTGTTCCCGTCTTCCCCAGCACCGTGTAGTTCACCAGCTGGGCTTCGCCGCCGGTGCCTCCTTCGCCCACCGCGCCCCGTAAGTATTGCCGCAGGCGCGCGGCGATCTCGGCGCTGACCACCCGGCGCACCGGCTCCGGCTCACGGCGAAAGAGGACGGCGCCGGAGGGGTCGCGGACCTCGCGTACCAGCGTGGGAGCCATGAGAACACCGGCGTTGGCGATCGCGCCGTAGGCCGCCGCGAGCTGGACCGGCGTGACGCCGAGCTCGTATCCCATCGCCATGCTGGCACGGGTGTACATCGGCTCCCATCGCTCCGGCCGGTCCAGCCTGCCCCGCGAGTCCGAGGGGAACTCCGCCCCCGTGGGCGTCCCGAACCCGAAATCCCGCAGCATTTCGTACTGCTGCTCCGGCGTCAGCCGCAGACTGAACTTCGCCATCGCGATGTTGCTGGAGGTCCCGATCGCCTCGGCCAGCGTGACATTGCCCTTGTGGACGTGCACGTCCTTGATGGTTCGAGTTCTCCGGCCGCTTCGAGTCACCGGCATGTGCCACTCTCCGCCCTCGCCGAACACCTCGTCGGTGCTATCGACCAGGCGGTTCTGAAGTAGCGCCGCGGCGGTGAAGAGCTTTGCCGTGGAGCCAGGCTCGAACGGATCGGTGAACGTGGAGGCTCGGGGAACGACACCTGGACGGACCTGGCGGGACGCGAGCGCCAGCAGCTCGCCGGTCTTCGGATCCAGGAAGACCACGTCGCCTCCTTCCGCCTCCATCTCCTCCAGCGCGTCGGCGAGGCCACGCTCGGCGATCTCCTGAAGCTCGGCGTCGATGGTGAGCACGACGTCGTTGCCCGGCACCGGGTCGCGCACCAGGCGGGCGGGCGAGTCATAGCGGCGTCCGGCCCGATCTTTCAGCAGCACTGCCTCCCCCGGCGTGCCGGTGAGAATCGAGTCGAGTGCCAGCTCGAGACCGGCTCCCCCGATGGAGCGATCTGCCTCGAGCCCTCCGATGATCGGACGGGCGAGCTCGCGCGAGGGGTAGAACCGCTGGAACGCGCCCTCCAGGTGCACCCCGCTGATCGATCGCAGCGGCTGGACCTGCGTCGCGTTGTACGGGCCGTGAAGGTAGATCCAGCGTTTTCTCGCGCGGAATTCGCGATCGAGCGGAGCCGCCGGAATGCCGAGATTGCGAACGATGAGCCGGAACGCCGCGCCGGGATCGTGCAGCTCGTTGGGCGCGATTCCGACGTGGTAGAACTCCTGGGTGATCGCGAGGGGGACACCGTTGCGGTCGTATAGCGCCCCGCGCCTGGCCTCGAGCGCTCTCCGCTCGGTGCGCGTGCTCTCCGCCTCGTTCGCCCACTTGCTGCCCTCGATGATCTGGAGCTGGA
Source organism: uncultured Gemmatimonadales bacterium (assembly GCA_963844445.1). Classification (GTDB taxonomy): domain Bacteria; phylum Gemmatimonadota; class Gemmatimonadetes; order Gemmatimonadales; family GWC2-71-9; genus CAVVWJ01. Next base: position 389,345 of record CAWJOB010000002.1, read on the forward strand.
CCGCCCGCGCCAGCAGTGCCACCACCCCGATGGCGAAGCCGAGCTGAATCGCCGCGATGCGGACGCTGGGCTTGGCCATCAGGGCCTGACCGAGGGAGTGGGCGTGACGGGAAGCAGGGTGAACTCGGAATCCGAGGGCTCGTGCAGGCCGAGCGTTCGCTCGGCGAGTGGAACCAGAACCTGCCGGCTCGAGGCGACACGGATCTGGCGCTCCAGCTCCGCGCGGCGCGACTCCAGGGCCATCCGCTCCTCCCGAAGCTCGCCCAACCGGCGGGCGGCACGGAAACCGGAGCTTTGCCGAGCAGCGATCGCCAGTAACACGCAGACGAAGACCACCAGCCAGAGCATCAGCCAGTGTCTCCCCTTAAGCCGCATGGTCGACTCGAAAAATCCTCAGTTTGGCGCTCCGGGCCCGCGGGTTCGAGGCGACCTCCTCGCCCGAAGGAACGATGGGCTTGCGCGGCTCGAGCCGGCCCAGGGGCCGGCCGCGACAGGTACACACCGGCTGACGAGAAGGACAAACGCAGGCGCTGGCCCAGTCGCGGAAGGCGTGCTTGACCAGCCGGTCCTCGCCCGAGTGATAGGTAATCACGCCAAGCCTGCCTCCCTGTTCAAGCGAGTCCCGGAACGCCGGCAACGCGCGGGCGAGACCCTCGAGCTCGTCGTTCACGGCAATCCGAAGTGCCTGAAAGAGGCGGGCGAACTCGGACGGACCGGCACGTGGGCCCAGCGTGGCGCGGATCGCGTTCACCAGGTCGTCGCTCACCGTGAACCGCGACCTCTCGCGCCGCCGGACGATCTCCCGGGCCAAGCGCCGGGCACGCCGCTCGTCGCCGTATTCCGCGAAGATCCGCTCCAGCGTATCCGCATCGGCCTCGTTCAGCAGGTCGGCCGCCGAGGTTCCCTGTCCCTCCATTCTCATGTCGAGTGGGGCGCCCGGTCGGAAAGTAAATCCCCGGCCCGCCTCGTCCAATTGGCGGGAGGAGACGCCTAGATCCAGCAGAATGAACTCCGGGTGGAAGCCGGCGACCGCTTCGAGCGCCTCGGGCGAATCGTACGTCGCCTCGAGGTACCTGATGCCCTGGTCGCCGAGGCGCGCCCGGCCGAAGGCGATCGCGTCGGGATCCCGGTCGATGGCGAGGAGCTCGATCCCGGCGCGGCGCAGCGCTTCCGCGTGTCCACCTCCACCCAGTGTCGCGTCCACCGCCCGGCGAGCGCCCGCCGCAGCCGCGACGACCGGCTCCAGGAGCACCGGGACGTGATAGGATGTGTTCGGCTCGGCCATCGAGGTCCCGAGATTGGAAACGACAACACCCCGTCCACCGGACGGGGTGCAGCCTCGAATACTGGAGCGGGGCTGACGGGGCTCGAACCCGCGACCTCCGCAGTGACAGTGCGGCACTCTAACCAAGCTGAGCTACAGCCCCCAGCAACGCGGGCGGAATATAGGGGAAGGCGGGGGTTCGTGGTAGGGTCGTGCCCGCTATCTCGGCAGTCGCCAGAACTCCACCCGGTCGTCCCGCAGCAGCGGCAGCGCGACGATTCCAGCCTCCGGATCGATCCCGATGTCGGCGACTGCCGACACCCCCCTGACGACCGGCCGGAGGCGGCCATCGGCCACTTCGCTCAACGTCGAGTCGTTCCAGGCCGAGACCAGAATCCTCCCGTCGGGGAGCGCCTCGATGCCATCATACCGCCCCGGTCCACTGGCGATCGCAACCGGCTCATTCCCAGGTCCGGCCCACTGGAATACCACCTTCTCACCCGCGATCGGAGCGAGGAGAAAGCGACCACCCTTCCGGTCGTAGGTGATGCCGTTCGGCTCCGCGAGTATGTCTCCCTCCAGCGTCACTGTCGCCTCGCCGCCGCTGATCCGGAAAACCCGGTCGGGGCCGGTGTGAAGCCGAGTTCCCGCCGTGTCGAACCGGACGCCGGTGTCCGTGACGTAGAGTGCGCCGTCCGGACCTATGGTGACGTCATTGAGGAAGAGTGCGCCGTTCGGTTGCAGATCGATGCTGGCCAGAGCCGCGCCGGTCCGCCGGTGAAATCCGCGCACTGCGTCGAGATCCGTCACCCACAGCGTATCGCCCGCGATCGCCATGCCCTTGGGGGCGTGCAGCACGATACCACCGGTACCTCCGGAGATGAATCGCAGACTTTGTAACCTTCCGTCGGCTCCGACCCGGCTAATGAATCCGTTGTCGTCTTTCTCCTGTGCTCCGTTGATATTGCTGACGAACCACACCCGCTGGTCCGGATCCCACCGAACCGACTCCGGCCGCGCGAGCCCGGCTCTCACCTCCCCGACCTTCACTGCTCCCCTGCTCCGATTCCTGCCGGCCTCTTTGCCTGTGTACTCCACGCGCCATACCCGATTGGCCGGGTCGTCAGCCACCAGCAACGATCCGTCCGGCAACTCGACCACGCCGATCGGTCTCCCGTAGACCTCGTTTCCTCCGGCATGCGCGATGAACCCGCCAAGAAACTCCTCCGCCGGGCCTGAGGGACGGCCATGGGAAAACGGCACGAAGAGTACGCGGTAGCCCGCGAGCCGCGAGCGGTTCCAGGAGCCGTGCTGCCCGATGAATGCCCCGTGCCGGTAGCGCTCGGGAAATGCCCTGCCGCGATAGAAGGCGAGACCCAAGGACGCGGTGTGCGCTCCAAGGGCGAAATCGGGGGCGACGCTGGTCGCGACAAGGTCGGGTCGTTTCCCCAGTTGCCGAGGGTCCTGATGCCGGCCGAAATAGGCGTACGGCCAGCCGTAGAAGGCGCCGTCGCGCACGCTGGTGAGGTAGTCGGGAACGAGGTCGTCGCCCAAGCCGTCCCGCTCGTTCACCACCGTCCAGAGGGTCGAGGTGGCGGGTGCCCAGTCGAGCCCCAGTGGGTTGCGGAGTCCGGAGGCGAAGACTCGCATGCCGCTGCCATCGGGGTTGAGCTCGAGAATCGCGGCGCGCCGCGGATCGTGGGCGTCGATCCCCTCGGTGTCTACGTTCGTCGCCGACCCGACGGTCACGTATAGTTTGGTGCCGTCGGAGTTGGCGACCACGTTGCGGGTCCAATGATTGTTGTAGCCGCCGGCAGGCAGCTCGAGCACTCGCCGGGCCGGCGCCGCGATGACGGTATCACCCAGACGGAAAGGGTACCGCACCAGCTCGTCGGTATTCGCGACGTAGAGCCACCCGTCGAGGAAGAGCATCCCCACAGGACGGTTGAGCCCCCAGAGCAGAACGTTCTGGCGTGCGGGTCCGCCAGCGGATTTTCGGAGCAGGGTGATGCGATTGGCGGAATGACCACGGTTCCCCGATGCCCAACGGGCCGCGAGCTGGTCGGGCGGCATCAGTGTGTCCCGGCCGCTTCCCGGGTTGGCCGACTCGGCGACCAGCACGTCGCCGTTGGGAAGGACATAGAGCCACCTGGGCCGGTGGAGCCCGTCGGCGAACAGCGACACCTCGAAGCCTGGCGGTGCTGTCGGTCTCCGTCCCGCCGGCCAGGGCACTACCCTGGAGAACAGCGTGGCTTGAGCGCTCGTGTCGGGAGCCGGGAGGACGGGATCGGGCCCGATTCCCGGGGCGGTCACTACCGCGGCCCCACCTTGGTCGGCAGCGAGCATGGACCGCGTTTCCCCGGCGCGACCAGGGGCGCACCCGAGGCCGAGGATGACAATCGCCGCCAGCGTGGCGCCGCGCCTCATCGTCCCGCCGCCTGTGCCCGCTCGGGTTTCCGATCGAAGATCTTGCCCACCACCGTCCACTCACCGTCCACCTTGAGTAGTGACATGTAGTCTGTGATGGTCGCGTCCGGTGATTCGAGCTGGAGCTTGGCGACGGCGGCGTTGCCGCTCACGTCGACCAGCAGGATCCGCCGCCGCACCGAGTCGGGTCGTGGAGGATCGGGTGCACGCGCGGCGATGGCGCCGAGCCAGTCGGGAATCGTCCGCTCGGCCAGCTTGCCCTCGCGCACCGAGTACATCACGGCGACCGGATGGAACGCCTTGTGCGCCGCCGCGGTGTCGCTGGCACGCACTCCCTCGAAGTAGTACCGCTCGATGTGCCGCCGAATGGCCCGCTCGTCACCGTCGCTCCACGGTCCGGCCACGGCACCAAGCGCCGCAGCGGCCGCGAGAGTCAGTAGTGGGCTGTGTCCCATGCCGGACCTCCGTCGCTATGAGCAATGTGGAGCGCGAATCGCATGAGCCATTCTGATGCCGCCGGCCCGGGCGGACAACGGAAATCCGACGAGCGGCAGCGGAGGGCCGGCAAGCGTCAGGAGAAGCGGGCCTTGAGGCGGGAGGCGTAGCGGCGGCTGAGGGTCAGAGGCGATGGGCGGCCCTTGAGGTAGACCTGAAAGGCGTCGTGGGACCACTCCTCGATCCGCTCCACGAACTGGAGGTTGACGATGGCCTCCCGGTGGATTCGGACGAACTGCTTGGCGGGCAGTCTCTCCTCCCAGGCCTTGAGACTGCGCGGCACCCGGCCCGCGATCCCGTCCGCGGTCGAGACTTCGGTGGCGTCGCCCGCGGCGGCGACGCTGACGACCTGGCTGACCCGGATGAAACGGGACCGGCCGTCGATCGGAAGAAAGAGGAAATCCCCGAAGTCGAAGCGTCGAGCGGCGACTGGCGACGCCGCGCCGCGATTCTGGAGCCGAGCGATGCTCTCGGCCAGGCGGGCGGGCGACACGGGCTTGAGCAGGTAGTCCAGCGCGTTGAGGTCGAAGGCGCGGAGGGCGTGGGCGTCGTGAGCCGTCACGAACACCACGCGCGCCGCCACCGGAACCCGGGCAAAGAGCTCGAATCCGGAGCCTCCCGGCATCTGGATGTCGAGAAAGACCACGTCGGGCTGCTCCCGCGCCAGGTGACGCGCCGCCTCGTCCACGCTGGCCGCCTCGCCCACCACCTGCACCTCGGGGTGCACCGCCAGCAAGGCACGAAGCTCCCGCCGGGCCAGCCGCTCGTCGTCCACGATCAGGGCCGTGAGCCGCTCGACAGTCATACCAGGCCCCCATCGACGATCTCGATCCGCGCCCGCACCCAGCCGTCCTCCTGCCCGACCTCGAAGCGGTGTCGTCCCGGGTACAGCCGCTCGAGCCGTTCCCGTACGTTGGCGAGTCCGACCCCGGCCCCGTCGTCGAGGAGATGGCCGAACTCCCCGCCGTTCCCCGTGCCTCGGTCTCCGCACCAGCGCCCGGTGTTCGCGATCTCGATCAGGAGCTTGGGTCCCCGGGTGTGCGCCGAAATGAGGAGTCGCAGCGGCACCGGGCTGGTCCGGATACCGTACTTCACCGCATTCTCCGCCAGCGGGTGAAGCAGGAAGCTCGGCACCCGCCGCGACTCCGCCGCGGGCTCCACCTCGAACCCCACCTGGAGTCGCTCCTCGTAGCGCACCTGCTCCAGGGCCAGGTAACGACGAATCGACGCGATCTCGTCGCCCAGCCCCACATCCGCGGTCCCGACCGGAAGTAGTGAATACCGAAGAAAGCCGGACAGCTCGGTGACCATCTCGCGCGCCTTCGCGGGGTCCTCCGCGATGAGTGCCCGGAGCGAGTTGAGCGCGTTGAAGAGGAAGTGGGGCTGCAGCTGGTATCGCAGCATCTCGAGCTGGGCCTCCTTGGCCAGCGCGGTCGCCCGGAGCGCACGTTCCCGCTCGGCGAGGAGATCCTGGCGGTGCTTCAGTCCGAGGTAGAGGGCACTCCATGCCAAGAGCACCGGCGTCTTGTTGATCACCGCCTTGGAGTAGGTCTCCCAGCCCTCGAACGGCAGGATGCCGCGCCAGTGGAGCAAGCCGTCATAGAGCAGAAGCCAGACGTTGGCGAGGGCGAATGACGCGGCAGCGGCAATGGCGATCGTCGCGGGCTGGGAGACGCCTCGTTTCCGGAGGCCACGGTAGAGCGGTCGGAGCGGAAGACTCGTCAGGAGCCCGATACCCAGCAGCAGGAGCACCCGGCCGACGCTGGGGTAGAGAGCGTGGGACAGCGCATACTTCGCGACGCCATACGCGCCCCAGCCGAGCAGCTGGGCGGTCCAGAACGGAGAGAGTTTCGCGGTGACGATCTGGCTGGGCATTCGTTGCCGCCGCACAATGGGCCTAAGGCAGTCTATGCCGCAGGTCGGCTCGGAGGCAACGGGACCTCGGTCGAACGGCGCCCCCCGCCCGTTCAGCGGCACCAGGGCCGCGCCTGCGGCGTTTCATCGGCCGGCAAACACGGCGGCCCTCCCCGCGATGCGAGGAGGGCCGCCACTCCAGGGTTCGATCCAGCGGCTACTTACAGTACGCCTTCAGCATTGAGGCCACCCGCGGCTTGTACTGCTTGATGATGCCGAGGTTCTTGTCGACGGCCTCCTGGTTCACGGACCGGCCCGCGGTCAGCGCGGTCTCGGCCTCGGTCATGAGCGTCTCTTCCTGCTTGGCCAGTTCGCAGGACTTCTGCTTCTCAGCCTGCGGATCGATCTGAGGAACCTGGAACAGGGTCGCCAGGCCGAGCAGGTAGTTGGATGCCGGGCCCACCTTACCGCTGGGATTCGCCGACTGGACCGCCAGGCGCAGCAGCTCCGCCGCGCCTTGCAGATCCTGCGGCTGCTGCAGCAGCTTCGCCCCGGCCGTGTACAGCAGTGCCGCCGCGTTCTCCTTGGCCTGTGGGTCGCCGTACTTGATGGCGAACTCGAGGAACGGCAGCGCTTCCTTGGCCCTGGACGTACTCCCGGCCTTGGCCGAGTCGGCACCGGTGGTGGCAGGGGTTCCGGCGGGCGGAGGCGTCGCGGCACCGGCTGCGGGAGGCGCATTGATCAGCGCTTGGGCCGCCTCGAGCGCCGGGACCACGGCCGTGGTGTCCTTGGCGATAATCCTGGTGGTGATGGCGACGACGCTGTCGACTTGCCCCGTCATCGAATAGGCCCGATTCAGGTAGCCCAGCAGGGTCGGATTGTCGGGATATTTGCGCACCCCGAGCTGAGACCACTTGAGGAGCCTGACCGTGTCGGGCTTCTCGCCCTCGGCCGCGGCCGCCGAAATCTTGGTAAAGAAGAGCGTGTCCGCCTTGGTGGAATCGGTGGCGTACATCGTCTCCAGCGCATCCACGGCGCACTTGAAATTGCTCAGGAACAGACACGCGTTGCTCTTGAGGTCGTACAGATCGGCGTTGTACGGGTCGATCTTGAGACCCTCGTCCGCCACTTCCAGGGCGGTCTCGGGGTGACCGGACTGGAGGAAGTATTTGAACAGCTCCTCGCGCAGCTTCTGGTTGGTCGGCGCCACCCGGAGCATTTGCTTGAAGGCAAGGAGAGTATTGGCCGTGTCGTTCGCCTGCTGGAACTGGGTGGCGAGGGCGGTCCACACCGGAAGACTCAGCGGATCGCCCTTCGCCGAGGCCTGGAGGTGCTTCACGACCTCAGGGCGCGGGCCCTTCTTGTCCTGGGTGAGGAGCGCGAGGCAGTAGTGGGCGAGGCCGTGGTTGGGAACCGCTTTGAGGGCCTTGTTGGCAGCATCCACGGCCTTGTCAGGCTTGCTCTTGCGCTGGTCGATGCACGCCTTGGCGTCGGGGAGCGACTTCACCATCGGGTCGAGCGCCTCGGCGAGACGCTTGCCGTACGCCTGGGGACTCTCCCCCTGGGACTGCGCCAGGGTCACCACGTTGCCCGCATCGTCGCTCACGCCCAGGAGCCGAGCGGTGACGGCATACCGTCCGCCTTGCCCCTTCGCCATCGTGGAGGACACCAAAAAGCGCGCCTGGATGTTCTTGGCGAGCGTGGTCGCGAGCGCCGGGCTGAGAATCGCGTCCTTGGGATATCCGTACTGGGTCAGAGCGTCGTTCATCTGCTGCTGCTCGACGACCTGGAAATCGCGTCCGACGACGTCCTTCATCTCTTCACGGATTCCCGACCCGATCGCCACGGCGGGCGCGGAGTCCGTGGGCGCGAAGGCGAACGGGTTCGCCACCATGAAACGGGGCGCGATGTTCGCCGTGCTGGTGCGGGCGTTGCGAGGGATGCCCTGAGCCGCCAGCGGCACCGACAGGGCCCCACCCACGGCCACGAGGGTGAATAGACGGAGCAGATACATGCGAAAGCCTCCCCAAAGGAACGGTCCCGCGGGACCGACAACGTCCGCGCTCACGACGCGGGGGCGAATGGGCGAAGAGGGATTCGAACCCCCGACATCCTGCGTGTAAGGCAGGCGCTCTGAACCAGCTGAGCTATTCGCCCGACGACTGGCGCAGGCCCCGAGATACAGCATGCGTACTGCGTGCGCAGGGACCGTGCCGTGATGACCAACACCCTTCTCAGAGAGCGATGCCGAGCGGAAAAAGGACGCAGTAGCCCAAGACGAGGATGACCGCAGCCGCGCTCGGATGTCCGGCCATAAGGGTGAGGTACCCGGCCACGAGGGTCAGCACGGCCGCCGCGAGGATAAGGAGGTTCCGCCGGGCGAGCAAAAACCGCCGGGGGCCGGCGGAGGGGGCGGAGGCCGATGGCCGGGCACTGGACATAGGGGTTGAGGCTACCACCGTTCCCGGGTCGGGTCAAGTTCAGGTCCGTCTACAGCTTCCGGCTCAATTTCCCATCCGTGATCGAGGGCCTCCCGGCGCTTGCGATCGGCCCGGCGCCGAAAGTGTACTAATCCGAGGACGGCCGCCGCGACCACCGCCCATCCACCGCCGGCAAGGAGCCAGGTCGCCAGACCGTAACGGCGGCGGACCGACCGCTGCCACTCTTCCTCGAAGCGATCCACCGTGAGCCCGGTGGTCGCGAGAACCGCGGCCTCGAAGTCGTCGCCCTCATGGAGCCGCCCGAGCAGGGGGGCCAGCGTGCCCGACGGATTTCTCCGTGCCAGCTCGGCGACCGCGGACACCGCTAACGCATACGCGGGGTCGGCGCTGGTCTCGGTCCCCCTCAGCGCACCGTCCAGGACACGCAGTCCAGGAATGGCGCCACGCGCCACCGCGAGGTTGAGCTCCAACCCACCCATTCGGTCCCACTCTCCGGCGGCCCACCCGGCGAACCCCTCGTCGAACCAGAGCGGTACCCGCACGTCGACCTGGTGGTGCAGGGCCAGGTGCGCCAACTCGTGGCGAAGAGTGCGCGAGAGGTCGCCCGCGTCGGCGCGGAGCACGATGGTGCGCAACGCAGGCAAGGCGACAGCCGCACCCCAGCGCGGGGCCCGGCCGAGAGTCAGCGAATCCAGCCGGCGGCCATCCGGCACTACCACCAGTCGCAGCGGCCCTGGTGTCGAGGGGCCCAGGCCGGGCCACTCGGTCGTCCGGCCGGCCTGACCGGCCAGCTCGATCGCGAGCTCCATCTGGTCCGGCCACGCGACCGCGGTCACCTGCCCGACCTGCACCGACGTGGGAGCACCCTGCAGAATGAAGAGGAGGGCGGTTTCCAGAAATCTCGATGGGAACAGACTCAGGAAGGCTGACTGCGCGGGACCTCACCTCCAGCGGCGACCAAGTCGATCATTTCCCGGCAACGCTTGGCCCAAGGATTGAACTTGTTGGCCTTGTGCCCTTCGGCCCAGCTCTGGCGGGCGGCGTCCTTGTCGCCCGAGAACCACTGAGCCCGGCCCAGGTCGAAATAGGCCTCGATCAGGTTCGGCCCGAGCGCGAGGGTCTTGCGAAAGAAACTCTGGGCGTCCTCATACATCTCGCGCTCCAGGTACACCAGTCCAAGATAATAGTTCGCGTAGAGGGTCGCCTTGCGGTCGTTGTCCAGCCTGATGGCCTTGGACAGGTGCTCGATGGCCTCGCCGAAGATCCGCTTCTTCAGGCAGATGTACCCCACGTTGATGCGCGCCAGCGCGTTGGCCGGCTCCTTCATCAGCACCTTGGAGAAGGTCGTCAGGGCCTCGTCATAGTCCTCGTGCAGCATCTGCGCCCAGCCCAGCAGCGATTGCGCCTGCACGGCGCCCGGGGAAAGCGTGAGGGCCTTTTCCAGTGCCTGAATCGCGCCGGCGTAGTCGCCAAGTGAGATCAGACTCCAGCCCTTCTCGATGAAGGTCGAGGCCCCGAGATGGTCGGCCTGGACCGCAGGCCTGGCCCCGGTGAACTGCGGCGCCGGGGCGGGACCGGCCGGTGCGGCGCCCGCCGCGTTGTTCATCTGCTTGTAGCGCTCGGCGAGGCCCCGAATCCCGTCCTTGAGCTGGCCGAGCTCGGTGAGTGCGCCGTCCACCCGCTTGAACAGCGCGATGATCTCGCGCTTCACTCCCTCGCGAGCCTCCACGTCCTGCGCGGAGTCCAGCCGGCTCTCGATCTCCTGGTACTGGGTCTTGAGGCCGGCCAGCAGGGATTCGCTCATCTCAGCTGCTCCCGATCGCGCTGAGCGCCAGGCGCTCGGTGGAAGAAAGAAGCTTCCGAGAGTTGAGGATGATGATGGTACGGCCGGGTCTCGTGACGAGGCCCGAGATGTACGCCGCCGCCAGACCGCTCACCACCGGCCCCGGCGCGGTGATGGTGCGGCTGTCCACCCGCAGCACCTCGCGGACCTCGTCCACCAGGACACCGACCCGCTGGTCGCCGAGGTCCACGATCATCAGGCGGGTCTCTTCCCGGATGGGGGCATCGAGCTCGAATCGCTTGCGCAGGTCGACCACCGGAACCGCACCGCCACCGTATTGAACGACCCCCTCCAGAAACCCGGGGGCCTGCGGCAGCGGGGCGGGAGGCTCGTAGCGCAGTATCCGCTCGATCTGCAGAATGTCGAACGCGAACTCCTGGAAACCCACCCGGAAGGTCACGACCTGGATATCGTCAGCCGCAGTCATTGAGTCGCTGCCTCCGAGATGCGAGCGCCGATCGCGGTCAGGTCGAGCAAGGGCACGATGCCGTCCGCCTGCCGCGCCACGGCGACGGCGAACGGCAGTGAGACGTCCTCCGGCACCGGAAGGCCGGGTTCGCGGAGCACCTCCTCCGCATCGTCGACCTCGAGACAGACGCGCAGGCCGCCCAGCCGAACCATCACGGCGGTACCGCCGCCCGATGCGGTGCTCCCGGGACCCTCGAGCAGCGAGCCCAGATGGACCAGCGGAACGATCCGTCCCCGGGAGCTGGTGACCCCTCGAACGGCGGGCTCGGTTGAAGGAACAGGATAGACCGGGCCAAGGGCGAGGACCTCGATCACTTGATCCAGGGCGAGTCCGACCCGCCGGCCTCCCGCGCGCACCAGCAGCCAACCTTCCGCGCTCACTGCTTCTTCTCCATCCGACCGAGCTCGCCGGCGACGCGGGCGGCGATCTGGCCTACCGGAAGGACGTACCGGGCACCGCCGGCCTGTAGCGCGGCGTTGGGCATGCCGTAGATGGTGGATGTCTCACGATCCTGGGCGATGCCGACGCCGCCGGCATCATGGATCCTGCGCAGTCCGTCCGCACCGTCGCGGCCCAGGCCGGTGAGGACAACACCGATGGCCCGCGGCCCGTAGAGGCTCGCGACGCTCCGGAAGAGCGGATCGGCCGCGGGCCGGACGCCCCAGACGGTCGGCTCCCGCCCCAGCTCGATCCGCGGCCCATCGGCGCCGGCGACGACACGCATGTGAAAATCGCCGGGCGCCACGTAGGCGGTGTCGGCGAGGAACGGGGCGTCGTGATCGGCCTCGACCACGCTGAGCCGGCTCTGGGCCGCCAGCCGCTCGGCGAGACTGCGGGTAAAGCGCGGCGGCATGTGCTGGACGATGACGACCCCGCCCTGCAGTCCCGCCGGGAGATGCGGCACCAGCTCCGCCAGCGCCCGCGGCCCTCCGGTGGAGGCGGCGATGGCGACGCATGAGCGCGCCCGTCCGGGCATGGCGAAGAGTGTAGCGCGCGGACCCGCGCGTGACGGCCGGGCGAGCACCGGCAGCCGGTGGATGTCCGCGGTGCAGGCCGCCCGGAGCGCTCCCAGCAGGCGGTCCCCCAGGCGGTGAGCGGCCTCGTCGGTACGCTCATCCTCCTTGGGCACGAGATCCACGGCGCCGAGCTCGAGGGCCCGGATCGCCGCGGCGGTTCCGGGACCCGCGTACGAGCTCACCACGACGATGGGCCGGGGCGACTCCGACATGATGTAACCGATGGCGCCGAGGCCGTCGAGCTCGGGCATCTCCAGATCCATCAGCACCACGTCGGGCGTGTGGCTGTGAACCTTCCGCAGCGCGTCCATGCCGTTCCGCGCCGTGGCCACCACGGAGAACTCACCCGTGCCGTCCACCACGTCGGTGAGCAGGCGGCGAAAGAACGGGCTGTCGTCCACCACGAGGACGGTGCGCGCGTTAGATCGTATGGACACCATGCGCCACCGATCGGACCTCGAGGCTTCCCGCCGAGACGTCGAGCCGTACGGTCCGGCCGAAGTCACCCCCCACCGATTCGCCGACCAGGGCGATGCCGTGCGTGTGAAGCACCTGCCGGGAGGCGACCACGTTGCGCTCCCCCATCTGGATCGTGCCAGGCGGAGCGAGCGCGGCGAACATACTAGCTCCACCGGCGAGCCGGGCGGTCACGCGGCGTGGATTGGCGCCGCGGGCGACCATCAGCTCGAGCAGCCGGGGCACCGCGGTGTGGGGCGACTTGGCGGGGTTGCCGTCCGGTTTGCTCAGCGCCGGCGAGGGAAGCAGGACATGCGCCAACCCGCCGACGCAGGCATGGGCATCGTGCAGCGCGATCGCGATGCAGCTGCCCAGGCCGACCGTCAGGAGCAGATCCCCCGCCCCACCGACCTGAAGGTCGGCGACCCGGACCACAATCTCACGCGGTCTCATCCCGGCCGCCGGTACACCCGCTCGCGCGGATCCACGAGCAGGAGTCGGTCGCGAACGGCGCCGAAGAGGGTCTCCACTTTCCCCAACACCAGGTAGCCGCCCGGAGCCAGGCTGTCGGTGAAGGTCTGCAGCAGGCGCTCCTGCATCGGTCGGTCGAAGTAGATGAGCACGTTCCGGCAAACGATCAGATGGTAGTCCAGATGGGGCGGCCGCGCGGAATTGAGATCCACCCGCCGCACGAAGACGCGCTTTCGCACCCGAGCCACCACCTGAAGCTCCGGCCCCGCTGCCTCCAGGTAGCGGGTCACCAGCTCCGACGGCATCTCGCTCAGGTTCTCGCGGCGATACCGGGCGGCCTCCGCCCGCTCCAGGCTCAACCGATCCACGTCCGTCGCGTCGACGACGAGCCGGTCGAGCTCGCCGGAGCGTCCGGTGCGATCGAGGTGCTCGGCGGCGAGAATGGCGATGGTGTAGGCCTCCTCGCCGGACGAGCAGCCCGCGCTCCACGCCCGGATCTCGCCGGAGACCGAGGCGCAGAGGCGCGGAATCAGGTCCCGCCGCAGGAGGTTCCATGTTTCGGCGTTCCGGTAAAACCGAGTCACGTTGATGGTGAGCGCGTCGCGCAGGCGCTCGTACTCGGTCGGGCTCCGGTCGAGGAGGGCGTGGTAGTCGGCGTAAGTGTGCACGCCGCAGGCCCGCATCCGCACCGCGATGCGCCGCCGGACGCACTTGTCCTTGTACGCCTCGACCGCGAATCCGGCGCCCGAGATTCTTCGGGCCAGCGCGGTGAATCCGGGATCGTCCGCGGGAGTCACTGGCTGATGTCCAGCATGTCGAGGTTGGCCTGCGCCAGCTCGTGCCCGGGGTTGAGCTCCGTGGCACGACGCCAGCTCTCGCGAGCGCGGTCGTGGTCGCGGCGCTTGTAGGCGATGTTGCCGAGCTTGAAGTACAGGTCGTCGCCCAGATCGGGCGCGAGCTTCGCCGCCCGGTCGTAGGCCTCCCGGGCGTCGTCGAAGCGGCCGGTCCGATAGAGGATGTCGGCCAGATTCTTGGAGATCTGGGGAAGCGAGGGATCCTCCACCAACGCCGCACGAAGCATCGTCTCCGCACCAGCGACGTCTCCCGCCAGCTCGCGAAGCACGGCGAGGTTGTTCCGCAGCACGGCACTGCCGGGGTGGGCCCCGGCGCCCTCCTCCGCCGCTTTGAGGGCGCCACTGGGGTCATCGAGCCCCGCGCTCGCGAGCGTGGCCGCCCAGTACCAGAGGGGCGGCGCCGGCTTGTCGCCCGCGAGCTCGCGGGCGCGGGCCAGCCGTCCTTGCGCCACCTGATACTCGCCCCGCTTGAGCGCGATGACGCCCCAGCCAATCATGACCCGCGCGTCGTCGCGCGCCCGGCCGGCGGCGTCGCCGTACGCGGCGTCGGCCTCGTCCAGGCGGCCCAGTCGCTCGAGCGCGACGCCCAGGTTGTGCAGCGCTGGCGCGCGCGGGCCTCCCTTCTCGATGGCCTGGCGGAGGGCCGTGACCGCCTCCTCCCAGCGAGCCTGCTTCAGCGCGATCAGGCCGAGGAAGAACGGGGCGCTGGCGTCGGCCGGCCGGAGATCCGCCACCCGCCGGAATTCGCGCAGCGCCTCGTCCAGCATCGCCGCCTTGTAGAAGGCGATGCCGAGATTGCGATGCTCGTCCACCCTGCCGTCGGTGACCCGGGGCGCGCTCGCCGCCGAGGTCCCCACTCGGTGGGCGAACCCGGCGGTGATGAGCCCGAAGAGGGCCTTGCCGGCCTCGAACTCCACCAGGCCGCTTTCCTCCACCACCTGCGCCACGTCGCGGGTGCCGTTCAGCAGCGGGACCAGACAGCGCTGCTCGGGCGACAACTCGGGAGCCGACTCGCCGATGTGGGTGGCGTCCACGGCGAAGATCAGGTCGAACGAGGGGACCTTTTTCTCGATGAGACTCCACTCGTCCACCCGTCGTGCGCCCTCCAACAGCAGGTACTCCGGGTTGATGCGCACGAGGAAATCCTCGCGCTCCGGCCGCACGCCGGCCTCGAAGTTGAAGGTCCCCGAGGTCCAGGTGAACAGGTAGTAGACCGCCTCCTCGATCTGGACCCGGATGTACCGCTCCAGCTCCTCCCGTGAGAGGGAGCCGAGTTGCACCAGGATCTCGCCGAGCTTGTGCTCGCGGTCGCCGCCTTGCTGGTCCACCGCCGCACGGAGCTGCTCCTCGGAGATGCGGCCGCTCCGCAGCAGAATGTCGCCCAGGCGGTCACGCCGGTTGACGATCGAGGCGTAGACGATCTGCCCTTCGTCGAAGTAGATGGTGCCGAAGTTGTGCCGGTCGGCCAGCGCGAGGCAGCCGGTCCGCCGCCCGAGGAAGAGCAGCTGAATCACATCGGGGAGGCTCGCCTCCTTGAGGCTTCCCTTGATCGCCATCAGCGCCAGTCCTCGAGCAGCCGGTCGGCCAGCTCGGGCCATTCCCACACCATCTTCTCCCGGCTGCGGGCCCCGCCGGCGGTCGGTGCGACGATACCACTGGAGCGCTGACCGGGCGGCCGGCGCGCCGGTGCGGCGGCCGGCGCTTCCGCGGGAGGACCGGGCGGCACACCGTCCAGCACTTCGCGTGCAAGCGCGACCGACGGCGGGACGCTCCGCGCCTCCGCCGCGTTCAGCACCCGTTGCAGCTGGGCGCTGAGCACGCGCACGGAATCCACCGGACGAGCCGCGAGGTGATCCACCAGCGCCTCGTCCGTTGCGCCGGTCTTGGCAGCCAGCTCGCGAGCGGCGACCTGTCCGCGGGTCTCCCGGTCGGGGGCGGCAAGCTCGACCACCAGGCCACCCTCGAGCCGGGTGCGGAGCCTCGGCTCCAGCCCTCCCAGCTCCGCCAGCGGCACCGCCGAAGTGAAGACCATCTGGCGACCCGACTCCAGCAGGACGTTGTAGAGCAGAAAGAGCTCGTCCTGGGTCCGGTCGGTGTCGGCGATGAGGTGCACGTCGTCGAGGAGGAAGGCGGCGACCCGGCGGTAGCGGGAGCGCCAGATCCCAACCGCATCGCGATCGATCGCCTCGATCAGCTCGCCGGTGTACTGCGGAGCGCTCAGGCAGGCGACCGGGGCGGTGGAGCACCCCACCAGCACATTGCCGATGGCGTGCAGCAAGTGGGTCTTGCCGGTCCCGCTGCCGCCGACGATGACCAGGGGGTTGTAGCGGGTGCCCGGCTCCTGCACGACGGTGCGGGCGGCCTCGAGAGCGACTTTGGCCGACGGTCCCACCACCCAGTCCTCCATGCGCCACAGGGGCGACGGCGCCGCCGGGGGCGCCGCTCCCTCACGGGCCCGGGCGAGGAGCGACTCGGCCGCGGCCAGGTCGGCCGGGTCACGGAACGCGGGGGAGCCGACCAGATCCGCGGCCAGCTCCGCGGTCTCCGCCTCCATGTCCCGAAGGCGCTGCACGGCACACTCGAATTCCTGAAGCGCCTCGGCGGGATCGGGTACCGTATCCTGGTCCAGCAGCTTCTGCAGCCGACCGATCCGGTAGCCCTCCCCTTCCCAGCGGAGGATCGCGGCCCCGATCTGGGTGCGCCACGCATCAACCTGCTGCGCCACGGTGGCCGAGATCTCGGTGAGAAAGTCGGAGAACTCGTCCGGGACCGCGGGAGTCTCGGCGACCGGGGCGGCTGGCGTCACCGGGGGCATGTCCTGCGCCGCCGTGCCGCCGACGAGCCGCCTGGCCTGCTCCGCATCGATCGGCTTTTCGCTCACCGCCTGGAAGGCCACCAGGCGATTGAGCGCTCCGAGCAGCTCCCGCACGTTGTCGATGTCGAGCCCCGCGATCGCCTCGAGCACCCCGTCGGCGAACGACGTCCGTCGCTCCTCCGCCTTCCGGCGAAGGATCGCGACTCGGGTCTCGTAGTCCGGCGCCGAGACGTCGATGATCAGGCCGCCGGCGAACCGGCGGATGAGACGTTCGTCCAGCGCCTCGATCTCGGCCGGCGGCCGATCACTGGTGAGCACGATCTGGCGATTGGCCGTCTGCAGCGCGTCGGTGAGCCGCAACAGCTCCGCCTGCATCTCGCGGCGATGGGTCAGGAATTGAACGTCGTCGACCAGCAGCAGGCCCACGTCGAGGAAGCGCTTGCGGTACGCCTCGCCGTGGCCCGCCGCGATCGCCGCGTGGAAGGCCTCGACGAACTCGTCGAGGGTGAGGTATTCCACCTGGAGGTTGGGGTCGATCGCACGGGCCGCGTGGCCCAGCCCCATCAGCAGGTGAGTCTTTCCCAGGCCCGGCCGGGCATAGATGAAGAGCGGGTTGTACACCGTGCCGGGCGATTCGGCCACGGCCTTCGCCGCCGTGACAGCCAGGCGGTTCGCCGAGCCGACCACCAAGGTGTCGAACCGGTACAGCGGGTTGAGCGTGACGGTCATCCTACCACCGCGCCGGCCGCGAGCCGCTTGAGGACCAGCTCCGAGATGCCTCGCAGCGTCTCGAACACGCCCGCACCGTGCAGCGCGTCGCCGGCAAAGCTGTGCACCGACCGGAAATTCAGCGCGTCGTCCATCTCCTCGTGCGTCAGGATCAGGTCGCGCGGGAGGTCCTGCTTGTTGTACTGGAAGACCACCGGGAGCTGGCGCACGTCCACGCCCTGTGCCAGCAGGTTGTCCTGAAGGTTCTGCAGGCTCTCCAAGTTGTCGTCGAAGCGGCGCGCCTGGCTGTCGGCCACGAAGACCACCCCGTCGGCGCCCTGGAGTACCAGCTTGCGGGTGGCGTTGTAGTAGCTCTGCCCCGGCACGGTGTACAGCTGGAACTTGGTCGCGAACCCGGAGATGGAACCGAGCTCCAAGGGGAGAAAGTCGAAGAACAGCGTCCGGTCCGTCTGGGTGGCAAGCGACACCATCCGTCCCCGGCGGCTCTCGGGAACGCGACCGTACACGTACTGCAGGTTCGTGGTCTTTCCGGACCGCCCAGGCCCGTAGTACACGATCTTGCAGGTGATCTCGCGCGCGGTGAAGTTGACCAGAGACATGTCGCTACCGCCCGAAGAGCGCTTTGAGGCTGGCATCGAGCTCGTGCTCGAAGTTCTCCGGCAGGGAGGAGCTCGCGGGCTGCTCTTTCGGAGCCGCCGAGGCGAGCTGCTGCACCATCTGGTCGAAGAAGAGCTGCACGATCCCCACCGAGGTTTCCGGTCCGAAGACGACGAGACCGATCCACCGGCCGCGCGGCGTCCCGAAGCCGGCGAGCAGGCAGCTCTGGCACGCGCCGTGATGGACCAGCGCCTCGAACCGGGGTGATCCCATCAACCGGGCCAGCTCCTCAGTCGACGCGCCGATCCCCGCGCCCAGGGCGGCGGCGGTCATGACGTCGAGTGAGCGGCTGAACCCGTGCTGGGCCACCACCTGCCCCGACGAGGTCATGAGCAGCGTGAGCCGCGCCGAAGACTCTTCGAGGAAGGTCTGCAGGGGAATCTCGACCCACGGCTCGAGCGCGCGCATCAGTCCAGCCGGCTCGCGGCGTCGAGCATCTCGAGGCGGGCCAGCCCGACGTTGGCGTCGGCGCCTACCACGGCGATCAGCACCAGGTCGTTGGGGCAGGGCGCGGCCAGGATGGAGCCGCGCTCAGCGCGGAGCTGGACGAACGCGGGTGCCTGGCGTCCCGCGCCGTCGGCCGTCCGGACCAGCCGGCCGACCAGACTCCCCGCCAGCGCCGCCGTGGCTCGACCGTCCACGCCGTCCATCAATTGCTCCGCGATCACCAGCCCGTCCCCGGCGGACGCGATCAACGCGCCGCGTACACCAGGGACCCGGGTGATCCGGTCCAGGACCGCCCGCGGGTCGGTCACTGGATCCGCTCCAGCCAGGTTTTCGCCGCCCGTGCGGCGCGCTCGGCCACCAACGCGATGCGGGCCATCGGGAGCGACGGCTCTCGCGCGGCGAGCAGCACCGTCTCGCCGGTGGGGCGGACCAAGACGAAGTGGGCGTCGGGCGACTCGACCGTGATGGTCTGCCAGGCCCCGAGGCCGAGCAGCCGGGTGGCGCGGGTGGCCTCGCGGGAGACACCCGCAAGCTGCGCCGCGACGCGGTCGCCGGCCTCGCCGCCACCCGGCGCGGGGAGATTCCCGGCCAGCCGAAGGCCGTTGGCATCGACCAGCACGAGGGAGTGACCCCCTTCCAGCTCCGCGAAGGGCGAGCCGAGATCGGAAGGCTCGACCGCCGCCGGCGGCCTGGCCAGGACCGGCGCCGAATCGGGGAGTGGGTCGGGCGCCGACAGCGGCGCCGGTGACGGCGCCGGTGACGGCGCGGGTGTGGTGCGTGGCGCCATCCCTCGCGACTCGCGCCGCACCCGGGCCAGCGCCTGCGCGATCGACACGTCGTCCGGATCGGCTTCGGCCGCGCGCTGGAGATGGTCGAGCGCCGCCGCCGCATCGCCGGCGCGGAAATAGAGGAACGCGATGCCCTTGAGCGCACCGGTGCGCATCGGGTCCAGTCTGAGGGCGTCGGCCCACGCGTCGAACGCGCCCGCAAGATCGCCCTGATCGCTGAGGATCCGGGCCATCAGGTCGTGTGCGTCGGCGAGGCCCGGGTACCGCACCAGGCCGCCGTGGGCCACCTTGCACGCCGCCTCCAGCTGCCCCCGGCGACGAAGCGCCTCGGCCAGATCGAGGAACGCGAGACTGCCCGGTTCCTCGGCGAGTCGCGTCGTGAGGGTGCGGATGTCGTCACTCACGATGCCGCTCCAGCTCCTTCACCATGGTTTCTACCGCGTGGCGCATGCGCTCCACCGCGTGCCCCTCCGATTCCTCGCCCGGCGTGCGGGGACCGAGCCGGCTCCACGCGTGCCACGTCTCCAGGGCCCGCGAGAATTGTCC
Organism: uncultured Gemmatimonadales bacterium; assembly: GCA_963844445.1. Taxonomy (GTDB): domain Bacteria; phylum Gemmatimonadota; class Gemmatimonadetes; order Gemmatimonadales; family GWC2-71-9; genus CAVVWJ01. Next base: position 408,917 of record CAWJOB010000002.1, read on the forward strand.
CATCGCCGCCTGACACACGCCGAGCAGACGCCGCGCCTCGGGCATGAGCGGGTCGCGCCGCAGCACCTCCTCCAGCGCACCGGCCGCGATCTCGTACTCTCCCTGCGCCAGCGCGTCGCGCGCCGGCACGAGCAGGGCGGCCAGGTCCCGGCCCGGCTCCGGATCCTGGCCGGGACGCGCCGGATCTCCCAGAACGACCACCCCGGCGGCGGTAAGTCCGTACACCGTTCGCGCCACCTCGAACTCCGAGCGGCCGAGCACCTCGGCGAGCGCGTGGAGATCGCGCTGGCCGTCCACCGCCGCGAGCACTTCCCACTCGAAGGGAATGAGGTCCAGCGGCGCCGCCCCGGCCCCGTTTTGATCCGGCAGCCGCGGGACCAGGCCCAGATGGGAGACCTTGGAGCCGATGCGAGACCATTCGTCGAGCCGCCGCGCACCCTCCATCAACAGAGCTTCGGTGGGCGATCGGACCGGCGCCTCGACCGCCGCCTGACAGGGCGCACCCTCCTCGAACCGGAAATACCCCTCAGTCCATGCCAGCAGATCGAAGACGGCCTCCTCGATCTGCGCCTTGACCTGACGCTCCAACTCCCGGCGCGAGATGGCCCCCAGGTCCACGAGAATGTCACCCAAACGGCGAGTGTCTCCCCCGCTCTGCATCGCCCGCCCCCGATGGAGCTGCTCGGCGTTGATCTTGCCGACCCGCACCAGCCGGGAGCCGATCGGCTGCGGATCGCTGCCGAGCGACGCAGCGACCACTCCGCCGCGCTCGAAACAGACGGTCGCCGCGGTCTGCCGCAGCTCGGAGGTAACGCGGAGCACTCCGCTCTTCCGGCCCAGGTCCAGCAGCTGGAAGACGTCCTGAATGTGCAGATCCTTGAGGGGTCCCTCGAGCGCCACCGGTCACCCCGCCGAGGCGAAGATGTGCTGGAGATCCCGCGCCGACCGCGCCCGGCTGCGGGCCTGGGCCGCATAGGGCCCGGACGGATCGAGCTGCACGACGCGCTCCCACGCCTCGACCGCCTGGTCGAAGTGGCGCTGGCGGGCCAGCGACGCGCCCTGGTGGTAGAGCGCACCCGCGTGCTCCGGATCGAACCGCAGGACCCGGGCAAACGCCTCCAGCGCCTGAGAAGTCCGGCCGTCGTCGAGCAGCGCCCGGCCCAGCGCCGTGAGCGCCTCGAGCTCGTACGGATCGGTCTCCAGCAGGCGGATGAGCACCGAGATCGCCGCGCGGGGTGATTCGAGTCGCCCCATCAAGTCGGCCAGCGCGAGCGCGGCGGCACTATAAGTCGGAAGCAGGTCGAGCGCACGCTCGTACGCGGCGCGTGCCGCCCCCCAGTTGCTCCGCTCCTGCTCCAGGCCGCCGAGCTCGTACCAGACGCGCACCAGTGACGGATCGAGCTGAAGTGCGGCGTTGAACGCGGCGAGCGCGGCGGAGCGGTCGCCAAGCCGCGCCGACACCTGGGCCTGGAGGTGGAGCAGATCCGACCGGCCGGGCGCGAGCGACTGGGCCTCGCGAATGCAGTCGAGTGCGCCGAGGGCGTCGTTCACCGCCAGGCGCACCCGCGCGCGGGCGACCAGCACCTCCACGTCGCCCCGCACCCGCCGCGCCAGCTCGTCGGCCAGAGGCGCCGCCTCGGAAGCCCAGCCGAGCGCCAGCAGCGCGCGGATTTCGCCCAGCGTGGCGTCGGGATCGTCCGGCGCGGCGGCCCGAGCCTCCCGATAGCGCTCCAGTGCCTCGCCGTAGAGCCCGCGCTTGGCGAAGACATCGCCGAGCAGCACCGCGGCCGCCGCCACCGGCGCGCCGCGGGCCGTCGCGCGGGAGACTTCCGCCAGCGCGAGGTCGAGCAGCCCCTTGCCGATGTAGTCCCGCGCCAGGTCGAGCGCGTCGCCCGGGGCGGGCGCAGCGGCCTGGCGCGTCCCGGGGGTCAGCTCCTCGAAGAGGCGGTCCAGCGCCGGTGCGTCGAACTCGAACTCGCCGGCGAGCTCATCTCCGCCGACCTCGGCGGCGAGCTCCGGGGCGATCGCGATCGTGGGGTCCTCGTACTGCAGGTCGATGGTCAGCGAGAACTTCTGCGGGACGTACAGCGGCTCGAGCTCGAGGGCGCGGCGGGTCTCCCGTAGCGCGCCGTCGAAGTCGCCCAACTGGCTCAGGACGAAACTCAGATTGTAGTGGGCCGCCGCGAACCCGGGGTCGGCGTCCACGGCGCGGCCGAAGGCGTTGCGCGCGTCTTCGTAGCGCCTGAGCTCCATCAGCACCAGCCCGACACCGTTCCAGGCGACCGCGCTAGCGGGCTGCTCCGCCAACGCCTGCTGATATTCCTCCAGCGCGGCCCGGAACTGCCGGCGCTGAAACCAGAGCAGTCCCAGGTTGAGCCGGGCGGCGAGAAGCGGCCGGTCCGCGCCTAACGCCTGGCGGAACGCCGAGACCGCCGCCTCGCCGTTCGCCTCATGGGCGCGCACCACGCCGAGGTTGTTCCAGGCCAGCTGATAGGCGGAGTCGATGCCGACCGCGCGCTCGTAGGAGACGACCGCCTCGGCCCGGCGCCCGGCCTGGTGCAGACAGACGCCGCGCTCGTTCCACAGCTTCGGCGAATCGGGATGGTCGCGAACCAGCCCCTCGTACAGCTCGAGCGCGGCGCCCAGCTCCCGGCGGAGCAGGTGGACCTCCGCCATCGCCTGGAGGTTGAGCCGCCGATCCTCGCCGGCCTCGAGCGCCAGCCGGTATTCGCGAAGCGCCTCCTGGTGATAGCCCTTCTGCCGCAGCGCGAGACCCAGGTTGAAGTGGGCCAGCGCGGCGCCGGCCACCGGTTGGGGGCCAGCCATCCGGCGGTCCGGCGAGGCGGACTCGACGCCCCGCGCTCCGTCGTCGTACCGATCCAGCGCCAGATTGGCCTGCGCCTTGGAGAGCGTAGGGTTGAGGGCGATGGCCCGCTTGGTGGACTCCCTGGCGGCCTCGTGCTGGCCCAGGTCGCCGTAGACGAAGGCGAGGAGGTAGTGGGCCTCGGCGTAGTCGGGGTTGCGGGCGATCGCTTCGCGGAGCGACGCGAGCGCGGCATCGTTGAGTCCGCGGTTGTAGAAGATCTCGCCGCTGTAGAACCGGGCCACCGCGCTGGACGGATCCGCAGCGCAGGCCCGCTCCAGCCAGGCGCTGGCCCCGTCCAGCTCGCCCCGCGCCTTCTCGGCGAGGCCCAGCTGGAGCATCGCGGGCACGTCGTGCGGGTGCCAGGCGAGCAGGGCCTCGAACTCGGCGCTGGCCTCCACGAACCGGCCGAGCGCCGCGTAGGCGCGAGCCAGCTCCCAGCGGCTTTCCCGGTCCTCGGGCCGGCGCCGCACCCGCTCGCGCAGCTCGGTGATGCGGCGGTCGTAGTGGCCGCTCTCCCGGTAGGCGATGTCCAGGTTATCCTGGGCCACCTGCATCTTGGGATCGAGCTCGAGCGCCTTCACGAACTCGGCGATCGCCTCCTCCACCAGACCCTTCTGGTGGTAGAGCACGCCGAGATTGTTGTGCGCGCCCGCGTCCGACGGGTCAATGCGGCCGGCGAAGGAACGGAGAACGGCGAGATCGCGCTCGGAGAGCACGGGGCCCGGCATCGATCAGGGCAGGCGAATGGCGTCGAAGATCGCCCGGAGCGACGGCATGTCGGGCAGGAGCAGGAAGTGTCCGCGCAGGGGCTCGGTTCCCTCAACCCGGAAGGAGGTGTCGACACAGAAGACGAAGTCGCGGTTGTGGCCGAAGTTCAGATAGGCCGTGGTCAGGACGGCCGCGCTGAGGTCCACCACGAGGCTCGGCACCGACGGCACCAGCATCATGCCCATGAAATCGCTGAGCGCGTTGAGATAGGCGCTCGCCAGGATGTTGCCCGCCTCCTTGAGGCCCGACTGCTCCATCGCGCCGAACTCCCGGGTGGTCCCGGGCCCGCGTCGGAGCAGTATATCGCAGAGTGTGCGGGCAGACCCCTCGGGGAACAGGACCAGGGTCCGGCCGGTGAGGTCGCCCATCATGTGCATCATGACCGCGGCGATGACGGTGTCCGGGGCGCCGACGAGGTCGGTGACCTCCTCGAGCGGGCGGATGTTGACCTCCGGCACGGCGATCATGATCGTGCGGTTGGTCATCTGGGAGAGCGCGGTCGCGGCGTGGCCGGCGCCGATGTTGGCCACCTCACGCAGCGCGTCGAGCTGCAGCTCTTTGAGGTCCCGCACGTCTTCCATGCCCCCTCCTACACCAGCGCCGCGGCGTCGAGGATGAGCGCCGGCGATCCGTCCGCGAGGATGGTGGCGCCCCCTACGAACGGCGGCATGCCGCGCGGGGCGTCGAACGGCTCCACCACGATGTCCTGCTGTCCCAACAGGGCGTCCACCACCAGCGCCGCGCGGCGGTCGCCGATCTCCAGAATGACGGTCGGCGCGCGGGCGGGCGCGGGCCGGGGCTGGTTGCGGACCAACTCGCGCAGGTGCACCGTGGGGATCACCCGGTCGCGCACGACCAGCGCCTCCCGGCTCCGCACCGCCGTGACCGACCGGCGGTCGAACTCGACCGTCTCCGCCACATAGGCGAGGGGGACCGCGTAACACTCGCCCGCCGCGCTGGCCAGCAGGGCCCGCACGATGGCGAGGGTGAGCGGCACCCGAATGGTGAACGTGGTCCCCCGCCCCAGCTCGCTCCGAACCTCGATGGTGCCACCGAGCGCGCGTACCCGGGTCACCACCACGTCCACACCCACGCCGCGGCCCGACACGCCGCTCACGGCCTCGGCGGTGCTGAAGCCGGGCCGGGCGAGCACCCGGAGAAGGAGGTCGTCCGAGAGCGTGTCGGCGCCACCGTCGATCACGCCTTCACGATGCGCCTTCGCCAGGATTGCCTCCCGATCGATGCCACGCCCGTCGTCGCTCAGCCGCAGGGCGACGTAATTCCGCTCCCGGCTGGCGGACAGCAGGATCCGACCCTCCTCGGGCTTCCCGGCCGCGGCCCGTTGCTCCGGCGCCTCGATGCCGTGATCGGCGGCGTTGCGAATCAGGTGCAGCAGCGGCTGGCCGATCTCGTCGAGGATCGAGCGATCCAACTCGATCTCGTCGCCCTCGACCTCGAAGCGGATCCGTTTGTCCAGGTCGCGGCCCAGATCACGCACCAGTCGGGGGAAGCGCTCGAGCACCTCGCCGACCGGCGTCATTCTCGCGGCAATGACCTCGGCCTGCATCGCGGAGACCAGCCGAGTGACCCGGTCGCTGACCTCGGACAGCTCCGGATCGGACGACCCCGACGCCAGCACGCCGAGCCGATTCTTCGCCACCACCAGCTCACCCACCTGCTTCATCAGCGCGTCGAGCCGCCCGAGATCGACGCGAATCTGACGGGACTGCCCAGGCGACTGCGCACCCGACTGATCGTCCTCGAACCGCACCGACTCCACGTCGCCCGCGCCTCGGAGCGAGGAGAGGACCTGCTCGTCGCTTGCCCCACTGGCCAGCCGGAAGGAAAACCGGCCGTCGAAGTCGTGATTGTCGAACTGTGCCAGCGCGGGCCGGAGCGCGCTCACCACTCCGAGTGACTCGGCCCGGGACACCACCAGCGCCGCCCTTGCGCCCCGCATCACCGCGTCGCGCCGGAGGGTCACCCTGACCGGGCGAACCCGTCCGTCTTCGGTGGCCGCCTGCGCATCGGTGGGGGCCGACAGGGCCGCCTCGATTGGCCGGGGTCCCCCGAACGAAATCCTGGCGGCCGCGGCATCGAGGTCCGCGGCCAGCTTCGGATCCGCCATCGGCTCCGCGCCGGCCACCGCACCTTCGACCGATGCAGCCAGCGCGTCCACCGAGCGGAACAGCAGCTGAAACACCTCGGGACCCGGCGCGGCGGCACCTTGACGGAGCGCGTCGAGGAGATTCTCCAACCGGTGGGCCAGATCGGCCACGCCGGCGTATCCCATCGTGGCCCCCATGCCCTTGACCGTGTGAATCGCGCGGAACAGCCCTCCGACCTGCCGGGTGGCGGAGGGCTCGCGCTCCCACTCGAGGAGGAGCCGATTGCAGGCGCTCAGATGCTCCCGGCTCTCGGCCAGGAACAGCGCGGCGTACTTCGAGACGTCCATCCCTCAGCCCAGAACGCGCTGAACTGCCTCGAGCACGCGGGAAGGCTGGAACGGCTTGACCACGAAGTCCTTGGCGCCCGCCTGGATCGCCTCGACCACGAGGGCCTGCTGCCCCATCGCGCTGCACATCAGAATCTTCGCGTCGGGATCGGTCTTGCAGATCTCGCGCACCGCCTCGATGCCGCCCATGTCCGGCATCACGATGTCCATGGTCACCAGATCCGGCTTGAGCTGGCGGTACTTGTCCACCGCCTGCACGCCCGATTCGGCTTCGCCGACGACATCGAACCCGGCCTGGGTGAGGATGTCGCTGATCATCGTGCGCATGAAGATGGCGTCGTCGCAAACGAGAACGGTATGACTCACGACAGCTCCTCCGGGCAACGGGGCAGCATGGCGGCGGGAATGCCCCGCCTACGCGCCGATGATTGGCTCGAACAACCGGTCGATGTCGAGCAGAATGAAGTGCTGGCCGTCTCGGAGGCCCACCGCACGCACCAGCCGGGGATCCACGCCAGGCAGGTCCGCCCGCTCGGTCACCGACTGCTCCGGAACCTCGAGAAAGTCGAGTACCTGCCCGACTCCGAGCCCGTACCGCCGGCCCGCGACCTCCACGAGGATGATCGCCCCCTCGTCTTCGACCCGCCGCTCCTGCTGGAGCAGCACATGGCCGTCGAGCACGGTAAGCAGGGTGCCGCGGACGTTGACCAGCCCTTCGATCGCCTGGGCGACACCCGGGATTCTGGTGGCCGGCAGGCGCGGAAGGATCTCCCGCACGATCCCTGCCGGGGCCGCGCAAATAAGCGCACCGATCCGAAAGATGACGGCGTGGAGTGTCTTCGAATTAGCCATCTCTATTATAGAAAAGAAGATAGCTCAGGGGTTCGGGGTGAGCAACAATCTCTCTCCCCCCCGCCAAGAGCAGGGCGTCACGAAGATCCACGGGCCATTCGGCCCTGAATTTCAGCGGCTCGCCGGTCGCCGGGTGGCGGAATGCCAGACCGGCCGCGTGAAGCGCCTGCCTTGGGGTCGCCCGCTCCAGCGCCTCGGCGTCGCGGCGGGCCGTGCCCGAGATCCGGCGGCTACCCCCGCCGGCGTAGGTCGGATCGCCCACGATCGGGTGTCCGATGTGCTCCAGATGCACCCGGATCTGGTGGGTCCGTCCGGAGTGCAACTCGAGCCGCAGCAGATCCACCACGCCGAAGCGCGCGACCACGAACGCATCGGTTCGGGCCTGCCGGCCCTGGGCCGAGATGGTCATACGCTTCCGATCCACGGGATGGCGGGCGACCGAGGCCTCGATGACGGTCGGGCTCTGGTCGAGGTGGCCCCACGCCAGCGCGGCGTAGGTGCGGGCCACCCGCCGCGCGGCGATCGCCGCGCCGAGTCGCCGGTGCGCCAGATCGGTCTTGGCGACGACCATGAGCCCCGACGTGTTCCGGTCGAGCCGGTGCACCACGCCCGGGCGGCCCTCCGCGCCTCCGGCCAGAGTCGTGCCGCGGGCGACGAGGGCGTTGACCAACGTATCGTCCCAGTGCCCCGGTGCGGGGTGGACGACCAGGCCGGCGGGTTTGTCGATGATGGCGAGGTGCTCGTCCTCGTAGACGACGGCGAGCGGAATGGAGGCGGGGCGCAGCGTGCGGGGAGGCTCGTGCTCGGGAAACTGGACGGCGACCAGTTCGCCGCGGGTAAGGGATCTCGACGCTCGGGCGGGTTTGCCGTCGATGGTCACGGCCTTGTCGGCGACAAGCCGTGCGGCCTGGGTTCGGGAGAGGCCGAGCTGGTCCGCGAGGAAGCGGTCGAGACGTTCGGTCTCCGGGGGGACGACTGAAAACCGAAGCGGACCTCCCGGCGTCACGCCACCGACGCCGACTCCGGCTCCGCCCGTCGGGAGTCCTCCCGCCACATCGAGATCACCAGGGCGATGGCGCCGCAGCTCACGGCGATGTCGGCCAGGTTGAACGTCGGCCAGCGCAGCGCGCCGATTCCGACGTCGAGGAAGTCCACCACCCCGCGCTCGCTGCGGACGCGGTCGATGAGATTCCCGGCGGCGCCGCCGGCCACCAGGCCGAGGGCGAGCTGCCGGAAGGAGTCGCCCAGCGGGCTGGTGCGTGACATCCGGTGGAGGACGAAGACCGCGACGACGGCAACGGTCAGAAAGATCCAGCGGGAATAGGGGCCCAGATGGAGGCCGAACGCGGCGCCTTGATTGTAGACCAGGCGCAGCTGAAACCAGTCGCCCAGGACCGCGATTCCCGGCGTGCGGAGGAGGGTGGCCTCGGCGATGATCTTGGTCACCAGGTCGAGCCCAACGACGATCCCCGCCGCGGCCCAGAAGATCCAGCGCTCCGGGCCGGCCGTGGATTCAGCGGCGCTTTCCATCTTCCTCTTTCTCCTTGCAGGTGATGCAGAGACGCGCGTGGGGGAGCGCGTCGAGACGCTCGAAGTTGATCTCCTGGCCGCACTGGTGGCAGTGCCCGAACTTCTCCGGGGTGCCGTAGAGGCGCCGGAGCGCCTCGTTCACGTGCCAGAGATAGCGCCCTTCCTGGGAGGCGAAGAGGAACTGCTTTTCCCGCTCCATGGCGTCGGTCCCCTGGTCCGCCATGTGAAACGAGTAGGAGGACAGGTCACCATCGGAAGACTGCAGAGTGGCGTTGAAGGACTCGTCGTAGTACCCCAGCTCCTTCATCACCCGCGCCCGTTCTTCCAGAAGGCGCTTCTCGAGATGCGTCAGCTGCTTCTTGTTCATGCCCTGTCCCTGGGTTGCGGACCGGCCCCGTTGCGGCCGTCCCGGTATCGTTGTACTCCCACCATCACTCCATGGCCGTCGATGTCCACTTGCTGCTCCAGATCGGGCGCCGGCGCCCGTACGCCCAGCTCCAGCTGCCGAGCCAGCGTCTCCCCCTGGATGAACCGCGCGTGCCCGCGTACGGCCTCGAGCACCGGGCCGTCGCCCGAGATCCACAGACCGATCCGGTCGGTGTAGACGTATCCCGCCTCTTTGCGGAGCCGCTGCACCCGGTTCACGACCTCCCGAGCGAGCCCTTCCCGGCGCAGCGTCTCGTCGAGCCGCGGGTCGAGCGCGGCCACGTAGGGCCCGTCGCTGGCCACCAGCCAGTCGCTCGCGACGTCACGCTCCACCACCACGTCCTCGGGCAGAAAGCTCGCCGCCACCCCGTCGACCTCCACCGTCGCGGTCTCACCCCGCTCCAGCCCGCGCAGCTGGTCGGGGGTGAGGCTCGCCGCAGCCGCCGCGACGGCGGGGGTCTGTTTCCCGTAGCGCTTGCCGAGCGAGCGAAAGTTCGCCCTGGCCCTGAGCCGCACCAGCTCGGTATCGGAGGCGACGACGTCCACGGCCTTGACGTTTACTTCGATCCGGAGCAGCTCGAGCAGCTCGTCGAGCGCCTGGCCGCGCGCCGCAGCGGGCACCGCGACTTGCATACGGGCGAGGGGCTGCCGCACGCGAAGTCCGCGCTCCTCGCGAGCCGCCCGCGCCAGCGAGGCCAGGCGCCGCACCGCCTCCATAGAGGCCTCCAATGCCTCGTCCCGACGACCCGAGGACTCCGGAAACCGGGCGAGGTGAACGGAGGTTCCCGACAGCGCCCGGTGCAGCCAGTCACTGAGGAACGGCGCCGCCGGCGCCAGCATGCGGCTCACCGCCACCAGAGCCTCGTGCAGGGTAGCGAGGGCGGCGGTATCGGCGACGGTATCCACGGCCCAGAAGCGAGGCCGGTTGACCCGGACGTACCAGTTGGACAGCTCGTCCACGAACCCCATCAGGATGCGAACGCCGGCCGTCGGATCGTAGCCGCTCCAGGCCGCGCGCACGGCCTCGATCGTGGCGTCGAGGCGGCTCAGGAGCCAACGGTCCACCAGCGGGCGCTCGGCCGGCGGGGGCGATCCCGCCGGGGGCCAGTCCTCGGCATAGTCGGCGAAGAACTTGTACGTGTTGCGCAGCTGATTCACGAAGCCGCGCCCCACCTCGGCGATCGCGTCCTGGTCGAACCGCTTGGGCAGCCATACCTGGCTCGAGGCGAGCAGGTACAGGCGTACGGTGTCAGCGCCGAAGGTCTCGATCATCTGCCACGGATCCACCACGTTCCCGCGGGTCTTCGACATCTTCTGTCCCGCGGCGTCGAGGACCAGGCCGTTGACAATGACGTGGCGATAGGCCGGACTGTCGAACCCGCAGGCGGAGATCGCCAGCAGGGAGTAGAACCAGCCGCGGGTCTGATCCAGTCCCTCGCAGATGAAGCTCGCGGGGAAATGTGCGGCGAACTCCGCCTCGTGCTCGAACGGATAGTGCCACTGCGCGTACGGCATCGCACCGGAGTCGAACCAGGCGTCGATCACCTCCGGCGTGCGCCGCATCGTGCCGCCGCAGGTACAGGCGAAGGTGATCTCATCGAGGAACGGCTTGTGCGGATCGAAGTCGGTGGGGAGCGGCTTACCCGACCGCTCCGCCAGGCGGGCGTAGCTGCCGACGACTTCGACGTGGCCGGCATCGCGCTCGCAGACCCAGACCGGGAGCGGCGTGCCCCAGTAACGGTCCCGGGACAGCGCCCAGTCCACGTTGTTCTCCAGCCACTCGCCGAACCGGCCGGCGCCGACCTCAGGCGGATGCCAGTCCACCTCGCGGTTGATCTCCAACATCCGCCGTTTCACGGCCGAGGTGCGGACGAACCAGGAGTCGCGGGCGTAGTAGATCAGCGGGCTGGCGCAGCGCCAGCAATGCGGATAGCTGTGGCTGTAGGGCTGGGTCAGGTGCCACCGGCCCTCCCGCTTGAGCCGCTGGATGATGAGGTCGTTGGTCTCCTTGTCGGTGACCAGCCGTCCCTCGATCTCCGGCCATGTCGTGCCGGTGAAGGTGCCGTCCGAGCCGACCGGGCGGGCGAGCGCCAGGCCGTGGTCCAAGCCGGCTTGGTAGTCGTCCGCGCCGAACGCGGGCGCCATATGGACCAGACCGGACCCGTCATCGGCGGTGACAAACTCGCCCGGCACCACGACGCGCGAGGCGCGGTCCTCCGGAAGCGGCACCACCTCGAGCGGCCGGCGGTAGCGCAGTCCCACCAGCTCCCGGCCGGACATCGTGCGCCGCGCGCCGAGCTCGGCAAAGCTGGGCGCCCCCTTGTCCGAGCTGCTCGGCAGTCCGGCGCGGGCCGTCGCCAAGATGAGGCGGCGTCCGCCGACCTCGTACTCGCCGTATTCCTGGTCGGGATGCACGGCGACGGCGACGTTGGAGAGCAAGGTCCACGGGGTGGTGGTCCACACCAGCAGCTCGCGGCCGGAGCCGTCGTCGAGCGGGAAAGTGACGTAGATCGAGTTGGTGGTGACGTCCTCGTACCCCTGCGCCAGCTCGTGGCTCGAAAGCACCGTGCCGCAGCGGGGGCAGTACGGCAACACCCGATGCCCGCGGTAGAGTAGGTCGCGCTGGTGCAGTCGAGCCAGCAGCCACCAGACCGTCTCGATGTAATCGTTGCTGCAGGTGACGTAGGGGTGCTCGTAATCGAGCCAGTACGCGATCCGGTCGGAGAGCGACTCCCATTCCTCCTGATACTGGAACACGCTCCGCCGAGCACGGGCGTTGAACTCCCGCACCCCGAACTCCTCGATGGCCTTCTTGCCGTTGAGCTTCAGCTCCTTCTCGACCTCGATCTCGACCGGAAGGCCGTGGGTGTCCCACCCGGCGATCCGAGTGACCGACTCCCCCTGCATGGCGTGAAAGCGACAAATCAGGTCCTTGATGGTCCGGGCGAAGACGTGATGGATGCCCGGCCGGCCGTTGGCGGTGGGCGGGCCTTCGTAGAAGACGAAGGGCGGCCCGTCGCGGTTGGCCTCGAGCGTCCGGTGGAAGAGATCCTCTTCCTTCCAGAGCGCGAGCTGCCGCCGCTCCAGCTCGTCGGCCCCGACCTCGGGCAAGGGGAGAAATGCCATCAGGACAGTCGCCCCACCAGTGTGGTCACCAGCCGGGTCAGCTGCGGCTCCGCGCGGGAGGCGGTGGCGATGATGCGGCCGATGTCGGCGGGCTCCAGGGCGTCGGGCAGGCACTGGTCGGTGATGATCGAGATCCCGATCACCCGCATGCCCTGGTGCACCGCGACGATCACCTCGGGCACCGTGGACATGCCGACCACGTCGGCTCCGATCGCCCGCAGCATGCGATACTCGGCCCGAGTCTCAAGGTTCGGGCCGGGCACCGCGACGTACACCCCCTCGCGAAGCACGACTCCCAGCTCCAGCGCCGTCGCGCGCGCCAGGGCCCGGAGCTCGGGATCGTAGGGGGCCGACATGTCGGGGAAGCGCGGTCCGAGCCGGTCGTCGTTCGGCCCGATCAGCGGATTGTCGCCCAACAGGTTGATGTGGTCGCTCAGCAGCACCAGCTCGCCGGGCCCCCACAGCGGATTCATGCCGCCGCAGGCGTTGGAGACCACCAGCGTTCGCGCGCCGAGCGCGTGGAGAACTCGCACCGGAAAGGTGACCTGCTGGAGATCGTACCCCTCGTAGCGGTGGAATCTTCCCTGCATCGCCATCACCGGCCGGTTGCCCAGCCGCCCGGCGAGGAGCTTGCCCTCGTGGGCTTCCACCGTCGAGAGCGGAAACCCCGGGATATCGCCATAGGGAATCTCGGCCTCGACCTCGATCTCGCGGCCCAGGCCGCCGAGCCCGGTCCCCAGCACGATGGCGACCTCGGGGTGCAGCTTGGTCCGCGCGCGCACCGCCGCGGCCGCATCCATCACCCGGTCGTGTAGCGCGGGCGAGGCCGTCATGCACCGCGCTCCCCAAAGAGGACCGTTCCCAGCCGCATCATCGTCGCACCCTCCTCCGCCGCTACCGGATAGTCGCCCGACATGCCCATGGAGAGCTCGGGTAATCGGTGTCCGTCTCGCTCCGCCGCATCGCGCAGCTCGCGCAGCCGTCGGAAGGCCCGCCGCTGCTCCGCGGTGTCGTCGGTCAGCGCGCTCATGGTCATGAGTCCAATCACCTCGAGCCGTGGCAGGGCGCGGAGCCCGTCAAGAAGGGCCGGCAGCGCCCCCGGTTCCGCTCCGCCCTTCTGCGGCTCATCGGAGCAATTCACTTGTACCAGGAGCTTTTGCCGCGACCCGGCAGCCGATCTGCGGTCGAGCTCGGCGCCGAGCTCGGCCCGGTCCACCGAGTGAATGAGAGCGAACCGACCACTGACGTGCCTCGCCTTGTTGCGTTGCAGGGTACCGATGAGGTGCCACGCCACCCGGGGCTCCCGGACCTGGTCCTGCTTTTCCAGCGCCTCCTGCACCCGGTTCTCTCCCACGTCCTCCAGGCCGGCATCAGCGGCCGCCCGAATTGCCTCTGACCCGTGGCCCTTGGTGACGGCGATGATCCTGACCTGATGGGTCCACCCGGCGACGGACTGATGCCGGGCCACCGTCTCGCGCACCCGGGCGAGGCGGCCGGGCAGGTCCGGGTATTCCATAGCCTTGAAATTTACGTCGATAGGCCGCCTGGGTGTAGGTGGCCGGGTGCCGGAAAATCTAGCTTGGCGAGGTCATTCGGGAGCCGGCAGGAGGCTGGAATCGGCCGGGTCCAGCAGGAGTTGCTCCAGGGCCTGCCGGAGCCCGGGATTGGGAGAGAGCTTCACGGCGTACTGGAGTGCCCGCTCCATCCGCTCGCGGTCCCCCGTGGCCTGGTGGGCGTAGACCAATTGGACGAGAGGAAGCGCCAGACTGGCGGCGGCGCTGGCGGATGTGGGGTCGAGGTCGATCGCGCCGGCCCCCAGAAGTCCCGCGTAGCGGTAGGTCCGGTAGACCAGGTCCTCCGTGTCGGGGATGTTGAGCGGCGAGCCCGCCAGCCGGCGAAGGTCCAGGTCGGGATCGGTCGAATCGGGCGGGCTGGTCTCGAGGTGGAATCCGAGGCCGCGCTGCACCACGTAGTCCCGCAGTTCGGTGACACCACTGCCGGCGGTGACCGACCACACGATCGGGCGCCGGCCGGCGTTACTCTGGATCAGGCTCAACGACACGAGGTCGTTGGGGTACAGGAAGGTGCCTTCCTTCAGCGTGCGGACGATCGGTCCCAGCTTCAACTGTTGGGTGGCGCTCACCGGGTAGCCGTTCATGGCCGTGGCGATCATCGAGTCGGTCATTCCGTGCAGCGGCCAGTCCGGTGGTGCGGGAATGGAGTCGCGCCACAACCGCGGCACTTGCGCCGGGACCACCTTCCGTACCGGGTTGTCGCGCAGTTGGCGCATGTACCAGTCGGTGTTGGCGAGCGCCAGGCAGACCACGGTCACGTCCTGCCGGATCCCTTCCACTTCCTGAGCCCACCAGAGCGGGAACGTATCGTTGTCGCCGTAGGTGAAGAGAATCCCGTACGGCGGAGCGCTGTTGAGGAGGTCGTAGGCGAAGTCGGCGGCGAGCCGGGCGTCGGGTCCGTGGCGCCGGGAAGCCTTGCTCCAGTTGAGCGCGACCGGTACCAGGGCCACTGCCAGCAGCGCGGGCGCCAGCCGGCGTCCCCAGGCTTTCCGAGCCAGGTCCGCGGCGAACGCGGTGGCCCCTATCCCGGACCACAGTCCCCAGACGATGAAGCTGACGACGAAGAAATAGTCTCGCTCGCGGACCTCGTGGTCGTCCAGGTTCGGCCACTGCTCGAGCGCCAGACTGAACCCCGGCTTGAAGTTCATGTATCCGACGAGCCCGAGTCCGGTCGCCAGAAAGATCCCCAGGAGCAGCCCCCAGGCAGCGCGGTCGGAGCGGCGTTGCTCCCACATTCCACGCAGGCCCAGTGTCACGAACAGGATCGTGACCGGCTTCCGCACGACCTCCGACAGACTGCGTGCCCACTGCCAGTCGAAATACTGGAAGTAGTTGGCGAACTGCCACATCAGGAGCGAGAGCGTGCGGCCGGGGTTGTCGGCTCCGTGCGGGACAGTCGGGTCGTCGAACGGCGTGCGGGGTGGATACTGGGCGCGCCGCAAGACCGCGAGCAGGGCATCGAACGTCGAGGGGTCGGCCTCGTTGATGACCGGATGCTGTGCCGAGCGAAGGTAGATGAAGGCATAGGGAGTGACGCCCACGGCGGCGATGGCCAAGGCCGCGACGGCGAAGGTCCCTGCCCCGCCTGCCGCCGCGAAGAGCGCCGCTCCGAGGAAGCAGACGGCGCCGACCGCGGTGAGCGAAGCGCTGCCCAGTCCGGTGCCGACCAGGAGCGCCCATACCCCGGCGACGACGGCCACCTGTCCCCACTCTGCGCGCCGGCGAGTCGGATCGCCGGCCGGCTGGTGCCGTAAGGTCGCCACCAGAAAGACCAGGACGCCCGGCACGGCGAGCAGGGCGAGCAGGTGGTTTCCGATCGAGATGCCGGCGAGATAGATGATGAGGAGGAGAAACTGTGGCGCCCTTTCGCTGCCCCGGCGACTCCGCCAGAGCATGGCCGCCCACGACATGGCGGCCGTGGTGAAGGTCGCGACCGTGTAGACCTCGGTCTCGTTGGAGTTCTGCCAATTGGTGAAGGTGAAGGCGCCCAGGACGGCGGCCGCGGCCGCCCCACCCAGGCGCAGCCGCCGTGCGGCGTCGTCCGACAGGCCTTCCACCACCCCGCCCAGCGACTGGTGGACGACCAGGAAGAACATTCCGGCCGCGGCGGCGCTGAGAAGGGCGCTCAACAGATTCGTCCGGTAGGCCCACTCGCCGACCGGCACCAGCAGCCCCCACGCATGAGCGATCAGCACGAAGAGCGGGGTGCCGGGCGGATGAGGAATGCCGAGCGTCCGGGCCGCGGCGATGAATTCCCCCGCGTCCCAGAACGTCACCGTGGGAGCGAGTGTCAGGACATACACCGCCAGGATCACGGCGCCGGTCGCAAGGGCCGCGCGGTAGGGCGGTCGCTCGGCGAGAGGGCTCATGGGTGAGCGGCGGTGTCGAGTGCGCGGGCGAGGGCGAGCGCTTCGCGTGCGGCCCGCACGGCGTGCACCCGGAACAGGCGGGCGCCTCGCTCCCAGGCGAGTGCGCACGCGGCGGCCGTCGCCCGGTCCCGGTCCTCGACCGGCAGGCCGGTGACCGCCCCCAGGAACCGCTTGCGTGAGGGCCCGACCAGCAGCGGGCGACCGAGCGCTTGGAGGGCCGGCAGCTGGTCCAGCAGCACGACGCTCTGCTCCACCGTCTTGGAGAACCCGAACCCCGGGTCGAGCGCGATCGCGTCCGGTGCCACGCCGGCAGCCGTGGCCGCGGCCAGCGCGTCCCGCAGCTCGCGCAGCACGCCGCCCACGACGTCGCCGCCGTAATCGGCGTGCTCGTAGGACGCGATCTCGAGCAGCCCGCCGCGCGAGTGCATGAGGATCGCGCCCGCCCCCGTGGCGGCGACGAGGCCGGCCATCGCGGGATCGAATCGGAAGGCGGTGACATCGTTCACGATCGCGGCTCCCCCGTCTAGGGCAGCCCGCGCGACGGCGGACTTGACGGTGTCGACCGAGAGGATCAGATCGGGATGGGCTCGCACCAGCTCCTCGACCACCGGCATGACACGCCGCAGCTCCTCCTCGGTCGAGACCACCTCCATGCGCCCCGGCCGGGTGGACTCGCCTCCGATGTCGATGGCGCTCGCGCCATCCCGGAGCAGCGATTCCGCGTGGGCCACCGCCGCCCCGGTATCAGGGAAGCGACCGCCGTCGCTGAAGCTGTCGGGAGTGACGTTGAGAATGCCGATGACGATCGGCTGATCGAGCGGGATCGAACCTCGCGCGGTTCGCCAGACGAGGCCCGGGTCGGCCGGCATGGCCAGCCCGACCTGGAGCGCGACCTCCATCAGCCGCTCCGGCGCGGTCCACGGCCGGGCGAAAGCGCTCATGCGGGATCGGCTTCCGGCGACGATGGCCCAGTCATCGCCCGTGACGACCTCGAGACCGAGTCCGCCACCGAAGCGGACCAGGGCTTCGAGCGCGCCCTGGTCCAGGCCGGTCAGGTGGAACGCGAGGGGATGGATGCCGCCGGCGGAGGCGTGGGCGAGCCCGTCCTCCCACCCGTGGGAGCGCAGCGCTTCACGCACGGCCCCCGGCGAGTGGAGCGCCAGCGGCGTGACATTCACGCGCCGGCGGGTTCGGCCGGCGGCGCTCCGAGGATCGGCGCCCTGCTGGGCGTCACGCCCGGCTTGGCCGCCGGTGGATTGGCCGCCGCGGCCGGATCGGGCGAGAGATTTCTCGGTGGCAGCGGGAGGTTCTTGACCAGGCGGTCGAGATCCTCCCGATCGATCGTCTCCCGGTCGAGCAGCGCCACGGCGATCCGGTCGAGCAGCTCCCGATTCTCGGAGATGATCTGCATGGCGCGGGCGTAGGCCTCGTCGATGAGCCGCTTGACCTCGGCGTCGACCATCTGGGCGGTGCGCTCGGAAATCTCCCGCCGCTGCGCGAACTCGCGGCCGAGGAAGATCTCCTGCTCCTTGTCGCCCACCGCCAGCGGGCCGATGACCTCGCTCATCCCGAATTGGGTGACCATCCGGCGGGCCAGCCCGGTGGCGCGCTCGATGTCGTTCCCCGCCCCGGTGGTGACCTTGTCGGGCCCGAAAATGATCTCCTCGGCCACCCGCCCGCCGAAGAACATCGCCAGGCTGCCGATGAGCCAATCCTTGCTGTAGTTGTGGCGATCCACCTCGGGGAGTGAGGCGGTGAGTCCCAGGGCACGCCCGCGGGGCACGATCGTCACCTTGTGCACCGGATCGCTGCCCGGAATCTTGAGCGCCACGATGGCGTGTCCCGCCTCGTGGTACGCCGTGAGCTTCCGCTCGTCCTCGGTGAGCACCAGGCTCCGGCGCTCGACCCCGAGCATCACCTTGTCCTTGGCGTCCTCGAAGTCCTGCATGTCCACCAGGGTCTTGTTGCGTCGCGCGGCGAGCACCGCCGCCTCGTTGACCAGGTTGGCCAGGTCGGCGCCGGCCATTCCCGGGGTGCCCTTGGCGATGGTATCGAGCCGCACGTCGGACCCCAGCGGGATCTTGCGGGTGTGCACCCGCAGAATTCCCTCGCGACCGCGCACGTCGGGGGCATCCACCACGATCTGCCGGTCGAACCGGCCGGGCCGGAGCAGCGCCGGATCGAGGACGTCGGGCCGGTTGGTGGCCGCCACGAGGATGACGCCGTCGTTCGACTCGAAGCCGTCCATCTCGACCAGGAGCTGGTTGAGCGTTTGCTCCCGCTCGTCGTGCCCGCCGCCCAGACCCGCGCCCCGATGCCGGCCGACCGCGTCGATCTCATCGATGAAGATGATGCAGGGCGCGTGGGACTTTCCCTGCTCGAAGAGATCGCGGACCCGGCTGGCGCCGACGCCCACGAACATCTCCACGAAGTCCGAGCCGGACATCGAGAAGAAGGGACGCCCGGCCTCGCCCGCCACCGCCTTGGCGAGCAGGGTCTTGCCGGTGCCCGGCGGCCCCACCAGCAGCGCGCCCTTGGGTAGCCGGCCGCCGAGCCGGGTGAACTTCTGCGGGTCCTTCAGGAACTCGATGATCTCCTGGAGCTCGACCTTGGCCTCGTCGGCGCCCGCCACGTCGGCGAAGGTGACCTTCGGCGTATCCCCCGCGAGAAGCTTGGCTTTCGACTTCCCGAACGCGAACGCCCGGCTGCCGCCGGCCTGGAGCTGGCGCAGCAGGAAGAACCAGAGTCCGAGGATGACGATCCAGGGGAGCGCCGCGATGATGATGGCGGTGATGCCGCCCTTCGGCTCCTTGGCCAGGATCGGCACGCCGGCCTCTTCGAGGCGCTTGATGAACACCTCGCTGTTCGCCACCGGCAAGAGCACGGTGAAGCTCTTGGCGGACCGGCCGTCCTGCGTGACCGGAGAGCGGAAGTCTCCCTCGAGTCGCTTGCCGTCGAACACCTCGACCCGGGCGACGTTGCCCTGATCCAGCTGCCGGCTGAACTCGGTGTAGGAGAACTCCTGCGTCGGGTTCCGTTGGCGGCTCATCATCTGGAACAGCGCCAGCGCGAGCAGCCCCACCAGCAGCCACAGAGCGAGGTTCTTGCTCAGGTTGCCCCAGTTGGTGCGCGGGGGGCGGGATGGGAGTCGGTCTGCCATTTATTCCAAGTCCGCAATGAACGGGAGATGACGATAGTTCTCGGCATGATCGAGTCCGTACCCGACCAGGAATGCCGGCGGAGCCTGGAAGCCCACGAACTTGGGTTTCGGACGCGGCTCGGCCGCCAGTTGCTTGTCCAACAGGGCACAGATGGCGAGGCTTCGGGGCCTCCGCTCGGCCAGCAAGCCCATCAGGCGCCGGAGCGTCTTCCCCGTATCAATAATATCCTCTACCAGGAGGATGTGTTTGCCCTCCAGGCGGGTTTCGGGGTCGTAGAGCAGCCGCACCGTTCCGCTGGACACCTTCGCGTCGCCGTAGGAGCTCGCCACCAGGAAGTCGACCTGGACCGGACGCTCGATGGTCCGGACCAGGTCGCTGAGGAAAATGAAGCTCCCCTTGAGGAGCCCGAGGACGAGCAGCTCACCGTCGGGATACGCTCGGGTGATCTCCGCGCCCAACTCCTCGACCCGGGCCGCGATGGTCGCCTGATCGTAGACGATGGATTTGACCGGCTTCCCGCCGGTCCGGCGCAGCACCTCAGGCGTGCTCAACATCGACACGAAGTGCCTCCGCTCCGGCGGATGGTAGGAGGGCGTCGGACCGGCACACCCCGGGAATCCAGACCACGAGATCCTGCGCGGCGAGGACCGGCCAGTCTCCACGGTTCCGCCGAGGCACGCGGGCGTCCTGAAAGCAGCGGACCACCAGCCTCCGCCCGATTCCCGCCAAAGGGCGAAGCTTGTCTCCGGGTGCCCAGGGCCTGACGATCAGCGGATCCGGGTGGAACCAGGCGGTTCGTCCGACCCGCTCCTGCCGGGCGGGCGCGGCCTCGGAGCGCCAGGTGATCCGCCATTCCCCCCAGAGTTTCTCCCCACTCTGGCCTGTGAGGGCCAGGGCGCCAGCGGCGTCCGGCTCCGAGCCCCGCACGATGCGGAGCCGGTCGAACACCAGCTCGGCGCGCCAGCCGCTTCCCAGAGGCACCTCCCGGCCGCTCGCCCCCGCGGTCAGGAGCCGCCTCACCCTCGCCGCTCGCCCCGGCCCCATGGCGAACCCCGCGCGCCGGGCGATGGTCATCAGCACCGTGTGGGCCAGGGCTGAATCATAGGCCCCGAAGGGGGCGGCAGCAACGGAAATTCCACCCTCTTCGCCTCTCGGATCGAGCCCGGGAAGGAGGTCGATCGCGCGGCTCCATGCCTGGCGCTCCTGCGCGGCGTGGGATCCCAGCCGGCGCAGCCTCGCGTCCACCTCGGGGAGGCGCGTCCGGATCGACGGCAGCAGATCGCAGCGAATCCAGGACCGCAGGTGAACGGGATCACTGTTGGCCGGGTCCACCCAGACCGGCAGCCCCCGTTGCCGCGCGTAGCGGGTCAGCGTCACCCGGGAGAAGCCGAGCAGCGGACGAACCAGGGGACCGCTGACCGCCCGCATGCCTGCGAGCCCGCCCGTCCCCGAGCCCTCGAGGGCCCGCATGAGCACCGTCTCGGCCTGGTCGTCCGCGTGGTGCGCAGTGAAGACGACGGTGGCCGCGAGCTGCTCGCGGAGGGCGAACAGCCAGGCATAGCGGGCCTCGCGGGCCGACGTCTCGCCGGCCCCCGCTCCGAGCTTCAACCGAGCTACCTCGCACCGGAGTCCGAGATCAGCGGCGAAGGCGGCCACCCGCTCGGCGACCGACCCACTATCGGGATGAATGCCGTGATCGGCGTGCGCCACCACCAGCTCGAGGTGGGGGCCGGCGGCACGATGGAGGAGGTCGAGGAGGACGACGGAGTCGAGCCCGCCGGAGACTGCGACGAGCGCGCGGCCGCCGGGCAGCGCGAGCGATGTGAGATGCGCGCGGAACTCGTCGTGGAGGTCCATCGCGGGAAAGTTAACCGGTTGACACGTCTACGCGATGACTGATGTTTCTCGGGTGAACGATCCCCACGAATTTCTCCGCACCCTGGCCCTGGTCATGGGCGTGGCCGCCGCCGCGACGATCGTCTTCCAGCGGCTGCGCCAGCCGGTCGTGTTCGGCTACCTGGTTGCCGGCATGATCCTCGGCCCGCACGTGCCGATCCCGCTCGTGGCCGACGAGGCGATGGTTCGCGTCCTCTCCGAGCTCGGCGTCATTCTGCTCATGTTCGCGCTCGGACTCGAGTTCAGCCTGCGGAATCTGTTCGCGGTGGGGCCCACGGCATCGCTGATCGCCGTGCTGCAGACCAGCGCGATGGTGGCCATCGGGTATCTCGTGGGCCGGCTCTTCGGCTGGAGCGCCATGGAGAGCGTGTACGCGGGGGCGATCATCGCGATCTCCAGCACCACGATCATCGTGAAGGCGTTCGCCGAGCAGGGGATCCGGGAGCGGTTCACCCGGATCGTCTTCGGCGTGCTCATCATGGAGGATCTCATCGCGATCTTCCTGCTCACCGTCCTCACCGCGATCTCGGCGTCGGGAGGCATCTCCGCCGGCGATCTGGCAGCCACGGCCGGCCGGCTCGGCCTGTTTCTCGTCGGGCTGCTGGTGGTGGGACTGCTGACCGTGCCCCGGCTGATGCGAGCCGTACTCCGGCTGGACCGCCCGGAGACCACGGTGGTGACCGCCATGGGCATCTGTTTCGCGGTCGCCTACCTCGCGCTCACCTTCCACTATTCCGTGGCGCTGGGCGCGTTCCTGGCGGGCTCGTTGGTGGCGGAGTCGGGCGAGGAGAAAGCCATCGAGCACCTGGTGCAGCCGATCCGGGACATGTTCGCCGCGATCTTCTTCGTCGCGGTCGGCATGCTGATCGATCCCCGGCTCATCGCGGAGCACTGGGTGGCCGTGGTGGTGTTCACCGTCCTCGTGATCGCGGGAAAGATCGTCTTCGTCAGCGTCGGGGCGTTTCTCGCGGGCTACGGTACCCGGACCTCGGTGCTGACCGGGATGAGCCTGGCGCAGATCGGCGAGTTTTCCTTCATCATCGCCGGGATCGGGTTGGCCAGCGGCGCCACCGGGGACTTCCTCTATCCCGTCGCGGTGGCGGTTTCCGCCATCACGACGCTCAGCACGCCCTGGCTGATCCGCGCTGGTGGGCCGGTCGCGTCCTGGGTGGATCGCAAGCTGCCGCGGCCGATCCAGACCTTCGCCGGGCTGTACGGATCCTGGATGGAGAGCCTGCGCAGCAGCCCGCGCGACGTCAGTCGCCGGTCACGCGAACGGAGGCTGGCCGGGCTGTTGGTTCTCGATGCCGTGCTTCTCGGCGCACTCGCGCTGGGCGTCGCGCTCGAGCTCGATGTCGCGGTCGGGGCACTGACGAGGCGAACCGAGCTCGCGCCGGAGCCGGCCCGGCTCGCGGTGCTCGCCGGCGCCGCGGCGCTGGCGGCCCCGCTGGCGATCGGCTTGCTGCGGACGGCCAAGGCGCTGGGCCAGGCGATCGCGCTGCGGGCGCTCCCGGCCCCGACTCGCGGCGTCGATCTCGGAGCCGCGCCGCGCCGCGCCTTTCTCGTCGCCTGGCAGCTGGTGATGGTGGCGATGGTCGGCGTGCCGCTGGTGGCCCTCACGGAGCCGTTCCTCCCCAGACACATGGGTACCGCGGTCTTCTTCGGCGCGCTGGCCGTACTCGCGATCGCGTTCTGGCGCAGCGCCACCAACCTTCAGGGCCACACCCAAGCCGGGGCGGAGATTATTCTCGCGGCCCTGGGGAAGCAGATGGCGGGAAGCGCCGGCGAGCCGGACGAGCCGGTCCTGCACCGGCGCCGCGCCAGCGACAGCGAGTCCGGCGTGGCCCTCCTCGCCGCGGCCCCGGAACAGGCGCGCGCCCTCTCGGGGATCTACGATCTGATCCCGGGCCTGGGGCAGCCGGTCTCGATGACGGTCGGTCCGGAGGACTACGCGGTAGGCCGCTCGCTCGCCGAGCTCGACCTGCGCGACACCACGGACGCCACGGTGCTGGTCATCGTGCGGCCCGACGACTCTGTGATTCTTCCGGTGGGGCGTGAAGTGCTGCGGGCAGGAGACGTGCTGGCCCTTGCCGGCGCGGAGGATGCGGTTCTCAAGGCGAAAGCGCTGTTGCGTTCGGGGCCACCGAAGTAGCCAGACTCCCAATCACGTCGCGTCACGAACTTCCACATCGGAGCGCTGAACCCGGGTGATGCCGTGGGAGGTCTCCAGCCACACGTAGGTCGGATAGTTCCCGTGGGCGGTATACAGCGGATACCACGAGTCGGGTAGGATGGTCGGGTAGAATCCGAGCCAGCCCGGTCGCAGCCTGGCCTGCGGGGCGACTCGAGAGATCCGGCGGTCCTGGTCGATCACTGCGCCTTCGCCTCTGCCGAGGCGTGCCGCTCGAAGATCGGCGTAGTCGGGCATTACGGTGACCAGGCCGAAGTCGGTCTGGTTCCGGCTCTGGCCGGCCACGAGCTGCTCGTTCAGGTGGGCAAGGTAGAAGTCGAAGGGGTCCTTGGGATCGCCATCCACGATCTGGAGATCCGCATCCACCATGGTGAGCTTGCCGAAGCGGAGGACCTTCCCCCGGTAGAACATGTAGTTCGGTGCCGAGGGATTGCTGGGATGCAGCGGCTGCAAGCGACCGCGCCGGGTGGAGGCCCCAAAGGTCTGTTCGATCCTTCCGTCCTCGAGGCGAACGGCCGTCACCCGGCCTTCGATTCGGGGCGGCGGTAGAAGACCGGCCGGCGCGAGCAGAAAATCGTTCTCGGCGATCTGGACGCCGCGCCCTTGCTTGACGTGCACCAGATTGTCCAGCTCGATGCCGAAGGTACGCATCAACCCCTTCACGCCGATCCCCGCCACCTTGACCGAGGTTGGATGCAGCCGGAGCCTTCCATCGGGTGTCGCGCTGAGCGTGGCCCGGATGGTGAAGGGCAGATCGATCACCTTATGCAACGTCCCGGTCTGCTTCAGGTGTCCTCGCTCGATCGTGACCTTGAGGTCCTTGAGCGGGGTGCCCTGGTAATTGAACACGTAGTCATTCAACAGCGCGCTGAGGCTCGCGGGTGAGATGCTCACCTCGCCCGTGTCGATGGCGAGGGTGAACGACTCAGGATCGTCGAACCACGGCGGAGCGTCCCGGGTCGGAAGCAGGGCGCCTCGAAGATGGCGGATCTGCAGCACCACGCGGTCGTCCACGTGATAGAGCACATGCCGCATCTCGGCTTCGACGGGGCCACGTGGGACGTGGGTGGCGCGCTCGAGATCCGCCGGCAGGCCCGCCCGGGCGGGGGCTTGAGCGTTTCCGCGCGGCGAGCAGCCCAGCACGGCAAGCGTCAAGACAGCGCTAGTGACTCTCACGAAGGCACTATATGACAGCGCGTTGCAGCTCGCTGTGACGCCGGAAGCAATGGCCGTAACAGCCGGAAGGGATCCCTCCCGAGTCGGCTCAGGGCACCACGATGCTGAGCCCGAACTGAACATTGCTGATGGCTATGTTCAGTTCAGCGTCCTCCCCGTCCCGTTTGACATCCGCGCCCGCAAACGACCTCACGATTCCCACGTAGGGGGCGAATGCGAGACTGCCGGCACTGACCTCGTACCCCACTCTGCCGGAGAACCCGACCGTGCTCGCGGTGCGATCTCCCAGGTCCGTTTCTTCCTGGTATCCGACCACCCCGAGGCCCGCGCTCAGAAAAAGGCCGCTGGTCGGGCTCAGATACTCGGTGGCCTGGGCCATCAGGCTGTACACCCGGACTGTGGCGCCTGACGTGTTTTTCGTCCACCCGGTGCCCTCGACCCCCAGAAACGTCTTCTCGCCCACCGAGCCGGCCACCGACAGGAATCCCGAGAAACCTGTCTTACTGGCGAAGTCACATCCCTTGCAAGGAGTGTCCATGACGCCGGCACCGAGACCGAGGCCGAGATGCAGACCGGAGCGCTCCCTGGGCTTCGTGGCCGGCATGGTTTGAGCCGGCGGCGGCACGGCGGCTTCGCCCGGTGCCGCCATGTCGGGGCCGTCGTCCTCTTGCCCCGACCGTCCGAGGGGACTGCAAAGCCCGGTCGTAGCCGTATCGGGACAGCCGAGAGGCGTGGTATGCTCGGGCCCGATCGCGAACGCCTGATTCGAGTACTCGCCGATCTTTCTACCCCGCTCCCAAAGCTCGATGGTGAGCCGGCGCCCGTCGGCGGACCACGAGTCATAGGCGAATGCCAGCTGGGTGAAGTAGTACAGGCGCGCCTGGTGAGTGTGGAACCTTGGGCCCACCCCGACCCGGAGAATGCCGGGCGGCCCCTGCTCCACAGTCGTGGCGAGGCCGGTGCGCAGGATGTCGCCGACAGCTTTGCGGCGATCCGCCTTGACCCGCTCCGACACTATCTCGTTGGGCGCGCTGGCTTGGAACGGCTGACCGGGCGGCTGCGCGGCGGTTGCGGTGTCTCGCGGCGGCTCCGCCGCGACGACCGCCGTATCGGAGACTGGCGTCACATCGGTCCCCTTGGAACCGAACATGGCGGCACACCCCTGGAGCAGGAACACGCATGAAAGTGGGCTGAGAAGGCATGCCAGGGAGTGCCGCGCGGCCATAAGCGATCCTTCCATCGAGTTGGTGTCTGTTGCCGAATCGAGGTTCAGAGCGTTCACCCGGTCGATCCCACCGCGGCCCGGGAAAGTGCAGCCGCGAACTCCTCCATGGTCGCGAATCGTTCAGCCGCGGCCTTCGCGAGGGCGCCACTGATCGCCTGATCGATGGCTGCAGGCGCCTCAGGGCGCACTTTGCGTACCGAGGGAATGGACGCCCGAAGGATTCGGTTCGCCACGTCCGTGATGGACCGTCCGGTGTACGGCGGGCCGCCGGTCAGCATCTCGTACAGAATGCACCCCAGACTGTAGATATCCGCCCGCTGGTCGAGATCGCGATCTTCCCGGAGCTGCTCCGGACTCATGTAGTAGAGGGTTCCGACGATGACGCCGGTCTCCGTGAGTTTCTGATAATCCGCCGCGCCGATGGCCCGAGCGAGGCCGAAGTCGGCGATCAGCGCGCGGCCCCCCGCGAGAAGGATGTTCTCGGGCTTCACGTCCCGGTGCAGCACCCCGCGACTGTGAGCGTATCCCAGACCGGTGGCTACGTCGCGCGTGATCCGAAGGGCCTCCTCGATCGGGAGCCGCCGCTCCCGCTGCAGCCGGTCGTAGAGCGACTCGCCTTCGACATACGGCATGACATAGTACAGCACGTCACCGGCGTTGCCCGAGTCGTGGAGCGGTACGATGAGCGGATGCACCAGAGCGGCGGCGATCCCCATCTCGCGGACGAAGCGCCGGCTGTCCAACGCGGTCGCCAGCTGGGGGTGCATGACCTTGATGGCCATGAGGTCGCCCTGGCCGAGGTCGCGGGCGAGGTAGACGGTCGCCATGCCGCCGCGCCCGAGCTCGACGTTCGAGCGCGTAGCGGCCGCTCAGGGCTTCCGCGAGCACTTCTCGGACTTCCGTCACCGGTTCATTCCCCTGGGATTACTGAGGGGCCCAATGCATCACGGCGCTTCCGCGGATGGTATTTCCAGGTTCGGGCTATACGTATGCGCGCCGGAGCATCTCGGCGGCCGATTGATCCAGCCGGTCGGCCCAGCGAAGCTGATCGAAGAGCTGCAGCAGGTCATCCTCCGACAGCCGCCGGCGGCGGATGTTTCGCAGGTCGTACGCGATTCGCCCCCGATGCATGACCAACACGCGATCCCCCAGCTGCACTGCCTGCGCCATCGAATGGGTGACCATCAGGGTCGTGAGCCCGCCGAGAGCAATGACATCCTGTGTCAACCTGATCACCACCTCGGCGCTGCGTGGGTCGAGCGCAGCGGTGTGTTCGTCCAGCAGCAACAGGGTCGGGCGCACCATCGTCGCCATCAGCACCGTCAGCGCCTGCCGCTGACCGCCCGACAGGAGCCCGATGGGCGTATCGAGCCGGTCCTCGAGTCCCATCCCCAGGAGGGCGACCTTCTCTCGCATGACCTCCCTGCGCTCGGCGGTCAAGGCTCGACGGAGCCATCGCCGCCTACCTCGCCGTGATGCGAGGCCCAGGTTTTCCGCGACGCTCAGGTCGGAACCCGTACCGGTGAACGGGTTCTGAAAGACCCGGCCGATCAGGCTAGCCCTCCGTTGTTCGGACCACCCGGTCACCTCCCTGCCGTCCAGGTACACCCTTCCCTGCGCCGACGTCAGGTTACCGGCGATCGCGCCGAGGAGACTGGACTTCCCCGACCCATTGGCTCCGAGCACCACGGTGAAGCTGCCCCGCGGCAGCTCCAGATCGACGGCGTCGAGCGCACGCGCCTCGTTGGGCGTGCCCGGATGAAAAACGTGCGACACGGCCTCGAGCTTGAGCGCGGTCTCAGGCATCGACTCGGACCGCCCCGGCCGTGACCCGACGGCGAACCCGGCGCGCCAGGTTTGGAAGCACCAGCACGCTCAGGACCAGGACCGCGGTCACCAGCTTGAGCGCGTTCGGCGACAACCCGGCTCTCACTGCGGCCGCCACCAGAAGGCGAAAGACCACAGCGCCCACGACCGCTCCCGCAATCCAACGTCCCAACGGACGCTTCCCCACCAGGGTCTCACCGACCAACAGGGTCGCCACGCCGGTGACCACGGCCCCGATGCCCATCTGAATGTTGGCAAAGCCCTCGTATTGCGCGATCAGCGCACCCGACAACGCGATGAGCCCGTTGGAAAGGGCGAGGCCGAGTATGATCATCCGATCCACGTCGATGCCGACGGCCTTCGCCATCTGGGGGTTGTTGCCTGCGGCTCGCATCGCCAATCCGAGATCGGTCCCCATAAAGAGCGCCAGGGCGAGCGCCAGGCCTACGGCGATCAGCGCCATGATGATCAACTCGGCGATCCGACCTCCGCCCACGGTGGTGCCGAGCAACGTCAGACTGGCCGGGATCCCGAGCACTTGCTGTCCCGCCCGCTCGGCCAGGGTGACGAGGCTCTCGGCCGACGAAAGGGAGAGGTTGCCGCCTCCCATGAAAAATAGGTTCACCGAATAGAGCGCAGTGCTGGTCAGCACTCCGGCCAGGAGTCCGCTCACCAGAAACCCGGTTTGCAGCGCGCCGGTGACGCCGCCCGCGAGCACCCCAGCCATGGCGCCGACAGCGGTGGCCGTCAGCGGATGCACGTCTTGCACGAGGAGGGCGGCGACCACGGCCGCCCCCACTCCGAACGACCCGTCGGCGGTGAGGTCGAGCGTGTGATAAATGCGGTAGCTGATGAAGACGCCGAGGGCGAGCGGCGCGAGAATGAGGCCGATCGTCGCCGCTCCGATCAACAGGTTCACGCGTGGGGCTCAGCAGACCTGGGTGATGGGTCCGACCCAGCCGACACCGCGAACCAGCGCGCTCTGGTCCACCGCGGCCTCCCCGCGATCGTCCCAGACAAGGTGCAGGACATCACGCAGATGATGGCCCGCGAACAGGCCTTTCACCAAAGTGGCAAGCTCCACCGTGCGCTGAGGCAGCGGCTGATAGGAGAAGACCGCGGCATGAAAATGCCCGTGAAGCTCTCCGGTCCCACCGAGCGGCCGGAGGTGTTTCGCGAGGAGGCCGGTCGGCGCCCGGGCAACCACGCCGGCGATCAGCGCGGTCGTCATGGAATGGGTCCGCTCGGGCGCGAACGACAGCCACTCGCGGACCGCCGGCACCTCGAACCGCACCGGCGCGGCATCGTGCGCCGGGGATCGGCGCAGCCGCGCCCCACACAGCCCGGCGGCCTCGCCGGCGATCACCAGTCCGGCGACCCGCTTGCCGGCAGCATCGAGCGCGACGGTCGCCAACTCGGTCAGGGGAACCGCTGCCGCCTCCGGCTTGGCGCTGAATCGTATCAGCTGCGAGAATCCGCCCTCGCAGGTCAGGCCGGACGCGAACAGCGCGCTCGGGGCGACCCGATCGCCACCGACGAAGTAGTCCGCCATCCGGGCTCCGTCGCTGGGATAATGTGCGACGCACCCCGCAACCGCGATCAGCTCTCCGAAACGGACATGACATTCCTCGTAACTGCTCCCGATCGCGCCGAGGCCCAGACCGAAACCGCCCGCGGAGATCGTCGCGGCGTAGCAGTGATCGGGCTCGAAACGGCCCTCCACGAGGCGGTCGGGGGCGCCGTGCAGTCGACAAGTCAATGCGCCTTCTGGAGCACTGGGTGACATCTCGTAGTTGCCGCTCGCGGCAAACTCTTCACGCGCATGCCAGGAGGACCGCCGAAGGTCGATGGGCACACCGACCGGCCCTCGAAGTCTCCCGGAACCGGAGTCCCAGCCGGCATCGGCAAACACATCGCTCACCACCGGCGCCATAGACGTGAGATGCACCTCGCCGCGCAGGAGGGACAACTCCTGGTGCCATCGGGTCAGCATCTTGGTGGCCGCCGAGCTCACGTAGGTCACCCCGGCGAAGTCGAGGTTGAGCGACCGGACCCCGTCCTGCAGCAGGTCCTCGAGAGTTTCGGAAAGATGGTCGGCCCATTCCCGATCGAGGCGTCCCTCCAGGTGAAGGAGGGCGGAGCTTCCATGGCGAACCGCGTCGATCTTCATTGCTTTTGCGCGTCCCCGCCTATGACCGAGTCGGCCTGCTTCACCAGCTCCGGAGAGAGTGGAATGCCGAGCTTCCCGGCGTCGCCGGGATTGACCAGCAGCTTGGTGGTCTGCAGCCGGTAGAAGGGGATGGATGCGGGGCTGTCGCCTCGGAGCAGCCGCGCGATCATCTTGCCCGCCTGCACACCCCCCTCCTGAAAGTCCGGGTAGAAGGAGGCGACCGCTCCCTGCATCACCTCGAACGGCGAGGGGGAGAACACCGGCACCTTGCACTCCTTCGCCGCCTTGCTCAGCGCGGCGAATCCCGCGTGGGCGGCATTGCCGAAGAGCTCGATCGCGTGGACCTTCTGGCCGCAGAGCGACCGGGTCGCTTCCCCGACGTCGCCGACGTTGCTCACCGGCACGGCGGCCACCCGCAGCCCGGCCTGGGAAGCGGCCTTGGTCAGCCGGTCCTTGAACTCCACCGACAGCGCCT
Source organism: uncultured Gemmatimonadales bacterium (assembly GCA_963844445.1). Taxonomy (GTDB): domain Bacteria; phylum Gemmatimonadota; class Gemmatimonadetes; order Gemmatimonadales; family GWC2-71-9; genus CAVVWJ01. The sequence goes on from CAWJOB010000002.1 coordinate 439,004, forward strand.
CCTCCGGACTGAACAAGACGCCGATCAGGCGCGCCTTGGGCACGACCCGCTTGATCAGCTCCACCCGCTTGGTCTGCTCCGGATCGCCGAAACCCGGGGAGTACACGCCGGTGACGTTGGGGAGGTGGTTACTGTCGCTGGTCCCGGCGCCGGCGGCGAACGGATCGGACAGCAGATTGAAGACGACCGGCACCGTCTTGACGCGTTGCACGGCCGCCTGAAGGGTGGCGTCCTGGAGGGTGACGATGACCTTGACCTTGGCATCTACTGCGGCGTCGATGAGACTCGGGAGCGTCGCCAGGTCGCCCTGCGCGCTGGAGATCTTGAGCTCGTAGTCCCGGCCCTCCTCCATGTCGGACTCCCGCAGCCCCAGCTTGATCGCGTCTTCACTCCACTCGCGCCCCATCCAGTCGGCGGCGCGGATGATCGCGATCGTGGGCTTGCCCTGCGCATCGGACGCGCTCGAGGTGCCCGCCCCGTCTCCCGCGGGAGGGTTGGCGTCCGGGGTGCCGGGGCAGCCGAGAGCCATGGCGAGGCAGGCCGCGAGGCCCGGCAGCCGCAGCGATGCGAAAGACAGGCGGGGGAGCCCTGGACGGCCGTTCATGTTCGATTCTCCCAAGTGCGAGATGGTGATAGGCAAGGCACCCTCGTGAGCGCTAGGGTCCGGGTGCCCGGTGCGGCCGGCCCGCCGCGAGACGCCCTTCGCTGCGGGCCTTCACATAGGCGTACAACTGATCGATCCGCTCGTCGTCCAGCAAGTCCTCGAACCCCTTCATCACCTTGTTCTCTTCCCGGTTCTCCGCCCCCTTGCGAACGACGACCCGGAACGAGTCGGGAGACACTTCTCCCTCGGGCGACACCGAGAAGCGCAGGTCGGGCGCATCCAGTGTGCCGAGCGCATCCGGGCCATGGCACCGTTCGCAGTACACGGCGTAGTATTTCCAGCCCTGGTACTCCGCCTCCGTGACGGCCAGCCGGTCGCGGGACGAGTCCGGCGCCGCGGTCGGCGCAGCGACAGCCAGCGCGCTCGGAGGGGCCGCCGGCTCGACGGCGGGGGCCTCGACCTCACCGGCGGGCCGACCACAAGCCTGTACGCAGAGCACCGTCGCCTCGAGCGTCCAGGCTCTCAGGCGCGCCCTGGTGCCCTTTCGTGGCGGCGTCCCCATCGCGCCTCCTCCGAGTCACTACAGCTGTACCACCGCCTCCACCCAGCGCTCGCGATCCCGGTCCTCCTGCAACAGCGCCGACAGATCGACCACCACGGTGTCGCCTTCGCGCCGAAGCGCATGCCGATCAAGGCTCCGCGTCGCCCGACCCGCCAGGAACGTACCATCCAGCTGAAACGTGCTCTTGTGCTTCGGGCATTGAAAGCGCCCCTCATCACTCTGCCAGCGCAGGGCGGTACGCTGATGGGGGCAGGAGAGGCCGAAGGCGTACACCCGATCCTGATAGCGTACCAGGATGACTTCGTGGTCGCGATCGATGGTGGCGCCATCCTGCCCCGGGATGGCATAGACCGCCTCGCCGCCGACGAGGCGGAGCGCGGTCGCGAGCTCGAGTGGCAAGCGGATCGAAGGGCCCGGCGCACCCAGCGCTGCGACGCACCCGAGCAGCGAAGCCGCCTCGCGGAGAAAATCCCGCCGCGACGCAAGGCTGGCGCACCACCCGCAAACCGCGTCACCCTGCATCGGCGGCTCCCCCGCCGGATGGTCGGTCATGCGCTCATGAGCACTGTGCCGGCGAGGATCACGCCGAGCCAGAGCGCGATGCTCGCGGCGGAGATGTACCGCAGGCGGCCCCACAGGCGCGGCGAATCGGGTTCGCCCTCCCGCAGCGCCGTCTCGGTTCGAGCGAGAAGGTAGCCGTTGCCCAGTAAGAGTCCGAGGAGGATCATTTTTACCCAGAACACCGGCGACCGCATGAATGTCTCCACGTCGGCGGCCCACAGCAGCAACCCGCTGCTCAGCGCCATCACCAGCCCCACCATCACCGGTCGGTGGATCGTGTGGAGGTGCGCCAGATGCCGGATCTGGCCCGAGAGGCGGGCGACGCGCAGGGCGATAAAAGTCTCACGGTCGGTGGCGATGGCGAAGCCGCCGCCGAGGAAGATGCCCGCGAGATGAAGAAAGATGACCCCGGTCTGCACGGTTGGGGAGTCGTTGTAGAACGACGCCCAGGGTTCGGTAAGGCGCACCAGCAGAGCAATCAGACCCGTATCCGTTGACATCGCCACCCTTCCCGACCGACCGGCAGCCGGTCAGCCGAGCCCCAGCTTCTCCACCATCGGACCGTATCTCGGGTCCGAGCGCAAGGGGTCGGCCCAAGGGGCGAACTTGAGGAACAACAGCCCTGGCTCCCGCATCTGGTACGCCCGCTCCAGCTGCTCGAATGCGCGATCCTTCGCGTCCAGGGCGGTGAACGGGAGCGCCGCCAGCAGGGCCAGCCGGCTCTCGCTCGCCAGCTTGGGCTCCAGCTCCCACAGAATCCCGCTGGCCTCTTCCTTGTTGCCCGAGGCGGCACAGGCGTAGGCCAACGTCAGCTTCTTGATGGTGCGGAGGCCGGGGCGCTCGACCTCCTTCCGGATGTCGGCGAGCGCCTGCTCGAAGGCCCCCTGCGCGATATACACCCACCAGAGTACCAGCCGGGCCCCCAGAAACTCCGGGTTCATCGCCAGTGCCTTCCGCAGCTCCTCGATCGCCTGGTCGTACCGGCGGCCGAAATACAGTATCCAGCCCACGGCGCGGGTAACCGGTACGGACAGCGGGTCGAGCTGCTGGGCGCGCTTGATCTCGGAGATCGCCTCGTCGTGTCGACCGAGCGCGGCCAGGTACTCGGCGTACCATTCGTGGGCCATCACGTAGCTCGACTGGAGCTCGATGGCCCGCTTGAACCCACGCTCGGCAGCCGTCCAGTCGAGATCTGCCAGCCAACGGGCGTAGGCCAGAGAGGTATGCGCTTCGGCGAGGGAGTCGTCCATGTCCAGCGCCTTCAGGGCCATGGTCTTGGCCTGCGCCAGGTACTCGACGGGGGGCTTGGAGCTGAACCCGATGCTCAGCAGCTCGTACGCGTCGGCCAGCCCCGCATACGCGACCGCATACGTGGGATCCTTGGCGATGGCCAGCTGGAAATACTCGATGGCCTTCTGCACGTCGGCTTCGGACCACTTGTTCGCGTGGAAGCGTCCCAGGAGGTACAGGTTGTACGCGTCGGCATCGCTGGTCGCCTTCTTCTCGACCCGCTGTTTCTCCTCCGGCGACAGGGCCAAGGAGAGGGCCCCCGTGATCTGCTGGGCGACCTCGCTCTGCACCTCGAAGATGTCGCTCAGCTGGCGGTCGAAGGTCTCACCCCAGAGATGCTTCTCGGTCCTGGGATCGACCAGATGCGCCACGATCCTCACCCGCTGCCCCGCCCGCCGGACGCTGCCCTCGAGGACCGCCGCGACGCCGAGCTCCTCGGCGATCGTGGCGATCTTCTTGGTGGACTTCTTGTACTGCATGGTGGAAGTGCGGGAGATCACCTTGAGCGCGCTGATCTTGGAAAGTTGGGCAATGATGTCGTCGGTGATCCCGTCGCTGAAATATTCGTTTTCGGGATCGGTGCTCATGTTCTCGAACGGCAGGACGGCCACCGACTTGGTGTTCGCGATGGCCTCGGTCATCGCCTGGGCGGCGCCCACCGCGATGGCCACGGTAGCGGAGGTGCCCAACGCCTCGGCGAACTGCGCGGCGGTCGCGAAGCGGTCGGCTGGCAAGGTGGCCATTGCCTTCCGAATCGCGGCGTCGACGACCTCGGGCACCAGCTCGCGGAACGATCGCGCCGAGGGAACCGGCGAGGTCAACCGGTTGGCGATGATCGCCGTCAGCGTCGCCCCCCTGAATGGCGCCGCCCCCACCAGCATCTCGAAGAGCACACAGCCCAGAGCGTAGATGTCGGTTCGGCCGTCGAGCTTCTCCAGTCCTTCGACCTGCTCAGGACTCATGTACGCCGGCGTGCCGACGATATGTCCCGTCGTCGAATCCCCCGTGCCGAGGGCCTTGGCAATGCCGAAATCCGCCACAAGGGCGTGGCCCGAGTCAATCAGGATGTTCGCCGGCTTGATGTCACGGTGCACCACGTTGGCACCGTGGGCATAGCTCAAGGCATCCGCCACCTCACGCGCGATCTGGAGCGCGTCGCTGACCGGGAGCTGGTGCTCCCGGGCCAGCCGCTGCCGCAGCGTGTCTCCCTCGATATAGGGCATGACATAGTAGACCAGGCCATCGACCTGATCGGAGTCGTAGAGCGGCAGGATATGGGGATGGTGAAGGCGAGCGGCGATCTGAATCTCACGCAGGAACCGGGTGGGGCCCACCTCGGCGGACAGGTCGGGGCGGAGCACCTTCACTGCAACCTCGCGCTCGTACTTGAGGTCGTGGGCCAGGAACACCTTGGCCATACCGCCCTGCCCCAGTTCTCGCTGGATCTGGTACCGCGCGGCGAGAACCTCGTTGAGGCGCTCCAGCAACTCTGCCACTATCGCCCGCCTTCATCGGAGGACGAATTCCGTATTGTAGGAACGGAACCCGAGGAGCCGACTCGCCAGGACCCTCCGGAGGGAGAAGGGCAGGCGAGGCGGCGGACAGTGACAGCGGAACCAACCAACCGGGCCGCGGGCATCGACCTTGCCTAAGCGAGTATAGGCCCAAATTATAGCGTGCGGCCGCGAGCGCTAGTCTCGGGCGTGCTCCAGTCTCGGCGAGCGCTAGCCTCGGCGCCAATCTCGCGAGCGCCAGTCTCAGCGTGCACCGTGGGGCGAATCCTCGACAGCGGCAATAACCCATCGATTGAAAGCTCTGGAATCCGCCCGCGCCGTCGTCCCACCAGGGCCAGGGACACTCAACTGTGAACGAGAGGGTGCGGGGGACTGAGACGGTCATGAGAAACCACTTGAACGGGATCGCTCAAGTGGTTGCTCCATATGTGCAGATCTGCGGTGGACCCTGCGACAGATTGCGACGAGGAGCCGAGCGGTGGCGAGCAGTTAGGCGCAGATGACTAGGTTCGCAACATTACGACCATCAGCAGCAGATACTCCTCCACCACGAACGCCCACAGGAGAGTGCGCCGAACGTTGAGGCGGGCGCTGACCAACCGGGTGTCACAGAGGGGGCACCGGAGATGCCCGGTGACTGTAATTCCGCAGCAGGGACAGCGAGTGTCCATTGGTGCCTCCAGGCCACGACCCTGGGTCAAGCTGTGGGTAGGGGGGACTACAATCTCCCAAACGGTGCTGATGCGCGCAAGGGGGTCAGGCGTCCGGTGAGCTTGAAGCCGATCTCACTCATCCCGATGCTGCGGCGTTTCGGCGAGGAAGGGAGGAATGGACCATTGACCGCACGTGCAGCTTTCAGCCTCTAGCGCACCGCTGGGAAAAGCCGTAGGCTAAAGTCCCAAATCCATCAGCCCTATGTCCACGCTTCTCGTGATTGATGACGAACCCGTAGTACGTAAGCTGGCCTGCCAAACCCTCCGGCAGGCCGGTTATACCTGCCTTGAGGCCGATTCCGCCTTGGCGGCGCTAGAGCAGCTCCAGTCAGAGCCGCAGCGGCTCGACGGCATGGTCGTAGACATCAGGCTTCCAGATATGAGCGGGCTGAATCTCGTCCGACTGGCGCGCATCCATCGGCCTGGAACGCCGGCCCTCTTCATTTCTGGCTATGCCCCGCCCGGTACAGAGGAGCCTGAACTCCAGCAGCTTTTACAAGCCTTCCTGCCCAAGCCATTCACACCTGATCAGCTCTTGGCGGCTGTCCGAGAATTGCTACCCACACCGCAGTCAGCCTGAGCCTCTAGCCCCGACGTACTGAGGTTGAGGCCCAGCGATTCGTCCTCTCAGTGCCGTGGTGGAGGATGCGGCATCCGCGCCTTTAGCGATGGTATCACGTCGATTATGTCAGCTAGACCCAGAAGCCAGGCCAGGGTTACGAGCCACCCCACCCATCGGGGTAGCCTCGACCAGAAGCGCGATGCTTGTTCGGCAAGTTTCCTTAAGGAGTTTCCGGGCTGGCTCTACGGGTAGGTGCCACTCTTCTCGGAGCGGTGGCAGTCTTCTGGTTGACGTATCTTGACTGCGGCTTTGGTGGGATCGTTTCCTCGCTCTCTTCTCGACCCATAGTGCCAAGCCTAGTGCCAGATGTGAGAAACCACTTGAACCGGAACGTCCAAGTGGTTATGAGGTAGATAGCAGGGGCGGGACTCGAACCCGCGACCCCGGCATTATGAGTGCCGTGCTCTAACCACCTGAGCTACCCTGCCGCGAGCGAAAACCTAACCCTTGCTCCACCCCTACTCAAGTTGGCGGCTGGTATCCCCGGGCACGATCCGAAACAGATGCTCGCCCTTCCGGATCATGCCGAATGACTCCCGCGCCACCCGCTCCTGCACCCGGGGATCGCGCCGGATCGCCTCGGCGGCTTGGGTCAGTGAATCCACCAGGACTCGCAGCCGCTCGACCTGCTCCTGCTCCCGTTCCACGTCCCCGCGAAGCTCCAGCAGGTGGCTGGTACCGTACTCTCCCCCTTGGATCGCGAAGTAGAGCGCGAAGGCGAGTGCCGCCACCGCCGCCCACCGCGCACGCGTCACAGAGGGTAGAGATCCCGTCCGGGATAGTGCGCCAGCTCGCCCAGCTCCTCCGCGATTCGGAGCAGCTGGTTGTACTTGGCGGTGCGGTCGGTGCGGCTTGCGCTCCCCGTCTTGATCTGCCCCGCCCCGGTGGCGACCGCCAGGTCGGCGATGAAGGTGTCCTCGGTCTCCCCCGAGCGGTGGGAGATCACCACCCCGTAGGCGCTGCCCTTGGCCAGCTCGATGCACTGAAGGGTCTCGGTGAGCGTGCCGATCTGGTTCACCTTGACCAGTACGGCGTTCCCCACGCCTTCCTCGATGCCCTTCCCCAGCCGGTCCACGTTGGTGACGAACAAGTCGTCGCCCACCAGCTGGACTCGATCGTGCAGCCGCTCGGTGAAGTGGGCCCAGCCCGGCCAATCGTTCTCGGCCAGCCCGTCCTCGATCGATACGATCGGATAGCGGTCAACCCAGCCGGCGTAGAGCTCCACCATCGCCTGCGCCGAGCGGCGGCTCTTGTCGCCCTTCTTGAAGACGTACTCGCCGTCCTGGAGCAGCTCGGACGCGGCGACGTCGAGGGCGATCGCCACGTCGCGACCCGGCTCGTAGCCGGCGGCCTCGATAGCCTGCATCACCACGTCGAGCGCGGCCTCGTTCGACGGCAGCATCGGCGCGAAGCCGCCCTCGTCGCCCACCGCGGTCGAGAGGCCCATCTTGCCGAGCACCTTCTTGAGCGCATGAAACACCTCGACCCCGATCCGAAGCCCCTCGGGGAACGTCTCCGCCCCGATCGGCACCACCATGAATTCCTGGGCATCCACGTTGTTCGAGGCGTGGGCGCCGCCGTTCAGGATGTTCATCATCGGTACCGGCAGCACCCGCGCCATCGGGCCGCCGAGGTAGCGGTAGAGCGGCAGCCCGCAGTCCTGCGCCGCGGCGCGCGCCACCGCGAGCGACACGCTGAGGATGGCGTTGGCGCCCAGCTTGCTCTTGTTGGGCGTGCCGTCGGCGTCCATCATCTCGGCGTCCACCGCGATCTGGTCGGTCGCCGCCATCCCCTCGAGCCGTGGCCCCAGCACCTCGTTCACGTTGCGCACGGCCTCGCTGACGCCTTTCCCGACGTACCGCTTGGGATCTCCGTCTCGCAGCTCGACCGCTTCGTGCTCGCCGGTGGAGGCGCCGCTCGGCACCGCGGCCCGTCCCTGGGCGCCGCTTGCCAACACGACGTCCGTTTCGACGGTCGGGTTCCCCCGGCTGTCGAGGATCTCCCGGGCGTGCACTTCGATGATCGTGCTCATGGTCGCTCTGGAATGGGGAACGGGGGGCAACCTAGCCGCGGCCCCGGATCAACGGAAGTGGTCGTAACCGCGGAGCGTGAGCGGCCGCCCGGCGAGATCGGCCCGCACGCCGGCGCCTCGTTTCACGGTGCCCACCCGAGTGAGCGCGATTCCGCAGGCGGCCTCGAACTCGCGCACCTCGGCAGCGCCGAACTCCTCGGGCAGCGCGACGAGCAGCTCGAAGTCCTCGCCACCTTCGGCGGCGAATTGCTGTACCGGGACGTCGAGCCGTCTCGCTTCGGCGATCGCCGCGGCGGCGACGGGGACGGTCTCCAGTGTAAGATCGAGCCGCACCTCCGAGGCGGCCGCGAGATGTTCCGCGTCACCGGCGAGGCCGTCGCTGAGATCCAGCATCGCGCGCGCCCCGTGTGCCGCCAGCCACCGCCCCGCCACGATCCTGGGCTCCGGATGCGCGAAGGCCCGCCGGGCGTCGTCCGCCGGTATCGCACCGCGCCGCCACGCCTCGAGCGCCGCTCGAGCGCCGCCGAGGACGCCGGAGACCCAGATCCCGTCGCCGGGACGCGCGCCGGCGCGCGCCACCGGTCGCTCCGCCCGCCCGATCACCGTGACCGCGACGCTCCATACCGGGCCGGCGGACAGGTCGCCGCCGATCACGACCCCGCCAACGGCCGCGGTCGCCTCGCCGATCCCTGCGGTCAGCGCGACCAGATCCTGCTCTCCCGCGCCGTCCGGTACCATGACTGCCGAGAGCACACCGATCGGTGTCGCCCCCTCTGCCGCGAGGTCCGACAGCGCGGCGGCGGTGGCGCGCCAGCCGACTTCCGCGTGGCCGATCCAGTCGAGCCGGAAATGCACGCCCTCGACGCTCAGGTCGGTGGACACGGCAAGCACGCCATCGCCCTCGGGCAACAGCGCGCAGTCGTCGCCCAGTCCCTGGGCGCGGTCGCCGAGGGCGTGCGCGATCCGGCGGATGCGATCGAACTCCGGGCCGGGCCCCATGGCCGATCCCGGATTGCGTGGGGCGGGACGGGTCACGGGCGAATGGCGTCGAGCCGGAAGCGGACCAATCCGTCCTCGGTCGCGACCCACAGATGGTCGCGATCCACGGCGAGATCGTTCGCCGGGCCGGGCAGGTCGCCGTCGCGGAGCGCGCGGGCCGAGGCTCCCGCCAGCCGCGCGAATCCCACGCCTCGTTCGCCCGCGACCCAGAACCCCGGGCCATCCGGTGCGAACCGACGGAGCCGCCCGAGGAGGGCGGAGAGATTGGGACCGACGGTCCACGCCTGGCTCCGCGGGTCGCGCCAGAACATCTGGTCGCGCGTGAGCGCAACCAGCGTGTCGGCCAGCGTCGCGATGCCGATGACCGGCACCTGGAGGCTCGCGGACGCCAGTCCCTTCGGCCGCAGCAGATCGTCCTGCCCGGGCACGGCCAGAAACACGCCCCGCGGCGTGCCGACCCAGATGGAGTCGCCCACGGGGAAGACCGCGTACGCCGCGTCGCTGAAGCGCGGCGCCACCCGGGTCACCCGAAGTGCGTCGTCCACCAGCGCGAGGCCGCGTGCCGTGCCGATCACGACGCGGCCCTGCCGGCCCGCGACGTCGAAGACCCGGCTGTCGGGAAGGCCGCGGGTTTCGTCGAACAGGTCGATCCGCTCTTCCGCTGGGTCCATCCGTGCCAGTCCGAAGTCGGTCGCCGCCCAGACCGACTTCTCCTGACCCGCGAGCTCGAGCACGCGGCTGAACGGCGTCCCCGTGGCCGGCAGGCCGCGGACCGTGCGGAACTCCCGCAGCCCGGACTCCACGAACGTGAACGCAGCGTCCGCCTGCCCGGTGCGGTTGGTCGCCGCCCAGACCCCGCCAGGCCAGCTCATCACCGCGCCGACGAACTGCGCCGGCAGCCCGAACGGCATCGGCTGGGGAATCGCAGCCGCGTCCTGCAGGTAGAACATCCCCAGCCCCGAGGTGCCCAGGTACCACCCTTGGTTGTCGAACGAGCGGGCTGCCGCCGTCAGCCGCACCGCGCGCATCCTCGAGTCGATCAGATATTGCGAGGCATTGGTCTGGAGTGTCGGGGCCTGCCGGAGAACCTCCTCGACGCTGGTCGGTCCAAGCGGCCGCCCCGGAGGCTGCGCGGGTGCCGGGACCATGGCCCCACGGGAAAGCAGGAACCAACCACCTCGGGTGAGGATGAAGAGCCCACCGACCGGGTCGTTCTCGTCGAACGCGATGTTGACCACCGCGGCCGGCACGGAGCCTTCATCCCAGATCTGAAGTTCCGGCTGGTAATGCACCCAGCCGTTCGCCCGGGCGAGCCAGAGCGATTGATCGAGCGGGTCGATCAGCGCGGCGAACACACCCGCTAGCGCCGCACGATTGGGCGGCTCGAAGGGACCCGACCACGCCCGAAAGTGGGGCTGCCAGACCACCAGGGCGGTGGGCGAGGTGACATACACCCGGTCGAGGGAGCTCGCGATCGCGGTGATTCGACTGAAGTCGCCGATCACCGTCCGGTCCTCCGGCCGCCAGTCGCGGCTGGGAGACTGTGCCACCGCCGTGACCGTGACGGCGGCCGAGATCAACACAGCGCCAAGGGTGCGCATCAGGGGAATGTACACTTCAGCCGTCATGCGATCGGGGATCGACGTTCAGAGGGTCTGGGGACGGGAAAGCTCGAGCAGTACCGGCGGGTGAGGGGGCGGCGGCGAGCGGCGCAATACATCCCATTCACGCCACAGGTCGGGCAGCGCGGCGATCACGTCCATGGGACGAAGGCTCCGCGCCGAGACACGCCGGGCCGCGATGTCGGCGCTGCGGCCCAGCGCCTGGGCGCCTAATGCCGCCGCCAGCTCCGGTTCGAGGTGCTGCGCCAGCGCGGTGCCGATGATGCCGCTCAACACGTCGCCGCTGCCTCCGGTGGCGAGACCGGGGTTGCCCGATGCGATGGTCAGGACGGGACGCCCGGCGGACGCGACGACCGTCGGCACACCCTTGAGGAGCACAACGGCACCGGTCCGCTGGGCTGCCGCGGCCGCCGCGCCCCACGGGTCCAGCTCCCGCTGCGACGCGAGCTCGGGGAAGAGCGTGCGGAACTCCCCGGGGTGAGGGGTAAGCACGACGGGGCGACCTTCCGAGAGCTGTCGAAGCTCCTCGCCGGCGCCCTGAAACGCGACCAGCGCGTCGGCGTCCAGCAACAGCGCCCGCGCCTCCCGCCCCAGCGCCGCGACCAGCTCGCGCCGTCCGGCCCCGCGGCCGAGCCCCGGTCCGATGACGACCGCGTCGGCGCGGGAGACGAGCTCTTTCAGCGCGGCGCTCGGCTCCCGATCGAACGGGTGGGCCAGGGTCTGGAGATCCGGCTCGGCCGACACCAGCGCCACGACCGTCTCCGCCGGGGCGACCGCGTGCACCAGGCCGGCCCCAGCGGCGAAGGCGGCGCGGGCGGCCATTCTCACCGCTCCGGTCATTCCCGCGTCCCCGCCCACGACGACCACGCGGCCCCGCGTGCCCTTGTGATCGCCGGCGTGGAGCCGCGGCAGCAACTCGGCCGCGTCCCGGTCCGAGACCAGCACCGGCCAGTCGGACTCGGCCCGTGGGTGGCCAATGTCCGCGGCCACCACCGTGCCAACCTCGTCGCGCGCCAGCAGGTGGCCCCGACGAAATCCGCCGAAGGTGATGGTGAGATCGGCGCGAGGCGCGCCGTGGACCGTTCCGCTCAGGAGATCCACGCCGGTGGGGCCGTCCACCGCCACGACCGGCACCTCCAGGTCGAGCAGCCGATCGAGCAGCGCGGCGACCTGCGGCCGCGGCGGCCCGCTGGCGCCGGTGCCGAGCAGCGCATCCACCGCCAGACCGACCCGGGGCCAAGGCCCGTCCGGCGCGACTTCGCGGACCCCATCGGCCCGGGCGAGGCCGGCCATCCGCTCGCGAAGCGGCGCGCCCTCGCCCGCGGGAGAGGCGACCCAGACCGGCACCTCGAGCCGATGCAGCGCGCGCGCTACCACCCAGCCATCGCCGCCGTTGTGACCGGGTCCAGCCGCGACCAGCACGCCTTCACCTAGGCGGCCGGCAAACCGGGACGCGAGAACGGCGACCACGGCCCGCCCGGCGCACTCCATCAGGGTGGCCAGCTCGATGCCGCAGGCGACAGCCTTGCGGTCCCAGGCTGCGGATTGGTCGGGTGTGAGGATGGGGAGCATGGGGACGGGGGGTCACCCCGGCACGTCACTTATAGCTCTGTCCGATCGCCCTGCCGAACGAGATTTCCCCGTTGTCGATCCGGAGGTTGAAGCCGCAGTCCGGGTTGGTGCAGACCCACGCTTTGTACGTGATTGGCGCCCCTTCGCGTCCGTAGTCCGAAAGGGGGATCAAGCTCCCATGCGAGCACTTCTGGCACGCCGGCCACTCCGCCTTTTCCATGTTCCCCTCCGCTGTCGATCCACCCCGCTCAGGCGCCTCGCACTCCCTGCCACTCGTAGGCATCGCCGAACGCATCGGCGAATTGATAGACCGCTTCGAAGTCCGACTCGTGATCGCCGGGCTGGGTGACCAGCAACCCGACATCCACCAGCGTGAACACCATGCGTCCGAAGTCTTCCGTCCGGGTGACGCCCCAGTGACCCAGCACGTGGGGCGCCAGCAGGCCGAACTGCTCCCGGGCGAAGTCGCGGCAGGCCCAGGCGAGCTCGGCGCCGGTCACGTGCCGCCGCACCTGGAGACGCGACTGGAAGTATTCGATCGTCGCGAGGACGAAGAGATAGGCGCGCTCATGGTAGGCCCCTCCCCGGGCCCGTATGCGCGCCATCACGTCGTCTGCGAATTGCAGTTCGTTCACCGGATCCCCTCGGCGAGGCGGAGCGCCAACACTCACGCGCTCCGGCGAACCCGGCCAACGGCCGACTTCGACTGATACAACGGAAAGGTCGAGCTCAGCTCGCCCACCTCCTCCCGGACGCGGGTGAGGGAGGCCTCGTCGGGACGCGTGAGTGCGCGGTCGATCAGCTCCGCCACCCGCTCCATCTCGCCCAGCCCCATGCCCCGGGTCGTCAGCGCCGGCGTGCCGAGCCGGATCCCACTGGTGACGAAGGGCGACTGCGGGTCGTCGGGGATGGTGTTCTTGTTGACCGTGATGCCGGCCTGGTCGAGCGTCTTCTCCGCCGCCTTCCCGGTCAGGTTCTTCGGACGCAGGTCCACCAGCATCAGGTGGGTGTCGGTTCCGCCCGAGACGATGGCGAACCCGCGCCCGGTCAGCGCCGCCGCCAGGGTCTTCGCGTTCTCCACCACCCGCTTGCTGTACGCCTTGAAGTCGTCGGTGAGCGCCTCGCCGAAGGCGACCGCCTTGGCCGCGATGACGTGTTGGAGCGGCCCCCCCTGGGTGCCCGGGAATACCGACTTGTCGATCGCCTTGGCGAGCTCGGCGTTGCTGAGGATGAGGCCGGCGCGAGGGCCGCGGAGCGTCTTGTGGGTGGTGCTGGTGACGATCGGCGCGTGCGGCACGGGAGAGGGATAGACGCCCCCCGCCACCAGTCCCGCGAAGTGGGCCATGTCCACCAGAAAGATCGCGTCCACCTCGTCCGCGATGGAGCGGAAGGCGGCGAAGTCGATGATGCGCGCATAGGCGCTGCCGCCGGCGATGAGCAGCCGCGGACGCTCGCGGCGGACCTGCTCGCGCAGGGCGTCGTAGTCGATACGGCCGGTGGACGGGTTCACGCCGTAGTGGACGGCCTTCCAGATCACCCCGCTGTGGTTGACCGCCGCGCCGTGGCTCAGGTGGCCGCCGTGCGGCAGCGACATCCCCATGATCTTCTCACCCGGGGGGATCACCGCCATGAAGGCGGCGAAGTTGGCCTGCGCTCCCGAGTGCGGCTGGACGTTGGCGTGCTCCGCGCCGAAGATCTGCTTGAGACGGTCGATGGCGAGCTGCTCGATCTCGTCGATGACCTCGCACCCGCCGTAGTAGCGGCGGCCCGGATACCCCTCGGCGTACTTGTTGGTGAGCGGCGTGCCCATCGCGTCGATCACGGCGCGGCTGGCGAAGTTCTCGCTGGCAATCAGCTCCAGCCCATGGCGCTGCCGCCCCAATTCCCGATCGATCAAATGCGCCACCAGGGGGTCGGCATCCCTCAGGCTCGCGTTGTGGTCGAAGCTCATCCCTGCTCCTGGTCGATTTTTGCGACCCGGCGGCTGTGGCGCCCGCCGGCGAATTCAGTTTCCAGCCAGGTCCTCAGGATCTCCACGCCCTCCGACTCGCTGAGGAAGCGAGCGGGGAGGATGAGGACGTTGGCATCGTTGTGCTCCCGGGCCAGGCGCGCGATCTCCGGAGACCAGGCCACCGCGGCGCGCACTCCGGCATGGCGATTGGCCGCGTACGACATTCCCAGTCCGGTGCCGCACAACAATACCCCGCGGCGGGCCTCGCGATGTTCTACCCGGGATGCGACCTGGTGGGCGTAGTCGGGATAGTCGGTCGATTCCGGTCCGTCGGTTCCGAGATCGAGCGGTGCGTACCCCAGAGACCGCAGCTCCTCGACCAGCCGCCGCTTCAGCTCGAAGCCGGCGTGGTCGGCGCCGATCGGAATGACTTCGGGCATCCGGTACCTAATGTATAAGGATTCGCTTGCGCGGTAGAGAGGGGCGCGCGGAAGTCGCTACCTCACCCCCTCAGGGAATGTCAATACGATTATCTCCGGCCCCCCATCCACATCCGGTCCAGCCCTGCCACCGCCGCGACCCGTTGTTCCGCCAGGCGATCGGCCGCTCGGTAAGTCGGTATCCGCTCGGTACGAGCGATCTCGAAGATACGCAGCAGCGTCTCGAAGATCTCCCCCGCCTTCTTGAGCGAGCGCTCCGCCGGCCAGCGGTTGAGCTCGCCGTAGACGTTGATCACGCCGCCACCGTTGATCACGTAATCCGGTGCGTAGAGGACGTCCCGCTTCTCCAGCTCGTCGCCGTGGCGGTCCTCCGCGAGCTGATTGTTGGCGGCCCCCGCGACGATCTGGACCTTGAGCCGGGGGATCGTCTCGTCGTTGACCGTGGCGCCCAGCGCGCACGGCGCGTAGATGTCGGCCGGCTGGTCGTAGATGGCCTCGGGCGCGACCGCGCGGGCGCCGAACTCGTCCACCACCCGCTTCACCTTCTCCTGCCGGATGTCGGTCGCGATCAGCCGTACGCCGTCGTCGTGCAGGTGGCGGCAGAGGTGGTAGGCGACATTCCCCGCCCCCTGCACCGCCACCGTTTTCCCCTCGAGCGCGTCGCTGCCCCAACGCGCCTTCGCTGCGGCCTTCATTCCGACGTACACCCCGTAGGCGGTCACCGGGGAGGGATCGCCCGACAGGCCGAGCAGGCCGGCGACGTGGTCGGTCTCCAGCTTGATGTACTCCATGTCCGCCGGACTGGTCCCGATGTCCTCCGCCGTGATGTAGCGGCCGTTCAGGGTCTCCACGAACCGCCCGTGCGCCCGGAACAGCGCCTCCCGGTCCACCCGCCGGTTATCACCGACGATGACCGACTTCCCGCCGCCCAGGTTGATGCCGGCGACCGCCGCCTTGTACGTCATGCCCCGCGCGAGCCGCAGCGCGTCGGTGACCGCCTCGTCGGTGTTCCGATACTGCCAGAAGCGGGTCCCGCCTAGCGCCGGGCCGAGCGTGGTGTCGTGAATCGCGATGATCCCGTAGTACCCGCATGACGGGTCGTGGGACAGCAACAGCTGCTCGTGGCCGAAGGAGCGCATTGACTCGAAAATGTCCACTGGGACCCCGGGTCAGGA
The DNA here is from genome assembly GCA_963844445.1 of uncultured Gemmatimonadales bacterium. GTDB lineage: Bacteria > Gemmatimonadota > Gemmatimonadetes > Gemmatimonadales > GWC2-71-9 > CAVVWJ01. The sequence goes on from CAWJOB010000002.1 coordinate 454,661, forward strand.
GGAAAGCGTGTAGTCGTAAAATCCCCGCCCCGTCTTCTTGCCCAAGTCCCCCGCCGCCACCATCCGGCGGAGAAGGGGGCAGGCCCGGTACTTGTCGTCGCCCAGTCCGCGCTGGAGCACGTCCAGGATGGCGAGGCAGACGTCGAGCCCGATGAAGTCGGCCAGCGCCAGTGGCCCCATCGGGTGCGCCATGCCGAGCTTCATCACCGTGTCGATCGCCTCGGGCGTGGCGACGCCCTCCATCACGCAGAAGATCGCCTCGTTGATCATCGGCATGAGAACGCGGTTGGAGACGAAGCCCGGGTAGTCGTGCACCTCCACCGGCACCTTGCCGAGGGCGCGGGCGGTCTCCATCACCGTGCTGGTGGTCGCGTCGCTGGTGGCGTGCCCCCGGATGACCTCGACCAGCTGCATCACCGGCACGGGATTCATGAAGTGCATGCCGATCACCCGGTCGGGGCGCCGGGTGCGGGCGGCGATCTCGGTGATCGAGATCGAGCTGGTGTTGGTCGCGAGAATCGCGCTGGGCGGCGCGATGCCGTCGAGCTGCTCGAACAGCGAGAACTTCACGGCCGGGCTCTCGCTGGCGGCCTCCACCACCAGGTCGGCGTCGGCTGCGCCCTCCAGCGAGGTCACGGTCTTCACCCGCGCGAGTACCTCGGCCGGCACATGTGCGGGAATCGCGCCCTTCTTCACCTGGCGCTCGAGGTTCGCGCGAATGGTCGCGCCGGCCTTCTCCAACGCCGCGGGGACGCTGTCCACCAGTGCCACCTCCCACCCGTGCTGCGCGAAGACGTGGGCGATGCCGTTGCCCATGGTGCCGGCGCCGATGACGGCGGCTCGGGTCATGTCGTGTCCCTTCCTCCGGCCCAGCGTCTGGCGACGAGAACCGCGATGGTGAGCGCGAGGGTCGAGGAGAGGCCTCCCTCCGGCCCGAAATGTCCGCCGGTGAGCCAGGCCGGATCGCCAGGCGCGTAGTCGAGCAACGGAATGCGAAAGGGGACGCCGCTCACCGGCGCGTCGAGCGCGGCGAGCGCGGCGTTCCAGCCCAGGTGCGCGCCCCAGGCCGTCCAGATGCCGCCGGGCGCGTAGAAGGCGAGACCGAGGAAGACGCCGGCCAGGGCGATGTTCCCAATCGCCAGGGGCGTGACGTTCGGATTGTCCACGTGGGCGAGCGCGAACAGCACCGCGACCAGCACGATCGCGGTGCCGCGCCCGAGGGCCCTCGCCAGCAGGAGCAGTGGCACCCCGCGGAACAGCACCTCCTCGCTCAAGGCGGCGGGCGCGAGGACCAGGATGGTCGTCGCCGCCGTCTGGACATAGTCGAGCACGGTGCCCTGATCCCGGGTCCATTGCGCGGCGCCGAGCACCACGGCCACAGCGAGCGCGGTGCCGGCCGTGACCGCGCCGGCCATGCCGCCGGCGGCGAATCCCCGCGCGCCGCGATCCACCGTGTAGCGAAGGTCCGCCGGCGTCAGGCGCAGTACCCGCATCCCGATGAGCCAGGTGAAGAACGCCGTGCTGAGGAGCATGCCAGCAGCCTGGAGCAACAGCGGGCCCGGCCCGGTCTGACCCAGCCACGCGATTGCCTGTTCCGTCGAGCCGGTGATCAGGATCGCGGCCCCGAACGACAGCAGTCCGAACAGAGCGAAGGTGAGCACGACGAAGGCGATCGACCATCCGATCGCCTTCGGGAGAGAGTACCGGTCGGGCATCGAGGGCCCGGTCAGAGAAGGGAGCGGAGCTTCGGTCCGAGGCCCAGGATCACGGCGGCAGCGATGCCGACCTTGAGGAGGTCGCCCGTGAGGAAAGGCACGAAACCGGCGCGAACCGCGAATCCGGGATCGCCGCCCAGGATCGCGAGCTGCGCGGTTCCGCCGGCGTGGATCACCACCATCGCCAGGGCGCAACCGATGAGGACCCGGCCGAGGCGCGGCGACTCGCCGGCGAACCTTCCGGCCACCGCGGCGGCGGCCGGGAACGCCAGCAGGTAGCCACCCGTCGGACCGAGTACGTGCCCGATCCCTGCGCCCCCCGCGAAGAAGACCGGCAGCCCGAACAGCCCGAGCATAAGGTAGAGCAGCAGCGCGGCGCTTCCCCACATCGCCCCGAGCAGGCCGCCGACCGCCAGCACGGCGAGAGGCTGGAGCGTCATCGGCACCGGACTCATCGGCACCGGCACCGAGACCTGGGCCGACGCCGCCACCACCAGCGCCGCCACCCCGACGGCGAGCGCGCGGCGACCGGCGGTGGCGCGATCGGCGAGCGTCAGGGTGTCGAGCCGGTCACCCGGATTCATCAGAGCATCTCCACGCTGAGGGCCACGGCATTGCCGCCGCCCAGGCAAAGGGTGGCGAGGCCGGTCGAGCCGCCTCGGTCGCGCAGCGCATGCAGAAGCGTGGTGAGCACCCGGGCGCCGCTGGCGCCGATCGGATGACCCAGCGCCACCGCGCCGCCGTGCACGTTCACCCGATCCCAGTCCCAGCCCAGCTCGCGGCCGTCGGCGAGCGCCTGCACCGCGAACGCCTCGTTGGCCTCGATGAGGTCGTAGTCGCCGATGCTGGTGCCGGTGTGGCTCATCAGGTTCCGGACCGCCTGGACCGGAGCGAAGAAGATCTCGCGGGGCTCGCCGCCGCCGGTCGCGTACCCGGTGACGCGGGCCAGGGGGGCGATGCCCTGCGCCTTGGCGAAGGCGAGCGAGGCGACCACGAGGGCGCTCGACCCGTCGTTGAGCCCCGGCGCGTTCCCGGCCGTCACCGTTCCGCCGTCCTTCCGGAAGGCGGGCTTGAGCCTGGCGAGCGAATCGACGCTGGTGTCCTTGCGCGGCGCCTCGTCGGCTGCGACGGTGGTGCCTCCCCCCTTGCCCGGCACCTGCACCGGCAGGATCTCCGCCTTGAACTTTCCTGCCTCCGCGGCCTCGATCGCCTTCCGGTGGCTCTCATAGGCGAACCGGTCCTGGTCCTCGCGCGTCACCCCGGCCTTCTCCGCCGTGTACTCGGCATACTCGCCCATGTGGCAACAGCCGAAGGAGTCCCAGAGCCCGTCGTGAATCATGCCGTCCACCATCGTCTGATTCCCGGCCTTGATCCCGCCCCGCATACCGTAGACGTAATGCGGCGCGCCGGACATCGACTCCTGCCCACCGGCGACGATGCATTCGGCGTCGCCCGCCTTGATCGCCTGCGAGGCGAGCATCACCGCCTTGAGGCCGGAGCCGCAGACCTTGTTGATGGTGAGAGCGGGAATGGCGGGTGGCAGACCGGCATGGATCAGTGCTTGGCGCGCCGGCGCCTGGCCGGAGCCGCCCTGGATCACCTGTCCCATGATCACTTCTTCGACGGCGGCCGGATCGACTTTGGCCCGGGAGACCGCCTCGCGAATGACCATCGCCCCGAGCTGGGGGGCGGTGAAGCTGGAGAGTCCGCCCAGGTATCGGCCGATCGGCGTGCGGACCGCCGACAGGATGACAGGTGTGGTAGCGTCGCTCACGAAATCCTCAGGGTGCGAATCGGGAGCAAGATAGCCGGGGTGGGAGAGGGTGGAAAGGCGCTATGGGGTCAGCGCGCGGCTTCGCACCTCCTCGCCGATCCGGCTCAGAAATGCCTCCACTGGCAGGACTTCCTGCTTCTTCCCTGCCCCGCGGACTCGGAGCGCGAGACTGTCGCTTTCCGCCTCTCGCTGACCGATCACCGCCATGTAAGGAACCTTCTGCATCTCGCCCTCGCGGATACGGTAGTTGAGCGTTTCGGTGCGGTCGTCCACCTGCACCCGGAGGCCGGCAGCTTTCAGCCTCACGGCCAGCTCGCGAGCCGCGCCGGCCTGCGCGTCCGAGATCGGGATCACCCGGACCTGCTCCGGCGCCAGCCATACCGGGAAGGCGCCCGCGAAGTGCTCGATCAGGTTGCCGGTGAACCGCTCCAGCGTGCCGTAGATGGCGCGGTGGATCATCACCGGACGATGGGGGCGGTTGTCCGCCCCGGTGTACTCCAGCTCGAAACGCTCCGGCAGGTTGAAGTCGAGCTGGATGGTCGGCCCTTGCCACACTCGGCCAATCGCGTCGCGGAACTTGATGTCGATCTTGGGGCCATAGAACGCGCCGCCGCCCTCGTCGATCCGGTAGGCAATTCCCTTGCGGTCCAGCGACTGTTTCAACACCGCCTCGGCCCGGTCCCAGATCTCGTCGCCACCGAGGCGCTCATCCGGCCTGGTGGAGACCTCGAAGTCCAGCTCGAACCCGAAGGTGGCCCGCACCAGCCGGTCCACCTGGTCGAGGCAGAGGAAGATCTCATCCTCCACCTGGTCCATGGTACAGAAGATGTGCGCGTCGTCCATGCTGAGCCCACGGACCCGCAGGAGGCCGTGAAGCGTGCCGGATTTCTCGTTCCGGTACACGTTGGCGACTTCGCTCAGCCGGATGGGCAGGTCCCGGTAGCTCCGCTGCTGCGTCTTATAAATGAGGGCGTGCATCGGGCAGTTCATCGGCTTGACCCGGTAGCGCACGTCCTCAGCCTCGCCGGCTCCGGCGGCCATCGGCGGGTACTGGTTGGCGGCATAGAGCGGGAGGTGCCCGGAAATCCTGAACAGCTCTTCCTTTGTCACGTTGGGCGTGTAGACCAGGTCGTAGCCATTGGCGACGTTGTCGTCCTCCACCAGGCGGGAGAGCAGCCACTTGATCATGGCGCCCTTGGGATGCCAGAGCACCAGCCCGGGGCCGACGACCTCGGAGATGGAGAAGAGATCGAGCTGCCGCCCGATGACCCGGTGGTCCCGCTTCCGAGCCTCCTCCAGGCGATGGAGATAGGCCTCGAGATCCTCCTTCTTGAACCAGGCGGTGCCGTAGATCCGCTGGAGCATCTGCCGCTTCTCGTCGCCCCGCCAATAGGCGCCGGCGGCGTGCAGCAGCTTGAAATGCTTCAGGCGGCCGGTCCGGGGGATGTGGGGACCGCGGCACAGATCGGTGAAGGGCCCGTCGGTGTAGACCGTGATCGTCTCGTCGTCGCCCAGCTCGCTGATCCGCTCCAGCTTGAGCGGGTCGTCGGCGAATCGGCCGTTGGCCGCCGGGCGGTCCACCACCTCGCGCACGAAGGGGTAGTCGGCCTGCGCCACCTCGCCCATGCGGGCCTCGATTCGCTCGAGATCCTCCGGGGTGAACGGGCGGGGTACTTCGAAGTCATAGTAGAAGCCGTCCTCGATCGGCGGACCGAAGCCGATCCCGGCGCCGGGGAAGAGATCCCTCACGGCCGTGGCGAGGACGTGGGCCGCCGAGTGGCGCAGCACCTCGAGGGCGTCGGGGTCGCGGTCAGTGAGGATGGCCAGGGAGACGTCGCGCTCGATCGGGCGGTCGAGATCCCAGATGGCGCCGTCCACCCGAGCGGCCACCGCCGCGCGGGCCAGCCCCGCGCCGATGCTCTCGGCGACCCCGCGGGCGCTCGTCCCAGCCGCGACCTCTCGAACGCTGCCGTCGGGCAGGGTCACCCGCACGCGGTCGCTCACTCCGACTCAACCGACGGCGGCGCCGCGGGCGGGCTCGACGGCGCGAACCGGAAGTACAGCGCGATCCCCAACAGGACCAGCACGGCGACTATGAGCCAGCGGCCCCAATCGGGGCCGCGAGAGACGGGAGCGGGTCGTTGGTTCATTCGAGCAGCCTTGGCGACCGAGGATTCCCTGCGCGTGAATGGCGACGCGGTTAACTTAACCGCATCGAGAATTCTTCCGTAAGAGGACTTCGCGTGCGCCACGACGACGAGCTGAGCGGGGGAGAAGTGCTGCTGTGGACGACGCTCGGCGTCGGCGGCGGGTTGCTCGCCGCCATCGTGCTGAGCGAGTGGGTGGGCGAGGTGAACTCCGGTCGCGTCCGGCGGGTAGCCGAGCGCCTCCGCGAAAGCGGACCGACCCGGCTCACCGCGTCCGCATCGGTGCGCGCGGTTGAAATCGCGCTGCGCACCGAGCCCCGGCTCGCCGGGCTGACCATCGAGGCCCGGGCGATCAGCCGTGGCGCGGTGGAGCTGCGCGGGTGGGTACCCAGTCGGAGCCTCCGCACCACCGCCGGCCGAACCGCGCTCGCGGTAGCCGGCATCGAAAGCGTGATCAACAGCATCCTGGTGAGAGGGGAGGACGACAGACCCTCGCCGGATCATCCTCAGGCGGCCGACCAGAGCGCATGACCGCGCCGCTTGCTCCCCAATACGACCCATCCCAGATCGAGGCCCCGCTCTACGCCTGGTGGCGGGAGCGAGGTCTGTTCGACCCCGACGCCGTCCAGCGCACTCGCGGCGGCGCGCCGGGAGAGCCGTACGTCATCCAGATGCCTCCGCCCAATGTCACGGCCGAGCTCCACACCGGTCACGGCCTCAACAACACGGTGCAGGACGTCCTCATCCGGTTCGAGCGGATGCGCGGGCGCCGCGCACTCTGGGTGCCGGGCACCGATCACGCGGGGATCGCGACGCAGAACGTGGTCGAACGACTCCTCGCCAAGGAAGGCCTGACCCGATTCGACCTCGGCCGGGAGGCGTTCGTCGAGCGGGTGTGGGCCCACGTGCGCCAGACCGGCGCCAGGATCCTCGATCAGCTCCAGGCCATCGGCTGCTCGGCCGACTGGTCCCGGACCTATTTCACCCTGGACGAGGATCTGTCCCGCGCGGTGCGGGAGGTGTTCGTCCAGCTGTACGAAAAGGGACTGGTCTACCGCGGGCACTACATCATCAACTGGTGCCCCCGCTGCCTCACCGCCCTGTCCAACGAGGAGGCGGAGAAGGAGGAGGTGGACGGCCGGATCTGGCACATCCGCTACCCGCTGGCGGACGGCGACGGCCACATCACCGTCGCCACCACCCGCCCGGAGACCATGCTCGGCGACACCGCGGTCGCGGTGCACCCGGAGGACGAGCGCTACCGCCGCCTCGTGGGCCAGCGAGCTGAGGCTGCCGCTGACCGACCGCAGAATTCCTGTGGTGGCCGACGAGGCCGTGGATCCCGCCTTCGGCTCCGGCGCCGTCAAGGTGACCCCGGCCCACGACCCCACCGACTTCGAGATCGGCCAGCGGCACCATCTTCCCTCGGTGGACGTGATGACGCCGGAGGCGAGGATGAGCCTCGCGGTGCCGGAGCGATTCCAGGGGCTGGACCGTTTCGAGGCCCGGAAGCAGGTGGTGGCGGAGCTCGAGTCGCTCGGCCTGCTGGAGAAGGAAGAGACACCACCGCCACGCGGTCGGCCACTGCTATCGCTGCGAAACGGTGATCGAGCCGCGGCTCTCCGAGCAGTGGTTCGTGCGCATGGCGCCGCTCGCCCGCCCCGCGCTCGAGCGCTACCGCGACGGCACGATCCAGTTCATCCCCGAGCGGCGCGGCGACGACTACGAGCGCTGGCTGGACGGGATTCGCGACTGGACCATCTCCAGGCAGCTCTGGTGGGGACACCGCATCCCGGTGTGGTACTGCGAGGACGAGGGCTGCGGCCGGGTCAGCGTGAGCCGCAGCGACCTGAGCGCCTGCCCCGGTTGCGGGGGCGCGGTGCGCCAGGACGAGGACGTGCTCGACACCTGGTTCTCGTCCTGGCTGGTGCCCTTTACCAGCCTGGGATGGCCCGAGCGGACCGACGACCTGGCCACTTACTACCCGGGCCACACCCTGGTCTCCTCGCCCGACATCATCTTCTTCTGGGTGGCCAGGATGATCATGTCCGGCCTGGAGTTCATGGGCGAGCCGCCGTACACCCGGGTCTATCTGCACGGCGTGGTCCGCGACACCCAACACCGCAAGATGTCGAAGTCCCTGGGAAACGGGATCGACCCGCTCGAAGTGGTGGACCGCTACGGCGCCGACGCACTGCGCTACTCCCTCATATCGGGAATGTCGGTGGGCACCGACCTCATTCTCGACCCGAACGACCTCGAGACGTCGTTCGGCCCCGGCCGCAACTTCGCCAACAAGCTGTGGAACGCGGGCCGTTTCATTCTCTCCAACCTCGAGGCACCCACCCGGCCCCTCGCCGGGCGCTCGCCCCGCGCCGTGCGGCGCGAGGAGCTCACCCTCGCCGACCGGTGGATCATCGCGCGGTGCGAGGCGACGGTCCGCGAGGCGACCGAAGCCTACGAGCGCTTCCGGCTCAACGAGGCGGCCGCGGCAGTCTATCGCTTCATCTGGAGCGATCTGGCCGACTGGTACATCGAGCAGATCAAGCCGCGGCTCTACGGTGACGCCCCCGGCGGCGACGTGGCTCGGGCCGTGGCGGTGCAGACCTTCGATGTCGCGCTCCGGCTGCTTCACCCGGTGATGCCCTTCGTCACCGAGACGCTGTGGCGGCGCTTCCCCGGCCGGCCTCGGGACGCGTCCATCTCGGTCGCGCCTTGGCCCCTGTCCGACCCTCGAGCGGAAGATGCCGAGGCGTTGGGCGAGTTCGGCCTGGTCCAGGAAGTGGTGGGAGCGATCCGCGGGATCCGCGCCGAGTACGGGGTGCAGCCCGGACAGGCGGTCCGCGCGGTGGTGACCCGGTCCGATTCGGGCGACGGGGCCATCCGCCGAGAGCAGGGCACCGTGACCCGGTTGGCCAAGGTGTCGGAGCTCTCGTTCGGCGAGCCGCGCGAGCGGGTGGGCGGCCATGCCGTCCTGTCCGACGGCACTTCTGTGTTCGTGCCGCTGGGCGACGCCATCGACGTGGATCGCGAGTGCGGCCGACTCGGCGCCGAGGTGGAGCGACTGAGCCGGTTGGTCGAGGCCCAGGAAAAGAAGCTCGGCAATCAGCAGTTCGTGTCGCGGGCGCCGGCGGACGTCGTGCAGCGGGAGCGGGAAAAGGCGTCGATCTGGCGGGAACAGCGGGAAGTGCTCGCCAGAAAGCTGGAGCTTCTCGGATGCGGACCGGGGCGCGCGTGAGCGCGCGGCCTTGCGTCCCGGCCGCCGTGTTGGGACTGCTCGTAGCTTGCGCCCGCATGGAGCCACCGCCAGGAGGTCCGCCCGACGCCGCGCCACCGCAACTGGTCCGGACCACCCCCGACTCATTCGAGAGCCTTCCCGAATTCAGCGATGATGTCGAGTTCCTCTTCGACGAGGTCGTCTCCGAGGGCTCCTCCCCCAGCCAGGGCACCGGGACCGGTGACCTGGAGAAGCTCGTCATCCTCTCGCCGACCAAGGAGATCCCCCAGGTCCGCTGGCGTCGCAACCGCATCACGGTGCGGCCCGACGAGGGCTGGCAGCGCGACCGGGTCTACCGGGTAGAGCTGCTGCCCGGCGTCACCGACCTGCGGCGGAATCGTTCCAACCGCGGCGCGCTGGTCACGTTCACTACCGGCGCCCCCCGACCCGAGACGACCTTCGAAGGCACGGTGGTGGATTGGACCTCGGGCCGTCCCGCGCCGGCCGCGCTGGTCGTGGCGACCCTGCTCCCCGACAGTCTCCCCTACCGCGGCCTGGCCGACTCCGCGGGTCACTTCCGGCTCGGGCCGCTCCCGCCTGGCGACTACATCGTGAGCGGCGTGCTGGACCAGAACCAGAACCATCTCGCCGACCTGCGGGAGGCGTTCGACAGCCTGCGGGTTCCCCGAGGACGGGCGAAGGCTCTCGAGCTGTGGGCATTCGTCCACGACACCACCCCACCCCGAATCCGCGGGGTCACCGCGAGCGACAGCATGTCCGCCGCGGTCGAGTTCACCCAGCCGCTCGACCCGGCCCAGCGTCTCCAGTTGTCGGCGGTAAGGGTCTCGATGCTTCCCGACTCCACGCCGGTGCGGATCGCCTCGGTGCTGCCGCGCCCGATCGACGACAGCCTCAAAGCGAAGCAGCCGGCCAGCGGGACTCGACCGCGGCCGACACGATAGCCGCTCCCGGCCGACCTCCGCTGCCCGGGGCGCGGCCTCCGGTCCGCCGCACTGCCCCCGAAAAGCTGACCAGCCGCCCGGCACTCACCGACCAGCTGGTGATACGGCCGGTCGCACCCTGGCGGCCGGGGGGGCGCTACACCGTCGAGATGCGCGGCGTCCGGAACGTGACCGGAGTCGCCGGCGATGTGGTCGGCACGCTGGTCGTCCCCGAGCGCTCCGCGCGCGACTCGTTGGCGGCCCCTGCCGACTCGGTGGGAGCGAGAGCCGACTCCATCCGCGGCCGGCGTGACTCGGTGCCGAGTCCTGCACGGCGAGCTCCGGCAAAGCCGCAGCCAAGCAAGCCGGCGCCCACCAAACCGGCGCCCACCAAGCCGGCGCCGACCAGATCCCAGTGAGCGACCCGCGGCGCGAGCTTCCTTCGGTGGACCGGCTGCTCCTTGAGCCCGAGATTCAACAGTTGCTCCGCACCGCGCCGCGCGTCGCGGTCGTGGACGCGGTGCGCGAATCACTGACGGCGGCACGCACCCGCCGGGCCGGGCCGCCGGACAGCTGGGCGGCCGACGTTCGGGAGCGGCTCTCCGACCACGCCCGATCGAGCCTCCGCCCGGTGCTCAACGCCACCGGCGTGGTGCTGCACACCAATCTTGGCCGTGCACCGCTCGCGCCGGCTGCGGTGGCCGCGATGGCGGAGGTCGCCGCGGGGTACAGCAACCTGGAGCTCGATCTCGACACAGGCACTCGCGGCAGCCGCGGCGACCACTGCCGCGAGCCGCTCCGGGCGGTGACTGGGGCCGAGGACGCGCTGGCGGTCAACAATGCCGCGGGTGCGCTGCTTCTGGCGTTGAGCGCCATCGCGGCCGGACGGGATGTCCTGATCTCCCGGGGTGAGCTGATCGAGATCGGCGGGTCCTTCCGCATTCCGGACATCCTGCTGCGGAGTGGGGCCCGGCTCCGCGAGGTCGGCACCACCAATCGCACCCACCTGGATGACTACCGGCGCGCACTCGACGCCGACGTCGCCGCTGTCCTCACCGTGCATCGCTCCAACTTCGAGCAGCGAGGCTTCGTCACTACCCCCGGCACCGGCGACATCGCCGCGCTCTGCCGGGACGCCGCCGTCCCGTATCTGGTCGACGTCGGGAGCGGTCTCCTGGCCGACCTCTCCGCCTGGGGCCTGCGGGGCGAGCCTCGGGTGGTGGACGCCCTGGAGGCCGGCGCGGACCTCGTGATCTTCAGCGGAGACAAGCTGCTCGGCGGCCCGCAGGCCGGCTGCATCGTCGGACGGCGGGGGGTGGTCGCTCGCTGTCGCGAGCACCCGGTCGCGCGAGCCGTTCGCGCAGACAAGATGACGCTGGCAGGGCTGGAAGCGACGCTCGCGTTGTACCGCGAGCCCGAGGAGGCAGTCCGGACCATCCCGGTGCTGCGCATGCTGACGCTCGGAGCGGAGGACCTCCAACGGCGGGCAGCCCGGCTCGCAACGGCTTGCCCGACCAGCCTTCGGCCGGCGCTCCAGCCCGGCGAATCCGCCGTCGGCGGTGGCTCATTCCCCGGCGCGGTGCTTCCGACGACGCTGGTCGCGCTGGACGCCGGCGAACTCGGCCCCGATGGCCTCGCGCTGCGGCTGCGCTTGGGAAACCCGTCAGTCGTGGCCAGGGTGGGCGGCGACCGGGTGCTACTCGATCCCCGGACGCTGCCCGAGGAGAGTTTCCCGGCGGTGGGTGCCGCGCTCGTCGAGGCGTTGCGCGAGTGAGCGACCGGCGCGCGGTTTTCCTCGACCGCGACGGCACGATCATCGAGGACCGAGGTTACCTCGCCGACGCCGCCGCGATACGGCTCCTGCCTCGCGCGGCCGAGGCGATCGCCCGGCTCAACCGGGCGGGTCTGCCCGTGCTCGTGGTGACCAACCAATCGGGGATCGCACGCGGGCTGCTCGACGAGGCCGCCTACGCCTCCACCGCCCGGCGGCTGGACGAGCTCCTCGCCGACGCCGGCGCCCGGCTCGAGGGACACTATCACTGCCCCCATCATCCCGACTTCACCGGGCCCTGCGAGTGCCGCAAGCCGGGGCCCCTGCTCTACCGCCGCGCCGCAACCGACCATGGCCTCCAGCTCGGCGCCAGCTGGTGGGTCGGCGACCGGCTCCGCGACGTGCTGCCGGCGGAGTGCTTCGGCGGCCGGGGATTGCTGATAGCTCAGCCCCCGGTGAACGAGCTTTCCAGCCCGGCGGCGGGCCGCTTTCCCGTGGTCCGGGACCTGGCCGCCGCGGTCGACATCATCCTGCATTAGCCCGCTGCCCTGCCGCCCCGGCCCCGATTAGCTTCTCCCCCCATGCCAATGCACGTCGCCGTGGCCGTCTCGGGACGCGGCAGCAATCTCGAGGCGCTGCTGCGTGCGCTCGGGCCCGACGCGCCGGCGCGAGTGGTGCTGGTGCTGAGCGACCGGCCCGATGCGCGGGCGCTGGAACACGCGGCCGCGAGGCGGATCCCCGGCCTCGTGCTTCGGGATCCGTCGGACTCCGCGGAATGGCTCGGGGCGCTGGAGCGCCAGTCGGTGGAGCTGGTGGTCCTGGCGGGCTACCTGAAGCTGGTGCCGGCCGGGGTCATCGCGCGCTTTCGGGGGCGGATCATCAACGTCCACCCCGCGCTGCTGCCCTCCTTCGGCGGCAAGGGCATGTACGGGCGCCGGGTGCACGAGGCGGTGCTGGCGAGCGGCGCGAGGGAGAGCGGCGCGACCGTTCACCTGGTGGACGAGGTATACGATCGCGGCGCGATCCTTGGGCAGGCCCGGGTGCCCGTCCTCCCCGGCGACGATCCCGCACGGCTGGCCGCGCGCGTGCTCCAGGTCGAGCACCGGCTGCTGCCGGCGGCCGTGCTCGCCGCCGCGGCGGCGGGACGTCCCGTCCCGATTCACGAACCCGTGGAGTCGCATCAGTGAGAGGTCCGTCATGCCCCGCGCGCTGATCTCGGTCAGCGATAAGCGCGGGATCGTTGCTTTCGCCCAGGGCCTCATCCAGCTCGGCTGGGAGATCGTCTCCACGGGCGGCACCGCCGCCACGCTGCGCGCCGCGGGGCTGGACGTCATTCCGGTGGACGAGCTCACCGGCTTCGCCGAGCTGCTCGACGGGCGGGTCAAGACGCTGCATCCGGCCATCCACGGCGCGCTCCTCGCCCGCCGGGACGTGGCCGAGCACCTCACCGCGATCGGCGAGCGCGGAATCGTGCCGATCGACCTGGTGGCGGTCAATCTCTATCCGTTTCAGATGACCATCTCCCGCGCCGGCGTGCCTTTCGAGGACGCGGTGGAGAACATCGACATCGGCGGTCCGTCGATGCTCCGCTCCGCCGCCAAGAACCACGAGTTCGTCCTGCCGGTGGTGGATCCGACCGACTATCCCAAGGTGCTCGACTTGCTGCGGCGGAATGCCGTGGACGGCGCGGTACGGCGGGAGTTTGCCGCCAAGGTGTTCGCCCACACCGGCGACTACGACGCCGCGATCGCGGGCTACCTGACTCCGAAGGAGGAGGGCTTGCCCCAGCGCCTCGCGCTCGCCGTGGAGCGCCTCCAGATGCTGCGCTACGGAGAGAATCCCACCCAGCGCGCGGCGCTGTATGTGACCGAGGAGCCGCGCGGGATGCGGGACCTCGCCCAGCGCCAGGGGAAGGAGCTCTCCTTCAATAACCTGCTCGATCTCGACGCGGCGATGTGGGCGGTCGCCAGCTGGCCCAACCGGCCGGCCTGCTGCATCATCAAGCACACCACGCCCTGCGGCATCGCAGTCGCCGGCGCCGCGGCCGAGGCGTTCCGCAAGGCGCACTCGACGGATCCGGTCTCGGCCTTCGGCTCGGTGATCGCGTTCAACACCGTGGTGGATCGGGCTACCGCCCAGGCCATGAGCGACCTCTTCGTCGAGGTGGTGGTCGCGCCCTCGTTCCACGACGAGGCGATGGCGGTGTTCGCTCAGAAGAAGCAGCTCCGAGTGGTCGAGCTGCCGGTGAGCCGCGGCGCCGGCACCCTGGATTTCAAGCGGGTGCGCGGCGGGTTCCTGGTGCAAGACCAGTTCGAGTTCGACGGGTCCGATCAGGAGTGGAGCGTGGCCACCGATCGCCAGCCGTCCGAGCGGGAGTGGAACGACCTCCGCTTCGCCTGGGCGGCGGTCGCCGCCGTGAAGTCGAACGCGATCCTGCTCGCGCGGGACGAAATGGCGATCGGGATCGGCGCCGGCCAGACCAGCCGGGTGGACAGCACCTTCCTCGCAGTCCACAAGGCCCGCGCCCTGGGACACGACCCGACCGGGACCGTGCTCGCCTCGGACGCGTTTTTCCCTTTCGCCGACGGTATCGAACAGGCCGCGGCCGCCGGCGTGGCCGCCGTCATTCAGCCCGGCGGCTCGATCCGCGACGCCGAGGTGATCGAAGCGGCCAATCGCCACGGCATGGCCATGGTGATGACCGGCCGCCGGCAGTTCCGCCACTGACCCCGAAACCATGACCTCGACGCCTCAGGAACGGCCGCCCTATCTCTGGGCGCTGGCCACGTTCGTTCTCGCGCTTCTCGTCTACCTCCTCACGCTGGCCCCGACCACCGCGTTCTGGGACGCGTCGGAGTACATCGCGGCCGCCCGCGTGGTTGGCATCCCTCACCCGCCGGGAAATCCGCTGTTCGTGGTGCTGGCCCACGCCTTCGGGCTCCTGCCGCTCGCCGAGTCGTACGCGGTGCGCATCAACATGTTCGCGGCGGTAACGAGCGCCGGGGCGGCGGGCTTCTGGTTCCTGGTGGCCGAGCGGTGGCTTCGCGGCATCGTGCCCAACCAGTGGGCCCGGTACGGAGCCGCCATCGGCGGTGCCCTGGTGGGCGCGACTTCGTGGACCGTGTGGAACCAGTCGGTGGTGAACGAGAAGGTGTACACCGTCTCGCTGCTCTCCATCGCGCTGGTGATGTGGCTGGTGGTTCGCTGGGGCGACGATGAGCCCGGCCCACACCGCGACCGCTGGCTGGTGCTGATCGCCTACGTGCTGGCGCTCACCGCCACCAATCACCTGATGGGATTCCTTGCCGTGCCCGCTCTCGGGATCTACGTGCTCTGGACCGATTGGCGTGTGGCGGTGCGACCCTGGGCGATCGTGACGTTCTACGCTCTGCTGCTGGCGGTCACCGGCAAGTGGCTCGACATGTTCATCGGAGACGGCCCTACCGGGCCGGTGTTGATCCTGTTGACCCTCGGCGTGGCGGGCTACGCCCTGTGGCGGTCGCCTAAGGATCCGCTGGTCTATCTGGGCGTCCTCGCGGTCGTAGTGGGGATCTCTCTCAATTATCTGTGGCTCCCGCTCCGCGCGGCCCAGTATCCGGCGATCAATGAGGGTGAGCCGGTGGGTCTGTTCAGCCAAGCCCTCCAGGACGTGCTCAACCGGGTGCAGTACGGCAAGCCGGAGCTCACCCAGCGCCAGGCCAGCTTCGGCGGCCAACTGGCCAACTTCTGGCAGTATTTCAGCTGGCAGTTCGCCCGCGGCTGGGGGCGCTTCGCCGGGGTCGCGACCGCGCTGTTCGCGGTGCTCGGCTTGAGCGGGCTGTGGGCGCTGTGGAAGACCGATCGCCGGGCCGGCCTTGCCGCGGCGGCACTGCTGAGCGTGCTGACCCTGGGGCTCGTCTTCTACATGAACTTCAAGTACGGCTATTCCCAGTACCCCGACCAGCCTTCGCTGGCGCGCGAGGTCCGCGAGCGGGACTACTTCTTCATGGGGTCGTTCTCGGCATTCGGCGTGTTCATCGCGCTGGGGCTCGGCGCGCTTATGCGGGGGATCGTGGATTTTCTGCGCGACCGCGGCACGCCGAACGGTCGATGGGCCGTGGCGAGTCTGGCGCTCGCGCCGGCGCTGGTGCCGCTCCTGGCCAACCGGGCCTCGGCCAGCCGGTCCGGAGAGACCATGGCCCGCGACTTCGCCTATGACATCCTTCAATCGGTGGAGCCCTACGGCATCCTGATCACCGCGGGCGACAACGACACCTTCCCGCTCTGGTATGCTCAGGAAGTCGAGGGAATCCGTCGCGACGTGACCCTCGCCAACCTTTCGCTGATGAACACCGAATGGCACCTGCGCCAGCTCCGGCGCCGGGAGACTCCGGAGTTCGATCCGGACGGGGCGGCCGCGCTCTGGAGAGAGGTGCGTGCCCCCGAGCCGCCCAAGGAGCCGGCGCTGAATCTGCCGCTGGAGGAGATCGACAGTCTTCCCGAGGCGATGCGGGTGCCGCCCGAAGGGGGTGTCGCATTCGACAGCCTCCAGCTCCGGTTCGGCCAGGACATCCTGCTGCGCCAGGATCTGGCGACGATTTTCCTCATCCGCGACAACCTCGGCAAGCGGCCGGTCTTCTTCAGCTGGAGCGATGGGGGGTACCCGGACCAGACCTTCGGACTGAGCCCGTACCTCCTCTCCCAGGGGTTCGTCAGAAAGCTGATGCCGACGCCGGTCGCGCAAAGCGACTCGATCGTCCTCAGCCCAGGGCTCGGGTATGTGGATGTGCCTCGCACCAAGAAGCTGCTCTGGGACGTCTACCACTGGAAGACGGCCACGAAGGATCGCCCGGCCGGTTGGGTGGATCCCCCGTCGGGCTCGATCCTCCAGCTCTATTCAGTCGTCTATGGCGGCACGGCCGAGACTCTGCGGAAGGCTGGGGACAGCACCCTCGCGGCCCGCGCGGATTCGGTGGCGCGCGCGGTGAGCGGGGAGCTAAGGCAAGGCGCCGAATTCTAGCGGTCAGCTGCGACTGAAGCGCCGCTCCGGTCCGGCATAGTCCAGGTCGTCACGATACCGGCGTTCGCTGCCGCGCCACGGCTCCCGAGCGACATCGGCGGCGTCGCTGGGATCCTCCTGCGCTTCCGTGCTCTCGAACAGGTCGAGATCCCCGGCCGCTTCGCTGACCGGTGTCCCCAGGTCTGCCCCGGCTGCTCGAACGATCTCGCCAACCTCTGATCCCAGCGATCCGGCGGTAGCGGTTACCAGCACGCTGCCCTCCCGAAGGCCTTTTTCGAAGTACTTGGCGTCCCGCTCGGTGCTTCCCATCGCGACGAGCGTCGTCACGAGGCCACCGCCCGCGGCGCTGATTCTTGCGAGCGCCGGGGCCAGCACGCCTGCGACGATGAGCGGGCCGACTCCGGGAACCGCCAGCGCACCCGGTCCAGCCAGCATGCCGGCGACGCCGCCCAGAATTCCCCCGGTCGCGTTGCCGTCCGTCGTGGTGACCTGGCGCAATTCCCGCTGTCGGCCATAGTCCCGAATCGCGACCCCGATCCGGGTCTGATCGACGCCTGCCGCCTGCAAGTCCTGTATGGCACGCTCCGCGTCGGTCTGGTTGCGGAACAGTGCCATGATGGTGCCATGGTCGGCGCCGGCTGTTTCGGCGTTCTTTTTGCTTGAAGTCATTGAGTGCCCTCCTCGCCCCGGTCCCGCGCAGGAACTTGCGCTTGAGAGCGTCGAAGCTAGAGCGCCGGAGATAGGCCGGTGGTGACGAACCTCACCAATTTTGACAGCTTGGACTGGGCTCAGTGGGTGTAGTGGTCGCTCACCCGCAGGGCGGCCCCTCCTAGCGAGCCACAAGGGACAGGGTATCTTCCCATCGACTCCGTCTCACCCACCCAGAGGATCCGATCCGTGAGTGACATTCCGCCGGTCCGTGAGCGTACGACCACCATCCTGGTGGCCGAGGACGACGACGCGCTCCGCGGCCTCGTCACCCGGGTCTTCTGGGATCAGGGATACCGCACCCTCGAGGCGCGTCACGGACACGAAGCCCTGCATCTGGCCGAGCTGGCCGCCCCTTATTTGGATCTCGTAGTCACGGACGTCATCATGCCCGAGCTCGACGGCCTGGAGCTAGGCCGGGAGTTGGCGCGACGCTGGGCCTCGATCCCCGTACTGTACATCTCCGCCTATCCCGCCAACGACATCTTCAGCCGCGGCGGGCCCACCGATTCGCCTCCGTTCCTTCAGAAGCCGTTCACCTCGGAGCTGTTGCTCGAGCGGGTACGCCAACTGCTCGCCGGCTCCAAAGATGACCTCACCTCGAGCGCGACGCCTGCCTAGCATTGGCGGTGGCCGAGCGGACGCTCAGCTTGCCGGGCTACCGTTGTCGACCAGCTCCCGCAGCTGACTGAGCAAGGTCTCTGGCGAAAAGGGCTTCTGAAGAAACGCGGTGCCTGGCCCTACCCTGCCACTCGGCACGTCTTCGGCTTCGGAATGGCCGGAGATGTAGAGCACCCGGAGCCCCGGGCGCCCGGCCACGAGCAGCTTGGCCAACTGGGGACCGGTCGCGCCGAGCAGGCCGACGTCAGTCAGCAGGACATGAATCGGTTCCTCCCGGTTCGAGGCCAGGTCGATCGCCTCCATGGGAGTGGAGGCGGATAAGACCTTGTAGCCGGCATTCTCCAGGATGCGGTGAATGGCCCGGAGGATTCCCCCGTCATCATCGACGACGAGGATGGTCTCGCGGGTGCGCGCGCTGAGCGGAGCAGTCAAGCGCCGCTCCTCGACGTGCGACGCCAAGTGATGGCCGCCGCGAGCACCGCGGCGGCGAGGAAGATGACGTCCGCCAGGCTGAGGTGGACTCCCCCGCCGGACCAATCGAGGACTGGCGCGGTCAGCGACGTCAGTCCATGGCCGGTGAGATACAGGTCGACCACCGCGATCGCGATCGCAACCACGACCGCGCTGGCTAAACCAGCGGCGAAGCTCAGCAGGAGCCGGACCCACCAGGGACGCTGCGACATCGCTATTTCCGTTTCCTCCGGACCCGAGCCATCAGTTCAACAAAGTCGTCAGGATCCGGTGGCGCCACCTTCCGGGCCTTCGCCGCAGTCCGGATCCGAGCCTTGATCGTGCGGACCTCGCCGGGAGCGTATTTCTGGGCGTTCCTGGGTTGGTGGATGTAAGCCCAGGCTGCCTTGATCCGGCCTGGCGTATCGATGGGGTACTTCTTGTTGACCGGGTCAGCGAAGGTCGCGTGGCCGTACTTCCGGGTTCCTTC
Source organism: uncultured Gemmatimonadales bacterium (assembly GCA_963844445.1). GTDB lineage: Bacteria > Gemmatimonadota > Gemmatimonadetes > Gemmatimonadales > GWC2-71-9 > CAVVWJ01. The sequence continues at coordinate 473,494 of CAWJOB010000002.1, forward strand.
CCGAGGATCAGCGTCGCGGCGCCGGTGAATCTTCTTGGTCACATGACTTAAGAGAAAACGTGAACTGGGTTGCCTAAACGGCTGCGCAGTATTAGCTTGTGAGCTTCGGGCGTGGTGGCCGAGTGGTGGAAGGCAGCGGTCTTGAAAGGCGAGCCACGGTTTCCCACGCTGTCCGACTCAGTCCTCTCTTCCCTGCCCCACTGCGCAGCCCGATCACACACTTCCGCCTGAGTCCGCCCAGGTTGCGTATGGGTGGGTGGGTCTCGCCACAAAGCTCCCCACGCTCCCCCCGCCATTATCAGGAACCGTTCGCCCCCCTTGCCCTGCTCTGAGTGCTTAGCACACAACACGCGGCACGGCAAAGCGATTTACCCATCATCGAGAACCAGGGAGCTTAATGAAAGGGAATGGTGGAGAGAAGCCTACGGCCGCCGGCTCTGGAACGACTCCCAGCGACTTTCTGCTCGCGTATACGCGGGATTCTTGATCTTCACCCACGTTTAGCCCAATCCCCTTGATACGTTAGCACAACTCGACCACCGCACGCCCGAGAGTCGAGAAACGCTGAGGCGCAGGGCAAGGGGGAAACACATCACGACGCCCGTTGCGATCGTTGGTAGGCAAACTGTTCGGTATCGAACGGCAGCACCAGCTCGCGGTGACGGCCATCAGGAACCGAGCTTGGATAGGATCACTTTGGCGGCTGCTGTAGCCAGTTCAGAAGCCCTGTCCTGGCCGGGTGCGATCACCTCGAACGTCCGGCCGCCGCCCCCGAACACGACAGTGGTGTAAAGACCGTCCGGCTGCCGGATGGCAATGCACGCCTTATCACCGACGCCGCTCAACGGCTCGCTACGGGGTGTCAGCCGGCATTGATCGCTGACCTGGAGCGCATTGAGAAAGACCCAAAGACTGGTGCCGGTCGTGCCGCGGGCATCCTGATAGTGGCACCCTGAATCGTCATTCCTCTTTTGGACGAGCGACTTGCTCATGATCCTCTCCGCATCGGCCTGTGGCAGGAGGTCACACAAGTTCTGCGGCAAGGTGGCTTGCTGCAGGCTTTCTTCGGCGGGTGGCTGATCGGCCGCACCGCTACCGCACGCGGCAAACAACAACATAGCGGACACCGTCGTGGTAACCAGGCGATTGAAATGCATCGCGACCTCCGAAATAGGGAAGGCATCCTCTCTTGGCCTTTCACCTCGTAACGCACCATCGCCGGGCCGTCCCCATCATCGACGGCCAGAGTGAGGATGCGTGCGATTGCATGTCAGCGCTGCAGTGCAAGTTGCAGGGTCGTCGATGATGGGGTCTTCCCTGCCATGTTCGTTTTCAAGGTGAACGCTGACCTTCCCGGAAGGCGTTTCGCATAAACCGACGGCCGGGAGGCTGAGCAAGGCCAGCAAGGCGCGAGCGCGGCTGAGTAGTCCGAAACCCGCCTGACCTTCCCCACATTCTTCGGAGGCGGATGATCGGTTAGGTGAACGCTCTTGCGTAATCGACTGCAGAATAAGAGGTTTGATGCTCCAGGCGTGGTGGCCGAGTGGTTGAAGGCAGCGGTCTTGAAAACCGCCAAGGGCGAAAGTCCTTCGTGAGTTCGAATCTCACCCACGCCGCTATCCCCCAACACCTTATCTCCACATGGCCACGTCAACCGGTGGCCATTCGCCTTCCGAGTGGCCAGAAGTGGCCGATTTGTCTCTGCTGACGAAGCCGTCTCGCCATGCACCGAGATGTGGGGGTGCGAGCGAACCAGAAGCCCGTAAGCAAGGATCCATAGCTTCGGTCATGGCTCTTTCGCGGCACCCCAGGCAGATTTTCAGTTTCCCGTACACGGCATCACCGTGACCACAGTCGACTCGCCACTGGCGGATGCCCTCCGCGACCGCTACCTGCTCGAGCGCGAGCTTGGCCGCGGCGGTATGGCTGCGGTCTACCTGGCGCGCGATCTCCGGCACGATCGGCCGGTCGCCCTCAAGGTCCTGCACCAGGAGCTGGCCCAGGCGCTCGGCCCCGAGCGCTTTGTGCGGGAGATCCAGGTCGCCGCCCGCCTCCAGCATCCCCACATCCTGCCGGTCTTCGATAGCGGGACCGCGAAGCAGCCTGGCAGTGCGGTGGAGTCCCTGTGGTTCACGATGCCGTACGTCGCCGGCGAATCGCTCCGGCAGCGACTCGCCCGCGAGCCGCAGCTCCCGCTGCGAGACGCCGTCCGGATCGCGCTCGAGGTCGCCGATGGCTTGGGCTATGCCCACGGGCAGGGCATCGTCCACCGTGACGTCAAGCCGGAGAATATCCTGCTCTCGGGCGATCATTGTGTCATCGCGGACTTCGGCGTCGCCCGGGCGCTCGACGCGGCCGGCGGCGAGCGGCTGACCGAGACCGGCATCACGTTCGGCACCCCGTTGTACATGAGCCCCGAGCAGGCGAGCGCTGACCAACGGCTCGATGGCCGGAGCGACATCTATTCCCTGGGCTGCGTCCTCTACGAGATGCTCGCCGGCGATCCGCCGTTCACCGGTCGCACGGCCCAGGCGATCATCGCCCGCCGCCTGAGTGAGCCGGTCCCGCGCCTGCGCACCCTCCGCGACGTGCCCGCGTCGGTCGAGCAGGTCGTCGCGAAGGCGTTGGCACGCGCGCCCGCCGACCGCTTCGTCGACACCTCGCACTTCGCTCAGGCCCTCCAGGCCGCCGTCAGCGCCCAGCCAGCCGTGCCGACGGAGCCGGCACGGGCGGCCCGCCATCCAGCTTTCAGGCGGCGCATCCTCTTGGCCGTGGCCGGCGCGCTCGTCGCGGTCGCCGTCCTGCTCGGCCTGTACCGCGGCCTCCGGCGTGCGCCCGACGTCACGCTCGATCGGAACCTCCTCGCCATCGCCCCGTTCGACGTGCTCGATCCCTCGCTGCAGCTCTGGCGCGAGGGCCTGGGCGACATCCTCTCCCGCAGCCTCGACGGCGCCGGTCCACTCCGGACCGTCTCCCCGACGGTCGCCCTGCGGCGGTGGGAGGGTCGCGCGGACCGGGCCTCCGCCGAGGCCCTCGGTCGCCGCACCGGCGCGGGACTGGTCGTGTTCGGCACCGTGGTCCCGAGGGGGCGGGACTCGGTCACCCTCCGCGCCGGCGTGTTGGACGCCGGGAGTGGGTCAGGCCAGCGGGAGGTCGAGGTCTCGGGTGAGACCGCGAGGATCGGCGAGCTGGCGGACTCGCTGGGCATCCGGATCCTCCAGGCCCTGGGGCAGAGTCGGGCGATGGGGTCGGTCCGACAAGTGTCGATGGGATCGCGCTCGCTGCCGGCGCTGAAGGCCTTCCTGCAGGGCGAGCAGTTCTACCGGCGGGGGTTATGGGACTCCGCACTGGCTCGATACGACCAGGCGATCGCCGCCGACAGCGGTTTCGCCCTCGCGCTGGGCCGGATGTACCGAGTTCTGTACTGGCACCCGCCGACCGCGGGAGCGTACCGGCCCGGCGAGGATTACGCCAGGCGCTCGACGCTGTACAACCACGGCCTGTCGCCTCGAGAAAGCCTGCTGATCGTGGCCGACTCGTTCCGCTTCGCCGCCGGCGCGGCGACCGACCCCAAAGCTTACGTCAGCTTCCAATTTCGCTCGCTGGGCGCGCTCAAGGAGGCGGTCCGCCGCTATCCCGAAGACCCCGAAGCCTGGTATATGCTCGGCGAGAAACGCATGCATGCGCCATTTCCGATAGTTACCCCACCCGCCACGACCTTCGAGACCTTCAGCCGGTCGATCGCGCTGGACTCGGGATTCGCGCCGGCCTACGAGCACATGGCAGAGCTGGCCACCCGGCTGGGCCGCCCCGAGCGCGCCCGGCACTACGCGGCCGCTTACCTGAGTCTGTATCCCGACACCGGTACCACCTCGCAGGTTCGGCTGGTCCTCCTGGCGCTGGATCCCATCCAGTCCGGCGCGGCGGACACAGCCCAGCTGGTCGACAGCGCCTCGGTCAGCGCCATCTGGCGCGCCGCCTTCGACATCCTCCCCTTCTTCACTGACTCCGCGGAAACCCAGGTCCGGCTGCTCCGCAAAATAGGCGAACCACACCGGAGCGCGGGCGGAGACGCGGCCTGGGTGCTCGATTCGCTGATGTGGCCACAGTATCTGGCCGCCGCACTCGCCTACCGGGGCCACCTCCGCGAGGCCTATCAGACCAACCGTCGCCTGCTGCTCGACCCGGCCGCTTCGAAATGGAGCCTGATCGGGGACCGATTCCTCGATCTGGTCCTGCTTGGGGCAGTCCCGGACTCCATGGCCGGGCCCGTGTTCGCGCGCGCTCTCGAACCGACCGCGCCGTGGGACTCTGAGGAGACCCCGCGCCATCTTCGCGGAATCCCCTGGTGGCTCGCCCACGGTGATACCGCCTCCCTCACGCGGTTCGCCGCCCGGGCTGCAGAGGAGACCCGCCGGCCGAACTCTCCGCTCGTCGTCCTTCGAGCCCGGCTACTCGGTGCCACATCCACCGCCTATGCCGCCCTCGCCCGCGGCGATTCCGCCGGGGCGCTGGGGTACCTGGAAGCGATACCCGACACGCTGTGCCTGGTAGACGACTTCGACAATTGCTTCCACCTGAATCTCACGCTCGCACGGCTCCTCGCCGCGCGGGGCGATGACCGCCGGGCCGGCGCCCTGCTGGAGCGTTGGCGCTGGGCTGTGGGGAGCAGCCCCTGGTTCGTTCTGGCGACGCTGGAGCGCGGTCGCGTGGCCGAGCGGCTGGGCGAGCGGGAGAAGGCGATCGAGAGCTACCGCTTCGTGACGGAGGCATGGCGCCGGCCGGATCCGGAGCTGCAGCCCTATGTCAGCGAGGCGCGGGAGGCGCTCGCGAGGCTCGCCCGGACGGAATGAGCGCCGAGTGCCACTACGCCACCGACTTAGGATAAACGCCAATGACCTCAGCCGTGGCCATTAGTGGCCAACACCCTGGGCAGGCCCTCTCGATCGCCGTTCGCGGCGACTACAGCAAAGCCCGCAATCGGCCACAAGGTGGCGCAGCGCAACGCAAGCCGATGCAAGCGATTGGGCGCCATCTGAGGGCCTCACGATATTGCGGCGCGTTGCGGGCTGTGGCGGGCCGCGGGTGGTCTTGAAAACCGCCAAGGGCGAAAGTCCTTCGTGAGTTCGAATCTCACCCACGCCGCTCCCAACCTCAGGACGCACTCCGAGCCAACACCGAGCTTCCAGCCGGACGGTTCACCGCCTCCGCCAGCTCCGACTCCAGGTCCTCCGCCGACCGCCGCCCGATGAAATGGCGGTACCACACTTCGGCCGTCAGCAGCAGCCAGATCCGGTTTCCATGGTCCCGCCGTCCCTCGAGGTGCTCGGCCACCAACTGCCGCACCCGTTCCGTCCGCAGATATCCGTTACGGGCCAGCTCGCTCTCCAGCAGCAGGCGCGGCGCCAGCCGCCGGACTTCCTCGTTCAGGATGTACATCAGCGGTGACGCGAACCCCTGCTTCTTCCGGGCCAGAACCTCTCGGGGTAGATAGCGTTCGGCCAGCTTCCGCTCCAGGTAGCGCAGCCGGCGGCCTCGCACCTTGAGACCCGCGGGCACCCTTGCCATGAACTCGGCAAACCGGACATCGAGGAACGGCGACCGCGACTCCAGGCTATAGGCCATCGTGGCCCGGTCCAGGATCATGAGCGACTGGCCGGGAAGCCGCGAGGCCACGTCCACGTACATCATCCGGTCCACCGGATCCTTGGCCGGTGCGCCGGCGAACAAGTCCAGAACGCAGGCGTCGGGCCGCACGCCGCCCAGCTTTCGGTGGAACTCGGGCGTGTACAGCTCCAACCGGTGCGCCTCATTGAACCAGAAGAACTGCATGCTCTCGGAATAGCGCTCACCCCCGCTCTTCCGCGCCATCTGATCCACCCAGCGCAGCTTGTGGGTGAAGCTCTTGAAGGTGAACTGGTCCGGCAGCCGACCGAGCATCTGACTGGAGACCAGGTCGCGCACCACGGACGGAACGCTGCGATACAGGTCGAGCCAGCGATCGGCCGAGTACCGGTCGTACCCGCCGAAGAGCTCGTCACCGCCGTCGCCGCCGAGCACCACCTTGACCTCACGGGCGGTCATCCGCGCGAGGTGCAGCAGGCACATGGACAGCGGGTCGGCCGGCTCGTCCAGCGCGGCGACCAGACGCGGCAGGTCGTGTACCACCGTAGGCATGACCTCTTCCGCGAAGTGGCGGGTCCCATAGCGCGCGGCAACCGCCGCCGCCGCCGGCAGCTCGTTGAGATCCCGGTAAGGGATTCCCATGGAGAAGGTGCGAAGCTCGGATCCGAGCTCCCGCGCGGCGTAGGAGGCGATGAGGGTGGAATCCAGCCCCCCGCTCAGGAACGCGCCCACCGGCACGTCGCTCAGCAGGTGCGCGGAGACCGTCTCCGCGAGCAGAGCGTCGATGCGCTCGAGCAGCTCGGGCTCGCCTTCCGTCCACTTGGGGCCGTAGGTCAGCTGCCAGTATCGCTCCACCCTCGGCTTCCCGTCCTCCCAGACCATGTAATGGGCCGGCGGCAGCGCTCGGACTCGGGGAAAGAACGTCTCGGGCGGTTGGACGAATCGGAGCGTGAGATACTGGTCCAGCGCGTGTGGCGAGAGCTCGGCGAGACTCGGGTCGTCCGCCAGCAGTGCCTTCACCTCGGAGGCGAACGTTAGACAGCCGTTCGAGACGGTGTAGAACAGCGGCTTCTGCCCGAAGTGGTCCCGGCCCAGGAGCAACCGGCGGCGGGTCCGGTCCCAGACGGCGAAGGCGAACATGCCGCGCAGCCGCCCCAGCATCGCCTCACCGTGCTGCTCGTACAGGTGTAACAGGACTTCGGTGTCGGTGCGGGTGCGGAAGCGGTGGCCGGCCGCCTCCAGCTGCGGGCGCAGCTCGGGATAATTGTAGATCTCCCCGTTCATCACCACGACGACGGTGCCGTCCTCATTGGCGATCGGCTGGTGCCCGCCGGCAATGTCGATGATGCTGAGCCGGCGCGCGCCGAGTCCCGTGCCGTTCTCCACGAAGACGCCCCAGTCGTCGGGCCCGCGGTGCTGGATCGCGTCGCACATGCGACGGATCTCCCGCTCCGACACCGGCGCCGGACTCACCCGGCCGACGATCCCGCACATCTCAGGCGGCCTTTCGGGCCCGGGCCACCATCATGTAGCCCGGCGAGAATGGAATCAGGCGGTCGAGCATGGTCCAGCCGCGGAGCACGGGGTAGATGGCGGAGTACACTTTGTACGCCGTCCCCACCTTGTCCAGCGCCTCGGCCGACATCGGGGCGGTGTCGCCGTGGAAATCCTGTTCCGCCGGCTGCTTCCCCTCCATCGCCTTCCGGTGGTACGCGTAGTTGAGCAGGTCCTCCAACGACTCGGTGAAGATCCGGCAATAGTCGTCCACGCTGAGCACCGTGAGGCCGTGGCGCTGCATCAGGTCGCGGGCCCGGGCCGGCGGGTAGCCGTCGCGCGCGTGGCCGAACCCCTCCTGATCGGCGGTGAAGCCCAGGAGCCGCTTGAGCGCGAAGCCGGGCCGCCCATGCTCGCCTTTCGGCGCCATGAAGAGGAATTCACCGCCCGGCCTGAGCACCCGGACCATCTCGGCGAAGAAGGTGTCGTCGTCCTCGATGTGCTCCAGGAAATTGATGGCGGCGACGACGTCGAACGACCCCGTAGGAAACGGCAGGGAGCGCTCGTCGATGTGGACCACCCGCTCGCCGACCAGCTGCCGGGCGGAGTGGACGTGGTCACGCTCGAAATCGCAGCTGGTCCAGGTGCCGCCCTTCCGGCGCAGGAAGTAGGAGGTGAGCCCGGTGCCGCAGCCGAGCTCGAGGCAGGCGCGCCCCTCGACCGGAGGGAGGTGGTCGAGCAGCGCTTTCATCGTCTCCTTTTTCTTGAGGGAACGATGGAACAGTTTGATCTGCCACGGCTCGGTCAACGCTCGGCCTCCGGTCATGATGCCAGCGCTCCCGAGCGCCGGTAGTCTTCCAGTGTGCGCCGGATCCCTTCCGGCAGGTCCACCCGCGGGGCCCAATCCAGCCGCTGTCTCGCGCGGCTGGTGTCGAACTCCGAATCGCTCCAGAAAAAGTCCATCCGCCGACGGTAGATCGGCGGCTCCACGCCGAGCTTTCGGGAGAGGTCTTCCACCACCGCCGCGACGCCCAGCATGGGCTTCAGCGGCAGCCGCACACCATAGCGCCGGCTCCCGGTCGCGGCCTGGACCTCGGCCACGAGTTCCCGCAGGGTGCAGGCCCTGGGCCCCGCGAGGATGAAGCTCTCGCCCAGTGCGTCGGCGGCGTCGCAGGCGCGGAAGAAGCCGGAGACGACGTCGTCCACGTAGATCATGTGCCGCCGTCCTTCCCCGCTCCCGAAGAAGGGGAACCGGCCCGCGCTCACCCCCTTGAAGAGCTTGAGCAGCCGGTGATCCCGGGGGCCGTACACGTCGGCGGGCCGGAGGATGGAGTACGGCAGCGAGCGCTCCGCCCCGAATTCCCGCACCAGCCGCTCGGCGGAGACCTTGGTCCGCTCGTAGATGTTGCCCGGCGCGAGCGGCGAGTCCTCCCGGGTGATCCCGGGCGCCCGGTGCCCGTAGATGCCGATGGTGGAGCAGTACACGAACCGCCGGACGCCGCCTCTCGCCGACGCTTCCAGCAACCCCCGGGTGCCATCGAGGTTCACCGACTCGAAGAACTGGTCGCTCTTGGCGCCTTCCCTCATGGCCACGGCCAGGTGGAACACGTGGGTGGCGCCACGGACCGCCACTCCGCAGAGCTCCGCATCGGTGATACTGCCGGCCAGCACCTCGATCCCCTGCCGCCGCAACAGCTCGACGTTGGCGCGCTCCTCGGGCCGGTCGGTCAGGCCAAGCACCACCACCTCGGCGCCGAGTCGGCGGCCCTGTTCCGCCAGGTGAGACCCTATGAACCCGGTCCCGCCGGTCACCAGCAGTCTCATCCGTAGCGCTGCTCCAGCGCCGCCACGATCCGCTGGCTGGCGCGGCCGTCACCGTAGGGGCTCACCGCATTCGCCATGCGCTCGTACGCCGCCGTGGAGGAGAGCAGCGAGCCGGCTGTCGCGACGATTCGCTTGCGGTCGGTGCCCACCACGACGGCGGTACCCGCCTCCACTCCCTCCGGCCGCTCCGTCGTGTCACGGAGGACCAACACCGGCTTGCCGAGGCTCGGGGCCTCCTCCTGCACTCCGCCGCTGTCGGTCAGAATCAGGTGTGACCGGGCCATGAGATGCACGAATTCAACGTAGTCCACCGGCTGGATCAGCCGAACCCGCGGCGTGTCGCACAAGATCGACTCCACGGTCCCCTTGACCTGCGGATTCGGATGGACCGGCAGCACCACTTCGATATCGGGAAATCCGGCGACCAGGTCCGCGATCGCCGCGCAGATCTCCCGAAGCGGATCCCCGAAGCTTTCCCGACGGTGGGTGGTCACCAGCACCAGGCGCGACCCGGAGTCGAGCGCCGCCAGTGCCGGGGTCTTGAACTGGTAGTCGGTCCGCACCGTCGCCAGCAGCGCGTCGATCACGGTGTTGCCGGTCAGGTGAACCGTATCCGGTGGCACCCCTTCGGCCAGCAGGCGATCGCGCGCGGTGGTCGTGGGAGCGAAGTGAAGATCGGCGAGACGGGTGGTGAGCACCCGGTTCATCTCCTCCGGGAACGGGTGATACCGGTTTCCGGTCCGCAGGCCGGCCTCGACATGGCAGGAGGGGATTCGCTCGAGATAGGCGGCGAACGACGCGGCGAACGTAGTCATGGTGTCGCCCTGCACCAGCAGCACATCCGGCCGGACCTCACGCAAGAACGGAGGCAGCCGGTCCAGCACCCGAGCCGCGACTCCCGCGGGGGACTGGCCCGGCGTCATGATCTGGAGGTCGTGATCGGCGGTCATCCCGAACACGCCGAGGACCTGGTCGAGCATGTCGCGATGTTGCGCCGAGACGCAGACCAGGCTTTCGAAACGATCGGGCAGCGCCTCGAGGGCGTGCACGACAGGCGCCATCTTGATCGCCTCCGGCCTGGTGCCGAAGACGCTGAGGACCCGGATCATCGGGCCGGCGCGCCGGCCCGAAGCCGCTCGGCGACCGCTTGCATCGTCACGAAACGAAAGCCGTGCTCCACCACGCGGGCGAAGACCTTGCGGAGGATCTGCTCGCGGACACCCTCGTAGCAGGGATGGCCGTAGAGCACCGCCCAGTCGCGACCCTCGAGATGCCGGTCGAGCTCGTCCAGCACCTGCGCCTCGGGGCTGCCGCGGGCCCCGTGATACTCGAGGAACGGGACGGTGCGGGGCCCACAGAGGGTGACCGGTATCGTCCAATGCCGGAGCGGGCGCCCGTCGGCGGCGGCCCGACGGGGCTCGCCGCCGATGGCGTCGCCGTCATAGGCGAACCCCATCCGGTCGAGCATGCGCATCACACGGGCATCGGAATAGAAGCCCGGCGAGGAAAACCCGGCCGGCTTCCCGAAATGGCGCGCGAAGTGTCCGTAGGACTCCTGCACATCGGCTTCCAGGACCGTGTCGGGCAGCTCGTGAAACCGGCGGCTCCACACGACGTGGTCCATCCCACCGTGAAGTCCGAGCTCGTGCCCTTCCTCCTGGAGCGCGTGGAGCGCCGGCACGAACCTGAGCCCGACCGGGCGGGCGAGAGCGGTCTCGAGGAGAAATCGAGGCCACCCGGTCTTCTGGATGAGGTGGACCGCGTCCTTGTCGGCGAGCTTCGCCTTGGAGCCGGCCATTCCCTTCCCCAGCCATTCGCGGAGGTTGGTGGACCGGCCCATGTTGATGAAGAAAGTGTTGGGAACCGCGAAGTCCCGGCAGACCGATCGGATGCGCGGGAGCCCATCGGTGACGCAAACCCGGTGATCGACGTCCCAACGAAAGACGAAGAGCCGGTCGCTCACCGGCCCACCCGGGCGCCGACTTCGACATAGAGTCGCTCGAATTGCTCCGCCGTCCGGTCCCAGTCGAAGAGACGAAGCGCGCGGTCCCGGCCCGCCGCGCCCATTTTTCGGCGCAGCGCGGGGTCCGAAAGCAGTGAACCGATCGCCTCGGCCAGCGCCGCCGTGTCGCCCCGGGGCACGACCAGGCCGGTGACACCGTGCTCGACGACCTCGGGTAGCCCACCGGCATCGCTGGCCACCACGGGCACCTCACAGCCCATCGCCTCGGCCGCGGGGATCCCGAAGCCTTCCTCGAGGGAGGGAATCACGGAGATGGCGGCCGCGCGGTAGTACTCCGGCAGGGTCACGTTCGGCACCCAGCCGAGGAAGGTGACGTCGTCGCTGATGCCGAGCTCTTCGGTGAGCTTCACCAGCGCGGGTCGCTCGAAGCCGTCGCCCGCGAGCACCAGCTTGAGCTCGGGAAACCGCGGCTTCAGCCGGGCCACCGCCTCGACCAGGAATCGAATGCCCTTCCGGGGGAAGAGCTGGCGGCAAGCGAAGATCATCTGGGCGCCGAATCGCGGATCGACCCTGGTCCCGTTGGGGGAGGGGCTGAAACGGCTGAGATCGGTGCCGTTGAAGATGAGCCGGATGCAGCGCTCGGGAGCGCCAGCGCGCAGGGCGTGCTGCCGGCAGTCCTCGGTGATCGCGGTGAGGGCGTTGGCGTGATTCAGGGTCCAGTGAAGCGGCGGCCGGACGTACCAGCGGGTGGGGAAATCGTAGCCTTGCTCCGGGTTCACGTAGACGTCACCGCCGTGCATGGTGATCACGCTGGGGACTCTGAGGCGTCGGGCGGCGAGCACCGCGGCGGGGCCGGTGGGGATCGCCCAATGGGCGTGCACCACGTCCGCCCCGCGACGGCGGGCCGCCGCCAGGGTGGCCCGGAACTGCGCCTCCATGTAGTGGGCCATGACCGCCAGGCGGGCGAACCGGCCGAGCAGACTCACTTTGCCTTGCGCGACCCGGCCGTAGGTGAGGTCCGACGGCAGCTCCATGGGAAACCGGACCACGTCCACCCCATCGAAGCTGTCTTCGGCGGGGAGTGAGCGATCGCCCGGCGTCACCACGGTGACCTGGTTTCCACGGCGCGCCAGGTGGCGGTTGATGTCGTGGACGTAGGTCGCCTGGGTATCGTTGGCGTGTTGCGGATACCAGTAAGTGGGGCAAACGATGCGCAAAGGCGCTCCCGACCGTCGTTGGCTCGGCAAGGGCACGTCCGGCGTCTCGACCAGCCCCCCTCTCGCCATCCCTTTTCCCCGAGGTCTCGTGGTCCGAGGCACAGAATGCTGCCGCAGGTTCAACATCCATGCCACGACAGGGGCCCCATCGGCAGGCTTCCCCGGCGAGGTCGGTTCCGGGCCTGCCGCCTGCACCGGCCCCTTCCCCCGACGACACGCCCCCTCATATCTCGGCGCGCTGCGCGGTCCCGAATTCTAACCAATTCCACAACATTCTGCGGTGATGGGGGTTACCACTGAACGGCAGGCGGCCCCTATCGCTCCCCTTCCAGCAGGGCCCGCACCTTCAGCGCCAGCTCGTCCTGGGTAAACGGCTTGGCGATGAACGGGGCACCGGGCTCCAAGAGGCCGCCCCGAAAGACCTCTGAAGCGAAGCCCGACATGTACAGGATCGGCTTGCCGGGCCACCGCTCCTCGACGTGGCGCCCCAGTTCCCTGCCGTTCATGCCCGGCATCTTGATGTCCGTGAGCACCAGATGCACGGGACCCTCGTGCTCTTCGATGGTGGCCAGGGCCTCGCGGCCGTGGCGCGCCTCAAGGGCCTGGTAGCCAGTCCAGGTGAGCATCCGGCAGGCCAGCCGCCGCACAGCCTCCTCGTCGTCCACCACTAAAACGGTGTAGCCGCCAGGTGGGCGATCTGGCCGCTGCCCCGGGGAGGTCGAGGATCGCGGATCCGAGTTGGGGGTTCTCGACAAAAGCATGAGGTGAAAGGCGAAGGTACCAGACCTCCGGTGGGGCCCGCAAGCTCCACGCCTAGCCTGACGCCCGGAGTCTCCGCAACAAGAACGCTCCAAGCGCACCCAGCACGAATCCGACAGGACCGGTGAACAGAATGCCGAGCAGCGGTCCCAGACTCGCACCCGGCCAAATGACCAGCGGACCGATGAAGCCCGCGGCAAATCCCACGGCTCCAACCAGCCACCCGCCCCTCCAGGTATTGTGGATCGCTGCCCGACTCTCCGGCCGCTGACCACGTGAAGATCCAGTCCTTCATCCCGGTTTGTCCGAGGTTCCGCAGGCAAAGCCAGAGCGACCCGTAGGCCAGCGCAAGCCCGGCCACGGCCGAGGTGACCCGACGGGGAACGAGACTGGTCAAAAGGGCGTCGGCCATTGGTCCTCAGGTTTGTGATACCGTGCTGGGCCCCCGTCTCGCGCACCAAGGTATCCGCAGTATCTTCGGACGCAAAGGGAGAAATCCTCATGCGACCGATGTCCGGCCTACTCCTGGGAATCCTCGCCTGCGGTGGAACCGAGCCCGACTACCCGCCCTTTGATGGCCCGGCACCCACTGTCTCCGACTTCGTCGTGATCAATGGAGAGGCGAGTGCGATTCTCCGGACTTGGATCAGGGTTGATAATCTGACCTGGCGCGTGACGATTCCGGATCTCGTGCAGGATTGGTCCGCATCGGCGTGGCATGTTGCCGACGACGATTCCAACGTGCAGGGGTACCAGTGCGCCGACGGCGACGTTTGTGAGGCCTTCGAGGAACCGGTGTGATCGAGGTGGCTCCCCCATCGGGATGCAGAGTCGGGAGCACTGACTCTTGAAGTGTCCGCTCCAGGTCGTAGATTGCCGCGAGCAGGGTACCGAGGCGGGGGGCATCCCCCGGGAAGCCTGGAGAAGCGGCATGACCCAGTACCTGGTGGAAGTGATGCCTGGACGGGAGTTGGTGTACCCAACCCCTGGGGCGCTTCGTGCTGCCATGTACGGCGGCATCATCACCGCCGACTCCCGGATCTTTCATCGCGCCACCGGGACCTGGGTGTCCATCACCGAGCATCCCGAATACCGCCGCTACCAGGCAGAGATCAGTCCGCCACCCTGGTTCGATCCGTCACCAGTGGTAGAGCGGAAAGCAGCGGATGACCTGGAAGAGCCGAAGGAGCCACGGGTCATCCGAAGGCGGTCGGGATTATTGCGTCGGCTGGCCGGCCTCGGAGCCACGCTCGCGAAAGCGCGGTCGATAGTGGGATCGGACCGTCGCGGGGTCACGGGCTGGGCTGCCATCAAGAAGCGGTTTACCAAGACCGCGCCCGCAAACAACCAACCGAACCAGGCCCGTCCTCGAGTGCCGGCTCGCCCGCGGGACCACTATACCTTCTTAGGGTGAGCTGCGGCTTCCGAAGGCCTCAAAGCGCAGAGCGGCTGTTCGAGAGCCACCGCCTTCATCGCCTGTTCCTCACCCTCCCTGCGAAGCAGCCCATTTCGTCCACGCCACCAGCCACGTCGTCGTGGAGGTCCAGACCACCGGCCCCTTCGTGGTCACCTTACGTCAACCCGAGGGACGATCCGCGGACTGGCTCGACGCCCTGAGCGCCAAGCGATCGTGATGGTCGAGTCGGTTGACATGAGCGCGCCGCCGACGGTCAGGTTTCGGCGGCGGCTCACACCAACTCCTCTGGGGGCGGCGAGGCTTGGTCCCGTTTCTAGTTGCTGGTGGACCTCTGGCCCGGTTCCGAGCTCGATGCGGTGACGTCCGCCCCCACCGACCCGGCCGTCTGCGTGGCCAGGGTCAGGCGCTGCTGCAGCTGGGGCGACATCCTCGAGGCCAGCTGCTTCAGCGACTGCACCCGTCCACCCTCGGACTCCTGCTGGAACAACCGCACCGCTTCACTGTGGCGCTTCACCATCTCGGCCATGTATTTCTTGTCGAAGGAGGAGCGGCCCATTCGAGCGAATCGATCGGCGATGCGCTGGTGTTCTCGCAATAGGACAGGGGCCGGGAAGGCCGCCTGTTTCGCCGCTGCCGCGAGCTCTTCGTTCGCTTTCGAGTAGTCGGCCACCATCCGCCTGCCGAACTCCAAGACGGCCGCGCTGGAGCCCTTCTCCGCCGCCACCTTCCCGAGCTTCACCTGCAGCAGACCAACACTGCCGGCCATCTGCATGAAGCTGCTGTCGGTGGCCAGCGACGGCTGCTGCGCGGCCGCCGGCGCCATGCCCACCACTGCGCTCAGTAACAGACCGGTAACCGCAGCGGAAACGAGATTCTTGACGCCCATACCGTGATCCTTTCACCCTATGTCGTACGCGATGTGATCCCCGTGCTTCAAGCTCAGGACGAGCGGTTGTTGTCGATGGTTTCGGCTGGCGATGCGCGCAACCTTCGACTCTCTCGCGTTGTCCAACCCGGGTTATACCTGCGCTGAGCCGCGACGCAAACTCGTCGCGATGTTCGCCGCCATCGCCCTCGCCGCGTGACTCCAACCCCTTGCCTATCCCCCGCTAACTGGCGAATTTACCGCCTCGCTGGAGTGGTGGCCGAGTGGCTGAAGGCACCGGTTTGCTAAACCGGCATAGGGGGTCAACCTCTATCGAGGGTTCGAATCCCTCCCGCTCCGTGAGATTCCCGCAAGATCCATGGCCCATCCCCGCGTTCGCTTCGCCCCATCCCCCACCGGCTACCTCCACGTGGGCGGCGCTCGCACCGCGCTGTTCAACTGGCTCTTTGCCCGCCACGCAGGGGGGACCCTGGTCCTCCGGATCGAGGACACCGACCGCGAGCGCAGTACCGAGGCCCACACCCAGGTCATTCTCGACGGTCTAGGTTGGCTCGGGATCCGGTGGGACGAAGGCCCTTTCTTCCAAGGCGAGTACGGGTCCCGCCACAAGGCCGACGCCGAGCGACTCGTCGCCGAGGGCAAGGCGTACCGCTGCTTCTGCACCCGCGAGGAGCTGGACATCCAGCGGAAGGAGGCGGAGAGCGCGGGCCACGCCTTCCGCTATGACCGGCGGTGCTACCGTCTTCCGCGCGAGGAGGTGGACCGCCGTCGCGCCGCCGGGATGCCGTCAACCATCCGGTTCCTGGTGGGCGACGAGGAGATCGCCTGGGACGATGCGGTGCACGGGCGAATCAGCTTCCAGGGCCGTGATCTCGACGACTTCGTCATCCTCCGGAGCGACGACTCCGCCATCTACAACATGGCGGTGGTGAGCGACGACATCGCGATGGACATCACCCACGTGATTCGCGGCGACGACCACATCTCCAACACCCCGAAGCAGATCGCGCTGTACCGGGCGCTGGGCCACCAGCTCCCGGTCTTCGCTCATGTGCCCATGATTCTAGGCAACGACGGCAAAAAGCTCTCCAAGCGGCATGGCGCCACCGCGGTCGGCGACTACCAGGACCAGGGCATTCTGGCCCCGGCGATGCGAAATTTTCTCGCGCTGCTCGGCTGGTCGCCGGGCGGCGATCGGGAGATCGTGCCCGAGGAGGAGATGATCGCGCTCTTCACCCTGGACGGCATCCAGAAGAAGGCCGCCGTCTTCGACACGACCAAGCTGGAGTGGATGAACGGGCAGTACCTGAGCGCGTTGCCGGCGGAGGAGTTGCTCCCGGCCGTCCGCCGACGCCTGGAGCAGATGAGCGTCTCCGACGACGGCCGCGACCTCCGGCCGCTGATCGACTCGGTGAAGGCTCGCTCGCGAACCATTCTTCACGTGGCCGATCAGGTGGCGGTCCGGCTCGATCCGTCGCGCTCGAAGCTCGACGAGAAGGGCCTGGCGTTGATTCGGAAGATGGGGACGGGCTTCTCGACCAACCTGGAGCGGGCGGTCCAGGCCCTCGAGCCGCTCCGCAACGGAGCCTGGACCGCGGAGCGGCTGCTCGCTTCCCTTAAGGGAATGGCGGAGTCGACCGGTCTCAAGCTGGGTGATGCGATGCAGCCGATCCGGGTCGCCCTGACCGGATCCACCGTCTCCGAGCGGCTACCGGGATTGCCGCGCTCCGGGCTGGTCATCTGCGCTGGAGGTCAAGGCCGTCAGGTGCCGCAGGCGGCGGCGAATTTCGAGCCCAGGCCGCCGATGCCGCCGACTCGGCTCGTGCGTTCCCTACCAGGGGAGTCTGCCGAGGACACGCTCACCCGTGAGGCCCGAGAAGAACTCGCCCGTGGCGTCCGCCTGCGACACCGGATCGGCGAGGCGACACCGTTGTGCTACGCCGCCAACGACGACCGGCGTTGCCGGATGCCGGCGGTGTTTTTCCTGGCCGACTTCATCGCGACGTTGAAAACCGAGGCCGAACACGAACTCATTTGGCTCCCGTTCCGCCCGGCGAGTGCGGAGTTCTTCCCCGAGTGCCACGGCTGGGCGATGGATCGGTCCGTCGAGTCGCCGCGCAACCTGACAACGAGACGGTCGTGAGCGGCCCGGACCGCCCGACGACCGCCGACAGGAGTCACCGATGGCCTTCAGCGAAACCCTGGCCGGGCGCATCGGCAACGACTGGCCCGGCGCAAGAACTTCGAGGAAGAAGAAAGATCGATAAACGCCAGCCGACTCGGTGAGGAGCGAGGTAGACCCCGAGCGAACCGCATGACACTCGGCCTGCCTGCCATGCCGACGGTGCTGCTCGTGGTGGCCAACCTGTGACCGACCCCGAGGATGCCGCCGTGACCCCGGCCGACACCACCGATCGGCGGCCGGGGCCGACAAGGAGAATGACGGTGGTGACAACCGTGACGCCCGTCTGGTCGCCCGGGGTCGAGTGCCCCCGCTGCGGCCGCCGGCACCAGTCCTGGCGCTGGTGGCCCGCTGCCTCTGGCACCGACGCTGTGGGCCGGCGGGTTCGTTCCGCCCGACCGGACAGCCTATACGACCGTCAGCCACTGCCCCCCACTACGGCCCCGGCCCGTGCGTCACGGTCGTCCTCGGACGACCCGGACGAGGCCCGGCAGGCGCTGGCGACGATCGGCCGCCCCGGCTGCGGGGACGGTTGCCGGCGGCGGCACGGACTGGTGGCTGCCCCCGGCCCCGGCCGCGGGGACTGCCGTCGCCCCCGGCACCCCTCGGGCCGCCCCGGCGCTCGACTCCCTGCCGGGACCGTCCTTCAGCCGAACACCGTCGCAGAGGACCTGGCCCGCCAACTCCGAGTGCCCGAGCCCCCGGCAGTCGGCCTTCACCTTCACCGCGTCGCCCCGCTTGAGCCCCTCCGCGTCCTCCCGCGACAGGCTGACGGACACGGCCAGCTTGCCGGCCGGCTCCAGGACCACGACCTTGTTCGAGTACCGGGTGTCCCGCACCTCCCGCACCACCCCGGTGAGGATGAACTGCTTGCGGGCGGCCAGGTCGCCGTACCGCCGGCCGGCGGCGGCCGGGTCTCGGGCATAGGCGGCCACCAGGTCCTTGGCGGTGACCGCCGGGAGGGCCGCCTTCTCGACCTCGGTGAACGTACACCCCTTCAGGGTCACCCGGTCGGCCTCGACCTTGGCGACCGCGCCGGTCATCTCGACCCGCTGGCCGCGGGCGAGCAGCCGGCCCTTGGCCGCCTGGCCGGGGGCCAGGTCGCCGTCGACGAACAGGCCGGACGCGTCGGTCGGCCTTCGCTTCCCGGCGCTCGAGGGCGAGGACGTTCCTGGCGTACGGCGAGTCGATGCTGGATACCTGGCCCGTGACGGCGACCACCTTCCCGGCGTACTTGGCGGCGGCGGCCTTGGGGTCGGCCGCCACCTCCTTCATCAGGCCCTCGGCGGTGACCCGGTAGTCCGGCTTGCGGGGCGGGTCCCCGGCCACCCGCGCGGCGGCGACCGCCAGGACGACCACCGGGAGCACTCGGGCGTATCGGCGGCTGAGACTCATCGAGGCGTCCTCCATCGGGGGAGGCCGGCGTCCGCCGACCTCCCGGCGGGCGACGAGTCAAAAGGCAGCAAGGTCCGGGCCGCCGGTGGCCCGACACCGGCGGGCCACCGGCGGCCCGGCGGCCGCGTTCAAACGCGGCCCGTGGCGAGGAGTCCCGCCTGGTGACGCCTGACGCCACTCCGGCCCCTCAGTCCGCGACGTCCTACCCGTGGGGTCGGCTCCACCAGCGGGCGGGCGGCGGGTCGGCCGCGGCTTCGCCGAGGAGCGACTGGCCCTCTACTGGGGCTCGCCTACCTGCGGGACGCTGGCGAGCGGCACGGCGACGTGCGGGTGTTGCCCGACGGCGGGCGGCCGGGGTAGGGCGTGTTGCGCTAAAATGGGGCGGCGGCAACCTGCGGCAACCTGGGGCTCCTCATGGCGGGCGGGCACGGGAGGTGGGTCGGAAGCAGGAGCAGGCCATCGCCGGCCTGCTCGCCCAGCCCACGGTCGCGGCCGCCGCCGCGGCCGCCGGCGTCTCGGAGCGGTCGCTGCGGGGCTGGCTGGCCGACCCCGCGTTCCGGCCCCGCCGCGTACCTGGCCGCCCGGCGGCAGGTCGTCGAGCAGACCGTCACCGTGCTCCAGCAGGCGAGCACCGAGGCGGTCGCGGCGCTGCGGGCGCGCTCGGCTGCGACCGCCTAGCGGCTGCGCGTCCTGGCGGCCGTGGCCGTGCTGGAGCAGACGTTCCGCGGCGTGGAGCCGCCGACCCGGCCGAGCGGGTCGCGCTGCTGGAGGCGGCCCGCGAGCAGGAGACGGGCCGATGAGCCGTGGCCCGGCGGATCGGGGCCGCTGGAGCGGTCACAACCTCCGCCGGCGTCCGGCGACCCGGCGGGGCTGCTGATCGCCTTCGCCGCCGATGGCGGCGGGGCCGTCGAGGTGTTCGGCTGCGACCGACCGGGGCCGCCGGGCGCGGCTGCCCGACGGCTACGACTGGCGGGCGGCTGGCCCGCCGGCGTCGCCTGCTCAAGGTTGGGCCCGCGGCGCCCGCATCAGCGACGTCTAGGGGGCCGAAAATGGGGGCGGGGCGTCAGCCGACTGGAAGGACGGGGGTGGCGGCGCTGGAGCCGGCCGGCCGACGGCGAGCCCGAGTCCGAACTGATCCAGGTCGTGCTCGGGCCGGACGGCGAGACCGCCGAGTCGATCACCCGCATCACCCTCGCCGGCCTCGAGCCGCTGCCGCTCGATTACGACTGGCAGTCCGGGACGGTCATCCGGAGCTACGGGCCGGGCATGTGGCCGCCCGGCGGGCTGGGAACTGGCCGACGCGAAAAGTGTACGAGCGGTCCGACGACTGGGACCCGTCCGGCGCCGAGGGGGGTGCGATGAACTGGCTGGGCGGGAACCGAGTCGCCGGCCGGCTCGCGCGGCTGGAGCGGGCAACGGCGCCCGTGGCCGACCCGGGAAACAGACCGGCAGCTCGAAGTCGAGCTGCGGCGGTATCAGCGGCTCCTCAGCGACCCGGACCCGCAACTCGCGGCCCCGCCCGCAGGGCCGGAACGGGACGAGGCGTTCATGGCCGATGCCGTGGGGCTCGGGCTCACCTACGGACTGCCGCTGAACGGATGGCCCCCCGAGTTCGTCGCCGCCTACCGGCGGGCCGCCGTCTGACACCGGCGCCGTGACCATTGCCCCCGTGGAGACGACGACGATGACCCACCGCCCGCGCGGTGGCGGGCGCCCGGGTAGCGGCGGCAGGCGGCGGCCTGCGGCGGAGGCGGCGTACGAGGCCCGGGGTGAGTACGCCCGGCTGGCCGAGGATCTGCGGCGGGCGGGCCGGGCCGGCCGGTCAGCTACGCGACGGGCGCCAAGCCGGAGTGGCAACACCTGGCGCGGTTCCTGGGCGACTGCTTCGCGGCGCGGCTGGGCGACTCCCTGGAGGTCGAGATCGAGGAGACGGACCTGCTGTTCCTGGACAACATGCACCGCCGGCCGATGCGGTCTACCGGGAACTGCTGCGGCACGCCCCCCGGGTGCGCGGCCGGGTCGTCGTCGACTGCACGGCGACGTTCAGGGAGAGGGGGGCGGCTGCCGGCGTGATGGCGGGGGTGGCCGGTTCCTGGCGGAGCAGCGGGAATGGACCGTCCGCCGCTCCGTCGCCACCAACCCCGGGCTGATCACGCTGTGCGCCTGGACGCGGACTGAGGGCGACGCCGCCGGGCGTGCTCGTGAAGCGCCGAACTTCGCCAAGGCGTTGGCGGGCATGCGCAGGGCGGCCAGCGGCTCGCCGATGACGCCGCCTACCGGGGCCGCATCGAGTTGTACCTGACCTGCGAGCACCGCGTCCACGACACCTGCGGGAAGTGCGGCTGCCCGGTGGACAAGAAGCGCTCGTGGGCCGAGCAGGCATGCCCGGACGACCCGCCGCGGTGGGCGGGGCCTGATGGGCCGCGCCCGCGCTAGTCGGCCGACAGGCCACCTCGCCGCCGGCGCGGGTGATCAGCCGGGCGAGGATGCGGATGTCGAGCCCTCGCGGAGAACCGGACGCG
Source organism: uncultured Gemmatimonadales bacterium (assembly GCA_963844445.1). Classification (GTDB taxonomy): domain Bacteria; phylum Gemmatimonadota; class Gemmatimonadetes; order Gemmatimonadales; family GWC2-71-9; genus CAVVWJ01. The sequence goes on from CAWJOB010000002.1 coordinate 494,778, forward strand.
ACCCGTCGGCCATGAGCGACGTGCGCCCCGCCGGGGTGGAACGCGTACACCTCGTTGCCGTTGTGGCAGTTCAGCGGGCACACGGCCGGGGTTGGTGGCGTTGCCGTCCTTCCACCGGCCCGTCGCCGCGTCGAAGCCACGACCCGTGCAGGTCGTACGGGGCGTCGCGGTCGGCCCACGCGGCCCCGCTCACCGTCGCGCCGGACATCAGCTTCCCCTTCTCGTACCGCTCCGGGCGGCCGGCGTCCTCGGCCAGCATCAGGGTGTTCGAGGTGCCGTCGGTGATCTCCGTGACCTTGCCGCATCTCCGCGTTCCGCATGATCCCGAGCCGCGCGTCGCCGGGGGTGTTGTCCACCAGCCCGTGGGTCATCAGCGCGGCCTGCACGGCGTTGAGCGGGGCGTAGCTGCTGGTGCCGATCTTGATCGTGCCGAACCCGCCGCCGGCGTTGTAGTCGAACACCCGGCCGGCGTTCGGGGACGACGGGCACTGGAACACCTTGAGCGGGACGCTGACGACCGGCTGGTTGTCGGCGTGCCGCCAGTCGCGGTCGAGCCGGTACGTTGTTCCGGAGCGCCTCCTGCTCGACGAACGGCAGGACGAACGCCGGCCCACCCGTGCTGCAGCGCCGGGCTGGCCGCGGGCACCCCCAGCGGCGGGTACCCGGCCGCCAGTTCGACCGCCGCCGGCGGGAACGCGCCGTAGGACGACTCGAAGTTGTGCATGGCCAGGCCGAGCTGCTTGAGGTTGTTGGAGCAACTCATGCGTGCGGCGGCCTCGCGGACCTTCTGGACGGCGGGCAGCAGCAGGCCGATGAGGATCGCGATGATCGCGATCACCACCAGCAGCTCGATCAGCGTGAACGCGCGGCGGACCTGCTCATGGCGAATCATCAACACTTCCATAAGTAGGGGGACGGCTATCGCACCGGGCAAATGCCGGCGGTCCGGTGGGCGGCGGTTATGATAGCGGCCGTCGGGTCAGCGGACGTGAAGGTGGTGTGAAAGATCCGCGGGCGGACGGGAGCAGCGGCGAGCCAGGTCTGCGGGGTCGGACGGGAAGCGGGCGGCTGCGTCAGACACCAACCGGGGCGGTGACCGCGAGTCTCTCTGCGTGTTGTGCCGCCCCAGCTCCGCCGCAGGCCCGTCAGCGGCCGGGGGAGAGGCGCATGACGCCCCAGCCGTGGCCGCAGTCGCCGCAGGCGTAGTACCGCGTCAGGTACTCCCGCGCGGCCGCCCGGGCCGGAGCCTGCCCGTCGGGCGCGGCCGGGTCCGCCCGGGCGCCCGGTCGGTCCGCTCCGCGACGGCGTGGAGGCGGGCGGAGCCGCAGCGGGGGCAGGCGGTCGGGTGCGGCGCCATGGCGGACCCCTCGGCTCGGGGCGACGGGCGCGGGCGTCTCGTCAGGGCGCCCGCGGGTCGGCCAGCCAGGCGAGGGCCGCCGCCTCCGTGCGGAAGGCGCGGCAGGCGGCCCCGCGCGACCGGCACCGCCGCGCCAGGACCGCCGTCGCCTCCGCCCGGCGCCGCCCGACCACCAGCGCGACCGGGCTGAGCAGGAAGCCGGCCGGGTGCGACTGCACCGCGGCCAGCGCCCGCACCTCGGCCGGGGTGGGGGCGCCGGCGGCGCCGCGCAGGTCCACCAGCACCCGGTCGCCGGGGCGGAACCCCGGGTCGGCCCGGACGGTGCGCAGTCGCCGCCAGGGCGGCGGCGAAGTCGTAGGGGCCGGCCGCCGTCACCCTCACCAGGCGGCGGCCGCGGTCGATGGCGTAGGCGTAGGCGGCGGGCGGGCCGCCCTCGGCCGGCCGCGGGCCGGCCCAGGCCGCGAGGGCGACCGGCGGGGAGGATAGCTGTCGGAACTGTAACGCGTCCACGGGCTCACCGGGGGGGGACTGACGGGTCGGGGCCCGGGCCACGCGGCCGGCCCCGACCCGTGCTGTCGGAATCCCGGCGCACGACTGGACAGCGCCGCGGCATTTTTTTTCGGATTCCTCCCGCCGCCGGCCCCGGAGCGTGCGCCGGGGCGGCCCCGGGGCACGAACGCCCCCGAGGCGGCCGCGGCCCGCCTACGAGGCGAACGTTCACTGGGCGGGCGTATAGGGCGGGAAACGGCATCCGGGCGGTGGGGCCGTGCGACCCGCGGCCCGGCCCGGGGTTCATCCCTGTCCCCGCCCGCCGCGGGGCCGCCCGCCCTGCCCGGATCGCCCCCCATGCCGATCAACGTCACGCTCACCGCCCGCGCCGGCCACCTCTGGTGGGGCCGGTACAAGGTCGCCCCGGCCGGCTCGTCCGGCCGCCTGCCGGACGACGGTCCGACTGAAGCTCGTCGCCGCCGGCCTCGTCCCGGGGCGGCTGCGGCGGGCCTTCCTGCGCGTCCGCCTGCACCGCTTGAGGCAGCAGGTGCGACAGTCCGGCCTGCTCGATGACTGGTTGTAAACTCGCGTGCCGCCAACCTCGTCCACCTGCCCGAGTTCTAGTTGTGCTTGTTCTGCTGGGCTGCCCTGCGCGACGCTGCGTTCATGCGTCGCACTTCCATCGTACCGCCGGTAGCCGAGTTCGAACGCCGTCCGCATCATCAGGTACATCGCCTCGGTCGCGGCCGGGCTCCCGCCTGCAGCCGCGGCGAGTAGTGGAGGTGGCCGACCTCGATCGACCCGCCGGCGGGGGTGATCCGCAGGTAGCCGTGCGGCCCCGGATCGCCGCCCAGCGCCCGCTTCCGGTCGAGTCGCGGCCAATCACAGGGCTGGTTGCCTGGTGCTGCTGGCCGCGATGGCGGTGGACCTCCGCAGCGGCACGGTGCGCCGAGGCGCCGGGGCGGCAGCCCAAAGGTGATCGCCACCCACATTAAGACCGGATGTGGACGCCCTGGCGGCGGGCTGGCTGGCCGACCGCTACCTGGTCGGCGGCCGGGCCGGGGTCGTGTTCCTGGCTTCCCGGCACGACTGGTCGCGGGGGCCGCGGGTGGACGGCGTCGTGGGCCTGGGCGGGCTGCACGAGCCGCGCCTGCTGCCGTTCGACCACAAGCCGCCGGCGCGCGACGACCGCGACGCGACCTGCGCCACCCGGCTGGTCTGGGAGCACCTGCGCGGGCTGGGCAGGCCGGTCGGACACCTGGCCGGACTGGTCGAGGCTGGTCCACGCCGGCGACACGCCCCGCCTGCGCGGGTCCTCGGCGGCGTACCGGGAGAGCAAGCAGGGCGGGCTGCACGCCCGCTTCGACCGCGCCCGGGCCGCCGGCGCGGACGGCGCCGGCCTCTACCGGGCGGTCCAGGGCTGGCTCTCGGGCCGGGGGAAGATTTAGAAATCGATTTCAACATCTCGGCCGGGGCCGCGCGCCCGGCCCCGCGGGGGCGTCGGGGCCGCCCCGCCCCCCGCCCGCGATCGGACCTCGGGCCCCACGGCCACGGCAGAACGGCCCCGGCGTGTCCGACGACCCGGCCGGCCCGCACGATGCCGTCGGGCCCAAGGTCCGGCTGGGCCGGCCGCAGGAGAACGTGGCCGACGGGCACCCGGCCGGCGTGACGCCCTCGGGCCGCGACCGCTCGGGGCGCCGCGGCCCGGCAGGCCCCGGGTCAGAACAATTCCGCGAGTGGTCGGCCGTGCTCCAGCGCCGGCCAGGGTCGGCCGGTGGCGTCGTGGTAGGCGGCGTCGAGCGGCACGCCCATGTGCTGGTAGATCGTCGCCGCCAGGTCGGCCGGCGTCACCGGCCGCTCGCGATCTGGCCGCCGTCCGCCGTCGGTCGAGCCGATCACCTGGCCGTGCCGCAGCCCGCCGCCGGCCAGGCACATCGACATGACCACCGGCCAGTGGTTGCGGCCGTCGGTGCTGCCCTGCGTGCCCAGCTTGCGGCGTGCGGCCGAACTCGCCCATCGCGATCACCAGCACGTCGTCGAGTATGCCGCGCTGGGCCAGGTCGTCCACCAGCGTCGTGAGCAGGTGGTCGAACAGCGGCAACAGCGGCTTCAGCCCCTTGCTGATGCCGCCGTAGGGCGGGATGTTGTCGCCGTGCGTGTCCCAGGTGCCCGACGCCGGTGTGGTAGCTCAGGTCCAGCGTCACGAACGCCACCCCGGCCTCCACCATCCGACATTGCACCCCTCCGATCTGGTACTTCCACACTATCGAACCATTCCCTTTCCCTCGGGTAACCCGCCTTCAGGCCGGGCTGGAGTCACCGGTGCAGGTCGTCGTCAACACCTTCGGGGCGTCCGTCCGCCGGACCGGGGACCGGTTCGTCATCCGGGCCGGCGGCCGGGAGCAGGCGCTCTCCGCCCACAAGGTGACCGGCGCTGCTCGTCGCCACCGGGGCGACCCTGACCACCGACGCCATCCAACTCGCCAGCGAGCACAACATCGACGTCGTCTTCCTCGACAGGTACGGCGACCCGTACGCCCGCGTCTGGCTGCCCCGGCATCGGCAGCACGACCGCCATCCGCCGCCGCCAGCTGGAGGCCGCCGCGACCGCCGAGGGGCTCGGCGTTCGCCCGCGGCTGGGTCGAGGCCAAGCTCCGCAACCAGGCCGAGTTCCTCGCCGAACTGCGAGCACCGCCGGCCCGGCGCCGGACGACGTGTTCCGCCCGCGCCCTGGACGGGATCGCGGACTGCCTGGCGAAGGTCGCCGGCGCTGGCCGGGACGCTGGACGAGCGGCCGCGGGACGCTGATGGGCCTGGAGGGCAGCGGCCGGGCGGGCGTACTTCGCGTGCCTGAGCCGGCTGGTGCCGGAGGCGTACCGGTTCGACGGGCCGGAGCCGGCAGCCCGGCGCGGGACGCCTTCAACGCCATGCTCAACTACGGCCTACGGGGTGCTGTACGGCGCTGGTGGAGAAGGCGTGCATCCTGGCCGGGCTGGACCCGTGCCTGGGCTTCCTGCACACCGACAACTACGGCAAGCCGTCGCTGGTGTTCGACCTGATCGAGCCGTTCCGCATCCTGGCCGAGCGGGCGGTGGTGCTGCTGTTCACCGGGCCGGCGGGTGCAGGCAGGGCTGCTTCGAGGCGGTGCCCGGCGGGGTGGCGCTGACGCAAGGACGGGCGGGCGGCGCTCCTGACCGTCGTTCAACGAGCGGCTGGACAAGGCGGTGCGCTACCCGGTCCGGGGCAGGCCGGGCAAGTACCGCAACCTGAAGCAGCGGGACGTGATCCAGCACGAGGCGCACGCCCTGGCGAACGCGCTGCTCGGGCAGGAACGACGCTGCCGCGGTCGTCGAGACGCGGCGGCTGTGGGAGCGAGGGCGCCACGGAGGCGATGCCGGCGGACGAGGCCGGAGGAGCCCGGCGTCCGAGCCGACGACTCGGCGTGGCCGCGGACGAGCCGAGGAGGAGGAGCCGCCGTGCTGACGTGGGTGGTGTACGACATCACGAAGGACCGGACGCGGGCGAAGGTCGCGCAGGCGGTGCCTGGACTTCGGGCTGTACCGGGTGCAGAAGAGCGTGTTCCTCGGCGACCTGCCGCCGAACCGGGTGGAGGAGATCCTGCTGTTCAGCCGGGAGCTGCTCGACCCGGAGACGGACGCGGTGTACGTGTTCCCGATGTGCCGGGCCGGACTTCGACCGGGTGCGGATCGTCGGCCAGGGGTTCGACGGCAGCTGGTGGCGGACGAGGTGCTGACGAAGGTGATTTG